>NZ_JHUZ01000017.1 GCF_000619885.1 Balneatrix alpica DSM 16621 | reverse complement strand
GCTTCGGCTTCGGCTTCGGCTTCGGCTTCGGCTTCGGCTTCGGCTTCGGCTTCGGCTTCGGCTTCGGCTTCGGCTTCGGCTTCGGCTTCGGCTTCAGGCTTGACTGGCCACAGCAGTGGCGCCTTGAGCAGTACCCATTGCTCCGGCCAGTGTTCAGTGGGGTTGCGCTCAAATTGGGAGCGAACAAACTGGCGCAGTTTTCCTTCTATTACCGCTAGTAACAGGCTGGCGCAAACACTGGGAGGCTTGAGGGTGCGCAGTTGTTCGCGCAGTTCTGCTTCACGCAGAATTTGTCGCAGTTGGGTTTCGATACGGTCAAACACCTGGCGGATGCGCTGATGCAGACGTTCGTGCTCTCCCGCCAGTACATCGCCGGTGAGCAGCACCGCTAGTCCTGGGTTTTTCTCGGCAAAGGCGAGCACCAGGGTGAGGATTTGCTGTACCCGGTGCGGGGTGTGGCTTTCCCGCTCCAGAATCAGGTTGATGCGGGAAAAGAGGCTTTCTTCAACAAAGTCGATCAGGCCTTCAAACATCCGGGTTTTGCTGGGAAAGTGGCGGTACAGGGCCGCCTCGGTTACTCCTACCTCTTTGGCCAGCGCCGCGGTGGTAATACGTCCCTGGGGATCCTGCTCCAGCATCCGAGCGAGGGCTTCGAGAATACGCTGTTTCGCTTCGCCTTTGCGGGGTTTGGCCGTGTCACTCATGCCTGAGTCATTCCTGTGCTAGCCCTGCCCCCGGTGGGGGCAGGTCATATGGGCTATTAGAGGTGTTCGTTGGTAATCAGGGTGCCAACACCCTCATTGGTAAACATTTCCAGCAAGGTGGCATGGGCAACCCGGCCATCAATGATATGCGCACGTTTAACCCCATTGCGTACCGCATCCAGGGCGCAACCGATTTTCGGCAGCATGCCGCCGGTAATGGTGCCGTCTTCAATCAGGGCGTCGACATCTGCCAGGCTGAGACCGGTCATCACCCGACCTTGCTTATCCAGCAGTCCAGCGATGTTGGTTAATAGAATCAGCTTTTCGCATTTCAGCGCTTCCGCCACTTTACCGGCAACCAGATCAGCGTTGATGTTGTAGGATTGGCCCTGCTCATCGACGCCAATGGGGGCGATTACGGGGATAAAGTCGCTGGCCACCAGCAGATTCAGGACATCGACATTGATGTGCTTCACTTCACCCACATGGCCGATGTCGATAATTTCCGGCGCCTGCATCTCAGGGGTTTTGTGTGTGGCTTTGAGTTTTTTTGCCACAATCAAACGGGCATCCTTACCGGTCAGGCCCATCGCGCGGCCGCCGTTGTGGTTGATCAGGTTGACGATATCCTTGTTTACCTGACCGCCCAGTACCATTTCCACCACGTCCATGGTTGCGGCATCGGTTACCCGCATACCACCAACAAACTTGGACTCAATGTTCAGTTTGGCTAGTAGGTCACCGATTTGTGGGCCACCACCATGCACCACGATGGGGTTGATGCCGACCAGCTTCATCATCACGATGTCACGGGCAAAGGCGTTCTTCAGCTCTTCGTCAATCATGGCATTGCCGCCATATTTGACCACGATGGTTTTGCCAACGTATTGCTGGATGTAAGGCAAGGCTTCACTCAGAACCTTGGCGATATTGAGTGCGGCGTCGCGGGAGAGTGGCATGGGGTGATCCTTTTCTGTCTTCGCTGGGGGGTGTGTTCACCCCTCTTGGTCGATGCTGGGCGCTTGCCGACTGACAGGCGCTGGTGCTGCTAAGTTTATCGCTACCCTGGGCTTTTCCCAAGAGGGTAAGTGGTTACTGACTGAAGTTGTGCGGACAAATATTACAAGTTGGTAATAAAGCGCTAAAACTACGTAGGTTTATATAACGTGTGTTCTGCCTGCCCCGAAACTATGTTGGGATGACATCCAAAGTGGATGTGTATCCCTCACAAAAAAAATGAATAGGGGTTTCCTCAATGAAAGTATTCAAGCCCGTTGCACTGGCCCTGGCAATCAGTGGTCTAACTTCCGTGCAAGCACAAGCTGGTGAAGTAGAGGTTCTGCACTGGTGGACATCTGGTGGTGAAGCCAAGTCCGTTGCCGTGCTGAAAGATCTACTGGAAAAAGAAGGTCATACCTGGAAAGACTTCGCGGTCGCCGGTGGCGGTGGTGAAAGTGCCATGACCGTGCTGAAATCCCGTGCTGTATCCGGTAACCCTCCCACTGCCGCGCAAATCAAAGGCCCTGATATTCAGGAGTGGGGTGAGCTGGGCTTCCTCGGTGACCTGAATGGTGTTGCTGCGGAGAACAAGTGGGATGAGCTGCTACCTCCCGTGGTGGCTGACGTCATGAAGTATAAGGATCGCTATGTAGCGACACCGGTAAACGTTCACCGGGTCAACTGGGTATGGGCCAACCCCGAGGTATTGAAGGCTGCGGGTGTGGACGGTGTGCCTTCCAATTGGGATGACTTCTTTGCCGCGGCAGACAAAATCAAAGCCGCAGGTTACATCCCCCTGGCGCACGGTGGCCAATCTTGGCAAGACGCCACTATTTTTGAGGCGGTTGCCCTCTCCATCGGTGGAGCGGAGTTTTACAACAAAGCCTTCGTTGAGCTGGATGATGATGCCCTGGGCGGTGAGACCATGGTCAAGGTGCTGGCTACCTTCAAGCGCCTGAAAGATTACATGGATCCGGACGCCCCTGGTCGTGATTGGAACCTGGCCACGGCGATGGTGATCAATGGTAAGGCGGCGTTCCAGATCATGGGTGACTGGGCTAAGGGTGAATTCACTGCTGCAGGCAAAACAGCTGGCACAGATTTCCTCTGCGTAGCCGTGCCTGGTACTGAGAATGCTTACACCTTCAACATTGACTCCTTTGCTATGTTCCAGGTTACCACTGAAGCCCAGGAAGCAGCGCAAAAGGCCATGGCTCGTTTGATTATGGAGCCGACCTTCCAGGAAGTGTTTAACGTCAACAAGGGTTCTATCCCTGTCCGTCCTGACATCAAGCGTGACAACTTCGACAGTTGTGCGACTAAGTCGATGGATGACTTCGTTGCGACCGCCAAGAGCAATACCCTGGTGCCCTCTATGGCCCATGGTATGTCCACCTCGTCTTATGTACAGGGTGCGATCTACGACGTGGTCACCAACTTCTTTAACGATGCCAACATGACTGCCGAGCAAGCTGCTGAGAAGCTGCTGAAGGCAGTGAAGGCTGCGGGTTAATCCGCCTTCCGGCAGGCCCTTAGGGGCCTGCCACTCCCCCGTAGTAATAAGGTGATTTACGATGTCCTCCCGTAACTCTGCCCTGAAACAGGCTGCAGTGGCGCCCGCTTCTACCCAGGCAAAACCTGGCTGGGACGTGCGTTTGCAGGAATGGTTGCCGAAGCTGGTGCTGGCGCCTTCCTTCCTGGTCAGTCTGATCTTCGTGTACGGCTTTATCGGCTGGTCAGCCGTGCTGTCTTTTACCAACTCCCGCATGCTGCCGACTTACAACTTTGTAGGGTTTGAACAGTATGTGCGCCTTTTCACCAATGAGCGCTGGCTGGTAGCAGCCAAGAACCTGCTGATCTTCGGCGGCTTGTTTATGATCATCTGTCTGGCCTTGGGAGCGTTGCTGGCAGTGTTGTTGGATCAGCGGATTCGCCAGGAGGGCGCCATCCGTACCATTTATCTCTATCCCATGGCGTTGTCATTTATTGTGACAGGTACCGCCTGGAAGTGGATTCTGAATCCTGGTCTGGGTCTGGAAAAACTGATGAAAGACCTGGGCTTTGAAAACTTCACCTTCGACTGGTTGGTGAATCCGGATATGGCGATCTATACCCTCGTCATTGCCGGGGTGTGGCAGTCATCGGGCTTTGTGATGGCGATGTTCCTGGCGGGGCTGCGTGGTGTCGATACCAGTATGGTGAAGGCGGCCCAGCTTGATGGTGCCAGCATGCCTTACATCTACTGGCGCATCGTGTTGCCTTGCCTGCGTCCGGTGGTATTCAGTGCGGTGATGATTTTGGCCCACATTGCAATCAAGAGCTTTGATCTGGTCATGGCCTTAACGGGCGGTGGTCCCGGCTATGCCACTGACTTGCCCGCGACCTTTATGTATGCCCATGCCTTTACCCGTAGCCAGATTGGTTTGGGTTCCGCTTCAGCGATCATGATGTTGGCGGGTGTGCTGGCGCTGCTGGTTCCCTACCTGTATTCCGAGTTAAGGAGCAAGCGCAATGGCTAATGCACGTCCTTTCTCCCTGCGTGAGCGCGCTAACCGGGTCATTATTTACAGTATTCTGCTGGGTGCGGCGGCCTTCTACCTGCTGCCATTAATTGTGATGGTATTCACCTCGGTAAAAAGCCTGGCGGATATCCGTGGCGGTAACCTGATTAGCTTCCCCCAGGAAATTCTGTTGGATGCCTGGACTAAGGCTTGGAGTGAAGCCTGTACCGGGGTGTCCTGTGAAGGGGTGGGTGGGTACTTCTGGAACTCCTTCGTGATCGTCTTGCCTGCGGTGCTGATCTCCACTGCGGTGGGGGCACTGAATGGTTATGCCCTGACCAAGTGGAAGTTTAAAGGGAGTGATCTGTTCTTCGGTTTGATGCTGTTTGGTTGCTTTATCCCCTTCCAGGTGATTTTGCTGCCGATGGCGCAAACTCTGGGCTACTTCAATCTGGCCAACTCCACCCCGGGTTTGGTGTTGGTGCATGTGGTGTATGGCATTGCCTTTACCACCCTGTTTTTCCGTAACTTCTATGTCGGTATTCCTAATGAGTTGGTACTGGCTGCCAAGCTCGATGGCGCAGGCTTCTTCATGATCTTCTGGCGCATTCTGCTGCCGGTTTCCGCGCCCATCATCGTGGTGTGCATCATCTGGCAATTTACGCAGATCTGGAACGACTTCCTCTTTGGGGTGGTGTTCTCCGGTCACGACACCAAACCGGTGACGGTGGCGTTGAACAACCTGGTCAATACCACCACCGGGGTGAAGGAATATAACGTCGACATGGCCGCCGCCATTATTGCCGCCTTGCCCACACTATTGGTGTATGTGCTGGCGGGTAAATACTTTGTGCGTGGTCTGACCGCCGGAGCGGTCAAGGGTTAACAGCTTTAAGAGGTAAGCACGATGGCTGCTCTGGATATCGTTAATGTAATCAAAGACTACGGCAAGGTTCGTATTCTCAAAGACATCAATATCAGTATCGACTCCGGTGAGTTCCTGATTCTGGTTGGCCCTTCAGGTTGCGGTAAGTCGACCCTGATGAACGCTATCGCCGGCCTGGACGACATCACCGAAGGCAGTATCCGTATCGGTGGGGATGATGTGACCTACCGTTCACCGAAAGACCGCGACATCGCCATGGTGTTCCAGTCTTACGCGCTCTATCCCTCCATGACCGTGCGGGAAAACATCGCCTTTGGTCTGGAGATCCGCAAGGTGGCGAAAGAGGAGCGTGAACAGGAGGTGGAGCGGGTAGCGAAGATGCTGCAGATCGAACATCTGCTGGATCGTAAACCCTCCCAGCTGTCCGGTGGCCAACGTCAGCGGGTGGCGATGGGGCGGGCACTGGCGCGCAAGCCGAAGATTTATCTGTTTGACGAGCCGCTGTCCAACCTAGACGCCAAGTTGCGGGTAGAGATGCGTACCGAGATCAAGAAACTGCACCAGCGGCTGGGCACCACCATCGTTTACGTGACCCATGACCAGATTGAAGCCATGACCTTGGCGGATCGGATTGCGGTAATGCGTGATGGGGTTGTGTTGCAACTGGATACCCCCCAAAACATCTATGACAACCCGGTCAATATGTTTGTGGCCGGTTTTATGGGCTCCCCGGCGATGAACTTTATCAAGACCACGCTGGTGAAACTGGAGCAGGGCTATGGGGTGGAGCTGCGTAATCATGCCGATCAGCTGTTCACTCTACCGTTGCCCCATGCTGCCGGTAACCTGGATGCCTATGTCAATAAACAGGTGGTGTTGGGTCTGCGCCCTGAGCAGATCACCCACGTTATGCCACATCGTCAGGATGAGCCGTTGTGCCGTTTGGTGGATTGCCGTGTGGAAGTGGCTGAGCCGACTGGCGCCGACACCCTGATTGAAATCAGCCTGAATGGCCAGGAAGTGGATGCGCGGATTGAACCGCGTTCCCAGAAGCCAGTGGGAGAAAGCATGCAGCTGATGTTCGATATGAGCAAAGCGGTGTTGTTTGATCCTCAGACTGAAAACCGTCTTGCCTGAGGGGGCAATTGTTTAGCGCCGGCTTAGCCGGCGTTTTTTTTGTCTGGTATTTGCCCTAGGCCTTACTCAGATAGCCTGGCCGGATTGAGTTTGGCGGTCAGAATGTGATCTTCCCAACGGCCATTGATCTGTAAATAGCGGCTGGCTTTGCCTTCAATGACAAAACCGAGGCGCTGCAACAGGCGGGCAGAGCGCAGATTGTGCGGCATGTAATTGGCCATAATGCGATTCAGCCCTAACGGGTTAAAACCGTAATCCAACACCTGTTGGCAGATGCTGAACATCTTGCCCTGACCCTGGGCCGACTGTGCCAGGGCATAGCCTAAATGCGCCGCCTGAAACACTCCCTGGACAACGTTATTCAGATTGCAGACGCCAATAAGCTGCTCATCTTGATAAGCAACAAAATACGCCCCCCGGCCCTGTTGCTGCTCTTGCTCACGCTGCTGCAAGCGCTCCTGCCAGGCACTGAGCTGGTGGAATCCCGCCGGGCGTAGTGGCTCCCAAGGTTGCAAAAAGGCGGCATTGTCCTGATAAAAGCGGGCCAGGGCGGCGGCATCACCGCTGTGGCTTAAGCGTACCTGCATGATCAAACATCCCGTTCAGTGAACACGGTCGCTAGCCTAAACGGCAAGGCCCTGTTGTGCCAGAACCTTGTCGATCACTTCAACCAGCGCTTTATTTTTGCTGGGGGAAAGGGCATCGGGGTGAGGGTCGTTGAATGTGCCCAGATCATTATCGAAATACTGCCCCTGCGCCTGACGGAACTCATCCTCAAGTGCTGCCCGTTGCAGAATACGGGCGCCAATATTCAAATCCTTACCGGGCAGGCCAAAGCCTTCTTGCACCATTTTACTGGCCAGCAACGAGCCGGGATTAATGGCTAACAACAAGGGGCCATCCGGGTGCTGTCTGGCCAGATGGTGATTCCACATGGTGATGGCCAGTTTGCTCTGGGCATAGGCATTAAAGGCATCAGTGGGATGCTGTTGACCCTGCAAGGCTTGCAAATCGACCGGAGCCTGGGCTGCAGAGGACAGGTTGAGTACCCTGCTGTTGGCATGCAGTAATGGCCAAAGCAGGCGAGTGAGCAGGTAAGGGGCGAGGGTGTTGACCACAAAGCGGATATCAATACCGCTGGTCGTATGGGGCTGGGCAGTACGAAAGACGCCGGCATTGTTGATCAATACATCTAACTGGCTGTGCTGCTGACGGATTTGCACCGCCAGTTGCTGCACCTCATCTAAACGCGAGAAGTCGGCTTGATAGGTTTCGATCTGAGCGTGGGAGAAAGCCAGTTGCTGACGGATAGCAGCCAGCTTTTCCGCGTTGCGGCCATGCAAGAGCAGCAGATGGTTGTCGTTGGCCAACCGCTTGGCTAGCGCCAGACCAATGCCATCGGTTGCGCCGGTAATGAGGATTGTTTTGCGCATAAGCAGTCCCTTAATCGTTCGGCAGGGTCGGAAAGTCTGGCAAGAGTTCAGCGGCCAGACGCTCGAGGGTTGCGCCTGTCTCTGCTTGATTAAAGCGCAGGTTGAGGGCGACGTGGTTGATGCCAATGCCTTCCAGTTGTTTGAGATAGTGACGCAAGGCGTTGATCCCGGAACTGAAGCCCAGGTGAATAGGGCGAGCAGGGGCGTTGGGGTCATCTTGTAAGTCGATATAGAGCGATTGCATGGCTGGCTTGTTGGCTAGCCCAGCAGCGGCAATCCGACTGCGCCAGTCATGAATGATGCGCTCTTGGGTGGCGATGGCGCGTGGGTAGGTAATCCAGCCATCACCATTTTCTGCCACCCAAGCGGGGGCTTGCTGACTGGCTCCTGTAATCAGCAAGGGCAACCGTGCAGCATGGGGCTTGGGTAGCATATCCAGCTCGCCATTGAGCTGTCCCCAGGCATTGTCAAAACGCGGTGTTGGTTCGCCCATGTGACGGATATAGGCATAACTGTGGCGAAAGGCGGCACTGCGGTTAGCAAAGTCTTGTTTGAGAGCTGGATATTCTTCGGGTCGATCACCCGAGGCGATACCCAGTAACAAACGTCCACCGGATAAAGCATCGACACTGGCCGCGGCCTTGGCGACGTGGGCAGGGTGGCGTAGCGGTAAAATAATGCTGCCGACACCCAATGCGATGCGCTGGGTATGGGCGGCTAAAAAGCCGAGGTAAACAAAAGGATCAAAGCCCTGGCCGGTATCGCCAAAGCTGGGGACATTGAGAATGATGTCGCGCAGCCAGATCGCCGCGAAGCCTAACTGCTCTGCCTGCTGCACCCGTTGCAGATGCTGCTCCAGGTTGGGTAAGGCCCCTACCGCATAAGACTCCAAGGGGGAAATGACCCCAAGACTCAGGCGGTTAGGACGAAAGGTCTGGTTATAGGCCGGATTAATGGTGGCAAAGGTGTTCATCACCGTATTCCTTGGATGCGGTTGGCTTAGCTCAGGTCGTCTTTACCTTCAATCAGAAAGTGATGGCTGATGGAGCCGGCCGTACGGGCTTGCAAGTGCGGGCGGTATTGCTCGTCTTGCATGAAACCGATGGCGGCCTCTTTGCTTGGCCATTCAATCACAATCCGCAGGGCGACTGCCGGGCCTTCTCCTTCCAGACGTTGGTGGTTGGCGGTACGTGCCAGATATTTGCCGCCATATTGGGCAACGAGACGGTTAGCCGGTTCCAGATAGTCAGGAATCCAGGCATCACGGGTAGGGGTGACTTCGAGGACGGAGTAATAAGCCATGTGCTGTCTCTTGCTGAGTTTGTTTAGGTAGTGACAAGCTTATTACTCAAGATTGAATTTGATAATTGAGCTAAATTTGGAATTACTTTCAATGAAAAATTGATAATAAGCGATGAATATTGAGCATTTGCGCCTGTTTGTCCGGGTGGCGGCCACCCACAACATTAGCCAGGCTGGGCAGGAGTTAGGGCTATCGGCTGCGGTGGCCAGCAATTATTTAAGCAAGTTGGAGCAAGATTTGGGGGTGCGCTTGCTCCATCGCAGCACGCGCAAGGTGGCATTGAGTGAGGAGGGGCGGGCCTTCTTGCTGCACGCCGAGGATGTGCTGGCCAGTGTGGAGGCGGCTCTGACTTCCGTCGGGGTGGGGCAGAGTCGACCGAGCGGCATCCTGCGTATTACCGCTCCTGCCTCCTTTGGGCGAATGCATCTGATTCCGGCACTACCTGGCTTTTTGCAGCGTTACCCTGATTTGCATCTGGACATGCGTTTGACCGATACCCAAGTGGATCTGGTGGGTGGTGGATTTGATATTGCGATCCGTAACTCCAGCCTGACCGACTCCACTCTGGTCGCGCGGGCGCTGGCTACTGACCATCGGCAACTCTACGCGGCCCCTGACTATCTGGCACGAGCAGGCGTGCCCACGCACCCGCAGGAGCTGTTACAGCACCAGTGTATTCACCTGATTGGTCTGGATAGCTGGAGTTTTAGTACGGAGCAGGGTGAATTGACCCTGAAAACCCAAGGACGTTTACGGGTGGATAATGGTGAGGCCATGCGTGATGCCTGTGTAGCGGGCCTTGGCATTGCTCAGATTTCCCGTTGGAATGCCTACCAGCATGTGCAACGTGGTGAGCTGCTCAGTATTCTCACGGAGTATCCACTCATCAGCCAAGCGGCCATTTGGGCGCTCTATCCCAGTTCTCGTCAGTTAGCGCCCAAGGTGCGTGCCTTTATCGATTATTTTGCCGATTACTTCGGTGATCCTCCCTATTGGTCGGTGTGATCATCATCACCTTGAGAAGGCTGTTGCAGCCGCCAGAGTTGCGGTAAGGCATGCTGCTCCCCCCATTGTTTGAGCGCCAATAGGATCGGCCCCAGCGACTGCCCCATGGCCGTCAGGCTGTATTCCACCTTGGGTGGCACCTCGGGGTAAACCTCACGATGCACCAAGCCCACTTGCTCAAGTTCGCGTAGTTGTTTGGTCAGCATGCGTTGGGTGATGGCACCTAAACGTCGTTTCAGCTCATTAAAACGCAGGGTTCCGCTCATCAGATGATACAGAATCATCCCTTTGCCCTTGCCGCCAAAAAGCTCCAGGGAGGCCTCTACCGGGCAAGCTTCGCCGGCATAATCCTGATAACGGGTGTGTTTTACAGTATCCATTTTGTGCCTATATGCCAAAAATGTGCGTACTTGTCGAAAATAAGAATAGCCATATTATACGCAGCCACGAGTTGATCATAGTTTATTCAATGAGGTGTGTTGTGAATCTGACTGATATTGCCCTGAGCCGTTATTCCACCAAAGCCTTTGATCCTGCGCGTAAAATCAGCGCGGAACAGGTTGAGCAGCTGCAGTCGCTACTGCGCTTGAGTCCATCCAGTGTGAACTCCCAGCCTTGGCATTTTGTCATTGCCAGCAGTGAAGCAGGTAAAGCACGGGTGGCTAAGGGCACCCAGGGCTTTTTCCAATTCAATGAGGCAAAGGTACTCAATGCCTCCCATGTGGTGGTGTTCTGTGCCAAGACTGAAATCAGTGATGAGTATCTGCAGCATCTGCTGGACTCAGAGGAGCAGGCAGGACGTTTTGCGGAGCCTTCGCACAAGGAAATGGTGCGCGGCGCCCGGGCAACCTTCGTTAATATCCATCGTCATGATTTAAAAGATGCCCAGCATTGGATGGAGAAACAGGTCTATCTCAATATGGGTACTCTGCTACTGGGGGCGGCAGCCTTGGGAATTGATGCTCTGCCGATGGAAGGCATTGATATGAAAGCACTGGATACAGAGTTCGGTCTGCGTGAGCAGGGTTTTACCGCTATTGCCGTGGTGGCCTTGGGATACCGTGCCGAACAGGACTTTAATGCTACCCTGGCTAAAGCGCGTTTGCCGGCAGCGGAAATCTTTACCCAGATATAAAGGTGGCAGGCACCCGCTGAGGGTCGAGAGATAACATGTTGCTCCTGCGCTTTAATGACCGCACTAATGAGCTAAGGTTTATCCACAGTCTCAGCGAGGGGGAAGGCCATGGCGGCAGTGTTGGTGTTGATCGATATGCAGCAGGGAATGCGCTGGCCGAGCCTTCCCGCACGTAATAATCCTCATGCTGAGCAGCGTTTGGCGGCGCTGCTGCAGCATTGGCGCCAGCAGCGTTGGCCACTGTTGCATGTGCGCCACCTTTCTACTTCGCCGGAGTCGCCCTTTTGGCCAGAGCAGTCGGGGGTGGAGTTCCAGGAGGCATTTCGTCCCCGTGACGGGGAAACCGTGTGGGATAAAAAAGTGCCGGATGCCTTTACCCACAGCGGCCTGGAGGAATGGCTGCGCGGGCACGGCTGGCAGCACCTGGTGATTGCCGGGGTCAGTACCCACAACTCGGTGGAGGCCACTGTACGCAGTGCCGCCAACCGTGGCTTCCAGGTACGGGTGGTGGCGGATGCCTGCTTTACCTTCGGTAAGCATGATTTGAGTGGGCGCTGGTGGCCGGCAGAGGAAATTCATGCCCTGTCACTCGCCAATATGCAGGAAGACTACGCCGATGTTGTCCACAGCAGTGACTGGCTCGACTGCTCACTGCTGGAAGCCTGACTGCTCCATCTTTTTCAGCTTGGATTGCAGGGTGGTGCGGGGAATGCCGAGCTGCTCTGCGGCCTTACCAATATGCCCGTGCTGATCCTTGAGTGCCTGTTGTATCAATTGCCGTTCCAGGGCGATGAGTTGTTCTGGCAGGCTTAGGTTGGGGTGTGTGGCGGCGGGTGCAGAGGGAGTGACCTGAGGCTGATGGTGGCTGTCAGGGACGGCAATGGCTTCATCCAACCCATAGACGCGGCTCAGCCAGGGGCTTTGCTCCTCGCTGAGGAGCAGACTGCGCTGGATTAGGTTCTCCAGCATACGTACATTACCGGGCCAGGAGTGAGCCATCAGCTCCGCCAGCACCGGCTCACTTACCCCCTGTACCGAGGGCCGAATCTCGGGGGCGTAGCGCTCGATAAAGTGCTGTACCAGCAGGGCAATATCCTGGCGCCGCTCGCGTAGCGGTGGAATGCGGATAAAGCCGACATTGAGGCGATAAAACAGATCTTCCCGTAAACGTCCGGCGCGAATTTCTTCCCAGGGTGGCTGATTCAAGGCCGCCACGATCCGCACATTAACCTGTTGACTGCGGGCGCTGCCAAGGGGGGTGAGTCGGCCATCCTGTAGCACCCGCAACAGCTTGCTTTGTAGCTCGATTGGCATCGAGTTGAGCTCATCTAAAAACAGCGTACCGCCATCGGCCAGGGTAAAGAGACCAGGGCGGTTTTCCGCACCGGTAAAGGCGCCCTTGCTGGTGCCGAACAGGGTACTTTCCAGCAGAGTGGCGGGGATGGCGGCACAGTTGAGGGTAATCCAGGCTTGCTCAGCCCGATGGCTATGGCGCTGCACCCGACGGGCAAACAGTTCTTTGCCGGTGCCGGTTTCGCCATAGAGCAGAATGGGCACGTCGGTGCGGGCGCAGGCATCCAAATGTGCCAGCTGTTGCAGCATGGCCGCGTCTTTACTGATGATATCGAGCTCGGGCTGCCTATCCTGTTGGCGTCCTAAGCGGGCGGATAAGTCCACTACCTGTTCCGTCAGACGGCGGTAATCGCTTAGATCCCGGCCAACTTCAATTGCTCCGACGATCTGCCCCTGGGCATTTTGCAGGGGCAGGGCGGTATGCAGGTAATCAAATACCTGGCCGAGGGGATTTTTATAGCGCTGGTGGCAGTTGATAAAGCGTTGCCCCTGCAGACAGCGCAGCAGGGTGCTGGTGTCGGCGCTGAGACTGGGGCAGGCCTCCAGCAGGTGTCGTCCCAGCACTGCCTCTGGTTGAGTGCCATCGATACGGGCGCTGGCCTGATTAAAGTAGCGAAAACGCCCCTGTTGATCGATCAGGGTAATCGGCAGTTGCAGCGCATCGAGGAATTCACGCCAGGGCTGCAGCAGGCTATCGAGACTGGCAGGGGGAGCAGAAGCTGTCATCGTCATTCTCCTTGTTGGCTCCAACTTGACGAAAAATCGTCAAATCTGCAAGCAAAGTCAGCTGATTAGTGTAAAAGCCTGATGCTATCGGCTGACGAATTTTCGCCAATTGACGATATTTCATCTTTTCGCTGTGGGGAAAGGCTAGCCTGTGATGACGGTGCTGGTGCATGACTCTATAAAAATCAAAGAGTTAGTGGTTTCTGTGGCGGCGAAAAGTTGGCATGGCAGTTGATAGACACAGGCATGACTTCACTGTTTTTTTAGGAGCTGCCATGTTTAAACACTGTATTTTGCGTCAGCCGGCGTCCTCTATGCTGCAAGGCCTGAGTGCGGCCAATCTGGGCCTGCCCGATTATGCCCTGGCCCTGCGTCAGCACCACGATTATGCCGATGCCCTGCTGAAGACCGGGGTGGATATTACCGTGCTGGCGGCGGATGAAGCCTTTCCCGATTCCTGCTTTGTTGAGGATGTCGCGCTCTGTACCCCTCACTGCGCCATCATTACCCGTCCGGGTGCGCCGAGTCGGCGTGATGAGGCGGGTTTAATGGCACCGGTATTAGCCCGCTTTTATCCACAGTTGGAGCAGATCGAAGCCCCCGGCACCCTGGAGGCCGGAGATGTGATGATGGTCGGTCAGCATTTTTATATTGGCCTGTCGGCGCGTACCAATGCCGAGGGCGCCGCCCAGTTGATCGCCATTTTGCAGCGTTATGGTATGACCGGCTCGGTGGTGACCATGGCGGAAATGCTGCACCTGAAAACCGGCCTGGCTTATCTGGAGCATAACAATCTGCTGATTACCGGTGAGTTTGTGCATCGGGAGGAATTCGCCAGCTTCAACCGCATTATCGTACCGGCTGCAGAAGCCTATGCCGCCAACTCTATCTGGGTGAACGACTACGTCATTATGCCGGCTGGCCACCCGCATACCCGTCAACAGGTCGCCGCCCTGGGTTATCAGGTGCTGGAGGTCAACACCTCGGAATTTCAGAAACTCGATGGTGGCGTGAGCTGCCTGTCCCTGCGTTTTTAACTGAAGGAGTAAGCGATGAAAGTCACTAACTGGTTAGCGGCGGCAGCACTGAGCCTGGCGAGTCTGAGTGCCCAGGCGGCCTCCACCTTGGATAACATTCTGGCCAATAACAGCCTGCGGGTCTGTTTTGAAGCAGGCTATATGCCGTTTGAGATGAAGAACAAAGCCGGGGATGACATCGGCTTTGATATTGATCTGGCCAAGATGATGGCCAAGGCGATGGGGGTGAAGTTTACCCCGGTGAATACCGCCTGGGATGGCATCATTCCGGCGTTGCTGACGGACAAGTGCGATATTTTGATGTCCGGTATGACCATTACCCCTGAGCGCAATCTGCAGGTTAACTTTGCCGATCCCTATGTGGTGGTGGGGCAGTCTGTGCTTTTGGCGCCGGCCTTGCAGGGGCAGGTCAGCCGTTTCCAGGAGCTGAACCAACCTGAACATATTGTCATCACCAAGCTGGGCACCACCGGCGATATTGTGGCCAAGCGGATGCTGGATAAGGCCCAAATCCGCGTCTTTGAAAGTGAGGCGGATGGGGTGATGGAAGTGATCAACGGGCGTGCTCAGGCTTTTATCTATGACCTGCCCTTGAATGCCTTCTACAAGGCTTTGCATGGTGACAAGCTGGTGCATCTCGACCAGCCCTTTACCTATGAGCCCCTGGGTTGGGCGGTGCGCAAAGGCGATCCGGACTTCCTGAACTTTCTTAATAACTTTTTACGCCAGATTAAGGGCGATGGCAGTTATGACCGCCTCTACCAGAAATGGTTTATTGAGGATGAATGGGTAAAAGCCCTGCAATAATCCAGGGAGGAGCAGCCTGGCTGCTCCTCGACCCCTCTGTTTAAGCCTGATCGGCAGGTTGCAGGCTAAAGCCCTCATCCAACCAGCCACAGACACCGCCGATCATCTTCTTCACCGGGCGCTCCAGCTTGGCCAGGCGGATGGCGGCCTTTTCGGTGGCATTGCAGTGGGGCCCGGCGCAATACACCACAAACAGGGTATCGGTGGGGTAGGCCGCCAGACTGTCGGCGTTGATACGTGAGTGAGGCAGGTTGATGGCACCGCCAATGTGGCCGGCGGCAAAGGCTTGCTCACCCCGTACGTCCAGTAGCACAAAGTCCTGACGTTGGTTGCTCAGGGCATGGTGGACATCCCAACAATCGGTTTCAAAGGCCAGCAAAGCTTCAAAGTGGGCCAGTGCAGCACTGGCACAGGCGGCGGGCACTCGGCTAACGGCGGAACTCATCGCAGACTCCAGGGTGGTAAGGTTGATCTGTCCTCAGTATCGCTGGGCAGCGCAGCGGGCAGGAGAGGCCAATCAGCCAAGTGAAGAGGATATTCGGCCAATCTGTGACTACCCTGTGCAGGATTCAGATCAATGTCAAAAGGAGGTCAGGATGACAAGACTAACCAACAAGGTTGCCTTGATTAGTGGGGCAGCCCAGGGCATAGGGGCCGCAATTGCTGAGGCTTTTGTGGCGGAAGGGGCCAAGGTATGGCTGACGGATATCGAGGATGAGCCAGGGCAACGCTTGGCACAGCGGTTAGGGGCCCGTTACCTGCATTTGGATGTGCGCGAAGAAGGCGACTGGCAGGCGGCGATGGCGCAGGTCGGGCAGCTTGATGTGCTGGTCAATAATGCCGGTATTACCGGTTTTGAACAGGGGCAGACGGCCCCGCAGGACCCGGAGCATGCCAGCCTGAGTGCTTGGCGGGCGGTGCATGCCACCAATCTGGATGGCGTCTTTTTAGGCTGTAAATACGGTATCCGCGCCATGCGTCCAGCTGGGGCGGGATCGATTATTAATATCTCCTCCCGCTCCGGCCTGGTAGGCATCCCTGGGGCGGCGGCCTACGCCTCGTCCAAGGCGGCGGTGCGTAACCATAGTAAAAGTGTGGCGCTCTACTGTGCTGAGCAAGGTTTGGCGATTCGCTGCAACTCTATCCATCCGGCGGCGATTTTAACCCCAATGTGGGAGCCCATGCTGGGGCAGGGGCCCGATCGTCAAGCGCGGATGCAGGCCTTGGTACAGGACTGTCCGATGCAGCGTTTTGGTCGGCCGGAGGAGGTAGCCGCCGTGGCGGTGTTACTGGCCTCGGATGAGGCCAGCTATCTCAATGGTGCGGAGCTGAATCTGGATGGCGGTTTGCTGGCGGGTAGTCTGCTCAGGCCCCGGCTGGCAGAGGACTAAGTAACTGCTGGATGGCGGCACTGACTTGGCTGAAGTAAGGGTTCCAGCTCAGTCGGGCGTGAATTTTGCCAGGCTCCTGGTATCCCCAGGGGCCATACCAGGTGGTGGCCCCTTGCTGGCAGGCCTGTTCTGCCTCCAGGCTTTGGCCGTTATTGCAGATGCGCTGGCTACCCTGGCGCCCATAGTAGGGATTATCTGCCGAGAACAGCGGACTCATATGGGAACCCTGACTGATCCGCAGTTCCGGTAACTTCATGCTGAACGCCTGTAGACGTGGCAGTGCCGGTGGGTTATCACCCAACCACAACAATTGACTGGCGGGGTGGCTAAAATGCTGATCAAACAGATGAGCTATTGCCCGGCTATCCAATACCGAATCCCCTTCGCTGAGCACCATCAGGGTTGGCTTGTTGTAGCCTTTCTCTTTGAGTTGCTGCTGGACATGCTCAACACTTTGGTAATAGAGCGCCGCACCTTGCATGGGTAAAGAATCATAGCGCAGTGGATTCAAGGCAGGATCCTGATCGGCCCAGGGCATCACCCAGCTTATCCACGGGGCGAAACGTACCAGGGCACTGCCTGGTACAAAGCCAGGAGAGAATAACAGCAACCCCGCAACGTTCGGGTGCTGAATGGCGGCACTGGTGACCAGGTTAGCACCGGTGGAATAGCCCCCTAGCCAGACTTCATCAACTTCTTGCTGTAGCAGTGCCAGCTGGTGCTCAAGCATCTGCTGCCAATCCTGGAGTTGCGGCAACATCAGATCAGCAGGGCGGGTACCATGGCCGGGCAGCAGCAGGGAACGCACGATAAAGCCCTGCTGCAGCAATGGCTCGGCCAGGTCAGTGAAGTAATAGGGTGAGTCCCCCAACCCATGTACCAGTAAGATGCCACGTTTAGCCGGCTGCGCGGGGGCGCGTTGCCAGGGGCTGTTAAGGGCGACTTCTTCGGCCTGATGGGAACTCAAAAATACACGGTTGGCCGCCAGGTGGGCTTGGGTTTGCTGCACGTACTCGCTGAAACTGGCCTGCTGATAGGGCGCGAGTTGGGCAGAGGGGGCGTACAGTGGATTGTCTTCCTGACGGGCACAGCCACTGGTCAGGGTGACTAGCGCTACCATGAAAAGGGTGAGTGCTTGCCAAGGGTTGAATTGGAGCCATCTGGATTGAGGAGACATTACACTCTTCCTTGCCGCTTAAGCAGCTTCATGAACATACCGCCCCCAGGCAGCGCAAATGGCGGTTTGAAAGTGGCGGATTGAAAGGGAGCTGCCTGACGCTATACGTCAACGCTGATGCATAGGATGACCGGCAGCGAACCAAAGGGGTAAGAGCAGTGTCGCAGAAAAAGCGTCAAGGCTGTGTAAAGGGGCTTTGCAAAACTCTGCAGATCTGGCTGAACGGCCAAGACGTACAGGGTGCAGGAGGTGTGGTATGTATCCATTAGAAGTGTTTTATGACGGTGCCTGCCCATTGTGCGCTAAAGAAATGGCCTGGCTGGCACAGCAGGATCGGCAACAGCGCTTGCGGCTGCGAGATATTCAAGCCGTGGATTTTGATGCCTCAGCTGAAGGTCTGGAGTCGTCGGCGTTAGATGCCCAGTTACATGTGCGTGATGCGAAGGGGCAAGTTTGGCAAGGGGTACCGGCCTTTGTGCTGATTTATCGTGCGGTGGGGCGCACAAGCTTAGCCCGAGTGCTGGCCTTGCCAGGGCTGGCGCCCCTGTGGCAGTGGGGTTACCGTCACTTTGCCCGGCATCGCTATCGCCTGAGTGCCTGGCTTGGTTTGACTGACAGCTGTGGTCAGCAATGCCGTCGAGACTAGCTTTTGTGTCTCAACGGCGGCGCTCAATGGTTCAGTGCTTGTTAAGCCAGGCGAATCTGGCTGTGGCATTGCACCTCAAAGTTCAAACTATTGGCAATAAAGCAGTAATGGTGGGCTTGGGCATGCAGCGCCTCAGCTTGGGCGATATCGCCCTTGGCCAGTAGGATCTGGGGCTTGAGGGTGATGGCGCTGAAATAGCCGCGGCCATCGGCTTCCAGCAGCATGGTGCCTTCGGCCTGGTCTTCATAGCTTTGCACGGCAATGCCCGCCTCGGCACAGAGGTGCAGATACCACAGCATATGGCAGCCGGACACCGCTGCCAGCAGCAGGTCTTCCGGATTATGGCGCTGCGGGTCACCGCGAAAAGCTGGGTCAGAGGAGGCTGCCAGCACGGGCTTACCATCGATACGGTAATCGTGGTTGCGGCTATAGGAGCGGTAGTCCTGGGTGTGCTGGCCGAGGTTGCCGGTCCAGACGGTGGTGAGCTGGTAGTGATGTTGCTTGGCCATGGGGGTTCCTCTGTGAATCAGCCCGGGCTTGCCGGGCTGATTCAAGGTAGGGCGTAGACCCTCTAATAGCAACAGGATGGGCACTTAGGTTTTTTTACCT
Organism: Balneatrix alpica DSM 16621; assembly: GCF_000619885.1. Classification (GTDB taxonomy): domain Bacteria; phylum Pseudomonadota; class Gammaproteobacteria; order Pseudomonadales; family Balneatricaceae; genus Balneatrix; species Balneatrix alpica. The sequence goes on along the minus strand of NZ_JHUZ01000017.1, from coordinate 66,905 downwards.
TTCTCCACCACTTCTTTGAAGTTTTCCAGGCCGGTGTGACGAATATCTTCCCCTTTCACCAGATACACCAGGTATTGGGCGATATTGCGGGCATGGTCACCGATGCGCTCCAGCGCACGCAGTACCCAGATAACGTTGATAACGCTGGAGATGGAGCGCGGGTCTTCCATCATATAGGTCACCAGTGAGCGCATGGCGGTTTTGTATTCCTGGTCAACCAGGCGATCTTCCTTGGCGACGGCGTAGGCGGCATCCAGGTCATAACGGGCAAAGGCGGTGAGGGTCTGGCGCACCATGTCGAGTACGTGGTTGCCGATCATGCGCACTTCCACGTAGCCACGGGGGGCCTGGCCTTCGTCCATCAGTTTGATGGCCATCTTGGCAATGCGCTTGGCTTCATCCCCCATCCGTTCCAGGTCGCTGGCGCATTTGTAGACCGAGACCACTAAGCGCAGATCGGAGGCGGCGGGTTGGCGACGGGCAATAATACGGATGCAGGCTTCTTCGATGCTGACATCCATGGCATTGACCTGCTTTTCATTGGCACGCACGGTTTGCGCCAATTCGGTGTTGGATTCCACCAGCGCGGTGACGGCATCCTGTACCTGTTTTTCAATCAAGCCGCCCATCGCCAGCAGCTTGCTGCGGATTTCTTCCAGATCGGCGTTGAACTGACCGGAGATGTGGTCAGAGTGCATATCCTGCATTTGCATAATCTTGTCCCCCAGAGTGGTATGAGTGCCCTGTGAATGCTGCTGAACTTAGCCGTAACGACCGGTGATGTAATCCTCGGTCTTTTTCTGGCTGGGGTTGGTAAAGAGGGTGTCGGTGGGGCCGTACTCCACCAGGTCGCCCATGTACATGAAAGCAGTGTAGTCGGAAACCCGCGCGGCCTGCTGCATGTTGTGGGTGACAATGACGATGGTGAAACGGTCTTTCAGCTCGTGGATCAGCTCTTCGATTTTCAGGGTCGAGATCGGGTCCAGGGCGGAGGCCGGTTCGTCCAGCAACAGGACCTCAGGCTTGACGGCGATGGTGCGGGCAATCACCAGACGCTGCTGCTGACCACCGGACAGGCCGAGGGCGGATTCATGCAGACGGTCTTTGACTTCTTCCCACAGGGCAGCGGATTTCAGTGCCCACTCGACGGTTTCATCCAGTACCCGCTTTTTGTTGATGCCCTGGATACGCAGGCCATAGGCAACGTTTTCGTAGATGCTCTTGGGGAAGGGGTTGGGCTTTTGGAATACCATCCCCACCCGGCGACGCAGCTCAGCAACTTCCACCTTGCGCTCATAAATATTCTGGCCGTCCAGCAGAATCTGGCCGTGAATACGGCAGCCATCCACCAGGTCATTCATGCGGTTAAAGCAGCGCAGCAGGGTGGATTTACCGCAACCGGAGGGGCCGATAAAGGCGGTCACCCGGTTTTTCGGGATCATCATGTTGATGCCGTGCAGGGCTTCCTTGTCACCGTAGAACAATTTCAGATCGTTCACGGTCAGGGCGGCGGTTTCATTGGCCAGATTAAGACCGTTGCTGGCTTTGACTTCGGTTTGAATTTGAATTGCGCTCATCGTTTTCTCGCTTAAGGGCCCACTGGGCCCTGGCAAAATTCGGTTAAGGGTTGCCGCTGGCCTGGCTTACATTTCCAGGGCTTTGTACTTTTCACGCAGGCGGTTACGAATGCCTACGGCGGTCATGTTCAGCAGGGCAATCACCACCACCAACAGGAAGGCAGTGGCATACACCAGGGGGCGGGCCGCTTCGACGTTGGGGCTCTGGAAGCCGACGTCATAGATATGGAAGCCCAGGTGCATAAACTTTTGATCCAGGTGAATAAAGGGATAGTTGCCATCCAGCGGCAGGCTGGGGGCAAGCTTGACCACCCCTACCAGCATCAGCGGTGCAACCTCACCGGCGGCACGGGCCACCGCCAGAATCACCCCGGTCATCATCGCAGGGCTGGCCATCGGCAGTACCACGCGCCACAGGGTTTCCGCCTTGGTGGCGCCCAGGGCCAGGGAGCCTTCACGTACGGCACGGGGAATACGGCTTAAGCCTTCTTCGGTGGCGACAATCACCACCGGTACTGTCAGCAGCGCCAGGGTCAGGGAGGCCCACAGCAGGCCCGGGGTGCCCAGCGTGGGGGCGGGCAGCGCCTCGGGGAAGAAGGCATCATCAATGTGGCTACCGAGGAAGTAGACAAAGAAGCCCAGACCAAATACCCCATAAACGATTGAGGGCACCCCGGCCAGGTTATTTACCGCGATGCGGATAATGCGGGTGATGGCACCCTGCTTGGCATACTCACGCAGGTAAACTGCGGCCACCACACCAAAGGGGGTGACCATCACGGACATCAGGATCACCATCATCACGGTACCGAAAATAGCGGGGAAGATACCGCCTTCGGTATTGGCTTCACGGGGCTCATCGCTCAAGAATTCCCAAATCTTGGCGCCGTAAAAGCCGATCTTCTGCCCCAGGTGCATGGCATTGGGACGGTAAGCGCGGACGATTTTCGCCAAGGGGATTTCCACCATGCGGCCATTCATTGCTTCGGCCACAATGCTATCGCGGTTGAAGGACTCGTAGAGGCTGATTAAGCGGCTCTGCATGTCTTCATAATCCCGGTTTAAAGCATCGCGTTCGGCCTGGATTTCCGCCAGGCGGTCGGGGGTGTTGCGCCCTTCCAGCTGCAGGCGGCGCTCCTTCAGGCGCAGGCGTTCAATTTCATAGTTAACCGAGCCAATCTCGTGTTTTTCGATGGCGTAAATGTCGGCATGGATGCTTTCGGCGCGCTCCAGGCGGGCTTGCAGTTCATTCCAGGCTTGCTCACCTTCGGCATTGCTATCCGTGCCCTGGAAGCTGGCCACGACCTGGCCATTTTCTTTCACTTCACGCAGGTAGCCGTAGAAGTTACCCCACTCGCGCCGTTCGGCGGCGAACAGCATTTCCGGCCGGCGTACATTTTCCAGATTGCCTGCCAGTACCCAGCGGAAGTCGCCGCCGTAGACATCGCGGTTACCCACTTTGAGCAGGTAGCGTTCGACTTCTTCCACCTCGGCGGGAATATCAACACCGATATCCCGCAGGCGCTGGGCGGGTACCCATTCGTCATTGGTGATTTCACCGATGATATTTTCAGGCTGTCCCTCTTCGTTGAGGTATTGCGCCTGAATAATATCGGCGGGCCAGAAGTGACCCAGGCCGCGCACGGCGATTACCCCCAACAGGGCCACCACCATCAGCACGTTGATGGCGACGGCACCGGCGTTCAGCCACACCCAGGGGGCGCCTGATTTAGTCCATTCTTTAAATGACACGCTCATAATCTTGTCCGTCTACCTTAATTACAGGGAGCCATATTTCTTGCGTAGGCGCTGGCGGATGATTTCCGCGGCGGTGTTCATCACAAAGGTGAAACCGAAGAGCACCAGGGCAGCAAGGAACAGGATGCGGTAGTGAGAGGAGCCCACTTCCGACTCTGGCATTTCCACCGCAATGTTAGCGGCCAGGGTACGCATGCCCTCGAAGATGTTCACATCCATAATCGGGGTGTTGCCGGTGGCCATCAGTACGATCATGGTTTCCCCCACGGCGCGGCCCAGACCAATCATCACCGCCGAGAAGATACCGGGGGAGGCGGTGGGCATGACTACCCGCACCAGGGTTTGCCAGGGGGTGGCACCCAGGGCCAGGGAGCCATAAGTAAGGGATTTGGGTACACCAAAGATGGCATCTTCGGTGATGGAGAAGATGGTCGGGATCACGGCAAAACCCATCGCCAGGCCAACCACCAGGGCGTTACGCTGGTCGAAGTTAATCCCCAGTTCATTGGTGATAAAGGTGCGCATGTCGCCACCAAAGAAGCTGTTTTCCACCGGCTCGGTGACGCCGAGGATGGCGAAAATCAGCAGCAGGATCACCGGAATCAACAGCAGGGCATCGAAGCCTTCCGGCAGGCGATGACGAATCGCCGAGGGCATCTGTGCCCAGGCAAAGGCAAAGGCCAGGATACCGACCGGAACCAGCAGCAGCGCCATAAAGATAAAGGTCAGATTGGTCTCGACGAAGGGGGCCAGAAACAGGCCGGCAAAGAAGCCGAGGATGACGGTGGGCAGGGCTTCCATCAGCTCAATAAAGGGTTTGATTTTGCGGCGGAGCGACGGGGCCATGAAGTAAGCGGTATAGATGGCGCCACAGATCGCCAGCGGCATGGCCAGTAACATGGCATAGAAGGCTGCCTTCAGGGTGCCGAAGGTCAGCGGCATCAGGCTGTATTTGGGTTCGAAATCATTGCTGGCGGAGGAGGACTGCCACACGTACTGCGGATCTTCATAGCCCTCATACCAGACTTTACCCCACAGGCTTTTCAGCGAGACTTCCGGGTGCTTGTTGTAGACGCTCCAGAGTTGCAGCTGGCCCTGTTGGTTCTGACTGAGCAGGGCATTACCACGGGGACCAAAGGCGATCAGCTTGGCGGCACCGGCTTCGAACAGTTGTTCATTGAGCACATTGGTTTCTGCGGTGGTGTTATAGAAGCTGACCAGGCCATCCTCATAGGCGACAGCAAAGCCTTTGCGGCGGTGTTCGGTGGCAATCGTAACGACTTTGTGGCCATCACGCTTGAAATCACGGATACGTTGCAGGTGCCAGTCGCCCTTATCATCGCGTACCAGGAACCACTGGCTGACGGTGCCGAGGGTGTCGCCAATCAGCAGGGACTGACCGCCGAGCAGCAGCTCCAGCTCGGTAATTTCACCCTTGCTGACATTCAGTTGCTCTGCCAGCAGCGGCTGTTCCAGATTGCGAATGTCGAACAGGCTGAGGCTGCCATTGCTCTCGCCAACCAGTACCCATTGCTGACCGGGCAGAATCTCAATGCCACGCAGGGCACGGTTGCTTTGTGGCAGTTTGTAGGCGTTGCGGGTCAGTTCGACTTCTTCGGTGATGAAGTTGGTGTCTTTGCTGTAACGCACCAGCTCCAGTTGCTGGCCGTGGCTGGCAACCAGCGCCAGGGCGCGATCTTCATCCCGTACCGCCAGATATTCAATGGCCTGACCATCACTGAGCACCTGGATCGGGGTTTCGCCATAGGGGAATTCGATCCGGGGGGTGATCAGACGTTTGTTGTTGGGGTAGGTGATTTTGTATTCGTGCTTAATCACCAGTGCCTGGCCATTGGAAAAGCCCAGGGCAAACTGATGGCTGCTTTCTGACTGTAAGGCAAAGCTGGTGATGTTTACCCCGGCAGGGAGATTGAGCTGTTGCTGGCTCAGCAATTGGCCGGTTTGGCTGCTGAAAAAGGCCAGTTCGCCCTGATCGGTGACCTGCAGCGCCACTTCGGCCTGCTCCTCCAGGGTCAGATACAGGGGTTTGCCCTTCAGCTCGCTGAGTTGGTAAGCGGGCAGAGGCTGTTCGTTCTGCTGCCAGGGCTCCATGCTTGCCCCTTCAAACAAGGGCGCAACTTCATACAGCAGGTAAAAGAAGATCAGCAGCACGGCCACAATCACGCTGATGCCGCCAATGCCAACGACCCATTCGGCCAGCCGGTCTTTGAGGGCGCGCACCCGGCGGTGGCGTCTCAGGGCCGGGGTATCAAAATCCAGTTCAGGAGGAGAAACTCGGGCTTGTGTATTCATGGGATCAGTTCAATTAGTCAGACTGCCGCTACTTTATTCCGTCAATATGACACTTGTATGACAGTCCTGGCATAAACGACATCACCGGCGCTGTTGGCAGCGCCGGTGCTTGAGGGATACCCCTGGGAAGCTCTTACTCGATAGCGGACAGAGTCTTCTCGATCACAGCCTTGGGCAGGGGGATGTAGCCGTCTTTGACGACCACTTCCTGGCCTTGCTTGGACATCACCAGCTTGATGAACTCACGCTCCAGCGGAGCCAGAGGCTGGTTGGGGGCCTTGTTGACATAAACGTAGAGGAAACGAGCCAGCGGGTAGGTGCCGTTGACGGAGTTTTCCATGGTCGCTTCGATGAACTGACCGCCTTCTTCTTTAGCCAGGGCAACGGCTTTAACAGAAGCGGTTTTGTAACCGATGCCGGAGTAGCCAATGGCGTTCAGAGAGGTGGAAACAGACTGCACCACGGAGGCGGAACCAGGCTGCTCATTAACGTTGTTTTTGAAGTCACCCTTACACAGGGCGTGATCTTTGAAGTAACCGTAGGTGCCGGATACTGAGTTACGGCCATACAGCTGAATATCCTGCTCCGCCAGGGTGCCGGTCAGGCCCAGTTGGCCCCACTTGGTCACGTCAGCAGCGCCGCCGCACTTACGGGTGCTGGAGAAGATGGCATCCACGTCAGCAATGGTCATGCCGTTAACGGGGTTGTCCTTGTGGACAAACACGGCCAGGGCATCGATGGCGACGGGAATGGCAGTGGGCTTGTAGCCGTATTTGGCTTCGAAGGCTTCCAGCTCTTTATCCTTCATCTTGCGGCTCATCGGCCCCATGTTGGAAGTGCCTTCAGTCAGCGCGGGGGGAGCAGTAGAAGAACCTGCCGCCTGAATCTGGATGTTGACGTTGGGGTAGGCACGCTTGAACTCTTCTGCCCACAGGGTCATCAGGTTGGCCAGGGTGTCGGAACCAACAGAGGACAGGTTGCCAGATACACCGCTGGCTTTCTGGTAGTCAGGCAGGCTGGCATCAACGCCGGTAGCCATGGCGGTAGAGGTGAGGGCGGAGAAGCCCAGCGCGACTACGAGTTGCTTCAGTTTCATTACTTACTCCTGGTGACAGGCTCTTCTGGTTTAAGGGGCAGCAGGTCAGTACCTGGCCGCGTAATTTGATGGAGCCCACTATAGGAGTTGAATGTGACAACTCAGTGACAAGGGTTGGCAATCGTCAGATTTTTGCAAAAGCGCGACCTGAGTCTGCGCAAAGCCAGTAAAGACGCTGCTTGGCGGTTTTTTCGCTGCGCGTGAGCGGCTATACTGGCGCCATCATTTTGCTGCCCATAGCGATAATAAGGCTAATTATGAACGCCCAGGATTCTGATGAGTTGAACCCCAGTCCCGAAGGGGAGTTGAGTCTGCAATTTCCCGCTTTGCCAAGCGATACCAATGGCTTTGGTGATATTTATGGCGGCTGGCTGGTGGCTAAGATGGATTTGGCCGCCAGTATTCATGCAGGCAAGCTGGCCCATAGCCGGATTGCCACGGTGTCGATTTCCCAGGTGGACTTTATGTCACCGGTCTTGGTTGGCACCCTGCTCAGCTTTTATACCCGGGTGGTGGAAACGGGCAATTCATCGATGAAAATCGTGGCGGAGGTTTGGGCGCAGTGTCCCGATGGCTCGGAGTTTCGCAAGATCACCGAAGGGCTATTTGTGCTGGTGGCGATTGATGAGAATGGCCGTATCCGCCCCTTGCCGCAGCAGAACCGTCGTCTACGCAGTTAAGCCAGGCAGGCGCTGTGGTGGTCATGGGCCACTCAGCGCCTGCGGTGCTCATGGATGGCTTAAGTGCTGGGTTAGAGGCCCAGATTGCGGCTGATCACTTCCACAATCACCTGACTCGCGGTTTCCACCAGGATGGCGCGGCCATCTAACTCACGCCACTCATAACCCGGTTTTTGCGGTAGTTTTGCCAGCGTGTTTTGGTCATAACGTTTGGCAATGCCGGGAGGTAAGGGCTTGCCACGGGCGAGATTTTTGGCAATGCCGGGGGGCAGTCCCTTGTTCTTGTGTTGACTGAGGTTTTGCTGCTCGCTGCCTTTGGGCGCCTCTTTGCCATAGAGAATACGCCATACCAGTTGGCGTTCGGTTTCAGTCAAAATATCTTTGAGTACACCGGACTGGCTGCTTTCGCTACTGGGCTGCCAGTCTTGTTTGCCCTTTCCTTTATCTTTATCCGCGAGCCCCAGGGGGCTGTATAGACTAAGGCTCAGGCTGAGCGCGGAAACGAATAAAAGTGGACGCATGCTAGTGGCTCCTGTGGTTACCTGGCTAAGCGCGGGCACGACCCAGATACTGTGCCAAAATCTGTACGCCTTGTTCCAGTTGCTGTTCGTTACAGCCGGCATAGCCCATCACCAAGCCATTTTGCCGCTGTTGCAGGCAATAGTCACTGAGGGCGCGCACCCCAAGCCCTGCTTGTTCCAACTGACGTACCAGCATGCGGTCATTGCCATTCAGGCGCAGGCAGGCATGCAGTCCCGCGTCCGGCAAGGGGCCGAGCTGGTGTGGGCGTAGCTGCTGCTTGGCCAGTTGCCAGAAATAGTCGCGGCGCTGTTGGTAGAGCTGACGCATTTGACGGATATGACTACTGAAGCCACCGCTTTCGATAAACTCGGCCAGGGCGGCCTGCAGATGTAAGGGTGGATGCAGATCCAGCAGTGAACGATAGCGACAGAAGGGTTCCACCAGGCTGTCGGGCAGCACCAGATAACCCAAACGCAAACCAGGAAACATCACCTTGGACAGGGTGCCCAGGTACAGCACCCGCTGGTGCTGATCCAAACCCTGCATGGCGGCAAGCGGGCGGCGGTCATAGCGATATTCGCTGTCGTAGTCGTCTTCCAGAATCCAGCTGCCCTGCTCTTGCGCCAGCTGCAATAACGCCAAACGGCGGGGTAAAGAGAGTACGGCGCCGCTGGGGTACTGGTGGGAAGGGGTGGTGTAAATCAACTTGGGTAGCGGGTGCTGGGCCAGGCCCTGGTTGAGCTGCAGTCCTTCTTCATCGACAGGTACCGGGCAAAGCTGTGCTCCCTGGGCCTGAAAGCCATAGCGGGCGCCGAGATAACCCGGGTCTTCAATCCAAACAGGATCACCTTCATCCAACAACAGCGCGGCAACCATGCTGATGCCCTGCTGGGCACCGGAGGTAATCAGAATCTGCTCTGACTGGCAGCGTACTCCGCGGGACTCCTGCAGGTATTGGCTCAGGCACTGGCGCAGGCGGGGCAAACCCTGGGGCTGACCATAACCGGCTAAGCGCTGCGGGTGGCGGCGTTGTACCCGATTCAGATGTTGACGCCACTGATCCCAGGGAAACAGCTGCAGCTCGGGAATGCCTGGCTGTAGCAGCAAACTGGCGGGTTCGCGGCTACGGTTGTAGGCGCTCAGATGCTGGCCGCGGCGTGATAAGCCCTTCACCGGCGTAATCTGTTGTGGCTCAGGCTGGGCGGCAATCAGGCTGTCCGGCTCAGGTAGGCAGACATAGGTGCCAGCGCCGATACGGCCACGGGTAAAGCCATCCTGGGCCAGTTGCTCATAAGCCTGGATGACGGTATTGCGGCCACACTGCCAGTGGTTGGCCAGTTCCCGGCTGGGGGGCAGGCGTTGGCCCTGGGCTATCTGTCCGGCCAGAATCAATTGCTTCAGTTGTTGGTAGAGTTGCTGTGGCTTACTGCCGCCCTGGGGATCGGCAGGCTGTAGCAAACTGGCCAGCGGTGACATATTGGCTCCATAAAAAGATTAAAAATGGCTCTGTTTGGGAGCCATTGATCATTGCATAGTCAGGTCTTTCGTAACGATTTGCAAGTTCTGTTTGCTTAGCCAGGAGTCAGTACATGAGTGGGCGTAATCAGATTAAGCGGGGGCCTAAGCGCAAGGTAGAGGATTATCAGCAGGCGTTGGCCATCATTGATGAAAGCTGGATTTGTCACCTTGGCATTGATGCCGGGGGGTATCCGCTGGTGTTGCCGACCGCCCATTGGCGTCAGGGAGAGTACCTTTATCTGCATGGACATGCACGTAATGGCTTATTAACCAAGGCATTGGAGCAGCCGCTCTGTGTATGTTTCACCTTGTTGGATGGCTTGGTGTTGGCTAAGTCGGGTTTTAATCATTCCATGAACTACCGCTCGCTGGTGGTATTTGGTCAGCCGGAGCGGGTAGAGGGTGAGCATAAGCGCGAAAGTCTGGACTATTTTGTCGATCGTATTGTGCCGGGGCGTGCTGCCGTGGTGCGGCCGCTGACGGACATTGAACTGCAGGCAACCCTGGTGATCCGGCTGCGCTTGGATGAGTGGTCCTGCAAGATCCGCCAGGGCGGCCCCAATGATGATGCTGCCGATGGGGATTGGCCGGTCTGGTCGGGGGTGCTGCCTTTACGCCTGCAGGCGGGGGAGTGGCAAGTGGCCCAGGCCGATGGCCCCGTGCCGGAAAGTGCGACTCCTGCCCTACATGGTTTGCCGGCTAATTAGTAGCCTGTACCCTCCACGGGGGCTAGGGTAGAATGAGCGCCCTAACGAACTAACCCGGAGCCCCCCATGCAGCAACTGGATCTCGAGCAAAAGCTAGCCCCTCTGAAAGGCTGGCAGCTGGCCCTGTTCGCAGCCAGTATGGCCGAGCGCCTGTACCCTAACTATGCCCTCTTTGCCCGGGTGGCCGAGTTTGGTGACGCCGCCCTGGTACGGGGGATTCTCGACAAGGTGTGGGAGAAGCTGGCGGGCCGCCGTTCGGTGATGCATATCGAAGAAATGCTGGACCAGCTCGACAGCGTGACCCCGGACTTACGTGAGTTCGATATGTTTGGTGCCCATGCTGCCCTGGATGCCTGCGTGGCGTTAAATGCGGTGCTACAAACCCTGGATGGTGAGGAAGCAGCGGATGCGGCATCGGCGGCTCAGGTGGTCCATGAGTGTATCGCTGCCCTGGTGGAGTTTACCTCGCCGGTGGATATCTCCGATGAAGAGCTGGTGCGCCTGATCAATACCCATGAGTTGATGGTGCAGCAGTTGGACTATGAAGATTGGCTGGTCGAGGAGCTGCAAAGCCGTCGCCAGGCCGAAGCTGCCTGGGTCGATGAGCTGCGTACCACCGCCGCGAATGAGGGCGTCAGTGCCATCGGCATCAGTGACGACGAAGATTGAGTTGCTAACATCATGCTGAAATGGGGGCTGCTGCTTTTAATCGCGCCGATGCTATGGCTGATGGGCAGCTTTTGGCAGGAGTTTATGGCGGTGGATGCCTGCCTGGATGCCGGTGGCAGCTTCGATTATCAACAATTGGTCTGTGATCATCAGGCCAATCATCCTTTTATTCCCTTTGGCGCACGCCACAGTGGCCTGGTCAATGGCAGTATGTTGCTGATGCTGTTAGGGCTGCTGCTCTGTATGCTGGGGCTTTATCGCCGCCGTTAATCGCGGTTTAAACCTGGGGCAAGCGCTTATTAATCAGCTCGGCCATCATGGCCACATCATCCAGTGCCCGATGGGGACGTGATTGGCGTTGCAGTTGCTCAATCAGGTCATAGTCACGGTATTGGGCGAGATGGGAGTAAAGATCCTTCAGCTCAAAGCTGGGGTGCAACAGGGTGGCGTCGTAAAGGCGATGCAGCCAGTGGCCATCCCAGTCGGAGGCATCAGAAAATACTTGCCGTCCTTGTAGGGCCTGATTAAGACGTTGGGCGGCTTGCAGCACGCCAATTCCCTGCTGATGCAGCATTTCCAGACTAATGCCATGAATGTGTCCGGCCCATTGCAGATCGTGCCAGTGGGAGGCGCTCCGGGGATCAATCAAAAAAGAATCACGCTGACCGCTTTGGGTATCAATCCAGGCAATTTCAATCGGAAAAGACTGACGGGACAGGCTGCTGGCCTCAAAATCCATTATCAGCATGACAACCTCGTCATTCGGCGGGAAAAGGCCGGAGCGGGCTCCGGCCGAGTGGATCAGGAGGCAGTCAGCTTGATGTACTTGTCGTACAGCTGATCTTTGCTTTCCTCGTGATCGGGATCCTTGGGAATACAGTCCACCGGGCAGACTTCTACGCACTGGGGGGTGTCATAGTGGCCTACACACTCGGTGCACTTGTTCGGATCGATTTCGTAAATTTCCTCTCCCTGGGAAATTGCTTCGTTCGGGCACTCTGGCTCACAAACGTCGCAATTGATGCACTCATCAGTAATCATCAAAGCCATGGCAAATCCTCGCAGTTCTCAGCTTGCTATGCCTGTTTATTTAGGTTCTGAATATGGTTGCGCAAGGCTTCTGCGACAGCAGGATGGACGAATTTGCCCACTTCACCATTAAGGGTGGCCACTTCCCGCACTAGGGTGGAGGAAATGAAGGAGTACTGCTCGGCAGGGGTCAGAAACATGCTTTCCACCTGAGGGGCCAGTACCCGGTTCATATTGGCGAGCTGGAATTCATATTCGAAATCCGAGACCGCACGCAGACCGCGCAAAATAATATTGGCGCCTTTTGCCTTGAGCAGATCGGTGAGCAGACCATCAAAAGAGCAGACCTCTACATTGGGTAGATGCTGAGTCACCTGACGGGCTAAATTTTCACGCACCTCCAGAGGTAGCAGGGGCCGCTTACGTGGACTGGCGGCTACGGCCACAATCACACGTTCAAAAAGGCGGCTGGCCCGCTCCACCAGGTCGGTATGACCATTGGTGATGGGGTCGAAAGTGCCTGGATAAATCACGGTATTCATATCGGCTTTCCGCAAAAGCGCTCTTGTTGTATTCGCAAGCCGCCTGATACTAGCCCAAAGCGGTGCACCGCACAATGTAAAGGCTAGTCTCGGCGCGGCAGCGATTAGGGGCTGAGTTGACGATGATAGAGGGCATAGCTCACCTGTCCCGCCTGTTTTTGCCGGTGTAATCGCCAGCTGGAGGGCAGGGTGGGAGTCAGGTCTCGCTCATGTTCAACATAGATATAGGCCTCATCGGCCAGCCAACCCTGCTGCTCCAGTTGCTCGGCGCAGGGCTGCAGCATGCCCTGGTTAAAGGGCGGGTCGAGAAAGACCAGGTCGTACTGGCGCAACGCCGGTTGTGCCAGCCAGCGCTGCATGTCCTGTTGCAAGACTTCGGCATGCTGGCATTGCAGCAGCTGTAAGTTGGCCTGCAGTTGGCGATAGGCCGGTGTGGCCAGGTCATTGAGGGTGGCAAAGCGGGCGCCACGTGACAGAGCTTCCAGGCCCAGGGCGCCGGAGCCGCTGAAGGCATCCAGACAGGTACTGCCTGGCACCCAGCTCATTAACCAGTTAAACAGGGTTTCGCGGACACGGTCTGTGCTGGGGCGCAAGCCCGGTAAATCGGGAAAGCTCAGGCGGCGGGAGCGCCATTCACCGCCAATAATACGTAATTGGCCGGTGGCGGCGGGAGTAGAGCGGGGGCGCTGGCGCATAGGAGTCCTCATCAGATCATTCAGCCGGATAGCCTGTTAGGGGCTGAGTCGGGCCTGGCCGCGGGGCCAGTCACTAAAGGTGGTTAAGGCGTCTTCTAATTGGCTGAAATCAGCCTCACCGCCGAGTTGGTAGTGCCATAGCAGATCGCTTGGCAAGCCCCGCTGTAAGCCTTGCGCCAGCAGCAGGGCAAGCTGCTGTGGTTGGGCGGCCAGTTCTTTCCAGCGCTGGCGTACCTGTGGCAGGGCAACCTCTAACTGGCGCAGGCTCAGACTGGCAGGCGGCCAGCTCGGTGGCTCGTGATCAAGTGCCCCCTGCCAGTACCAGCTCAGGCTGGCGGGAGGCAGGGGCAATGTGCTGGGGCTGAGACCCTGTTGTGTGGCCAGCTCCGCTAAGCCGAAGCGGAGCAGGTCGGTCTCCAGGGGGTAAAGCATGACTGGAATCTGTAAGGCCCAGGCCTGCAGTTGCTGTAGCTGCGGACGTTGCATATTCAGGGGCAAACCGGCGGCAGCAGGAGGGGCCACTGCGCTTGGTTGGCTGACGGGGAACTGTTGTTGAATCTGCTCCGCCACCTGTTTGGCCTCGCGCTCGCTCAGACTGCCATACAGCAGCAGCTGTTGCGGTTGTTGCCAATACTGACCGATAAAGTGACTGACCTGGGCGGCATCCAGCTGCTCCAGGCTGCTACGCTGGCCCCGCTGTGGCAGCCCATAGGGGTGATGGCCATAGAGGCTGACGAGACTGGCTTGGCTGACCAACAGATCGGCTTTGTTGGCATTGATATGGGCTTCGGCCAGCAGGCGCTGCTGAGCTGCCGCCAGACTGGCAGGTTGCAGGTCATCGTGGCGTAGCAGCTGTTGCAGCCCTTGCAGGGCAAGTTGGCGATGCTCCGGTGTGCTGGGCAGGCGCAGGCTCAGGTGCCAGCCGTCCTGTTCCAGCTGGCTGGTCAGGGCGATCTGATGTTGTAAAAACCAGTCCTGACTATTGCCGCTGAGGTGATGGTACAGCGTGCGCTCCGCCAGCGTTGCCAAACCTGCGGCGACCCCTGCGGCCCCCTGGTGATAACTGAGGGTCCAGACTTCGCTTTGCTGTAAATCTTGCTCCAGCCAATAGACCGCCATTTGCTCTTGCTGCCAATGTTGCGGCTGCCAGCTATCGGCCTGGCGTTGCTGGTACCAGTTAAGTAGCAGTACAGCAATGGCAATCACCCAGATAATGATTTTCAGATAGCGCCGGTTAAACAGGGGCTGGGGTACATTCACGGAGGGGGGCTGATGGCCTGACTCGCTCACGGCTGCTTCTCTATCCTGTTACCCTTGGGAAAGCGGTGGCCATCCTTTAAGATAGCCCCTTCTGTTTCGCAGGCGCGCTGCCTGCTGCTGTGGGATTGTAACTATTCATGTGGGATAAACTGAAATCTTCTTTATTCGGCAAGAAAAAGCCGGAGCCAACTCCTCCTGCCGCCCCCGTTGCGCCAGAGCAACCTGTTGCTGAGCCGAGTCAGGAGGAGAGCGCGTTAGCGTCTGCACAGGACAGCACTGTCGAGGTAATGCCGCAGGCGGTTGAGACCACCGTCGTGGCCGAGCCGGAGCAGGCTGAGCAACCCGCCCCTGCGGCAGTGGAGCCGCTAACGGAGCAGCCCAGCCCGGCGGCTGAGGAGGAGCATCCACCGGTCAGCCTGGCGCAGTCTGCAGCCGAAGTAGCAGAAACCGAAGTAGCAGAAACTGCAGCAGCAGAAGCCGAACAAGCGCCAGTCAACACTCCCCAGCCGTTGGTTGAGCCCTCAGTGGTCGCCGCTGCCCCGGTGGAGGCCCCACGCGAGCAGGAAAAGCCCAAGGGTAAACTGGGCTTCTTCGAGCGCATTAAAGCAGGCCTGAGCCGCACCAAAGCGAATCTGACCGAAGGCCTGGCTTCGCTCTTTCTTGGGGCCAAACAGATCGACGATGACCTGCTAGAAGAACTGGAAACCCAGTTATTGCTGGCGGATGTGGGGATGGAAGCGACCCAGGACATCATCCAGCGCCTGACGGATCGTGTTAGCCGTAAAGAGCTGAAAGACCCCCAGGCGCTCTATCATGCCTTGAAAGACGAGCTGCGGGCGTTGTTGCAGCAGGCTGAACAGCCGCTACAACTGCAAGCCAAGTCTCCTTATGTGATCTTGATGGTCGGGGTGAATGGGGTGGGTAAAACCACCACCATTGGCAAGCTGGCGAAGAAATATCAGGGCGAAGGTAAAAAAGTGATGCTGGCGGCGGGGGATACCTTCCGCGCCGCTGCGGTGGAGCAATTGCAGGTATGGGGGGAGCGCAACCAGGTGCCGGTGATTGCTCAGCAAAGCGGTGCCGATAGCGCTGCCGTGCTGTTTGATGCGCTGCAGGCGGCGAAAGCGCGGGGAGTCGATGTCTTGATCGCCGATACCGCTGGACGTTTGCAGAACAAGCAGCACCTGATGACGGAATTGGAGAAAGTGGTGCGAGTGATGAAAAAGCTCGACCCCGAGGCCCCCCATGAGGTGATGCTGGTGTTGGATGCCGGCACCGGCCAGAACGCTATTTCTCAGGCGAAAACCTTTATGGAAGCGGTGGGGGTATCGGGCATTACCCTGACCAAGCTGGATGGCACCGCCAAGGGTGGGATCATCTTCGCCATCGCTAAACAATTTGGCCTGCCGATTCGTTTTATCGGCGTGGGTGAGGGGATTGACGATCTGCGCCCCTTCCAGGCCAATGAATTTGTCGACGCCCTCTTTGACAGGCAGGATGCATGATCAGATTCGATCAGGTCAGTAAGCGTTACCCCGGTGGCCATGAGGCCCTGGGCGGTGTCAGCTTTACCCTGAAACGGGGTGAGCTGGCCTTTCTGACCGGTCATTCCGGGGCAGGTAAGAGTACTCTACTCAAGCTGATCATGTTGATGGAGCGCCCCAGCACTGGCCATATCTATATTGGTGAGCAAAATCTCAGCCGCCTGCCCGCCAGCCAAATCCCCTATCTGCGCCGGCGGATTGGCGTGGTGTTTCAGAATCACCAACTGCTGTTTGACCGTAGCGTGTTTGATAACGTCGCTCTGCCGCTGCGCATCAGTGGTTACGACAGTGATGATGAAGCGCGACGGGTACGGGCAGCACTGGATAAGGTGGGGTTGCTGAATAAAGAAAAGCTTAATCCCATTGCTCTCTCTGGCGGGGAGCAGCAACGGGTGGGGATCGCCCGTGCCATCGTCAACAAGCCGGCTTTGATTCTGGCGGATGAACCGACCGGTAACCTGGACCCGGAGCTATCGGCAGAAATCATGCGTTTATTTGAGCAGTTCAATCAGGTGGGAGTCACTATGCTGATCGCCAGCCATGACCTGCGCCTGATTGCCCGTATGCACCATCGGGTATTGACGCTACAGCAAGGGAGAGTGATCCAGGATGCGACGAGCTGAGCGGCAAACCGCAGGAGCGGTCAGTCATCAGGTTAGCCGCGGCGATGTGCTGCGTGCCTGGTGGCGTCATCACCGGCAGGAAGCGGCCACCAGCCTGGCGAAGTTGCTGCGCCAACCCCTCGGCAGTCTGATGACCCTGTTGGTGATCGCCATTGCTTTGGCCTTACCTGGGTTGCTGTATGTGGTGCTGTCGAATGTGTCGCAACTCAGTGGCGAGCTGGGGCAGAGCACGCGGATGTCGGTGTACCTGGCGGATGATGCCAGCCAGGGGCAGGGAGAATCCCTGGCCTATGAACTGAGCCGTGACCCGGCCTGGCAGGAGGTGCGCTATGTCTCCAAAGAGCAGGCGCTACGTGAGTTTCAGCAGCTATCAGGGTTAGCGGATGTGCTGGCCGGGCTGGAGAGCAATCCGCTGCCGGCGGTGATCGTGCTTAAACCGGCTGGGCAAATCCATCCCCAGGAGGCCAGTCGTTTGCTGCAGGAGCTGGAGGCGCTGCCGGAGGTGGAAGTGGCGCAACTGGATATGGAGTGGGTGCAGCGTTTACATACGCTATTGGATATCGCCCGCCGGGTGGTGGTGGCGCTGTCTGGCCTGTTTGGCATTGCCGTGTTGTTAGTAGTGGGCAATACCATTCGTTTGTCGATTGAAAGTCGCCGGGATGAAATCGTGGTGATTAAGCTGGTGGGGGGCACCGATGCCTATGTGCGTCGCCCCTTTCTTTATACCGGCCTTTGGTATGGCTTGTTGGGCGGGTTACTGGCCTGGCTTTTGATTGCGCTCTGTCTGCACTGGCTGGGTGATCCGGTGTCTGCGCTGGGTCAGTTGTATCAAACTGAGTTTGAATTACGCGGCCTGGGTTGGCAGGCGTCGCTATGGTTACTCGGCGGCGCGGCAGTGCTGGGCGTGCTGGGGGCGGGCTTAGCGGTGGGACGGCATCTTTCCGCCATCCAACCACGCTAAAAGGTGCTCATGGCGGAGGGATGGGGCCCATCGCTAGAAACATTTTGTTGCTGCAATTCCCCAGGCACTGGAGTAGCTTTTTGCTGGCTTCAAGGCTTTTTGCTAAGATTTGCTCCCTCCTGCGAGGGAGGTGACAGAAAGAAGAGTGAAAAAGCAGGCCTCAAGGCCGGAACTTTTTTCTCTTGTCTTCTTTCTAATCAGGGCGCTGTATAAGCTGCCCGCCTGACCCAGCAAGCTGGGCAGAATCCATGAGTTAGCTGGCCATTGTTGGCTGATTCCGTATCGAGATGAGGTGTGAGATGAGTCGTAGTCTTCTTCCCGCTGAGGTGATGTCTCCGGGCCGTAATCTGGAGGGCTACATCCAGTCAGTACATGCGATTCCCATGCTGACCCATGAGGAAGAGCGTGAGCTGGCCGAGCGCCTGTTCTACCAAAATGATCTTGAGGCCGCTCGTCGACTGGTTTTGGCCCACCTGCGCTTTGTTGTTCACATTGCTAAAAGCTATTCCGGCTATGGTCTAGCCCAGGCTGACCTGATTCAGGAAGGCAACGTTGGCTTGATGAAAGCGGTGCGTCGCTTTGATCCCAATGTCGGGGTGCGTCTGGTGTCCTTTGCGGTGCACTGGATCAAGGCAGAAATGCACGAATTTATTCTGCGTAACTGGCGCATCGTCAAAATTGCCACCACCAAGGCCCAGCGCAAAATGTTCTTTAACCTGCGCAGTGCCAAGAAAAAACTGGCTTGGTTTACCAATGATGAAGTTCACTCCGTTGCTGCGGACCTGGGGGTTGATCCACAGGTGGTGCGGGAGATGGAGGGGCGTCTGACCGCCCAGGATATGGCCTTTGATGCGGGCACCGATGACGATGACGATAAGGCTTACCAGGCACCGGCTTTCTTCCTCGAAGATAAGCGTGCTGACCCCGCCCGTCAGTTAGAAGAGGCTGACTGGGAGGAGCATGCCAACAGCAAGCTTGAGCAGGCCATGCAGCAGCTTGATGAACGCAGTCGCGATATTCTTAACCGGCGTTGGCTGGTGGATGAGAAGGCTACCCTGCACGAGCTGGCTGCTGAGTATGGCGTTTCCGCCGAGCGTATTCGCCAGCTGGAAAAGAGCGCGATGAAAAAGCTGCGCATCAGTATGGAAGCCTGATATCCCTTGCTTTGCTTGTCCCATCACCCCGCCTAGTGCGGGGTGATGTGTTTATAGCCCCTAGAGAAAATGGCGGTAAGGGGCTGTCAGCTGATGCTTTGTTGCAGTTCTGCACTGTCCAACCAGGAAGGAGTCCTTGTTTTGCGCCTATCTATCCGCCCTGCTATGGCCCGTGGCTTAGCGACCTTGATGGGGTTTGCCGCTTTACTGCCGCTGAGCAGCCAAGGGCAAGATACCTCTGTGGATTGTCAGAATGCGATCACGACTATGCAGATCAATCAGTGCGCTGGCCTGGAGTTAGAGCATGCCCAGACACAGCTAAGCCAGTATCTACAGGCGAGTCTTCGCCACCATGGGGAGGATGCTGAGTTGGTGCAGGCAATAGAGCGTTCTCAGCGTGACTGGCAAGCCTATATGACCGCTCACTGTGATGCGGTGTACACCCAGTGGCGTGAAGGGACGATCCGTGGCCTGATGACCCTTAGCTGTCAAACCGAGTTGACCAAGCAACGCACCCATCAACTGTGGGCTTATTTTTTGACCTATATGGATAGCACGCCACCGGTTTTGCCGGAGCCATCCTGATAGTTCATTTTGACGGAGGCCGTCCGAGGCTGATGCCGATACCTGCATCAAGCAGGTCTGTTACCTATGCCTTCAAATAAGGTCACCAGTAATGCGCGGGTGTAATGATCGGCTTTGCCCGGGTGCATCCCCTGTTGCCACCAGGCTGCATAAAGCAGGCTATCAATGGCGGTGACCAGCCACTCTGTATCGAGATCTTGCCGAATCGTTCCAGTGGCTTTGGCGTTATCCAGTAATTGCGATAGACGCTGGAGTTGTTGCTGATACAGGCGCTTAAACGCCGGATCTTGCTCGGCTACTTCCCACAGTGACAGTAAAAAATGATAGCGGTCGCCAAGCGGAATCAGTGCTTCAAACAGTTGGCGCAGGATCTGTTCAGGGGCTAATGCCTGACGCCGAATGGGATCAATCACACGTTCCACATCTTCAAGACACTGTAACGCCAGTGCCTGCACTAGGCTCTCCCGTGAATCGAAATGACGGTATAGGGTCGCTCGTCCTACCTGGGCAAATTCAGCAATTTCCTTGAGGCTTGCAGCTGGGTTCCGCAATAACAATGTCAAAGCGGCATCCAGCAATGCTTTGCGAGATTTTAGGATGCGTGCATCCAAGATAAGGCTCCTTGTTGCGTGTTGGAGGCATCATAGCAAAGTCACTCTGTATTTATGAATCACTTGTGTCTCGTATATTTGTAATATATGATCCATTCGTGTCTCGTTTTGAGGTGTTTTCATGACCACATCAGCCCTGCAGCAGCTAAATGCTTACCGTGAAGTGACCGCCCTAGCGGCCGAAAATGCGCGGGCGTTGCCCTTTGCATCCTGCCATAGCAAGGATTTGTACCAGTTGGAAATGCAGCGCATTTTCCGCCAGGACTGGATCTTCATGTTGGCCGAGCGGGAGCTGCCAGAAGCAGGGGATTATTTTGCCTGCGAATTGGCAGGTGAAGCGTTGGTGTTGATCCGTGGAGCAGACGGCCAATTACGTGCCCTGTCTAACCTTTGCTGCCATCGTGGCACCCTGCTGCTTGATCCGGGTTTTGGCCGAGTCAGTAAGCACCTGGTATGTCCCTACCATGCCTGGACCTATGGTCTGGATGGTGGTTTAAAGGGGATTCCGCTGGAGGGTAAATCCCATATCGATCACCAAGAGCACTGCTTGACACAGTTCTTGCTGGGTAGTTGGCAGGGGCTGGTATTTGTTCACCTGGGTAAGCCCAGTGAAACCCTAGCGCAGCGCTTTAGCGGGCTGGAGCCTTTTGTCGAAGCCTTTGAGCTGACGCAAATGAGTCAGGTTGGTCCCAGCCAGGTGGAGTCCTGGCAGGCTAACTGGAAACTGATCATGGAGAATGCCATGGAGAGCTACCACCTGTTCAAGGTGCATAAGGACACCCTTGAGCAGGTCACGCCAACCAAACAGGCTTATTACGTGGCGGGACAGTCAAGCTGGAGTCTGACAAGTGGCGAGATGAAAAGCGGTGTCACCCAAAGCCTGCTGAGTCTTTTTCAAACAGCCATGCCTGAACATTGCCAGCACTATCTGTTGTTGAGCTTACCCCCTAACTTTGTCGCCATTCTCACTTGCGAGGGTCTGGGGTGGATTCAGGTACTGCCGCAAGCAGTGGATCAGAGCCTGATTCGATCCGGTTTTGTGACCTACGCGGACAGTGGTCGAGAAAGTAAAAGTGAGCAGAGTTTTACCCAGCAGTTTTTTGCTGAGGACAAGTGGATTTGTGAGCGCCTGCAACAGGGTATGAAAAGCCAGCTAGCACAGGGTGGGCGTCTGGTGGAAATGGAGCGAGTCGTAGCGGATTTTCACCATTACCTGGGTTCTCAGCTTTTTGCCCATCCGGCGACGCCCGTTAATTATGGCGACAAGGCCGCCTGGTGGTTGGGTCAGGAGACAACATGATGTGGACATTGATTGGAGTGAGTCTGCTGCTGTGGTTGGGCTGGGATTTGTACAGCGGTGAAGTGTGGTTGCACCGTGCCTTCCTGCGTGAGCAGGAACCACTGGGTTATTGGTTAGGTATGGCCTTGTGGTTAGGGGTGGCGTTGAGCTGCCTGTTAAGTGATTGGCGTTAAGGAGTCAAACATGCCGTTGATTCGTTATATGTTGGGGACAGCGGCCATTGTGGCGTTGGTCTGGCTAGCCGTGTGGTTGCAACCAGGTGGAGCGGGTGGCGAGTGGCTAAGTGAGGGTGGCAGTGCTGAGCAGTGGTTGAATCCAACCGAGCCGAAGCAGGAGTCGGCTGGACAGTGGGTGATGCCTACGCCGCCGGCTCAGAGCAAGCCAGCCAACTCACCCGCTCCCGTCACCACCAAGCCAAGCCAGCCTAGTCAGGATCTTGTATCTGCAGGCTGGAGTAATATTCCGCTGGTCGGTGTGTCACAGCGCATTGCGCTGGGTGATATTGAGCAACTCTGGTACACCTTCAATGAGCAAAAATTACTGCATGCGGCCCTTAAGCCTGGGGAAAGTCAGATATTTGTCCTCTATCAGGGCTTTAATACCGACTTTAGTAAAGCCATGGTGACGATTGGCTATGATCGGAGCAACCTGCTCGGCACATTATCCACGACCACCCAATTACCGGCAGGGCAGTATGAGGTGGTAGTACCTGCGACCACTAAAGCCAGTGTACTGGCCAGTGCCTGGGGTGGATTGAGTTATCAGCGTGGCCTCAAGGCGGTGATAGAGCGTCACCAGGTGGATTACCAGGGCAACCTGAGCGGTAGTGAAATGTGGGCGTTATATCAGGAGCAACCCTAATGGAAACCTTATTAGGCTATTTGAGCGAGCAAGAGTTGCTGGGTTGGGAAGTCTGGATTGATGATGGCTTTTTCCTGCTGGCGATGGCGATTTTTGTACTGGAACTGATTCGTCTAGGGTTCAAACGCCAGTTGAGCTGGAACATGGCCGGTGATTCCCTGACCAACTTTATTACCTTAGCGGCTTTTATCGTGCTGAGCGCGGCCTTGATTGCTGCTGCCTATACTGGGCTGTTTTACTGGGTGTATACCGATTTTAGCCTGACTCAGCTGCCGATGAGCTGGTGGACCGTGCTAGGTTGCCTGATTCTGGCGGATTTGGCCTATTACTGGGAACACCGCTTTTTGCATCGCGTTGGGATCGGTTGGGCTACTCATACGGTTCACCATAGCTCGCCCTATTTCAATATATCGGTCGCTTATCGCTTCGGTCCGTTGGATGGTTTGTTCCCACTACCCTTCCATTTACCCTTAGTAATGTTGGGTTTTCATCCGGCGATGGTGTTTTTATGCGAGACAGTAGTGCAGGTTTACCAGACTTTGCTGCATACCGAAGCGGTGGGCAAGTTGCCACGTCCTGTTGAGGCAGTCATGAATACCCCCTCCCATCATCGGGTACACCATGCCACCAATCGGCAGTATCTGGATAAAAACTATGCCGGCATCCTGATTATTTGGGATCGAATGTTTGGCACCTTTGCCAAGGAAGAAGAGCCGGTGCGCTACGGGGTCTTTCCACGGATCAACTCCATTAATCCCTTTACCGTGTTTTTTCATGGATTTACCAAGCTGTTTCAGCGCATGTGGCAGGCTGACAGTCTGTCACAAAGCCTGAAATACCTGATCAAACCACCTAGCTGGGCCTGGGAACAAGAGCAGCTAAAGCGACGTCAGTCTGCTGTCACTGAGTCGAAATAACTGAGTCGAAATGACTTAGGCTTTTACTCAATCACCTAATTAATAGTTGAATTTAAAGGAATCACAGATGAAAAAACTCTGCGTGATCGCCGCTGCATGGCTGTTTGTTGGCCAGGCTCAGGCAGCTATGGATGCTGCCACCGTGAATACCCTGTTCAACAGCATGATCGAACATGTGCAGAATGAGGATGCGGCTTACTTCAATGCCTTTAAGGGCGATGTACGTATTCATCTGCAAGCCCCCGAGCATTGGCAGATGGGCACAGGTGCCTTGAGTCTAGAGGAATATAAGGCCTTTACGGAAGAAATGTGGTTGGAAACGGAAAATCATAACTTTGACATTGAGAGTCTCGATATCATCCAGGAAGGCACCGCTTTCCGTTTAAAAGCGAAAGTGTGGGAACGTTCGACCCTGTCAGGTGACACCATTGCTAGCAAGGCTGACATTAATGCCGTGGTTGTGGAGGCGCAGGGCATGGCGAAAATTCAGGATTATAAAGTGGTATTTGAGGATGTAACTGAGCAGGACTGGTTTACTAAATAACGGGTTATTCTTCTGCTTACCTAGGTAAAACTACTGAGCTATTTTGCGTGTTTTACCTAGTCCCCTCTGTACTCTTGCGAATAGGCGCGTTGTCACGGCCTTGCGATCATCTCCAAGCTGCTAATAACAACAAACGAGGTGATCTGAATGATGAAGCTGTCTTTCCTCAAGACTGCTCTGGCGACGCTGGGTTGCGCGGCGCTGTTGTCTGGCCCGGCGCAGGCGGCGGAGAAAGTATACCGCTTGACCATGGCCGAGAGCTGGCAGTCTAACTTCCCGATTTTTGGCGATGCCCCGCGTAATATGGCGCAAATGGCGGAGACCATGTCCAATGGCCGTCTGAAAATCACCATTGATTCCGCCAACAAGCACAAAGCGCCTTTCGGCGTATT
The DNA here is from genome assembly GCF_000619885.1 of Balneatrix alpica DSM 16621. Classification (GTDB taxonomy): domain Bacteria; phylum Pseudomonadota; class Gammaproteobacteria; order Pseudomonadales; family Balneatricaceae; genus Balneatrix; species Balneatrix alpica. The sequence goes on along the minus strand of NZ_JHUZ01000017.1, from coordinate 43,047 downwards.
TGATATGGTGCGTGCCGGCCAGTATGACCTGGGTCACTCCGCGTCCTATTACTGGAAAGGCAAGGTGCCCAATACGCTGTACTTCACCACCATGCCGTTCGGTATGCTGGCGCAGGAGCAGTATGGTTGGTTTTACCACGGCGGTGGCATGGAGTTGATGCAAAAGGTGTATGAGCCTTTTGGTCTGCTGTCTTTCCCTGGTGGTAATACCGGTAACCAGATGGGTGGCTGGTTCCAGAAGGAAATTAACTCCGTTGCTGACTTGCAGGGCCTGAAAATGCGTATCCCAGGCTTTGCGGGTGAGGTGCTGGCTAAACTAGGCGCTAACCCGGTCAATATTCCTGCCGGTGAGCTCTATACCTCACTCGAGCGTCGCACCATTGATGCGCTGGAGTGGGTCGGGCCGTCACTGGATCTGCGTATGGGCTTCCACAAGATCGCCCCCTACTACTACACCGGTTGGCATGAGCCAGCCACTGAGCTGCAGTTCCTGGTGAACAAGCGCAGCCTGGAGAAGCTGCCTGCTGACCTGCAGGAGATCCTCAAAGTGGCCATGCGCACCGCGGCCTATGACATGTACGTACAGTCTACCCATGCCAGTGGGGAAAACTGGGTGAAGATGAAGCAGGAGTTCCCTGATGTGCAGGTGAAGACCTTCCCGGCGGAGGTGATGAGTGCTATGCGTCAGGCGAATGATGAACTGCTGGCGGAGCATGCTGCCGCCGATCCCCTGGCGAAAGAGATCATCGACTCCCAGTCGGCCTACCTGCAACAGGTACGTCAGTGGACCGATATCTCTGATCGTGCCTATCTGAACAGTCAGCAAAACTGATTGCCTGCCGCCCCTGGTTGATGTTCGCGATGGCCGGGGGCGGCCCCTTCCGTTAGAGGTATTTCCCCATGCATCCCCTGTTGCGCCTGGAGCAGGGCGTCAACGGCTTGGTCAAATGGCTGGGTTGGTTGTCTGCGCTGCTGTTTCTGCTGATGTTGCTGAATGTCTTTTACGACGTCATTACCCGCTACCTGTTCAATAACGTCTCCATCGCCCTGCAGGAGCTGGAGTGGCACCTGCATGCCACGGTGTTTTTGCTGGGTGTACCCTATGCCCTGCAGGCCGGTGGCCATGTGCGGGTGGATCTGATTTATGAGCGCTTGAGCGATAAGGCTCAGGCTTGGATTGATATTGCCGGCACCCTGGTGCTGTTGTTGCCTTTCTGCCTGTTGGTGGCCTGGTACGGGGTGGACTTTGCCAAAGAGGCCTATGCCCTGGGTGAAACCAGCGGTGATCCCGGTGGTTTGCCGGCCCGTTGGGTGATCAAGGCCACCATTCCCCTGTCTTTTACCCTGATGGCGGTGGCGGGTGTGGGGCTGATTCTTAGCTCCCTCAATGTGATTCTGGGGCTGCGGCCGAAGCAGAAGCAGGCGAAGGAGTCACTGTCATGATCGGCATTATTATGTTTGTGGTGGCATTGCTGATGCTGCTCTTGGGCTTCCCGGTGGCCTTTACCTTCGGCGGGGTGGCCTTACTGTTTGGGCTCTGGGCAGAAGGCCCGGAAATGTTTGCTTTTATGCCCTTCCGTATTCAGAGCATCATGGAAAATACCGTGATGATGGCGGTGCCGCTGTTTATCTTCATGGGCATCGTGCTGCAAAAAACCCGCTTGGCGGAGCAGCTGCTGGAGTCGATGGGTAAGCTGTTTGGTGGCGTGCGGGGTGGACTGGCGATTTCCACCATCCTGGTGGGAGCGCTGCTGGCGGCCTCGACCGGAGTGGTCGGCGCCAGTGTGGTGGCAATGGGTTTGATTTCCCTGCCGGTGATGCTGAAGTACCGCTATGACAAGCGTTTGGCCTGCGGCACCATCTGCGCGTCCGGCACCCTGGGGCAGATTATTCCGCCCTCGATCATCCTGATTATCCTGGGGGATGTGATGGGGATTCCGGTGGGGGACCTGTTCCACGCCGCCCTGGGTCCGGGTTTGATGTTGATTGCTGCCTATATCGCCTATGTGCTGGTGCTGGCCTGGTGGAAGCCTGAGGCGGCCCCGGCGATGCCAGTGGAAGAGGATGAAGGCACCCGCCGGGAGCAGATTATGACGGCCCTGAAGGCGATTATTCCGCCGCTGGTGCTGATTCTGGTGGTGTTGGGTTCCATCTTTGCCGGAGTCGCGACGCCGACGGAGTCCTCGGCCTTGGGCGGCATAGGCGCGGTGGTGCTGGCGCTGATCTATCGTCAGTTCTCCTGGAAGATGCTGTTTCAGAGCGCGCAGGAAACCGTCAAGGTGACGGCGATGGTCTTTGCCATTTTGCTGGGGGCGACCGCCTTCTCGATGGCGTTCAGCTACACCGGTGGTGAGCATCTGGTGGAAGAGTGGCTACTGAGCCTGCCCGGTGAGAAGTGGGGCTTCCTGATCATGACCATGGTGGTGATCCTGGTGCTGGGCTTCTTTATCGACTTTGTCGAGATCTCCTTCATCATCGTGCCGATTCTGGCGCCGGTGGCGGAGGCTCTGGGGATTCCGATGGTCTGGTTCGCCATTCTGATTGCGATGAACCTGCAGGCATCCTTCCTCACCCCGCCCTTTGGTTTCAGTCTCTTTTACCTGAAAGGGGTGGCGCCCAGTCAGGTCAGCACTATGGATATCTATCGTGGAGTGGTGCCCTTCATCCTGCTGCAGTTACTGGTGCTGATCAGCATTATGCTGTGGCCGGAGTTTTATGGCTTAACGGATTAGCAGAGCTAGCCTCTCCGTAATACTACCTAGTTAGTGATTTAGGGCTGGACAAGGGCGCAGGGGTTGTGCAAAAACTGCACAATTGACTCTGTCCAGCCTGTTTTAATCATGTCACTGAAAGCCAAAATCCTGTTGTTAGCGCTGTTGCCGCTATTGGTGTTAACGGCCAGTGTCACCCTGATTGCCGTCAATCAGGTGCACTCCCTGAGCGAATTGGAAATTCGCACCTTCGAAGACACCCTGCTAGAAAGCAAAAAAACCGAGCTACGCCACTACGTCAGCCTGGCCTTGACCTCGATCGAGCACCTCTATCAACAGAGCGAGCTGTCTGAGGCGCAGGCGCAGGAGCGGGTCAAGCAGATTCTGCATCATCTGACCTATGGCGAAGACGGCTACTTCTTCGTCTATGACCGCGATGGAACCAACCTGGTGCACCCCATTATTCCGGAGTTGGTGGGGCGTAATCTGCTGGATCTGCAGGATGCCAATGGCGACTTCATCATCCGTAATCTGTGGGCCGAGGCGCGTCAGGGCGGTGGCTTCCACCGCTATCTGTGGAAAAAACCGTCCCGGGGAGAGCAGGTGGATAAGCTCAGTTACGTGATAGAGCTGCCCCGTTGGGGCTGGATGCTGGGAACCGGTCTCTATATCGATGATATTGCCGAAGAGGTGGCGCATATTCGCAAGCAGGTGCAGCTGAATATCCGCAACACCTTCTTCACCGTGCTGGTGATTACTGCCCTGACTGTGATTGTGGTGATCCTGATGGGGGTGGCCTTTAATGTGCACGAGCTACGCCTGGCGGATGAACGCCTACGGCGTTTGGCGCAGCAGTCGGTGCAGTTTCATGTGGCGGAGCGGCGGCGTTTTTCCCGCGAACTGCACGATGGTATTAATCAGTTGCTGGTGGCGGTCAAGTTCCGTCTGGAGCTGGTGCAGCGGGGTCTGGGTCCAGTGCCCTTGCAGGAAGAGCTTAACCGTGGCCAGCAAGGTTTGGAGCAAGCGATTACTGAAGTCCGGCGTATTTCCCATGATCTGCGTCCGACGGTGTTGGATGATCTGGGCTTGCACCAGGCGCTGCAAAGTCTGCTGGCCGAGTTTAGTGAGCGCACGGATATCCAGGTGGAGCACCATAGCCCCCTGGCGGCACAACAGTTACCGGAGGAGATTGAGATCACCCTCTACCGCTTGATTCAGGAAGCCCTGACCAATATCGAGAAACACGCGGATGCCAGCCGCGTGTGGATTCAAATGTACTGGCGCGGTGACAGCTTCTGGCTGGAGATTCACGACAACGGTAATGGCTTTGACCCGGCCGATCGTCGTAATCAGCAGGGCATCGGCCTGACCAATATGCGCGAGCGGGTGGAACTGCTCAGTGGCGAGTTCCGCTTGGAGGCCGAGCCAGGCAATGGCACCCATGTACAGGCGCGCTTTCCGATGAGTTTGTACCGCAAAGGAGTGGGCGAAGATGGCTGAGCCAATCAAAGTGTTGCTAGTAGATGACCACCCCTTGGTGCTGGATGGTATCCGTGCCCGCCTGGCGGCAGCCGCCGGGATAGAGGTAGTAGGGCAGGCGGGTAATGGCCAGGAGGCGCTGGAGCAGGCCGCTCTGCAGCAGCCCCAGGTGATTCTGATGGATGTCAGCATGCCGGTGATGAATGGCCTGGAGGCGACGCGGGAATTCCAGCGTCGTTTCCCGGCGATGCGGATTCTGATTCTCAGCATGCATGATAACCGTGAGTATATTCTGCAGCTGATGCAGGATGGCGCCAGTGGCTACATCCTCAAGGATGTGTCAGCGGAGGAGATGATCAAAGCGATCGAAACCGTCTATCAGGGCAACGCCTATTTCAGCCAGAGTGCCTCCCACTCGTTGTTCAGTAAACCCCTGGCGCCAGGTGGGGCGGATGTCTCTCCCAGTGTGCTGACACCCAGGGAGGAAACTGTGCTCTGCCTGTTGGCCGAGGGACGCAACAATAAGGAAATCGCCCGTCAGCTCAGTATCAGCGTGCGCACCGTGGAGACGCACCGGCAAAACATCAAACAGAAACTCGGCATCCAAACCGCCGCCGGTTTGGCTCGTTACGCGCTGGAGCACAAGCTGGTGGGGGAAGGCGCCGGCAGCACTGTGTAAAGTTGCTATACAAATGAGAGTTATTTGCGTTTATATGGCTCGGCGATGCAAATCGAGGAGTCAGCAGCATGCAGGATTGGCGTAAAGCGATCGATCAGGGCAATCAACACTACCTTAACCGCCAGTGGCAGGCAGCGGAACGCTACTACCGCCAGGCACTCGACTACGCTGATCAGCGCCTTGCCCAGTGGCCGGACGCCGATGAGGCGGTGGCGGCCCTGGTGGTCAGCCACCACAATCTGGCGGATCTCTATCTTGCCACCGCGGCCAGCGAACAGGCGGCCCGCTGCCTGTGTCGGATTCACTGGCAATTGCTACACACTTGTCAGTGCCGGGATTACTCCTCGTCTTTGCGTCAGGCTGCCTGGCGTCACAGTCGCCACACTTATACCGAGTTGGTGCACTTTCTTAGTCTGCAGGGTTCCCATCCCCAAGTGGAAGCCTGTTTGCAGCAGACCCATCCAGGCAGGTTCTTGGCCACTACCGAGCTGCATTAAACGAGGAGCCTATGACTCACACCCTTCCTGCTTTGCCCTATGCCTACACCGCACTGGAACCGCATATCGATGCCCAAACCATGGAGATTCACCATAGCCGTCATCACCAGACTTACGTCAATGGCCTGAATGCGGCCCTGGAGCAGGCACCGGCATTGGCGGAGCTGCCTGTGGAAAAACTCCTGCGGATGATCAACCAACTACCGGACAGCATCCAGGCGGCGGTACGTAATCACGGTGGGGGGCATGCCAACCACTCGCTGTTCTGGCAGGTGATGAGCCCTCAAGGGGGTGGTCAGCCCCAGGGTGGCTTGGCGGAGGCGATCGAACAACAGTTGGGCGGCTTTGCCGCCTTCCAACAGGCCTTTACCCAGGCGGCGCTGACGCGCTTTGGCAGTGGCTGGGCCTGGCTGTGCGTGGATCGCACCGGCAAGCTGGTGGTGGAAAGCAGTGCTAATCAGGATAGCCCCTTGATGGATGGCCATACCCCCATCCTTGGCCTGGATGTGTGGGAGCACGCTTACTACCTCAAGTATCAGAACAAGCGCCCGGACTATATCGCTGCTTTCTATCAGGTGGTGAACTGGGGTGAGGTCGAACGCCGTTACCAGGCGGCGCTGCAAGCGGCTTAACGGCTGCGGATACCCCGGGCGACCGAGTTGTCGTCCGGGTTCAATAAGGTGTCGATTCCTTATCACTCTTCTCTGGGGGCAGCATTCTAAGCTGTGTCGAACAGCTGGCATGACGTCAGCGGAGGGAGAGATGATGCAGCCAACCACCTTTGAGATTGCCAGTTATGCCCAGTACCCCAGCCACCATCAGGCGCAGTCACTCAGCCTGGCGCAGCAGTCATTGCAGCTTGCGTGGAGTGATGGTCACCAGAGCGAGTTTCACTATCTGTGGCTACGGGATAACTGCCCCTGTAGCGAGTGCGTTTCTACGCTGACCCGCGAGCAGCTATTTGAAATCTGTGATGTTCCCCTGGATTTGCAGCCCCAGCAGGCACAGCTGCAGGACGGCTATTTGACCATTTTGTGGGAGGATGGCCACCGTAGTCGCTACCATCCAGGCTGGCTGCGGGCGCACTGTTATGCCGAGGCGATGCGGGCAACCCGACAGTGGCAGGCGCAAAGCTGGGACAGGGACAGTATCCGTGAGGCGCTGCCGGAGTTTGACTATGCCGAGGTGATGGAGGATGACCGCGCCTTGCTGGATTGGTTACGTCTGCTGCGTGACTGGGGTATCTCGCTGCTGCGGCAGGTGGATACCACCCCGGGGACGCTGCTGAAGGTGGCCAACCGCATCTCTTTTATCCGTGAAACCAACTTCGGCACGGTGTTTGATGTGCAGGCCAAGCCCGATGCCAATACCGCCGCCTACACTAATCTGCGTTTACCCCTGCATACCGACCTCCCCACCCGGGAGCTGCAACCGGGCCTGCAGTTTCTCCATTGCCTGGCTAATGATGCAGAGGGAGGGGAGTCGATCCTGGTGGATGGCTTCAGGATTGCTGAGCACATGCGCGAGCATTATCCCGATGAGTTCGCCGCCCTGAGCAGTCTGCCGATGGAGTTTCATAACAAGGATCGTCACTCCGATTACCGCTTCAGCGCACCGGCATTGCAGCTCAACCGAGCCGGTCAGGTGGTGGAGGTGCGCCTGGCGAACTTTTTGCGGGGCCCGCTGGACTTACCCGCCGACCAGGTCCTGCGCCACTACCGCGCCTATCGCACCTTTATTGCGCTGACCCGTGAGCCTGTTTTTCAGTTTTTCTATCGCCTCAGCCCAGGGGATCTGCTGGTATTTGATAATCGCCGGGTGTTACATGCCCGTCGTGCCTTTGACCTGCGCCAGGGGCGTCGTCATTTGCAGGGCTGTTATGTCGACCGGGATGAGCTGCTCTCGCGGATTCGGGTGCTGGAGCGCCAGGGTTAAGCCGGACACGGCTGCTGCCCGGTGATTGGCCAAAGTGGCGGCGATAACTGCGACAGAAGTGGGAGGCGCTGGTAAAACCAGCCGCCGTCGCGATGGCCGCCACCGGCAGCGCACTTTGCTGTAGCAGTTGCTGCGCCCGCTGCAGGCGCAGTCCCAGGTAATACTGGGAGGGTGAAGACTGCAAAAAGCGCTGACACAGGCGCTCCAACTGACGTAGCGACAGGTGGGCCCGCTGCGCCAGGATCTCGGGGGAGAGTGGGTGTTGCAGATGGAGTTCCATCAGCTCCAGGGCGCGAATCAGGCGGGGATGCTGGATAAACAGCTGGCGTGGCAGGTTAGCCCGTTGCCGTTCGCTGGGCAGGCGCATGCCGCTCCGAATCTGCTGATCGCAAATCTGGGCGCACAGACTGCTGCCGTAATCCTGTTCGATTAGCTGCAGCATCAAATCCGTTGCCGCCGTACCGCCAGCGCAGCTGATCAGGTTGCGCTCAATCTCATACAGCTCCGAGGTGACCTGCACCTGTGGAAACAGTGCCTGAAAGATGGGGGCGGCCTCCCAGTGCAGGGTGACCCGCCGTCCGTGCAAGAGCCCTGCCTTGGCGAGCAGATAACAGCCGGTGTCCAGTGCCCCGAGCAGACTATGCTGCTGACGCAGCTGGCGTAGCCAGCGCAGGGTGTCGGCCTGGCCATGGCGTTCGGGGTAAAAGCTGGCATTGACGAACAGGTTACGGGGCGTGGCGACCTGGCGGTAATCCAGATGCTGTTGCAGCGCCATTCCATTGCTGGCGAGGATGCTCTGCCCGCCTTCACTCAGACATTGCCAACGGTAGAGCGTGCGGCCACTGAGGCGGTTGGCGATGCGTAAGGGCTCAATCGCCGACAGTAGCGAGACCATGGCGTAGTCAGGTAGCAGTAAGAAGGAGAGGGTGATGACGCCATCCTCATCCGCCAGCAGCGGGGAACGACCGCTTGCGCGCATAGAGTCACCTGTTTGAGCCGGAGTCTGAGCGAGGCCGTGGCCCCGCTCAGCCATCAGGGCTATTCCGGTTGTAGGGCAGTTTTAGTGGACTGAGGCAGGCGCGCCTCCGTCCAGAGGGATTTCAACACCGCACAGGTCATCGCCAGAATCACCAGACTCAGTGGCAGGGCGGCGGCCATCAGCGCGGTTTGCAAGGCCCCTAAGCCGCCCGCCAGCAGTAAGGCGGCAGCCACCAGGCCGATAACGACGCCCCAGAACACCCGGAACAGCTGCGGAGGTTCATCGTTACCCAGGGAGAGGATGGTGGTCAGCACCAGGGTGCTGGAGTCGGAAGAGGTGACAAACCAGCTCATCAGCAAGAACACCATCAGCGCCGACAAAATCCAGCCGAGGCTGCCGGTACCGGCGATGCCATCGGAGCTGGCAAAGAGCGCCGCGGGCAGGTTCCAGGCGTTAACCAGTTCAATAATCCCGGCGCTGCCAGGGCCATTGACGGCATGCAGCTCCTGATACAGGGCAGTACCGCCGAAGATGCCCAGCCAAACGAAGATAACCAGAGTGGGCACCAGCAAGACACCGAGGACAAATTCACGCAGGGTGCGGCCCTGGGAGATGCGGGCAATAAAGAGGCCGACAAAGGGCGCCCAGGCTAACCACCAGCCCCAATAGAAGACGGTCCAGCCGTTTTGCCAGGCTGCCGCACCCTCCTCATCCGGGAACCACAGCCCCATCTGCACAAAGTTGACCAGGTAGTCACCCAGGGAGTCAGCAAAGATACCCAACAGCCAGGCGGTGGGGCCACCAAACAGGAAGTAGCCGATCACCAGGATGGAGATGATGATGTTCCACTCCGAGATGATCTTGATGCCGCGTTGTACGCCGGATACCGCCGATAAGATGGAAATGACGGTAATGATGCTGATCAGCACCAGCTGGGTATTCAGCCCTGGATCGATGCCTGCCAGGCGCTCCAGACCCACGGACATCTGACTGACCCCCAGCCCCAGGGAGGTGGCAATACCAAATACGCAGCCCACCACGCCAAGCAGGTCAACCACATGGCCGATGGGGCCATAGATGCGTTCACCAATAAAGGGATAGAGGGTGGAGCGCAGGGCCAACGGCAGTTTTTTACGATAAGCGAAGTAGGCCAGGGCCAGACCGACGATCACATAGGCGGCCCAGCCATGAAAGCCCCAGTGAAAAAAGGTGACCCTTAGGGCATCGACGGCGCGGTCATAACCAAGCGCCGTGGCCCCCGCCAAGTCGGCATAGGGATTGTTGGGGTAGCCAAAGGCTCCGCTGTTATCGAGGTAGAAGATAGGTTCGGCCACGCCGAAGAACAGAATGCCGATGCCAATACCGGCGGAGAACAGCATCGAGAACCAGGCAAAGTTGCTGAACTCTGGCTGGCTGTCATCGTCGCCGAGGCGAATGCTGCCATGGCGACTCAAGACCAGGTAGGAGCAGATCAGGATCAGAAACACCACGGTAATCATGTAGTACCAGCCGAAGGTGGATTCGATCCAGCTGCGGGCGGCACCAAAGAGACTGCCGGCAAGCGCAGGGTTGCTGCCGGTGAAGACGACAAAAGCCAGCACCAGCAGGGCAGCGGCTAAGGTCATGCCCTTGTGCATACCCTTAAACAGCCCGTGTTGGGTCAGGGTCTCCTGTTTGAAGAGGCGTTGCTCACTGGCGGAATGAGAGTGTCTTAATGACATAGCTGCAGTCTCCATGTGGCCCTGGCGTCGAGTCGGTTAGCACGGCGGCTGACACCCCTGTGGGGGTGAGCAGAACGGCATAACCGCTTGGTTGGGTGAGAATGGATCAACGTCATCGGTATCTACCTTTATCTTATTTTTATTGGGTGGGCGCTGGCGGGTGAAATCGTCACGGACGTATCTCTGCGCGCAGGGCCGTTGCGGGTACCAGGTTGTCACCTAGTGACCTGAGCATTGCCGTGGTAGGCATGCCTACCTGGCGGGCTAACCAACCTCCGCTTGGTCGAGCCTGATGGGGTGAGAGACAGGGCCAGCGTGCCAGGCGGAGGCACGCTGACTGGCGGCGTTTAGCGCTGGATGCCTTTCTCCTCACGGTATTCCTTGAGGGTTTGCATGATGCGGATCAGACAGTCATCGCGCTCGCGGATCAGGTCGTTAATCGACGCCCCCTGGGCCTGGTTGAGGCAGCCGTTGACCATCGCCTCTTTTAGCGCAGGGGTGAGGGCCGGCGCTTCCAGGCGGGTCCAGGGTTCTTTTAAGGATTCTTCAAAATGATCGAGCAGATGGGCCATGCCGCCCTGCCCGCCACCGAGGTGATAGGTCAGACAGTGGCCCATGATGGCCCAGCGTAAACCTGGGCCGTAGGCGATGGCTTTGTCGATGTCCTCCACCGAACATTCGTTATTGGCCACCATGTGCAGGGCCTCGCGCCAGAGTGCTTCCTGCAGACGATTACCGATAAAGCCGGGCAGCTCACGTTCCATCTTGGCCACCTTTTTCTCGATGGCTTCATAGAAGGCGGTGGTCCAGTCCACCACCTCCTGGCTGGTGCGCTGGCCACCACAGACTTCACAGAAGGGCACCAGGTAGGGCGGATTAAAGGGGTGACCCACCACAAAACGCTCGGGGTGCTGTTGCAGCTGAGCGGCCATGGTGGTCATGGCAAAGCCGGAGGTGCTGGAGATAATCACCACCTGGGGCGGGGCCAGCCGGTCCAGTTCGGCAAAGAGGGCCTGCTTGGCACTGAGGTTCTCCGGCGTGCTTTCCTGGATCACTTCCACACTGTTGGCCAGTTGGGCAAGGCTGCTGGCAAAGCGCAGCCGTTCAGGGCTGGCGCCTTCACGCAGGCCCAGTTGCACCATGGTGGGCCAGATATGGTCGACCATCGCCAGTAGTTTTTCTTCTGCCTGGGGACCGGGGTCATAGGCAACGACATCCATGCCCATACGTAAGAAGTGCAGTGCCCAGGCGCCACCGATGACGCCGGTACCGAGCACCCCAACGGTTTTTACTGCGCTAGGAAGGGGACGTAACATGGATAAGCTCCTTTATTGGCTGCCGCGCAGGCGTAGTTTTTGGCGGGCTTCGCTCGGGCTAAGTACCCGGCCACCGAGGTTTTCGACGATATTGACGGCACGCTCGACCAATTGGCCATTGGTGGCAAAGACGCCTTTATCCAGGTAGAGGTTATCCTCCAGGCCAACCCGCACATGGCCGCCGAGCAGTACGGATTGTGCGGCCCAGGGTAGCTGGTGTCGGCCCAGGGCAAAGGAGGTCCACTGGCTGTCGGCGGGGAGCATATCGACCATCGCCTTGAGCAGGCTCAGTTCGGGGGGCGCTCCCCAGGGAATGCCGTGACACAGCTGGAACAGGGCATTGTCATTAATCAGCCCCTCTTTGCGCATTTGCAGGGCAAACCAGAGGTTGCCGGTGTCGAAGATCTCCAACTCAACGGTGACATCCAACTGCTGAATGCGGGCGGCGGCGCGGCGGAGCATGTCCGGGGTGGAGACATAGACCAGGTTGCTATCGCCGAAATTCAGGGAGCCGCAGTCGAGGGTGCAGATTTCCGGTTTGAGTTCCTCGATATGCAGCAGACGCTCCAGGCCGCCGACCAGGTCTGTTTCCGGACAGAAGGCGGTGGGGTTGTCTTCCGGGCCGATATAGAGATCGCCGCCCATGCCGGCGGTGAGGTTGATAATCACATCACACTGGGCCGCTCTTAAGCGCTCACAGACTTCGGCATAGAGGTCGAGGCGGCGGGAACACTGCTTGGTGGCCGGATCGCGGACATGAATATGGGCGATGGCGGCGCCGGCATTCCAGGCTTCGATCGCGGCATTGCTGATTTCTTCCGGGGTGACGGGCACGTGGGGGCTGCGGTGGGCTGTATCGGCCGCGCCGGTCACCGCACAGGTGATAATGACGTCCTGATTCATGCTAGTTACTCGCCTTGATTGCAGAATGGCACAGGGACTGGGTGTCTGGGACGATCACTCCGCCCTGGCCTTGAGCACTAAACTACCCCCCTGACACTTAAGCTTTTGCCTGTTGGCGATGGCTATTTGATTTTTTCCGAATACGAGCAGGCGAGTGTCGCAAATGGCTATGTCATCGCCATCTGCGTCATTTGGGGTTAGCGCTCCTGGCTGGGTTTGCGGCCAAAGCGCTGCTGGTAGCTGCGGCTGAAGTGGGAGAGGGAGGCAAAGCCACAGGCAACGGAGATGGCGGTGACGCTGTCGCTGGTTTGTTGCAGCATCCAGCGCGCCTGATCCAAGCGCAGTTGGCGGTAATAGGCATTGGGGGGCTGCTGCAGATAGTGTTGGAACAGGCGTTCCAGCTCGCGCTCAGAAATGCTCAGGGTGCTGGCTATCTCTGCAATCTTCAGGGGCTCTTCAATATTGAGCTCCATCAGTTTGACCGCTTCCAACAGGCGCGGATTGCGGCTATCCAGACGTTGTTGAATTGCGGTGCGTTGCGGGTCGCTGTGGCTGCGCTTGTGGGTGTAAATCAGCTCATCCGCGACGGTGGTGGCCAGACCATGACCGTGCTGGGTGCGGATCAGATGCAGCATCATATCCAGCCCAGACAGGGCGCCCGGGCAGGAGAAACGACCGCGATCCACCACCAGCAGCTCCTGCACAAAGTGCACATGGGGGAAGGCCTCGCGGGTGCTGTCGAGGTTTTCCCAGTGCAGGGTGGCGCGATAGCCATTCAACACCCCGGCTGCGGCGGCCAGATAGGCCGCGGTATCCTGACAGCCAATGTCGGCGCCATGGCTGGCCTGCTGGCGAATAAAACCGAGTAAGCCGGGGGTGATGGCGGCCTGTGGATCGGCACCCGCGCAGATAATCAGGGTTTCGCACAGGGGCAGGCCGCGAATGCTGTGACTGGTATGGATTTCCAGCTCGTCGCTACTGAGGACGCTACCTCCCTGTTCGGAAATCAGTTGCCAGCGATAAAGCTCACGATTGCTGCTGCGATTGGCATGGCGCAGGGGGTCCAGCATGGAAGTCAGGCCAAACAGGGAAAAACCTGGCACCAGCAGAAAACTGATCAGCTGGGGGGACTGTGCGGGACGATCGCCAAACATGGCAGGCTCCGAAAGCGAGGGGTATTGGTCGGAAATTAACACCTAAGCAGCGGGTACAGTCAAATGTCTGGGCCGCGACCCCTTAGCATGAAGGCATTCGCTTCCATCGGGGGACTATGATGAATCCGCTGTTACCTATCGTCTTTGCTGGCCCCGTTCAGCCGGACTGGATTGACTACAACGGCCATATGAATGATGCCTGCTATGTCCTGGTGTTTAGTCGGGCGATTGATCAATTGATGCGGGAGCTGGGTCTGGATGAGGATTTTCGCGCCCAACACCAGGTATCCCTCTATACCCTGCAAAGTATGGTGCATTACCTGCATGAGGTGGCACAGGGAGAACCCTTGCAAGTAGGGGTGCAATTACTTGAGTGGGACCGGAAAAAGCTGCGGCTGTATTTCACCATGGAGCACGGTTTAAGTGGGGTGGAGTTGGCGGCGATGGAAACCCTGTTACTGCACATGGATATGGCCAGTCAGCGGCCTGCCCCTTGGTTAGCCGCTACCGAGGCATGTATCCAGGCCCTGCAGCAGCGTCAACAAACACTGAGCTGGCCGAGCCTGGCCGGTCGGAGTATTGCCCTGGTGCGCCCCCGTTAGTCCTGTTGATGGCGGGCATGGTCCGGGGCAGCGGGGCTGCTCCAATTTAACCAGTACTCATGCTCATCTTCGCCATAGCCTTGCCAGCCCAGGCGCTCATAAAGATGGCGGGCAGGGTTCTTTTTCAACACGCTTAAGCGAATAGGCAGGCCAGCCAGTTGGGCCTGCTGTTGTAGTTGCTGCAGGATTTGCCGGCCGATGCCCTGACCTTGGCACAGGGGGGCGAGTTGCAGTTGCAGCAGCTCCCAATGATCGGGATGTTGTACCAGCTTCAGTAAGCCGGCGGGCTGGCCTTGATACTCGATGACTTGTGCACAGTCATAGCGATAATCGACCCTTCTTTGTTGCTCCTCTTGGCTCAGGTATAAGCCACTGGCTTCACAGTGGGGAACCATGACGGTTAAACGCAGCTGTAACAGGAAAGGGCGATCGGTTGGGGTGGCGGGGCGAAGGGTCCACATGGGGCGATCCTGGGTAAGAGGGCTGGCAAGGTCAGCACAGGCTGCCATAGACAGGGGCAAGTGTAAATTTGCTTGGGAATGAGAATGTTACTCAATAACATTTGTTATGAAGTAACGTTAATGGCTGCACTCAAGGAGAGCTAGCATGCGCCCTGGCATTCATCCCCAGTATGATTTTGTTGTGTTTTACGATAGTCACGCGGATCGCTATTTCCGCATCCGCTCCACCCTCGCCCACAGTAAAGAGATTAAAGAGCATATCGATTGGCAGGATGGCCAGCGTTACCCCTTGGTGCGTATTGATGTGTCCTCTGCCTCCCATCCGGTTTATACCGGTGAGCAGCGCCGTGCCCTGAATGATGAAGGTCGCAGTGCGCGTTTTGCCCGCCGCTATGGCAAGCGTTTGGCGGGAGAATAAGATGCAGGTATTGAACTCATTGCGGACGGCCAAAACCCGCCATCCCGACTGTCAGGTGGTCAAACGTCGTGGTCGTATCTTTGTGATCTGCAAAAGTAATCCGCGTTTTAAAGCAGTGCAGGGGCGCGGAGGCAAAAAGCGCTAGGCTAAAAGGGTTGGACGGGTTTTGAGCTTTGCCCCTGCCAGCCCTTATAATGCCGCCATCCCCGGGTGAACCCCGGCACCCTCTGCCAATCCTGTGAGAAGCTCATGACCGATAAGACCAATCAGCAATGGGGTGGCCGTTTCAGCGAGCCAACCGATGCCTTCGTGGCCCGTTTTACTGCCTCCGTCGATTTTGACAAGCGCCTGTATCGCCACGATATCCAGGGTTCCATCGCCCATGCCAAGATGCTGACCAAGGTCGGAGTGCTGAGTGAGCAGGAGCGTGACGATATCATCCGTGGCCTGGAAGAAATCCGCATTGAGATTGAGCGGGGGCAGTTCGAGTGGTCTGTTGCGCTGGAAGATGTGCATATGAACATCGAGGCGGCGCTGACCAAGAAGATCGGTATCGCCGGTAAGAAGCTGCACACCGGTCGTTCCCGTAATGATCAGGTGGCAACCGATGTGCGTCTGTATCTGCGGGATGAGGTGGACGCCATTCTGGATGAGCTGAGTCGTCTGCAACAGGGGCTGGTGGAGCTGGCTGAGCGTGAAGCCGACACCATCATGCCGGGCTTTACCCATCTGCAAACGGCGCAGCCAGTTACTTTTGGCCATCATCTGTTGGCCTGGTACGAAATGATCCAGCGTGACTACGAGCGTCTGCAGGATTGTCGCAAGCGTATCAATATTCTGCCATTAGGTGCGGCGGCCCTGGCCGGCACGACCTATCCGATTGATCGCAACTACACCGCCGAACTGCTGGGCTTTGAACGTCCTGCTTATAACTCGCTGGATGCGGTGTCTGATCGTGACTTTGCCATTGAGTTCTGTGCAGCCGCCAGCCTGCTGCTGACGCACCTGTCCCGTGCCTCGGAAGAGCTGGTGCTCTGGACTTCAGCCCAGTTTAACTTCGTTAACCTGCCGGATCGTTTCTGCACCGGCTCCTCCATCATGCCGCAGAAGAAAAACCCGGATGTCCCTGAACTGGTACGGGGGAAGACCGGTCGGGTGAATGGCAATTTGATTGCCTTGTTGACCCTGATGAAGTCACAGCCGTTGGCCTACAACAAGGACAACCAGGAAGATAAAGAACCGCTGTTTGACAGCATCGACACGGTGAAAGGCTGTGTGCGTGCCTTTGCCGATATGGTGCCGGCGATTGAACCCAAACGTGAAGTGATGCGTGAAGCTGCGCTGCGTGGCTTTGCCACGGCCACGGATCTGGCGGATTACCTGGTGCGCAAAGGGATGCCCTTCCGTGATGCCCATGAGGTGGTAGGTAAGTCTGTTGCCTATGGGGTGCAGACGGGGAAAGACCTGTCACAGATGACGCTGGCTGAACTGCAGCAATTTTCAGACACCATCGAGCAGGATGTGTTTGCGGTATTGACCCTGGAAGGGTCTGTGGCAGCCCGTGATCATTTGGGTGGCACGGCGCCTGCCCAGGTACGGGCGGCAGCGGCACGGGCCAAGGCGGAGTTGGCTGAGCGTCATGCCAGAACTGCCTGAGGTTGAAACCACCCGCCGTGGGGTGAGCCCACACTTGGTGGGGCAGCGCATCCAGGCAGTACGGGTACACCATCAGCAATTGCGTTGGCCAGTGCCGGGTGACTTGAGCGAACGCTTGCCAGGGGCGCAGGTGTTGGGGGTGGAGCGGCGGGCTAAATACCTGCTGCTTGGTACCAGCGCTGGCACTCTGCTGGTACACCTGGGTATGTCCGGCAGCCTGCGCTTAGCTGAGGCGGATAGTCCTCGTTTGAAGCACGATCATATCGAGTTGGAGTTGGGCTCAGGACAGGTGCTGCGCTATTGCGATCCACGCCGTTTTGGCGCCTGGCTGTGGGCAGGGGAGGATCCACTGGCCCATCCGCTGCTGGCCAAGTTGGGGCCAGAGCCGCTATCGGCGGACTTTGATGCGGACTATCTGTATCAGTGTGCCAAGGGCAAAAGTCAGGCGGTGAAAACCTTCATCATGGATAACCATGTGGTGGTAGGGGTAGGCAATATTTACGCCAGCGAATCCTTGTTTATGGCGGGGATTTTACCTGACCGCGCAGCGGGCTCGATCAGTAAGGCCCGCTATGCCAAGTTGGTGGAGGCGATCAAGTTTGTGCTGGACCGCTCCATCACCCAAGGCGGCACTACCCTACGCGACTTTGTTGGCGGCGATGGTAAACCGGGCTATTTCCAACAGCAGTTGCAGGTGTATGGCCGCAGTGGCGAACCCTGCCGCCACTGTGCCACACCGATTAAGAAGCTAGTGCTGGGGCAGCGGGCCAGCTTTTACTGTAGCCACTGCCAGTCTTGACTGACGCGCGGCTTCGCTAAGTGGCTGAATTAGCAGTGGGAAAAGTCCAGGCTTTCCCCTGCTTGTTCGGTAAATGCCTGGCTGAACACCTGTTGTAGGGTTCGGCCTTGGCCATCCCGCCACTGCTCCCCATCCCAATCGAAGTGAATACCGTCTGCCTTGGTGGCTAGCCAGAGCTGCTTGACCGGAGTCTGGCGGGTCAGAATCAAACGACTGCCATTCTCACAGATAATCGTCAGCACGCCGCCATTGAGGGAAACATCCAGATCGGTGCTGGCATCATCCAGTACGGCTTCGATGGCTTCCAGAGTGGCATCTACCTGATCATGGAACTCGGATTCGGTCATGGGGACTCCTTGGTTATCAATCTTCCGCGCCGAGAGCGTTGGGTCTGGGCGGGGGCTCCGCTATAATCGCCGAAATTCGTTTACGACAAAAGGAGCGGGGCATGCGCAAGCTGGCCACCCTGGTATTGCTGAGTTTGACCCTGCTGGCAGGATGCGGCAATAAGGGCCCGTTGTATTTGCCTGACAGCAGTGCGTCGAGTGCGACCACTACCCAGTAAAAAAATCATAACCTGAGAGACAGCATGAACTTTTTCCCTTTCCAGGATGGCCAGCTCCATGTTGAGCAGCTGCCCCTGAGTGCAATTGCCGAGCGTTTTGGTACTCCTTGCTATGTTTACTCCCAGGGAGCGATTCGTCAGGCCTTTGCTGACTATCAACAGGCATTGGGCAGTTACCCCGGCTTGATCTGTTATGCGGTCAAGGCCAATTCCAACCTGGGAGTATTGAATCTTTTGGCGCGTCTTGGCGCGGGGTTCGATATCGTCTCCATGGGGGAGCTGGAACGTGTGCTGGCCGCCGGTGGTACCGCGAGCAAGGTGGTGTTTTCCGGGGTGGGTAAAACCGCCGAAGAGATGCGCCGTGCGCTGGAAGTGGGAGTGAAGTGCTTTAATGTTGAGTCGATTGCGGAACTGCATCGTCTCAATCAGGTGGCGGGTGAGATGGGGGTGCAGGCGCCGATCTCCCTGCGGGTTAATCCGGATGTGGATGCCAAAACCCATCCCTATATCTCCACCGGTTTGAAAGAGAACAAGTTCGGCATCGATATTGCCCTGGCACCGGAGGTGTACCAGCAGGCGGCGCAGCTGCCGCATCTGCGTATCGAAGGGGTGGATTGCCATATCGGTTCCCAATTAACCGAGCAGCAGCCTTTTCTGGACGCGCTGGAGCGTCTGCTGATGCTGGTGGATACTCTGGCTGAGCAGGGGATTGCGCTTAAGCATATCGATATTGGTGGTGGTCTGGGGGTGCGTTACCGTGATGAGCAGCCGCCCAAGCCACAGGATTACCTGGGTAAGGTGATCGAGCGCATTCGTCCCTACGGACTGGAACTGATGATGGAGCCAGGCCGCTCAATTGTTGCTAATGCCGGGGTACTGCTGACCCGGGTTAACTATCTCAAGCCGACTGAGCATAAAGACTTTGCTGTGGTGGATGCGGCCATGAATGACCTGATTCGCCCCTCGCTGTATTCGGCCTGGCAGGCGATTGAGGCGGTGCAGCCGCGCAGTGGCGAAGCCCGCTGCTGGGATATTGTCGGCCCCATCTGTGAAACCGGTGACTTCCTCGGTAAAGAGCGTGAGCTGGTGCTGGAAGAAGGCGACCTGTTGGCCATTCGTTCCGCCGGGGCCTATGGTTTTGTGATGGCGTCCAACTACAACACCCGTCCCCGTGCGGCGGAGGTGATGGTGGCCGCCGATCAGGCCCATCTGGTACGGGCGCGGGAAACCCTGGCCCAACTCTGGGCGGGTGAGAGCTGTCTGCCGGAGGATGCATGTTGATCCGTTTTAATAAAATGCATGGTCTGGGCAATGACTTTATGGTGCTGGACTTAGTCACCCAGCGCTTGAAGTTGACCCCCGAGCTGGTACAGCAATTAGGTGATCGTCATTTTGGCGTGGGCTTTGACCAGTTGCTGGTGGTGGAGCCGCCTACTGATCCCGCGATGGATTTTCGCTATCGTATCTTTAATGCCGATGGTTCAGAGGTGGAGCAGTGTGGCAATGGTGCCCGTTGCTTTGCCCGTTTCGTGCGGGAAAAACGTTTAACCGGTAAGCGTGAAATCGCAGTGGAGACCGCCAAGGGGCCGATTTACCTCTACATTACCGAGGATAATCAGGTGCGGGTGGATATGGGGGCACCTCGGTTGGTGCCAGCCCAGGTGCCCTTTAAGGCGGATATTCAGGCGCCGACTTACAGCATTGCAGTGGGCACGGAGTTTTATGAAATCTCCGCTGTGTCGATGGGTAATCCCCATGGAGTGCTGGTGGTGAAGGATGTGGAGCAGGCCCCTGTACATACCCTCGGGCCTTTGCTGGAAAAGCACGAACGCTTCCCGGCTAAAGCCAATATCGGCTTTATGCAGGTGATCTCGCGTCGGGAGATTCGTTTGCGGGTGTTTGAACGTGGTGTCGGTGAGACCCTGGCCTGTGGTACCGGCGCCTGTGCGGCGGTGGTGGCAGGGCAACTACGTGGCTTGCTGGATTCTCAGGTGACAGTTCACCTCCCAGGGGGTACTCTGAGCATTCAATGGACAGGGCCGGGTAATCCGGTGTGGATGACGGGTCCAGCCACCACGGTGTACGAGGGGCAAATGCACATATGAGTAGAAAGGCACAGCCGCTATCGGATGCAGACTTTCCCACTGCCGAGCAGGTAGTCGCTTACCTGCGTCAGCATCAGGAATTTTTCCGTGAGCATCCGGATCTGCTGGAGTCTTTACGCCTGCCCCATGATTGTGGCCCGGCGGTGTCGTTGGTGGAGCGTCAGCTGAAACTACTGCGTGAGCGCAATGCTATCCTCCATAGTCGTTTGGAGGAAATGATCGACACCGCACGGGAAAATGACCTGATCTTCGAGAAAACCCGCAAGCTGGTATTAGGTATTCTGCGTGCCAATAAGTTGGCTGAGTTAGCCAAGGTGTTGGAGCGTAATCTCTGCTTTGAACTCCGTGCCGACCGTTGTCAGTTACTGTTATTGGACGATGCTTCCAGTTGGGTGGCCCAGGGCGTGAGCTTTGTCGAACGGGAAGAGGCAATGACCATTATTGGCAGCCTGATCGACTCCCGCTGGGCGGTCTGTGGCGAACTGTCCGATGAAGAAAAAAGCTATCTGTTTTTGCAGCACGCCAGTGAGATCGGCTCCGTTGCCCTGGTGCCTTTGATTGATGAGCAGGGTGTGACCCTGGGGGTGCTGTCGATGGGTAGTCATGATCGTCAATTATTTCATTCCAGTCTGGGCACGCTGTTCCTCGACTATGTTGGGGAGGTGTTATCCCTGACCGTACCCCGCTTGATTTTCCATGAGCGCCTGCAACTCGACACCTGAACACTGGCTGTCAGCCTATCTGCAATGGCTACAGTTTGAGCGTGGCTATGCCGCCCATACTCGAACGGCTTACCAGCGTGACTTGCAGCATTTGGTTAACTGGTGCAATGAAAAAGAGCTGAGCTGGGATCAACTGAAAGCGGCCGACATTCGTGCTTGTCTGCGCCAATTTAAGGATCTTAACCCCCGTAGCCAAAGACGTTATCTGGCCAGCTGGCGTGGTTTTTTTCGCTTTCTACAGCAGCAGGGCTGGCTCAGTCATAACCCCGCACAGGGTATTCAGGGGCCTAAGCTGGATCAGCCTTTGCCGAAGGTGTGGGGAGTGGATCAGCTTCAGCAACTGTTGGATAGCCCGGCACAAGAGCCAGTGCAAATACGTGATAAGGCCATGCTGGAGCTGTTGTATTCCAGTGGGTTGCGGGTCAATGAGCTGGCGCAGCTGGATGTCAGTGATCTGGACCTGAGCCAGGGGATGGTCTTGGTGCGTCAGGGTAAGCGGGATAAGCAGCGACTGGTGCCGGTTGGCAGTAAAGCCAAAGTTGCTCTGCAAGCCTGGTTGCAGCAGCGCTTAATGTGGCAGCCTGAACCCCAGGGGCCCTTGTTTATTAGCCAACAGGGACGTCGGTTACAGGTAAGAAGTATTCAGCAGCGGGTGGCACACTGGGCCAAGCGCGTCAGTGGTGAGCATCTGCACCCACACCAGTTGCGCCACTCATTTGCCAGCCATGTGCTGGAGTCCAGCGGTGATTTGCGCGGTGTCCAGGAATTACTCGGCCATGCCGATATCCGTACCACGCAAATTTACACTCATCTCGATTTTCAGCATTTAGCCCAGGTATATGACCAAGCCCATCCCCGCGCCCGTAAAAAATCCGAATCTTGATGTGGTCTGTTTTGACCTGGACGACACCCTCTGGGCGGTCGATCCAGTGATAGAGGCGGCTAATGCTGCGATGTTTGCGGAGCTGGGACGTCTGGTGCCTGGCTTTGCCAAACACTTTGACGCTGAGCAGTGGCCGGCCCTGCGGGCGGAGGTCTGTGCCCTGCATCCTACCCTGGTACATAGCGTGACGGCACTGCGGCGCCAAGTGATTAGCCTGATGCTGGAGCGTTTGGGGCATCAGGGGGAGCAAGCGCAGGCTTGGCTAGAGCAGGCTTTTGCCTGCTTCCGCCAGGCACGTAATCAGGTGACCCTGTTTGCAGATGCCGAGCCTATGTTGCAGTGCCTGCAAAAGCTGGGTTATTGCCTCGGGGTGTTTTCTAACGGCAATGCCAATCTCGAAGCCATCGGTATCGCCCATTATTTTGATTGGGTCCTCAGTGCCGATCAGGTTGGGGCGGCGAAACCCGATGCAGCAGCCTTTGCGGCGATTGAACAGGCGGCGGGCTGTGCAGCTGAGCGGATTCTCTACGTTGGTGATAGTTATCAACATGATGTGGTGGGTGCGGCGGCGGCGGGTATGCGCAGTTTTTGGTTGAATCCGCAGCAGCTTCCCTGCCCAGCACGTTGCCAACCGGACTATCAGAGTCAGGAGTTGGCGCAACTGCCAAGCTTGATTAGTTATTAGACTGGCTAAGCTGGGGAAACAGCCTGACCAGCTCGGCTTTGTGCTTAATCTGCAGTTTGGTATAGATGTGGTTGGCGTGCTTGCTGACAGTTGAGGGGGAAATTTGCAGCGTTTTGGCGACCTCCTTGTAACTGGCTCCCCGCGCCAGCTCAACCGCTACTTGGCGTTCGCCAGGGGTTAATGGCAATTCATCTAGCTGACATTCCACTAAATAGAGATCATCTCCGAGATCTTGAAAGCGACAATGCCAGGGAGCTAGGCGCCAGTTCTTCAGGTGCAGGCGTTGTTGCAGCTGTGGGTGAAGCTGGCTCTCATCTTCCTTGTTGAGTAAGGCGGTGGTCTGGCGGAAGGCGTCTGACATCTGATGGATGCAGCCTTGGCTATCTACCAATGCTACCCGTTTATCCATGCGCTGCAGTTGTCCGAGACGCAGTAAACTCATCAGCAGACAGGTTTGCAGGGCGCTGCAATAGTGATGACCGAGGAGTTGTAAACGCTCCGCATGTGCAGGGCCAAACTGTGCTTGGCTGGCATAGAGAATCAGCAAGGTGGTGAGAGGAGTTTCGCCGCTGGGCATGATCATCGCAACGGCGTCTTCAATACCGTGTTTGCGATAGAAACTGTGATAGATCGGACTTTGCCCCAGTTCCGCCAAGGGCATGATGGCATTGAGCTGGATACACTGGCCTGGATGGTTGAGTAGCCATTCGAGGTAAGGTGCCTGAATACGTTGGGCCAGGCTTAAGAGAAAGTCATCAGGATACTGCGGGCTGAGCTGGTACAGACTGGCGCAATGTACCCGAATGCCACTACGAGTATCGCCTTCAATCCAGGCGGCTTTATCGGCCTGCAATTGACCACAGGCATGTTGCAGTGCCCAGCGCTTAAACTCCGTCGGCGTCAGGTAACGGGCTTTTGCATGGATATGCAGAAGAGGGTCGTTGCGATGTGGCATGGTGGCGTCCTTGGCTGAGTGACTTCTGCTGCTCGTTGACGGATTAGGCTCGAAAGTACTTTGTGGGGAGAGGCCAGGACATTTGCAAGGGCGTGCAATCAGGGGCCAGTAACGCAGCCATCTGGCTGCGAGGCCCAGGTAAAATCAAGGTTAAGCGATCTTCAGGAAGGAGCGGCTGAGCTGCTTAACGTCCTTTTCCAATTGCTGTTTATCCCAGCTGGGGCAAGGAATATTCAGCAGTTGCAGGTTATCCAGCACCAGGAGATAAAAGTCCATCTCACTGACCTGCGGCATTTGCCGGTTGAAGTGTTGATAGAGTCCCTGCAGGTAGTGCACCTGGCCTGGCTGATGTTGATAAGAGCGGGTGCAACGAACCAGAACTTCAACGGGTGATGACATACAAACCTCCGAAATTACGTTGGGTCTGGAGTTATCTTAGGGAGGTAAGTGTGTAATCCGTATGGCAGTAATAGGCTATCGGTATTACAGCTAAGACGGTATTGGCAGGAGTGTCAGGAAAGTCAGGTAGCCCAGATGGGCTACCTGCAGCAGCGTTTAATGAGCCTGGTAGACCAGCTCACCATCCACCAGGGTATAGCGGACTTTACCGGTTTGAGTTTTCTTCAACAGTGGTGTGTTTTTACCCGTGGAGTGCATCTGGTTGGCGCTGAGTAGCCACTCTTGTTTCGGATCAAAGACGCAGATATCCGCCGCATCACCCAGGGCGAGGCGACCCGCTTGGATGCCGAGCACCTTAGCGGGGCCGCTGGCGAGTTTATCGATCATTTGCATCATATCCAGTACCCCCTGCTCCACCAGGGTTAGTGCCTGGGGTAGTAGTGTTTCCAGACTGCTGATGCCGGGTTCGGTGGCGCTTAGGGGCGCACGCTTGGCGGCTTCATCATGGGGTTGATGGTCAGAGCAGATGGCGCTCAGGGTGCCCCCTAGCAGAGCCTCACGCAGGCCGGCACGGTCAATTGAGGAACGTAACGGCGGGTTGATGTGGTAAAGACTGTCGAACCCCTTCAGTTTGGTGTCGGTATAGAGTAGGTGATGCACGGCAACGTCTGCGGTGACTCGCAGGCCTTTGGCGCGGGCATCCATAATCAGCTGCACGGCGCGGGCGGTGGAGAGTTGGCCAAAGTGGGCGCGTACGCCGGTCTGCTCGACCAGCAGCAGATCGCGGGCCACTGCGATGGTTTCTGCAGTTTCTGGAATGCCGGATAGGCCTAAGCGGGTGGCGGTGGCGCCATCGTGCATTACCCCGGCACTGGCCAGGTCGGCATCCTGAGATTGGAAAATCACCAGCAAGTCGAAGGTGGCAGCGTATTCCAGACAGCGCATCAGGGTCAGGCTGTTACGAATCGGCAGGCGGGTATTGGACAGGGCAATACAGCCAGCCTCAGCCAGCGCCTGCATATTGGCCAGTTGCTCCCCTTCCAGCCCTTTGGTGAGGGCGCCAATCGGCAGAATTTTGGCAAAGCCAGCCTGGCGGGCTTTGTCCATGATCAGTTTGGTGACGGCGGTGGAGTCATTGATCGGATTGGAGTCCGGCGGGACACAGAGGCTGGTGATGCCCCCGGCGGCAGCGGCCTGGGTTTCACTGCGAATGGTGCCCTTGGCACTGTTGCCAGGCTCACGTACCCGGGCACAGAGATCGACAAAGCCGGGGCTGACAATCAAGCCGCTGGCATCCAGGCTGAGTTCTTCGACAAAGCCAGCCGGAGCCTCGCCCAGCGCGGCAATTTTGCCGTCACTGATATAGAGATCGGTGACGCTGTCCAGCTGACTGGCAGGGTCCATTACCCGGCCACCACGAATAACGATGTTCATACTCATGTTTAGCCCTGGCTCCCTTCAAGTGTTTGCATCTGGCCACTGATAGCCATCGACATCACCGCCATCCGCACCGCAATACCATTGTTGACCTGGGTGAGAATGCGCGATTGGGTGCCATCGGCAACGGCAGACTCAATTTCAACCCCACGGTTGATCGGGCCTGGGTGCATGACGATGGCATCGGGCTTGGCATAGCTAAGCTTGTCGGTGCTGAGACCATAGAGACGGAAGAATTCGCTCTCAGAGGGCAGCAGCGCTTTATCCATCCGTTCTTTCTGCAGACGCAGGGTGACGATGACATCGACATCCTTCAGGCCTTGCTTCATGTCGCGGTAGATATGGGTGCCGAGTGCTTCAAGATGATCCGGTACCAGGGTTTTCGGGCCAATCAGGCGGATTTCTTCGGCCCCCAGGGTTTTCAGCGCGTGGATTTCGGAGCGGGCCACTCGTGAGTGCAGAATATCACCGACAATGGCGACTTTCAGGTGCTCAAAACTGCCTTTTTCCCGGCGAATGGTCAGCATGTCAAGCATGGCCTGGGTGGGGTGGGCATGGCGGCCGTCACCAGCATTGATAATGGCGACATCTGGGGTGACATACTGGGCAATAAAGTGTGCCGCGCCGCTATCTGCATGGCGTACCACAAACATATCCGCTCCCATGGCGCGCAGGTTCCACAGGGTATCTTGCAGGGTTTCACCCTTGGCGGTGGCGGAGGTGCTGATGTTGAGGTTGAGAATATCGGCTGAGAGGCGCTGGGCTGCCAGTTCAAAGGTGCTACGGGTACGGGTGGAGTTTTCAAAGAACAGGTTGACCACCGTAATCCCCCGTAGCAGAGGAACTTTCTTCACCGAGCGGCTGTTCACGTCAATAAAGGACTCGGCGGTGTCGAGAATCTCGGTAAGGAGCTCTTTCGACAGACCTTCCGTGGTCAAAAAATGGCGGAGCTGGCCCTGCTCATTCAGTTGCAGTTGATGGGGCGCAGAATGGCTCATGGCAAAGGGTTCCGACTAGAGTGAGGGGGCTTTACTGATAATCTCCAGGCCCAGCGGGGTGGGGCCGGTCAGTTTGATCTGTTGTTCGGGCTCCAACTGCAGGCGTTGCCCAACCAGATCTGGCTGTAACGGTAATTCGCGTTGGCCAATGTCAAACAGGGTGACCAGGGTCACGGAGGCCGGACGGCCATAATCGAACAGTTCATTGAGGGCGGCGCGAATGGTGCGGCCACTCATAATGACATCGTCGACCAGGATGATGTGTTGATCTTCCAGGGCGAAGGGCAGGGACGAGGGTTGCACCCGGGGATGCAGGCCTATGCGGGTAAAGTCGTCACGGTAAAAGCTGATATCCAACACCCCGACTTGGCCCTCTAATGCCAGTGCCTGGTGTAGCCGCTCCGCGATCCAGACTCCGCCAGTGCGGATGCCGATCATTACAGGCTGACTAATGGATTTTTCTTCCAGCAGGCATTTCAGCTCAACCCTGAGTTTGTCGAGCAAGCCGTCCACAGGCATGGGTGCCGATGACATTAGAGTTCCTCCAATGGGGTATGGGAGGGAATACGCCGGCCATCACTGAGCCAGCTTTCCACAATCAACTGGGCGGCCAGACTGTCAACGGGGTCTTTTCGATAGTGACTGCTGCCTCCGCGTTGCTGGTGGATGTGTTTGGCCTCATGGGAAGAGAGGCGTTCATCCATCAGATAGCAGGGCAACTGATAGCGGGCATGCAGACGGTTGGCGAATTTACGCGCCCGGCGCGACATTTCGCTGACGCTGCCATCCATATTCAGGGGGATTCCCACTACCAGCGCGTCGGGCTGCCAGTGGGCGATTATTCTACCTAATTCTTCCCAGTCGGGGATACCGTCGCGGGCATTAATTGGTGGTAGAGCGGAGGAGGTGCCAGTCAGACTTTGGCCATAGGCCAAGCCATAACGTTTGGTGCCGAAGTCGAAACCCAGCACGCTAAAGGGTTCAGGTAAGGTGTCAGCCATGTCCAGCAAGTGATGATAGTAGGCTGAGGTCTACCCCTAGGGTAGCGGCCGCAGCCTGCAGGCGTTGCTCTATGGGCGTATTGAACAGGATGCGATAGTCGGCAGGACAGGTCAGCCAGACGTTGTCGGTCAGCTCCTGCTCAAGCTGGCCCTCGGACCAGCCAGCATACCCGAGGGTGATAAGAAAATCTTCCGGGCCCTGGCCGACGGCAATGGCTTCGAGAATATCAACAGAGGTGGTGAGGCAGAGTTCGTCGTTGAGCAGGTAGGAGGATTGCCACAGGCGATCATCATAGCGATGCAGCACGAAACCCCGTTCATTTTTGACTGGGCCACCAATAAATACCGGTGGATTACGCACGAGCGGGCCTGCCTGTTCCACTTCCAGGTGGAGCAGAATTTCGTCCAGATGCATGTCCAGTGGCCGATTGATAATCAGCCCCATCGCCCCCTGTTCGCCGAAGTCACAAACGTAGGTAACGGTTCGGGCAAAGTGGGGATCCTTCATGTTGGGCATGGCGATCAGGAAATGGTCGCGCAGATCAGTCAGGGTCTCGGTTTGCATGCACTAAGTATGGTTGCTGCTGCAGATGGCGCAAGCTGGGGACGCATTCAGGGAGGCTACTGCCTGGATGCGACCTCAAACTGGCAGCATCCAGTGGGTAGTCCTTACCTGCGGCTGTTTTAGCTTGGAGAGAAAAGAGGAGAGGTTTCAGGGGGCAACACCCGTTGCCAGCCTGGTTGCAGGGTTAGTAACTGCTGTGCTTGGTCGACACTGAGTTGTTGTTGCTGATCGTCCCGCTGTAATTGCCAACTGTGCTCAGAAACTTGCTGGAGCTGGGTTTTACAGGCTTTAAGATGGCCCAGGGCGTTGACGTTGAGGGTGTTAAAGGGCGAAGTGGAGGGGTGTTGCTGTTGACGCCAGAGTAGAAGCTGATGACCGTTGGGAGAAAAATCAAAGAGTACATCCAGGCAACCATCTAATAGTCCGAGGCGTTGCCCTTGTCGATCGCGCCAAAAACCGTGGCCATCGCCACTCAGGCTAAGCTCCAGCATATGATTCAGGCCTTGCAGGCGCAGGGAGCGTAATTGCAACTTGGCATCATAGAAAGCCTGATAGCGCAGATGAAGGACCTCTGCCTGCAGCGACACGATGACCAGGCTGTCGATGGCTGTACCCTGCTCGCTACGGGCGAGCCGGGTATGCTCAAAGCCAGGCACTGTATCGGGTTGCCAGAAAAGCTGTTGCGTGTGCGGATGCATGCCCTACCTCAGTGTGATTGGCCCCTCAGGGGTGATGCACAAAGGCGTTGTATTCGCGGATCAGTCCTTGGACGCCAAGGCGTAAAAATTGTTCCCCCGCTTGCGGACTGGCCAGCGCCGAGTCAGCGCCCATGCGTCCATCCGGGAACAGCGCACGGAAATCACGACTGTCGGTGGCGTAGCGGGCAGTGGCATGAATGGGGGCGAGTTCTGCCTGCTTGATGGCGTGGGGGTAGACAAATTGGGTTAAGGCGATCTCAGAAGGGGTAGCGTGATTCCCTTCTTTATCGCCGTAAAGTTGGCTAGCCAGGGCCGCGACCTCTGGCAGGCGAAACCAGTTACCTAGCTTGCAGCGTACCTGACCGCTCGGCCCTTGGCGTTGATAGCTGCGTTCGGCATAGATTTCACTGAAGGCGGCTTCGACACTGGGGATGTTGCCGCCATGACCATTGAAGAAGTAAAAGTGAGTAAAGCCGGCCAGCGCCAGGGAGTTAACGTAGTCCTGTAAATAGGCGATCAGAGTGCTGGGGCGTAGGGCAATGGTGCCAGGAAAAGCGAGGTGATGCTGAGCCATACCGACGTTGATGGTGGGGCCAACAATGCAGCCCAGTTCGGCCGCTGCGGCGTTGGCAATGGCCTCCGGGCAGATGGCATCGGTACCGATTAAGCCCATAGGACCGTGTTGTTCGGTGGAGCCAATAGGGATCAGGATATCCTGGCGTTGACTAAGGTAGTTGGCGACTTCTGGCCAACTCATGAGATGAAGCTGCATTACAACCTTGTCCTCTGCTTGAGCACTGGGCTCATGAATGCTCTTCAAGATAGAAGCAGAAGCGGCTGTCTGTACAGGGTCGGTTACCAGAATTAAACAAAGGTAGCAGAGGAGGATGCCTCCCTGCAGGGCAGGGAGGCGAGGTGATTACTTATCCTGCAAGACGCCGCGACGAACCTGATCACGCTCCATTGATTCGAACAGGGCACGGAAGTTACCTTCGCCAAAGCCCTCATCGCCTTTGCGTTGGATCAGCTCAAAGAAGATGGGGCCAATCACGGTTTCGGTGAAGATTTGCAGCAAGCGGCCACCGTCTTCGGTGGGGGCGCCGTCCATTAGGATGGCATTGCGTTGCAGACGTGCTACGTCTTCACCATGGCCAGGCAGGCGCTCATCCAGCATTTCATAGTAGGTGTCGGGTGGTGGGGTCATGAATTTCACCCCATCGGCTTTGAGCTTCTCCACGGTGACGTAGATGTCATCGCTGCCCAGGGCGATATGTTGAATACCTTCCCCTTTGTATTCCTGTAGGTATTCTTCGATCTGGCTCTTGTCATCGGCAGACTCGTTAATAGGAATACGAATCTTGCCGCAGGGGCTGGTCATGGCCTTTGATTTCAGCCCAGTCAGCTTACCTTCAATATCGAAGTAACGAATCTCTTTGAAGTTAAACAGGCGCTCATAGAAGTCTGCCCACTTATCCATGTTGCCACGGTATACGTTATGGGTGAGGTGGTCGATGTAGGTTAAGCCGACGCCCTTGGGATGCTGATCGACGCCCTCTAATGGGACGAAGTCAATATCGTAGATGCTGCCATGGCTGCCATAGCGATCAACCAGATAGATGATGGAACCGCCGATCCCTTCAATCGCTGGGATATTTAGCTCCATTGGCCCTACGCGGGTAGGTGCGGGGGTGGCACCGAGTTCCAGGGCACGTTGGTAGGCGTAGGCAGCATCGGCAACGCGGAAGGCCATAGCGCAAGCGCTGGGGCCGTGGGCACGGGCAAACTGCTGGGCGAAGGAGTCGGGCTCGGCATTGATGATGAAGTTGATATCACCCTGGCGATAGAGGGTAACGTCCTTGGAACGGTGACGGGCAACGGCCACAAAGCCCAAACCTTCAAATAGTTGGCGTAGCGCGGCAACATCAGTGGCGGTGTACTCGACAAACTCAAAACCATCGGTACCCATGGGGTTGAGTTCGGTAATCATGCTGCTGTGGCGAGAGAGCGTCATAAGGGCCTCCTGTTATTGTTATCCTGGTGGCAAGGGCGCAGGCTGCTGCCTTGATCCTGGTCAAGTAGATAACAATGATTATAGGGCGGCATACGCGCAAAAATTGTGCAAATTCGAACGCTAGCTGCTAAGTTTTCGTAAATTTTATGCATGCTATTGGGGTTTTGTGCATGAATAGTGCAGTTAGTTTGGATGCTTATGATATCCGTCTGTTGGAGGCGCTACAGCAGGACGGGCGATTGTCCCAGGCGCAATTGTCAGAGCGGGTGAATTTGTCTCCTTCGCAATGTTCCAGGCGCTTGCAACGATTGCAGGAGTTGGGGGTGATCCGTGCCTGGGTCGCTCAGCTCAATGCTGATCGTTTGGGGCTGGGGGTGCTGGCGTTTGTCTCCGTCACCCTGGAAAAGCATGGAGAGAACCCGGCTCGGGCTTTTCATCAGGCGGTACAGCGTAAATCGCAAATCCTGGAGTGTTATTCCGTCACAGGAGATGATGATTATTTGTTACGGGTGGTGGTTAGTGATCTGAAAGCGTTTTCTAACTTTCTGATGGAAGAGTTAATGACCATTCCTGGGGTAACGCACATACGTTCTACGGTAGTGTTGGACTCCATTAAAACCACCACCGCATTACCCTTGGTAGGGCTTTAACATAGGGCTGGGCGCCATTATGAAGTGGAGGCATAGTCTCCGGCGCTCTATAGTTAAGGAGTCGCCGCATAGCTAAGTGATTTTGTTCGCCATAGGGCGTGGTCATGAGGCTTCAGTCACGAGGAAGGTATCTATGTTGGGTCCCGATGATCGACGTAATTTCTACCGCATGATGATTAACGCTGATGTTCGGCTGTGGAGCAGCCCTGGCGCGGAACCGTTACGGGGCAAGTGCTTGGATTTAAGCGCGACGGGCATGGGAGTAGAGGTGCCGATTCCCTTTGAGTTAGGGACTGAACTTGAGGTGCGTTTGGATTCGACTAATCAGGCGGTACCTCCTCTTCAGGCGAAAACCAAGGTGGTGCGTTGTCAGGCTCAGGCCAATCTGAGCTACCACCTTGGCTTGGAAGTCGTGCAAATGCTGTAAGGCTGTGGTGTCTGCCATGCTAGCTGAGTGTGGCAGGCAAGCGGCTGACTCAATATAGAGTACGATTCTTTTCAAACACCCAGGTGCGGATAATTTCTAGCTCATCCACCTCGTTTTTCATTTGCGGGGGGAAGGGGGCAAAGGGCGATGCCAGACGCACGATCTGGCGGGCTGCATCATCCAATAGTGGATGACCGGATGATTGCAGTAGCTGAATTTCCTTCACGCTGCCATCGGGACGCAAGACCACGAGTAGACGCAGTTTGCCATACAGCCCCTGCTGGCGGGCGGCTTGAGGATAATGCAGATTGCCCACCTGTTGGATCTTGTCTTTCCAGGCATTCAGATAAAACGCATCCTCGCTACGCTTGGTGGAGTTGGCATCCAGGGTGCGTTTACGGGGGCGTTTGGCGTATTCCTGCCGCATGATGTCGAGGGAAGCCTCCAGGCTAGCAATTTCTAGACTGCGTGCCATTAATGAAGGGCCGCTTGCTGGTGCGGGAGGTGGAGCTTGCTTGGCGGGCTTGCTCGGGGTGGGTTTGGCTGCTTCCTTAACTTGGCTTTTGGCCTCTTTGGCGACTACCTGCTTCACAGCGGGAGCCGCTTGTTTGGGCTCGGGTTGGGGGGGCTCGGGGCTCGGGGTGGTGCTGGGTTCTGCCAGGATGGGCTCGTCGACCAGGGGTTGCGGATGGCTGGGCGCCACTTCCCGTGCCGCCAGTTCTTGAATGCGGCGATCTGCCAAGTCGGCCTTTTCCAGGGTGCTGAGGCGGGTCTTGTCTTCTTGATCGCCACTGCCTTGCTGATCATGTTGGGCAATAAAGTCGGCCTGCTCTGGCGCTTGCTGGCTTTGATACACCGCCAGGGTGACTTCCAGGGTATTTTGTCGAACCTGGGTGGGCTCCGGCGGTGCAATCGCCACACCTAAAATAATGGCGCCGTGGGTCAGCAGAGCAATGGCTAAGGCATAGCTAAAGCGTTGCTGGCTAAGGCTGGCCCAACTGCTTGCCATCATGCTTCCCTTAATGGCCTATCTTGGCGGCCAGACAGTCCATCAGTTGCCCACCGATGTCTAAACCAAACTGACTATCCAGCTCGCGGATACAGGTAGGGCTGGTGACGTTGATCTCAGTGAGGTAGTCACCGATGACATCCAGGCCAACAAAAATTAAGCCTTTGGCTTTGAGGCTGGGAGCCACCTGTTCCACGATCCAGCGGTCGCGATCACTCAGCGGTCGGCCTTCTCCTCGGCCACCGGCAGCCAGATTACCGCGGGTTTCTCCCTGGGCTGGAATGCGTGCCAGGCAGTAGTCGACGGCGACTCCATCGATTACCAGAATGCGCTTATCTCCTTCACTAATGGCGGGGATAAAGCGTTGTGCCATGATCTGCTGCTGGCCGAATTGGGTCAGGGTTTCCAGAATCACATTCAGGTTAGGGTCGCCCTGGCGTACGCGGAAAATGGCACTGCCGCCCATGCCATCGAGGGGCTTGTAGATGACATCCTGATGTTCGGCGAGGAAGTCCTTCAGTAAATCGGGACGGCGACTGACCAGTACCGGTGGGGTGCATTGGGGGAATAGAGTGGCAAAGTACTTCTCATTACAATCGCGCAGGCTCTGCGGCTTATTGACTACCAGGGTGCCGGCCTGTTCTGCCTGCTCAAGCAGATAGGTGCTGTAGATATATTCGTTATCAAAGGGTGGATCTTTGCGCATCAGAATGATGTTGAGATCAGCCAAGGGACGGCTTTGGCTGTCACCTAGCTGGAACCATTGGTTGGCATCAGCCTGAACTTGCAGCGGGCGCATCATGGCGCAGGCCTGGCCATCGCGTGAGTAGAGATCGCGCTGCTCCATATACCAGAGTTCCCAGCCACGTTTTTGTGCGGCCAATAGCATGGCCAGCGAGCTGTCTTTTTTGTAGTTGATGGCGGCAATAGGGTCCATCACGATACCGAGGCGTACAGCTGACATATTCGGGCTCCTTCGGGGGCTGGGTAACAAAGTCAGGCCCAGCAGATTGGGCCTCGGGCTAAGATGAGGGCTCAGGCGTCTCCCCACAAGTGCTGCAGAATACTTAACGCCGCCACTGGAGCGGTTTCAGTACGCAGCACCCGCGGGCCCAGTGCCATAGCAATAAAGCCGTGTTGTTCGGCCAGCTCGATTTCGGCCTCACTGAGGCCGCCCTCCGGGCCAATCAAGAGCGCAACAGAGGCAGGCTTAGCCAGGCTACTTAAGCGGGCAGGGGTGCGGTGGTGCAACACCAGCTTTAGCTCTGCTTCTACACTGGCGCACCAGTCCGCCAAATTTTGTGGACTCTGTACCGGCGGGATGAGGGGGCGCAAACACTGTTCACAGGCGCTAATGACAACCTGTTGCCAATGTTGTTGGCGTTTATCCTGGCGTTCGGCATTGAGTTTGACTTCACAACGCTCACTAAATAGTGGGGTGATGGTGGCGACGCCGAGTTCAGTGGCTTTTTGAATGGCATAGTCCATCCGCTCACCGCGCGATAGGCTTTGGCCAAGATGCACCCGCAAGGGGGATTCGTTATCGAGTGGGTGAAAACTGTGGACCTCGATGAGCGCCTGCTTTTTACTCACTTCCAACAGGGTGGCGGCGTAGTAGCCGTTATCCCGTCCATTAATTAACTCCAGGGACTGGCCGTTCTGCATGCGCAACGCTTTGACCGCATGCTGGAATGCGTTGTCGTTGAGGTGAAATTGTTGACCAGGCTGGTGGACATCGGGCTCATACAGGCGGGGAATACGCATGGGCTCACTCTGTGACTGACAAATTGCCGGGCTATGCTACCACAAAGCACAGGGAAGCCAGCAGGGCCAACGACGTTGAAGCGAGGCTCTTTGGCAGGCTTGGAGCGAATTGGACAGGGTGAAATGTGCCAGTCTTGCCTAGACTTGGGGGGCGCTTAGCACACTTAAGAAGGAGCCAGAGGTATGTTGAAGGAATTTAGAGATTTTGCCATGCGTGGCAATGTGGTGGACATGGCGGTGGGGATCATCATTGGTGGGGCCTTTGGCACCATTGTGAAGAGCATGGTGGATGATGTCATCATGCCCCCTATTGGTTTGTTGTTAGGCGGGGTGGATTTTTCTGACCTCTTTATTTTGTTAAAGCCAGCAACCGAAGGCGCTACCTATGCCACCCTGGCAGCCGCTAAGGAAGCGGGTGCGGTGACGTTGAATCTTGGCTTGTTCATCAACTCGGTGATTAGCTTTACCATTGTCGCCTTCGCGCTTTTTATGCTGATTAAGAGCATGAATAAACTGCGTCGACAGGAAGAGGCGCAGCCCGCCCCCGCCCCTACTACGAAAGAGTGTGGTTTTTGTTTTAGTGCGATTCCGCTTAAAGCCACCCGTTGTCCTTGTTGTACATCAGCACTGAATTGAGCCGTTAGAATGCAAAAAAGCTCCCGAGGGAGCTTTTTTGTTGTAGGGCTAAGCGTTTTGCTTAGATGCCCGCATCCGCACGTAGAGCCTCTGCTTTATCGGTCTTTTCCCAGCTGAAGGCTGTGAAGGTTTCGCCATTCACGGTCATTTCATAGGGGTTGCGACCGAAGTGGCCATAGGCGGCAGTCGGCTGATACATCGGGTGGAGCAGGTCCAGCATAGTAGTGATGGCATAGGGGCGCAGATCAAAGTGGCGACGCACCAGTTCGATGATCTTGTCATCGCTAATTTTACCGGTACCGAAGGTGTTCAGTGAGATGGAGGTGGGCTGAGCTACGCCGATGGCGTAGGACACCTGAATCTCACACTGCTCCGCCAGGCCGGCGGCAACGATGTTTTTCGCGACATAGCGACCAGCATAGGCGGCAGAGCGATCCACCTTGGAGGGGTCTTTGCCGGAGAAGGCGCCGCCGCCATGACGGGCCATGCCGCCATAGGTATCGACGATGATTTTACGGCCAGTTAAACCACAGTCACCAACTGGGCCACCGATGACAAAGTTGCCGGTGGGGTTGATGTGGAATTGGGTGTCCTTGCTGATCAGCTCGGCGGGGATCACGTGCTTGATAATCAGTTCCATCACGGCTTCACGCAGGTCGACCAATTTCACATCGGGGTTGTGCTGGGTGGAGAGCACGATGGCGTCAATACCGACCACCTTACCGTTTTCGTAGCGGCAGGTGACCTGGCTTTTGGCATCCGGGCGCAGCCAGGGCAATAAGCCGGACTTGCGTGCTTCCGCCTGACGCTCGACCAAACGGTGAGAGAAGGTAATGGGAGCGGGCATCAGCACATCGGTTTCGCTGCTGGCGTAGCCGAACATTAGGCCCTGATCACCAGCGCCTTGATCTTCCGGCTTGGAGCGGTCAACCCCTTGGGCAATGTCGACGGACTGCTTGCCGATGATATTGATAATGCCGCAGGTGGCACCATCGAAACCGACATCGGAAGAGGTGTAACCAATATCGCAAATCACTTTGCGCACCAGGTCTTCCAGATCAACCCAGGCTGAGGTGGAGATTTCCCCTGCGACGATGGCAACACCGGTTTTTACCAGGGTTTCACAGGCCACGCGGGCGAACTTGTCTTGACTGAGGATGGCGTCGAGGACGGCATCGGAAATCTGGTCTGCGATTTTATCCGGATGACCTTCAGACACAGATTCAGAGGTAAAAATGCGGTAGCTGCTCATAGCGAGATTAGCCTCATAATTGAATACCCCACCCTAGGTAATCGGGGGGAGCAGTGACTTAATTACGGGCCTTTATGGGGCCGTGTGAATGCTGCCAAGTCGGCAGAAGAGCGGCATTATACCTTTGCGGTCGGGATGTGACCATGAAAAAACGCGAGAGTTGCTCAAATGCGGGCAAAATGGTCGTTCGCCATTGCAGTTAGGAGGCGAGGACGCGACAATATCGCCTTTCATTTTTTGGGTTCACTGAACACGCCCCCGGGAGACTGATAATGCCTTCTCGTAAAGAGCTAGCCAATGCCATCCGCGCGCTGAGTATGGATGCGGTGCAAAAAGCCAAGTCCGGCCATCCTGGTGCCCCTATGGGCATGGCGGATATTGCCGAGGTGCTCTGGAACGACTTCCTGCAACATAACCCTGCCAATCCGCAGTGGTTTAATCGTGACCGTTTTGTACTGTCTAATGGCCACGGTTCCATGTTGATTTACAGCCTGTTGCACCTGACTGGCTATGATGTCTCTATCGAAGATTTGCAAAACTTCCGCCAGCTGCATGCTAAAACAGCAGGTCACCCGGAATATGGCTATTGCCCTGGGGTAGAAACCACCACGGGTCCTTTGGGGCAGGGTATTGCTAACGCAGTCGGGATGGCGATTGCTGAGAAGACCTTGGCGGCGCAGTTTAATCGTGAAGGTTTTGAGTTGGTGGATCATTACACCTATACCTTCCTCGGTGATGGCTGCTTGATGGAAGGGATTTCCCATGAGGTGTGTTCACTGGCCGGTACCCTGGGCCTGGGTAAGCTGATTGCCTTCTATGATGACAATGGCATTTCCATCGATGGTGAAGTAGAAGGGTGGTTTACTGACGACACCGCCAAGCGTTTTAAGGCCTATGGCTGGCACGTGGTGAAGGATGTTGATGGTCATGATCCCAAGGCGATCAAAGAAGCCATCAAAGAAGCGCGTAAAGAGACTGATAAGCCCAGTCTGATCGTCTGCAAAACCATCATCGGTTTTGGCTCGCCCAACAAGCAGGGCAAAGAAGAATGCCACGGTGCGCCCCTGGGAGATGATGAAATCGCCCTGACTCGTGAGGCCTTGGGTTGGCACCATGCTCCCTTCGATGTACCGGCGGATATCTATGCCAAATGGGATGCAAAAGAGCGTGGCACCCAGCTGGAAAACCAGTGGAATGATCAGTTAGCCCGTTATCAGGCCAAGTACCCTGAACTGGCGGCGGAGCTGGTACGTCGTATCAGTGGCGAATTACCGGCGGACTTCCAGGATAAGGCTGATGCTTATATTCGTGCTTGCCACGACAAGGCGGAAACCATTGCCTCCCGTAAAGCTTCTCAGAATGCCTTGAACGCCTATGGTCCGCTGTTGCCGGAACTGCTGGGTGGCTCTGCTGACCTGGCGGGTTCTAACCTGACCCTGTGGAAGGGCTGTAAAGGCATCAGTGCTGATGATGCCAGCGGTAACTACCTCTATTACGGCGTACGTGAGTTCGGCATGAGCGCCATTATGAATGGTCTGGCCCTGCATGGTGGTTTTATCCCCTATGGCGCGACCTTCCTGGTGTTCATGGAATATGCCCGTAATGCGGTGCGTATGGCAGCGTTGATGAAGCAGCGTGTGCTGTTTGTCTACACCCACGACTCCATTGGTTTGGGTGAAGATGGTCCTACCCATCAGCCGATTGAACAGCTGGCCAACATGCGCCACACACCCAATCTGGATGTATGGCGTCCTTGCGATACGGTTGAGTCAGCGGTTGCCTGGAAGGTAGCGTTGCAACGTGTGGATGGTCCTAGTGCGTTGGTGTTCTCACGCCAAAACCTGCCTTATATGAACCGTAATGATGTGCAGTTGGCCAATGTGGCCAAGGGCGGTTACATCCTGCGTGACTGTGATGGTCAGCCCCAGGCTATCCTGATTGCCACGGGCTCAGAAGTGGATCTGGCGATGCAGGCAGCTGAGCAGCTGAGCAATGAAGGCAAAAAGGTGCGAGTGGTGTCCATGCCTTCAACAGATGTCTTTGAGCGCCAGGACGCTGCCTATCGTGAGGCGGTGTTGCCTGCGGCAGTATCGGCACGGGTAGCAGTCGAGGCTGCTCATGCCGACTACTGGTACAAGTATGTAGGTTTAAACGGCAAGATTATCGGCATGACTACCTTTGGTGAATCGGCCCCTGCTGGAGAGCTTTATAAGCACTTCGGCTTGACCGTGGAGAAGGTAGTAGAGGCGGTTAACTCTCTGCTGTAACCCTGAAGGATAAAAGGCGGCTACGGCCGCCTTTTGCATGCAAACAGCTAGCACCTGGTAGGATGGCTATGGCCTTTCGGCTTGCGATCAATGGGTATGGGCGAATAGGGCAG
This sequence comes from Balneatrix alpica DSM 16621, assembly GCF_000619885.1. Classification (GTDB taxonomy): domain Bacteria; phylum Pseudomonadota; class Gammaproteobacteria; order Pseudomonadales; family Balneatricaceae; genus Balneatrix; species Balneatrix alpica. The sequence goes on along the minus strand of NZ_JHUZ01000017.1, from coordinate 4,595 downwards.
TGTGTGCTGCGTGCCCTCTATGAAGGTAATTACCGTCAATACTTTGAAGTGGTGGCGTTGAACGAGTTGTCGGATATCGACACCGTCACCTACCTGACCCGTTATGACACCACCCATGGGCGTTTCCCGCTGCCGGTCGGTCATGAGGGGGACTACCTCTGCATTAAGAATGATCGCATCCGTGTGCTTAATCAGCCTGACCCTACCCAGTTACCCTGGCAGGAGTTGGGTATCGATTTGCTGTTAGAGTGCTCCGGCTCTTTTAGTGACCGGGCACAGGCGGAGCTACACCTGCGTAGTGGCGCTAAACGCCTGTTATTTTCCCAACCCGCTGCAGCCGATGTCGACGCCACTATTGTCTATGGCATTAACCATCAACACTTGGCTGCCCATCATCGTATCGTCTCAGCCGCCTCCTGCACCACGAATTCAGTGGTACCCGTATTAAGCCTGCTGGATGAGGTATTAGGGATTGAGTGTGGGGTGACGACAACCATTCACTCCGCTATGAATGATCAACCGGTGATTGATGCGTACCACAATACCGATCTACGTCTGACCCGCAGCGCTCTCAGTTCCATCATTCCGGTGGATACTGGCTTGGCCAAGGGGATTGATCGTTTGTTACCTCATTTATCGGGGCGTTTTCAGTGTCTGGCGATGCGGGTGCCGACGATCAATGTGTCCGTGATGGACATGACGATTAACGTTAAACGTAAAACCTCGGTTGCCGAGGTTAATGCATTACTGCGCCAGGCGGCCAGTAGTGAACCCTTGATGGGGCTGCTCGGCTACAGTGAAGAGCCCCATGCTTCGGTGGATTTCAACCATGATGTGCGCTCCGGCATTGTCGATGCGACCCAAACCCGGGTCAGTGGCGAGCGCATGGTTAAATTGCTGTGTTGGTTCGATAACGAATGGGGTTTTGCCAATCGCATGCTCGATGTGGCCAAGACCTGGTTAACTCTTAGCGACTCCTGAACAATCTGGGTGGAATACAGCCATGAACGTAATCAAGATGACTGATCTGAATCTGGCCGGTAAGCGGGTTCTGATCCGTGAAGACCTCAATGTGCCAGTGAAAGACGGTAAGGTAAGCAGTGATGCGCGCATCCAGGCGGCTCTGCCAACCCTGAAACTGGCGCTGGAGCAAGGTGCCAAGGTTATGGTCATGTCACACCTGGGGCGTCCTGAGGAAGGGGTGTTTGATGAGGCGAGTTCACTGGCACCGGTGGCTGCTCACCTGGGTAAGCTACTGGGACGTGCAGTGCCGGTGATTCGGGACTGGCTGCAAGGTGGCTTCGCGTTGCAGGATGGTGAGCTGGTACTGTTTGAAAACGTTCGCTTTAACCAGGGTGAAGGTAAGAACAATGACGAGCTGGCCAAGCAGATGGCCGCATTGTGCGATGTGTTTGTGATGGATGCCTTTGGTACCGCCCATCGTGCCCAGGCCTCTACCCATGGCGTGGCGAAGTATGCGCCTATCGCTTGCGCTGGCCCCCTACTGGCAGCAGAGCTGGATGCATTGGGTAAGGCGTTGTTGCAGCCCGCCAAGCCGATGGCAGCCATTGTGGGTGGTTCTAAAGTCTCAACCAAGCTGGATGTACTTAACTCCCTCAGCCAGGTGTGTGACCAGCTGATCGTGGGTGGCGGTATTGCTAATACCTTCCTCGCTGCCGCTGGCAAGCCTGTAGGTAAATCCCTGTATGAGGCAGACTTGGTGGATACCGCCAAAGCGCTGATGGAAAAGGTCAGCATTCCTCTGCCGGTGGACGTGGTAGTGGCAAAAGAGTTTGCGGCAACGGCTGAGGCAACGATTAAAGCGGCAGATGACGTAGCGGAAGATGACATGATTCTTGATATTGGCCCGCAGACTGCTGCGCATCTGGCTGAATTGTTGAAATCTGCGCAGACCATCATGTGGAATGGCCCGGTAGGGGTGTTTGAATTTGATCAGTTTGGTGAGGGTACCAAAATCCTGTCATTGGCGATTGCCGAGTCCTCGGCATTCTCCATTGCTGGGGGTGGCGACACCCTGGCTGCGATTGATAAGTACGCAGTGAGCGACAAGATTTCCTATATTTCCACCGGTGGCGGTGCTTTCCTGGAGTTTGTGGAAGGAAAAGTATTGCCAGCGGTTGCGATCCTGCAGGAGCGGGCTCAAAACGCCGGTTGACTCGGCAACCTCAACTCTTTTAACCCCGGATGGCGCTGCGGCCATCCCAAGAGGAAAGCGACATGGCTCTGATTAGCATGCGTCAACTGCTGGACCACGCCGCCGAATACGGCTACGGCGTGCCAGCCTTTAACGTCAACAACTTAGAACAGATGCGCGCCATCATGGAAGCGGCGGATAAAACCGATTCCCCCGTGATCGTGCAGGCATCGGCTGGTGCACGTAAATACGCGGGTGCCCCCTTCCTGCGCCATTTGATTCTGGCTGCGGTGGAAGAGTTCCCCCATATTCCGGTGGTGATGCACCAGGATCACGGTACGACTCCGGCAATTTGTCAGCGCTCCATTCAGTTGGGCTTTAGCTCGGTCATGATGGATGGCTCCCTGCGTGAAGATGGTAAAACCCCTGCGGACTATGCCTATAACGTGGATGTAACGCGTCGCACTGTGGAAATGGCCCATGCCTGTGGCGTATCGGTAGAAGGTGAAATTGGTTGCCTGGGATCTTTGGAAACCGGTATGGCCGGTGAAGAAGATGGCGTCGGTGCGGAAGGGGTATTGGACCACAGCCAGCTACTTACTGATCCGGAAGAAGCGGCTCAATTCGTGCGTGACACCAATGTGGATGCCCTAGCCATTGCCATCGGTACCAGTCACGGTGCTTATAAGTTCACTCGTCCCCCTACCGGCGACATCCTGGCGATCAACCGCATTAAAGAAATCCACAAGCGTATCCCCAACACTCACTTGGTGATGCATGGATCTTCCTCTGTGCCCCAGGACTGGCTGGCCATCATCAATGAGTTCGGTGGTGCCATTCCTGAAACTTACGGCGTGCCGGTGGAAGAAATTGTGGAAGGCATCAAACACGGTGTGCGCAAGGTCAACATCGACACAGATCTGCGTCTTGCCTCTACAGGAGCAGTGCGCCGCTTCCTGGCGACACATAAAGCTGAGTTTGACCCCCGGAAATACCTGGCGGAAACCGTTAAGGCAATGCGTGATATCTGTATTGCCCGTTATGAAGCCTTTGGTACCGCCGGGCAGGCGAGTAAGATCAAAGTGATCTCACTGGACGACATGGCCATGCGCTATGCCAAAGGTGAGCTGGACGCTAAGGTCCTCTAAGCTGCTTGCAAGGCCCCAGATGGGGCCTTTTGCATTTATTAAGGCCTCTATGCAGCAACCCATCCCACTATGGCTGCGTTTGCATCAACAACTGCCGCCCTATCCATGCTCAGCGTCGGAGTTATCGCCGTTACTGCAGGGCTATTTGCACCATTATGCTCTCGATGCCTGGCGCTGGCAGGCCGGCGTGCAGGTGGAGTGTGGTTGGCTGCCAATAGCAGGCCAACGTATTCACCTTTATCGCGCCTATCCAGTGGGTGAAATTAAGGGCGCGCTCTGGATAGTGACGGGTTATACCGATCACCTCGGTCTTTACGGACGTTTGCTGCAAATGGGGTTGGCGCGGGGTTGGCAAGTTTATGCCTTTGACTGGCCTGGGCATGGACTCTCCAGTGGCGAGCGGGCATCTATTCAACGTTTTCAGCAATATCAGCAGGTTTTAGCTGCACTGCTGTGGCAGCAGGATATTACCCAGGTCGGGCCATGTATTGCCGTTGGGCAAAGTACTGGCGGTGCCATGCTGCTCGATGCTTTACTGCATGAGCCGCGAATGTCACAGCACTTTGCCGGAGTCAGTGTGTTGGCGCCGCTGCTCTATCCTTATCAGCCCGCAAAGGTGCGTTGGCTGTATCGCTTCCTCTCCCCCTATTTACGCAAGATCAAACGAGACTTTGGCTGCACCAGCCATGATCGTGACTTTCTCGACTTTCTGGCTTACGACGATTATCTGCAGCCTAGTCATTTAAGTGTGGATTGGATTGGTGCCATGTTGGAGTGGATACCCAGTATGCTGACGGCAGCCCCTTCCTCTTATCCAGTGCAAATTTTTCAAGGAGGGCGAGATACTACGGTAGCTGCACAAGCGAACATCGCTGTTTATCGGGCACTGTTTCCGCAGGCGCAAGTGCAATGGCTGCCTGAGGCGCATCACCAATTAGTCAATGAATCAGAAGAGTTCTTTCATATCATTCGCCAGGGGCTCGAAGCTTTTTGGACAAAAGTTGAAGAAAGGGGTTGACGCTCAGTCAGGGATCTCTATAATGCGCCTCCACCAACGGCGACGTTGGCTCCGGTTGAAAGCTTAGCACTGATAACTCACTGATAAATAAACACTTTTTTGATTTTTAAGAGTCTGAAGTGATCAGCGAAAACAGTCAGGCTAAGAGAGTGATCCTGGTTTCTCGAATCACTCAGCACTGCCAAAAACGGTGCTTGACAACGGGATCGAGGCTGGTAAGATGTGCGCCTCGTTTCGATGCTCTTTAAAAATTTGATCAGGTAATTCGTGTGGG
>NZ_JHUZ01000016.1 GCF_000619885.1 Balneatrix alpica DSM 16621 | reverse complement strand
GCATACCGATGCTAGGTAACGAAAGCGAATATTCGCTTATTGCTCGTCCCCACATCCCTGCGTGGGAAGGCATACCAAGGCTAGGGATGGATAAAAGCTGCCATCACATAAGAGTGACCGTGCTTATCAGCTTTGATGGAAGGGTGTAAAAGCCATAATGCTCAGAAAGCGGAATCTATTCACCAAAATTTGTGCAACCTAGGTATGTGAATAAAGCGTAGCATTGATGCTATATGCATTCCCACGCAGGAGCGTGGGAACGAGTGAACCGATCAACCCAACATAAAGTGCTTACTGCCGATGCAAATAAAACCCCTTCTCTCCATTGAGCCACTCAAGCAGGTACTCAGCGCCTGCGAGCTTCCCGTCGCTGATCTGGATGCCTTACCCCAGGCCAAATTCTTTTGCGGTATGGCGCAAGGGTCGCTGGTCGCCGTCGCGGGAATCGAACTCTATGATGAAGTCGCCCTCCTACGCTCGTTAGCTGTCTTGCCGCCGTATCGACACACCGGTATCGGTAGCGAGCTGGTTGACTATCTCGAATCTTTTGCCACACAACAGGGTGTCGCCCAGATGTATCTGCTCACCACCACTGCGGAGGCTTACTTCCGTCGACGAGGCTACGATGCAATGACACGCCATCAGGCGCCAAGCGCTATTCAAGCAACCTCTCAGTTCTCCGCACTGTGTCCGGCATCCTCAACGCTGCTCATCAAGCAGCTAAGAGCGAACCCAGACCGCCCGTAGCGGCCAGCCCCCTAACCCTACACATCCTTTAGATAGAGAGCAGACAAATTTGACGTCGTACAGCTCGGCGAGGATGTAAGAGGCCCAACAGTTTGGTGACGTTTCAACGTGCGTGTATTGCTACCAAAGTGTGCTTATTTTGATCTGGAATTTTTGGCAAAACTGGACGAATATCAACCCGTTAGGGAAAGCGAGCTGCAAGATAATGCGTAATGTTTTGCAGAAAAACGTGCATGCGCGTTTTTAATGAAGAAAGTCTGTCTTGAAGTCGTTTTTCCTAATTTTATTTAAACCACTTAGCTTTTCTCCATTGCGTTTAGCAGAGAAAATAAGTATGCACAGGATAAAATGATATAGGACATAAAATGAAAATATGGATTTCAGCCTTATTTGTCTTTTTTCTTGCAGGGTGTGCCAGCCACTATGACTCACTTTATCCTCATTCAGCTGCATCAAAATATGGCTGCCAATACACATCTGACAGCGAATACAACTGCCCTAACTCTATTCCTGGACATTTTAAAGCCGCTAACAATTGCACTTGGGTTGATAGTTACGTCAAGGCAGATGGCACATATGTAAGTAGCCATATGCGGTGCAAAATTAGCGAAAAGTCCGCATACCCAAGTGCATCTGGTTCCAACTGCCATTATGTAAGTGGCTATCGCCGTAAAAATGGTACATATGTGAGCGGATATACCAGGTGCCGGTAACCTATACTACATTGCAGTCTTACGGGTCTCCACGGGACAACCAAGACCACCTTTTAGCGCGGCATTATGCCCCCTAGGAGAGTAAAGTGTTAATCCAAGACATTGACCTTGAAACCCTGCTTCACGAATTCGTTACAGAACAGCATCAGCTATTAGCAAACGACTCTAGTGAGCAATCCATCTCTCATCAACTTGCAAGGAAGTTGGCTGAAGCATTTTCAGACTACCATGTTGACTGCGAGTACAATCGAGACATTGAGAAAATAAAACGCCTAATTTATGCCATTTCGCCAAACGGTTCAGCCTCTGAGCGCAATGTTGTTCCTGACATAATCATTCATCGACGGATGACTAATGACAATCTAATAGCTATTGAAGTGAAAAAATCCACGAACCAAGAACAAAGCTTCAAGGATCGATCAAAACTCAGGGCATTTAGAGAGCAACTAGGCTACCAGCACACACTATTTGTACGCTTCCTCACAGGCTCAGAGAACACAGGAATATCAGAATGTGAATTCATATAAGCGCATAACAATGCGCTTTACTGTCGCTCACTTAGTTCGCAGGGCAGTAAAAAATACGCTTTTGTCTATCGTTAGACATTATCATCCGGGAACTCTGCATATGAAGCGCAACTGGGACATTGTTCGAGAAATATTGACAAAAATGGAGGAGTGCTCCTCTCCTGGCGACACACTGAGTTTGTCGAGCTTTGACACTGAACGCGCTGCTGAAATCTCCTATCACGCTGAACTACTGCTAGAAGCCGGTCTGATTGATGGGCAGATGTCGAAGACCATTAATCATGGCCCACATGGCTTTTTCCTTCGCCGTCTTACTTGGAGCGGCCATGAATTTCTCGACAGCATCCGTAGTGATAGCATCTGGAAAAAAACGAAGAACGTTTTCGCGTCTAAGGGTATTGAAATGACTGTAGATCTTGTCAAATCTGTGGCCACCGAACTTACAAACTCCGCCCTCAAAGGAGAGATCGGTGGCTAATAATGAGATCGAGAGGACGCCCAGCATTCTGCTGAGCTCTCTCCTTTCGGTCGCTGCCTAGCACCTCAAACGTTATAAACCCGACCTACCCACAAACCATAGACACCTATTAGCAATATGAAACCAAGCATCACTGTTATCACTATTGGTGTGGATAATTTAGCAGCCTCTTTGCGCTTCTATCGTGATGGGCTGGGTTTTCCGACAGAAGGCATTGTCGGCGAGGAGTTCGAGTACGGGGCGGTTGTATTTATTGACCTGCAACCCGGCCTTCGCTTGGCGCTCTGGCCACGCAAGAGCATCGCCCATGACACCGGCCTGGCAGTCAGCCCCGCCAGCCCTACCGAAATGACGCTGGGCCACAATGTATCCTCAAAAGCAGAGGTCGATGCAGTCATGGCCAGGGCAGCTGCGGCGGGGGCGACCATCATCAAGCCTGCCCATGACACTTTTTGGGGTGGATACTCGGGCTATTTCCAGGATCCAGACCAACATCTGTGGGAGGTCGTGTGGAATCCTCAGTGGTCATCGTGAGGCTTGGGCTATTTAAGCCCATTCAAGTGTGAGTGCATGGCCAAAGTGCTACTTTATATGGGCAGAGTCCATCTCAACTGAATCAAGAGAGCCTCTATGACTGCTAACTATAAATTAAAAAGATTAAATGCTAGCAGGGACTATATTGCTGACCACTTTCAAGCCGAACTCAGCTTATCAGCGATAGCACAGTGCTCAAATATGTCGCTTTATCACTTTTTGCGTACTTTCAAGGATACTTACGGCGAAACTCCTAAAGAATTTTTGATTCGGCTGAGAGTCGAACAAGCCAAGAGAATGCTTATTACAGAAAACTTTAGCGTCTCCGAAGTTTGCGAGTATGTGGGTTACACAAGCCTTGGCAGCTTTTCTTCATTATTTTTAAAAAAAGTGGGTATGACACCTACTCTATATCGCCGCAAGCTTTGGAGCTTGTCTTCTGAAGCGTTTCGCTTTCCCGCGCAGGTGATTCCCGCCTGTTTTGCCTACCATTTTTTGGGCAAGAGATAGCAAAGTGAGCAATATTGGAGAAATATCGTGCTGAGTTTTTCGATAAGCTCAAGGTGAACTAACCACAAGGAGCACCTAGATGATCACTGCCATAGCCCATGCAACAATATACGTACTGAATCAGGACGAAGCGCTTGATTTTTATAAAAACAAGCTTGGTTTTGCGGTCGGTGACGACATGCAAGTAGAAGGAGGTTTCCGATGGCTAACGGTATATCCGAAGCCTAATTCACAACTTCAGTTGGTCTTAGCAGAACCCAAAGAAGGGCCGATGTTCAGCCAAGACGCTGCCGAAAAAATACGCAGCTTAATCAAGGAAGGTGCCTTTGGAGCAGGGGTTTTCGAAACTGAAAACTGCCAAAGAACTTACGAGGAGCTGGTAGCCAAAGGGGTAGAGTTTGTCCAGCCACCGACTGAACAGCTGTATGGCATCGAAGCGATGGGGATAGACAACTCCGGCAACTGGTTTAGTTTGGTTCAACGTAAAGCTTGAATATCGCGCTGACGCTGAGCCCGATCCGCTCCGGGTAAAACAGAGAACCACTCAACTCGCACCCAATTATCGCCCCTCCAACTAGCTCGTGGCAGGCCCTGTCCTAGCTGGTTGGCAACCAGCCATGGGTGTACCAGCCCAAGCACGCCCCCTTTCTGCTCACTAAATAAACAAAATTTAAAAAAACGCTAGGTAATCGCGCCAACCTCGTATACAGTAACCGGGCTTAAGAGTAACTCCTCCTTTTATGCCACTGCGTAGTCCTTCCTGAGTAAGTACCTCGTGTAGTAATCATAAATACCGGCTTTACCTAAGCATCCTTGACCCTTCAGACACTTCGTCAGGGTTTTAATGCATCTTCGTATACGAGAGAACTTACTATGTCTACTCAAACTGGCACCGTAAAATGGTTTAACGAAACTAAAGGTTTTGGCTTCATCGCTCAGGAAAATGGTCCTGACGTGTTTGCTCACTTTAGCGCCATCGTTAGCTCTGGCTTCAAGACTCTGGTTGAAGGCCAGCAAGTTCAGTTTACCGTTGTTAAAGGCCAGAAAGGTCTGCAGGCAGAAAACATCCAGGTGCTGTAAGCCCTTGATGCTCTGCTGAGCAACGACAGTGCAGGGAGTCTCTTCCTGCATTGCTAAGACGCCCGCCAACCTCTGTGTTCGCGGGCGTTTTTATTGCCCGTTGATTGGCGAATGGCGACCACTCTCTGCCAACACGACCCTCCCTATCTGCATTGGACACGCTAGACTAACCTTCGATGGCTCACACGCCCTAGTCAGGTTCCTTTTGCCATGGAGGCTTCATGTCCGTCGATCCTTACCTGCAAAGCGCTGTTGAACAGCTGTACCGTCAGGAGTCGCGGCGGGTGTTGGCCACCTTGATTCGTTTATTGGGGGGCAACTTCGAGCTGGCCGAAGAGGCCATGCATGAGGCCTTTAGCGCCGCCTTGCAGCAGTGGCCCACCGCCATGCCGGACAACCCACGCGCCTGGCTGATCTCCACCGGACGCTTCAAAGCGATAGATCAACTGCGCCGTCGTGCCCGCTTTGATCATTCCCTGGATGAGGTGCTCGATACCCTGGTCAGTGCAGAGGAGGAGCACAACGAGATTGAAGATGATCGTCTGCGCCTGATCTTCGTCTGCTGCCACCCCAGTCTGGCGACAGAGGCACAGGTGGCCCTCACCCTGCGTGAGCTTTGTGACCTCACCACTGAACAGATCGCCCAAGCCTTTCTTTGCCCGCCCAGCACCCTGGCCCAGCGTATTGTGCGGGCCAAGGCCAAGATTCGCGATGCACGGATTCCCTTTGAGGTGCCTGCCCCACAGGAGTGGCCCACGCGCCTTGCCGCCGTCTTACAGGTAATTTATCTGGTCTTTAATGAAGGCTATTCCGCCTCTTCCGGCAGCAGCCTGTTACAGACGGATTTGAGTAGCGAGGCCCTTCGCCTCGCGCATTTATTGCTGGAGTTGCTACCCGCTGAACACGCCACCGAAGCTCAGGGGCTACTGGCGCTGATGTTGTTACATGATGCCCGCCGCTTGGCACGCACTAGTGCAGAGGGGGAACTACTCACCCTGGAGCAACAGGATCGCAGCCTGTGGAATCAGGCACAGATCGCCAGCGGGGTCGAACTCACCCTCACCGCGCTGCGTTCGGGACGCTTTGGCCCTTACACTTTGCAGGCCGCAATCGCCGCCGTGCATGCGGAGGCCGTCACCTACGCAGAGACCGATTGGGCCCAGATTGTCGGCCTCTATGATGCCCTCTGGCAGCTTCAGCCCAGCCCGGTGGTGGCGCTGAATCGGGCGGTTGCCTTATCGATGCGCGATGGCCCGGCCGCAGGCTTGGCCGCCGTGGAAGGGTTATTAGCGGCGGGCCAGCTCAGCCACTACCATCTACTCCACGCTGCCCGCGCCGATCTGTATCGCCGTCTCGGCCAGCTGGACGCCGCTCGCCAAGCCTACCAGCAGGCGCTGACACTGACCCAACAGGCCCCGGAACAACGCTTTCTGCAACGTCGTTTGGCTGAATTAGAAAAATTTTTCTGACTACTGTCGAAAACGCTTCAGCCGATTCGACTAAGAGGTACGCAGGACTGAAGGCCGTCGTCCTGCCATACCGGGCGCAAGCTCAGGGATCATTCTGCCAACCTAAGGAATCACCATGTCTAAGCAAATCTTCGTCAATCTGCCGGTTAAAGACTTGCCCAAATCCATTGAGTTTTTTGGCGCCCTTGGTTTCAGCTTTAACCCCCAGTTCACTGATGACACCGCCACCTGCATGATCGTGGCGGACAATATCTATGTGATGCTGCTGACCGAAGCCAAATTTCAGAGTTTTACCCCGAAGCCATTGGTCGATGCCAAGCAGCACAGCGAAGTGCTGATTTGCCTCTCCTGTGACAGTGATGCGGAAGTGGATCAGCTGGTTCGCAAGGCGGTGGCAGCGGGCGGGCGCACCTATAAGGAGGCCGATGACTATGGCTTTATGTATGGCCATGGTTTTGAGGATCTGGATGGCCATATCTGGGAATTGGTGCATCTGCGTGCCATGCCAAGCTAATCCCCTGCCCCGGTCAGCAACTGGCCGGGGCCACTTAAACTGGGAGGGAACACCATGAAATACCTATGTCTGGTCTATTACTCGGAGGCCCAGATGAGTCAGCTCAGTCAAAGCGATTGGGATGCCCTCAACCGCGAATGCATGGGCTGTGGCGAAGGTTTGCAGGCTGGTGGCCACCTGCTTGCCGGAGAAGCCTTGCTGCCGACTCAGACCGCCACCACGCTACGGGTGCGTGACGGCAAGCTCACCATCACGGACGGCCCCTTTGCCGAAACCAAAGAGCAACTGGCCGGCTTCTACTTACTTGAAGCCCGGGATCTGAATGCCGCTCTGCAACTGGCCAGTCAAATTCCGCCTGCCCGTTATGGCTCGGTGGAAGTACGGCCGGTGCGGGAGCTGCAACCGCAGAATAATATTAGCTACACCACAGCTGACTAACTGCCCCATGTACACTGACACACCACTCCATCATGTTCACGAAGCTGCGGATGCTGCCACTATTACGACCCTGTTACGGGCTGACCCATGGCGGCTGGAAGCCTTACAGGCATTGGCTGAGTTAGCCTTGCCCGATGCCTTTATTGCTGCCGGCTTTGTGCGCAATCTGATCTGGGACTACCTACACGGTTATTCCTCTACCCCTTTGCTGGATGTCGATGTCATCTACTTTGATCGCCACACACTGGATGCCGCACCAGACATTCAGCATCAACTCAGCCGCCTCCTACCAACTTGTCCCTGGCAGGTAAAAAATCAGGCCAACATGCATCTGCGCAATGGTGATCCTCCCTATTTCAGCAGCTGCGATGCGATGCGCTATTGGCCAGAGCTAGAAACAGCACTGGCGGCCAGACTCAATCAACAGGGACAGATTGAACTGGCCGCCCCCTTCGGAATCACTTCAGTGATGGCAGGGCAACTCACTCCGAATCCCCAACGCCCTTATGCTCTATTTGCTCAACGACTGCAAAGTAAGAGATGGCTACACATCTGGCCGCACTTACGCATCATGCCAATGCCATTGTTATCGCCACAAAAAACAGCCCGGTGGTGATTAACCATCCGGGCTGTTGGCTCTGAACACTGGGGCTAAGGTAGCCTTTGCCCTGTGTGTAACCTTCCTCTTGTCAGGTCCCCTTGATCAAGCTAACAGGTCAAAGCGGTCCGCATTCATCACCTTATTCCAGACGGCGATAAAGTCGTGGACAAACTTCTCCCGGTTATCGTCCTGGGCATATACCTCGGCATAGGCGCGCAGAATAGAGTTGGAACCAAACACCAGATCAACCCGGGTGGCCGTCCACTTCAACTGGTCCGAGGCGCGTTCACGAATTTCATAACGATTACGGCCAACCGGTACCCAGCGGTAGTTCATGTCGGTCAGGTTGATAAAGAAGTCAGGGGTCAGGGCACCCACCCGATCGGTAAATACCCCTTCTTGACTGCCGCCATGATTGGTACCCAGCACCCGCATGCCACCGAGCAACACGGTCATTTCCTTAGCACTGAGACCGAGCAGCTGGGCACGGTCGAGCAGCAGTTCTTCCGGCTTGACCTGATAGTGCTGCTTTTGCCAATTACGGAAGCCATCCGCCAGCGGCTCCAGCACGGCGAAGGAGTCGATATCCGTCATTTCCTGGCTGGCATCACCACGGCCAGGGGCGAAGGGCACGCTGACGTTAAAACCTGCGGCTTGCGCGGCCTGTTCAATCCCCAGATTGCCCCCCAGCACGATAATATCCGCCAGGCTAACCCCGGTCTCAGCGGCAATCGGCTGATAGCACGCCAGCACCTTGGCCAGTCGCTCCGGTTCATTGGCTGCCCAGTCCTTCTGGGGTGCAAGGCGAATCCGTGCGCCATTAGCGCCACCACGTTTGTCGGAGTCCCGATAGGTGCGGGCACTGTCCCAGGCGGTGCTGACCAACTCGGCAATACTGAGTCCGCAGGCGGCAATCTTGGCTTTCACCGCCGCCACATCGTAGTCACGGCGCCCGGCTGGGATAGGGTCCTGCCAGAGCAGATCTTCTGCCGGTACATCGGGACCAAAGTAGCGACTCTTCGGCCCCATGTCGCGGTGAGTCAGTTTGAACCAGGCCCGGGCAAATACCTCGGCAAAGTAATCCGGATCCTGATAGAAACGCTCGGAGATGGCACGGTAGGCCGGGTCCATCTTCAGCGCCATATCGGCATCAGTCATAATCGGACTGTGGCGAATGCTGGGGTCTTCCACGTCCACCGGCTTGTCTTCTTCCTTGATGTTGATTGGCTGCCATTGCCAAGCCCCCGCCGGGCTCTTGTGCAGTTCCCAGTCATAGTTGAGCAGCAGATAGAAGTAGCCGTTATCCCATTGGGTAGGATGAGTCGTCCAGGCCCCCTCAAGGCCACTGGTCACCGTATCGCGGCCAATGCCACGGGCTTTGTGGTTATTCCAGCCCAGTCCCTGCTCGTCCAACTCGGCGCCTTCAGGAGCCGGGCTCAAGTCCGCCGGATTACCATTGCCATGGGCTTTACCAACGGTATGGCCACCGGCAGTCAGGGCGACGGTTTCTTCATCATTCATGGCCATGCGGGCAAAGGTGACGCGCATATCGGCGGCAGTTTTCAGAGGGTCAGGGTTGCCATCCACCCCTTCCGGGTTCACGTAGATCAACCCCATCATCACCGCTGCCAGCGGGTTTTCCAGCTCGCGCTGGCCGGAGTAACGGCTACCTTCGCTACCCGTGGGGGCCAACCACTCTTTCTCGGAGCCCCAGTAGGTGTCTTTTTCCGGATGCCAGATATCTTCACGGCCAAAGGCAAAGCCAAAGGTTTTCAGCCCCATCGATTCGTAGGCCATATTGCCTGCCAGAATCATCAAGTCTGCCCAGCTGATTTTGTTGCCGTACTTTTTCTTGATCGGCCAGAGTAAACGGCGGGCTTTATCCAGATTGGCGTTATCTGGCCAGGAATTCAGCGGGGCAAAGCGTTGGTTGCCCGTGCCAGCCCCACCGCGGCCATCCGCCACCCGGTAAGAGCCGGCCGAGTGCCAGGCCATGCGGATCATCAGGCCACCGTAATGGCCCCAGTCCGCAGGCCACCAGGGTTGGCTGGCGGTCATCAGATCTTTAAGGTCTTGTTTCAGCGCCGCCACATCCAGGCTTTTCAGGGCTTCGCGGTAGTTAAAGTCCGCCGCATAAGGGTTAGTTTTGCTGTCATGCTGATGGAGAATGTCCAGGTTCAACGCCTCCGGCCACCAGGCCGGATTACCCTGAGCATTATTAGTCAGGCTGCCGTGCATCACGGGGCATTGGCCCCCTGTGTTGTGTTGTGAACTCATCATCTCTCTCCCAAGCTAAGTGCATTGAAGCGGTAGAAGAAAGACTAGTAGAGCCCTCTGTCACTGCCCAATTGAGCCTGTTGATCGCATCTATAGTGAAACTTTATCGCTGTCCTAGTCTTTGATAGCTCCACCCTGATCTACAACCTTTGCCTAATGGCAGCCCGCCTGTCCCTACCCTACTCTGAACCAATTAGGGAAAACCCTTAAAACCAATAACAATATCGCCGCACGACGCTGATCGTCAGGAGGGAGACTATGACCGCCCACCCCTTTGCCCTGGGACTGGATCCCAATCCCGCCAATTACACCGCCCTCAGCCCCCTGAGTTTCCTGGCGCGTAGTGCCGAGGTATACCCCGAGCGGGTCGCAGTGATTCACCAGCAAGTAAGACGTAACTGGCGGGATACCTATCGCCGCTGCAAGCAGTTGGCCAGCGCTCTGCAACGACGCGGTATTGGCAAGGGTGATACGGTGGCGGTGATGGCACCGAATATTCCGGAAATGTTCGAGGCCCACTTTGCCATTCCGATGGCCGGTGCGGTGCTCAACGCCCTCAATATCCGTCTGGATGCCGAGGCCCTGGGCTTTATCCTCGCCCACGGTGAAGCCAAGGTGGTGCTGGTTGATCGCGAATTTACTGAGGTAATCCGTCAAGCGGTTGCCCGCCTGCCCGAGCCGCCGTTATTGGTGGATATTGAGGATGCCAGTTATAGCGGCGGCGAGCCGATCTCCCCCCTCAGTTATGAAGCCCTCCTGGCAGAAGGGGATGTGGACTTTGCCTGGCAGCTGCCCGAGAACGAATGGGATGCGATTTCCCTTAACTACACCTCCGGCACCACCGGCGACCCCAAAGGGGTGGTCTATCACCACCGGGGCGCCTACCTCAATGCGTTGAGCAATCTGATTTCCTGGGAAATGGGCCTGCATCCGGTCTATCTCTGGACCCTGCCGATGTTCCATTGCAATGGCTGGTGTTTTCCCTGGTCCATTGCCGCCAGTGCCGGGGTCAGCGTCTGCCTGCGCCAAGTACGGGCAGAGCCGGTCTATCAACTGATTCGCGAAGAAAAAGTCAGCCATTTCTGTGGCGCCCCCATCGTCCTCAATATGCTCAATAACGCCGATACCAGTCTGAAAGCCGGTATCGACCATCAAGTCAAGGTAATGACTGCCGGCGCCGCGCCCCCTGCATCGGTGATTGCCGGAATGGAAGCCATGGGCTTCAGCGTCACCCATGTCTATGGTCTGACCGAAACCTACGGCCCCTGCGTGGTCTGTGCCTGGCATGACGAATGGGACGAGCAACCGCTGGAGCAGCGTGCCCGCCTCAAAGCCCGTCAGGGGGTAAAAGCACCGATGCAGGAAGGCTTAATGGTGGCTAACCCCAATACCCTGGAGCCGGTCGCCCAAGATGGGCAAACCCTGGGGGAGATCATGATTCGCGGTAATCTGGTGATGAAGGGCTACCTGAAAAACCCCAGCACCACGGATAAATCCTTTCAGGGCGGCTGGTTCCACTCCGGCGACTTGGCAGTATGGCACCCGGACGGCTATATCGAGATCAAGGATCGCAGCAAGGACATCATCATCTCCGGCGGCGAGAACATCTCCAGCATTGAGGTCGAGGATGTACTCTATCGTCATCCGGCGGTGATGGAGGCGGCAGTCGTGGCAAAATACGATGAAAAATGGGGTGAGGTGCCCTGTGCCTGCATCACCCTCAAAGCGGGGGCGGACACCACTGAAGCCGATATCATCGCCTTCTGCCGTCAGCACCTGGCCCACTTTAAAGCCCCGAAAAAAGTTATCTTTGGCGAACTGCCGAAAACCTCCACCGGCAAAATCCAAAAATTTGTGCTGCGTGACCTAGCCAACCAATAACAACCAATCAGGCAATGGCTAGCCAGCGCGCAAGCCAACTCGGCTAGGCGCTACCTCCTGGGGTGGATGGACGCTCCCAGGCCGCCATGCTAAAACTGGGCACAGATTCCATAAGGAGCTGCGCCCATGTTGCGCTTGGTTTTGCCTGCACTATTTCTCAGTATTGTCGCCACCTTGGCCCGTGCCGAACAGGCCACCCTGGCGGTGGCCTCAAACTTTACCGGTACGCTGGAAGCACTGCTGGTTGGCTTTCATCAGCAGTACCCCCAGCATCAGGTGCAGGCCAGCTATGCCTCCACCGGCAAGCTCTACACCCAAATCCGCCAAGGGGCACCCTTCGCCGCCTTTCTCGCTGCCGATAGCAGCCATCCGCAACTGGCGGAGCAAGAAGGATTAGCCCTGGCCGGCAACCGTTTCAGCTATGCCCAGGGACAGCTGGCACTGTGGTTCCCCCATCTCAACCTGCAGGACCCTGCCACCGAGCTGGCCCAGGCGGATTTCCGCTTTCTCGCCCTGGCTAATCCTGCCACCGCCCCCTACGGTCAGGCGGCACTAGAGGTGATCGAGCGGCTGCAACTGAGCAACGCCCTGCAAGGACGGCTGGTGCAAGGGGAGAACATTGCGCAAACCTATCAGTTTGTCGCCAGTGGCAATGCCGAGCTGGGCTTTGTCGCCCTGGCGCAATTGCGCCAGGCTGAGGGGATAACGGCTGAGCAGTATTGGCTGCCTCCCCAGGACTGGTATCAACCCATCGTGCAACAGGCCGTGCTGCTTAAACAGGGCGAACACAACCAGGCTGCGCAAGATTTTTTGCACTACCTGCGCCAACCCGCCGCCAAAGCCCTGATCCAGGCTCATGGCTATCGGGTGGAGGACTAAGCCTTGCTGAGTACGCTGAACTGGCAGCCCCTCTGGCTCACCCTGGAGCTGGCTGCCGTCACCACATTATTACTGCTGCTATTAGGCACCCCGCTGGCCTGGTGTCTGGCCCGCAGCCGAAGCCGCGCCAAACCTTTCTGGGAGGCGATTATCGCCCTGCCCTTGGTGCTACCGCCCACGGTGCTGGGTTTTTATTTACTGCTGATCCTCGGCCCCCAGGGCTGGGTCGGCCAGCTTACCCAAAGCCTGGGATTAGGTTTATTGCCCTTTAGCTTTGCCGGTTTGGTGCTGGCCTCCTGCCTGTATTCCCTGCCCTTTGTGGTACAGCCGATTCAGAATGCCTTTGCCAGCCAGGGAGCACGACCAATGGAGGTAGCCGCCACCCTGGGTTACAGCCCGCTGCGTGGTTTTTTCGCGGTCGCCCTGCCCCTGGCCCGTCCCGGTATTGTCAGCGGTGCGGTGCTGGGTTTTGCCCACACCCTGGGGGAATTCGGCGTGGTGCTGATGGTTGGCGGCAATATCCCTGGCCAAACCAAGGTGGTGTCGATTGCCATCTACGATTATGTGGAGCGCCTCGACTATGCCAGCGCCCATAGCCTGTCACTGGTGATGCTGGTGTTGTCATTCAGCCTGTTGTGGCTGCTGTACCGCCTCAATCAAAGGAGTCAGGGATGATTCACGCCCAGTTTCAATTGCAGCGGGCCGAGTTCAAGCTGGCGCTGGATCTGCAACTCCCCAGCCAGGGCATTACTGCCATCTTCGGCCCTTCCGGCTGCGGCAAAACCACCCTGCTGCGCGCTATTGCCGGGCTGGAGTCCTGCCAGCAGGCACAGATGAGTCTGGGGGGGGAGTGCTGGCACGACTCCAGCCGTGGCTACTGCCTGCCAACCCACCAGCGCCCCCTTGGTTATGTATTTCAGGAGGCCAGTCTGTTTGAGCACCTGGATACCGCCGCCAACCTGCGCTTTGGCTATCGTTTGCTAGCGCCGGAACAACGCCATATCGCATTTGATCAGGTGGTGGATAGCCTCGGCTTGAGCAAATTGCTCAAACGCCGTCCCCATCAGCTGTCCGGTGGCGAGCGCCAGCGGGTAGCCCTTGGCCGCGCCCTGTTGCGCAGTCCACGCTTATTGCTCTGTGATGAGCCGCTGTCAGCCCTCGACCATGACTCCCAGGACGCCATCCTCCACTACTTCGAGCAGATTCAACGCCAATTTGCCCTGCCCTGGCTCTATGTCACTCACTCTCCACGGGAAGTGGCGCGCTTGGCCGACCATCTGGTATTGCTCGATCAAGGCCAGGTGTTGGCTCAGGGCCCGGTAGCGGAACTGCTTACCCGTACCGATTTGCCCCTGGCCCGACGTGCCGATGCCGAAAGCCTGCTGCAAGCCCGGGTCCTGGCTCACGATCACCACTATCAGCTCACCCGGGTACGCTGCCACGGGGGTGAAGATTTGCTGCTGCCCAAGCTGGATCGCCCCATCGGCGCGGAGGTACGGGTACAGGTATTGGCCAAAGATGTCAGCCTCGCCCGGGATAACACCGGCAGCAATAGTTTTCTCAATGTGTTACCCACCCAGGTGGAAAGTGTCAGTGCGGATGAGGGTCCCTTTGCGCTGGTGCGGCTGCGCTTGAAAGAGCAAAGCCTACTGGCACGGATTACCCGTAAATCCGCCGATGACTTACTGCTACAAGCGGGGATGCCGATTTATGCCCAGGTGAAGGGGGTGGCACTGCTATAACTGGCCAAATGGGAGGTAGCCAACTACAACTAGGCTGTTCATAACATTTGCCAACAGCAAAGGAGGCCAGGATGTCAGCGACTTCCAACCAGCAAGTTGAGGGGCAATGCCTGTGCGGAGCCGTCACTTTTCAAGCCAGCCAGGTTTGTGCCGAGGTGGGCGTTTGTCACTGCGGCATCTGCCGCCGCTGGGGCGGCGGGCCTTTTCTCGCAGTGGAAGCGGGAACCCAGGTAACCTTCCAGGGACAAGAGCAGATTGGCCTCTATGCCTCATCGGAATGGGCAGAGCGTGGTTTCTGCAAAAGCTGCGGTACCCACTTGTTCTACCGCCTGAAAGAGCAACAGACTCACTTTATTCCAGTCGGCCTCATTAACGATCTGCAGCAACCCGTACTGGATCACCAGATCTTTATCGATAAAAAGCCCAGCTTCTATGATTTTGCCAATGTCACCACCAACCTGACGGAAGCGGAGGTCTTTGCCCGCTATGCGCCAGAATGACAGGTGGCGATAGCCAGGGTTGTGAATAAAGGACAGTGGGCAACCTCAACCCTGTATTGACAATAGCTATACAGAAGCCTAGGGTTTTGTGTAGCTATTGTATTTACATGGGATCAAGTTATGCGTGATGCATCCATCAATATCCGTGCACTGCCCGAGCAACGGGATCTGATTGACACAGCGGCCACCTTACTGGGTAAAAACCGCTCTGACTTTATGTTAGAAGCGGCCTGCGCACAGGCGAAAGCCGTTTTACTGGATCAAACCCTCTTCCAACTCGATGAAGTCAACATGCAGCACTTTATCGCCATGCTGGATGCTCCCGTCCAGGACAACCCAGGCATCACCCGCTTAATGGCAGTCAAAGCCCCTTGGGAAGCAGACTCTGTATGACACTGACCGCTCCCCATCCCCTGGATAGCCACCATCAGCTTCAGGACTTTGACTGTGGGGAGTCCACACTCAATGACTGGCTAAAACGGCGCGCTTTAAGCAATCAACTCAGTGGTGCCAGCCGTACCTTTGTCGTCAGCAACCCTAGCACACAGGTACTCGGCTACTATGCATTAGCAGCCGGAGCAGTCTGCCATAAACTGGCGACCAACCCTACTCGCCGCAATATGCCAGACCCCATTCCGGTGCTTATCTTAGCCAGGTTAGCCGTTGATAAACGGATGCAAGGCATGCAGCTAGGCGCTGCCTTACTGCAAGATGCCGTCAAACGTGCGCTGAAGGTCGCCGATGACACCGGGGTACGCGCCTTACTCGTGCATGCTCTGGATGAACCCGCCAAACAGTTCTACCTCCACTATGGTTTTCAGCCATCCCCCATTCAGCCGATGACCCTGATGTTGTGCTTACCGTCACTCCCTAAGCGAGTGGCTGAACTGCCATAAAAAAGCCGCCAGTTCCCATTGACGGGAGACTGGCGGTGCTCAGACAAACAGAAAGTTTTCACTAGCATGGCAGGCCAGCGCCTACCGCCACTCACTTAAGCATTTAACTCGCTCAGGCACTGTTCCAAGATCGCCAGGCCTTCGTCCACCAGCGCCAAAGGCGCGGTGAGGGGCACCAGAATACGGATCACATTGGCGTAAATGCCGCAACCCAGTAACACCAGCCCTTTTTCACCAGCCAGAGTGGTCAGCTTTTTGGTCAGCTCGGCGGCGGGCTTGTTCAGATCGCCCCCTTCAAACAGCTCAATAGCCACCATCGCCCCCAGGCCACGGACTTCACCGATGCTGCTAAAGCGATTTTTCAGCTCACCCAGCTTGGCCTGCAGATGCTCACCCAGGGCACGGCCCTGTTCCAGCACCCGCTCTTCCTCGAACACTTCCAGGGTAGCCAAGGCGGCGGCACAGGCGACCGGGTTACCGGCATAGGTGCCACCCAAACCACCGGGGTTGGCGGCATCCATCACCTCTGCACGACCAATCAGGGCGGCGACTGGGTAGCCCGAGCCCATGGACTTGGCCATGGTGATCAGATCCGCCTCGACCGGATACTGCTCCATCGCCAACCAGGTGCCTGTACGGCCTGCACCGGTTTGAATTTCATCGGCAATCAACAGAATGCCGTGCTGATCACAGAGCTTGCGCAGCCCCACCATCAGCTCAGGCGGGGCAACATAGAAGCCACCTTCACCCTGTACCGGCTCGATAATAATCGCCGCCACATCACTGGGGTCGATATCAAACTTGAGGATTTTCTCCACCGAAGCCAGCGCTTTTTCGGTGCTGATGCCATGCAACTCGGTGGGGAAGGCCGCGTGGAAGATGCCCGCCGGGAAGGGGCCAAAACCCGCCTTATAGGGGGCGACCTTACCAGTCAGCCCCATGCCGAGCAGGGTGCGGCCATGGAAACCACCGCCAAAGGCAATCACACCGCTGCGCTTGGTATAGGCACGGGCCACCTTGATGGCGTTTTCTACCGCTTCTGCACCGGTGGTGACCAGGAAGCTTTTCACCGCTCCTGAGATCGGTGCCAGCTGGTTCAGGCGCTCACAGACTGCAACGTAGCTTTCATAGCCAGTCACCATAAAACAGGTGTGGGCCACTTCCGCTGCTTGCTTCTGCACCGCCGCCACCACCTTGGGGTGGCTGTGGCCGGCATTCATTACCGCGATACCGCCGGCAAAATCGATATAACGGCGCCCTTCAACGTCCCAGAGCTCCGCGCCCTTGGCTTTTTCGATAAATACCGGGAAAGCCTGACCGATGCCCTTGGGCAGCGCCGCCTGGCGACGCTGCATCAATTCTTGGTTGGTTGTCATCACAAACTCCTTCGGCTCAGACTCAGGCTTTCAAACTAGCGGCGGTCAGGTCGAGACAGCGCCAGGCTTTTTCCACCAGTTCATCAACCTGGGCATGACTGAGGATAAAGGGCGGCGCAATGATCATGGTGTCACCTACGCCACGCATCACCAGGCCATTGTTAAAGCAATGCTCACGGCACACCAGGCCGGCATGACGCTCACTGGGGAAACGCTGACGACTGGTTTTATCCGCTACCATCTCAATCGCGCCAAACATACCCAGGGTACGGACTTCGCCGACGATAGGATGGGCCTGCAGGCTACCGAGCTTCTCTTTGAAGTAGGGGCCAAGGTCAGTGTCGATGCGTTCGATCAGTTTCTCTTCCTTGAGGATGCGCAGATTCTCCAGCGCCACCGCACAGGCCACCGGATGGCCGGAATAGGTAAAGCCGTGGTAGAACTCGCCGCCATCGGCACAGAGCACCTTGCCGACACGCTCGCCCACCAGCACGCCCCCTAGGGGCACATAGCCAGAGGTAATGCCCTTGGCCACCGGAATCAGATCAGGCTTGATGCCGTAGTAGTCGGAGCCAAACCACTTGCCGGTACGGCCAAAGCCACTGATAACTTCGTCAGCAATCAGCAGGATGCCGTACTCATCACAGATTTTCTGAATTTCCGGCCAGTAGCTTTCCGGCGGAATGATGACACCACCGGCACCCTGGATCGGCTCGGCAATAAAGGCCGCCACTTGATCGGCACCGATTTCTTCAATCTTGGCACGCAGCTCACGGGCACGGGCCAGACCAAACTCCTCCGGACTCATGTCGGCGCCTTCGCCAAACCAGTAAGGCTGATTGATGTGGACGATATCCGGCACCAGTTTGCCCATCTGCTCGTGCACCACCTTCATGCCACTCAGGCTGGCACCACCCAGGGTGCTGCCGTGATAACCGTTTTTGCGCGAGATAATCACCCGACGCTGGGGTTGGTCGAGCAGCTGCCAGTAGCGCCATACCATACGGATCACGGTATCGTTGGCTTCCGAACCTGAGCCGGTAAAGAACACATGCTCAAAACCCGCCGGCGCCACTTCCGCCAGCGCCTTGGACAGCTCAATCGCCGGAGGATGGGCAGTCTGGAAGAAGTTGTTGTAGTAAGGCAGCTCCAACATCTGCTTGTAGGCCACATCGGCAATCTCTTTGCGGCCATAACCGATGTTCATGCACCAGAGTCCGGCCATACCATCGAGAATCTTGTTGCCATCGGCATCCCACAGATAGGCCCCCTCAGCACGGGTAATAATGCGCGAGCCCTTCTCTGCCATCTCTTTAAAATCGGTAAAAGGATGCAGGTGATGTTGGCCGTCGAGCGCCTGCCATTCTTGTTTGCTGCGAGTAATAGTCATCTGCTTGCTCCCCAGCCTTAGCTCAGGCGAATCCAGGTGGTTTTCAGTTCAGTGTATTTGTCGAAGGCATGCAGGGATTTATCCCGGCCCAGCCCCGACATCTTGTAGCCGCCGAAGGGAACAGTGATGTCATCGGCGTCATAGCAATTGACGTAGACCACCCCGGCACGCAGGCCTCGGCTGATCTTATGCACGGTGTTGATATTGCTGCTCCACACCGCCGCTCCCAGGCCATAGCAGGTATCGTTGGCCACCTTCAGCGCCTCTTCGGCATCCTTCACACGGATTACCGACAATACCGGGCCGAAGATTTCTTCCTGGGCGATACGCATCTGATTACCGACACCACGGAACAGGGTCGGCTCGATAAAGTTGCCGCCGCTTTCCTGCAGTACCTGACGGCCACCAAAATGCAGCTGTGCGCCCTCATCCTGACCAATCTGAATGTAGTCCAGCACACGGTTCATCTGGCCTTTGTCGATAATGGCCCCCATGCTGGTGTTGGGATCAAGCGGGTTACCCGGCTGCAAGCCCTTAACGACTTCGCTAATCTTGGCCAGCACTTGCTCTTCAATGCCTTCCTGCACAATCAGGCGGGAACCGGCGGTACACATTTCCCCCTGGTTGAAATAAATCCCCCAGGCGGCGGCCGTGGCAGCCGCTTCTACATCTTCAACGTCATCCAGAATGATATGGGGTGACTTACCGCCACACTCCAGGCCCACATGCTTGAGGTTGGACTGGCCGGCATACTGCATAAACATCTTGCCAACCTGGGTAGAGCCGGTGAACGCCAGGCAATCCACATCCATATGCAAGCCCAGCGCCTTGCCCGCCGTGGGGCCAAAGCCCGGCAACACATTAAAGACGCCAGCAGGAATGCCGGCTTCCAGCGCCAGTTCACCCAGACGGATAGCCGTCAGCGGCGACTGTTCGGCGGGTTTTAAAATCACCGAGTTGCCCGCAGCCAAGGCCGGGCCCAGCTTCCAGGCCGCCATAATCATCGGGAAGTTCCAGGGCACAACGGCCGCTACCACCCCCACCGGCTCCCGGGTAATGGTGGCAAGGGAATTGGCCGCCGTGGGCGCCACTTCGTCATAAATTTTGTCGATTGCTTCACCGTACCAGGCAATACAGCGGGCGGTGGCGGGCACATCAATCGCCAGACTGTCACGAATCGGTTTGCCGACATTAAGGGTTTCCAGCAGTGCCAGCTCTTCTTTATGAGCTTCAATTAACGCGGCAAAGCGTTGCAGCACCTTCTTACGGGCAGCGGGGGATTGACGCGACCAGCGGCCATCCTCAAAGGCAGCACGGGCACTTTGTACTGCCAACTCCACATCGGCACTATCACACTCGGCAACCTGACCTAACACCTGGCCAGTGGCGGGGTTGAGCGCCGCAAAGGTTTTGCCACTTAAGGCTGCACGCTGTTCACCATTGATCAGCGCCTGGGTGGGAATGCGCAGCTCAAGCGCACGCGCCTGCCAGCCCGCCAGATCGATCATGTCCGCCATGTTAACCTCCCTTAACGTCGTGACAGCGGGCCTTTGGATACCATGGCAACCCCTGCTAGACCGCTGTTTTGTCTGGCTGTGGCCATGCCCCAGCACAGTGCAATATCGAATAATGTGATCACAAGATAGTGCATACTCTGACCGAGTTGCAACTAGAAAATGCAACAGATAGCTTAATAGAACAAAAATATTTATAAAAATATGATCACATTACCCTTGACTTTTAGCAGGACAAAAGTGATCACTATTAGGCAACAAGAACAACCTGAACTGCGTAACATCATGACAACCTCATTACCCTTAATCGGGATACAGGCGGACGTGATACGTCAGGGCGAGGCCCCCTTCCATGCGGTTGGTGAGAAATACATCAACGCTGTGGCCCACGGCGGTCCCGCCCTGCCTGTGCTCCTCCCCGGCCGGGGTGCTGGCCTTGAACTCGCCCCCCTGGATGGCTCCCATCCGTTGGATGCCTGGTTAGATCGCCTTGATGGCCTCTTTCTACCGGGTAGCCCTTCTAACATTGAACCTCACCACTACCAAGGCAGCCCTTCGCTCCCTGGCACTCAACATGACCCCCAGCGCGATGCCAGCAGCCTGGCCTTGATTCGCGCCGCCCGCCAGCGGGGTATGCCGGTGCTGGCTGTCTGTCGGGGTTTCCAGGAATTGAACGTGGCCCTCGGCGGCACCCTGCATCAACGGGTGCATGAAGTCAGTGGTTACCAGGATCACCGCGAAGATAAAGACGCCCCCCGCGCCCAGCAGTACCGCCCTGCCCATAGCATTCACCTGAGCCAGGGCGGCTGGTTCAGCCAGTGGCTGGATGGTGCTGAGCAGTGGCAGGTCAACTCCCTGCATGCCCAGGGGATTGACCGACTGGCTGACGATTTAATCGTTGAAGCCCGCGCCCATGATGGTTTGATCGAAGCGGTGCGACTGAATGACGCCAACCAATTTATGGTCGGGGTGCAATGGCACCCTGAATGGCAATGGCAGGATGACGCCCTTTCCCGCGCCCTGTTTGCCCGCTTTGCCGAAGCAGCACGCGCCTATCGCGCCCGAGGCGGCCCCACCTAGCGCCGCTGCAGGCAGGTACCCAAGCTCAAGATGAAGGTCTATATACAAGTGCAAGTTTAACGGTGGCCAGCCAGGCTGGCCCCGAGTGGATGAGCCAAGGCTCACAAAAGGAGATGATCATGGTCAGCCGAGTGCATGACACCCAAGCCACCCTGGACAACGCCCATGAATTTTTAAAGCGTAATCCAGACATTGAGGTATTCGAGTTATTGATTCCGGATACCAACGGCATCGTGCGGGGTAAGTGGGTGCCCCGTAACGCCGTCGACAAAGCCTTATCCAATGGTATCCGCCTGCCCAGCTCCATGTTTGCCCTGGATGTATGGGGCAACGATGTACTGGAAAGCGGCCTGGTATTTGAAACCGGTGACCGCGATGCCCTCTGCCTGCCGGTGGATGGTGCCCTGAAGGAAGTGCCCTGGTTAAAGCGCCGTACCGCCCAGCTGATCATGACCATGATTGAGCCCGATGGCACGCCCTTCTTCGGCGATCCCCGAAGTGTGCTGCAGAAGATTGTGGATAAATTCAGCGAAATCGGCCTGACGCCGGTTACCGCCACTGAGCTGGAGTTTTATCTGCTCGACCGCGACCCCGGTCAGGATGGCCGTCCACAGCCCCCGCTTTCCCCCACCACCGGCCGTCGCCAGTTCACTAACCAGGTCTACGGCATTGAAGAGCTGCACGAGTTCGAAGACTTCTTCGACAGCCTCTCCCGTGCCGCCACCCTGCAGGACTTGCCGGTGGATACCACGGTAGCGGAACAGGCGCCTAACCAGTACGAAATCAACCTGATTCACGTCCCCGACGCAGTCAAAGCCGCCGAGCACGCCATTCTGCTCAAACGCGCCATCAAGGGCGTGGCCCAGGCCCATGAAATGAATGCCACCTTTATGGCCAAGCCCTATGGTGACCTGGCCGGTAACGGCATGCATATTCACTTCAGTCTGGTGGATAAAGACGGCAAAAACGTATTCGATGATGGCAGTCTGCATGGTAGTGATATTCTGCGCCACGCCGTGGCCGGTATGAGCGCCAGCATGGCTGACTGCATGGCCTTGTTTGCCCCGAACATCAACTCTTATCGCCGCTTCCAGTCCGGCAGCCATGCCCCCACCACTCCCTCCTGGGGTTATGACAACCGCTCGGTGGCGCTACGTATTCCCTCCGGTGAGCGTCAGGCGATGCGGATTGAACACCGGGTCGGCGGTGCCGATTCCAACCCCTTCCTGGCGATGGCCGCCATGTTGGCCGGTGCTTACTACGGCATCGTCAACAAACTGGAGCCTCAGCCTCCCACCGTAGGTAATGCCTATACCCAGCATGAAGCCTCGCTGCCGGACAACCTGGCCGACGCGCTGATTGCCTTCGAGAACTCTGACTTTATTCGCGAACAGTTTGGCGAAAACTATCAGAAGCTCTACGCCGCGGTGAAATGGCAGGAACTGGCCACCTTTGATGGCCAGGTGACCCCGCTGGAGTATGACTCCTTCCTGCGTACCGTCTAAGCCAGCAACGGGCCAGCCCTGCTGGCCCGCTCCCTACGTAATAAAAAGATCCTTTGCAGTAAAGGACCGGAGGACCGCCTGTGAACCAAGCCGCTAAAGAGGTTTTTGCCCCCTGGTTGGATGCCACTGCCAAACCCTATGTCAGCATCCAGCATGTCACCAAGAAATTCGGTGACTTTACCGCCTTAACCGACCTTTCCCTGGATATCTATCAACGCGAGTTTTTCTCCCTGCTCGGCCCATCCGGCTGTGGCAAAACCACCTTGCTGCGCATGCTGGCGGGCTTTGAGCGTCCGACCGAAGGGCGCATTCTGCTTGATGGTGAAGATGTGGCCCAGGTGCCGCCCTATGATCGCCCGGTCAATATGATGTTCCAGTCTTATGCGCTGTTCCCGCACATGAGCGTCGAGGCCAACATTGCCTTTGGCCTCAAGCAGGAAGGCTGCCCCAAGGCGGAAATCAAACAACGGGTCGAAGAGGTGATGGAGCTGGTGCAAATTACCCCCTATGCCCGCCGTCGCCCAGCACAACTGTCCGGCGGCCAACGCCAGCGGGTTGCCCTGGCCCGTTCACTGGTGAAGCGTCCCAAACTACTGCTCTTGGATGAGCCCCTGGGGGCCCTGGACAAAAACCTGCGTGAGCGTACCCAGTTCGAATTAATGGATATCCAGGAAAAGCTCGGCCTGACCTTCATTATCGTCACCCATGACCAGTCCGAGGCGATGACCATGTCCTCCCGCATCGCAGTGATGGATCACGGCCAGATCGAACAGGTCGGCACCCCGGCCCAGCTGTATGAACAACCCGGCAGCCGCTATGTCGCCTCCTTCCTCGGAGACGTCAACCTGCTCGATGCCCGCATCAGCCACCAGCAGGACGCCCAACTGGAACTGGACTGCAAAGACACCGGCAACCGTCTCTATGCCGAAACCGAGCAACGCCTGCCCACCGGCACCCCAGTGGCCCTGGCCATTCGCCCGGAAAAAATTGACCTGCACACCGAAGCCCCCAGCCAGGCCCGCAACTGCGTCAGCGGCATCGTCTGGGACATCGGTTATTTGGGCAATTTGTCGGTGTATCACGTCAAACTCGATAACGGCAAAATCATCACCACCAGTCAGGCCAACCGCTTCCGTCAGCTGGATATGAATATCCGCTGGAATGATCGGGTCTACCTGAGTTGGCAGCCTGAGGCCGCCGTCGTCCTGGCTAATTAAGGAGGCTGTCATGGCAAGCGAATACCCCTCCGGCCGGCATAGAAATGGCGGTTTTAAGTTAGGCCGCCAGACCGTTATCGGCATCCCTTACCTGTGGTCGTTGCTGTTCTTCCTGCTGCCCTTCTCCATGGTGGTACTGATCAGCTTCTCAGAAACCATTCTGGCGGTACCTCCCTACCGCTGGTTAGTCGAGTGGGAAGATGCCTATCTCACCATTAGCCTCAACCTGCAGAACTATTTCCTGCTGTGGGAAGACTCCACCTATCTGCGTGCTTATCTCGGCAGCTTGAAGATAGCGGCGATTTCCACCCTGCTAGCCCTGGCGATCGGCTTTCCCCTCGCCTATGCCATGTCCCGTGCCCCCAAGCACTGGCGTGCCAGCCTGCTGATGTTGATCATCCTGCCGTTCTGGACCTCCTTCCTGATCCGCGTTTACGCCTGGATCGGCATCCTCAAGCAAGAGGGGCTGCTGAATCTGCTATTGCTCAATCTTGGCATCATCGATGAGCCGTTACTGATCCATGGCAGCGAGATCGCCGTCTATATCGGCATCGTCTATTCCTATCTGCCCTTTATGGTGCTACCGCTGTACGCCACCCTGGAAAAACTCGACATGAGCCTGCTGGAGGCCGCCTACGACCTTGGCTGCCGACCGATTAAAGCCTTCTGGCTGGTGGTGGTACCCCAGGCGGTGCCCGGCATCATCGCCGGCTGTGCCCTGGTGTTTATCCCGGCGGTGGGCGAGTTTGTGGTGCCCGATCTGCTCGGCGGTTCCGATACCCTGATGATCGGTAAGGTGCTGTGGTCAGAGTTCTTCACCAACCTCGACTGGCCCCTGGCCTCGGCGGTAGCGGTGATACTGTTAATCCTGCTGGTTGGCCCGGTGGTCTGGTTCCAGCGTCATCAAGCCAAACAACTGAGCTAAGGAGACCAGCATGCAATTAGGTTTAACCCGCTTTAACTGGTGCTCACTGGCCGTCGGCCTCGGCTTTCTCTATCTGCCGATCCTGATTCTGATTCTGTACAGCTTTAACGAGTCCAAACTGGTCACGGTGTGGGGCGGCTTCTCGCTGAAATGGTATGGCGAGATGTTCAACAATGAGCGCCTGCTCAATGCTGCCTGGCTGTCGGTGAAGGTGGCGATTGCCGCCTCCACCCTGGCCACCATCCTCGGTACCCTGGCGGGCTTTGTGATGGCGCGCTTTCGCCAGTTCCCGGGGCGCACCCTGTTCTCCGGTATGATTTTCGCGCCGATGGTCATGCCGGAAATCATTACCGGTCTGGCCCTGCTGCTGACCTTTGTCGCCTTGGGGATTGATCGTGGTCAGCTGACGGTGACCCTGGCCCATGCCTCCTTCAGCTTCTGCTTTGTCGCGGTAATCGTGCAGTCCCGTCTGGCAGACTTTGATATCTCGCTAGAAGAGGCGGCCCTGGACTTAGGCTGTCGTCCGTTCAAGACCTTTATGATCATCACCCTGCCGCTGATTTTGCCGGCGATTATCTCCGGCTGGCTGCTGTCCTTTGCCCTGTCGATGGATGACCTGGTGATTGCCAGCTTTGCCACCGGCCCCGGTGCCACCACTCTGCCGATGCAAATCTATTCCCAGGTGCGCTTGGGGGTCACGCCGGAGATCAATGCCATCTCGACGATTCTGATCGGCATTGTCGCCACCGGCGTGGTGGTTGCCTCCTATCTGCAAAAACGGCAGCGCAGCCAGACCTTTGCCGTCAATCAACAGGCTTGACCGCCGAGTCAGCTCTGACTTAAATAGCGGGACGAAAAGGATTTTCCCCCGCTGACCTCCTCCCCGGCAGCTTCCCTAGCCTGTTAGTCGGACCCGCTATGCTGCTGTTATCGCTGCGTTTTATCAGTTATCACCTGCCCCTGGCCAGCCTTGCCGGCATCGCCCAGATCATCTTCCTCCCCTCACCCTGGGCCGGCCTATTGTGTCTGTTGGCCCTATCTTGGCTAACGCCGCTGTACGCCCTCGGCCTGAGCTTGGGGGTCATCAGTGCCAGCCTGAGCGCCGCCGCCCTGGGTGCCCCGGCAGCGGCCTGGCGGCAGGGAGTCTACGGCTTTAACGGCGCCCTGGTCGGACTGGTATTACAGCTCTATTTTGGCTGGAGCCCGTTATTACCCTGGGTACAGATCCTCGCTGCCGCCCTGGTGACCTTTATCCAGCTGGGACTGAATGCTTATCGCCCTCTACCGATCTTCACCAGTCCCTTTATTCTGCTGACCTGGCTGGTGTTATTGCTGCCCCTGGGCCTGCCGGAGGCGGCGCCCCTCCCTGCCGCTGCCAGCTGGCTGGCGGGTATTCTGCTCGGTATCAGTCAGGTCTTTTTTGTTGCCAGTCCGCTGATGGCACTGCTGTTGCTGGGACTGCTGGGCTGGCAACACTGGCGGCTGCCGCTCTATGCCTTACTGGCTTCCTGCCTGGGGGCAGGCATCGCCACCCTATTGGAGGTCAACCCAGCCCAGATCAGCCAAGGGCTGGCGGGTTACAATCCGGTGCTGGCCGCCCTGGCGGTACAGAGTCTTGGGCCCGGCTGGACAATACTGGCCATCGTGTTAGCCGCTCTGGGTTCCGCCTGGGGTCTGCAGCAATCCTGGCCGATGCTCACCTCCCCCTTCGTCATCAGCAGTTGGCTGGTGTTGCTGAGTTACCATGGCTGGCGATATTGGCAACAGGGGCGCAGCTGACCCACCATAAGCAAAATTTTGCTTATTCAAGCCTGCCTAGCCTTAGCAAAAAATTGCCTAAGGCGAGACTTGAGCCTGACAATAAAATTTAAATTCCTTTAAAAACAACAAGTTAAATAAATTCAAAAAGTTGGCCCCAATCTTGTAATAGCTAAGGCGCTGATAACAACAACATCTAGAGGTAGTTCGATCATGCAAATGTCCAAGCGCCGCCTGTTACAAGCCATGGGTGCCACCCTGCTGTGTTCTTCCCTGGTTAGCCTGCCCGTGCAAGCGGCGGAAGATAAGCGTTCCTACATTCTGGCCACCGCCAGCACTGGCGGCACCTACTATCCAGTTGGCGTGGCTCTGGCGACCCTGACCACCGTCAAGCTGGAACCCAAGTTCAATATGGCTATGTCAGCGATCAACTCCGCTGGCTCCGGTGAAAACATCAAGCTGCTGCGCGAAAACGAAGCTCAGTTTGCCATCCTGCAGGGCCTCTACGGTGCCTGGGCTTGGAATGGTGAGGCAGGCTTCGCGCAAGCCGGCCCGCAAAAGCACCTGCGCTCAGTCAGCATGCTGTGGCAGAACGTCGAACACTTCAGCCTGCGCACCTCTAAGGTGAAAGAAGGCACCATCATGGATCTGGAGCAGCTGGACGGTAAGTTCTCCATCGGTGAAAAGAACTCCGGTACCGAAGGCTCTGGCCGTACCATTCTGACCAACCTGGGCCTGCCAGTGGATAAGCTGGATTTTGCTCATCTGAGCTATAGCGCCGGTGCCGATGCCCTGCAAAACGGTACCATCGATGGCATGAACACCCCCGCTGGCGTACCAGTAGGCGCAGTCACCCAAGCCTTTGCTGCCCTGGGTTCTGACCTGACCCTGCTCAACTTTACCGACGAACAGGTGCTGGAAGCCAACGGTTACTACAACCTCTGGACTCGCTATGTGATTCCGGCCAACACCTACCCCGGTCAGAGCAAAGAAGTACAGACCATCGCCCAGCCTAACTTCCTGGCGGTGCGTGATGATGTGTCCGAGGAAGATGTGTACCAGCTGACCAAGGCCATCTACGAGAACCTGCCCTTCCTCAATGGCATCCATAAAGCCACTCAGGCGATGAGCCTGCAGGATGCCATGGACGGTCTGCCCGTACCCCTGCACCCCGGTGCCGCACGTTACTACCGTGAAATGGGCCTGACCATTCCAGCCCACCTGGAAGTCAAGTAAGCCTCCCGCCGGTTGGGTGGCGGTCGTCTGACCGTCACCCTGTCATTGTTCTCGCTGAATCTAGCGGGCCCTGTGCCCCGTTAATGATGCCATGGGTTGTCTTATGAACACTGCCAACAGCACACCAACTGATCAGGAAACCGCAGCCAAGCTGGCCAGCCTGGAACTGCAACAGCGTCCGCAAGACTCCCTGTTGGGGCGGGCGATTTATTGGGGCGGCGTGCTATTCGCGCTGCTGCATATTTACTTCAATACCCTAAGCACCCTGCCACAGCTGTGGATTGCGGTGATTCACTTCAGTGGTTTTGCCCTGCTATGTGCGCTGATGTACCCCCTGTGCCGCCCCCGTGGTCAGACCGGGCAGCGCGTGGTGCTGTTGCTGGATATCGCCATCGGCTTACTCGCCCTGGCCAGTGCTGCCTATTTGATCCTGGCGGAGGATGCCCTCTATGCGCGCGGGGTCAGCTTTATCAGCAGCGATTGGCTGTTTTCCTTAGCGGCGGTGGCCATCGCCCTGGAAATGGCGCGCCGCACCACCGGCTGGTTTATTCCCTGCCTGATTCTGGTGGCCCTCACCTACGTGTTCTGGTGGGGCAAGTATCTGGATGGGGTCTTTGGTTTCCGTGGTTTAAGCCTGGAAACCTTGATGTTTCGCAGTTACTTCAGCACCGAGGGGATGTTTGGCCAAATCGCCAATATCTCCTGGAGCTACGTCTACATGTTTATTCTGTTCGGTGCCTTTTTGGTGAAGTCCGGTGCCGGCGATTTTATGATTGATCTGGCCCGCTGCGCCGCTGGCCGTTTTGTCGGTGGCCCCGGCTTTGTCGCCGTGCTGGGCTCAGGCCTGATGGGCTCGGTCTCCGGTTCCTCGGTGGCCAATACGGTTTCCACCGGGGTGATCACCATCCCGATGATGCAAAAGGCCGGTTTTCCTTCCCGCTTCGCCGCAGGGGTAGAGGCGGCAGCCTCCACCGGCGGACAGTTGATGCCACCGGTGATGGGGGCAGGCGCCTTTATCATGGCCTCCTATACCCAGATTCCTTACGTCGAGATCGTAGCGGTCTCCGTCTTACCGGCCATTCTGTACTTCCTCTCCGTCGGCTATTTCGTCCGGGTGGAGGCCATGCGTAGCCAAGCTACCCTGGTGCAGGAAAGCGGTATCAGCATCGGCCAGGTGCTCAAGCAAGGCTGGCACTTCCTGTTGCCCCTGGCGGTACTGGTCACCCTGCTGATCCAGGGCTTTACCCCCACCTATGCCGCCGGTATTGCCATTATTTCGGTGGTGGTGTCGTCCTGGTTATCCAGCCGCCCCATGGGAGTCAGGGATATTCTCGATGCCCTGGCCCAGGGCTCGAAGAATATGGCGACCACCGCCATGCTGCTGATTGCCGTGGGACTGGTGGTGAACGTGGTGGCGATGACCGGCATTGGTAATACCTTCTCCTTGATGGTGACGGAATGGGCCGGTAATAGCCTCTTTATTACCATTGTGCTGATTGCCATTGCCTCTCTGGTGCTGGGGATGGGCCTGCCGGTAACGGCGGCCTATATCGTACTGGCGACCCTGTCTGCCCCGGCGCTCTATAACCTGATTGCCGAAATCCAACTGGTACAGGTGATGGCCGCCGGTAATCTGCCCCAGACGGCGCAAGCGATCTTTATGCTGGTGGCACCAGACAAGCTGGCTGCCCTGGCCGCACCGATGCCGGTAGCCGAGGCTGAAGCCCTGCTGGCGCTGGTGCCGGATGAGTTCAAAGGCAAACTGATTGAGCAGGCACTGGATGCCAAACTGCTGACCATGGTGCTGCTGTCCGCTCACCTGATCATCTTCTGGTTATCCCAGGATGCCAACGTCACCCCACCGGTGTGCCTGACCGCCTTTGCCGCTGCGGCCATTGCCAAAACCCCGCCAATGCGTACTGGCTTCACCGCCTGGAAGGTGGCCAAGGGGCTCTATATCGTGCCGTTACTGTTTGCTTACACCAACTTTATCGGCGGTGAGCCCAGTGAAGTCTTCAGCATCTTTATCTTCTCGGTATTCGGTATCTACGCGCTGGTTGGTTTTATGGAAGGCTATCTGGAAGGCCCGCTCAATCCTCTTCTGCGCCTTCTGGTTGGCGCTGCCGGCGCCGTGATGATGTGGCCCTGGGCTGAGTATGAGCTGGCTCTCAATCTGGCCGGTCTGCTAGTCTTCCTGGCGATCTTCCTGTATAGCCGCCGCCTGGGTCGCCAGGTTGGGGCGCTGGCTGGGGTATAACCATGGTGTATGACTTCATTATTATCGGTGGCGGTATTCTCGGTCTGTCCACCGCCTGGCAACTGCAGCAAACCTTTCCCGGTCAGCGGGTGCTGGTGCTGGAAAAGGAGGCGGGGCCCGCCCGCCACCAGACCGGCCATAACTCAGGGGTGATTCATGCCGGGGTGTATTACAAACCCGGCAGTCTCAAGGCGCGCTTCTGTAAAGAAGGCAATGTGGCCACCAAAGCCTTTTGCCGTGAACACGGCATTGCCTTCGATGAGTGCGGCAAACTGCTGGTCGCCACCAATGAGCTTGAACACCAGCGCATGCAAGGGTTGATTGAGCGCTGTAGCGCCAACGAGCTGCCGATTGAAGTGCTGGATCGCCAGGCCCTACGCCAGGAAGAGCCGAATATCGTCGGTGAGGGTGCCATTCTGGTGCCCTCCACCGGTATCGTCAGCTATACCCGTATCTGTGAAAGACTGGCCGAGCTGGTACAGGCTGGGGGCGGCGAAGTGCGCTACCAATGCCAAGTCTTCAATATCAGCGAAGGCGGCCATGAGGTGAGCCTGACCACCAATCAGGGCCCGCTGCATGGCCGTTATCTGGTGGCCTGCGCCGGCCTGCATGCCGATCGCATCGTGCGCATGCTGGGGCAACAGCCGGACTTTAAGATTATCCCCTTCCGCGGTGAATACTTCCTGCTGCCACCCCAGCATAACCAGATTGTGCAGCACCTGATTTACCCCATTCCCGATCCGGACTTACCCTTCCTCGGCGTGCACC
This sequence comes from Balneatrix alpica DSM 16621, assembly GCF_000619885.1. GTDB lineage: Bacteria > Pseudomonadota > Gammaproteobacteria > Pseudomonadales > Balneatricaceae > Balneatrix > Balneatrix alpica. The sequence goes on along the minus strand of NZ_JHUZ01000016.1, from coordinate 79,958 downwards.
TGACCCGCATGATCGATGGCACCGTTACCGTCGGCCCCAATGCGGTGCTGGCCTTGGCCCGGGAAGGTTATCGTAAAACCGATATCAGCTTGCGCGACTGCCTGGAGATGTTCACTTACCCCGGCCTGTTGAAGATGCTCAAACGCAACCTCAAACCGGGTTTGCAGGAGATGAAAAACAGCCTGAGCAAAGCGGGTTATTTAGAGCTGGTGCGCAAGTACTGCCCGCAATTACAGCTCAGTGACTTAAAGCCCTATCCGGCGGGTATTCGTGCCCAAGCGGTCGCTAAGGATGGCTCCCTGGTGGATGACTTCCTGTTTGCCAAAAGCGAACGCAGTCTGGTGGTCTGTAACGCCCCCTCACCGGCAGCCACCTCAGCCCTGCCAATTGGCAAGCATATTGTCAGTCAGGTCAGTGAGTTGGTGCAGGCCAGGGGTTAAAGCAGTCCAGCCTTGGTCAGGATCTGTCTGCCGGCAGATCCTGTTGCTTCCTCACCCCGGCTGGATTGATGCCAACGTCTGTAGCTGACGCCGAATCCAAGCATCCAGCCAGAAATGCCAATGCCCCTGCTGCCAGTCGACAAAGCCAATATGGCCACCGTAACGGCTGATGGTCAGCTGGGTACTGGCGCTGAGCTCCGCTGCTGCCGGTAATACCTGCGGTGTCATAAAGGGATCGTCGTAGGCCTGCAGCATGCTTGTCGGTACGCGAATGTCCTTGAGGAACTGACGGGCCGAGCAGGCTTGATAGTAATGATGGACATCGGCAAAGCCATGTAAGGGGGCCGTGACCTGGTTATCGTAGGCAAAAAAGTCCCGCAGCTGTGGCAGCTGCTCTGGCGTGAGGGATAGAGGAAGCTGTTGCTGCTGCATTTTTCGCCGCAGGCTGGCGCGCATGCGCCGAAGCAGATACTGCTGGTAGAGCCAGGCCTGGGGTTGCCGTAATTGCTCGGCGCATAAATCCAGGCGCAGAGGCGCACACACGGCTATCGCCCCCTGTAATGGGCAATCACTACCCTGCTCACCCAGGTATTTGAGCAGCATATTGGCCCCCAGTGAGTATCCTACCGCCAACAGCGGGCGGTGCGGATAGCGCTGCCTCAGCAGCGTCAGCAGCTGGGCGGCATCGCTGGTTTCACCGGAGTGATAAGCCCGCGCCAACCGATTAGGCTCCCCACTGCAACCACGGAAGTGCATCACCACAGCTCCCCAGCCCAGTGGCGCTAGCTGACTCAGCAGGCCACGCACATAGTGGGAGCCTGAGCAGCCCTCCAAGCCATGAAAAATCACCACCAAGGGGGTGCTGTCAGACGGTCGCTGGTGACAGCTTGTCGGCTCATGTAGCCAGTCCAGATCAATAAAGTCACCATCTGCCAGTTCCCAGCGCTCGCGCTGCAGCGCGGGGCACCCAGGCCGCGGCAACAACATCGGTAGCAGGGTTTGCAGATGGGGATTGGTTAACCAGAACGGGGGGTGAAAGTGTTCCTCAGTCGACATCAGAGCCTCAATGACACTTAACACAAGAGAAGTAGGACACAATAAAGGTAGGCGCAGTAAAACGCACAAGCCCCGGCAATGCCAGGGCTTGAAGCGGATTCTGCTATCCCCCACACAGCAGGGGCTGGCAGCTTAGCTCATCAATTAACGCTGAGGGCCAGCGGCAATCACAGCCTCAGGCACATCAAAGCCCTTGGTGGTGAAGTTATCCACAAAGAGGCTAATCAGCTCTTGCGCTGCTGCATCGTACGCCGCCTTGTCTTGCCAAGTCTCGCGAGGGTTCAGCAGTTGGCTGTCCACCCCAGGTACTTCAACCGGCACTTGCAGGTTAATGCCGGGTAGATGTTGGGTGGCCACATTTTCCAGTGCACCGCTTTGAATCGCCGCAATCACCGCACGGGTGGTGGGGATGCTAAAGCGCTTACCGGTACCGTAGGAGCCGCCCGTCCAACCGGTGTTAACCAGGTAGACTTTGGAATCGAAGGCTTCAATCCGCTTCATCAGCAGAGCCGCATATTCACCCGCCGGACGGGGGAAGAAGGGCGCACCAAAGCAGGTAGAGAAGGTGGATTTAATCCCACCGCCGGAACCCATTTCAGTGGAGCCAACCAGGGCAGTGTAGCCCGACAGGAAGTGATAGGCCGCCGCTTCTTTACTCAGGATAGCCACCGGAGGCAAGACGCCGGTCAGATCGCAGGTGAGGAAGATGATGTTCTTCGGCTCACCGGCCATGTTGGCCTCCACCCGCTTTTCCACATGCTCCAGCGGATAAGCCGCACGGGTGTTCTGGGTCAGGGAGACATCGGTGTAATCCGGGGTGCGGTTTTCATCCAGCACCACGTTTTCCAGTACCGCGCCGAACTTGATCGCGTCCCAAATGATTGGCTCATTTTTAGCGGACAGGTCGATACATTTGGCGTAGCAGCCGCCTTCGAGGTTAAACACCACATCCTCGCCCCAGCCATGCTCATCATCACCAATCAGGTAACGGGAAGGGTCGGCGGAAAGGGTGGTTTTACCAGTGCCTGACAGGCCGAAGAACAGGGTCACATCCCCTTCTTCACCCACGTTGGCGGAGCAGTGCATCGGCAGCACGTCTTTTTCCGGCAACAGGAAGTTTTGCACTGAGAACATGGCCTTTTTCATTTCACCGGCATAGCGCATACCCGCCAGCAGCACTTTGCGCTTGGCAAAGTTGATGATCACGCAACCGTCGGAATGAGTGCCATCACGCTCAGGTACACACTCAAAACCTGCTGCGTTAAGGATTTGCCACTCTTCTTTACCTTTGGGGTTGTAATCGCTGGGGCGAATAAACAGGCAGTTGCCGAACAGCCCTTGCCAGGCGGTCTGGGTGGTCATTTTCACCGGCAGGTAGTGTTGCGGGTCCGCACCGACGTGCAGGTTGGATACAAAGATTTCGCGATCTGCCAGGTAGTTTTCTACCCGATCCCAGAGCGCATCAAACTTGTCGGCAGGGAAAGGACGGTTGACCGGCCCCCAGTGGATCAGATCACTGGTGGAGGCTTCTTCGACGATAAAGCGATCCATCGGTGAGCGGCCAGTGCGCTTACCGGTTTCGACCACCAGAGCGCCGTTGCTGGCAAAACGACCTTCGCCACGCTTGACCGCGTATTCAGCCAGTTCTGCCAGGGTTAAATTAATGTGAGTTTTGTTCTCTGTAGTCTCGTCAAGCGTTTTCGACATGCTAGTGACTTCCCAGTGTTGAGTGCCTTGTTCAGGTTGCCCTTATTATTGCGGGTGCCTCTGCGGGCGGGTTGGGCAATGGCCGGCCATTATGCCACAAACGGCATTGATCGGCTGATAATTTGTGCAAAGTTAGGCTAAAGTTTCCCCCCAACTGAGCTTGTCCCTGAGGGACTGGGGGCCCCATCTTGGAATGGCCTGTCTCCATTCCGGCATCAGCAATTTCTAAACGAAACTGCCTATACGAAAAAGCCCCTGCATCCGGGTAGACGCAGAGGCTTTTAGGCTCAGTGAATCTGCTGGTTATCCCCGGCTATCGCACCTGGGTTAAACAGTACCTCGATATCACTGCGATCAAATTCATAACGTTCATTGCAGAACTGGCAGCTGACTTCCAGCACCGGTTGTTCGCTGAGGATCTCCTCTAGCTCTTCCCGTGCCAGTGACACCAGGGCCGAGCCACAACGCTCACGGCTGCAGTCACAGTGGAAACGTAAATCCTGTACTGGAAACACCCGTACCTCTTCCTCGTGGAACAGGCGCGTCAGCACCGTTTCATTATCCAGGCCCAGCAACTCTTCATCACTGAGGGTCGCGACCAGGTGGTCTAAGCGATTCCAGCAGTCTTCATCCTGCTGGCTGGATTCCGCCGACTCTGGCAGTACCTGCAGCATCATTCCCGCCGCATCGATACCATTGGCGCTCAAGTGAATACGGGTAGGTAGCTGTTCAGAACGATTAAAGTATTCCTGCAAGCAGGCAGCAAGGGTGTCACCTTCCAGAGCCACGACCCCTTGATAGCGCTGTCCCTGCTCCGGTTCGATGGTAATGGCCATCTGACCACCCTGTTGCAACAGGCTGATGGCGCTGTCGTCGTCGCTGATCTCCCCTTCCCAGCGGGCAATCGCACGCAAATCGGCCTGGTGATTGCACTCGGCCTGAATCATTTTCAGCGCCCCTTCGGTACGAGCCTGAATACTCAAACGGCCTTCAAATTTCAAAATAGTGCTAAACAGGGCACAGGCAGCCAGCAACTCACCCAGGAGAATCTGCACAGGACGGGGATAGCTGTCGCGGCTCAGCACTTCGGCATAGCTTTCCTGTATGCCGGTAATCACGCCACGCACCTGGGCATTGTCGAAGACGAAACGTTGAATCTGGTCCGGGTTACTCATCCCCACACTACTCCACTGGCAAATCTTAAGGCCGCCACCGCCAAGCCTGATTAAGCAAGAAGGGTGCCGGGGGCGGGCATTATACATAAACTCAGGCGGTTATTCCTGACCTGAACGGACATCCCCTTTAAAGCGAACCAGCTGGCGGCGCTCTTTTTTGTTGGGGCGATGATCACTGACCAAAACACCGCCGGTTTTGCGTTGAGCCGCCGCCTGCTCACGCTTGCGCTGACTGTCTTCGGTTTCCCGGTACAGTTGCTGCGCCTCTACCGCCGGACGACGCTGCTCGGCCAAACCCTCCACCACCACGGTTTTTTCATCAAAGCCCTGACGTATCACCAGGGTAGCACCGACCTCAACATGGCGACTGGGCTTACCCCGCGCACCGTTATAGTGCACTTTGCCCCCTTCTATTGCCTCTTTAGCGAGGTTACGGGTTTTAAAAAAACGGGCGGCCCACAGCCATTTATCCAGGCGTACCTGGAGGCTGTCAGCAGAAGATGTGGTTTTACTCATGGGTATCAGATTTTTAGTAAGTCTTGGAAGTGATGCAAACTGGGAAACTCCTGCTGTTCACGCGCAGGGGCCTGGCTATCGGGCTGGGCAATACAAAGCAGGTGGGCAATGCCAAAGCGTTGAGCTGAACGCAGTACCGGCAAGCTATCATCGATAAACAGGGTACGGGCGGGGTTGAAGGGCTCAATCTCCTGCAAATCCACCCAAAAGCTTGGCTCTTCTTTCGGTTTACCCAGGCTGTGGGAGATGATCACCTCATCCACCAGGGCATCCAGATTGGTCTGCTGCATTTTCAGGGTCACGGCTGCAGGATGGCAATTGGTCACAATCAAAGTGCGGATACCGGCACTGCGCAGTGCCTGCAAAAAACCCTTCACCTGCGGGCGAAAGCCGATTTTATCCTGCACCTCTCGTTTCAGGGCGAGGATATCGACCCCCAGTTCCTGACTCCAGTAGTCAAGGCAATACCAGTTAAGGGTGCCTTGCTGCGCCATAATGCGCTCATTGAGCATATCGATCGCGTATAGCGGCTCCAGGTTTTTCAGCTCAGCATAACGCCTGGGCAGGTGCTCCAGCCAAAAGTAACTATCAAAGTGTAAATCCAGCAACGTCCCGTCCATGTCTAACATGACAGTGTCGACGGTGGTCCAATCAAGCATAACGGCTACCTGGTAACGGCGTTGTCTTCCTATATCTGAGTCCGCAGGCGGGGCATATCAAGAGCACCGGGCATCGCTGTCGACACAACAGGCTTTTTTCAACTTTGGTCGCATGGGATAATGCCCGCCATCATAACGATAAAGCACCCCGCCGCCCAGGCTCACAAGGCTAATGGAGCGGCCCTGAGGAGACAGGACCAGCCATGGAGTTACTTGAGCTGTTACCCCATTTAACCAGCATTAGTCGTGATGCTGGCAAGGCGATTCTGGATATTTATCAACAACCCCATATTCAAGCCCAGCACAAAGCTGATACCTCACCGGTGACCGCCGCTGACCTGGCCGCCCACCAGCTGATTGAAGCTAACCTCCATCGCCTGACTCCCGATATTCCGCTGATTAGCGAAGAAAGCCCCCAACCACCTCTTGCCGTACGCTCTCAATGGCCCGCCTACTGGCTGGTTGACCCCCTTGATGGCACCAAAGAGTTCCTCAAGCGTAATGACGAATTCACCGTCAATATTGCCCTGATTCAGCATAATCGTCCGGTACTTGGCATTGTCCATGTCCCTGTTAGCGGCAGTACCTATGTGGGGGTACCAGGCCAGTGTGCCTACAAACTCACCCGTCAGGGTAAGCAAGAGCTGCTGCAAACCAACCGTGTATTGGGCTATCGCCCTGTCACCCTGCTCACCAGCCGCAGCCATCAAGATCCTCAAGCCCAAGCCTTAGCTGAACGCTTAGAAGAACGCCTGGCACCGGTTACCCTATTGCCGATGGGCAGCTCACTGAAGTTTTGCTTGCTGGCGGAAGGTCTGGGAGACATCTATATGCGCCCCCAACCCACCAGCGAGTGGGATACGGCTGCGGCTCAAGCCGTACTGGAAGCCGCTGGCGGACGGGTATGGAATCAAGATTGGCAGCCACTGGGTTATAACCAGCGGGAAAGCCTGGTTAATCCAGGCTTCTTAGCGGTAGGGGATGCGCAACAAAACTGGCAGGGACTGTTAGAGGGGATGTTTTAGCAGGAGGTGCCCCCCCTTAAATGGCAAGGGCAACATTAGCCCAGTAAACGCTTGACCGTATCAAGCAAGCCCTGCGGCTGGAAAGGCTTCACGATCCAGCCAGTCAAACCCGCCTCTTTGCCTTCCTGTTTGCGCTCTAACGCCGATTCCGTGGTCAGCATCAGAATAGGAATAAACTGACAGTTCGGCAGCGCACGCAGGGCACGAGTCAATTCAATACCATCCATTCCCGGCATACTGCGATCAGTAATGATCAAATCAAACTGCTGCTGCTCCGCCAGGGCTAACGCCTGAGCGGCCTGCTCGGCCTTTTCCACCTGATAACCAGCGCGGGTCAGGGTAAATTCGAGCAAATTAAGAATGGATAAGGCGTCATCAACAATAAGGATTTTCTGCACCTGCTGCTCCTTGCAGAACAAGCTAAGAGGACTGACGTCCAGTTGCTAGAGACGTGGTGAGTGACGAATCAACCTAGACTATTGGTCACTTTTATCACTAAGGGTAGCCATCGCATTTACCAAGACCTCCCCAGTCACCCTCACTCGGGGGGTGTAAGTGTAGTGCAAGGTTACTGATAGCGTCAGTAATAAAAAGTAACGCGCCAATCAGCGCGTTACTCTACGTCCATTTATTGGTGTAGCGATGCCCTTACAACCCCAATCAATGTTCGTCTACCGCTACTGACTCATCCAGTTCAGGCGCATTCATCAATTCCGCCAAACGCTGCAGAGCAGCCACTAACATACCCTTCTCCCAGTCTGGCAGATCTTTAAAGCGGGCAATAAAGTGCTCCTGCAAAGGAGCCGGGGCCTGCTTTAACAGCTCATCACCCGCATCGGTTAAAAGCGCATGTACCTTACGTTTATCTTCAGCGCTACGCTGACGACTGACCAAACCCTGCACTTCTAGCCGATCGATGATGGTCGTCACCGTCGCCTGGGATAAATTGACCTGAGCCGCCAAAGCACGAATAGGTACCACACCTAACTGCTTGATCGCCTGCAGGATTAACAACTGCGGCGTGGTCAGCCCGGATTTTTTCTTCAGACTGCGAGAATGGATATCAATCGCCTGGATAATCCGGCGTAATGTCACCAACACCTGCTCATGGGCTTCCGCCGATTTAAGCGGGGCGACTTCTTGGTTTTCGATGGACATAGGCTACTCACACAACGTTGTCTCCACCCCTGGTGGAGGCCTGCTCAAGCGGCAGGCAACTTAATCGGATTGACGCCTTCCGTCAAATACTTTGCCATATAAAGTTTATTACTCTAAACATATTCCTGTTGTTTTTGCTATACTCGCTGCGAATTTTGAACAAAAAACATCCAAATCTGGGCTATAACAGATCATGCAGGCACACCTCTGCATGTATCTGCCCACCCTGAGAGCGGAGTAAATCTGTATGCAAAAGCGCCATCTCGCCTGGCTAACCGGCACTCTTTTCGCCACCTCTTTAAGCTATACCCCCGTGAGCCTAGCAGCCTGTGAAGTGGACAAGCCCGTTCGTTTTGCTGGCATGAACTGGGGTAGCAATCTGTTTATTGTCGAAGTATCGCGTCTGGTGCTGGAAAAGGGCTACGAATGCAAAACCGACGTTATCCCCGGCGGCACCATTCCAATGATGCAGGCACTGGTACGCGGCGATGTCGACCTGATGGCAGAGGTGTGGATGAACACCGTAGCCGAAGCCTGGAATAAAGGCATTGAGCAGCAAAGCGTGAAAGAAGTCGGTGACAGCTTTGAAGGTGGACTGGAAGCCTGGTTTGTACCGCGCTACCTGGTAGAAGGGGATAGCGAACGAGGCATAGAACCCCTGGCCCCGGAACTGCGCTCCGTCGCCGACTTACCCAAATACAAAGATCTGTTCCAAGACCCTGAAAGCCCCGAGCAAGGACGTTTCTATAACTGCCCATCCGGCTGGATGTGTGAGGTAGTCAACTCCAACAAACTCAAAGCCTATGGCTTAGATGCTCACTACACTAACTTTCGGCCTGGCACCGGCGCCGCCCTGAAAGCAGCGATTGCCACCAACTATAAGCGTGGTAAACCGGTTCTGTTTTATTACTGGGGCCCCACCGAAGTCTTGGGTAAATATGATCTGATTCAGCTACAAGAACCGCAATACGACAAAGCCATCTTCGATCAGCTGATTACTCAGGAAAGCGAAGCCACCAGCGCAACGGCCTATCCCATTGCAGTGGTGAAAAAAGGCGTCAATACAGGCTTTGCTGCACAGGCCCCCAACATCATCGACTTCTACAGCAAAATGAGTTTTAACAACGCCGATATCAGCAGCGCCCTGGCGTACATGGATGACAATGAACTGGAACCCAAGGATGCGGCCCTACACTTTATGCAGCAACGGGAAGATCTCTGGCGTCAGTGGGTACCGGAAGAGGTGGCCGGCAAAATCAAAGCGGGGCTTGAATAAGCACCTCCGCCAACAACAGGCTGAACCTGCCACAGTGGGAGCAGTCTGCCATCTTTGCCCTCCAGGGTGACTCGCCCTGGGGGGGATAGGTTATCCCCTCTCTGGAGTCTGTATGTTTCCTGAGTCCCTGACTTTTTCCATCGCCAAACCAGTCAATCGTGCCGTTGACTGGCTAGTGATTGAGTATGGCGATGCTTTTGAAAGCCTCTCCAATGCATTATTAACCGTGCTGATCGGCCTGGAACAGGGTATGAATGCGCTGCCCTGGTGGGGACTGATTGGCGTGGTGGCCGCCATTGCCTTTGCCGCTAGCCGCGACTGGAAGCTGCCACTGTTCACCAGCCTCCTGCTGCTGTTATTAGGCATGTTGGGCCTATGGCAACAGGGTATCCAGACCCTGGCATTGATGCTGGTCGCCACCGGTTTGTCGGTGGTGATTGGCATCCCCATCGGCATTGCCATGGCCAGCAGCGATCGCCTGCGCCTGTTCTTACAGCCGCTCCTCGACATTATGCAAACCATGCCGAGTTTCGTGTATTTGATCCCAGCCCTGATGCTGTTTGGCTTGGGCAAGGTGCCCGCCATTTTTGCCACCATTATCTATGCCGTCCCTCCTTTAATCCGCCTGACGGACTTAGGCATCCGCATGGTAGATAAAGAGGTGATGGAAGCCAGCCGGGCCTTTGGCGCCAACCGCTGGCAACAACTCTGGGGGGTACAGCTACCCCTGGCGCTGCCTAATATCCTTGCTGGTATCAACCAAACCACCATGATGGCCCTATCCATGGTGGTGATTGCCTCCATGATCGGCGCCCGTGGCCTGGGCGAACAGGTGCTGTTAGGCATTCAGCGCTTAGATGTGGGCAAGGGGCTGGAAGCCGGTATCGGTATCGTCCTGCTCGCCATCCTGTTTGACCGTATCACCCAGGCCTATGGCCAACGTCGCCAGTTACGCGAGCAGGGAGGCAAGGCATGAACAAAATCGAAGTACAAAACATCTATAAAATCTTCGGCAAACGGCCCGAGCAGGCCCTGACAGCAGTGCAAGCCGGCATCAGCAAAGCGCAGCTACGCCAGCAAAGTGGCCATATCCTCGGCTTGAGGGAGATCACTCTTAGCATTCCTGCCGGGCAAACCTTCGTCATTATGGGACTCTCCGGCTCCGGCAAGTCGACCCTGATTCGCCACTTTAACCGCCTGATTGATCCCACCGCCGGTGACATTCTGGTGGATGGCCAAAGTCTGATGCAGATGAGCCCTGCCCAATTGCAGGATTTTCGCCGGCATAAGATCAGCATGGTGTTCCAACGCTTTGGCCTGATGCCACACCACTGTGTGCTGGAGAACGTCGCCTATGGTTTGAAGATTCAGGGAGTGAGCAAAGCTGAACGCCAACAACAAGCACAACGCTGGATAGAACTGGTGGGCCTGCAGGGGTTTGAAGATGCCTATCCGGAGCAACTCTCCGGCGGCATGCAGCAACGGGTTGGCCTGGCCCGTGCCCTTTGCACCAACCCGGACATCCTGCTAATGGACGAAGCTTTTAGCGCCCTTGACCCTTTGATCCGGCGTGAAATGCAAGATCAGCTGATGCAGATTCAAAATCAGCTGCACAAAACCATTGTGTTTATCACCCACGATTTGGATGAAGCGTTACGCCTGGGCAACCAGATTGCCATTCTTAAAGATGGGGAAATTCAGCAAGTCGGCACGCCGCAACAAATCTTGCTGCAACCGGCCAATGACTATGTCGATGCCTTTGTGCAGGACATTAATCGCAGCCGGGTACTCACTGCCGCACTGGCGGCGCAGCCCGTTGCTTGTATTGCTGCTGACAGCTCTCCCCAGCAGGCGCTACAGCAACTACAACAGCAAGATATCCCGCTGGCCATGGTTGTGGATGCCGAGCAGCATCTGCTCGGCATGGTCGAGCAACAGCAATTGCAGCAGCAACAGAGTGATAACCTGCAACAGCTGACATCCAGTGTGCCCAGCATTGCCGCCGATGCCCTTCTGGAAGAAGCCATCCAGCAATTGGCCGAGGCAGGCCATCCCTTACCGGTGGTCGATGCCGAGCAACGGTTACAGGGTCTCATCTCGGCAGATAGCGCCCTCAAAGCCCTCACCGACACCCCCTGTCAGGAACCTGCCAAGCCGCCAGTCAGCTGACTGGCGGGTGCCTGACGTGTTGCTGTCGGCTGACTGTCCTGGCTGTAGCAGGCCGCGGCTGCCATACTGGCCGCATCAACTGGAGGGACACCGATGAACGTGGAAATCAAAGCCTTACGCCTGCAGCGCGGCTGGTCACAGGAACAACTGGCCAGCATCAGTGGTGTGAGCGTACGCACCATTCAACGCCTGGAAAATGGTGCCAGCGCCTCTCTCGATACCCGCAAAGCCTTAGCAGCAGCCATGGACTTGCCCCTACCACAACTAGATGAAGCAACTAGCCAAGAGCCAACCAGTTCAGAGCGAGTCAGTAATGAGGAGGTGCGCCAGCTGCAAAAGCGCATCCGCGCCCAACGCCGCCTCTATCAGCAGGGACTCAGCTATCTGGGCTTGATTGTGCTGCTGGCCATCATCAATCTGCTTACCTCACCGGAGTATCTGTGGTTCCTGTGGCCAGCACTGGGTTGGGGCATTGCCCTCGCCATTCAGGCGATGAGCTACTTTGGTCATCTCAATCTATTCAATCGAGATTGGGAACAACGCCAACTGGCCAAACAACTGCGCAAACGTGAAGCAACCAGCACACAGGATCAAACCGATGCAGATTAGTCCGATGACCGAGGCCGATTTTGCTGCCTTCTGGCCCTGCTTTCAGGCCATTATCGCCGCCCAGGAAACCTACGCCTTTGAGCCGGACTTAACCCAGCAGCAGGCCTATCAACTCTGGTGTGAACTACCTTTGCAAAGCTGGGTCGCCAAGGATGCAGAGGGGCAAATTCTCGGTAGCTACTACCTCAAGGCCAATGCCGCCGGCCCCGGCAAGCACGTCTGCAACTGTGGCTACATGGTCAACCCTGCCGCCCAGGGGCAAGGGGTAGCCAGTGCCCTCTGCCAGCACTCCCAACAACAGGCACGGGCAGCCGGGTTTTACGCTATGCAATTTAACTCGGTGGTCTCCAGCAACCACCGCGCCGTCGCGCTCTGGCAACGTCTCGGCTTTCGCATCGTCGGCACCTTGCCCGGTGCCTATCGCCACCCACGCCTGGGATTGGTAGACAGCTATGTGATGTACAAAGTCCTCGTTTAAGCAGGCTCCATCACCTTGCCAGCCTCTTTTACCAATAACTTACCCAACGCAGCCAAGGCCGGGGTTTGCAGGCGCCAGTGATACCAGTACAGCGCCACCGGCAGCGGATTAGCCGGAGCCAGATTGACCAGAGTACCGGCGGCCAGCTCCGCACGAATCTGTACCTCCGGCACCAGGCCATAGGCAATACCGCGGCTGATTGCCCCCACAAAGCCATCGACAGAGGGCACCACATGGTAGGGATAATCCCCTGGCCCCAATTGGTGGAAGCGGCTCAGATAGCGATCCTGCATCAGGTCGTTGGGACCAAACAAAATGGCCGGAGCCTGGCTCAGGCTGGCTCTGTCCATGCCATTGGGAAAGTAACGCTGGGCAAAGGCCGGGGTCGCCACCATCACATAGGGCATGACCCCGAGCAGGGTGCGATTACAGCCTGGTACCTGGGCCTCCTGGGCACTGACACAGCCAATCACCTCACCTTTCTTCAGTTTGGTCAGGGTGAAGTCCTGATCCTCCACCACCAGATCCACCAGCACCCGCTGCTGCTCAAACAGCTGGGCAAACACCGGCAATAACCAGATGGTCAGGCTGTCGGCATTGACCGCCAAGCGCATACGGGTGAACTCGTCCTGGGCAAAGGCCTGGAGTTCTTGCTGCAAGCTATGCTCCAGCAACTGTACCTTTTGTACATGGGCGAGCAGTTTTTCCCCCTCGGCGGTGGCTTTGAGCGGCGTACCCCGAATCAATACCGGCTGCCCCATGCGCTCTTCCAGTAAACGAATCCGTTGTGATACCGCCGACTGGGTAATACATAACTGTTCCGCTGCCCGCTCAAAGCTTTGCCACTGCAAGACGGCCGCTAACGCCTCCAGCAATTTATAGTCGAGCATATAAATTTCTCTAATCTATATTTAACAATATTAGTTTTATTAACTTTATAGCGCCCTTTAGACTGCCAAGCAAATCCACTCTTTCTAAGGATCTGCGCCATGATCATCAGCTGGACGCCCTTCTGGCAGGGCATGAGTCTCAGTGCCGCCTTAATTATTGCCATCGGCGCCCAAAACGCCTGGGTACTTAGCCAGAGCATTCGTGGTCAGCATGGCTTGGCCATCGCCCTGGTCTGCACCCTTAGTGATTGGATTCTGATTGCCTTGGGGGTAATGGGGGTCGGTAGTTTACTGGCGCAGTATCCCGATGCTGCCACCCTGGCGGCCTGGCTGGGGGGGCTGTTCCTGGCGGGTTATGGCGTCCTGTCCTGGCATCGCGCCCTGACCCGTGAACAGCGCCTGACCCTACAGCAGATTGAACGCGCCCCCTGGCCTAAAGTGCTGCTGATTACCCTGGCGGTCACCTGGCTAAACCCTCATGCTTGGCTTGATACCGTAGTGCTGATCGGTGGCCTCGGCGCCCAGTACAGCGATGCCGAGCGTCCAGCCTTTGCCCTGGGAGCGATGTTTATCTCGATTTGCTGGTTTTTAAGCCTGACCCTGGCTGGGCGCTGGTTAGCCCCCTACTTTCAGCAAAGCTGGACCTGGAAGGCACTGGATGCCGGTACCGGTAGCCTGATGCTGGTTCTCGCCTGGCAGCTGCTGCCACTGTAAATTGTTACGCCAATCGTAGGTTATGTAACTTCTAGTTCTTGTTATTCGGCTCATCTGTACAGATAATGCACAGCTTTTGCGCGCTCAGCCGCGCATCCCGATCAAGGAGGAAGCTGTGCCCAGCCATCATTTCTGGAACCCAATGGTGCCTGAACTCATTGTCAGCCAGTTTGATGAGTCCCTCGATTTTTACACCAGCCTGCTGGGCTTCGAACTCCGCCACCAGCGCCCCCTCCCACGGGTAGCCTACCTCGATCAGCAAGGCGCCCAGCTGTTGCTCAGCGAGCGCCACCCCGACTCCTGGCTCAGCGGCCCACTGCAACGCCCCTATGGCCGTGGCATGAATCTGAAGATTGAACTGGCCGATATTGACCCGCTGTACTTGCGCCTGAAGGCGGTCAACTACCCGCTGTTTGCCGAACTGGAAGAGCATTGGTTTGACTGCGGTCAGGCTGTGCTCGGTAGCCGCGAGTTTGTCCTGCTCGATCCCGACGGCTACCTGCTGCGCTTCAGCCAGTTTTTAGGTCAACGCGGTTAATCCTCTGCGCCCCCCTGGCTAAACCCCCACTCCCGCCATTTCTGTTTGATTTTTTGCTGCAAGGGCAAGGGGTAATTGGTCGCAAAACTCAGTACCTGCTCCAGGGGCTGATTGACCTGTGACTGAATCTGCAGGCAGCTATACACCACCAGCCCCCCCCTTCCACGCAGCTTGGTGGCCACATCCAGATAAATCTGCAAGCCGGTACCATCGGAATCATATTGCGGGTAGTGATACACCCCCTGCACCGGGTTGTTACGGGTAGCCAATGCCCAGGCCACCTTATCGATATCATCTGGTGGAATATCCTCCCCCACCACGATCAGCTTGGCGGTGGTTTTGCCAACATGATGCGTCCAGAACACCTCGGCAATCTGATCTATAAACTCCTTCACGGTGTAACCGGTCAGGCGATGCCAGTCATCCCGCACCCGAATCACCAGCCAATGGGAGGACGCCTCAAAGGGACTGAAGCAATCCAGCACCGGCAATCCCGACTGCTGGAAGAACAGCCGCGCCGTGGTGGAGAGACAAAAGCCCCCCAGGATCAGAGTCGAATCGATCGGCACGCCAGGAATACAGATCGGCAAAATAGCCTGATCACGGAAGGTAATGCAGGTAATTTTGGCCAGGGGTTTCAGCCCCGCCTCATTGGACAGATAACCCGGGAACTCACCAAAGGGGCCTTCCACCACCGACTCCGAGGCACTCACCACCCCCTCAATCACGATTTCACACTGGGCCGGCACCATCACTTCACAGGTTTCCGCCTTGACCATCTCCAGCCCCTTGCCGAGAAAAGCCGACGCATAGAGATACTCATCATGCCAGGCGGGAGGCGCCGCCGAGAGTAGCATTGTCGCCGCCGGCGGTACCCCGAGGGCGATCACAAAAGGGCAATCCTTACCCTGATCCTTCCACATATTGTAAATCATGCCGTTATGCTGGAACGGCAGCCACAGGCCCACCACCCTATCCTTGGCATAGTGCGGACCCGGTACCCAATGGCGACCACTGGGATTAACCTGCGCTGGCGGCGGAGGGGTGTTCGCCTGTGGACGATTTTCCGCAATCATCGCCCGGCTGAAGGACCAGTTGGTCCAGGCATCCTTATCCAGGGTATAAGCATCGGCGGGCACCTCCACCCCTGGCGGCGTGCGCACCATGATGGCACCGGCAGTCTGGAAGTAACGGCCGCCATCGCCATCATGCAAAATCGGCGCCGGGATTTTGGTCATGTCCACCTCTTCCCCCTGCCAGATATTCTGCTTACAGGGTGCCTCGGCTTTATCCACCATAACCGGCGCATGGGGCTCGCCCCCCAAGACTTCAATAAAGGCGTCCTGGATCTCCAGCGGCTGGGCATCCTCCGGCAGCCCCAGCATTAAGGCCAAGCGCATCCAGGCTTTACCCGGCGTGGAGCTGACGGTTGGCCCCATTTCCGCCGCCCGAAACCCCGGTGCGTCTTTCACCTTATTAAACAGTGGCATTTCACTGCGGCTTTCACAGGCATGGCGTAATATAGCCCCCATTTCCAAATACCAATCGACTTCCTCATTTATTTCCACCAGTTGCTCATGCCGACGCATTAGTTCGAGATAATCCCGATAGGAATGGGGGATTTTGTTTTTATCAATTGTTAATTTACGCCTTGCCATTACTTTCTCCTTTTGTTTTTAACCAAGCATACCCATCAATACCTTTCCATTTAGCAGTTGGTAGCCACTCTTTTAAAAAGTGTTTAACACAGGATACCTACTATGAAACCTTCTCTTTTCCTTTTTACCCTTAGCCTTTCCCTCAGCGGTGCCAGTTGGGGGGCGGCCAGCCAGCACCGGGTCGCTGACTTTGGCGAGCTTGCCGGCTATCTCCAACAGAGCGGCAGCCCCAGCACCACCCTGTTGGTGATGGATAATGACGACACCCTCACCATGATGCCCTGCCGCCAGCTGCCCAGTGATTGCCAGTACCTGGGGGGCCCAGCCTGGTACAGCTGGCAGTCCCAGTTAATCCAGCACGACTCCCCCTCCCCCATGCGTGTCGCCCAGGACAGTAGCGGCCTGCTCAGTATCAGCAGCCTGTTATTCGCCATGAACCGCATGCCCTATACCGAACAAGACATCCCTGGCGTCCTCAACCAAGCCAGCCTGAAAGGTATCCGCCTGTTGGTCGAAACTGCCCGGGGCCCCAGTGATGCCAATGCCACCGAGCAACAATTTGCTGCCTTGCCTACGGCCTTTTCCCGCTATAACAATTTTCTCAGTTTAATTAGCCAGAATAGTCTTATTCTTGCTGCTGATTTACCGGCTTATGCCTCCCCTATTCAACCATGTAATATTCCCGGCAGCCGTCAGGTGGCTTATCAAAATGGTATTTATTATGTCGCCGGACAGAATAAAGGCATTATGCTTTCCTGCCTGTTAACTAAATTTGAGCAGAGCGTTCCCGCTAATCCAGGCCTGCCTATTACTCATATTGTTTTTATCGACGACACCCTGGCGAATGTCGAGGATGTTTATCAGCAATTTAAAAACGATGACCGTTATCAGGTCACCGCTTTGCATTACACCGCCCTCCAAGCCCATAAAGCGGCCCTCACCCAAGGCCCCAAAGCCGCTGAGCTACAGCGACAAGCCAGCCAACAATGGCAACACCTGAAGCAGAGCCTGGAGGCCAACCTGGCACAACCCATGCTGCCTTAAACCACTCTGCTCCGGCCCCCTTCCCTGGGGGCCATGTCAGGATGGCTCTGCTCAGCTTTGCGCAAACTGCTGCGCCAGGGCAAAAGCCTGGGCGACGCCGGTCAGGGTGGGGTTCCAGGAGCCTGGGCGAGGGAACAACATGCTGCCCAGCCCATACACATTCTCAAACTGATGCATGCGTCCATCGGCACGAGTGACCGAGGTGGCGGGGTCATCCCCCATCCATAGCGTGCCCGCCTCATGCACCAAGCCCTGATTACGGATCGACTGCGGTGGTATTGCCCGCCAGCAGATGCTGCCATCGGCCTGGGTATGCTGGTATTCCACCGGCGCCTCCGCCACCAGCGCCTCCATCACGGCAAAGGTGGCTTGATCCATCGCCTGCCAGAACTGGCTATCCTGCGGTTGTAACTGAATACAGACCTCGGCCGTGCCATCGCTCAGGGTGCCAACATAGTTCCAGGAATCCTGCGAACGCTGTCCCAAGAATTCCCCCATGGAATGCAGCATAAAGACCACATAGTTTGGATCCTGGTAGGCAGCCAAGGCCGCCGGGGTCGAGGCGTCCGGCAGGATGCGGTAGAGCACATCCAGGCTCTGCGCGGGCTGAGGGTTATGCACCACACTGATATGGGTGTGCATCAGGCGACCAGTGACCTTATCCTGCCCCGGCAGATAATAGGCCACCGCCTGCAGCCTGTCCGTCAGGCCCGGCACCGCCGAGGCTGGCACCCGAGCGGCCAGCCAGGAGCGAATATGACCACAGAGGTTTTTTCCCACCAGCGGCATCTGCGGGAAGGAGCGGGTCAGCAGAAAGCCTGCCTCCAGGGTATTACAGGCCAGGATCAGCTGCGCATTGCCCACCTGCAGGGTGCCCGCTGCGGTCTCAATGGCATCAATTCGCTGACCGCTGGCCTGCAGCTGCAACACCTCGGCTTCCACCACCACCCGTAGTTGCTGGGGATAGGCCTGCAGATCCTGCACTAGCACGGCAATGGGGGCAAACTTGGCCCAATCTTCCGGTGGCACATCCTGGCCAGTGGCCATGGCCGAGTCCAGCGCACTGGGGCTGGCCTGGGGTTTGGCACCGGGAATCTGACTGAGTTGGCTGAACAAGCGCTCGCCCATCTGCTGATGCAAGCTGGCATTGGCATTACCAGGAGTGCGCAGGGAGTAACGCCGCCCCATGTAGTGGCCAGTGGCATACCACTGGGGGTTCAGTCGCTCAATTGCCTGCTCCGGCCAGTCAGGCATTTCAGTACTATCGGGCTGCGGTGTCCAGGCATTCCAGAACAATGCCCGGCCACCGACATAGGGGATCTGCGGCATAAAGTTCAGATTCGGTGTGCCCCGGTATTCCCAGGGCCGAATGCCCACCTCGGTATTGAGCTTGATATAGGTGGGGGGCAGGTTCTGAATATGATCCGGAATCAGATAGCTGCCCTTATCCAGTACCAGAATCCGCACTCCCGGCTGCAGCTCTAACATGCGGTGGGCAAAGCTGGAGCCATAGGCGCCACCACCAATCACAATGTAATCAAACTGCTGTTGTTGCACCTCATCCAGGGTGGAGAAGTACAGCTTATCGACCTCATTCATGCTTCACTCCTTGGCCCCGGCCAGCGGGGCCTGCTAATCGCGACAGGGTGTGCAAAGGCACAGGGCTCAGGGGTAATAGGCCCGGCTCTGAATTGCCGCGGGCTGGGAGTTATAGGTACGCACCGCCACCGGCGCGACATTGGCCAGCAGTTTTTCCATGTCCTGACGCATCGGATGGTTGCTGGTGCCCAGGGTCAGGCTGACCGCCTGGGGGGTGCTGGGGTCGAGGAAATAGGTCGGCATCGCCTGCAGGATATTCCAGCGGCATCCGATCATCTTGCCCTCATGGCTGCCGTACTCGGTGATGGGGGAGAAATTGCCCGGCACCGGGGTTAAACCACAGGTATCAACGATGCAGGTGAAGATGGCCTGGTTGGCATTGTCCGGATCATCCACCCGGAAGCCCCAGGTACTGACCCACTCCGGCTGATAGCATTCGCGGCTCTGACGGACCGGGTTGGGGGAAGCCAAATTAACCTTGAAGGAGGTCTTAAACTTCGGCTCACCAAACAACCCCTTGCCGGCGGCAATCGCCACATCTGCATCACAGGGCACCCACACCCGGTGATTGCCATACACCTTGGTCTGATCACCGCTTTGCAGGTATTCGCGGTAGTCGATCTGTTCCACCTCCGCGGCCCGTTGCTGCGGATAGGCGACAATATTCAGCTCCAACTCCTGGGTAATGGCGGCGCCACTGCTGGCCCACTGCTCCGGCGGGGTATCCACCCCACTGGCAAACTGGCCGCTATAAAGCTGAAAGTTAAAACTCACCATCGCTTTGCCATCAAACAACGCCGGGGCCAGGTCACTGCCTTGCAGGTAGGGCAATACCCGCTCTTTGGGCACCAGATAAAACACCCCCACATTGGTCAGGGAGGCGTAGTAAAACGGCATGGTAAAGGGATAGGGAATACTGGGCAGATTGGACATCATCTTCTCCTTCACTTCTTTGGCTGAGGTTGGGGATAAGCTGATGCCCTAAGTGCGGCCCTTATCGGATCGGGGTCGAAATACTGCCGCATCAGCGTAATTTTAAAATTGGCATCAAACTGGTAGCGAATTGCCCAGTCGTAGTGGTAGGGAGCACCCGTCGCCTTGGTACTGCCTTGCTCGCCGCCATAGGCCATGGCGGCCAGGCCATCGATAAACACCGCCTCAATACCGGCGCTGCCGAAGTTGACCGTGTCCCCCAAGAGGGTCCAGAAGCGACTAAAACCTTGATGACCGTAGAAGACCCCCAGGTAGGGCACCTCCACCGGGCCGGAAATATCCCAGATCACCGACTCCGCCAGGCAACTCAACGCCAGGGGCAAATCCCCCTGGGAATAGGCCTGCTGCAACTGCGCCAGGGTAGTCGCCACCCCCGGTTGCCCACTGGGGCTCGCCTGCATGGCCTGTGCTTTGCCCATCGGACAGCCACGGCGGGGTTCGTTACCGGCCACCGCCACCCGTTTAATCAGGGTTAAATCCGGCGCGACATATTCAAAGGTCGGCACGCAGTGGTATTCGTCAAAACCGGGCAGGGGGTTGGCGGTAATGGCATTAAAATCATCACGCAGGCTGCACATGCCCACGACCGCCGGCAGCAACAGCCCAGGCTGGCCGGTAAAGGCGAGCTGCAGCTGCGCCAGTAATTGGCAATAGCGCTGGTTAAAACGATACACCGCTTGGCGTACCTCACCCTCCGGGTAGTCCGCCAGTTTCATATCCACCGGCACCTGGATGGCACCCTGCCAGGGCACCTCCAGCTTGCTGCCGCTAGGATGATTGATCTTGTCGCCTGGCTGATACAGCCGTCCCAGTTGTAACTGCTGGAAGCGGTAATAGTGGGCGACTTCACGAAAGCCCCCTTCCTCTTCACTTAAGGGGCCGGTCCACTCTGAATCCGGCGTCCCTTCCCCCTGATCAACAATCAGCTGCAGGGCTTGCAGGGCCTGTTTGAGATTGTGCACCTCAAGGATGCCGCCACCACCATCGTAATAGAACGCATGGGGTGGGATTTGCCGACTCGGATCACCACAGAACACCGCCTGCTCACCGTAGCGGGCCACCGCCGCCCTTAAGCGCGCCTCGATAAAGGCATAAAACTCGCCAATGGTCATCTCATTACGGCGGAACGAGGCCACCTTCAACGGGTCAATCGCCGCCGGGCGTTCAATCGCCATGCCCTGCTCCACCCCCTCATGGCTAAAGCCAAACAGGCTGACGCGAATGCCATCGATGCCATAGGGTAAGGCCGCCGGATAATCCGGCATAAAGCCTGGGCTCGCTATCTGCGGCTCGCCACCAATGGCATTGAGCACATTGGCCACCAGCGAGAAGTGCAGCATCTCCTCCACCACCACCGAGCGAATGATTTCCACCACCTGCCACTGGGTCTGACTCGGCAGGGTATAGAGCATCGTGAGGTAGGGTGGAATGGTGGCGTGCTCCAGCGCCAGCGCGCTTTGCAGCAGCTCACGCAGATCCGCCAGTTCATCTTGCAGTGACTTGTGGCTCTGCAGGGGGACATAGCCCTTGGCAGCAAACTCAGCCTGCAGGGTTGCTGCATCCAGGGTAGAAACGCTTTTCATATCACGAGCTCCTTGCCAGCAAATGCTGGGCTGTGCGCAGGGTGAGAGCAGTCATGGTGAGGGTGGGGTTAGAGGTGCCCAGGGTGGGCATGCTGCCGCAGCCAATCACATAGAGGTTGGGGTGTTGCCAGGCTTGCTGATAGGAGTTCACCACCGAGCTGGCGGCCTGCTTGCCCATACGATGGGTACCGGCCACGTGGCCGACCCCGGACCAGCTATACCCCTGCTGGCCAAACTCGAAGTAGCCCGGATTGCTGGGCTGATACTGGCTGTAATCCTCGATGCCTAACTGGCGGAATAACTGCACCGCCAGCTGGCGGGCAAACACCATCCCCGCCTGGCTGTAGTGATCGACCTGATAGTGCAGCACGGGCCGGTAGTTACCCAGGCGATCACGCCAGCGCGGGTCGATCTCCACCCGGTTAAAACGGCTGGGCAATTGCTCGGTCATCATGTCCAGCCGAATCTGCCGCGGCAGTGTCGCCCCCAGCCGCTGACGCAGGTCGCGGCCATAGCAACCCTGCTCAATCAGGGCGATGCTGCTGTCGTTTGGCTCATTAAAGGGCCAGCTCCAGCCCCAGTTGCCGATTTCCAGCACAAAGGCGGCCCGCTGACGGCGAAAATCACCGCCACGATAGTTCACCAGGGTCGAGGTCAACCCCGGACCACGGAAGGCACCAATCGACTGGGGTGCCAGACCCCAGGACAGGATCGCCGGATGATCCATCAGATTGCGTCCCAGCTCACCACTCTGGCCACAGGCTGCGGAGGCTTGCAGCAGGGTGGCGTTTTCGATGGCATTGGCCGCCAAGACGATCCAGGGCGCACTCAAACGCAGAGGGATAAAATCGCTGCTCTGTTCCGTGGCCCAATATTTCACCTGCAGGGCGGTCACCCGGCCACTGCCGGGCTCCAGCTCCAACTGTGATGCCACCGCCTGGGTTAACACCTCCACCTCGGTTTGCGCCAGGGTTTTCAGGCTGTTGTAGCGCGCCTGAATCGGGCAAATCGGAATACAGCTGGAGTTGCCCATGCAGCGCTGCCCCTGGCCTGGGTTGCCCGCTGCACCCTGAACCCGGTAACCCCGGCCCTGGTTGTAGCCGGCATTGGGCAGGCTGTTACGGGCCTGCGGAATCGATTGAATCCGCAGCCGCTGACCATCCTCCAGGCGATAATCACGCAGGCCCTGCTGCATCCATTGATCCAGATAACTGGGCGGTATCCGGTGCATCGGGTAAACATAGTCGGCGGGAAAATGAATCCCCAGGTAGGCTTGCTCCTCGACCTCAGCCGCCACGCCAATTTCCGCCTCCGCCTGACGGTAGTAAGGCTCCAGCTCGTCATAATCCAGGGGCCAGTCCACCCCCACGCCATACTCACGATAGAGGCGAAAGTCCTGCGGCAGCATGCGCGGACAGCTACCAAACCAGTGCAGAGAGGTGCCACCCAAGCGCCGGGTGTAATTACTTTCAAAGGGTTGCGGCCCCATTTGAACAAAGTAGCCTTTGCAGGAAGGTTGGCCCGGGGTGATCTTCTCAACATCGGTCACCTCGGGCTGAGGGGCATTGGCACTGGCGGGAAAGGGGGAGTTGGGCGTCTTCGCCGTGGCACTCATAAAGTGGCGCACATAGCTCAGGTGCTGGCCGTAATCCACCCCGGCCCCCGCCCCTGCCTCAAGGATCAGCACCCGCTTACCTCCCTGCTGCAGTTGCTTGGCCAGGATACTGCCGGCAAAGCCACTGCCAACGATAATCACGTCGTACTGCTTAGCGCTGGCCTCCTGCCAGCTCAGGCTACGCATGACCCTGACCTTGCAGGTCTTGCAGCAGGTTATCCGCCGCCCAAAGAGTCAGTGCCGTCATGGTTAAGGTAGGGTTAGAGGTGCCCAGGGTCGGCATATTGCCGCATCCCACCAGGTACAGATTGGGATGTTGCCAACAACGCTGCTGCGGATTCACCACTGAGGTGGCGGGATCATCCCCCATGCAATGGGTGCCAGCAAAATGGCCAGCGCCAAAGAAACTCAGCGCCTGCCCTTCGTATTCAAAGTAACCGGCCTGATTGGGGGTATATTGGCTGCGATCCTCAATCCCCGCCTGCTTGAAAATCTGCTGGGCAGTACGGGAAGCCTGCACAAAACCAGCACGGGTATAGGGCGACAGATCATAGTGAATCACCGGGCGGTAATTCCCCAGGGCATCCTTGTAGCGTTCATCAATACTGACTCTATTACTCAACTCCGGCAGCTGCTCCACCAGAATACCGAAGCGGAACTGACGGCTGACCTGATCCCGCAAACGCTGGCGTAAATCGGTGCCGATATGACCCTCCCCCAACAATTGCTCCACATCCGACTGGGGAGCATTGGTTGGCCACAACCAACCATCATTGCCCATTTCCATCCGGAAGGGCGCCCGCCGTTGGCGGAATGCACCGGTACGCATGTCCTCAATCCCGGAAGTGGCCAGGGGCCCCCGTAATGGCCACAACGGCTGAGGCGCCAGCCCCCAAGCCAAGAGCTCGGGATGATCCATCAGATTGGCCCCCACCATTTCATTGCCCTTGCAGGCACCCGACGCAAGCAGCAGTACCGCATTGGCCACCGCATGGGCAGCCAGCACATAGCGCTTAGCCTGCACCTGATGCTCGCTATAGTGGGGGCGTTCCGGACTCGGGTAATGTTGGAAATGGATGGCGCTGATCTGCTGGGTGTGGGGATCAATCTGCAGACGGGTGGCAACCGCCTGGGGCAGAATATCGAGATAGTCGGCATCCGCCTGGGCCAGGGTTTTCAGGGCGCTGTACTTGGCTTGGATCGGGCAAATCGGCACGCAGGCGGTGTTACCCATGCAACGCTGCCCCACCCCGGGATTTCCCACCGCGCCAACCGGGCGATAACCACGGCCCTGATCATAAGCCGGATTGGGAATACCATTACGTGCCGCCGGGGTACCCCGCACGTAGAGCTGGAAAGACTCCTCCCCCTCCACAATGGCCATACCATTGACCGCCGCTGCTAGCTGGTTATCGCTCCAACTGGCAGGTAAGCCATGCATCGGATAGACATAGTCCTGACTAAAGTGCACCCCCAGGTAAGCCTGCTCGCTGACCTCCGCTGAGACCCCCAGCTCATATTCGGCGCGGCGGTACCAGGGCTCCAACTGCTCATAGCCAAAGGGCCAGTCACGCCCCACCCCATAACGACTATAGAGCTGAAAATCATCCGGCAGCATCCGCAGGCAGGTGCCCAACCAGTGCAGTGTGGTGCCCCCCAGGTAACGGGTATAGGAAGAGCTAAACGGCAGGGGGCCAAACTGGACAAAATAGCCCTTCTCATCCGGGTGGCCCGGCTTAATCCGTGCGGTATCCGTGACCAGTGGCTCCGGCGCATTAGGATTAACCGGATAGGGCGCATTGGGAATTTTTACCGTGGCCTGATAATAGGTTTGGACAAAGTCCAGGTAGCCCTGATAGCTATCCCCCTGGCCTAGACCGGCCTCCAGAATCAGGCAGCGCTGCCCCGCTTTGCTTAAGCGCTTGGCAACCAGGGCACCGGCTATGCCTCCTCCCACGATCACCACATCGTATTCCCGACTGAGGGCATCCTTCAGGCTGACCTTACTCATGCTCCACCTCCAGACCCTGCTGGGGTGGCATCGCCCAGGCAGCAAAACCTTGCTGCTTGGCGGCTTGAGGGTGGGCGTCAATCGCATTCCAGACCAAGCCCTGTTGATAGGATTCAGGGCTTAAAATTTCGCTCTGACTGGAGTCCTGTGGATCAAACCACTGCCCCAGATACCACAGCTTAATCAGGCTCTGCACCAGGGGTTGCAACTGCGCCTGGCCGGGCTGATAGAGCAGCTGTTGCAGCGCCGCGGCGGACTGCCCGGCACTGGCATAACCCTGCAATAACTGCTGGAAGGGGGCACCGGCCTTTTCCTCCAACCAGGCAAAGTAGGCCTGGGCCTGCCCCGTACCCAATAATTCAAAGCGGGAAAAACCAGTGAGATAAACCGATAACTGAAGGAAATGCTCGAAAGAAGAGCCGGTGGGAAGCGCCTGCATAGTTATTATCCTGTTCTGATTGGCATGCGATCGACCATCGCCCAAGCAGACCTATGCAAAACCCTGCGCACTAACTGGATACAACCTTACATAAGTTGCCTACATCCTCAGGCTGCATCTTTACATAACTTAGCTTTTGGCAAACAAAACTCATAACCACGCCAGTTTTAAGATCGTTTTGATCTGTCAAAGCCAGGCAGACGACTCAATTCAATATAAAAAGTAGGGACTTCCCTCTCACAGCTCCTCTACAGCTCAATCCATTCGTGGCTTGGCCACTTTTCTGGGGCACGGAATAAAAATCTCGTTGACCTGTGCTGAACACTGCCTATATTTGTATATACATTTAAATAAAAACAACACCGATCGCGCCAAAAAGCCGATCTATCTAACAAGGAGCCCTGTGATGACCTCACCCAGTTCAGCCATACCGGAGGAGCGTCGCGTCCCTGCCATCGTCAAGCTGATCGCCTTCAGCCTGATTGGCATCCTGTTCTTTTTCGTCCCTGTCACCCTCAATGGAGTCAGTACCATCCCCCTTGATCACCTGGTGTCCTGGTTGCGCCAGCAGTCCGGCATCGGCCTCTATGCCCTGGCGTTAATCATTGCCGGGGGGCTCTACCCCTTTATCCAGGGTAGCTGGCGACGCAATATGACCAGCCGTATCTTCTCGTTGCTCAAGCTGGCGGGGGTAGTGGTTGGCCTGATGGCCTATTTTGAGGTGGGCCCTGACTTCCTGTTCAGCAAAGACATGCTGCCTTTCCTGTTCAATAAGCTGGTCATCCCGGTGGGGTTGATCGTTCCTATTGGTGCCGTTTTTCTGGCTTTTTTAATCAGCTATGGACTGCTCGAACTGGTCGGGGTGCTGGTACAACCCATCATGCGCCCCCTGTGGAAAACCCCCGGCCGCTCTGCGATTGATGCCGTTGCCTCCTTTGTCGGCAGCTACTCCATTGGCCTGTTGATTACCAATCGGGTGTACAAGGCTGGCGGCTACTCCGCCAAAGAGGCCGCCATTATAGCCACCGGCTTCTCTACCGTATCCGCCACCTTTATGGTGATCGTGGCGAAAACCCTGGGTTTGATGGAAATATGGAACCTGTATTTCTGGTCGACCCTGCTGGTCAGCTTCAGTGTGACCGCCATCCATGTACGTCTCTGGCCACTAGCGGGTATGGACAATCACAGTAGCCAGCCAGAGCCCCAGGTAGCCTCCGGTCAACGCCTGCAACAGGCGATGAGTGAAGGCCTGCAGGTAGCGGAAAAAGCTCCGCCGCTGTGGCAAAGCGTGGCACTCAATCTGAAAGAAGGGGTGGTGATGGCCATCGCCATCCTGCCCTCCATTCTCTCCATTGGTCTGCTGGGCTTGCTGGTCGCCAAGTACACCCCGGTGTTCGACTGGCTGGGCTACCTGTTTTATCCCTTTGCCTGGCTGGCCCAGTTACCCGATCCCCTGGCCATTGGCAAAGCCAGTGCCACGGGGCTGGCGGAAATGTTCCTGCCTGCCTTGCTGATGGCCCAGGCCGATGTCGTCTCCCGCTTTGTCATCGGGGTAGTGTCGGTATCGTCGATTCTGTTCTTCTCCGCCACCATTCCCTGTGTCCTCTCGACCGAGATCCCCCTCAGCGTGCGGCAGATGGTGGTGATTTGGTTCCAGCGGACGGCACTCAGTATTCTGCTCGCCTCCCCGCTGGCCTACTACGCCGCCAGCCAACTGGCCAGTAGCGCGGGTTAAGGGTTTGATTTGACCGAGGGATGCCCTGTAACAGCGAGGGCATCCCTTTCATACCTACCCGAAACGCGGGTACGCAGTTGCGGCGGCGCCAAGCCGAGGCTCACTCCGCATTGGCGTCGCTGTTGTCTTAACCCTGCATGATTTCCGCTAACGTCGGCGCACTAATCTTGCCGCTAAAGCTGCTGATGCAACTCAGGCTGGCATTGTGGTGCTGACGTATCTGGGCCCCACTGGCATGGGGTTTATCCACAGTGGTGTGGGCATCCGCCACCAGCTTCACTGTAAAACCCAGGGCAGCGGCACGGCGCACGGTGGTATCCACGCAAAACTCGCTGGCATAACCACACACCAATACTTCGTCAATACCCTGGCGACGCAGGCTTTCCTCCAAATCGGTCTGCAAGAAAGAGTCCGGCGTGGTTTTGCGAATGCGCTGATCCTGCTCCTGCACCCTTAAGCCGGCCTGTAATTGCCAACCAGGGCTTTGGTAGGCAATGCCGGTATCGGCTTTTTCATGTTGGATAAACAGCACCGGCAACCCTTGGGCACGCGCCCATTCCGTCAGCTGGTTAATCCGTTGTACTACCTCCTGCCCTTCAAAGGGGGCGGGGTAAGCGTCAAAAAGTACGGCCTGTACATCAATTACCAAGACTGCAGCTGACATAGTCTCTCCTGCTGAGCCAATTAACCCAGGTTAACGAAAAATAGCACCGCGCCTCTTAACCTGAGGGCAAGAAGAGGAGGTGCACGATGAAACCCTTACTGAAAATGATGCTGACCCTGGTGCTGGTATTTGCCAGCACCTTTGTGTTGCTGCGCAGCACGGGGCTCTTAAGCCTAGAGAAGATAGAACTTTATTTGCAGGCTGCCAAAGCGATTTCACCCTTTTATATCGCCCTGTTAATCAGTGCGTTGCTGATCGCCGATTTACTGATTGCAGTACCCACCCTGACGCTGTTGATTTTCAGTGGTTATTGGCTGGGGCCGGTGTTGGGCAGCCTGACCGGGATGCTGGGGGTAACGGTGGCGGGCCATCTGGGCTATCTGCTGAGTCGCCGCTATGGTGAGGCGTTGTTGTGCCGCCTGGTTCCGCAAGCTGAGGAGCGGGCAGCAGCGATGATGCTGTTTCGTCAGCATGGCAGTGGGGTGTTGTTATTGGCGCGGGCCTTGCCGATTTTGCCGGAGGTGTCGGCTTGCATGGCTGGGGTCTGTGCCATGCCCTGGCGTCGTTTTGCCCTGTATTGGTTGTTGGGCAGCCTGCCCTATGTGCTGATTGCCAGTCTGGCGGGGGCCTATAGCAGTGTGGAGAATCCGCAACCGGCGCTCTATACCGCCCTGGGATTAACCGGTGGGTTATGGCTGGCATGGCTGGTGTTTAGGCGACGTATCCAGGCCAGTGAGGCGATTGGTTAGGCTCATCTTGCTTCACCCCGCCAACGCGGGGTAAAGCATAAGCGGCCTTAGTCGCGCTGATGGACGCACTCGCCGGCGGCGTAGGTGGCTTTAACCGCCCGGTCATCGCCAAGAATGCTCAATACAAACAGGCGCTCTTCAATGTCCTTGGCCTGTTGCAGGCGGAAGTCGAGCAAAGGTGTGGCCTGGTAGTCCAGCACCACAAAGTCCGCCTCTTTACCGGGATTGAGGTTACCCAGTTTGTCCTCCAGATGTAGCGCTTGCGCTCCACCTAAAGTGGCCAGGTAGAGGGATTTATAGGGATGCAGCTTACGCCCCTGCAATTGCTGGGTTTTGTAAGCTTCGTTCATAGTTTGCAGCAGCGAGAAGCTGGTGCCTGCACCCACATCGGTACCCAGGCCAACCTTGACCTGATACTGCTCCGCCTTGCTGAGATTAAACAGCCCACTGCCCAGGAACAGGTTGGAGGTGGGGCAGAAGGCAATGGCGGAGTCGGTTTCGGCCAGACGCTTAAACTCCGCATCCTCCAAATGAATACCGTGGGCATAGACCGCACGGGGGCGCAGCAAGCCAAAGTGATCATAGACGTCCAGATAGCCACTGCACTGGGGGAAGAGTGCCTTCACCCACTCCACTTCGGCTTTGTTTTCCGACAGATGGGTATGCAGGTATACATCCGGATACTCCTGCAGCAGGCGACCCGCCTCGCTTAACTGGGCCTCGCTACTGGTCGGGGCAAAGCGCGGGGTGACGGCATAGAGGGCACGGCCCTGGCCATGCCAGCGTTCGATCAGCTCTTTGGAGTCGGCATAGCTGGATTCCGGCGTATCGGTCAGGTAATCCGGCGCATTGCGATCCATCATCACCTTGCCGCAAATCATGCGCAGGTTGGAGCGTGCGGCTTCCTCGAAGAAGGCATCCACCGATTCCTTGTGCATGGTGCCAAACACCAGGGCGGTGGTGGTGCCGTTACGCAGCAGTTCCTGCAGGAAGACTTTGGCCACCCCACGGGCATGCTCTTTATCGGCAAAGTGACGCTCGGTGGGGAAGGTGTAGTTATTCAGCCAGTCCAGCAGCTGCTCACCGTAGGCAGCAATCATGCCGGTTTGCGGATAGTGGATATGGGTGTCGATAAAGCCAGGTACGATCAAGCCATTGGGGTATTCCACCAGCTCGGTATCCGCCGCCAGGCCGGGCAACAGATCGCTGGCCGGTCCCACCGCCTGGATCTGCCCATCCGCAACGATCAGCAAACCATCTTCGAAGTATTCAATTGCCTGTTCAAAGCCAACCTTGGCGGGGTCATCCTGGCAGTGCAGGATGGCACTGCGAAAAGCCTTGCTTGTGGCCATGGTGTATATCCCATACATAGCGCGGGCGGCGCTGTCCCGCACAGGGACCAACACGCCGCCCGAATTCAGGTTAAGAAGCGAGTGAAGTCAGCAGTTTGAGCTGGGCTCGTTGCTGTTCTTTATCCAGTTGCCCAGCAGGCTGAGTCTGACTCTGCTGCTGGCTATAAGTGGCGATGACTTCAGCGGCCACCGCCACGGCGATTTCGGCGGGCAGTTTGCCCTTCACCTCTGGCAGCCCCAGGGGGCAGCGCATTTTCGCCAGGCGTTCGGCACTGTGCTGTCGCTGTTGCAGGCGGTGTTCAAACTTCATCCGCTTGGTGCGCGAGCCGATCAGGCCGAAGTAGGCGAAGTCATCCCGGCTGAGGATGGCGTGGGCCAGCTCCAGATCAAGCTGATGATTGTGGGTCATCACTATCACATAAGCACCCTTGGGTAGGTTGGCTACTTCCTCCACTGGGTCTTCATTGATGATTTGGCTCACCCCAGCCGGTATCTGCTCTGGAAACTCCTCGGCACGGGAGTCAATCCAACGCACCTTGCAGGGCAGGCTGGCCAGCAAGGGGGCCAGCGCCCGCCCCACATGGCCTGCACCAAATAACGCGATCTCCGCACGCACTTGGCCAAGCGGTTCCAGTATCACCAGGGTGGCACCGCCACAGCATTGGCCCAGGTTAGCCCCCAGGGCAAAGCGTTCCACCCGCAGCTGGCTGGCGCCCTCCTCCAGCATTTGCCGGGCCAGGGCGATTACCTTGTACTCCAGGTGGCCGCCGCCAATGGTATCGATGCAGCGCTCCTTGCTGACCAGCATCTTGCTGCCGGCATCGCGGGGGGTGGAACCCTGATCCGCCAGGATGGTCACCAGCACGCAGGGTTCTCCCTGTTGCTGCATCTCGGCGAGGGCGCTGATCCAGTTTTGCATACTTGCCTCGCTTAGGCCGGTTGCAGACTGCTGGCAGCCTGACTGGCGCTGACCTGCTGACGTAGTTGTTGGCAGGCAAAGAGTACCCGCTCCGGGGTCGCAGGGGCATCAATCTGCGGGCTATAGCGATAGTCCGCCACACTGGCAATGGCGTCCTTGAGGGCACAGAACACCGCAATCCCCAGCATAAAGGGTGGTTCGCCCACTGCTTTGGAGTGGTAGACGGTATCTTCCTGATTGGGACGACTCTCCACCAGCTTGACGCGGAAATCCGGCGGGGTATCAGCGATCGCAGGAATCTTGTAACTGGCCGGGCCCGAGGTGAGCAGGCGGCCCTTGTCATTCCACACCAGCTCCTCAGTGGTCAGCCAGCCCATGCCCTGAATAAAGCCGCCTTCCACCTGACCAATGTCGATGGCGGGGTTCAGTGAGGCCCCTACATCATGGAGGATGTCCACCCGGGTCACCTTGTATTCACCGGTCAGGGTGTCGATCACCACTTCGGCGCAGGCTGCCCCATAGGCGTAGTAATAGAAGGGACGGCCACGGGCCTGATCACGGTCATAGTAAATTTTCGGTGTGCGATAGAAGCCGGTGCTGGACAGGGAGATCTGGTTGAAATAGGCCAGCTGGATAAAGTCCGCAAAGGGCAGAATCTCATCACGAATCAGCACATGGTTATTTTTAAATACCACATCCTCTTCCGTCACCCGGAAGTGCTTAGCGGCAAACTCGACCAGACGCTGCTTGATGGTACGGGCGGCATTCTGCGCCGCCTTACCGTTCAGGTCAGCACCGGAGGAGGCCGCCGTTGGCGAGGTATTGGGCACCTTGTCGGTGTTGGTGGCGGTAATCTGGATACGGTCGATATCCACCTGAAACTCTTGCGCCACCACCTGAGCCACCTTGGTATTCAATCCCTGGCCCATTTCACAGCCGCCATGGTTAAGCTGGATGCTGCCGTCGGTGTAGATGTGTACCAGGGCACCGGCCTGGTTGAGGAAGCTGGCGGTAAAGGAGATGCCAAACTTGACCGGGGTCAGGGCCAGTCCCTTCTTCAGGATCGGACTCTGCTGGTTAAAGGCGGCAATCGCCTGGCGGCGCGCCTGGTAATCACTGCTGGCCTCCAGCTCGGCGACAATTTCCGGCGCGATATTGTCTTCCACCTTTTGGTAGTAGTGGGTGACGTTGCGCTCCTCTTTGCCGTAGAAGTTGACCTTACGGACTTCCAGCGGGTCTTTGCCCAGGTAGCGGGCGATATCATCCAGAATAATTTCCGGCATGATCATGCCCTGGGGCCCACCAAAACCACGATAGGCGGTGTTGGAGGCGGTATGGGTTTTACAGCGGTGACCATGAATGGTGGCCTCACCGAGATAGTAGGCGTTATCGGCGTGGAACATCGCCCGATCAACAATGGAGTTGGACAGATCGGGGGAATAGCCACAGTTGCCCGCCAAATCCATCTCAATACCGACAATACGGCCCTGGTCATCAAAGCCGACATCGTATTGATTGAAGAACGGATGGCGCTTGCCGGTCATCAGCATGTCTTCCATCCGTGGCAGGCGCATCTTGGCCGGACGTCCGGTCAGTACCGCTGCCAACGCTGCCAGACAGGCAGGACCGGCAAACTGGGTCTCTTTACCGCCAAAACCACCGCCCATGCGGCGCATGTCCACCGTCACCTTGTGCATGGGAATGCCCAGCACCTCCGCCACCAGCTTTTGCATCTCCGAGGGGTGCTGGCAGGAGGCAAAAATCAATACCCCACCATCTTCATTGGGAATCGCGAAGGAGATTTGCGTCTCCAGATAGAAGTGTTCCTGGCCGCCAATATGCACCTTGCCCTGCAACCGGTGGGGGGCGGCTGCCAAGGCTGCGGCAGAGTCACCACGCTTATGGGTATGGCTGGGGCTGACAAAGTGCTGGCGAGCCAGCGCCTCTTCTACATCCAGGATGGCTTCCAAGTCTTCGTATTCAATAATCGCCGCCATCGCCCCTTTGCGGGCGTTTTCCAGGCTGTCTGCCGCTACCGCCAGAATGGTCTGGCCAACATATTCCACCACCTCGTTGGCCATCAGCGGATCACCCGGCAGTACCGCACCGATATCCAACTGTCCCGGTACATCGGCGGCGGTCAGTACCTTCACCACCCCCGGCACCTGATAGCAGGGCGCGGTATCGATACGCTTGATACGGGCATGGGCACGCTCACTTAAACGGGCGTACAGATGCAGCTGGTTGGGAAACTCCAGACGATCATCGACGTACTGGGCTTCGCCACTGACCTGCTTGGCAGCACTGTCGTGACGCACACTACGGCCCACGCCGGTGACGATATCCTCCTGCACCCGCTGCAACAACTGTTCGTAACTGAGTTTGGGCTGATGATTAGACATGGGCAGTCACCTGGGTTGCGAGTTCAGGGGTGGTGATTTCCAGGGCATAGCGAGTCAGCAGATTCTGCGCCACCAGCAGACGGTATTCTTTGCTGGCACGGAAGTCGGAAATCGGGGTGAAGTCTTGGCTAAGGGCCTGACGGGCACGGGTCAGGGTTGCTTCATCCAGGGGATGACCCAGCAGTACCTGCTCACAGGCACGGGCACGCTTGGGAATCGCCGCCATGCCGCCAAAGGCAATACGGGCCTCTGTCACAATGCCCTGCTGCAAGGTCAGGTTAAAGGCACCCAGCACCGCGGAGATGTCATCATCCAAACGCTTGGAGACCTTGTAGAAGCGTACGACACCATGGGCGCTGGCCTTAGGCACGATGATCTTCTCAATAAACTCCGACTCCTGACGGGCGGTGACCTTGTAGTCGATAAAGTAGTCTTTCAGCGCCAGGATACGGCGCTTGCTACCCTTGCGCAGCACCACCTCCGCATTGAGGGCAATCAGCGCCGGCGGGGCATCACCGATAGGGGAAGCATTACCAATATTGCCCCCCAGGGTGCCCTGGTTGCGAATCTGCAGGGAGGCAAAGCGCTGCAATAGCTGGCCAAAGGAGGGGTATTCACGACTGAGATAAGGGGCGCAATCGCTCAAGGGCGCCGCGGCACCAAACTCAATGCGATCGTCAAACTCATGGATTTGTTTCAGCTCTGCCACCTGCCCCAAATAAATCAGGGTAGGCAGCTCACGGTGAAACTGGGTGACCTCCAAGGCCAAGTCCGTTCCACCCGCCAGCAGGCGCGCGGCGGGATGCTGCTCATAGAGTGCGGCCAGTTCATCCAGCGTTGTGGGGCTGAAGCTAACCCGCCCTGCCCCCTTCAATTCAGCGGTTTGCTGCGGCTGAATCTCACCCAGCTGCTGCAGGGTCTGGCCTTGCAGGCGATCAAACTTATCCGCCATGGCATTGGTGTACATCTGCTCTGCCGCCTCGACAATCGGACGGTAGCCGGTACAACGACACAGATTGCCGGCCAGGGCTTCTTCGATCTTGTGGCGATCAGCCTGGCTTTCATTCTTGTAGAGCGCAAACATCGACATGATGAAGCCCGGGGTGCAAAAACCGCACTGGGAACCATGGCAATCCACCATCGACTGCTGCACCTGATGGAGTACACCTTCGTCTTGCAGGCCTTCGACGGTAATCAGCTGTTTACCATCCAGGGCGGCAACAAAGGTGAGGCAGGAGTTGAGGGTGCGATAACGCATCCGCTCGCCATCCGGCTCACCGATCACCACGGTGCAGGCACCACAGTCACCGGAGGCACAGCCTTCTTTGGTCCCTGTCTTTCTGACCAGATTACGCAGATACTGCAGTACGGTCAGGTTGGGGTCTATCTCAGTCTCCACCCTGAGTTCCTGATTCAGTAAGAACTTGATCAAGGCGCTCTCCTCATCGTTGTACTTATTCACGGCATGGCTCGAATGCTCCTATTTAAATTAAATCCTGACTCTTGAGTCAATAAAAATCTAACCCATCGGTTTAAAAAAATCCTGTTTCGCTACTTTCTCTGTCTTTAAGGCCTACTCCCACGCTTCTCCAGAGCAGAAAAAAAACACCCCTGGCACATCATCGCACCAGGGGTGTTGGTTCCTACAGGTCAGGTTAATGCCTGCCCGTTACCACTTATCACCAAAAAAGGATTAGTTACTCTTAACCCGCGTCCAAATCCGGGTCAGGGCACGGGTTGCCTTGGTGGGCAAGACCGTCGCATTGAACAGGCGGTTCATCGTTTCATCAGAAGGATAGATGCCTGGGTCATTTACAATTTCCTGGTCCATGTGCTCTTTGGCAAACTTGTTACCGTTAGCGTAAGCCACTGCATTGGATACCTTGGCAATCACCTCAGGACGTAGCATAAAGTTCATAAACTGATGCGCATTGTCTGGGTGCTCTGCACTCTTGGGAATGGCCATCTGGTCAAACCATACCTGGGTGCCTTCTTTGGGGATAACAAATTTGACCTGCACGCCATTGCCCGCTTCATCGGCTCGGTCACGGGCCTGCAGAATGTCACCGGAGTAACCCACCGCAATACAGATATCGCCATTGGCCAGTGCATTAATGTACTCGGAAGAGTGGAATTTACGGATATGCGGGCGTACCGCCAGTAGCGGCTCTTCGATTGCTTCAAGCTCTTTCGGATCGGTGGTATTGGGGTTCTTGCCAATATAGTTCAGCACTAACTGAGCCACATCAGAGGGGGCATCAAGGATATGGATGCCACAATCGGCAAACTTGGCAGCAATTTCCGGGTTAAACACCAAATCGTAGGAGTTAACTGGTGCGTCAGGCATCCGCTCTTTGATTTTGTCGACGTTGTAGCCGATGCCGATCGTGCCCCACATATAGTTGATGGAATAATCGCTGATACCACTTTCATCCATCCGCGCCTGAATTGGCTCCCACACATTGCTCAGGTTCGGCAGCTTAGACTTATCCAGCTGCTGGAACACACCAGCCTTGATCTGGCGCGCCAGAAAGTTAGAGGAAGGCACCACCACATCATAGCCGGAGGCGCCTGCCAGTAACTTACTTTCCAGGGTTTCGTTGGCGTCGAAAACGTCATACACCACCTTGATTCCGGTTTCCTCTTCAAACTGAGTCAGTACAGACTCATCGATGTAGTCTGACCAGTTATAGACATTGAGAACCTTGTCCTCGGCGGCCAGTAGGCTGGTACTGAAGGCCAATGAGGCCGCCAGCAGGGTCAATCGAGGTAGTGCTGTCTTCATCATTTTCTCCTCGCGGGTCTTTGGCCCGTTATACGTTCAACAGTAGGTATTCACGCTCCCAAGAGCTAATAACGTGGGTAAAGGTATCAAACTCTGCCTGCTTCACGGCGGTAAAAGCCGCCACAAAGCGCTCACCAAACACCTCTTTCAGCTCGTCACACTCACTGAACAGGCGTAGGGCTTCCACCAGTGTCTGAGGTAAATCCCCAGGCACATACTGGATATTGCCATCATTAGGGGCGCTGGGTTCCAGACCTTTCACCATCCCCAAATAACCGCAAGCGAGGGTCGCTGCCATCGCCAGATAGGGGTTGGCATCTGCACCGGGTAAGCGGTTTTCAATCCGACGAGCTTCCGGATCAGAAATAGGCACTCGCAGGGCCGCCGTACGGTTGTCATAACCCCAGCCGATATTGACCGGCGCACCGGAGTTACGGCTCAAGCGACGGTAGGAATTCACATTAGGTGCCAACATCGCCATTACCGCTGGTACATATGCCTGCAAACCACCGAGATAATGACGGAACAGCGGCGTCTCCTGACCATTGGCATCGCTAAACAGGTTATGCCCCTTGGCATCCACCACACTTTGGTGAATATGCATGGCACTGCCAGGCTGGCCCTGCATGGGCTTGGCCATAAAGGTGGCATACATGTGATGACGCAAGGCCGCTTCGCGCATAGTGCGTTTAAAGCGGAAGGCCTGATCCGCCAACCACAACGGGTTGCCGTGCAGCAGGTTGATTTCTAATTGCGCCATGCCTGATTCGTGAATCAGGGTATCAATCTCCAGCCCCTGCTTTTCACAGAAGGCATAAACATCTTCAAAGAGCGGCTCAAATTCATTCACCGCATCAATGCTGTAGGATTGACGGCCTGACTCTGGACGCCCAGAACGTCCTACCGGCGCCTCTAACGGATAGTCGGCATCGGTATTGGGTTTAACCAGGAAAAACTCCAACTCCGGCGCCACCACCGGCGTCCAACCCTTCGCTTCATACAACTCCAGCACTCGCTTGAGTACATAGCGCGGTGCGATATCAACCGGTCTGCCATCGTAATGGAAGGCATCATGAATGACTTGAGCAGTCGGCTCCTGCGCCCAGGGCACTAAGCACAGGGTATCCATATCCGGACGTAACAGGACATCCCCATCGGTTTTCAGGGTCTCGTCGTAGTACTCGTCCGGAAAATCACCGGCAATGGTCTGCAGGAAGATGCCCTCCGGCAAACGCATGCTGCGCTCCTGTGAATACTTTTCTGCCGGCACGATCTTACCCCGGGCAACCCCGGACATATCCGGCACGATAGCTTCTACTTCATCAATACGGTGTTCTTTAAACCAGTCTTGGATTGTCTTCATATACCCCCCCTGGGCTATCCTCCTCATGCTTCTGCTAATGCCGTGCAAAGACAAGCCTGCAACGTCTTAAAGTAGCGCAAAATAAGGCAGCCACGCGCTCTACCACCGCCCGTTGTGGTCGGTTTTCGAGTAGAGTGCTCGACGGGTTAGCAAAAAAAGTAGCCATAATGTGATCACTTTTCAAGAAAAATAATCTATGCTGCACAGTCGATAAGCCAAACAATCAGCCTTGATAAGCATTCCAGCTGTTCAAGCGAGTGAGACAAACGCCTTATTTGTAATCACATTTTGCGATGGGAGGCTCCATGCAACGCTCTGACTACCCCGAGTCTTATTACAGTGCCAGTGCCCATTTATTGGCGGCACAACCACCGTTGCGGGGTAGCACACACAGCGAAGTCGTAGTGGTGGGCGCCGGTATTTGCGGCCTCACCACTGCCCTGGAATTACGTCAACGCGGTTATGAGGTCAGCCTGATCGAAGCCAAACGGGTCGGCTGGGGGGCCTCCGGACGCAGTGGCGGCCAGATTCTGACCAGCTATGCCTGTGAGATGGAGCCCCTCAAAGCCCAACTAGGCGACAAGGCTGCACGCCATCTATGGGAGATGTCACTGGAGGCGGTACAGCTGGTACGCCAGCATATTGCACAGCATCAGATTGACTGTGACTGGTATGAAGGCAGCCTTACCGCCGCCATCAAGCCACGCCAGGTCAACAGCCTACGCGAGTGGCAACACAGCCTGGAGCAGGAATACCAGTATCCTCATCTGCGTTTTTATCAGGGTGACGAGATGGCTCAGGTGATCAATAGCCAACGCTATCTGGCTATTGTCGAAGATAAACTGGCAGGGCATCTGCACCCGCTCAACTACACCCTGGGCCTGGCCAAGGCGGCCTTGGCTGCCGGTGTGAAGATCTACGAGCAAAGCCCTGTTGATCGTTTAGAGCGTGGTGCCAGGC
Source organism: Balneatrix alpica DSM 16621 (assembly GCF_000619885.1). GTDB lineage: Bacteria > Pseudomonadota > Gammaproteobacteria > Pseudomonadales > Balneatricaceae > Balneatrix > Balneatrix alpica. The sequence continues at coordinate 41,677 of NZ_JHUZ01000016.1, read as the reverse complement.
CCCGCATTCACTGTGGTGAGGCCAGTATCAGCTGTGATCACCTGGTACTCTGTGGCAATGCTTATTTAGGCTGGCTGGTGCCTGAGTTGGCGCGCAAGATTATGCCGGTTGGCACCTATATCGTCGCCACCGAAGTGCTCGGTGAAGAGCGTTTACGTGCCCTGCTACCTGGCTACCATTCGGTGGCAGATACCAACTTTGTTCTGGATTATTTCCGCCCTACCGGCGATCACCGGCTGTTATTTGGCGGACGGGTCAGCTATTCCGGCATCCAGCCACCGGACCTTGCCAGTGGTTTACGTCGACGGATGTTGAAGGTCTTCCCCAGTTTAGAAGATGCCAAGATTGAACATGCCTGGGGCGGCATGGTGGATATCACCGTCAACCGCGCCCCTCACTTTGGCCGCCTGGGACAGGATAATATTTACTTTGCCCAGGGGTTTTCCGGCCACGGCATGGCGCTAACCAATCTGGCCGGTAAAGTAATGGCGGAGGCCATTGCAGGCAGCAGTGAACGTCTGGATGTTTTTGCTCGCTTAAAGCATTTGGACTTTCCAGGCGGGCCCTGGCTACGTACACCCGCACTGGTATTGGGAATGCTCTACTACCGTTTGCGTGATCTGCTCTGAACGACAACGGCGGTAGCAGCTATTGCCGCTCTACCGCCACATCCAGCATGCGTTCAAATTCCTCTAAAGGCAGAGGCTTAGAGAACAAATATCCCTGCAAGGTGGGGAATCCATTATCCCGCAACCAACGCGCCTGCTCATCGGTCTCCACCCCTTCTGCCACCACTTCCAGGCCGAGGATACGACCAAAGGAACCAATCAGCTTGAGAATGGCCGTATCATTCGGCACCCGGTTAACGAAGCATTTATCGGCTTTCAGAATATCCACCGGTAATTGGTCAATGCGCGACAAACTGGAATAGCCAGTACCAAAATCATCGATCGCCACCCGAATACCCAGCCCCCGTACTTTCTGCAGTACCTGGGCGGTGGCTTCAAAGTTATCGATCAACACCGATTCGGTAATTTCCAGCTCCAGCAACTCGGCATTCACCCCGTGATATTGCAGGCTACGTTGTAAATGCTCGAAAAAGCCCGGCTCCAACATCTGCACCACTGAGACGTTGATCGCCATCGGCTGAGCAATCTGCAGGCGTTGCCAGCGCTGCAAAATACGGCACGCCTCTTCAATCACCCAGCGACCAATATCGACAATCATGCGGCTCTGTTCAGCAACGGGAATAAACACCAATGGCGGCACCAGAGAACCATCTGCCTTTTGCCAGCGAATCAGGGCTTCGCAGCCTTTCATTTCCTGATTACGGGAATCCATCTTCGGCTGTAAATACAGCAGGAACTCTTCATTTTTAATCGCCTGGGCCAGATCTTTCTCAATCTGTGAACGTTGGCGGATTTGCTCAGTCAAGGCCTCGCTGAAGAAGCATTGTTGATTACCGCCGTTTTCTTTTGCCCCGAACATGGCGATTGCAGCATGGCGCATCAGCAAGTCTGCCTCTTTACCATCCACCGGGAATAGGGTGACCCCTAGTGAGATCGAAACCTTGAATTCCTGTCCATTAATAAAGAAGGGCGAGCTCATCAGTTTAAAGATGTTAGCCGCTTCGGCATGAGCCTCCTCCGGGGTGCTGGTACGGGTACTCAGCACCATGAATTCATCCCCTCCCACTCGAGCAACAAAGAGGCCTCGCTTTTGTAAGCCTTTCTGTAAACGGCGGGCACACTGCTGCAGGAAGTCATCACCACCGCGATGGCCTAAGGTGTCATTCATGTACTTGAAACGGTCAATATCGAACACAAACAACGCAAAGGCTTTGTTTTCCGCGGTCGAGGCATTGACCTGTTGCTGCAGGGTCTCCAGTGCCAAGGTACGGTTTGGCAAGCCGGTGAGGTGGTCACGCGTTGCCATCCGCTTGACGCTTTCATAGGCCACCGCCAAACGGGTCAAATTATGGTTGAAGGTTTCCACCAAGCGTCCCAGCTCATCTTCACGGTGACCACTGGGTGTGGGTAATAGATAACGATCCGGATTTTCCGGATCCAGTTTTTCCAGCTGTTGATTTAGCTGAATCAACGGGCGACTGAGAAAACTATGCACCAGCCAGGCTAAACAGGCACTGAGGCTGATCATCAGACCCAAATAAGTCAGCACCACTACCTGAGCGTTGGCTAACCATTTACTAAAGAGATAATCATTACTGCCCTGAATACGCAGGGTGGCAATCACCTCGCCTTCCCGTCCGAGGCTGGTCGAGGGAGCACGAATTTGGCTGCTCAGCTCCACCTGATCACTGATAATCCAGCGCTCATAAAAGGGGCGCAAATAACCTTCCCCCTTATACATGTCGGCAAAGCGCTCGCCGCGGGCCAGCACGACGCTGACCCCCTGCACCTCATCCAGCTTGATCAGCCCCTGCATCGTGCGTCGGGTCAGGCGCTCATCATAATTCCAAATAGCTTCCGCAATCGGTGTTTCCACCGATCGTACGAGCTGCTCTAAGGTCACATACTGCCGTTCATAGAGGGGGCCAATAGACCAATAAAGCTGGCCCGCGATCGCGGCAACAACAAAGACCATCGTGGCCAAGCTTAAGCGCCACAGCAAGCCAAGAGTAATGCGTCTGGTTTGCACAGCTTACCTCTATAGGCCCTTTCAGGGTGTGCAGTTTACTGCTGGGATAACAGTGTCTCAGTGTTTGTAGGTGCAGGCCCAGCGCTTTGCAAGCGCAGAGCCTATCCTGGCGTTAATCTTGGCGGCTTTGACGGGCCGCAAAGGCTGCCAGTTGTTCCGCCGTGGCTTCAGGCTGGTGATTCTGCTTCCACTGCGCATAGGGCATGCCATATACCCATTCACGCGCCTGCTCATCAGATAAATCAAGCTGGCGCTCATCTGCTGCCGCCTTTAACCACTTACTCAGGCAGTTACGACAAAAGCCAGCGAGAATCATCAGATCGATATTCTGCACATCCTTGTTGGCATCTAGATGGGCCAACAAACGACGAAAAGCGGCGGCTTCTAATTCAATTTTTTCTTGTTCAGTCATATTCAGGCTCCTGTTACTCCACTCCAGTGAACGACTCTAGAGTAGTGGCAGGCATGAAAACATTGCGGAGATAAACAAGGCAAGTCTTTAACAAGCAGCAGAGAGGCAGCAGCATCGGGGTAGAGGCCTGCCTCCACCCCATGCTGACAATCAGGTTAAACCAGCACCTGCTCGAGCTCCGTATGGGCAGGCAGAGCGGCAAGCTGATGAAAAAGTGCAGGGGTCGCCAAGACCAAGGCCCGCTCTTTGTTATCCAAAAAAGAAACCGCTTCGGCAATGCTGTTGGCCTCGCGAATTTTCATCGCCGCCATCGCTTCCAAGGGCTCCAACTGACCACGGGGACGCACCTGCACCCGATCGATTAAAGCCAAATGTGCATCACGCCAATGGTGATCCTGGGCCAGCTCAACCATATCAGGGCGTTGTGCTACCGCTTCTTCATAGTGAGGACGAATCTGCTCCATCACCACGCGAATAGCCGGTTTTTCCACCTCATCCGGGGTACGCAGCAAGCCCCAACGCTTGCACACCGCCCCAACCGACCAGGAGCTGGTCAGCATCGATAAGGGGACCGAGAGCAGCATTCCGGCAATCGCCGGTGACAACCAGGCCAGCAAAGCCAAGGAGTTCAAATAGGCCGCCAAGGTCAAAAACACCCCAATCAACATATGCCAACGGTGACGGTAAATCAGATCCTTAATTGGCAGACTACCATCGTCACGACGCTGCGGGTTCCAACCGGAATCCTGCCCCAGCAGGATCGACATCACCGCTCCGCTGTGAATCAACATCATCACCGGCGCGATCAAGGCCGACAGCAACACCTCCAGCACAAAGCTGGCTAAGAGCCCCAGTACCCCCCCTGCCTGACGTCGCTGGGGGCGATATAAAGCAAAAGAGATCAGGCCCAACACCTTGGGGGCAAACAGAATCACCATGGTGAACACAAAGAGCTGCAACGCCCGCGCCGCGTCCATTCGAGGCCAGGAGGGGAACAGGGCAAACTGATCGGTAAAGTATTCCGGGCGAATAAACTGTGCCTGCAGGGCTAACGCCAAACCTGCCAGAATCAACATCAACCATAGCGGTGACGACAGGTAAGACATAATCCCGGTCAGCAGATGCATACGGCTGACCCAGTGCAATCCTTTGGTCGGCAACACCCGACTGTGCTGCAGGTTGCCCTGACACCAGCGCCGGTCACGAATCGCCAGATCGATAATAGAGGGCGGACACTCCTCATAAGAACCCGCCAGATCGGCAGCAATAATCACGCTCCAACCAGCCCGGCGAATCAAAGCCGCCTCGACAAAGTCATGGCTGAGGATATGACCACCGAAAGGTGGCTTACCGGGTAAATCGGGTAAGCCTGCTGCATCCATAAAAGCCTGGGTGCGGATAATCGCATTATGGCCCCAGAAGTTACCCTCTTTGTGGGTCCACCAGGCTAAGCCAGTGCCCACCACCGGGCCATAGACACGGGTAGCAAACTGCTGCAAACGAGCGGTCAGGGTGGTGCCATTAATCAACTGTGGAATCGTCTGAATCAGGCCCGCATCCGGGTCCTGCTGCATCCGCCGCGCCAGCTCAATCAGGGTATCGGACTCCATCAAACTGTCGGCATCCAGCACCAACAGGTGATCATAAGCCTTACCCCAACGGCGGCAGAAGTCCGCCACATTACCGGCTTTGCGGGCGATATTTTTGCGCCGACGACGATAGTACACCCGTGCCTTATCCCCGATGCGCTCACGCAGAGTCAGGAGCGCGGCCTCTTCGGCAATAGCCACATCCGGATCGGTGGTATCGCTGATAATAAACCAATCAAACGCTTGCCCCTGACCAGCGGCATCCACCGCCAAGGCCATTGCCTCCAGCGAGGCAAAAATACGCTCAGGCTGTTCGTTATAGGTCGGCATCAACACCGCCGTGCGGGTATGCAGCGGCACATCTAAGCGACTGGGAGGGCGACGTTGCTGACGAATCACCATGACAAAACCGGCAATCGCACCGGTGAAGGCCACCGTGATCCAACTAAAGGTCAGGGCAAATAGCGCCAGCACGACATATTCGATAAAGGTCAGATCGCCCACTGCCAATACTGCGCGCATCTCATTGATGCCCCACAACGACAGCAATAGCGCTGAACCCAGCACCAGGAAACGCCGCCACCAAGCGGATTTAACCCCTTGCGGGTTAACCGGCTGGCGGCGCTGCTGCGCACTGAACTGACGCAAATTCTGCGCTGGCATTGCCCCCGGGGTTTCAGTCGGGGTGCCTGCCAGCGGCTGGGGTAAACCAGCCTGTTCCAATACTTGTGGACTTAGCGTGTCCATCGATACATCCAGCTCTCAGCTTTACGACCATCGCTAAATTTCAGATCCAGACGCAGTTCAATCAGTTTTTGATCCTGCGGATCTAACTGGAAGCTCACTCGATAGCCCCCGGTTTCCGGATTTTCCACAATCACTACGTTACTGACCTCGCCGGCGGAGTTTTTCACCTGAGCCTCAGGGCGCTGGGGAGTGATGCCAGGCAAGGGATTGGGGAAAACATAGTCGATCACAAACAGACGCTTGGGAGTCGGCCCACTAATCTCAGCGCGGCCACTGCGGGTAGCCTCAACTCGCCCTTCTCCCGGGGAGACCAAAGGCCCCTGCCCCCAGACTAAACGATAGGCAAAACTGTACTCAGAACCGGCGGGAATCGCCTCACTGGGTGACCAGAAGGCCACGATATTGTCATGCACCTCAGAGTTGGTGGGAATTTCGACCAATACCACCGCCCCTTTACCCCAGTTACCCACAGGCTCGACCCATAAGCTGGGACGACGCTCATAACGGGCTTCCAGATCCTGGTAGCTGTTGAAATCGCGGTTACGCTGCATCAAGCCAAAGCCCAGGGGAGCGTTATCCATAAAGGCACTGATTTGCAGATCCTTGGGATTCGCCAAGGGCCGCCACAAACGCTCACCCCGTCCGTTCAGCATCAGCAAACCATCGGAGTCATGCACCTGTGGGCGGAAGTCATCCGCGCGCTCACGGCCATTCGCCGAGAACATAAACATACTGGTGCCCGGTGCCAGGCCAATCTTCTTCAGCTCAACCCGGGGAAACAGGGTGGCCTCCACATCCATTACCGTATTGGTGCCGGGGCGGATGGTGAAACGGTAAGAACCCGTGGTGCTTGGGCTGTCCAACAGGGCATAGACCACCACCGAGTTACTCTCTTTAGTGGGCTTTTCAATCCAGAAGGCGCGGAAAGCCGGGAACTCTTCCCCTTCTGGATCGGCGGTTTTGATCGCCAGGCCACGGGCAGACAGACCATAGGCCTGATTACGGCCTAACGAGCGGAAATAACTGGCCCCCTGAAATACCGCCAACTCATCGAAGTAATCGGCACGATTGAGCGGGTTATGCAGACGGAAACCCGCAAAGCCGATGTCTTCATTGGGCAACGGCTGTTGCATCACTTGGCCTGTACTAAACAGGTTCGGGCTATAGGCCAGGTGTTTAGCCTCGCCATTGTCGATAATGGCGACCTCAACCGGGTCTTTAAAATAGAAACCACGGTGGAAAAGCTGCATTTGGAAAGGTAGTTCTTCACCGGCCCAAATAGAGGAAGCGGAATTAAAGCGAATGTCTCGATATTGATCGTAATTCAGGCCTTCGAGCTGCTCAGGCAGACTCGCATCCAAGGGCTGATAGGGCTGCTGAGCCAGTTTACGCGCCAGATCGGCAACGGTATCCCGGTTAAACTTGCCGCTAATTGCGTAATTGGTTGCTTCTTTTATCCCTGCTTTGGGAGCCGCTACCACCGGGTTAACCGCCAGCGCGGGGGCCATCAAACCGGCCAATACCCAAGCCCGCCAACTTGCCTTGTTTACCGCATTACGCCACATAAGACTTACCTGCACTCCGCCAAAAACGATCCGCTAAAAGCTCTACAAACGCTTGCGTTAATGTCGGTCTTTGCTGAGGTTCTCAAGGGCGGATCAGTTCACGCCAGCTGTCGCAAATTGCCGACAAAATTAGACTTTTTCAGTCTAAAACGCGCGCTGAGGGTACGCTTTTCTCACTTGAATGCAAGGGCTGAAATCAAAAAAAGCAGGGTGCGCGTGAAACATGACAAGATCCCGCGCACCGCCTCAAAATCGATCAAGAACCGATCAACCAACGGCTTTTATCGGGCCAGAGTCGACGGATAATACGCGCCGTGTAGAAGCTGCCAAAAAAGTGAATCGAAAACACCAGCAGCGTCATCATGGTGCTAAATAACGCCCCTCCTGGCACATTCATCCAACCCAGCCACGGGAAGATATTCTCCATCAACAGGGTAAAGAGCGGATGGAGGAAAAAGATCGCAAAACTCAGGTCACCCATTTCTTTTAACCAGGGATTCAGTGGTTGGGCTGCCAAGTAGCGACTCCAGCCCAATAGCAACATGCACAGCCCCATCTTCTGCACAAACTGCAAGTCCACCCCTTTATATTCAAAAAACCACTTATGGTAGTTTCCAATCCAAACCCACACATAGGTTTGCAGCAGTAACGCGCCCACCACCAGGATCGCCGATAACACCAATACCTTGCCCATCCGAGCCTCAAACCAGGCCCGATGCTGGGAGTAAAGCATCCCCAGTAAATAAAACGGGGTGTAATACAGGATGGATTGAATCTGGTTCACATTACCGTGTGGACGATGCAAAAACAGTGATAACAGTACAAACAGGGCAAACAGCAACAGTTGCCGCCCGACCGGCAAACGCAAAAAGGCCAGGTACAACGGCGACAACAAGAACACCAGCATAATAAAGGGGATATACCAGTGCGGATAAAGCACGTAGAAGTTCTTCACCGTGTAATAGGTGTTGAGCAGTACCTTCTCAGCCGGATAGTCGAGCAGCACTATCCAGCCGAACAACCGGCAAGCCAAACCTACTGCCGACACCACTAAGAATGGCACCAACACGTTTTTCACTTTCTTCCACATAAAGCTGCGCAACTCGAAGTTACGCGCAAACACCGCATGCAAGAAGAAACCAGAAATAAACACAAACACCGCCGTGCCGCCGCGCAACAGGTTTTCCAGCAGCAACGGAAAGCCCTTTTCGGTGTTATAAACCGAATGACCAAACACAATCAGAATGATGGCCAGAGCACGCAGATAGTCGAATTCAAGCAGGCGGGTTTTCACTAGCATTAACTCGCAAAAAAACAGCAAATTGCTGACATTCCATTAACAGGCTATAACCTGCTCTTGGAAGTCCTGGGCGCGCTTATTATGAAACTATTACGGCCGGGAACAAAGACTATCTTTACCCCTTACTTATTTACACTATTGCTCCACCCCCGCCGCACAGGGTTGCCATGAATCAACGTTGTCCACAGTGGCGTTATTATCTGTTCAGCCTGCTCCTTAGCCTGGCCATGGGCTCGCCGGCCTATGCCGAAGTGATCAGTATCAAAGCCGTCAGTGACAGCTGGCCCCCCTATACTGATCCGGAACACCCACAGGGTGGCATTCTGGTTGAGCTGGTAGAAACCGCCTTTGCCCGGGTCGGGCTAGAAGTCGAGATAGAGTATGTACCCTGGGTACGGGCACTCAAAGGGACAGAGAATGCCGAGTACGACATCCTGATTGATGCCTGGTGGACACCTGAGCGTGCCCGTGTCTTTCACTACAGCTACCCCATGCTGGCCAGTGGCATTCGTTTCATCAAACGCAGCAGTGATGAGTTTGACTACCAAGGGATCGATTCCCTGCACGGTAAAAAGCTGGGCACCATTCGTGGTTATGGGTATGGCTCCAGCATCGTGCAGTCAGAACACTTTCAGCGGGAGGAGGCAACCGACCTCATCACCAATTTACGCAAGCTGGCCTATGGGCGGATCGATTTAACCCTGGAGGATGAAGCCGTCGCTGCTTATACCCTACGTCGACAAACCCCAGAACTCCGTCCTTTGCTGAGCTTTACCGGTCCTCCCCTGTCGGTAAACAGCCTCTATGTGATCAGTTCATTTCAGAACCCACGCCATAAAGAGTTGATTGCCCTATTTAACCAAGGGCTAAGCAAAATGCATGCAGATGGTAGCTATCATTCATTGCTGCAGCGCTATCAACTGGGCCATACCGCCATTGACCACCTGCAACCAGAGCAAGATGAGCGTTAACCCAATCTGTACCAATAAAAAAGGGTGGCCATCGGCCACCCTCACAGAGCAAACGCAATTTCAATAACCGCGCATCAACCACGCATAGCGGCGATAGCTTTTTCCAGACGCGCCAGACCTTCACGAATATCTTCGTCAGGAATAACCAACGAGGGCGCAAAACGCACAACGTTAGGGCCAGCAACCAGGACCATCACACCCTGTTCCAGACCGGCGTTAACGAAGGCTTTCGCATTACCGGCGTACTCTTCAACTACTTCGGCACCGATCAGCAGGCCCATGCCCCGTACTTCTTTGAATACCTTGTACTTGGCATTAATGGCTTCCAGACCCTCACGGAACAGCTGGTGCTTCTGCTTCACGCCTTCCAATACAGAAGGACGGCTGATTTCATCCAGTACCGCTTCCGCTACGGCGCAGCCCAGGGGGTTACCGCCGTAAGTCGAACCGTGGGTACCAAAGCCCAGGCTTTGCGCACACTTAGCGGTGGTCAGCATCGCCCCGATGGGGAAACCACCACCCAATGCTTTCGCGGTGGTCAGCACGTCAGGAGTCACGCCCAGGTTCATATAGGCATACAGAGAACCAGTACGGCCTACACCAGTCTGCACCTCATCAAATACCAGCAGGGCATTGTATTGGTCGCACAGCTCACGTACTTGCTTGGCAAACACAGGATCAGCGGGGGTAATGCCGCCTTCACCCTGTACCGGCTCCATTACTACCGCACAAGTCTTGTCAGAAATAGCGGCTTTCAGTGCCTCGATATCGTTGTAGGGCACATGAGTGATACCGGCGGGAACAGGCTCAAAGCCGATACGATATTTGGGCTGACCGCCCACAGACACGGTAAACAGGGTGCGGCCATGGAAAGACTGAGTGAAGGAGATGATCTCGTTCTTCTCGGGGCCAAAGTTGTCGTACGCGTACTTACGTACCATTTTGAAGGCCGCTTCGTTCGCTTCACCACCGGAGTTAGCGAAGAACACCCGCTCAGCAAAGGTCGCATCAACCAGCTTAGAGGCCAGACGCAAAGCAGGTTCGTTGGTCATCACGTTAGAAAGGTGCCACAGTTTGTCTGCCTGCTCCTTCAACGCTTTTACCATCACAGGATGACAGTGGCCCAGCGCGGTTACCGCAATCCCACCGGCAAAATCGATGTACTCTCGACCTTCCTGATCCCACAGGCGTGAACCTTCACCGCGCACCGGAATAATCGCGGCGGGGCTATAGTTGGGAACCATTACTTCATCGAAAGTGGCACGGCTAACCTGCTTAGTCATTGTCTTTCCTCTGCTCAATTCAGTGCGGCCTCGGCGGCCGGATTCTTATCATGCCGGACTCGCAGTCCGCTGACCAGATTGTTCTGGTTCCGATATAGCAGTTATAACGATATTACGGCCAAAGGGATTGCAAGGCCGCGACCTCTTTTTGCGAAGAAGCCAAAACTTCTGTGCCGGCGTCACGCCAGGACGCCTATAGCGAAGTCCATAACAATCAGGCCGCCCGAAGGCGGCCTGATGGCACAAGCGGATACGACCCAGGCTTATTGCAGGTGACGGATCTCCCGCACCGCCACTGACAGCATCGCCAGATTATGCTTAGCCTGATTGCGCAGACCAGCAAAGGTATCCTGACAATGTTGCAGCAGCAGACGGTTATCCTGCAGCCAGGTATCCAGATAGCCCAGCGGCGCCTCAGGATTCTTGCTATGGCGAATAAAGTCCGCCGTCAGCACCCGCAGGGAAGCATCCAACTCATCCAACAGGGTTGCCCGCGCTTTACGCTGCCACAGGTCATCCTCCGGCAGAGCGGCAATCGCCTGACGCAGCCAGTTCAATTCCAGCTCGACCCCCAGACGGAAGTAAGCAGGAGCCGCCGCAGTCACCTCCACACCGGTCTCGCCCGCCACACGAACGATATCCAGTGCATAGAACAGCGTTGACAGGCCCGCCATCTGGGCCGCAACCGTTGCCGGCACCTTGGCCGCTTCCAGTTCAGCTACCTTGGCCTGATAGGCCGCCAGGGCAGCTTCATCCAACAAGCTGGGCAGGGCTGCATTCAGCGCCTGCACCCCAGGCTGGAACTCTGCTACCAGCTGCTCAATCTGGTAAGGCGCACGGCGGTTGCGTAACAACCACAGGGTGGCTTGCTCCAGTACGTCCTGCACCTGCAACTGCATGCCGGACAACAGGTCGTCATTCACTACATGGGGCAGCTCAGCAAAGGCATCCCAGAGTTTGTTGATACCGAAAATTTCCCGTGCCGCCATCCAGCTACGCAGAATATCCGCCGCCTGAGCATTGGTTTCTTCCTGCAGATAACTGCAGAAGGTAATGCCCATCCGGTTCGACATCTGGTTAGTCAGGTGAGTGGCCAGGATCTCGGTATGCAGCGGATGCGTGGCGATTTGCGCTTTGAAACGCTCGCGCAGCGGCTGCGGGAAGTACTCACGCAGTGAGGACTGCAGCGCTTCATCCTGACCGATATCAGACTTCACCAACTCATCAAACAACTTGATTTTGGAGTACGCCAACAGCACCGCCATTTCAGGACGGGTCAGGCCCTCGCCTTGTTTAGCCCGCTTCGCCAGTACTTCATCGCTCGGCAGGTATTCCAAGGCACGATTGAGGCGGCCTTCTTTTTCCAGGCTCTGCATCAAACGCTGGTGATCATTGAGGCGACTACGGGCAATACGGTTGCTGAGGCTGAGGATGTTGCTCTGGCCACGGTTGTGACGCAGAACCAGTTCCGCTACTTCATCGGTCATTTCCGCCAGCAGGGTATTACGCTGCTTCTCGGTCATGTCACCGGCACCCACTACACCGCCCAGTAGAATCTTGATATTGACCTCATGGTCGGAGGAATCCACCCCACCGGAGTTATCAATCGCATCGGTGTTAATCAAGCCACCACGGCGGGCAAACTCAATACGGCCCTTCTGGGTCAGGCCCAGGTTACCGCCCTCGCCCACTACTTTACAGCGCAGCTCACTGCCATTAACACGCAGAGCATCGTTGGCACGGTCGCCCACATCGGCATGGGTTTCACTGGCCGCTTTCACATAGGTACCGATACCACCGTTCCACAACAGATCAACCGGCGCCTTAAGAATGGCACTGATCAACTCGTTAGGCGTCAAGCTGGTCACCCCTTCCTCAATACCCAGGGCTGCACGCATTTCCGGGGTAATCGCAATGGATTTGGCTTTACGCTCAAAAATACCACCGCCCTTGGAGATCAGGCTGGTGTCGTAATCCGCCCAAGAAGAACGGGGCAGATTGAACAGGCGTTGACGCTCAGGGAAGGTCTTAGCCGCATCAGGATTGGGGTCAATAAAGATGTGCATGTGGTTAAAGGCCGCTACCAGACGAATGTGCTCCGACAGCAGCATACCGTTACCGAACACGTCACCGGCCATATCCCCGATACCCACAACAGTGAAGTCTTGAGTTTGGGTGTCATGGCCCAGTTCACGGAACAATCGCTTGACTGATTCCCAACCACCACGGGCGGTGATGCCCATCTTCTTGTGGTCATAGCCCTGGCTACCACCGGAGGCAAAGGCATCCCCCAACCAGTGGCCGTATTCCAACGAAATAGCGTTGGCAATGTCAGAGAAGGTCGCGGTGCCCTTATCAGCAGCCACTACCAGGTAGGGATCATCTTCGTCGTAACGCACCACCGACTTCGGCGCCACCACTTCACCCTGTACCAGGTTATCGGTGATATCCAACAGTGCGCGGATAAAGGTCTGATAGCAGCGGATACCTTCAGCCAGGGTCTCATCACGGTTAGCGTTTACCGGCATCTGTTTGCAGACGAAACCACCCTTGGCGCCCACCGGTACGATGACCGCGTTTTTCACCATTTGTGCTTTCACCAGGCCCAGCACTTCGGTGCGGAAGTCTTCACGACGGTCAGACCAGCGCAGACCACCGCGTGCCACCTTGCCACCACGCAGGTGCACCCCTTCGACCCAGGGGCTGTAAACCCAAATTTCGAACATGGGACGGGGCAAAGGCACCGCAGGAATCGCTTCGGGATTGAGCTTGAAGGACACATAGTCGCGGTATGCGCCCGTAGCATCGGGCTGGAAGAAGTTGGTCCGCAGCATCGCCAGAATCACTGACAGGAAGTGGCGCAGAATACGGTCTTCATCCAGGTTGGAAACATGCTCCAGCGCCTGCTCGATCTGGGTCTGTACCGCCTGAGCCTGCTCCGCACTGACGCGGGAGGGATCAAAGCGCAGATTAAAGAGCTCCGCCAGCATGTAACTGATGCTGGCATTACGCACCAGGGTTTCTTCCATATAAGCCTGGGAGAAGGGCACGCGAATTTGCAGCAGGTACTTGGCTACCGCCCGCAGTACCACCACATCACGCCAAGCCAAGCCAGCGGCGATGACCAGGCGGTTAAAGCCATCGTTCTCGACCTTGCCTGCCACGGTCTGGGCAAAGGTATCCTGGAAACGATCACGCACATTACCCGCATCCAGATCCAAACCGCCGGCGACGGCAATATCGAAGTCCAGAATCCAACGCTCACTGTGATTCACCGGGGTGATTTCATAGGGACGCGCAGCAATCACTCGCACGCCCATGTTTTCCAAGACCGGCAGCACGTCAGACAGCGCCATGATGTGGCCACGGCCAAACACCTTGAAACGCAGGTTGTCATCCAGGCTTTCCAGCGGACGATAGAGGTAAGTCGACAGCGGGCTGCTATCACTGAGGGAGTCCAGACGCAGAATATCCTGCACCCCTTTATGCGGAGTGAAGTCTTCCTTGTAGGCCGAGGGGAAGGCGTGACCGTAATCACGGTAAAGCTTGTTTGCCTGCTCTTCACCAGCCTTGGTTTTCAGCGCCACGTGTACCTTGTCTTCCCAAGACAACATGGCTTCGGTCATCCGCCCTTCCAGCTCTTCCACATCAAAGCGCAGCTCGTGAGCCATTTCGGTATGCACAGTAAAGTGCACACGGGCTAAGACGCCTTCCATGTGGCGCACATTGAATTCGTGGGAATTACCCTGGAACTCCTTCATCAGCATGCGCTCAAAAGTCTGGCGCAGCTCGGTATTGAAGCGGTCTTTCGGCACATACACCTGCGCCGTGACAAAGCGGCCATAGATGTCGGTACGGGTAAAAATACGCAGCTGTTTACGGCCTTGCAGCTCCAGGATGCCCTTGACGGTGTCTTCCAGCTCAGTCTGGCTGGCCTGCAACATCTCATCACGGGGATAGTTATCAAGGATATGCCGCAGCTGGCGTCCTTTGTGCGAAGTCAGGGAAATCTGCATCTTATCCAGCAGACGCTGCTCCTTCATCCGCAGCAACGGAATCTCATTCACTCGCAGTGAGTAAGCATCCGAGGTGTACAGACCAAAGAAACGGAACTCACCAATGACCTTGCCTTTATTGTCAAAGTGCTTGATGCCAAGGTAATCCAAGTGCGCCGGGCGATGTACGGTAGAGCGCGAGGTGGACTTGGTGATAATCAGCAGATTCGGCTCCAGCGCCAGACGCGACAGGCGCTCATTAAGCTGGATATGACGACGCTCTTCGCTCAGATGGCTGATATCGCGGAAAGTACCCAAACACTGGCTATCATCCAGATGCAGTTTGCACAGACCGTCTTGCTGCTCTTCCAGGCTGAAATAACGGTAGCCGATAAAGGTAAAGTGGTTATCCACCACCCAACGCAAAAAGGCCAGGGACTCATCAAAGTCTTCCGCAGTCAGCGGCAGCTTACCCTTTTGCCCCTCAACCAGGCTGATCACTTCTTCCATCTTGCCCCGCATGCTGGGCCAGTCTTCCACGGTCATGCGGACATCATCCAACACCCGATACAGATCAGATTTCAGCTGATCCAGCACCTGGGTTTCACTCTGGCGATCAATCTCAAAGCGCATCACCGCTTCCAGCTTCGCTCCTTCGGGTGCCTGATGACGGCTATGTAGCGATACCAGCTGACCTTTGTCATCACGCACCACCGCAATGACCGGGTGAGTGGTCAGGTGCAGGGTCATGCCCTGGCGCACAAATTCCATCGACAAAGAAGCCACCAGAAACGGCATATCATCCGACACCACTTCCAGAATCGAGTGGGTAGACTGCCAGGAGTGCTCTTCATAGTTGGGGTTATAAGCGCGAATTTGTGGACGGCCGGGCTGGCGCTGCTGCAAGAAATCCCATAAACACAGTACCGCTCCGTACAGATCTTCCCCGGAGGTGGCCTGGAGTTCCTTGGAGTTGCTTTCGGCGTAGTAGAGTTCAGCCAGTGCTTTAATCTGATCACGCTGGGTGCCAGACAAACGCTCATCAATCAGGGACATGACCCGTTCGATGGCATCATTATTTTTGCTGTGATTAGGCATGGTCGTTATTTTCAGCTTGTGTGCAGACTCGTTGACAGCCCGGCTCCGCCGGACGATGCCCAGCGCCCTGACTGCGCAGGTTTGCTGGTACATAGGGTGAAATTATTGAACAAGCAAGGCGACAAAGGTAGGTAAAGAGTTGAATAAAAGCGACAGGGAGTTGGTTTAACCGGACAGTTAGCGTTTTCCACCCACTATTTTGTGCTTTGTTGGCCACTAGCGGTTAATAAATTGAACACCCTTTCCCCCTAATGCGGGTTCCTCCGTGGCTAAATTTGCGACCAGGTGTTCAATATCTTTAGCAACAAAAAAGCCCCGCGGGGGCGGGGCAAGGGTTCATCCGTTGGGATGGAAAGAACAGGGAACTGCCCTGGCGACACAAGCTACCAGGGCAGAAGGAGCTTTAGGCAGCGGCGCTGCTTTGCTCCTCGACGGAACTGCGGATCAGGTAATCGAAGGCACCCAGGGCCGCATTGGCACCGGAGCCCATCGCGATAATGATCTGTTTGTAGGGCACATTGGTCACATCACCGGCCGCAAAAACACCCGGCACAGAGGTTTCACCGCGGGCACCCACGACAATTTCGCCAAAGCGACTTAACTCCAGATCGCCCTTCAGCCACTCACTATTAGGCACGAGTCCAATCTGCACAAAGATACCTGCCAGAGCTAATTGGTGTTCCCCACCACTTTGGCGATCACGGTACTGCAAAGCCGTGACACGCTCACCATTACCCACTACGGCGGTGGTTTGCGCATCGGTAATAATGGTGACATTCGGCAACGAACGCAGTTTGCGCTGCAGCACCTCATCCGCCTTGAGGCTGGAGGCAAACTCCAGCAAGGTAACGTGCTCAACAATACCGGCCAAATCAATCGCCGCTTCCACACCGGAGTTGCCACCGCCAATCACCGCCACCGGCTTGCCCTTAAACAGCGGGCCATCACAGTGTGGGCAGTAAGCCACTCCCCGGCCGCGATATTCCTGCTCACCCGGCACCTGCATTTCCCGCCAGCGCGCACCAGTGGCCAGGAGTAACGCTTTGGTCTTCAGGGTGGCGCCGGAAGCCAGCTCAACTTCCACCAAACCACTGCGACTTTGCGTCTTCGGGGTCAGCTTAGCGGCACGCTGGTCGGTGATAATATCCACCTCATAGTCGCGCACATGGGCCTCCAGACTGGCCACCAGCTTGGGGCCCTCGGTCGCTTTCACCGAGATAAAGTTTTCGATACCCACTGTATCCAGCACCTGACCACCGAAACGCTCGGCTACCAGCCCGGTACGGATACCTTTGCGCGCAGCATAAATGGCTGCCGCCGCACCGGCAGGGCCACCGCCTACCACTAAAAAGTCATAAGGTGCTTTATGCTGCAATTGCTCCGCCTGACGCTTAGATGCCTGGCTATCCACCTTATTTAAAATTTCCCCCAGGCTCATGCGGCCCTGGCCAAACAGCTGACCATTGAGGAACACAGCAGGCACCGCCAGCACATTGCGCTGATTCACTTCCTCCTGGAACAGCGCCCCATCAATCATCACGTGCTCAATTTGCGGATTCAGTGCCGCCATCATATTTAACGCCTGCACCACTTCCGGGCAGTTCTGACAGCTGAGGGAAATATAGGTCTCGAAACGATAATGCCCTTGCAGCTGCCGTACTTGTTCAATCACCTGGGGATCCAGTTTGAGCGGATGACCGCCACTGTGTAACAGCGCCAGGACCAGAGAGGTAAACTCATGCCCCAGCGGCACCCCGGCAAACTCCATCAGGCTGCCCTGCTCACCACGCACCTGCATGCTGGGTGTACGCTGCAAGGTTTGCTGACTGACGCTGATCAGCGGTGACAATGCCGCTAACTGCTCAGCCAGTTTGGCTAATTCTTGCGCTTTGGCACTGGCGTCCACCGAGAGCACCAGCTGCACAGGCGTTTTCAAATTCTGTAAATAGGTAGCGAGTTGCTGCTTAAGATTGGCGTCTAACATGGTGGTCTCCTGCCATTGCGGGCGAACCTCGTTGGTTGGCAGCTTCTCCGCCGGCCACGATCCTGTCGCAAACCGAACGGCTTGCCTGCCAAGGTTGTGAAGCTGACATCCACCAACCGAGGTTCATAACAAGCGGGGGCATCCACCCCCGCCACGACTCAGCTGATCAGCTTAGATTTTGCCGACCAGATCCAGAGAAGGTGCCAAGGTCTCGGCACCGGGCTGCCAGGCAGCGGGGCAGACTTCGCCGTCATGGTTAGCCACGTACTGGGCCGCCTGGATTTTACGTACCAGCTCTTTGGCGGAACGGCCAATGCCCAGGTCATGTACTTCGCTGACTTTGATCTGACCTTCAGGGTTGATCACGAAGGTGCCACGCAGTGCCAGACCCTCTTCTTCAATCATCACCCCGAAGTTACGGCTGATCACACCGGTGGGATCGCCAATCATCGGGAACTGAATCTTACGAATGGTATCGGAAGCGTCATGCCAGGCCTTGTGGGTGAAGTGGGTGTCGGTCGACACGGAGTACACCTCAACGCCCATTTCCTGCAGCTGCGCGTAATGATCCGCCATATCACCCAGTTCAGTGGGGCAAACAAAGGTGAAATCCGCGGGGTAGAACATCACCACCGACCACTTACCCTTGAGATCTTCATCGGTCAGGGTAATGAACTCACCGTTATGGAAAGCAGTGGCTTTAAAAGGCTTGATGGTGGTGTTGATCAAAGACTGAGTCATGTCGATCTCCTGTTACATAAGTGACTGGCCAAGGGGCCGCGTGTTCAGACAGGAGCAATCTTAGGCAGGGACAACCAAACAATGAAATTTATTATTCAAATAAAGTAGATAGCTTAAAGCTATTAAGACAAACACCCACAAAAGGTACTTAATTGACTACAAAAGCAGAATTAGAAAGCAAAATGATCAAAAAAGTACCATTTTTTCCCAACAGTCGATTAGAGAGGAAGAGCGGCCCTTTCTATAGTGATCTTGCGACAAACAGGAACGGCTCCCCGCCCTGTTTGACAATAACAATAACAGTTTCGGAGATAATCGAATGAAGGCATTCCTGCCCACTTGCCTGAGCCTTAGCCTGGCTCTGGCCAGCGCCAGCTCCCTGGCCGCAACCGAACTCACCATTGCCACCGTCAATAATGGCCACATGATCGAGATGCAGAAGCTTAGCAGCCATTTCGAGCAGGCCAATCCCGATATCAAACTCAAATGGGTCACCCTGGAAGAAGGGGTACTGCGTCAGAACGTCACCCAGGACATCGCCAACAAAAGCGGTCTCTATGATGTGATGACCATCGGCATGTACGAAACGCCGATTTGGGGCACCCTGGGCTGGCTGGAAGAAATCGACACCAGTGGCGACTACGATGCCGATGACATCCTGCCTGCCATCCGTCAGGGTCTGTCAGTGGATGGCAAGCTGTTTGCCGCGCCCTTCTACGGCGAAAGCTCGATGATCATGTACCGCAAGGATCTGGTCGAACAAGCAGGGCTGAGTATTGAAGACCGCCCCAGCTGGGAGCATATCCGCAACGTCGCTGCCGCTATTCACAACCCTGAACAAGGGGTGTATGGCATCTGTTTGCGCGGTAAAGCCGGTTGGGGCGATAACATGGCGTTCCTCACCACCATGGCCAACTCCTTCGGCGCCCGTTGGTTCGATGAAAAGTGGCAGCCCCAGCTAACCAGCCCGGCCTGGACCGAGGCGGTCAACTTCTATGTGGATCTGCTCAACAGCTACGGCCCCCCCGGCTCCAGCTCCAACAGCTTCAACGAAATCCTCGCCCTGTTTAACGAAGGTAAATGTGGCATGTGGATTGACGCCACCATCGCCGCCTCCTTCATCAGCGATCCCAAACAGAGCAAGGTGGCAGACAAGGTAGCCTTTGCCCAGTCCCCCGTGGCCAAAACCGACAAGGGTGCTAACTGGTTATGGGCCTGGTCACTGGCGATTCCCGCCTCCTCCAAGCACTACGTGGATGCACAGAAATTCATCCGCTGGGCGACTTCGAAGGAATACATCGAACTGGTTGGCAAAGAAAATGGCTGGGGCAGCGTGCCCACCGGTACCCGTACCAGCACCTACGCTAACCCTGAGTTCCAAAAAGCGGCCGTGTTTGCGGAAGCAGAACTGAAGGCCATTAACTCCGCCAACCCGGAAGACAGCACCCTGGAACCCTCGCCCTATGTCGGCGTGCAGTTTGCTGCCATTCCGGAATTCCAAGCCATCGGCGCCACCGCAGGTCAGATGATCAACGGTGCCCTGAGCGGCAGCATGACGGTAGAAAAGGCCCTGCAACAGGCCAATACCTTTGCTGACCGGCAGATGCGCCAGGCAGGCTACTACTAACACTGCTTTAAACTCGATGCCTAGTCAGCGCCCCTGCGCTGGCTAAGCATCAGCCCCTACCTGCTGGCCAGGTACTGGCTAACGCTAAAGAGATGCTGTTATGCGTACTGCTGTTCCCCGCCTCTTGCTGACACCGGCTGTCACGGCCCTGCTGCTGTGGATGCTTGTACCGCTCGCCATGACGCTGTACTTCTCCACCCTGCGCTTCAACCTGCTCTACCCCGGTGAGCATAACTTTATCGGCCTGCTCAATTACGAGTTCTTCCTGACCGATCCCGGCTTCTGGCCCGCTGTCAGCAATACCCTGTTGCTGCTTGGCAGCGTCCTGCTGATTACCCTGGTGCTCGGCGTCGCCCTGGCGGTGCTGCTCGACCAACCCTTCTGGGGGCGCGGTATCGTGCGGGTGCTGATGATTTCGCCGTTTTTCGTGATGCCCACCGTCAGCGCCCTGATCTGGAAAAACATGCTGATGAACCCGGTCTACGGCATCTTTGCCTGGCTGGCCACCAGCCTCGGTTTCACCCCCATCGACTGGCTGGCCCAGGCACCCCTGGCCTCGATTATTCTGATGGTGAGCTGGCAATGGCTGCCCTTCGCCGTGCTGGTGCTGGTAACCGCCCTGCAATCCCAGGATCAGGAGCAAAAAGAAGCGGCGCGGATGGACGGTGCCAATGCCTGGCATATCTTCCGCTTTCTGACCCTGCCCCACCTGGCCCGCCCCATCGCCGTGGTCATCATGATTGAGACCATTTTCCTGCTGGCGGTGTTTGCCGAGATTTATGTCTCCACCGGCGGCGGCCCAGGCTATGACAGCACCAACCTGGCGTTTCTGATCTACACCCAGGCGCTGCTGCAATTCGATGTGGGTGTCGCCTCAGCCGGCGGTCTGTTCGCGGTCATCCTGGCCAATATCGTCGCCTTCTTCCTGATTCGTGCCATTGGCAAGAACCTGCATCTGTGAGGCCGCTATGAAACTTGCCCAACGTCAACGTCTTAACACCCTGCTGATCGGCCTCAGCGCCTGGCTAGTCGCCCTGCTGCTGTTCTTCCCGATTCTGTGGATGTTCCTGACCTCATTTAAAACCGAGCTGCAGGCCATTGCTGTGCCCCCCAGCCTGGTGTTTGAACCTACCCTGGATAACTTCGCCATTGTGCAGGAGCGCAGTGACTACCTGGGCCACGCCTGGAACTCCATCATCACCTCCTTTGGCTCTACCCTGCTGGCGCTGTTGCTGGCGGTACCGGCGGCTTACAGCCTGGCGTTTTACCCTGGCCGCTTCAGCAAAGACCTGCTGCTGTGGATGCTGTCGACCAAGATGCTGCCGGCGGTAGGGGTATTGGTCCCCATCTATTTACTGTTCCGTGATGCCGGCCTGCTCGACAGCCGCCTGGGCCTGACCCTGATCTACACCCTGATGAATCTGCCGATTATCGTCTGGATGCTGTTCTCCTACTTCCGCGACATTCCGCGCGAAATCCTGGAAGCCTGTCGCATGGACGGTGCCAGCACCCTGGGGGAAATCCGCCACGTGCTGTTGCCCCTGGCCTGGGGCGGCATTGCCTCCACCGCCCTGCTGTCCATCGTGCTGTGCTGGAACGAAGCCTTCTGGTCACTCAACCTGACCGCGGTGAATGCGGCCCCCCTGACCGCCATGATTGCCTCCTACTCCAGCCCCGAAGGACTGTTCTGGGCCAAGTTATCCGCCGCCTCCACCCTGGCCTGTGCCCCTATTCTGGTGTTCGGCTGGTTCTGCCAGAAACAGCTGGTACAGGGCCTCACCTTCGGCGCCGTCAAATAAGCGAGAATCACCATGAGTTATCTGAATATCCGCGCCCTGCATAAACACTACGATCACTTTCATGCCATTCGCGGCGTGAATCTGCATATCGACGAAGGGGAGTTTGTCGTCTTTGTCGGCCCCTCTGGCTGCGGCAAATCCACCCTGCTACGCCTGATCGCCGGACTGGAACTGGTCAGCGAAGGGCAAATTGAGCTGGATGGCCGTGACATCACCGAACTGCCCTCCTCCAAGCGGGATCTGGCGATGGTGTTCCAATCCTACGCTCTATATCCCCATATGAGCGTGGCGGAAAACCTCTCTTTCGCCCTGCGTCTGGCCAAACGGCCGCAGGCGGAAATCGACGCCAAGGTCAAAGCCGCTGCCGCCTCGCTGCAACTGGAACACCTGCTGCAACGTAAACCCAAGGAGCTGTCCGGTGGCCAGCGCCAGCGGGTGGCGATTGGCCGTGCCATCGTGCGCCAGCCCAAGGTCTTCCTGTTCGACGAACCCCTCTCCAACCTGGATGCCGCACTGCGGGTGCAGATGCGCCTGGAGCTGGCACGGCTGCACAAGCGCCTGGGCACCACCATGATTTATGTCACCCATGATCAGGTCGAGGCGATGACCCTGGCGGATCGGGTGGTGATTCTCAACCAAGGCCAGATCGAACAATGCGGCAGTCCGTTGGAGCTATACCAGCGTCCCGCCAACCGCTTTGTCGCCGAGTTTATCGGCACACCGAAGATGAACCTGCTCGACGTCGAAGCCGTCGAACACCAGGGCACGCAACTGCGCCTGCGGGCCGGCCAATGTGAATGGCTGCAGGCCAGTCACAGCCTGCCGGAGCAGCTCAACCCCGGCTGGCAGCTCGGCATTCGTCCGGAACACCTGCAATTGACCGCTGCCGGTCAAGGCAACCTGCAAGGCCAGGTTGAACTGATCGAACACCTGGGCAGCGAAGCCTACTGCCATATTCAACTCGACAGCGGCCAGCGCTTGGTTGCCAAAGCCCAGGCCAGACATGGCCTCAGTGATGGCCAAGCCATCGGCCTGGCATTTGAACAGGATGCCCTGATTGCTTTTAACCCCGAACACCAAGCGGTCTACCGTCAGCAAGGAGGCCTGCATGGCTGAGTTACGCCAAGGCCAATACCCCGAACAGGGACTGCGCGCCAGCATTCTGCACCTCGGCACTGGTGCCTTCCACCGTGCCCATCAGGCCTGGTATCTACACCAGTTACTGGAGCAGGAGGATAGCCGCCACTGGGGCATCTGTGCGGTCAACCTGCGTCCACAGGACAGCACCGCCTTTGCCCAACTGGCGGCACAACAGGGCCACTACTGCCTGAAAACCCTTAGCCCAACAGGGGAAGTCGACTACCACTGGATTCGCTCCCTGGTGGAACTGGTCGATGGTGCCCAGCGACCGGAAGCGGTCTGCCAACGCCTGGCAGACCCGGCTTATCAACTGGTGACCCTGACGGTCACCGAAGGGGGCTACTATCTCGATGAGCAAGGCAACCTTGATCGCCACCAGCCGGCGGTTAGCGCTGACCTGAACGGTGGCTTTAACAGCCTCTACGGCTTTCTCTATCAGGGCCTGCGCCAACGGATGCTGGCTGGCCATGGCCCCCTCACCCTGCTCAGCTGCGACAACCTGCGCCACAACGGTGCACGGCTGCGCCGTGGCCTGAGTCAGTTTATCGCCGCCAAAGGGGATCAGGATCTGCTCGCCTGGGTCGAGCAACAGGTCAGCTTCCCCAACTCCATGGTGGATCGCATCACCCCCCGCCTTGACCCGGCCCTCAGTGCCGAAGTGCGCAGCCTGTTTGGGCGCGAGGATGCCCAGCCAGTGCAGGCCGAAGCCTTCTGCCAGTGGGTGGTGGAAGACAATTTCCGTGGCCAACGCCCACCACTGGAGCGGGTCGGCGTGACCTTTACCGCCGATGTGCTGAGCTATGAAGAAGCCAAGATTCGCCTGCTCAATGGCGGCCATATGGCCCTGGCCTATAGCGCTGCCCTGAAGGGCTACCAGCGGGTGGATGAAGCCATGACCGATGCCGAACTGGTGGCGCAACTGGACAGCTACCTGCATGAGGAGGTGATCGCCTCCCTGCCGGACTCGCCGCTGGATCTGCCCCGTTACTGGCAGAGTATTCGTGCCCGCTTTGCCAACCCCTATATCGTCGATACCGTCAGCCGCCTGTGTGCGGAGGGCAGCAGCAAGCTGCCCATCTTCGTGCTCTCCACCCTGGAAACCCTGCTCAACCAGGGCCAAGTGCCCCGCCGTGGCCTGCAAATTCTGGCCAATTGGTACCTGTGCCTGCAGCGCCAGCAACAAGGCCGTCTGCAGGGTAGCTGTGAAGATGTGCAACTGGACTGGTTACAACAACTGCTGACCGGGCCCGAGCCGGTGCAACGCTTTGCCCACAGCAGTGAACTCTGGGGCAGCTTGCCCAATCGCTTCCCCAGCTTTAGCCGCACCCTGATTGAACTGATTGAGCAAGGAGCCCAAGCATGACCCCCCAACCCGCCCTGTCACTCACCTCCTTCAGCCTAACAGGCAAGCGTGCCCTGCTCACCGGCGCAGGCGGTGGTATTGGCCTGGCCGTGGCCCGCACCTACTTGGAAGCCGGGGCCCACTGCCTGCTCTGTGACCTGCTCGCAGAGGCCAATGCTGAGGTGCAAAGCCTGCTCAATAGCTATCCGCAGCGCTGCCACTACTTCGGCGCCGATCTCAGTCAGCTGGCGCAAATCGAGCAACTGGTAGAGTACGGCTGCGAGCTATTGGGGGGCATCGACATCCTCTTCAATAACGCCGCCATCTTTGACATGGCGCCGCTACTGGAGTCAGATGAAGCCATGTACGAGCGCCTGTTTGCCGTCAACGTCAAAGGCTGTTTCTTTACCCTGCAAAAGGTCGCGGCACAGATGGTCAAGCAGGGCCAAGGCGGCAGCATTATTAACCTGGCCTCCCAGGCGGGGCGGCGTGGGGAAGCGCTGGTATCCCACTACTGCGCCAGCAAAGCGGCGGTGATCAGCTATACCCAGTCCGCCGCCCTGGCCCTGGCAGGGGAACAAATCCGGGTTAACGGCATCGCCCCCGGGGTGGTCGACACCCCCATGTGGCATCAGGTCGATGCCCTCTTTGCCCGCTATGAGGGGTTACCGCTGGGGGAGAAAAAACGTCAGGTAGGGCTGGCTGTGCCCCTCGGCCGTATGGGACGCCCCGCTGACCTCTGTGGCCTGGCACTGTTTTTAGCCGCCGATGCCTCGGCCTACGTCACCGCTCAGACCTATAATGTCGACGGTGGCAATGTGATGAGCTGATTGAGAGAATAACCGATGTCTTCCCTGGCCAAACTCACCCCGGAAATTGAACTGACCGATCGCAGCAGTGGCACGGTGCGCTACCTGCAGCACGGTTTTCCCAGTGAGCTGGTGCGCTGGCATGTGCATGACGAATACGAATTGCACTTTATTGTCGCCACCACCGGGAAGGTATTTGTTGGCGACTACATCGGCGTCTTTGGCCCCGGTCAGTTGATCCTGACCGGGCCACGCCTGCCGCATAACTGGATCAGCCAGAACTCGCCCGAATCCGAGGTGGCCCTGCGTGATATGGCCATCCACTTTAATCACGAAACCTTCGAGCAGGGCAGCAAGCTGATACCGGAGCTGGAGTTGATCCTGCCGTTGTTAGAGCGGGCCCGCTCCGGCATTGAATTTGTCGGCCTCGACCCGGCCCAGGTACGCCAACGCTTCGAACGCATCCGTGACCACCAGGGGCTGGAGCGCCTGCTCCACTTCCTGCAATTCTTGCTGGAGCTGGCGGAATGGAAAGACTATCGCCTGCTCTCCACCATGCAGATGAACTCCAAAGCCAACGAGCTGATGCAGCGCAAGATCAACACCGTGGTGGAGTATGTGATCAATCACATCGACCAGCCGATCAGCCTGCAACAGATGTCCAACCTGGTGGGCATGAGTGAGAGTCACTTCTCCCGCTATTTCCGCCGCGCCACCGGCAACCGCTTTGTCGAATTTCTCAATCGGCTGCGGGTCAGCCGCGCGTGCAGCCTACTGGCGGAAACCGATGAACAGATCGCCAGCATCTGTTTTCAGGTGGGCTTTAATAATGTCGCCAACTTTAACCGGCGCTTTCAGGAACTGAAGGGCGTCACCCCACGGGAATACCGCATGCAGGTACGCCAACGCTTTGGTAAGAGTGCGGAATAAACTGACATGGCAGGCTGCCAGGAGACGCAGCTCGGCCTAGACTTGTTGCCATGGCAAACCAGCACCACAGTCAGAATATGCCATGACAACAGGAGGCTCAGTATGGGCTTTTCACTTACCAGCCAGCGTCTGCACCTGCGTGACTTCCGCGAGGATGACCTGGAAAGCTATGTCGAGCTGTACGACAGCGAAACCTACGCCCGCTATTACAGTGAAGAAGACTGCTCCGCAGTGCGCTGCCACCAGCTGGTGCAGCAGTTTATCAACGAGACCAAGCAACACCCTCGCCAACACTACCACCTGGCCATTACTGAAAAAGGCAAGGATAAGCTGATTGGCGTTTGCAGCCTGCGCCTGGAGGATCACCGCCAGGCATCAATTGGCTGCGGCATTGCCACCTCCCACCAGGGGGCCAGCTATGCCTATGAGGCCATGCAGACCCTGTTTAATCTGGCTTTTAAGGTGTTTGCCGTGCATCGCATCTATGCCGAAACCATCGCCGAAAACAGCGCCGCCCTGCACCTGTG
Organism: Balneatrix alpica DSM 16621; assembly: GCF_000619885.1. Lineage (GTDB taxonomy): Bacteria > Pseudomonadota > Gammaproteobacteria > Pseudomonadales > Balneatricaceae > Balneatrix > Balneatrix alpica. The sequence continues at coordinate 15,160 of NZ_JHUZ01000016.1, read as the reverse complement.
CCGCCAACTGGGCATGCAACAGGAAGGGCACCTGATTCAACATCGCTATTTTCGTCAGCGCTGGTGGGACACCGTCATCATGGCTATCAAGGAGGAACAATGGCATCCGGGATAACCCAGATAGGTTCGACCAGCATTCAGCCCCTGCACCCCGCCAGTTGCCACTGTGGTGCAGTACGTTTAGCACTCCGACTGCCCCAGGGCATTCAAAACCCGCGCCGCTGCGACTGCTCAATCTGCCGCCGCAAGGGAGCGATTGTAATCTCGGTGCCCTTGGCGGATTTAACCCTGCTGCAGGGGCAAGAGGCTTTGAGCTGTTATCAATTCAACACCCACACCGCCAAACACTATTTTTGCCGTCACTGTGGCATTTACACCCACCACCAGCGCCGCTCCAACCCCCATGAATACGGCGTTAACCTGGGCTGTTTAGAGGGAGTGAACCCCTATCTGCTTGGCCCGGTTGAGGTGACAGACGGCATCCATCACCCCAGTGATCGCCAGGAGAGCGACTAACCCTATGGCGCATTTTCTCGGCCTTGATTTAGGCACTTCAGGACTCAAGGGCGTCTTGGTCAACGACAGGGGTCAGGTCATCGCCAGCCACCTCTGCGAGTATCCACTGCACCACCCCCAGCCGCTCTGGTCAGAACAGTATCCAGAGGACTGGTGGCAAGCCTGTCTGCAGGTCGCACAAGCACTGCGCCAGCAGGCACCGCAGGCCTGGCAGGATGTGGTGGCACTGGGGCTGTCCGGGCAGATGCACGGCGCGGTGCTGGTGGATCAACACCAGCAACCCCTGCGCCCGGCGATTCTGTGGAACGATGGCCGTGCCCATCAACAATGCCAACTCCTGCAGCAGCGTTGTCCCGCCCTGGGCCAACTGGCCGGGGTCCAGGCCATGCCCGGTTTTACCGCCCCCAAACTGTTGTGGGTGGCCGAACATGAGCCTGAGCTGTTTGCCCGTCTGCGTTGGGTGATGCTGCCCAAGGATTATCTGCGCCTGCGTTTAACCGGCGAAGTCGTCACGGACTGCTCCGATGCCGCTGGCAGCCTCTGGCTGGATCAGCAACAACGCCAATGGAGCCCTGCCCTGGTGGAGGCCAGTGGCATCCAACTGCAGCAGTTGCCACGTCTGGTGGAAGGCGATGCCATCAGCGCCCAGCTCAGCCACCAGGCGGCACAGGCGCTGCAGCTGCGACCCGGTTTGATCGTTGCCGGCGGCGGGGGCGATGCGGCCACCGGTGCCCTGGCCCTGGGGGCGTTCAACCCCGGTCAGGGCTTTATTACCCTGGGCACCTCCTCCCAGTACTGGATTGCCACCGAGGGCTATCGCCCCCAACCCGAGTCCCTGTTACATGCCTTTGCCCATGCCCTGCCAGGGCGCTGGTATCAAATGGCCTGCCTGCTCAATGGTGCCAGCCCCTTGTTGTGGTTTGCGCAGATTTGCGGGCAATCCCCCGGCCAGCTCTTAGCCGAGGCAGAGGCGGCCTATCAGCCAGCCAATGACGTCCTGTTTTTGCCCTATTTACGTGGCGAACGCACCCCCCATAACAATCCCTTTGCCCGCGCAAGCTTCCACGGTATGGATGGCCGCAGCCAGCGGCCACAGCTGACCCAGGCCATCCTGGAAGGCATCTGTTTTAGCCTGGCCCAATGCCAGCAGCTGTTGGCACAGGCCGGTGCCGAGCTGGAGCAAGTAGGCGCCCTCGGTGGCGGCGCCCGTAATCGCTTTTGGCTGCAACTGCTGGCCAATGTGCTGAACAAACCAGTGCTGCAATATGAGGACAGCCAGAGTGGCCCGGCCCTGGGGGCGGCCCGGCTGGCAATGCTGGCCTGGCAACCCGCCGACCCGGCGCACTACTGCCCGCCACCACCGGTGCTGGCCTGTTTGCAGCCGGACCCAGCCCTGCATGCGCAGTACCAGCCCCGCTATCAACGCTTTCTGCAGCTCTATCAGGACTATGAAGCACCGCGCAGCCAGCAGTGGCTTTAGCCTCCCGCAGAGGGAACCCCCCTCTGCGGATGCAAATTGACAAGCCGCCAGTAGCACCCTAGTAATAGGGTATCGCTTGACCCACCCAGAGTATGAAGTATGGATAACAGCGCCGCTTACTTACTCACTGCCTGGTATACCCTCGACATCGTCCTCACCTACGACTTCCCCCACGCCTGATCCCGGGGCGCCTGCCCCTGTTCGTTCTCCTTAACCTGATTGTTTGCGCTTGCCGGATACCTCCTGCGAGCGACCATGCTATTGATGGAGTCTGATCATGCGTGTCATTCCTGAACCCTTTCGTATCAAGATGGTAGAGCCCATTAGCGCGATTAGCGCCGAGCAACGCCAGCAGGCGCTGCAGCGGGCCGGCTACAACCCTTTTTTACTGCGCAGTGATGAAGTCTATATCGACCTGTTAACCGACTCCGGCACCGGCGCCATGAGTGACCGCCAGTGGGCCGGGCTTATGCTCGGCGACGAGGCCTACGCCGGTAGCCGTAACTTCTTCCACCTGGAACAACAGGTGGAGCGGATTTTCGGCTATCGCTACACCCTGCCCACCCACCAGGGCCGGGGAGCGGAACAGATTCTCTTCCCCTGTCTGATCGAGCGGCTACGCCAACGCGGCGGCGGCCAGCGGCCGGTGTTTCTCTCCAACTATCATTTCGATACCACCGCCGCCCATGTTGAGCTCAACGGCGCGCAGGCGATCAACCTGCTCACCCCACAAGCCTTCGACACCAGTCACCCCTACGATTGGAAAGGCAATTTTGACCTGCCCCGACTGGAGCAAGCCATCGCCGAACATGGCGCTGACAATATCGCCGCCATTATCACCACCGTGACCTGCAACAGCGCCGGTGGCCAGCCAGTCTCGATGGCCAATATGCGTGCGGTTTACCAACTGGCACAGCAGCATGGCATCGCCGTGGTGATCGACTCCGCCCGCTTTGCCGAAAATGCCTGGTTTATCCAGCAACGCGAGCCCGGCTACCAGGATCACAGCATCGAGCAGATCGTGCGGGAGATGTACCAATACGGCGATATGCTCACCATGTCGGCGAAGAAGGATGCCTTGGTCAATATCGGCGGGCTGTGCTGCATCCGTGACGATGAAGCGCTGTTTCAGGCAGTGCAGGTGCGCTGCGTGCCGATGGAAGGCTTTGTCACCTATGGCGGCCTGGCCGGACGGGATATGGAAGCCCTCGCCATCGGCCTGCAAGAGGGCATGGACCCGGCTTTTCTGCGCTACCGTATCGGCCAGGTGGCCTACCTGGGGGAGCGCCTGCGCCAGGGCGGGGTGCCGATTCAAACCCCCACCGGCGGCCATGCCGTCTTTGTCGATGCCCAGCAGTTGCTACCCCATATTCCTGCGGAGCAGTTCCCCGCCCATGCCCTGGCCTGTGAGCTGTACCTGGAAGGTGGCGTGCGCGGAGTCGAGATCGGCTCGCTACTGCTTGGCCGTGATCCCCACAGCGGTCTGCAGAAACCCTCACCGATGGAGCTGCTGCGCCTGACCATTCCGCGCCGGGTCTATACCCAGGCCCACCTCGACTATGTTGCGGACTGCCTGATCAGCGTCAAACAACGGGCCGGCGCCATCCGTGGCCTGCGCTTTAGCTACGAGCCACCGGTGCTGCGCCACTTTACTGCCCGCTTTCAGCCCTGCCCGGGCTGAGTCACCGTGCTGGCTTGCTCAGTGGGCTATTAGCGGCTAAGGTTTTGCTACACATTTTGTAGCGAATAAGCCAATGGATAGCGCCCTTTGCCCCTTACCGGGCCAACCGGTAAGGGGTTCCCGCACGGGGAAACCGATTATGGCCCTGCTCGACCTCCTCGGTCGCACCTGGGCCCTCGGCATTTTATGGAACCTGCGCAGCACCCCTGCCACCTTTCGCCTGCTGCAACAACGCTGTGAGCATATCTCCCCCACCCTGCTCAATCGCCGTCTGCAAGAACTGCAACAGGCGCAGCTGGTCGATAAGGGCGAGCAGGGCTACCAACTCAGCCCCCTCGGCCATGAGCTACTTCACCTGATTCTGCCCATGGGGCAATGGGCCCAGCACTGGGCCAGCCAACTGCAGCAAGGAGCCTGCGATGTTTAACCCCCTCACTCAGCCGCTGCGCTATGCGGGCCTGCGCTTAGACCGCCTCTCGGCCCAGCGCAAAGATCGGCCCTGGCTGGAACAACAACTGCAACAGCCCAATAGCCGCCTGGTGCCCCTGTGGCAAGGGCGCAACCTGCTCCATCCCGAGCGCCCCGAGGCCCTGCACTTTAGCCGCGCTGAGGCCGACTTTTTGCTCGAACACAGCCAGGAGATTCTGTTCCTCGGCCAGCAACAACATGCCTGGTTTGCCCTCGACCTCTCCCATCTGTCGGAACAGCAAGTGCAGCAACTGCTACCCCAGGGCCAGTTTACCGACATTCGCAAAGTTGGCCCGCTACTGCCGGCAGAAGAGGCCGCCATCCTTGCCTGTGCCCGTGGCCTGCTGCACTGGCACCAGCAGCATCAGTTTTGCAGCCTTTGCGGTCACCCCAGCCGGGCCGATCAGGGCGGCCATCTGCGCCGCTGCAGCAACAGTGCCTGTGGCAAGGAGCATTTCCCCCGCCTCGATCCGGCGGTGATCATGCTGGTTGAACACATCCCCAGCGATGGCGGCCCGCGCCTGGCCCTGCTTGGCCGCAGCCCGCACTTTCCCCCCGGCACCTACTCCACCCTGGCGGGCTTTGTGGAAACCGGCGAAAGCCTGGAGGAAGCGGTGGCACGGGAGGTATGGGAAGAGGCCGGTGTCCGCCTCAGCCGTGCCGACTATCGCGCCTCCCAGCCCTGGCCCTTTCCAGCCTCGATTATGCTGGGTTTCCGTGGCTTAGCTGCCAGTCTGGCGATTCAGGTGGATCAGGATGAGCTGGAAGATGCCCGCTGGTTTAGCGCCGAGCAACTGCAAGGCTTTGGTGAATGGGGCGACCCCAATTCTGCCTACAGCCTGCCGCGCAAAGACTCCATTTCCCGCTGGTTGATTGACGAATGGATCGCAGAAAACCTGCCCCGCTAACCCGCGACGCCCTGCCCCAACCCATCTGCGGTTATCACCAGGATGAACATGGGGACTGGGTGGCACGGCTGGCCTGCGGCCATAACCAGCATGTGCGCCACCAGCCGCCCTGGCAAAACCGCCCCTGGGTCATCAGTGCCGAGGGGCGGCGTCAGCAGCTGGGCAGCCTGTTGCTGTGTAAAAAGTGCGTGACCCAGGCACCACGGGACTGGTCAGCTACGCATGATGATCCGGCACTTGACTCGCCGGCTAATTCACGCTGAATTTAGCCACGCGTATTCGCTGAACGCGGATGGGAATGCGAATCCCCTCGCTGCTTTTTCTCATCGTCAGGCGGTGCTCCACCGCCATCGCCAACCCCGCGCCCATCCGGTGCAGGCTTGGTACTATTCAGACTTAATCAGATTGAGGAAAAGATGAACCCGTCAGCCACGTTCTACGTACCCGTACGTCCCCAGCACTGGGGCCTGGCGCTGCTCCTGCTGTTGCTCAGCCTGCCCGCGTTGGCCCTCGGCCCGGATCTGGCGGGCGGTCAAGATCACCCGCTACTGTCGCGCTTCAGTGGCGCTCAATTAGTTGGCTATCAACAGCTGGAATACGAGCGCGGCCACTTCTACCAAGCCAGCCAGGAAGCAGGCATGGACCCGCAAAAAGAGCTTGATCGCGACCATCCCCTGATCCGGGAGGGCAAAATCACCCGCCTGCTCTACATCGCCCCTGCCGGTAAAACAGCGCTGGAAATACAGCGCAACTTTGCCGAGGCACTCAGCGCGGGTGGGTTTAACCTGATCACCCAAGTGGATGGACGGGGGGCCTGGTGGACACCTAGTGATCACTGGCGGAGCAACTTTGCCAAACTGCAATTGGCCGCACCCTTTGCCGAAGATATTAGCCCCTTTGACCGTGAGGGCCTGTACCTCTATGCCACCCTGCAACGCAATGGGGTGGAGGTCGCGGTCTCGGTACTCAGCGGGCCACTTTCGAGCTTCAGTAAAGACCACTACCAGACCGCTGAGAGTGACGAGCAAAGCGCCATTGCCATCCAGATCGTGGAGCCCCAGCTGATGGCCAGCGGCCAGGTGCAGGTATCGGCGGAAGCGATTGGCCAGGGCCTCAGTAACGAGGGGCGCATCGCTCTCTATGGCATCTATTTCGATAGTGGCAACGCTCAGCTCAAGGCCGAGTCCCAACCGCAACTGGCCGAGATGGCTAACTTGCTGCGCCAACAGCCACAACTGGCGGTGTATATCGTGGGTCATACCGATAACCAGGGTACGCTGGCCTACAACCTCAAGCTCTCCCAGCAACGGGCTGAAGCCGTACAGGCCGCCCTGCAGCAAGACTACGGTATCCCTGCCTCCCAGCTCAGTGCCCATGGCGTCGCCAACCTGGCACCGGTCGCCAGCAATCAGAGCGAGACTGGCCGTGCCCTGAACCGACGGGTGGAAATGGTGGTGCAATAGCAGGAGGCAGAAGATGCTTTTACAACCCCTGGCCAACAACATTTGGCTAGCCGAGGGTGATACCGTGCGCTTTTATGGCATGCCCTATTCCACCCGTATGGTGGTGGTACGCCTGGCAAGTGGTGAACTATGGCTACACAGTCCGATTGTCTGGAGCCCGGCGCTGGCCGAGGAGCTGGCACAGCTGGGGCCAGTGGCCTATCTGCTTGCTCCCAATGCCCTGCACCACCTTTACTTGGCCCAATGGCAACAGCAATGGCCTGAGGCCGCACTCTATGCCACCAGCGGGGTGCAAAAGAAGCGGCCAGAGCTGCATTATCAGGGTTGCCTGTCCGAGCCCCAGGACTGGCCCTGGCAGGCAGAAATTGCACAACAGGCGATTAAAAGCTCGAAAGTGATGGAGGAAGTGGTGTTTTTCCATCGCCCCTCCGCCACCCTGATCGTCACCGACCTGATTGAGAACTTTGCCCCTGAGCATTTCCGCTGCTGGCAACGCCCCATCGCCCGCCTGTGTGGAATACTCACCCCCGGTTCAACCCCGCTGGACTGGCGCCTGAGCTTTAACAAAAGCCAGGCGGCCGAGGAGTTTGCCCAACTGCACGCCTGGCAACCACAACGGATTATCCCCGCCCATGGTGAGTGGATCGATCAGGATGCTCCGGCCTTTCTGCGCCGGGCCTTGGCCTGGGCCCCTCTCTCAGCGGAGGGTCACCGTGCTAAACCAAGGGATAGTTAGTCACATTCTCCAGCACAAAATTGATAAAGGTACGTAAGCGTGCCGGTTGCTGATGTCGATTAGGGTACACCAGATACAGAGGCAGAGGGGGCAGAGCAAAGTCGGTGGCTATTTGCTGTAAGCGGCCCTGTTCAATGTCCTCACGGCAAAGCGCCAGCGGCAACAACGCAGCCCCCTGGCCTTGCAGACAAAGCTGACGTGTCAGGCCCAGGTGCTGGCTACGCACCTCACTGTGCGGCCACGTGGCCAAGGGTGGCAATTGCTGCCGTATATTTAACGGATCCAGCAACGGCAGCCGCTCTCCCTCCATATTGGCTGGATAAAGTGCAGGACAAACCACCATCACCAGCTCCGCTTGCCCTAGCGGCCGCGCAATCAATTCAGGAGAGCCGGGGTCACGGCCACGAATCGCCAGATCCACCGGTGCCCGTATCAGATCCACCGTTTTATCGGAGAGATGGACCTCAATCTCAATCTGCGCATATTGCCTGCGGAAGGCAGCCAGCAGCCGAGCAAAGGGTGCCATCACCAGATCAGTCGGCACACTGAGACGCAACAGACCGCTGGGCACACCCTGTTGTGACAGCGCCTGCTCTGCTTCCTGCAACTGCTGCAAAGCATCCCGGCAATGCTCGAAGTAACGCTGCCCTTCGTCCGTCAGGCGCAAACTACGGGTATTACGCTGCAATAAGCGCACCCCTAAGCGTTGCTCCAACGCCTGCACCCGTGCACTCACCGCCGATGTTGAAAGAGCCAGCTGTCGACTGGCTTCAGCAAAACTGCCATGACTGGCTACAGCGATAAAGGTTTGGATTTGCTCGATGCTGCTCATTATCCCTCTTTAGTGGATAGATTATCCTTCACTACCCTGCTAAGCAGGACAAAGTGGCGATGTTAGCATGACCGGCACTGACAAACAGCCTTGGAGAATACAATGCGCCCCCTCTTGACCACCCTGCTCCTGACGACCCTCAGCCTACTGCCACACTGGACTCATGCCGCCAGCGCTGACGATGCCTCTGCGCCGCGCCAGACAACCCCGCAAGTCAAGGCGACCTGGCTAGGGGGGCCGACACTGCTGGTAGAATTTAATGGCTTCCGTTTTATTACCGACCCTATGTTAGGGGAAGGTGAACAGGCCTTTGTGATGGGCGACCCCAATGAAGATTTCGATCTCGCGACTGGGCCGCAGATTAAACATCATCGCCGTCTGACTCCTCTGCCCCCAGTCGACTTGAGCGACCTGCAACTGATTCTGCTGAGTCATGCCCATGAAGACCACTTCGACCAGGAGGCACAACGCCGCCTTTCGCCTGCATTACCGCTAATCACCCCTGCACATGACCTGCAAAACCTCTACGACAAGGGTTTTCAACAGGCGCAAAGCCTGGCCTGGGGAGAGAGCCGTTCCTTCGCGGCAGGCGCCGGTGAAATTACCATTACCGCCGTCCCGGCCCACCACTCCAACCAAACCGACATAGCGCAACTGCTCGGCCAGGGCAATGGCTACTGGATTGAGTTCAAAGAGCAGAACTGGCGTAAAACCCTGTACTGGACGGGTGACACCTTACCCACCCCTGCGCTGCTAAACGCGCTGCGCCCCTATGGACAGCCCGATGTGATGATTCCTCACCTTGGCCGGGTGGGCACCCCTGGTCCGCTTGGGCAAATCAGCATGGGCGCCAGTGATGTGATCAAGCTGGCCGATGCAGTCCAACCACACAAGCTGCTGCCCATCCACCACTCCAGCTATGCGCTCTACCTTGAACCCATTACCACCCTCGTCAATCAAAGCGTGGGCCAGGCATTTGCACTCGACCTGATCTCAGAAGGAACCACCGTGGCCTACTAACTCCTACCACCCGGGAAAAGTGCAGGCTAATCCTCGGCGCTGGCAACCGTCAGCGCCGTTACCCGCACTAAGGCCACCCGTTTTTGCTCCATCTGCACCACTTCAAAACGCCACTGCTGCCAGTCGACACTATCCCCCACCTGCGGCACCCGACTGAGCAATAACATCAGCATACCGCCGAGGGTATGGTAAGCCTGCTCCGACTCCTCCGGTAACTGCTCCAACTGCAGCAGTTCTTTTAAGTCCAGTACTTCCAGGCTGCCCTCCAACAGGCTACTGCCCTGCTCCAGGCTCAAGGGACGCTGCTGCTCCGCCATCAATGCATCCAGCACATCCTCCAGGGTCAGAATGCCCTCAATCTCCCCCTGCTCATCCATCACAAACACCATCTGGGTGTTACCGCGGCGAAACTCCTCCAGCAGCTCCAGCCCCGTCAGGTCTTCTGGTACATAGACACAGGGATGCAGCTTATCCAACCAGCTCTGCTGCTGCCCCTGGGCCAGGGCAGCCAAGGCCTGCTTGGCGTACACCACCCCCACTACCTGATGCAGGCTGCCATCACAGACCGGAAAGCGTGAATAATCCGTGCTCAGCATACGCTGCAGGTTAACCTGCAAAGGCTGCTGACGGTCGAGGTACACCACCTGATCCTGGGGAATCATCAGCGAGCTTAATAGACGCCGATCCAGCTTAAATAAATTACGCAGAATCAGATGCTGGTTTTGCTCGATCACCCCAGCCTCCGAGCCCTCATCCAACACCGCCCGGATTTCCTCCTCCGTCACCGTGCTGGTTTGCTTAGGGTTACCCAGCAACTTCATCACCGCATGGGTCGAAGCACTGAGCAACCAGACAAAGGGATGGGTTAGCCAGGCCAATAGCTTCATTGGCCGCGCCACCAAGCGTGCCACCAGCTCCGGATTCAACTGCCCCAAGCGCTTGGGCACCAGCTCGCCAATCACAATGGAGGCATAGGTAATGGTCACCACCACCAACACCGTGGCGCTGATCCCGGCGTGCTGACTGGCGACCCCCAGCGACACCAGCCACTTCGCCACCGGTGCCGCCAGCACTGCCTCACCGACAATGCCGTTGAGAATACCGATGGAGGTAATACCGATTTGCACCGTGGAGAGGAAGGCTGTCGGATCCTCCGCCAAACGCAAAGCCGCTTTAGCCGACTTATCCCCCCGTGTGGCCAACTTGTGCAAGCGGGCCTTACGGGCGGTGACCAGGGCGATCTCCGACATGGCAAACACACCATTCAGCACAATCAATCCCAACAGAATTAAGACTTCCATCACCCCTCCCCGCCGCCAAGGCTTAAACAAGCACGGCAACTGATATGGGTAGCATAGTCATCACAGACAGAAGGAGGGCATAGAACAAGACGATGGCCCAAAGGCCTTCGACAGGGAATTGGCATAGCAATAGAGCCAAAGGCTCCTCATTAGAAAGGGAGCACTATCTTAAGAACCTGAACCCGCACCCAGCAAGGGAGGAGGTATTTCACTCTTTATCAGCACCTAGGAGCGGCATGGGAATGCCTACCGAACCACAAAATCCACCACGCCCTGCTTCCTCGTGCCCACGCTCCTGCGTGGGAATGCCTACCAAGCCACAAACCCCACCGCGCCCTGCCCCTCGTTCCCACGCTCCTGCGTGGGAATGCATACCAAGCCGCAAAGCCCACCGTGCCCTGCCCCTCGTTCCCACGCTCCTGCGTGGGAATGCCTACCAAGCCACAAACCCCTCTGCGCCCTGCTTCCTCGTGCCCACGCTCCTGCGTGGGAATGCCTACCAAGCTGCAAAGCCCACCGCTCCCTGCTTCCTCGTTCCCACGCTCCTGCGTGGGAATGCCTACCAAGCTGCAAAGCCCACCGCTCCCTGCTTCCTCGTGCCCACGCTCCTGCGTGGGAATGCCTACCGAGCCCCCCATACACACCAGCCCCATTACCACTGGCGACACACCTCCAACAAACCAGCCACATTGGCATAATCCCTCGCACTCGAATAACGCCAATGCTCAGCCTTATCCACATACCCACGCTTGACCGGGTTTTGATGAATATATTCCACTTTCTGCCGCATCATCGCCTCACCCTGAATCTGTTCTGGATGCACCCCCTCTTGCCAAAACTGATAAGCACGGTCACCCTTATGCGCTTTCTTATAAAACGCCAATTGCTCCAAAATCTGCGTGACATTATGCTGGACGAAATACTGAATTAGCTGCTTTGCCGTCCAAGACTTCAAGCGGGCAATATCTTTATCCAATGCAGAGCTTTGCAATATAAAGTGACAATGATTTTCCAACACCACCCAAGCATATACCTTAAGGCCTTCTTTACTTAAAAAACGCAAAGCCTCAAGCAAAATATGCACAGTGTCTGGACGAGTAAAAACAGGAATCCAATGCAACACAGTAAAGGTGACAAAATGGGGTTGGCTTGCATTGGTAATGTGATAGCGGCTTCTACCCATAAGAGAACATCCGTTTTAATTACCTAGCCTTGGTATACGCCCCCACCCAAAAGCGTGGGGGAGATTAATCAAAACAAGCTATTAACTAGCTGCTTTACTGTGATGATAGTAAAGATACGCCAAGCCAATAGGAGAAACAAAAATCGCAAAACCCCAACAAAGTGCCATTGTCAGTAATTTTACAAACATCATAAGCATGGCATTCACAAAGAAAACATTATTCCCCATGATAAAACCAACAACACTCTCATAGACAAAGCGTGAATATGGATAAAGAAGCGTATTAATTGCAAGCAATGCAATCATGCTAAACTGAATGGGCTTCCCACTACTAACAAACATATAAAATATCAGAGCAGAAAACAGGGATCCAAAAAACAACTGGCGGATATAGTATTGAGCGGAAAGACCGCCAAAGGTTTTCTTGATTATTTCTTGCATTACTCTTTCCTTGAATGGAATTTTCAGCACTTTCCGAGGCTGAGACTTCGTACAACTAATATAGAACTCACCGACACTGCGTGACTGATGCATAACTACGCAGAACAAGTGGCCAACCCCCATCAAGACGGTTGGACACAATCTATGGCTATACGGCAGTTTTCAGCTTCTGTAGCTCAGAGGCCGCAAGGATTTTAGGCGTAACGATTGGCGCCCCTGAAGCTGAGAACAATGGAGACTTTTTATAACGCCCGAAGACCCGAGACAGCAAAACAAGCCTCATGAAACGCAACAGGCTTCTCAGCAAACCACGAGACTGTGGCTTAGGATCACCAAGAGCATCTTGAGTATTAAACGCAGAAACAGAAGGCCCAAAATCCTTGTCGAGTGCGGACTGATCCAAGCATGTGTGAATCAAGCCGATAAAGCTCATTTTGGGGTCAGCCATCACATTGCCAATCGGCGTTTGGCAACATTGTGCATACCAACGAATCATTCCCGTATTGGTCAGTCGAATGGCAGCCACATTCTCAAGACCCCGATCAAAGCAAAGGCGGGACTGGCAAACCTGCACTATTTCCGTGCCCCCTTGAGCATCAAGCACCTGAAGCCCTGGCTCAAAGTAACGAGCAAACGCTTGGCAGTCTGAGCAATAACAGCGGATGCGGTTATTGGGTGCGCCCTTTAATAGGCGGCCCTGAACCGCGCCACACTGGCATTTTACCTGATGCATCTGTGCACCCTCCTATTCTGAATATTCAGTGTCCTCACGCCCACGCTCCTGTGTGAGAATGCCTACCGAGCCGCAAAGCCCACCGCACCCTTGCCCCTTCGTTCCCACGCTCCTGCGTGGGAATGCCTACCGAGTCCCCCAGGCTTCCGCTGCCTGAGCATTATGGCTTCACCCTGTATCTGCTCTGGGTTTACACCCTCCCACAAGCCTGATAAGCACGGCCACCCTTATGTAATAGCGGATTCTATTCATAAAATGATATCCGCTTTAATTGCCTAATATCCGTATGCATTCCCACGCAGGAGCGTGGGAACGAGTAAAAATTACTGAGAGCGCGTCCGACTAGTAGTAAAAATTCTTTTGTAAGCTTGATCTAATTCTTGATAGGCATCGTCTAATTCTTTAGACAACTCTTCAGAGATTTCCGTAGTATTGACCATAGCGATTATCCTATTAAGGTTGTGAATTTTATCATTAAGCTCATCCATTCGATCTAGTTCTACAAATAGAGACATTTTAGCAACTCCTTTTTCCCTAAGAACCACAGTGATTCATTGAAATTTAAAGTTATAACCTTGTAATACTACGCATATGCGTTTAGACACCAGCTATCAATGGATAACTGGCGAGTGAACTGCTTGATTAATAAGAAATATCAAATAATTCATCTATATTTCCCTCCCTGAAAGACGAGCCTACGCATTTTGCTGCTCTGGATGCGCAATATCCTACTGCGGTAGTGGTGTAAGGTTTTGATATTGGTCCATGTTTATGCTTTTTGCCAGTGGAAAATGAGCATGGTTCTCACTCGTTCCCACGCTCCCGCGTGGGAATGCATAACCACCAAGGCTTCCACTGCCTGAGCATCATGGCTTCACCCTGTATCCGCGCTGGATGCACTCCCTCCTGCCAAAATTGATAAGCACGGTCACCCTTATGTGATGGCAGCTTCTATCCATAATCGAATATCCGCTTTCGTTACCTAGCCTCGGTATGCATTCCCACGCAGGAGCGTGGGAACGAGCCCCCCCTAACCAAACACCCCCTGCTAGCTGAGCCAACAGGGGGTGTTTAAGGGCGCTATCCACAGCAGGCTGTGGGGGGGCTGGGTTAGAGCACCTGAGACAGGAACTTCTGCAAGCGTGGGTGGCTGGGGTTGTCGAAGAAGTTGGCGGGGGTGTCTTCCACCAGCAGTTCGCCGTCTTCCATAAAGAGCACCCGGTCTGCCACTTCTTTGGCAAAGCCCATTTCGTGGGTGACCACCACCATGGTCATGCCTTCTTTGGCCAGGCTTTTCATCACGTCCAGTACTTCACCGACCATTTCCGGGTCGAGGGCGGAGGTGGGTTCGTCAAACAGCATGATGGCGGGTTTCATGCACAGGGCGCGGGCAATGGCGACCCGTTGTTGTTGCCCACCGGAGAGCTGGCTGGGGTAGTTGTGCATGCGCTCGGCCAGGCCCACTTTTTTCATCAGGGCTTCGGCGTGCTCACGCACTTCGCTGGCTTGGCGTTTGGAGACTTTGAGCGGGGCGAGCATGACGTTTTCCAGCGCGGTTTTATGCGGGAAGAGGTTGAAGCTCTGAAACACCATGCCAACGTGTTCACGCAGTTTGTTGATGTTGGTGCTTTTGGCGTACATGTCGGTGCCATCGATGTGGATGGTGCCGCTGCTGATGGTTTCCAGTTGGTTGAGGGTACGCAGGAAGGTGGATTTACCGGATCCGGAGGGGCCGATAATCACCACGACTTCGCCGCGTTTGATTTGGGTGCCAACCTTTTTCAAAGCATGGCAGCCATTGGGGTAAATCTTGTCGACGGCTTCGGCAACGATGATGTTGTCTGCGTTGTTAAGTTTCATCGCGGGCTCCTTAATCACTGGCGGCCAGTTTCTTTTCCAGACGCTGGATGGCCCAGCTCAGACCACCGGTCAGCACCAGATAGAGCAGGGCGACGGTGAACCAGACTTCGAAGGGGGCAAAGGTGGCGGAGACCACTTCACGCCCGGCTTTGGTCAGATCGGTAATGGAGATCACCGAGACCAGGGAGGAGTCTTTGATCAGGTTGATAAACTGACCGGCCATCGGTGGCAGGGTGCGCTTGAAGGCCTGGGGCAGGATGACGTACACCATCGCCTGCACGTAGCTCATGCCGAGGGAGCGGGCCGCTTCCATCTGACCGGGGGGAATCGACTGAATACCGGCACGGACAATCTCCGCCACATAGGCCGCGGTAAACACCGCCAGGGCCGCCACACCAGCAGTAAAGCGATCCAGTTCCAGTACGGTGCCGATAAAGAAGTAGAAGATGAAAATCTGCACCAGCAGGGGGGTGCCACGAATAATCTCGATATAGGTGATGGAGAGATTACGGATGGCGGGGTTACGGGCAATACGGCC
>NZ_JHUZ01000015.1 GCF_000619885.1 Balneatrix alpica DSM 16621 | reverse complement strand
ACCCCCTATGGGACGCCACGCGGGAATAGCTCAGTTGGTAGAGCACAACCTTGCCAAGGTTGGGGTCGCGAGTTCGAGTCTCGTTTCCCGCTCCAATTCATACCTCATATCTCCTCAAGCCTGTACTGTACGATGTCTAGACAGCGTGCGGTTTTTTCTGGCTTTAACGCTTCCCATATAAACAACGCCTTCTAGCTTTTTGAGCCGATGAGCACCCATGGGCGGTCGAGGCTTGTTGCTATCTTTTGTTAATGCCTCTGAGGATGTCTGTTTGCGCTTAGTTGTATTGACAAAGTTTTCGCTGACTTTGTGCAGGTTGTACTGTGGTGGCCAGTGTCCAAGGTTGAAGCAGGGTTTTTTAGGGATGAGGCTCTTGGTCGGCGGGAAGCGTGCGCAGGCATAGGGGATATGCCTGCGCTTGAGATTAGTGCACTTCTTTGCCAAAGCGTGCCTTCAGGCTGGCATAATCCACTTCCAGTCCTTGTTCTTGAGCCGCATAGCGGTAATCTTCCATGCGTTGGTAGAAGTCAATTTCTTCGTCATCTAGGTATTGCAGGCAGTCGCCACCAAAAAACCACAGCAGGTCGCGATCTAGCAGGTGGCTATGCTGAGGGTAGAGGCGGATCCACTGTAAAATTACGTCCTGTCCTTCTTCGTAGTAACCGCTTTGATGTTCGCTCATGTGCTCGATTAGTGCGCGAACGTTATCGATAAAGTAGTGGTCATCGTCACGTTGGGGATTTGCCAACTCGGGTTGCTGTTGCAGTTTTTTGCAGCTGGTTTGCAAGCAGTTGAGATGGTGGTCGAACCACTGTTGATCATTCATGCGATTAGGCCGTTTTGATAGTTTCTATTAAGGAAACGCTGTGATGTTAATAGCTTTGTCTTGAAAAGCTGCTGAGGTCACCGCACATTGGGGAGCCTAACAGGCGTGGGAGTATTTATGACAACAGCGTTAGCCATTCAAGGATTACGTAAGACCTATGGTAACGGATTTGAAGCCCTGAAGGGTATTGATCTCCAGGTTGAACAGGGAGACTTCTTTGCCTTGTTAGGGCCAAATGGCGCCGGTAAGTCGACTACGCTGGGAATTGTTTCTACGTTGGTGCGTAAAAGCGCAGGGGATGTCAGGGTATTTGGCTTTGATATCGAGCGGCAGACCACCCAGGCGAAAAAAATGCTGGGGGTCGTACCTCAGGAGTTTAACTTTAACCAGTTTGAGACCGTTGAGGATATCGTACTAAATCAAGCTGGCTATTATGGCATGCCGCTGCGGGAGGCTCGTCCTCGCACACATGAGTTGTTGCGTCAGTTAGGATTGTGGGATAAGCGGGATCAGCGTTCTCGTATGTTGTCGGGAGGAATGAAGCGCCGTCTCATGATTGCGCGTGCCTTAGTGCACCGACCTCGCCTGTTAATTCTGGATGAACCCACTGCGGGAGTGGATATCGAGTTACGCCGTTCCATGTGGGACTTTATGCAAAAAATCAATCGTGAGGAAGGCACGACAATTATTCTCACAACCCACTATCTGGAGGAGGCGGAAAGTCTCTGTCGCAACATCGCGATCATTGATCAAGGTGGCATTGTGGAGAACACCAGCATGCGTCAGTTGCTGCGCAAGCTAAATACCGAGACCTTCGTTTTGGATATTCGTGATGACATCCCGCAGCAGCCTTTGCCGCTGTTAGCTGCTTATCCAATGGAGTGGGTAGGGGAGCACAGTATTCAGGTGCAGGTGAATAAGAATGTTGGGCTTAACCCCTTATTCGCTTCTTTGTCTGAGCAAGGGTTGGAGGTAGTGAGTATGCGTAATAAGGCGAATCGTTTGGAGGAGCTGTTTGTTGCTCTGGTCGCTAAATCCAAGGCCGACAAGGAGGCAGCGCAATGAGTGCTTATGAGCTCTACGTGGCCTTTACCACTATCCTTCACAAGGAAATTCGTCGTTTTGTCCGTATTTGGGTACAGACGCTGCTGCCCCCGGCCATCACCATGACGCTGTACTTCGTTATTTTCGGCAACCTGATTGGCGAGCGTATCGGTGAGATGGAAGGCTACTCCTATATGGAGTTTATTGTACCGGGTTTGATCATGATGTCTGTGATCACCAACTCTTATGGCAATGTCGTGTCCTCCTTTTTTGGTACGAAGTTTCAGGGACATATTGAAGAGTTGCTGGTTTCGCCGGTGCCGAATTGGATCATTCTCAATGGTTATGTGCTGGGTGGAGTGGTGCGCGGTCTGGCGGTCGGCCTGATCGTGACCCTGTTATCGCTATTTTTTACCAAGCTGCAAGTACATCACATCGGTGTGACGGTGTTAGTGGTGTTTTTAACCGCTTTTCTGTTTGCCTTGGGAGGTTTTGTTAACGCTGTTTATGCCCACACTTTTGATGACATTGCTATTGTGCCTACCTTCGTGCTGACCCCATTAACCTATTTAGGCGGGGTGTTTTACTCCATTAGTTTGTTGCCGGAGTTTTGGCAGTGGGTGTCCCAGGCGAATCCAATTCTGTATATGGTGAACGCTTTCCGCTATGGCATCTTAGGGGTGTCGGATATCAACCTATGGCTGGCGTTAACCATCATTCTGGTGTTCAATGCCGCCCTTTATGCTTACTGCATGTATTTGTTACGCATCGGACGCGGCATTCGTCATTGAGTTGTATATGAGCGAGACTGAATCCTTATTGAAACAAGCGGGTGCTCCTCTTGGGCACCACTCCGAGTATGTCGATCAGTATGATCCGAGTATGCTCTGTCCGATTGAGCGTAAGCTAATTTGGCAGCCAGCCTCTGGCACTCGTTGCTATCGTTGGGATATTTGGAATGCGTTTGAGTTGTCTTGGTTGAATGAAAAAGGCAAGCCGAGAGTGGCAATGGCCAGTTTTATTATCCCTGGTGACTCACCCAATATTATCGAGTCCAAATCCTTTAAGCTTTATCTCAACTCCTTTAACGGTACCCGCCTGACAGAGCAGGCTTTATTGGCTCATCTGACTGAAGATCTTTCCAAAGCAGCGGGGGCTGAAGTCAAAGTGCGGTTGCATGAATTGGCAGAGATGAACGTGATAGCCGCTTTACCGGGTGCATGCCTGGATGATCTGGATGTTGCAATTGATATCTATCATCCTGCCCCGACTCTCTTGCGCACGACTGAAAAGGTGGTGGAGGAGACTCTGCATTCCCATTTGCTCAAGTCTAATTGCCCTGTAACCGGGCAGCCTGATTGGGGCTCAGTGGTGATTAGCTATCAGGGGCATCGTATTGATCGAGAAAGTTTGCTCAAGTACATCGTGTCTTATCGCAATCATGGCGACTTTCATGAACAGTGCGTTGAGCAGATCTTTGCCGATATCATGCACTACTGCCAGCCTAGCTCACTGACAGTGTATGCGCGTTATGTTCGTCGTGGCGGTTTGGATATTAATCCGTGGCGTTCAACCTCATCGCAAGCGCCGACTAATCAACGCTTAGCGCGTCAATAACTGGCTTTAGTCCTGCAGTAGGCTGAACTGCTGCAGGGCTGTGTCCAGAGTGTTGAAGTAACTTGCCAGCTTATTAAGGTCTTGCTGCATGTTATGCCGGTAATCTCGGAACTCTTTGATCATCTCTTCTAGAAAAGCGTGATGTTCAGTGCGGGGGCGCAGATTATTAAGGGCACTTTGCAGGCTTTCTATCGCTTCATTCACCTCTTTAAGGTGTTGTTGCATGATGGGCATGCTGGCTTTGGTGCGAACCATAAAGTCCGGTAGTTGCAGCTGGAGTTGGGCAAGTTCATTAACGGGGGCTTCCTGTCCCTGGCTTAGTGCTTTTTGGCAGGCCTGTTGTGCCTGCTTCAAAGGTTCCAGAATGCCTTGCCACTCTTCCAGTGTATTCGCAGCTTTAGGATGAGTGGTTGGGAAAATGGGGCCGTAAACGCTCGTGGTGTCCGCTAGGATATTAGCGAGAGAGCTTTCATTCTTGATAGTATTTTTCAGCTCAGTCGTCAGCATGCTGAGATTTTGGCTATCACCCTGGGCTTGTTTAAGTAGGCGTACGATGGCAGGGAACAAATGCCCAAGCAACTCAGCTTCCTGGGCGGGTTGGCCGCTGACGCGACTAGCATCTTCTGCATTAAATTCGGCTTTATCACTGCTTTTGCCAGATTTGGCAGCCTGGCCATAGGCCTCCATAACGCGGGAGAGGCTTTTGTGAATTGATTGCCAAAAGCCTTCTTCGTCCGTTGATTTCAGGGCATTTTTTTCAGCATGCAGAAACACCATTCGCAAAGCAGTAGTCTGTTCTTCAGGGCTTAGATCTGGGTGCAATTCGAAATTGGGTTGCTCGGGGCGCAGTTCTTTATATTTGCTAATAGTTTGCAGCATGGCTTGGTTTAGGTGATGTCGGTAACTACCGGTATTGCCATCCTCCAGCTCGCCCAAGTCTAAGCCGGGCATATGCTGTTGATCTTCTAATAAACTGCGTAGACGTTTGATTCGTTTGCTCTGGTAGCGCGAGTAGAACCCTAACAACAGCAGTAGGATGATGAGTACCACAACGGCCTCAATGGCAATCAAGGTGATTGGGTCCTGAAACTGCATAGGCGTTTTCCATTTTGTGTTGCAGTGTGTAAAACCATTATGCGAAAGGGCTCGTGGGATTGCGAGTCAAAAATAGATTAGAATCGGCTTCCTGGTAGAGAGAAGCTTATATTTTTGTGCAGGTTGGGGAGAGTGTCATGATGCGCGGTTCAAGCCCTGACCAGAGTAAGAGCGGGAATGAGGTTGTGATGGATGCATTAAGTTTACTGCATGAGCGTGTATCAATCGCCAATTTGGTGGAGCCAGGCCCAACCCCTGAGCAGATGGATGCATTATTCAAAGCCGCACTGCGTGCACCTGATCATGGTGCGCTTCGGCCATGGCGTTTTTTAGTCATTGAGGGAGAGGCGCGGCAAAAATTAGGGAAACTGTTCCGTCAGGTGGGACAGCAGTTGAACCCAGATGCTCCCGAAGCCTTTTTAGAAAAGTGTGAAAAGATGCCTCTGCGTGCCCCTTGTTTGGTGGCGGTAGTGGTGCGTTATCAGGAGCATCCCAAGGTGCCGCAACAAGAGCAGCTCCTTTCAGCTGGGGCGGCGGCACAGAATATTTTACTGGCGGCTTATGCGCAGGGATTGGGGGCTATTTGGCGTACGGGCTGGGTGTGTGATGAACCCCTGTTGGGTGAGTCAATGGGATTGGCGGCAAATGAACGCTTAGTGGGTTTTTTATACATTGGATCACGTGGCCCGATTACACCACCGTTACGGCCTCTGGCAACCTCTGACTTTGTTAGCAATTGGAGTTAAGGAATTATCAATGACACCTGCTGCTCGCATCCGACGTAAACTCCTGGAAAATATTCCCCTGGTACAGCATATGGGAGTGCAGCGTATTGACCTAACTGAGCGTGGTTTTGAGATTGCTGCTAGTTTAGCGCCTAATGTGAACGACAAGGGCACGGGATTTGGGGGCTCGCTGGCTGCCTTCGCGACCTTGGCTGGATGGGGTATGACATCCGTGCTAGCGGAGGAGTTGGAGGTAGATGTATTTGATGTAGTGGTGAGTGAGAGCGAGCTCAAATACCTCGCGCCCGTGGCGGCAGATTTTATGGCACTTTGCCCATGGCCAGAGTCTGAATTAACCGCTCGTTTTAAAGAGCGGTTACAGCAAAAGGGACGAGCCAGGTTGCAATTAGAAGTGTGGATTAGGTCTGAAGGGCAAGAGGCACTGCAGTTAAAAGGGAGTTACGTTGCCTTTAAGCGATCGACTTGAACGCTGTAAAAAATGCTTGCTTTTCAAAAGCCTGTTCAGTAAAGTACGCCCCGCACTCGCAAGGGTGTGACAATATGGTGAGGTGTCCGAGAGGCTGAAGGAGCACGCCTGGAAAGTGTGTATACGTTAATAGCGTATCGAGGGTTCGAATCCCTCCCTCACCGCCAAATTCAGAAAGCCCAGCTTAACAGCTGGGCTTTCGCATTTCTGGAGTCAGGCGTTTTTGCCATCGATCTCGACGTTTTTTGTTATTGAGACGTCCTCTCATCTCATCCTAAGCTCCGCAGCGAACCTGGTGCTGAATTTGGTCTAGCGCCCGTTGTGCCTCTTCTGTTGCACTGACGGAATGGGGCGAAATGGTTCAGGTGCATTAATAACAATAATGGAGCATCTCATGACGCAAACGAGCTCATTACCCTCAGGTCTGACCCAGGCTGAATACCAGCAGGCGGTTGATTTCGCCCGACTCTCAGCTCAAACCTATGACTGGAAAGATTATTTGGTTGCAGAAGCTGGCATGAAACTCTTCAGTGGTATTGATGATATACGTCAGCAAGGATTTGCGACCCCTCATTACCGTGAAGTCGATCGGGGTGGCAGTGTTATTGATTGGCCCGGTAGCAATGGTTTGGATTACAAGATCTTTGAGCATAGCCAGACAGGTGACCTTGTAATTGCCTTCAGGGGGACGGAACCATTGTCGGCGGTGGATTGGGTGGAGGATGTGGAGCAGGCCTTTGGCCAGTCTGAGCAGTATCAACAAGCGGTGTCCCTTGCGCGAGAGGTGCAAGCTAAACTGGATGCTTATAACAACGCTCATGGTTTAATGGGTGAACAGGCTATTCAGCTATCTTTCACTGGGCATAGTCTGGGGGGAGGTTTGGCAACTGCAGCGGCTTTAGCAACGGGTGGGCAGGCAATCGTATTCGATGCGGCAGGATTGTCTCAGCAGACTATAGATGCCAATGGTCTAGATGTAACTAAGGCATCTGCTGTCACAAACTTCAATGTTCAGGGCGACTTTCTGACCGATTATAACGGTAGGATGGATAACACTACCCTGGGCTCAAACTTGCTAGGTTTGGTTGCCGAACAGCGTCAATATGGCGATGTGTTTTGGTTGCAGGGAGTGAATGAGCGTGCTGACTTTGGTGGATGGTTAGTGCCAGATTCCACTCTGGTGGCCAAGCAGGCAGAGGCGGTGTTGAATCATGCCTGGCATGTGTATACCTATCAGCTAGAACATCAGTATTTTGTCTAGTGCATAGAGGTAGCGGTCTGAGTGAATAAACTAAGCCCTCCGTTTGGAGGGCTTAGTCATTTATAGGCGGCTTAGCGGATATTTAGAATGGTTTGGGTAACTGCATTCTGAGTCTCTAGCGTCTTGGAGTTTGCCTGATAGTTACGTTGGGCAATGATCAGACCAACGAGTTCTTCAGACAGGTCTACGTTGGACTGCTCCAGAGCAGCGGCTTTTAGCGAGCCATTCAGGCCTGTCCCGGGAGGGTTGCCAACGGGGGGGCCAGAATCATTAGTCGATACCCAGCTGGTATCTCCAACAGGCAGCAAGCCTTGTGGATTGTCGAAGGAAAAAAGTTGAATTTGGGCGATTCTCTTAGACTGGCCATTGGTGTAGCTGGCGACTAAATCTCCATTGCTTTCAAACTTCACTCCAGCTAGCTGTCCAGTAGGATAGCCATCTTGGTTAGTGCTTTTAATGATAGATGAAGAGGCATACTGGGTATGATCAGAGACATCCAGCGTCATGACAGAGTCTGTAGCGACTGTGCTGGGAAAAGTGGTGGTTGGGGCTTTAGTCGGGTCAGTATTGCCAATAAAAATATCAGGTGCGGCACCATTGTTAACGGCAACCAGTCCTGTTGTAGGTGCTGTAGGTGTGAATGCTGGATTGACACCTACGGTGCCTGCAGCAACATTACCTAAACCTACGCTCTCCAATACACCAGTGGATCGATTAAAGGCCATGACTAAATCGGAAGTGGTTTGGTCAACAAGTGAGGTTGTTGTTCCTGCTCCTCCTGTGTCTCTAAGGCCAAGGGGAAGTTCTGTATAGCTCCCATTGCTCTCTAAACGATGTACTTTGACTTGATAGTAGGTCAGCGTGTTTGTGGCGCTAGGAGGGTTAGGATCAACTACTTCAAGGTAGTGATACACCAATGTTTGTGGATTGCCTAAGCTGTCATAGAAGCGTGTTGAAGTGCCGTAGGTATAAGTAGTGGGGTCAGCGGGGTTGTAGGGTGTCTTGAGTTTGGTTGGATCAAGGCGAGAGTCAATATTTAACGATAGTGACGTTTTGGTAGTGGACTTGGGTGCGCTGGTTTTATTGGCGCTGGTAATAATGATGTCCTGCTCACCGCCGGTTAAGACACCCGCATCGTTGTAAATTCGACCTTGAACGGCAGAGCCATTCTTGGATTTTAGGATGCTGGTTGTGCCGGTGGCAGAGTTAGACTGGGTAGGATCGTCGGGTACCAGCTCAAAGTTACCAGCACGAGTATAGGTAATGGCTCCAGAGCTGTTTTTCAGTTGAAAAAAACCACCACCATCAATCGCCAAGTCAAGGTTGTTTTGCGTGAATTCAATGGTGCCCCCTTTATGATTCTGGGCAATGTCCATGATACTCACGCCGCCACCTGGCACGTTTGAAGAGCCGCCACCAAAAAGAGTGGAGGAGTACACATCGCCAAATTCGACACGGGATGACTTAAAGCCAACAGTGCTGACGTTAGCAATGTTATTACCGCGTACATCGAGGTCAGTTGATGCCGCTTTGATACCGGTTATGGCTGTTGCGAATGACATGCTAACTCCTTATCAACCGACACGTTTTACACTGGCAACGGAAGCGCTTTGTCCATTACCAAGGTTGAGGGTCATGCCGCTCGTTCCGCTAAAGGAAACGGAGTCGACATTAACTCCCATATAGGTTTTTAAACTGGTGTTTTGCCCACCCACAGAGCCTTGGGCCTTAAAGGTATAGTTGCCAGGCGGCAAGGTATTGCCGGCTTGCCAGTTAAAACTGTGCTCTCCTGCTGCAAGATCACCTAAGGAAAGGGAGGCCACCTGTTCACCGGTAGAGCTGAATACACCGATCTGCACATTGCTGACAGCGTTAGTTAGATCTAGCAGGCCTTTTACTTCACCGCTTTGACTGTGGAGTTTGGCAGTGTCTCCCTCGACAAAGGCGGTGCGGCCGACCATGGAGGAAGCCTGCAGTGCGACGCTTGATTGCAGCATGGACTGGAAGCCTTCAACGGTTTTGTTGAGGTTGGTAATTTGTTCCACTGTGGACAGGGATGACATCTGTGCCATGAAGTCGGTGGTGTCCTGAGGATTGGTAGGATCCTGATGTTTTAACTGGGCGATCAGCAGCTTCATAAACATATCGCTATCGTATTGAGTGCGATTACTTTGGCTGGCTGCCGAGCTAGCGGTACTGGCTTGCGTGGCCGCGCTGCTATTGATGTTGTTAATATCGCTCATGCGTCACCTCTTACGCCTGACCCAGTACCAGCACACGCTGCATCATGGTTTTGGCAGTGTTCATGATTTCTACATTAGTCTGGAAGGAGCGAGAGGCTGAAATCATGTTGGCCATCTCTTCCACCACATTCACATTGGGGTAATACACATAGCCTTCATCATTGGCCATGGGGTGGTCAGGGTTGTACTCGGAGCGCAACGGAGCCTCACTTTCAACGATTCCCATCACCTCTACCCCTGCATTGGCTTGTGCGGCCATATGTGGATCTTCCCAAGCATTAAAACCATTGTCTTTCATCGCTTGGTTAAGTGCGGTGGCAAATACCGGGTGCCTTGCGCGGTAGGTTTGATCAATGCTACTGCTAACCGTGTCGGCATTTGCCATATTGCTGGCAGTGGTATTTAGACGAATAGACTGAGCGCTCATGCCTGAGCCTGCGATGCTGAAAACGTTGCTAAGTGACATCATTCGCCTCCTTATTCGCCTTTAATCGCTCGGGTTAAGCCCTGAAACTTACGATTCAGGAAGGTGAAGCTAGTTTGGAAGTCCATAGCGTTTTGCATGAACTTTGCCTTTTCAACTTGAGGATCAACAGTGTTGCCATCCACGGCCGGCTGGATAGGGTGCGTATAAAGTTGCTCTGCACTAGCATCAGTACTAGCGGCAAGGTGACGGGAATGGGTTTGCCGCAGGTGGAAAGATGTTGCCGCTTCTGCTTGCGCTAGGACGCTGCCAAAATCCAGATCTTTGGCTTTGTAATGAGGAGTGTCGGCATTGGCCAAGTTGTTTGCCAGGACTTCAGCCCGCTGGGCGCGGAACAACAGCGCATCAGCGTGAATACCAAGAGCGTTGTTGAAGTTGATGGACATGGCGGCACTCCTTGTTGTGTACAAAGACTAATAAGCAAGGGGTGTGCCAATAAAAAAGGCGCCCGGGGCGCCTTGAGTGAAAAGGTGGAGATTACTTGGCTCGATAGATGATGCCGGGATTACATTGCACCATTTCATAGATATCGTTTAAGCCGGTAACTGCTTCCGATGCACCAACAAACAGATATCCACCAGGGTTCAATGTTTTATGAATGCGTCTGAGGATGTCTTGCTTCAGTTCTGGAGCAAAATAAATCAGGACATTGCGGCAAAATACGATGTCAAAACGACCGAGACTGACAAAGCTGTCCTTGAGATTGAGTGAGCGGAAATCAACACGTTGACGGAGTTCGCGTTTAACTTCCCAACTGCCGTTACTGGCCTCAATAAAGAAGCGTTTTAAGCGATCGGTAGATAAGCCTCTTCCTAGTGCTAACGTCTCATAACTGGCGGATTTGGCTTGCTCAAGTACTGCGGTGGAGATATCCGTTGCAGTGATTCGTACTTCTCCGCGCAGAGAGCCAAGTTTCTTCTGCTTATACTCTTCTACGATCATGCTAATTGAGTAGGGTTCTTGGCCAGTGGAGCAGGCAGCAGACCAGATACGCAGTGCTTGTCCGCGATTTTTTTCGTCCAACTCAGGTAGAACTTGATTAAGTAGGATGTTGTAGGGGTGAATATCGCGAAACCAGAGGGTTTCGTTGGTGGTCATGGCGTTGATGACTTCTTGCTTGAGGCCAGAAAAAGCACCACCCTGAATGCGCTGTAGGAGTTCACCTAAAGAGGCAAACTTATGCTCGGCCATAATTCTGCCTAAGCGGCTTTTGACGAGGTACTGCTTGTTATCCCCCAACAAAATTCCACAAGCCTTCTCTAAGTAGTCTTTAAACGCAGAAAATTCTTGTGGGGAAATAGAAGGAGACTGATAGGTTCCCTGATTCATGCTTGTGTCTCTCTACGGCGCTAAGCCAGAACCCTTTATTGCTGGTCCAGATGAGTTCTGCCAGAATTTGCTTCAAGTATAACCCCTTGAATGAAGGTTACATGCAATTTTCTCAAGCATTTGCATTCACTCTGCTGCTAACAAGTACTTTGATCGCGTCTTTTTCAGCGACAGCAGCGACTAGTGAAGATCTGACCCAGGCGGTCATCAATTATTTAGCGGAGCAGTTGGAAGCCAATCCTCCTGAATCTGGACGTCTGGAGTTGGCGGTGGCCCCCCTGGATTCCAGATTGCGCTTACATGATTGTGCCCAGCCCTTGGAGGTGAGTCATGCGGGTAAGACTTTATTGGGGCGTTTACATATTAAAGTAAGTTGCGCAGGCCCTGTCAGTTGGTCCGTTTATGTCGGGGCTGAAATCAAATTATGGCGCCCTGTGGTGATACTGGCGACTAACCTGTCGCGCAACCAAATGATTGATCACTCTAGCATCAAAGTTGAAGAACAGGATGTATCGGGGTTGCGTCAGCAGTACTACACCAGTGTAACGGAGGTGTTAGGGTATACCACCAGGCGCCATCTGAGTGCTAATACAGTGTTAGGGCCAGATATGTTGGAGGCGCCGATGTTGGTTAAGAAAGGCACTCCGGTGACGATTAATGCGGTCGCAGGAAGTGTGCGTATTCATACTCAGGGGGTGGCGCAGACTGATGGTAGTTTAGGGCAGGTCATCCAGGTGCAAAACTTAAATTCGCAGCGCATTGTTAGGGCGAAGGTAATAGGGCCTGGGCAAGTGCAAGTTGGCCCTTAAAGCTGCGCAAAGATAGGAATCCGCGTATACTCTGTTTCGTTGTAAAAGCTTAGTTGTGTGGATTGGAAAAAAAAATTAAAGAATGTTTAGGTCCCGCCGATAGCCTGCATACGTAAGTACTAATTGGAAGGATAAGACCATGCCCATCGACATTAACAGCGTAGGAGTGCACAGCAACTCATCTACACGCATTAAGGGCAATGGCACTGAGAAGCAGGCCAGCTCTGTCGCAGGTGAGAAAGCCGTCAGTACCCCTGCAAAAGAAGATAAAGTCGAACTTAGTTCTACTGCAAAGAGCCTGCAATCCATTGAAGAGCGTCTGCGCGGCATGCCAGATGTGAACGAAGATAAGGTTGCTGCTATCAAAGCTGCATTGGCAGATGGTAGCTATCAAGTGGACTCTCAGCGTCTGGCGCAAAAAATGCTGGCCTTTGATGCTCAGCTCTAATTGATAATGTCTTATGTCTGACCAGGAATCCAAACTGCTTGAGTTGATGTTGGCTGCCAATGTTCAGCTTGAGCAGTTGCAGGAGATCCTGGTGAAAGAGCGAGCACTTCTCTTGGCTCGTGATCATGAAAGTTTCTCCTCCCTTCAAGAAGATAAGCAGACTTTGCTGGATGAGTTGGCAGCAAATGTTCAAGCTCGTCAGTTCTGTTTGAGCTCATCTGGTTATGAGGTGGCCCGTGAGGGCTATCTGGCTTTTGCCTCGTCCAGTACCCAGCAAGCTGCTTTGCAGGATGCGTTAGAACAGATGGAAAGCTTGCTGCTTGTTAACCAAGAAACTGCTCAGGTAAATGCTCAGATTGTGGGGCGTGCTTTAGTGCAGAATGAGCAATTGCTGGCTTTGTTACAGGGGCAGCATGATAGTCGTAAGCTTTATTCGGCATCAGGCAAAACTAAGCATAATGCACCTAGCCATAAACTGGGTGAAGCTTAATCACTTCGTTTGTGTTGATTCTCTTGGAAGAAAGCTTGCCAGAGCTTCTGGCTGGGCACAGTGGCTTTTGATTAGACAAAGTTGCTTTGTTTTCAAGGAGTTGTTATAAAGCGCCGAGTCCTCCCTATAGTTCAACAGGATAGAACGGCCCCCTCCTAAGGGGCAAATCCAGGTTCGAGTCCTGGTGGGGAGGCCACTTCACTTCTCCTCTTTTCCTAGCTTTTATACGCCTTCCCAGAGCAGATCCCCCAAGCTACCTTGAGGCAGCTCCTCAATAGGAGAGTCGAGTAGTGCTTGCAGGGCTCTAAGGCGATTGCGTTGGCGATTGCTAAGTTCTTCGTGTTTTTTATTGAGATGAACAGCGTATTGTTTGGCGCGTTGCAGACGCTTATCACGCTGATAGCTACTGTCGCGCGCCGCTTCAATAAAAAGTTGTGTCATATTGAGCATGGCATCGGCATGTTCGGGTTGGTTTTGTAGCACTTCAGCGTAGTGGCTAAGTGCCTGACCCAGGTGTCCTGCTTGGTAGGCCAGCCTGCCACGATAGAGTAATTGTTCTAGCGAGGCTTGCTCTATCAACTCCGGATCTTCCGGCATGTTCTGTACCCAGCGCGCAGGTAGGTCAGGAGGCGCTTGCCAAACATTAACCGGGATGCTGATCCCCCGCTCACCGGCTAATTTTTCTGCTTCACTTAAGAATTGTTCGGCCATGACCATTTGCTTGGCATTCTTATAAAACTGCCCCTTCAGCCAAGCACTTTCGACTTCCAAAGCCTTGTCATCGGGGAAGCGTTTGTGGGCTAAGCGCAGCCATTCCACCAACTCTTTTTCTTGCTGTTGCCAAGCATCGCCCTGCTCTACCTTGTAGCGACCGATATCAGCCAACTGCAGAATGGGGTGTTTGTTATCAAAAATCGTGTCTTCAGCCAGCTTAACTGCTTTCTGGAGTACCGGCTCGGCTACATCTAACTCAGTGTTGAGAAAGGCGTAATAACCAAGTTGTTGCAAGCGAAGAATGCTGCGAGCACTGAGAGAGACGGCCCATTGTAACCAATAGCGGGCTTTAAAGACGTCCCCCTGCATAAGGTAGTTCTTACTGAGGAGGTCGTATCCGCCTAACAGCAAAGGTGATTGGGCAAGTAACTCACCGAGCGTGGTAATCGACTGTTCATATTCTTGGGCACAGAACAAACAGTAACTCAGCATTAAGCCGAGATCGTTACGAGGGTACTGCTTGAGGAGCTCGCTCAGTAGGTGCGCAGCCTGCAAGTGGCGGCGATTAGCCATGAGTAGGCGGGCTTTAACTTGTTGGATATAAAGATAGTTTTGATGGTTTTCGTCAACTTTGTCACAGAGTGCCAAGGCTGCGCGGGTACGTTTTTGCCGTAAAAGATCCCAAAGCGGCTTAAGTGAGTCTTGTCTATGTGCAAGTGACTCTAATCGCCGTTGTAGTTCATTGGCAGTGAAGGGTTTGGTAAGAATGTCATCGGGATAGCTGTCGATAACATGAATAATAAGATCTTTGGCGGTGTCGGCGACGAGAAGGATCCAGGCAGTATGCTCTGGCAACGTGTTGTGATATCGCGCTTCTTCAAGCAAGCGAATGCCATTAAGACGATCTTGTTCGTTATGACTGACGATTACAAAGTCATAGTGCTGGTTTTGAATGTGCTTGAGTAGGCTAGGGGCTGGCGCCTGGGTTTCCAGGTGCTCAATGCCCAAACTTCTCAGCATGCTCTTCATGGTGAAGCGCATATTGCCGTTGCTGTCGATAAAGAGCACTTTTTTCTTATTTAGCATGCTGGCCTCCTGCTCTGCTGATTATAGTTATGGGGGCCAAATACCAAGAAAAAAAAAGCACCGAAATTCGGTGCTAAGCGTTCTATGCTGTGCGCCCAGTGTCTGACATTTTGCTGATAAGGATCATGATGTAAATCAACATAGTGTGCGACCTTGGCAGTAGCGCCATGCTGCATGCCTTTAGGTAAACTGGCGAAACCCTGCGATTTATAAAAACAAATGGAAGCAACATGTTAACTGCCTTTATTTCTCACCAGGATTGTGAGCAGCACAATATGGGGCCGGAGCATCCGGAAAGTCCGCTGCGGCTGGTAGCAATTAAACGCCAGTTAGAGCGTTCAGGATTGGCTCAACAGCTTGATCATCATAGCGCGGTACCGGCGCTAGCAGAGCAAATTTTATTGGCTCACAGTCGCTATCATATGGAAAAGCTGGCATTTCAGTTGCCTGAGCAGGGTATTGTGTGGACGGATGATGATACGGCACTTTGCCCTCACTCCTTAAGAGCAGCGAGTTTAGCGGTGGGCAGTGTGATTTTGGCCACTAATCGAGTACTCAATAGCAAAGCGAACAATGCGTTCTGTGCGGTACGTCCACCTGGTCACCATGCTGAGCATGAGTTACCGATGGGTTTTTGCTTGTACAACAATGTTGCCATTGGGGCGTTACATGCATTGCAACAGCCAGGCATTGAGCGTGTCGCCATCTTTGATTTCGACGTCCATCATGGCAATGGCACGGTGGATATTTTTAAAGATCGGCCAGAGGTCATGGTGTGCTCGACCTTTCAACATCCGTTTTATCCTGATCGATACTCTTACCTGGAGCGGCCCAACATCATTAATTGTCCGTTGCCAGCCTTTAGTGATGGTTATGCATTTCGCAAAGTGGTGGAGCAGCGCTGCTTACCCGCACTGCAAGCTCACAAGCCAGATATTATTTTCATTTCTGCAGGGTTTGATGCGCATGCAGAAGACCCAATGGCGGATTTGCGTTTACATGAGGACGACTACCGTTGGGTGACACAATTATTGCTGAGTGTAGCTAACCAGTATGCAAACGGCCGTTTAGTATCGGTGTTAGAAGGGGGGTATAACCCAGATGCATTGGCACGCTCCGTTGAAGCGCATTTGCAGGTATTAGCAGGTTTCTAAGTATTGATCCTAGGTTGTCGCAAGGGTAGGTAATGTTGCGAGAATGGTGTTGTAGTAAAGAGTCGGGCGTTGGCCCGATTTTTTTTGGCCTGTTTTTTGCTGGGTAACAGAGAGATGTATTGGAGGGTTACCCATGTCGATGGATAGAGCACTGTTTCTGGCAATGTCTGGCGCCAAGCAAAATATGTGGGGCCAAGCGATTCATGCCAACAACCTGGCCAATGTCAGTACGACAGGGTTTCGTCGCGACTTTGAGCAAGCCCGCTCTATGCAAGTGTTTGGCGAAAGCTTTCCGAGCCGGGTCTATAACATGACAGAAAATCCTGCCACGGATTTTACCCCTGGTACTCTTAAGGTGACGGGCAGTCCAATGGATGTGGCGATTGGCGGGGATGGCTTTATTGCTGTACAGCGAGAAGATGGCTCCGAAGCTTATACCCGGGTAGGGTCGCTAACTGTTGATCCTTTAGGGCAATTGCGGACCGGCAAAGGTTTGCCGGTGATCGGCGAAGGTGGGCCGATTGTTTTGCCGCCTTTCTCCCAGATTGAGATTGGTGGGGATGGCACCATCACGATTGTGGCCGAAGGTGATCAGCCTGCCAACGTGGCTGAGATTGATCGTATCAAGTTGGTTAATCCTGAGATTCGAGACTTGATAAAGGGCGAGGACGGCCTGTTTTCTCTGGAAAATGGTCAGCCTGCGTTAGCGGATGCTCAGGTACAGCTGCGTTCGGGCTATCTGGAGAGCAGTAACGTTAATCCGGTGGAGGAGTTTACCGCCATTATGTCCCTCAGCCGCCAGTACGAAATGAATGTGAAGATGATGAAAACCGTAGAAGAAAATGCGGCAGCAGAAAATCGTCTGTTACAAATTGGTTAAGGAGATAGGATATGTTGGCGTCCCTTTGGATTAGTAAAACTGGCCTGAGTGCGCAGGATACCGCTCTCTCAACCATCTCCAACAACTTGGCAAATATCAGTACTACAGGTTTTAAAAAGGATCGCCCTGAGTTTGAGGATTTGTTGTATCAAATCAAACGTCAGCCTGGCGGTTTGTCTACTCAAAATACCCGTTTACCTTCTGGCTTACAGATAGGTACAGGGGTACGAGTGTTGGCTACGCAGAAAATTTTCTCTCAAGGTGACTCCATTAACACGGGTAATACCTTTGACATGATGATTCAGGGGGAAGGTTTTTTTCGAGTGCAGTTACCGGATGGAACCCTGGGTTATACCCGTAAGGGGGCCTTTGAGCTGAATGATGCTGGCGACTTAGTGACTCCTGAGGGGTATCTGTTAGACCCGCAAATTAACGTTCAGGGAGCAACTCAGGTATCAATCGATGCCAATGGTAATGTCGAGGCGATATTGAATGAAGACTCAGCCAATCCTCAAATTGTTGGCACGATTCAGTTATCCCGTTTTGTGAATCCTGCTGGTTTGCAGGCTGTGGGGGGAACGCTGTTTAAGGAAACGGCTGCAAGCGGCGCGCCTGCGGAAGGACAGCCTGGGTTGGATGGTATGGGGCGCACTATTCAAGGGATGTTGGAAGCCTCTAACGTTAGCGCGGTGGAAGAGCTGGTCAATATGATTACCACTCAGCGTGCATATGAAATGAACTCCAAGGTGATCTCTACCGCCGATCAGATGCTTGGTTTCGTGACCCAGCAGCTATAAGTGAGGGCTAGTCTATGAGAGCGCCGGTTTGGATAGTGTTGGCAACCATGCTGCTGAGTGCTTGTGCGAGTAAAACACCACGGCCGGATGACCCTCAATTTGCGCCGGTTTCGCCGCAACAGATGTATCCGCCTAAAGAGAGTAATGGCTCTATCTTCCAAGATGGTTATGAAATGTCGCTGTATGGTGACCGTCGAGCCCATCGTGTCGGTGACATTCTGGTGGTGGTGCTAGAAGAAACAACCAACTCGCAAAAGAGTGCAACGGCGGCAGATTCAAAAACCACCAGTGTGTCGGTGCAAAATCCGACCATCCTTGGGGTGCCTTTAAGTGTTAATGGGCGCGGAATTGATACCAGTATCGGTGGTACCAATACATTCTCAGGTTCTGGCAGTGCTAAACAGAGTAATAAACTTAGCGGTACCATTGCTGTAACGGTGTCAGAAGTCTTGCCTAATGGTGTGTTGCGTGTGCGCGGGGAAAAGTGGATTAACCTTACTCAGGGGGAGGAGTTTGTCCGCTTAACTGGCTTGGTTCGTCCGCAGGATGTGAATCCTGATAATGAAGTGAGCTCTACCCGAGTGGCAGATGCGCGCATTGCTTACAGTGGTACTGGGCAGGCACAGGATTCTGTTGCTCAGGGGTGGCTGACTAAATTCTTCTTTAGTGCGTTATGGCCTTTCTAGATGATGAAGGAGGGCAGTATGTTGATCCGCTTCTTGTTGCTTACGGTGCTGTGGGGCTTAAGCCAGTTGAGTTTGGCTGATAACAGTCAGCGCCTGAAGGATATTGCTAGTGTGGCAGGTGTGCGTACTAACCAGCTGGTGGGTTATGGCCTAGTGGTGGGATTGGACGGTACCGGTGATAAGTCCAGTGCTCGTTATACAACACAAACCTTTAAAAATATGTTGGAGCAGTTTGGTATTGCCTTGCCTGCGGGTACCAGTCCTCAGTCGAAGAATATTGCTGCAGTGGCGGTGCATGCCGAGTTACCGCCTTTCTCTAAGCCAGGGCAGACGATTGATATTACGGTATCTTCCCTTGGTGATGCGAAGAGTTTGCGTGGTGGTACCTTGTTGCTCACGCCGCTGAAAGGTGCGGACGGACAAATTTATGCGATGGCACAGGGGAACTTGGTGGTGGGGGGCTTCGGTGCGGAAGGAGCGGACGGTTCTCGGGTCAGTGTCAATGTGCTGAACGTTGGGCGTATTCCCTCAGGGGCGACAGTTGAGCGGATTGTGCCAAGTGGTTTTGCCAATGGAGATACCTTGGTATTCAATTTGCATAGACCTGATTTTACTACCGCTAAACGCGTCACTGAACAGATTAATGACTTGCTTGGTAGTGGTGTGGCTGAAGCAATGGATGCTACCTCGATCCGGGTGCGGGCACCGCGGGATTCCTCTCAGCGCGTGTCTTATCTGTCTGTGTTGGAGAACCTTGAAGTGCGTTTGGCTGCAGAGCGGGCCAAAGTCATTATCAACTCCCGCACCGGCACCATCGTGATCGGAGAGAATGTACGGGTAGCACCGGTGGCTGTCACCCATGGGGCGCTCACGGTGACGATTACTGAGGCGCCGCAAGCCAATCAACCTGAACCCTTGTCAGCGGGAGAAACGATTATCACCCCGCGCAGTGGAGTAGAGGTGGATGCAGGCTCAGGGCATATGTTCGAGTTTACCCCTGGCGCCTCGCTGCGTGATATCGTCAATGCGGTGAATAGTGTGGGGGCCGCCCCTGGTGACTTGATGGCGATACTAGAAGCATTGAAACAAGCTGGCGCCTTACAGGCCGAGCTAGTGGTTATTTAAAGGAGGCAGAGGATGATTGGTCAGGCGACAATGCAGTCCCAGGTTTATACCGACCTGAATCGTCTGCAATCTCTGAAAAATGCCGCTAAAGACAACTCACCTGAAGCAGTACGTGATGTTGCTCGCCAATTCGAATCCTTGTTCATCAACCAGTTGCTACGTTCTATGCGAGAGTCTAACGCAGCGCTGAATGAAGACAGTCTGTTCAACTCAAATGAAACCAAGATGTATCAGGACATGCTCGATCAACAAATGGGGATCGAGATTGCTCAGTCTGGTGGGTTGGGTTTAGCCGATGTGTTGGTACGCCAGTTGCTGCCGCAGCAGAGTACTGAAACGGCAATGGGCGTAGAGGATTATCAGGCTCGTAGCGGCAATTTGTTGCCGACTGCCTGGCCAAGTGTTGCCCCGACACCCTCTGCTGAGTTGCAACAAGATGCAATAGCCTGGGAGGCTGTGTTGCAGCGTTTGGAGCGCCAAGGTGCCATTCCAAGCGTGGCAGAGAGCAGCCAGAAGAGTCAGTTTAGTGATGCAGAGGACTTTATTCGCTCGCTTTACCCAAGTGCTAAGCAGGTAGCGGATCGCCTTGGAGTAGATGAGCGTTTCCTGCTGGCGCAGGCGGCATTAGAGACCGGTTGGGGTAAGCACCTGATCAAAGATGATAATGGCCGTAACAGCTATAACCTGTTTGGGATTAAAGCGGATCCTAGTTGGGATGGCGCTAAAGCAGCAACCACTACGCTGGAGTATCGAGGAGGTGTGCCTGTAAAAGAGCGGGCTTACTTCCGTTCCTACAACTCCTACACCGAAAGCTTTAGTGACTATATAAGCTTTTTACAGCAAAACGGCCGTTATTCGAAGGCATTAAGCCAAACTGCAGATGGAGCGGGTTTTGTTAAAGCACTGCAGCAGGCGGGATATGCAACTGATCCACGCTATGCCAGCAAAATCATCCAAATCGCCGAAGGGGAGCGCATGCAACAGGCTCTCGCCTCACTCAAGCTTTGAGGCTATTGGTCGATAACCCCAGGCGGGAGGACTCTATATGGCTAACTTATTAAATATCGGGCAGCAGGGGATTCGTGCAAGTCAGACGTCGCTGACAACGGTGAGTAAAAATATCACCAATATGAATTCAGTGGGGTATAGCCGGCAATCCACCGTGCATTATTCCGATGCCAATGTAGGTGTCTCCCAGAGTTTGACGACTCGAGTAGTGGACCAGTATGCCATCCATAATTTGCAACAGCAGGCAGGCATCTACCAAAGTAGTGCGACCCGGCTGCAGCATGCCAGTGTGCTGGATAAGTTGGTGGCGGAGACATCAAATAGTATCTCCACGGGGTTAGGTAATTTTTTTGCATCCTTGAATGATGCAGTCAATAACCCGACTGATATCACCTCCCGCCGCTTGGTATTGACTCAGGCTAGCCAGTTAGTTGATCGCTTTAATCGTATGAATGGCTTGATGCAGGATCAGCATCAGGCTATCAACGATCAGCTGACGGGATATGTGTCTGATATTAATCGTCTTTCTTCCTCGATTGCTGATCTGAATAAGCAAATCAACTCAGCGGTGTCTCTAAATAAGGATTCGCTGGAGTTACAGGACAAGCGTGATGAGCTAGTACGTGAGCTGTCTGAGTTTGTGGGGGTGTATACAGCTCCTGCGGGGCAAGGAATGGTCAATGTTTACCTTAAGGGTGGCCAGTCGCTGGTGATGAGTGACTCCTCTATGAAAATGGGCGTGACCCAGGGGGAGTACGATAAAGCGCAGTTTGATGTCACCCTCGAGCCAAGTAAGGCATCGATTTCTTCTATCATTCAGGATGGCAAGCTAGGGGGAACCCTGGCCTATCGTCGTGATGCCTTGAATCCCACCATGAATGAGCTTGGCCAGTTAGCCGCTGTTTTTACTGACAGTTTTAACCGCCAGCAAAATCAGGGGCGAGACTTAAATAATGCTGTAGGTGCAGATCTGTTTACTCCCGCATTGAACGGTAGTTACACCGTGAGCTCGCGGGTATTGGCTAGCGCCAATAACACTGGGTCGGGTGCGGCTACTCTGAACTTTCCAGCCAGTTGGTCACATGGCAATTTAACCGCAAGTGATTACGAGGTGCGTTATAACGCCGGTAGTTATAGTGTCACTCGGTTATCAGATAACCAACAAGTTGCAACAGGGGCCGGACCTAACTTTAGTGTGGATGGGTTTGATCTTGCTTTTACTGGCTCTCCTGCCAATGGCGATAGTTTTTTGGTGCGGCCAACCTATAACATGGCAGGTGAAGTCGGTGTGACAACGCTTGCACCGGCAGGTTTAGCCTTTGCTGGCTCAAGTGCCACGGCGACCCAGCAGAATGACAATACCAATGGTTTAGCGCTGATCGCTTTACAAAACACCCCGACCTTAGCGGGTGGCACTCTGACTTATCAGTCCGCGTACTCGCAAACCATTGGTCGCGTTGGGGGGTATGCCAGTCAGGCTCGCATTGATGAGCAGTCCGATAAAGTGCTGCTAACTAATGCACAAAATTACCGGGATTCTGTTTCAGGGGTCAACCTGGATGAAGAGGCGGCTAACTTGATGCGTTATCGAGAGGCCTATCAAGCTGCGGCGCAGATTATTACGACGTCACAGCGTGTTTTTGAAAGCTTATTAAATGCGGTGAGGTAATTTAAAAATGCGTATTTCATCACTGCAAATTTTTAGACAGGGTACGGATTCGTTACTGAATAACCAACAGGCGTTAATTCGTAGCGAACAGCAGGCGATAAGTGGTAAACGAGTGCTGTCGCCGGCAGACGACCCTGCTGCGGCAGCTCAAATAGAGCGAGTTAATGTTAAGATTCGTCAAAGCGAGCAATATGGTCGCAATAATACTGAGCTGGTGAATTCTCTGGCTCAAGAAGAAGCTCAATT
Organism: Balneatrix alpica DSM 16621; assembly: GCF_000619885.1. GTDB lineage: Bacteria > Pseudomonadota > Gammaproteobacteria > Pseudomonadales > Balneatricaceae > Balneatrix > Balneatrix alpica. The sequence goes on along the minus strand of NZ_JHUZ01000015.1, from coordinate 156,525 downwards.
GCAAAGTATTGAAAATGCGCTATTGCGTTCTCGCACATTATTGATTCAAGCAAGTAATGGCAGTCTGAATCAGGTAGATCGGCAAGCTGTCGCTAAAGAGTTAAATGAGCGTTTGAATGAGGTGCTTGACCATGCCAATGGAAAAGATATAAACGGTAATTATATTTTTTCTGGTTATGCGGTGAAGCAGCAGCCTTTTACTACGGTGGCGGGAACTTTTAATACCTATTCGTATCAAGGGGATGCTGGGCAAACACAAGTGCAGCTTTCTCCCTCCGTTTCTATGGCGAAAAATGACTCTGGGGCGGCAGTTTTTCAGTTTGCTGAAGTGGATGCTAGTGGGGTCGTGACGGGGGCAACTACTAATCCGATGAATGTGCTCAGTGAGGCGGTTGCGGCACTCAATGGTGTGTCAGGCGTGAATTTAGATATTGATAAGTACATACAAAACTTGGATGTTGCTTACAACCAAGTGCTTGAAGTGAGGGCTGGGCTTGGGGCGCGTATGAATGTGGCAGAGGATGTGAAAAATGCACAGCTTGACTCCACTTTGGCTGATAAGAGTCAGCTAAAAGACTTACAAGAAGTGGATTACTATGAGGCCATTAGTGACCTCAAGTTGCGCTCTTATGGCTTGCAGGTCGCTCAGTCCAGCTATGCACAGATTCAGCAGCTCTCGTTATTCAACTATATCCGTTAAAATATGGTGTATACAGAACCCCGGCATGCCGGGGTTCTTTTTTTTGTAGAAAAAATGCAGAAAAAAACTAAAGGAATGCTCTTGCTAGTCGATATATAGGTTACACAAGATGCAGATACATGCATCAGCTCAAAAAGAAAGTAATAGGAGAGATGAGCATGACTTTATTCGTAAATACCAACGTGTCCTCTTTAAATGCACAGCGCCAGTTGATGAATTCTGGTACTGCTTTGAGTACTGCATTTGAACGTCTTTCTTCTGGTTTTCGGATCAATAGCGCTAAGGATGACGCGGCTGGTCTGCAAATCAGCAACCGTATGACCTCTCAGATTCAGGGTTTGAACCAAGCTGTACGAAATGCCAATGATGGTATTTCCGTGGCTCAGGTGGCGGAAGGAGCCTTGCAAGAGACGACTAATGCTCTGCAACGTATTCGTCAGCTGGCTATTCAGTCACAAAACGGTATTAACTCCAGTGCCGATCGCGCCGCCCTGCAAAAAGAGGTGACCGCGTTGAAAGCTGAAATCAGCCGTATTGCTTCTACTTCGCAGTTTGGTGGTACGAATATCTTGACGGGTGGCTACTCTGCAAAATTTCTGGTAGGGGCTAATGCTGGTCAATCTATCGCGGTCAATATCTCTCGTGCTGGGGGGTATGGGGCATCGGGATTAAGCATCGGGACTTTGTCAATTTCAACCGCAGCTTTAGCGTCTGCTGCCATCGCCAGTTTGGATGCGGCCATTACTGTTGTGGACTCTAAGCGAGCTGACTTGGGTGCACTGCAGAATCGCTTTCAATCAACTATTCGAAACTTGACTAACATTGCTGAAAACGTATCTGGCGCACGCTCACGTATTCGTGACACTGATTTTGCTACTGAAACTGCAGAGTTGACGCGGAACCAGATTTTGCAGCAGGCTAGCTCCACTATTCTGGCTCAGGCGAACCAACGTCCTCAGGTGGCACTGTCGCTGCTGGGGGGTTAATAGAAAGAAATAACCCACTGGTGACAGGCTTAGGAGGCTAAGGCAAGAGAGGCATCCTGCCGACCAGTGGGGAAAGAGCTCAATCTCTCCAAATTTGAGCGAATTGGCCAGGTTATTTACCTGGCCTTTTTTTTGAGGCAAAAAAGCTAAGCATTTTTTATGCCACTCCAGGTTGGCACATTTGAAGGGGGGGTATGGGCTAGGCCTTGGAGGGTTATCTGGAGTGTGACGGTATTGAGAGGCAAGGTTTGACCGCTAAGTGAAAAAAGTTGCCGTGAGCGGCTAAAGCTTGCTCAGGTGGGGCCGATATAACGATCAGGTAAGAGTAAAAGCTTCGGAGCTCTAGAGGCAGAGCGCTGAGCAATAAGCCACTTCGGTGGTCGTTAAAAGGCAGGGTGGCCTAGTGTCACTCGACTTAGGAGGTCAATTATGACTTTATTCGTTAATACCAACGTCTCGTCACTGAACGCTCAGCGTCAGTTGATGAACTCTGGGGTGCAACTGGGGACTTCCTTCGAGCGCTTGTCATCCGGTTTCCGGATTAACAGCGCCAAGGATGACGCAGCCGGTTTGCAGATTAGTAACCGCATGACTTCTCAAATCCAGGGTTTGAGCCAAGCAATCCGTAATGCCAATGATGGTATCTCTGTAGCTCAGGTTGCAGAGGGTGCATTGCAGGAAACCACTAATGCTCTGCAGCGTATCCGTCAGTTGGCGGTACAGTCTCAGAACGGTATCAACTCCAGTGCAGACCGTGCAGCGCTGCAGAAAGAAGTAACAGCGCTGAAGGCTGAGATGAGCCGTATCGCTACTACTACCCAGTTTGGTGGTACTAACATCCTGAGTGGGGGTTACTCTGCGAAGTTCCTGGTAGGGGCTAATGCTGGGCAATCTATCGCGGTCAATATTTCCCGTTCCGGTGGCTTTGGTGCTTCTGGTTTGGGAGTGGGGTCAGTGTCTATCTCTACTGCTGCATTGGCATCTGCTGCTATTGCAACCATTGACGCGGCTATTACTGCCGTTGATGGTAAGCGTGCAGACCTGGGTGCGCTGCAGAACCGTTTCCAGTCCACTATTCGAAACTTGAGCAACATTGCTGAGAACGTATCAGGTGCCCGTTCGCGGATCCGTGATACCGATTTTGCGACTGAGACAGCGGAGCTGACTCGTAATCAGATTATCCAGCAGGCAAGTACATCCATCCTGAGTCAAGCTAACCAGCGTCCTCAGGTGGCTCTGTCACTGTTGGGTTAATCTCCCAAGCACAATAGGGTCAGCCCTAGGTCTGACCCTATTGCCTTCCTGGGTGGAGGAGAACTGGTATGGAAATTGAAAGTAAAATGAGCTTAGGGCAGGCTAACCTGTTTCGCTCGGGCGGCGCTGAGGCAAGCCAGTCTAATCAGGCTTTGCAAAAAGAGGCCGCTGACCCTAAGAAGATGCAAGATAAGGCCGAGCCTGCTGAGGATTCGCAGACTTTAAAGGTGGCGGTTGATGATATTAACCGGATCGTAGAGGCTCAGAATCGTCAGTTACGTTTCAATATGGATGAGTCAAGCGGCAAGCCGGTGATTACAGTGCTGGACTCAGAAACCGATAAAGTGATTCGTGAAATCCCTTCTGAAGAAGTGCGCCGTTTAGCGAGCCGCGTCAGAGAGCTGCAGCAAGAGCTGGGGCAGGCAACAGGATTGATACTGAATAAACGAGTGTAAAACGGAAGGAGGCAACCATGTCAGGATTAACCGCTTTGGGGGTGGGGTCTGGTCTACCACTTGAGGACTTAGTCAAACAGCTGGTTGCATCTGAACGCGATCCTAAGGTTAAACGGCTGGATTCGCAGAAATCCACTATTGAAGTCTCGCTCTCTGGGATTGGTAAAATCCGCTCTGCTTTGAGTAAGTTTCAGTCCTCTCTTGATACGCTGAAAAGTGCTAACAACCTTTTGACGCGTAAGGCTACAGTTACGCACCCTGATAATCTTAAGCCTTTTGATGTGACGACCACGTCTTCAGCTACCACGGGTAGCTACAGCATCGAAGTAAAGGCTTTGGCAAAGGGTACCCGTGCCGAAACCGCTAATGGTAGCTTCGCTAATTCAGACTCTGTAGTTTCGAGTACGGCCGGGCAACTGACGTTTAGTGCGGATGGCAAGAGCTTTAACGTTAATGTTGCGGCGGGTATGACTCTCAGTCAGTTGCGTGAGGCGATTAACACTGCATCAGATAATATTGGTGTGTCCGCTAACATTATTAACACTGGTGATGCAGCTGTTGGTTCAAAGCTGGTGATCACCTCTTCCATTACAGGGGATCCTGCTACTAAGCAACTCAGCATCACTAATAATAATGCTGAGTTGGATAAGGTATCGACTGTTGCGACCGGCGGTGGAACCACATTGTCTGTAACGAGTTCGCAGCGGGCGCATGTGACCATCGACAATGTGGATGCCTACGCTGATACCAACAAAATGGAAAATGTGATCCAGAATACTACCCTGAATCTAAAAGAGCTGACCAACACTAAGGCGGCAACGCTGGACATCGCGGTAGATAAAGATACGGTTAAGGGGCACATTGAAGCTTTTGTCAAAAATTATAATGAGTTGGTCACTACTATTAATGATCTCACCAAGCCAGGTACTCTCTCCACAGATGGCAAAAGTTTGACAGGTGGTGGTGCGTTGAATGGTAACTCGATGGTGAGAGGCTTAATGGGCCAACTCAACAGTCAGCTAGCTGGTACCGTGAGTGGTGCTGACGCGAGCCTAAATAGCTTGTTTGCCCTGGGGATTTCCATGACCGCTGATGGCAAGATGGAAATATCCAGTACTAACTCTTATGGTGGTAAGACAGGTAGTGCGCGTTTAGAGGATGCTTTGACTGGATCCTTTGATAAGATTTCGCAGCTGTTTTCGGGTGATAATGGCTTGGCTGCTCAGTTAGAGTCTAAAGTGAAGTCCTATACTGAAGCGGGCGGAATTCTAGCCTCCCAGGAAAAAGTGTTTAATAGCCGTTTGACGCTTGTGAACACAGAGCGAGCGAATCTTGATAAGTATATGGAGAGTTACGAAAAAACTCTGCGTGAGCGCTATGCTGCGTTGGATAAGGTATTAGCGCAAATGAACTCGACTTCTTCTTATCTCAGTAGCCAGCTGGCCAGCTTGCCTGGATTCAGTACCCAGCGTAATTAAGTTGTGACATACGTTTAGCAGCACAAGTGGAACCACATACCATGATGATGAAAAAGGGGATACAGGCATATAAAGCTGTAGGGCTCAAGAATGAGCTGCCCGAAGCCGACCCTCATCGCGTCATTCAAATGCTCTACAGCGGTTTGTTGGATAAGTTGGCCTATGCTAAGGGCTGTATTGAACGTCGTGACTTTGTGGGTAAGTCCGAGCATATCTCCAAGGCTATCGGTATTCTGACCTCCCTACAAACATCACTTGATATGAAAGCTGGTGGAGAAATTTCGGCTAATTTGTTTGAGTTGTATGCCTTCATGGTCGATCGTCTATCAGAGGCGACGGTTAAGAACGATACCGCGATGATTGATGAAGTGGCTCGCACACTGATTCCTATCAAAGAAGCTTGGGATCAAATTCCAGAAGAGGCTAAAGCAGAGGGTTATCGCCAACGCCAACAGCTAGGGGAGTTGGATCTTGAGCCTCGAGCAGGCGAGTGACATGGAGCAGGAACAAGTCAACCAATTGGCGGCATTACGTCAGCAAATTGCGGTTCAAATTGATAATCATGCCGAAGCTGATTTTGCTGTGTTGGCGGAACTGTTAATACAGCGAGACACGTTGCTTCGGCATTTTTGTGCTAAAGAAGCAGATAAACTGCAGTATCAGCAGCTTCTCCTTGAGGAGCTGGCATTAACCGAACAATGGCATACTATACTGCATAGCTATAGTTCGGAGTTGTCTAATAGCCTGCTACAACTTGCTCGTAACCAGCGCGCACTCCAAGCCTATCGCACCTGAGACATTCAGGATCAATTCTCTCTATTGCCAGGTAAGGTTATGCTGCGAAATATCAGCCAGCTGACAATGGCCGATGAACAGGCCCAGCAGCAGCTAGAAGCCCAGCTAAGCGGCCAGCTCACCCGTTACTATCAACGCAATGTTCAAGCCTTTGAGCGCTATGCCCCTCATATCCTAAAAGTTTTGCAATCCGTGCATGAGGAGTGTTTGTCGGTTTTTTGTACTGCCGAAGGGCATGCTAATTTAGTCGACTATGCTACAGGCCAGTGTTGGTATGGCCTAAACCCGGAGCAAGAATGTAAGGCGGAGGTGGAGAACTACCGGAACAAGGCTCCGCGAATAAGCTTTCTTGCTCCTCCCCCTCAGGCAGCGGCAACGCCGCAATGGGTAGCGGGTACCCCCTTTTTACAACTAGAAAGTTGGTTGGCACGACAAGGTGAGTGCCAGGCTTTGCCCGAACAGATTCCGTTACTCATCTGCTTTGGTGTGGGGTTGGGTCATAGTTTAGCGGCACTGGCTGAGTGTACTGATGCGAGTGCTTGGCTCATTTATGAGCCTTCTGAAGATGCCTTTGTGGCTTCGTTGAGCGTCTTTGATTGGGCCAGTTGGTTGGAGCAAAGGGTAGCGGCTAAGCAAGAGGTGTTTCTGCAAATTGGTAATAGTGGTGGCAGCCTGGTAGAAGATTTGCGCTTTATTGATCAGCATATCCAGCCGCTGAACTCCGCTTTTGTGTTTCGCCATTACCATCATGTGGAAATGGATGCCCTCTATCAATATCTCACATCTAATCAGTTTAGCTGGCAGGAGCTGCATGAGGGGCGGGTACGCTTATATCCCTTCACTGATCGTTGTGATGAAGTCGCTCCACGTAGCCTGCTACCTGAACTGCAAACTACTCAGCAAGCGCGTATAGCTTGGCTGCAGGCTCGTCAGCAATTCTTGCGTAATATGGCTTGCCTGGAACACTACTATCCTGATGTTGCAGCGGCCTTTGCGCGTTATGAGCCACAGCAATGGCACTTGGTGCGAGGTCAGGATGGGTGGAATGTCCTACATATCGGGCGCGGGGCTTGCTTGTATGGAGGGGCTCCTGAGCAGGAGGCGGAAGATGACTTTGCAGCTTATCGCCATAGTCCTAATAAAGACGATCCGTTATTAAACATGGATGGGGGGAAGTTGGGTTATTACTACCACTTCCAACAGACGCAGAAAATCAAAGCTTTGCTAAGCCACTCAGGAAAGAGCTCTACACTCTTACCCGATGATATATCTGGAATGGTGCTGTTTGGCTTGGGGTTGGGTTATCAATTACCGCTTTTATTGTCTCAGCATCAGGTTGGGCGTTTGTATTTGTATGAGCCTAACCTCGACTTCTTCTATGCCTCGCTCTATGTGTTGGATTGGCAACCGCTATTACAACAGCTTGACCAGCAGGGTAGTACGCTTTATCTCAACTTGGGCGATGATGGCACCTATGTCATGCAGGACTTGCTCAAGCAGTTCTATCAAGTAGGCCCCTACAATATTGTTACTACTTACCTGTACTCGCTGTACTTCCATTCGCGTATGCAGCAGTTGATGTTTGAGTTGCGGGAGGAGTTCAAGGTTGTGGTATCCATGGGGGAATACTTTGAGCATGCTCGCTATGGTTTGGCTCATATGCGCGAAGCTTTTGCTCAGGGTAAAACCTATTTGCTGAGGAAGCATGGTGGCCATGCCTATCAACAATGGATGGATTACCCCATTTTTGTTGTCGGCAATGGACCATCCCTTGATAGCAGTATTGAAATAATCAAAGCAAATCAGGACAAAGCTTTGATTATTTCCTGTGGGACGGCGTTAAAAGCACTGCATCGTTATGGTGTGAAACCTCATCTGCATGCGGAAGTGGAACAAAATCGCACGTCTTATTTTTGGGTTAAAAATGCTGCCCCCGCTGACTTTCTGGCAGATATTACCCTGCTGACCGTCAATGGTATTCACCCCGACACTGCGGCACTCTTTAAGCGAACCTTGTTAGCTTTTAAAGCGGGGGAAGCCTCCACGCGTGTTTATATGGATTCGCTTTGTCCGGATCAGCAGTATCCAGCGGTGGAGTACGCTTACCCCACTGTCACTAATATGGTGATGGCAACACTGAGTACCTTAGGGATGAGCAATCTGTATTTGTTTGGCGTCGATCTGGGCTATAAGGAAGTGGGTAAGCACCATTCACGCTTCTCTGATTACTACCATCAGAAGCCAGACACTGAGCAACACGAGCAGAGTTGGCAAGAGGTATATGACTTTATTCAGACCCATGGTTTGTTGATGGTGCCGGGTAATTTTCAGGATACGGTCTATACCAAACATGAGTTTCGCGTAGCAGTACAGATGATGGAGCGTTTGCTCAGTCTGTCGCCACATATGCATTGTTTTAACTGCAGTGATGGTGCTCGTATTGAAGGCGCGGAACCTATTCGGGCGGAGCAGATCGACTTACCCACTACCTCCTTGGCACCGATGGATCTAGTAGAGGTTTTGCTTCAGCATGCTTGTTTGGAGCCAGATGCTGTCCGTCAATTACCAATACAGCTGCAGCAACACTTTACTGCCGAAGCCTTAGAGCGGGATGTAAACGACTACCTGGAGTGGTTGAAGAGTCAGCAGCCAGAGAGCCGCAAGGAGCTGGAGCAGCTTCTTCAAACTCAGCGGCAGCGCTTTTATCACTACCTGGCACGCAGAGATTCCTTACTGTTTTATCTATACTGGGGCAGCATGAACTATGTTGCGGCGCTGTTGTTGAAAGTTGCACATATGAGTGAGGACGAGGCGGAAGTCATGCCTGCTTTGGCGCAAGCTTGGCAGTATTGGGCAGAGTATGTTGAACAAGCCTATTCAGATTATCTGGTAGCGCCCGATAAATTAGAACAAACCGCAGTAGATAACCCTAACTGGTGAGGGCGTGCATGTTTAATGGCAAATCCATTTTAGTCACGGGAGGAACAGGCTCCTTCGGACGTGCCTTTATCAAACGGGTGCTGGAGCATTATGAGCCCACCAAGGTGGTGGTGTTTTCCCGTGATGAGCTTAAACAGTTCGAAATGCAGCAGGCGTTCACCGATAGTCGCATGCGCTTTTTTCTGGGAGATGTGCGGGACTTGGATCGCTTAAAAGCGGCGATGAAGGGGATTGATTATGTGGTACATGCGGCGGCGTTAAAGCAGGTACCTGCCGCTGAATACAATCCGATGGAGTGTATTAAAACCAATATTCTGGGTGGCCAGAATGTGATTGAAGCGGCGATTAGTGCCGGAGTCCGTCGGGTTATCGCCCTGTCGACGGATAAGGCGGCTAACCCTATTAATTTATACGGTGCTACTAAGCTGGCTTCCGATAAGTTGTTTGTCGCAGGTAATAATATTGCAGGTAAAGACGGCCCACGTTTTTCTGTGGTGCGCTATGGCAATGTCGTAGGTTCACGTGGCTCAGTGGTGCCTTTCTTTGAACAACTGTTGGCAGAAGGCAAGGGATTGTTGCCTGTTACGCATCCGGATATGACCCGTTTCTGGATCACTTTGGAACAGGGAGTCGACTTTGTGATCAAGAATTTTCAACGGATGTATGGCGGAGAAATTTTTGTTCCGAAGATCCCATCAATGCGTATTCTAGACTTGGTTGAGGCCATGACCGGAAAGCGTGAATACGAGCGTGTAGGTATTCGCCCCGGTGAAAAACTACATGAAATCATGGTACCGGCTGAGGTCTCCCACCATACCCTGGAGTTTGCCGATCACTACGTGATTCAGCCCCCCATCGTTTTCTTTGATAAGTCGGTTGATTATCGTTGTAACCGCTTAGGTGAACAGGGGCAGGAGATGGATGAGGGCTTTGAATATCATTCGGGCACCAATCCCTGGTTCCTCAGTGTTGATGAACTGCGAGCGCTAGGTTGAGATGCTGCCTTATGGTCGTCAGGACATCCAGGAAGAGGATGTCCAAGCGGTTGTTGAGGTGCTACGCCATCAATATTTAACTCAGGGGCAGCAGGTACCGGCTTTAGAAAAAGCCTTGGCAGAGTACACAGGCACCCCTTGGGTCACACTGGTTAACTCGGCCACCTCTGCTCTACACCTTGGTTGCTTGGCGCTAGGGGTGGAGCAGGGGGATAGGGTATGGACTTCCCCGTTATCTTTTGTCGCTTCGGCTAATTGTGCGCGTTACTGCGGTGCTGAAGTCGATTTCGTCGATATTGACCCCTCTACTTTGAATCTGAGTCTGCCTGCTTTGGCAAACAAGTTGGCTTGGGCGGCGAGTCTTGGCCGTTTGCCTAAGCTACTGATAGTGGTGCACTTTGCGGGTTTAAGTGCAGACATGGCAGAGATTAAGGCGCTATGTGAGCGCTATCAGGTGCGGCTGATGGAGGATGCTTCCCATGCATTGGGAGGGCGCTATCAGGGCATGCCAGTAGGAGCGTTGCAGCATGCAGACCTGTGTGTTTTTAGTTTTCATCCGGTCAAAATGATCACCACCGGTGAGGGTGGGGCCATTCTGTGTCGTGATCCGGAGCTGCACCAGCGTATTCAGCGCCTGCGCAGCCACGGGATTGATAAGGATAGTAAGCTGCAGGAGCAGGAAGGGGGTTGGTATTACCAGCAACAGGAGCTGGGATTTAATTACCGCATGACGGATTTGCAGGCAGCCTTGGGATTAAGCCAACTCTCTCGGTTAGATGGCTATGTGCAACAGCGTCAGGCCTTAGCAGAGCGCTATGATCAGCAATTGCAGGGGCTTCCTCTACAGTTGCCACCACGAGTCGACTATGCTGAGTCCAGCTGGCACCTCTATGTGGTGCAATTACAGGATCCGATGCAACGCCGACCACTGTACGACTTTTTGCAGGTGCAAGGTGTTGCGGTTCAGGTACATTACATTCCCATTCATTGGCAGCCCTATTACCAGCGCCTGGGTTTTGCCCGTGGTGATTTTCCAGCGGTGGAAGACTATTACCAGCGTACGCTAACCCTGCCTTTATTCCCCACGTTGACCAACGTGCAGCAAGATCGAGTAATCGCTCTACTCCATAGTTTTTTATCCCCTGACTAATCCTCTGATTAAGGGATAGCTGTAAGGAGAACAACGGTGGCTAAGGTTGCCATTATTCCTGCCCGAGGCGGCAGTAAACGTATTCCGCGCAAAAATATTCGAGACTTTGCCGGCCAGCCACTGCTTGCCTATTCCATTCAAGCCGCCATCCAGGCAGATGTATTTGAGCGCATTATTGTCTCCACTGATGATGCGGAGATTGCGGCAGTGGCCCAAGCCTATGGTGCGGAGGTGCCCTTTATACGCCCAGCGAACCTGGCGGATGATCATACCGGTACCGGGGCTGTGGTGTTTCATGCGCTTGATTGGCTTGCTGAGCATGACAGATTGCAACCTGAGTATGTGTGCTGCATCTATGCGACGGCGCCTTTGCTGCAGGCTGAGGACCTCAAGGCCGCGATTACTGAGTTGGAACAGAGGCCTGAGATGCAACATGCTTTTTCGGTGACGCGCTTTGCTTATCCGGTGCAGCGGGGTTTGGTCCGTGCGGGGGAGGGGGTCAGTATGCTGTTCCCCGAGTATGAGGCAACACGTTCCCAGGACCTGCCTGAGGTATACCACGATGCAGGGATGTTCTATTGGTCCCGCACAGCGGCTTTTGCTAGCAATGCGGCCATGTTTGCTCCCCATTCGATTCCCCACGTGCTGCCTAGCTGGCGTGTGCAGGATATTGATACGGAAGAAGATTGGCAGCGAGCCGAGCTGCTTTATCAAGTGTTACAACGCCAGGCTCAGATGAGTTAAGGGGACGCGATGCGCTTTCAACTTGGACAACATTGGGTCGGGGACGAGGAAAGCCCTTTTGTGATTGCTGAACTCTCTGGCAACCATGGTCAATCCTTGCAAACTGCACTGGCGATGGTAGAGGCCGCGGCAGCGGCTGGCGCCCATGCGATCAAGCTACAAACCTACACTGCTGACACCATGACTCTTGATGTCAGTGAAGGTGAGTTCTTTATCAGTGATGTCGATAATCTGTGGCAAGGTGCCAGCCTGTACCAACTCTATCAACAAGCATCAACACCCTGGGAGTGGCATCAGCCACTGTTTGAGCGTGCCCGTGCCCTGGGAATGGAAGCTTTTAGTACGCCCTTTGATGCCAGTGCGGTTGACTTCTTAGAGCAGCTGCAAGTGCCCTGCTACAAAATTGCTTCTTTTGAAAACAATGATTTGCCTTTGATTCGTAAGGTGGCGCAAACCGGTAAGCCATTGATCATGTCAACCGGCATGGCCTCGGTTGCTGAGTTGGAAGAGGCCGTTAACTGTGCCCGTGCCGCCGGCTGCGGCCCCATCACTTTGCTTAAATGTACCAGTGCCTACCCTGCGCCGGTGGAAGATGCCAACCTGCGCACGTTAGCGCATATGCGAGAACTCTTTGATTGTGCGGTTGGGTTGTCGGATCACACCCTGGGGCTGGCGGTTCCCTTGGCAGCGGTGGCACAGGGTGCGGTTATGATCGAAAAGCACTTTGTGCTGGATCGTCAAGGTGGGGGAGTGGATGCTGCATTCTCTCTTGAGCCGGCAGAGTTAAAACAGCTGGTGGAAGAAAGTGCGCGAGCCAGATTGGCGTTAGGGCGTGTCAGTTATGGTCAGGGGCAGAGCGAGCAGGCGTCGAAAAAGTTTCGTCGCTCACTCTATATTGCTGAAGATGTCCGAGCCGGAGAGCTCCTCACTGAAGCGAACTTACGCATTATTCGTCCAGGCTTAGGGTTGGCCCCTAAGCACTGGGACAGGGTGCTTGGTCGTCGTGCCCGTCGTGGCCTGAGTAAGGGTACCCCCCTGAGTTGGGATATGCTGGACTAAACCGATGACGATACGTGTACTCTTTCGGGTCGATGCCTCTGCCACTATGGGAGGTGGACATTGGTTGCGCTCGCTGGCATTAGCGCAGGCCTGCCAGGAGCAAGGGGGAGAGGTGCAATGGTGTTATCAACAAAGCCCGGCGAATTTACTGGCTCGCCTGCAGCAGCTCGCTATACCAGCCTATGGCTTGCAGGCCAGTGCAGCCACCCTGGAGGATGCCAGGCAAACGGCGGACTGGGCAATTGCGCAGCAGAGCGATTGGCTAGTATTAGATGGCTATCATTTTGACCACCGCTATCGTCAAGCATTAAAGCAATTTTTACCTGAGCAGGTGCGGACGCTTTGGATTGACGATTTGAACCAAGAGGGAGCGGCGGAACTAGACTGGGTGTTGAATACCACCCCGCAAGCTCACTATCAGAATTATGGTCCAGCGCAGCTACTGGCGGGTTTGGACTTTGTCTTACTACGTCAGGACTATTGGCAGCGTCCATCCCGATCCGTCAGCCCCACCTCCCTATTTATAAATTTTGGCGCGACTGACGCCTTTGGGTTAACCTTGCCTACGCTTAAACTACTGAAAGAAATGGACTTTTCAAGCAGTGTTGAGGTAGTGACCGGCCCGGGAATGGTCGCCTGGCAAGAGGTTGAGCAGTATTGCCAGCAACAGGGTTATAGACATCAGCACGATTTGCTTAGCCTGATGCCATCCTTGCAGCGCAGTCGTTTGGCATTAACCGCTGCAGGTTCAACCTTGTTAGAGCTGGCCTACTGGCAGGTACCTTCAGTTCTGTTGGTGGTCGCCGATAATCAGCTAGAGGCAGCGCATTTACACGCTGAGCGTGGCTGGTGTGAGGTGTTTGATGTGCGCCTACCGAATCACCTGGCGCATGCAGTTGCTCGAGCTATCCAGTTATGGCACCAGCCCTCAGGTTTGGCAGCGATGCAGCAACGGGCTGATGGGCTGGTGGATGGACAGGGCGCCCGTCGTGTTGCCCGTTTGATGCAGCAAGCGCTGACTTGAGCGTGCACGCCTTAAGCGGCAGGCTCAAGCGGGGTTAAAACAAGGGCCAAAGTGGGGAGAACCATGCAGTCACAGCAAGCTATTGCCGCTTACCAGGTGGTGTTGCAACCGTTACTACCCTTGTTAGCCCGCGAGCCGCATTATGCGGATAAGCTGCGTGACTGGCGTAATCACCAGGATGTGCGTCGCTATATGTTTAGCCAGACCCTGATTAGTGCTGGTCAACATCAACAGTGGCTGCAGCGGCTACCTTCTCGTGATGATCTGGCCATGTATGTGGCGTTTTATCAGCAGCAACCCTTAGCCGTGGCGAGTGTCTGTAGCCGTGATGGGGGCAACCTGAGCCGCAGTACGGACTTGGAGGCAGCAATTTATCGGATTCCTGAGCTTGCTGCGTCTTTGAGTCCTATTCTGTCTTTTGCACCCGCTCTGGCTTTGAATGACTGGTGTTTTCAATTACAGCCAGGAGTGAAGCTCTGGGCCAGAGTCTTAGCCGATAATCAGAGTGCGTTGCGCTTTAACGCCAGCCTTGGCTATCAGGAAGTAGAGCGGATAGCGGCTTCTGCTGAATTGCCGCACGCTCATGTATTGCAATGTTTGGATGCGGGTTCTTACCGTCAAGCAGATCGCATTAAAGCCCTGTTAACCCGTACCAACGTACAGTCACGCCCCTCTGTGGGGGTGTGCAAGCCTTAATAGAAGAGAGTTTGGATGAACGAGCCGGCTAAGTTGTATCAAGTTTTCGCTCAAGCATTAGGGCTAGAGGCGAGCCAGATTAGCGATGAATTGACCTATAACAGTATCCCGGCCTGGGACTCAACTGCTCACATGATTCTGGTGGCAGAGTTGGAAAACGCCTTTGGTGTCATGCTGGATACGGATGACATCATCGATATGAGCTCCGTTGCCAAGGCTCGACAAATCCTTAGCAAGTACCATGTTGAGGCGTAATCAGAATGCTGCTTAGCGGGCTGCAGGTGATGATCACAGGTGCCGCGCAGGGTATCGGCGCGGCAATTGCCAGGGCTGCTGCACGGGAAGGCGCAGCGCTGATTTTACTCGGTCGTCAACGCTCAGCCCTTGAAGCCTTGGCTGCTGAACTGCACCAAAGTGTTAAGAGCACAGTGCAGTTATTTGAGGTGGATGTGACGGACGCGGAGGGGATGACCCAGGTGTTTCGCCAACTACAACAGCAGGGCATACAACTTGATGTGCTGGTCAATAATGCCGGCATGATGAAAGATGCCCCCTTGGCGATGACACGTTTAATCGATGCTGAGGCGCAATGGCGGGTGAATACGTTGGCTCCTTTGCACGCCAGCCAACTGGCTGCACGCAGCATGATGCGGAAACGTCAGGGTGCCATTATCAATCTTGCCTCCTGGGTGGGGGAGCAAGGCAGTGCGGGCCAAGCTGCCTATGCTGCCAGTAAGGCTGGCGTGAGCAGCCTGACCAAATCCTTAGCGCAGGAGCTAGGGCCCTTGGGAATTCGCGTGAATGCGGTTGCTCCCGGTTTTATTGAGACTGCCCTGACCGCAGGCTATCAAGCAGAACAACGCCAGCGGTTGCAAGAGCACACCGCATTACGACGTTTAGGACAAGCGCATGAGGTGGCTGAGTTGGTGGTGTTTTTGGCCTCAGAGCGAGCCAGTTTTATCACCGGTCAGGTGATCGGGATAGATGGGGGAATGCGCCTATGATGTTTGCCGACCGCTTGACTCAATGGCCTGAGCATACTGCGCTGATTCACCCACAGGGGTTTATGAGCTACGCCGAGTTAGCGGAGGCTTGCGATGAGGTGGCAGAGCAGTTAACAGGCAGCAAATGCTTGATCTTGCTGGTGGCAGACCAGTCCATGCAGGCGTTGGTTGTGTATCTGGCCGCGCTGCGTACAGGGCAAGCGGTGATGCTGCAGCCGGCAGATATTCAAGAAGAGTCACTGCAGCAATTGCTGGAGCTTTATCAGCCGCGTTGGTTGTGGCGTCCTGGGATGCAGTTACCACAGCGACAGGCGCAGCAGGAACCTTTGCCTCCTTTGCACCCGGACTTAGCAGTGCTGCTTTCTACCTCTGGCAGCACTGGTTCCCCCAAGCAGGTGCGCCTCAGTTACAGCAACCTAGAGGCCAATGCCTGTTCTATTGCCCAGTATCTGGAGTTAGATGACCAGGAACGTCCGCTGGTGCACCTACCCTTGTCATATTCCTATGGGCTTTCCATTGTTAACTCCCACTTATTGGTGGGGGCAGCGCTGGTACTGTGCCCGTACTCCATGATGGAAAGGCCTTTTTGGCAGTGGGCCAGGGAGCAAAGCATTACCAGTCTCTCGGGGGTTCCCTTCCATTATGAAATGTTAGAACGTCTGCATTTTGAGCGTATCTGCCCCCCCAGCCTGACCTGTTTAACCCAGGCAGGTGGAAAGCTTGCGGAAGAAAAA
This sequence comes from Balneatrix alpica DSM 16621, assembly GCF_000619885.1. Taxonomy (GTDB): domain Bacteria; phylum Pseudomonadota; class Gammaproteobacteria; order Pseudomonadales; family Balneatricaceae; genus Balneatrix; species Balneatrix alpica. The sequence goes on along the minus strand of NZ_JHUZ01000015.1, from coordinate 140,511 downwards.
ATCAGTCGTTGGAGCGAGTTCGCTGAAGCACGGGAGATGCGCTTTATCCCTATGTATGGCCAAACAGAGGCCACTGCCCGGATTAGCTACTTACCCTGGTCGTTAGTTGCGGCCTATCCAGAGTCGATTGGTATCCCTATTCCTGGTGGTGAGCTGCAACTCTGGGATGAGCAGGGACAGCCAATTGAAGGTTGCAATCAAGCCGGTGAGTTAGTCTACCGAGGCCCCAATGTGATGATGGGGTATGCCAGTAGCCGCGCTGATTTAAGCCAAGGGCCGGAGCTGGAGTGGCTGCATACCGGCGATATCGCTTTGCGTAATGAAGCGGGGCTTTATTGCATTTGTGGGCGTAAAAAACGTTTCATCAAGCTATTTGGCTTGCGGGTAAACCTGGATGAAGTTGAACGCTGGTTACAGCGTCAAGGTTGGCAGCTTGCCTGTATTGGTCAGGATCAATGTTTGCAGTTGGCGTTGGTCGAAGCGGAAGACGACCTCGCCAATGTCAGCACCCGCTTGCGTCAACAGTTACAGCAGCAGTTTGGATTTCATCCTTCGGTGGTGCATGTCAGGCTGACAGGGCCGATTCCGCTGACCCATGCAGGCAAAACCGATTACCAACAGTTGCAACAGCTGTGGGAGGCTGCGGGGGATTCACAGACTTCATGAGCAGGGAACGCCCCACCTTTGACGAGGCTTTTTGGCAGCAGCCGGTTTACGGCTTTGATCAAACCAGCAAGGCAGCTTGGCTATTACCTCGCTTATATCAGCTGCACAGTTGGCACTTACAGCAGTGTCCTGCCTATCAACAACTACAACGGCGCTTTGTGGCTGAACAGCCTGGAAAGCCAGTTCCATGGCAAGCCTGGCACGACTGTATTCCTCTGCATGTCCGTCTGTTTAAAGAGTATGAGTTGCGCTCCGTTCCTGCTGAGCAGGTGATTAAGGTGTTGACCTCTTCAGGCACCAGCTCGGCCAAGGTGTCGCGTATTTTGCTCGACAGTGAAACGGCCAGTGCTCAGGCCAAGGCGCTGGTGCGCATCATGCAGCATTGGTTAGGTAAAGAACGCCTGCCGATGCTGATCATTGATCACCCTAACGTGATACGTGATCGTGCCAGTTTTTCGGCCCGCGGGGCAGGAATCCAGGGAATGCAGATTTTTGGCCGCCAACTCTGCTATGCCCTTAATGATGATCTCAGCCCGAATTGGCCAGCGTTGGATGATTGGTTGGCGCGTCATCAGGGCGGGCCAATCCTGGTCTTTGGCTTTACTTTCATGGTGTGGCAATGGTTGCAGGCGTTGGCACAACAAGGGCGGCAATTGGACCTCAGCCAAGGCGTTCTCGTTCATGGTGGGGGGTGGAAAAAACTGCAACAGCTTGCGGTTAATAATCAGCAGTTTAAGCAGCAGGTACGGCAGCTAACGGGTATGGCGCGGGTGCACAACTTTTACGGCATGGTTGAACAGGTAGGTTCGGTCTTTGTGGAATGTGAGCATGGCCATCTGCATAGCCCAGCCTTTGCTGAGGTGGTGATTCGCCGAGCGGGGGATTTAGCCCCCCTGCCGGTGGGGGAAGAGGGTGTGATTCAGGTACTCTCGGCCTTGCCGCTATCTTACCCCGGGCACTCTATTTTGACCGAAGACCGCGGTCGTATTCTTGGCCAAGACGATTGCCCCTGCGGTCGTCCGGGCCGCTACTTCAGTGTGTTGGGACGGGTGGCGCGGGCCGAGCAACGTGGTTGTAGTGACACTGTTGCGGTGACAGCAGGAGAGCAACATGCAGTGGCGCTTTAATCCGGCGGATTGGCAACAGCCTTTTTCGTTAGCCGCTCCTCTGGCGGTTGAAAGTACAGAGACGTTGACCGTACTGGGACAACAACTACTACAGCAATCCTCACCTACCTTAAAAGCACTGGGTTTTTGGCTGCGGCCCGCAAACTTACAAGCAATGGCGCATACCTTGCCCCCTCATGGCCATTGGCGCCCAAGGGGGCAGGTATTACAGATTGCCCCTGCTAATGTGGATTTGCTGTTTATTTATGTTGCCCTCCTGGCGCTGTGGATGGGTAATCACTGCTGGGTACGCTTGGCGTCACAACAGGGTGAGGACGAAGCAGTCTTGATTGCACTGTTGGAGCAGCTGAGCCAACAGCCGGAGCACCAGTCCTGCCTGACCCGCTTGCATCTATTTCGCAGTGAGCATAATGAACCTGCCTTGCAGGCTCTGGCGGCGGCAGTCGACATGCGCGTGTTTTGGGGCAGTGATGCCAGCCTGGCGCGTTTAAGCCAGTGGCCGAAGTCCGCCCATTGCCAAGAGTTGCTGATGGGGCATAAACACTCTTTAGCCCTGCTCAAAGCGGAGGCTATTCTGCAGCAGCCTGCTGAGCATTGGGCAGCGGCCTTTATCCGTGATGCGTTTAGCCTGCAACAACAGGCTTGTTCTTCGCCGCGCACGCTGGTGTGGGTTGGCACGAAGGAGCAGGTCAGTGAGGCTCAGCAGCATTTTTGGCAGGCTATCAGCCCTGCGGCACCGGCCTGGCCTGAGGCCGCATTACTTGAGCGGGAGCTGGCGTGCCAACGCTTAGCACTGGAAGGTTTACTTGAGGCGGATGCAGCAGCTGACCCTCAGCTTGGCTGGCAGCGCTGTCGGGTTCAGTGTTTAAGTGATGCCCAGCAGCAGTTGCATCCCGGCTTAGGATTGTTTTACGAGTTATCGCTGCAACAGTTGGATGAGCTGGCGACTCAGTTGGCGCCTGTGCATCAGAGTGCAACTTTTTTTGGCTGGCAACGTGAAGAATTAGTTAATTGGGCCGTTAACCACAGAGTAATGGGCCTGGATCGCATCGAGCCAATGGGGGAAGCCCTGCGCTTTCATCCCATTTGGGATGGCGAGGCGTTATTGCCACGCCTGGGACGGTTGCTGCGAGCCTGAACATAGGGAGTGTCTGATGGTTGACGTTTGCGCCAAGACGGTTGTCTATGGCACGGGAGGCGCCGCCTCACAACTTTTGGCTAACCATGGTCAAAGCCTGGGCGAGGTGTGTTTTGCTGCGACCCAGGGTGGTGGGGAGTTCATGGGCCAGCCAGTGATGGGGCTGGAGGAATTAGCCGCATCGGGACTCAGCCGGATTATTATTGCTTCCACTTACCTCAACGCGATTCTCACTGCGTTACAGCAGCATGGCATTCCTCTGACCCAGGTTGCCTGGTACTTCCATGAGGAAGACCGCATTCTGGAAGCCGATGAAATCGGCATTAACTTGCTGGATCACGAGCAAGTCCTTTACGCCTTTTATGATCTGGCCATGAATCCCTCGACCTATGACTCCGCTGTGTTTGCCGCCCGAGCAGAAATGGAGCGTCAACGTCTGGGCAAACAGGGTATTCATTTTGTGATTGTGCCTTCATTGATTGCAGGGGGGCGACCTGGAGACCTATGGCGCTATGGTGGTATGAGTGAAGTGCACTGGCGCCAGGATTATATCGTCGCTGGGGTCTTTCGCTTGTTGCCAAGTTGTGTGGGCTGTAGTCGTCTGGCCTATCGCCAGGAAGCACGTGCGCTGCAAGCGCGTGCCAGTGCCTGCTTCCCAACAGACTATGATCTTGACCATCCGCAGGATGAGCACAAGATGACTTTGCTCTATCCAGCCTGGCAGGCGGGAGGAGATCCCCTGTGTTTACAAGCCCCCCCCAAGGCGCTTGAACAGGTGCGTCAATGGCTGATACCGCAAGTAGGTGGTCGCAAACTGCTGACCCTTACCATGCGCGAATATGATTACCAGCAAGGGCGTAACACCCAGGTCGAGGCTTGGGCCAGCTTCTTTGCCAGTCTGGATCAGCAACAGTATGCAGTGGTGATTGTTCGGGATACGGATAAGGCACTGGCGCCGTTACCATCTGCATTGCAGGGGTATATCAGCTTTCCTCAGGCCAGTTTTGATGTGAACTTCCGTATGGCGCTTTATGAGCTGGCCTACCTTAACCTCACCATCAACACTGGCCCTTCGGCATTAATGTATTTCTCCAAGGTGCCTTACCTGATGTTCAAATGGTATTTACCTGAATATTCGGTTACTTCGGCAGAGTTTCACCGTAGCCGCTTTGGCATGGAAGTGGGGGAGAATTTCCCCCCCGCCAAGCCCTGGCAAAAGTTTATTTGGGAGCCTGACCAGCAGGATGTGATTGCAGCAGAATTTGCTGCCTGGGAGCAGGCCCATGAGCAAAAACAAGAGGTTGTCTTATGAAGCATGTATTGGTTACAGGGGCTTGTGGTTACAAAGGCAGTGTCCTGGTACCCAAACTATTGGCCGCCGGCTATCAGGTGACTGCCTTGGATACTCAGTGGTTTGGCAACTTCTTACCTGAGCATGCAGCCCTAACGGTAGTGAAAGGCGATGTGCGTCATCTCCAACAGGTACCCTTGGAGGGCATTGATGCCATTATTCATTTAGCCTCCATAGCTAATGATCCCTGTGGTGATCTTGATCCCAAGTTGACGTGGGAGGTCAGCGCGCTGGCTACCATGCAACTAGCCGATGAAGCGGCACGGCGTGGCATCAAACACTTTATCTATGCCTCTTCTGGCAGCGTTTATGGTGTGAAAGAGGAAGATCAGGTGACGGAAGACCTCAGCCTGGAGCCCATCTCGGAATACAACAAGACCAAGATGGTGGCGGAGCGAGTGATGCTGTCCTATGCCGATCGCATGTGTGTGCAGATTGTGCGCCCAGCCACGGTTTGTGGTTTGTCACCGCGTATGCGCTTGGATGTGTCGGTCAATATGCTGACGGTTCAAGCCCTGAAAAATGGCCGTATCACCGTGTTTGGTGGTGATCAGACCCGACCTAATATCCATATCGATGACATCACCGATCTTTACCTGTTTTTGCTGGATAACCCGCAGGTGACAGGGGTTTATAACGCTGGCTTTGAAAATATCTCCATCATGGAGATCGCTCAACATGTGGTTGAGCATGTCGGTGCGGAAATTGTGGTGACGCCATCGAATGATCCTCGCTCTTATCGGGTGAACTCCGACAAGCTCTTGGCGACTGGCTTTAAGCCGAAAAAACGAGTTGACGATGCCATTCGTGAAATCGTCGATGCTTACCGCTCAGGCCAGCTAGAAGACCAGGAGCGATGGTACAACCTCAAGTGGATGCAAAAGGAGGTGCTATGAGCGCCTTTTGTCAAAGCTATGCAGATCGCCTTTCATCAGTACTCGCCGCAACGGATTGGAGTCCGGTAGAACAACTGGCGGAGGAATGCCGTCGTTTGATTCGTGAAGGGAAACAACTTTACATCTGTGGCAATGGTGGCAGTGCGGGTAACGCTATGCACTTGGCGAACGATTACCTGTATGGAGTCAGCCCCAAGCAAGCGAAAGCCTTGCGGGTCGAGGCCTTGAGTGCCAACAGTGCTGTACTGACCTGCCTCGGCAATGATTTGGGTTATGCGGAAATTTTTGCCCGTCAGTTAGAGGTAAAAGGCAACAGTGGCGATGTGTTACTGGTGCTGTCAGGCAGTGGTAATTCCCCCAACATTCTTCGCGCCTTGGAAGTCGCCAAAGCGAAAGGCATGGTGTCCTACGCCTTACTCGGGTATAGCGGTGGCAAGGCTAAAGCGATGGCTGATGTCGCCATTCACTTCCCCTTGGACGATATGCAGATTGCGGAGGATTTACAGCTCATTGTCGGCCACATGCTGATGCGTCTGCTTAATGACGAGGGCATGGCATGCTAAGCGGTCAACGCCTACTGGTGCTGGGAGCTAACTCCTTTGCTGGTTCCTGCTTAGTGAAAGCTGCTTTGCAGGCGGGCATGGCTGTGTTGGGTATTAATCGCTCGGCGGAAAAGAGCGCGGCCTTTCATCCTTATCGGGCCTTGCCTGAAGCAAGTCACTATCACTTTCATCAGCTGGACTTGAACCAGGACTGGCCTGCTATTGCAGCACTGATCCAAGACTGGCAGCCACACTATGTGGTGGACTTGGCTGGGCAGGGCATGGTGGCAGAGAGCTGGCAGCAGCCCGAGCAGTGGTACCAGACCAATGTGGTGAGTAAGGCGCGTCTGTTATTGCTGTTGAAAGATCTTTCGAGCCTGAAAAAATACGTGCGTGTTTCCACCCCAGAAGTCTATGGCAGTACTGAACAGCTGATTGACGAGCGTCAGCCTTATAGTCCGAGTACGCCCTATGCTGTGAGTCATGCGGCGATCGATATGCACCTGCAGGCGTACTTCCGCCAGTACGACTTTCCAGTCGTACTTACCCGTTTTTCTAATTTTTACGGGCCAGGGCAACAGCTGTATCGCATTATTCCGCGCACTATGATCTATGCCCGTTTGGGGAAAAAGCTGCCGCTACATGGTGGTGGTAAAGCTATCCGTGCCTTTATTTATGGCGAGGATGTGGCCAGCGCCTTGTTGGCGGCGTTGGCCAAGGGAGAGCCGGGCCAGGTTTATCATTTCTCGACAGATAGCTTCGTCAGCATTCGTGAACTGGTGGAGCGAATTCTGGCCTTGCAGGGCATTCCTTTTGCCTCGGTGGTAGAGGTAACGGAGGATCGCCCCGGTAAAGATTTACGTTATTTGATGTCTGACCAGAAGGCTCGCCAAGAGTTGGGTTGGAGCGAAACCTTCAGTTTGAAGGCGGGACTGGAGCAGACTTTGGCCTGGGTCAACACCTACTGGGATGACCTGATTCAGCAACCTCTGAACTATGAGCATAAGCCCTAATGGCCACCAATTTTTACCCTGAACAATATCAGCGCACGGGTGTGTATCCGATCAATCACAATTACCTGCCCCAGCAGTTTGCCGATTATGAGGTGATGTTGGCTAAGGTCGCCGAGGTAGTGCGCCAGGGGGACTTCACCCTGGGAGCGGCAGTTGATCGCTTTGAGCAGGATTTTGCTCAGCGCAATGGCGGTCGCTTTGCCATTGGGGTAGGCAGTGGAACGGATGCCCTCTTTCTTTCCCTGAAAGCGTTGGGGGTGGGAGCAGGGGATGAAGTCATTACGACGCCCTTTACCTTCTTTGCTACGGTGGGGGCTATTGTCACGGCAGGCGCGCGGCCCGTCTTTGTCGATATTGGTGCTGACCACAATATCAATGCCAGCCTGATTGAAGCGGCAATCACCGAGCGCACCAAGGTCATCATGCCAGTGCACTGGGCTGGGATTCCTTGTGATATGGAAGCCATTATGGCGATTGCCCAACGTCATAATTTGAAGGTAGTGGCGGATGCTTGCCACGCTATTCAGGCACGCTATCAGGGAGAACTGATCGGTAAATGGGCCGATGTGTCGTGCTTTTCTATGCATCCCCTGAAAAACCTCAATGTTTGGGGGGATGGAGGGGTGATTCTGACCGATGATGAGTCCCTTAACCGCCAGCTTTCGTTACTGCGCAACCATGGCTTACGCGATCGTGATCACTGTGAAGTCTGGGCCTATAACTCACGTTTAGACACGATCCAGGCGGCGGTGGCGCAATACCTGCTAGATGAGCGAATTGACCATATTACCGCGCAGCGAGTTGCCCATGCTGCTTGGCTAGATCAAGCTCTGGCTAGTTTGCCCCAGGTGACCTTGCCAAGCCGTGACCCCAGTAAAGTGGGAGTGTTTCACCTCTATATGGCGCGTTTTGAGCGTCGAGATGAGTTGCAGCGCTTCCTTCAGGGCAAAGGGATCGATGCCAAGGTGCATTACCCTATCCCAATGCACTTGCAGCCTGCGGCGGCGCCCTGGGGTTATCAGCCAGGTGATTTCCCCGAGGCTGAGGCCTTAGCCAACTCTTGCCTGTCTTTGCCAGTGCATGAGTTCATTAATGACGAGCAATTGGCCTATACCTTCGCCTGTATTCAGGAGTTTTACTCATGATGCGTGTGCCCTTTGTTAACTTGGGTGCTCAGTTTGAGCAGCTTGAAGCAGAGCTGACGGATGCTTTTGTCAGGGTTGGGCGTAGTGGACAGTATATTCTCGGGGATGAAGTCAGCCGCTTTGAGCAAGGTTTGGCAGAGGTGTGTCAAACCAGTCAGGCAATCAGTGTAGCCAACGGTACCGATGCCCTGGTATTAGCCTTGAAGGCGCTCAACATTGGTCCTGGTGATGAGGTGATAACCGCGCCTAATTCTTTTATTGCCAGTGCCGGTGCCATCGCAGCAGTGGGGGCCGAGATTCGCTTTGCCGATGTGGGGGAAGATTACAATCTTGATCCCATCCAGGTTGAACAAGCCATCACGCAGCGTACTAAGGCAATCATCGTAGTACACCTGACTGGTAACCCTGCGGATATGGATGCCTTGGCGGCGATAGCCCGTCCACGCGGTATTGCTCTGATTGAGGATGCGGCTCAAGCCATTGATGCTAGTTACCGTGGCAGAAAGGTAGGGAGCCTAGGTGATATCGCCTGTTTTAGCCTGCACCCGTTGAAAAACCTGCACCTGATGGGGGATGCAGGCTTTATCAGCACCTCCAATGAAGAATTAGCCGAGCGGATGCGCTTACTCCGTAACCATGGCCTGCTAAACCGGGATGAGGCTCAAGAGTGGGCGATGAACAGCCGTCTGGACGCGCTCCAGGCTGCACTGGGCAACATTAAGCTTGCTCACTTGTCCCGTTGGACGGCGCGTTTTCGCGAGATTGCGCGCGTCTATCATCAGCATTTAGCCGAGGTTGTGCACTGTCCCCTGCACCGGACCGAAGACCAGCCGGTTTATCACAACTTTGTCATCCAGGTCGATAAGCGCTCAGAGCTGATGCAGGCTTTGGCGGAGGTGGGGGTGGATACCAAAATTCACTACCCTATCCCATTACACCTGATGCAGGCAGCTAAACAACTGCCTTATCAGCGTGGAAGTTTTCCGGTAGCCGAGCGCCAAGCTAGCCGAATTCTTAGCCTACCGATTTACCCAGAACTAACCGATGCCCAGGTGGACTATGTGGCCACCCAGGTGGTGCAGCAGTGCTTGCGTCTTGGCATCGTTAAAGGAGCATAAGATGGGTCAGGAAATTGACTTAATGGTGAATTACCCACGTACCAAGCGGAACGTGGATGAGCGGGGCATGGAAAAAACGGAAGAAGACCGTGCTATTGCCCGTCAATTTGGACGAGAGTTTTTCGATGGTGATCGCAAAACGGGTTATGGCGGCTTCCACTATATGGCCCGTTTCTGGGAGCCGGTGATTCCAACCTTCCAAGCTCATTTTGGCTTGACTGCCAATAGCTCCGTACTGGATGTCGGCTGTGCGAAAGGCTTTATGCTCTATGACATGCAGCGTTTGATTCCCGGGATTAGCGTAAGGGGTATCGATATCTCGGAATATGCCATCACTCATGCCAAGGAGGAGGTTAAACCCTTCCTGCAGGTGGCGGATGCGCGAGCACTACCCTTTGACGACAACAGCTTTGATGTCGTCATCTCTATTACGACGTTGCACAATCTGGAAGAAGAAGAGCTTGCCGTGGCGTTACAGGAAGTGGAGCGGGTTGCACGTAAAGGCAGCTTTATCACCCTGGATGCTTATCGTAATGATGAAGAGAAAAAGCGCATGGAGGCTTGGAACCTAACGGCCAAAACCATGATGCATGTGGATGAATGGAAGGCTTTCTTCAAAAAGGTTGGTTACACCGGTGACTATTACTGGTTTATTCCCTGACAGCTTTAGGTAGTTTTATGACTCAGCCTGCGTTAAGCCTGATCCCCTCTGACAACCATGCTGGCTTGTTACGGATGCTCTACCTGATCCGAGAGGTGGAAGAGGAAATTGCCCGACGGTATCCAGAAGGCAAGATGCGCTGTCCAACACACCTGTCGATTGGGCAAGAGGGTGTGCCGGCAGTGATGTCGGTCTTGCTCAACCAACAGGATTTAGCGGTTAGTACTCACCGTAGCCATGCACATTATTTGGCTAAGGGAGGTGATCTTACCGCGATGCTGGCGGAAATTTATGGTCGGGTAGGCGGCTGTAGTGGTGGCCGTGGAGGCTCCATGCACCTGATCGATGAGCGTGTTGGTTTTAAAGGTAGTACGGCAATCGTCGGTAATACCATCCCAATTGGAGTGGGCTTGGGGTTGGCGTTAAAAATGCAGCAGGCTGAGTCTCAGGTGGCAGTGGTTTACCTGGGAGATGGGGCGATTGAAGAGGGCGCCTTTTACGAGGCGGCTAACTTTGCGGTGGTGCAAAAACTGCCGGTGCTTTTCGTCTGTGAAAATAACCTTTATTCGGTGTATTCCTCATTGCAGGTGCGTCAACCGCAAGATCGTAAGATTGCCGAATTAGCTGCCGCATTAGGGTTGAAAAGTGCGGCGGGGGATGGAAATGATCTGCCTGGTTGCTATGCGACTATCGCTCCGCTTCTAGCACAGGTACGCGCTGGACAAGGGCCTGCTCTGGTTGAGCTGGCGACGTATCGCTGGCGTGAGCACTGTGGACCTCACTATGACAATGACCTGGGCTATCGCAGTGAAAACGAGTTTTTGCAGTGGCGGGCTCGTGACCCGCTGAGCTTGTTTGAACAACGCCTTCAACAGGAAGGACAGTGGCGTATGGAAGACTGTCTCAAACTGCGTGTGGAGGTGCAGCTACAGGTACAACAAGCCTTTGCGGATGCTGAGAGTCAGCCCTATCCCGCGTCTACTGAAGCCTATACCCAGGTGTATCGGGAGAATCTGAATGGCTAAGCAAGTGCTCACCTATGCTGAGGCAGTCAATCAAGCCATGCATCAAGCGATGGAACAGGATGCCAATGTCTTTTGCTATGGTTTAGGCGTCGATGATCCTCGTCGTATTTTTGGTACTACTGCGGGTTTAAAAGAGGCCTATCCTGAGCGGGTATTTGATATGCCTACCGCTGAAAATGCTATGACAGGAATAGGCATTGGTGCGGCTCTACAAGGCATGCGGCCTGTGATGGTGCATCAACGACTCGACTTTTTCTTATTGGCGATGGATCAGCTGGTCAATAGTGCTGCCAAGTGGCATTACATGTTCAATGGTCAGCGCCCCGTGCCCATGGTGATTCGTTTAATTTTAGGACGAGGATGGGGGCAGGGGCCGACCCATTCGCAGAGCCTACATGCCTGGTTTGCCCATATCCCTGGCTTGAAGGTGGTGATGCCAACCAGCCCCGCGGATGCAAAAGGGCTGCTATTGGCGAGCATCTTTGATGATAACCCAGTGGTTTTTCTGGAGCACCGCTGGCTGCATCATCAACGCGGTGAAGTACCTGAAGAAGCTGACTTCCGCATTCCCCTTGGCCAAGCCAAGGTGTTGCAGGAGGGCACCGATATCACCCTGGTCGCTCTGTCCTATCAATGTGTCGAAGCCATGCACGCAGTGAAAGCCCTGCAGCAGCAGGGAGTGAGTGCAGAGTTGATCGATCTGCGTACCGTTAACCCGATCGACTGGGCAACGGTTTATACCTCTGTGCAGAAAACGGGGCGTTTGTTGGCGTTGGATACCGGGGCGATCACTTGTTCTGTCTCCGCTGAAGTATTGGCAAGGGTGACAGAGCATTGTTTCTCTGCCCTGAAGTGCGCGCCTAAACGGTTAGCCATGCCGGATGTACCCGAGCCCACTAGTTATGGTCTAACCCGCAGTTTTTACTTTGGTGCTCAAGAGATTGCCCAAACGGTTTGGCACATGCTGCACGCTGAGCCAAATGACTTTTTACAATTAGCACGTCAGGGACACCATGATGTACCAGGCGACTGGTTTACGGGACCCTTCTAAGGATGCGTGAGGTCAACATGAGTTGGGCTGAAAACTTCGTTCGGGATGGCTTTGCCGTAGTGGCACTGGAACAACAGGATGGCATCAAAGCGATTCAAAGTCTGTGCTTGGATTACCTGCGTCAATACTTCCAAGATGCTCAAGTAGACTTGGAAAATTATCACCAAGTGGTGAGTTCAGATGAACAACACCGGGGCATTCAGTACCAACTCTTTGAGCGGTTGCACGCGAGTGGCTTGCATCAACAAGTGGTAGAAGCCAATTTGCCGTTATTTCGCAGCATTTTTGGCCCCGATATTGATATTCAGGTCAAACCTTATCTACGCATAGCACGCCCTCAGTGCCCACAGGACAACATAGGTTTTCATTGGGATACCTTCTACGGTAATAGTGCCTATGAAGTGTCCTGTGTTTTTCCCCTAACCCATAACAATGCACAGGGGGCACTACAGTTGGCGCCTGGCAGCCAACACTGGCCATTAGCCAGCTTTGAGCAACAATTTGCTGCGGAGGTTGGTAAGGGTTCGATGGCCAATCAAATGGGCTTTTTGTATGCGCCTAAAATTATCAAAGATCTTGATTACTCTAAGCTGACTCCGGTGGTGATTGAACCAGGGGAAATGCTGATGTTTAGCCTGGGCGTTCTGCACGGGCAGGAAGTAAATCAGGATACGGCTTGTCGCTGGTCAGTGGATTTCAGACTAAAGGCCGCTTATGCCCCAGTATCCAAATACCTGAAAGAAGGTTACTACCGTCGACTCTGCGCCTCTGTCGTGAGTCAAGTGGCCCAGGATTACTACCGAGACAAAGTAACAGAGGCAAGTGATCTGGTTTGTAAGGCACTTCCTAAGTTTGCAGTAGATCAATGAGTCATGGATACAAAGCAGGCAGGATGTCGAGACAGTCATGCTGATGAGATGCAATCCATGCAGATACTAAAAGCAATTAAGGGACCGCAGGGCTATTTTGATCAGCTTTTTTTAAGTCAAGAAGAGTTGGACTGGATGCGCCAACAAGTACGGCTGCAGTGGCAGGCACGTATCCTTGAGCTCCATCCTCAACTTGTGACTGTGCTCTCTCAATATGATTTGCCTTGTTACCATCAATTGCTCATGGATTACCCGCAGTTAGAGCACCGCAGACTGTGGAATAAAAATTCGCGTATCTTTACGCCTGCTGTAGTCGAGCACATCCGCCAAATGCCGTTCTTTCGTAAGCTGGAAGCGGAACTGGGGCCCGTCAAAATTGCAGATGAAGAACGCCTTTACCCAGAAGAAATATACTGGCGCTTAGCTCGCCCAGGGGTAGCGGAAGATGTCGGGCCTATGCATGCCGATAGCTGGTTTTGGGCACTTGGCCACGGCCGCATTCCTCCTGGATATGTGCGAGTGAAAATTTGGATTCCTCTGTACCTTGATCCGGGACTAAATGGGTTGCGCTTTGTGGCCGGGTCCCATCGTCAAACCTGGCCTTATATCGGGATAGAGCGAGATGGGTTGGTTAAGCCACAAATTCAGGTGAGCGATGATGAGTTGGACATCACCCCTTTCGCTGGTCAACCAGGGCAGGCCATTCTGTTTAATGATGATTTGTTGCATGGGGGATTGGTGGGAGGTCAGCAATCCCGGGTGAGTGTGGAGTGGACCTTGTTTGTGGAAAAGTCCTGCTACGAGAGTGCGAAGAGGGGTGTAATGTGAGTTCAGTGGATGAGGTTATTTCTCTTATTGAAAAAGGTTTTTACAAAGATGCAAAGTTTATCCTTGAACGTCTCGACCCTAAAAGAGATGTGAAAGGCTACATACAGGCTAATTTGGCCTACTATGACGCTGTAGAGGATAAAGAAAGTTTTCTCCTATATTCAAGTGTATTTAATGAAATGGGTGAGAGTGGCCAGGATTTGGTGCTAAAGCAGATAAGGTTTCTTGATATAAATAATGCTCATGAAATTAAAAGGCTATATGGGAATGAGTTGGGGGAAGTGAAAAAAGATGTTTATGATTATCTTGCATCAACTTTTCCAGTAAAGCGCTTTTTAAATGTTGGTGGTGGGCGATTTGTTTATCCTGAGTGGTATAACGTAGACATTAATGCAGATGAAAACTACGCAATATTTAATGATTTTTCTGGTGTTGAAAAGCTTCCCATTGAAAATTCGAGTATTGAGCTTGCATATACATCCCACTGTTTAGAGCATCTTAATGATGCGCAGGTTGATTTTGTTTTTCGAGAAGTTAATCGAATTCTCCACTCCTCTGGAGCATTTTTAGTCAAAATACCAGATTTCGATTGGTTGCTTGAAAAATGCAAAATTAATGATAAGTCTGCATTTTCCGATGAGTTATGGAACTTTCCTTGTGCTACTCAGACATGGAAAAATTCAGGTGTGGAGGACACTATAGAAAATAGATGTGCATATCTTTTTTGTGGGTATTGGAACGCTGCTTTTGGTAATTTATTTGATAAGTATGATGTAAATGCTGAAGGTGCTTATAATGGGCCACCGAAAATTGAAGAAGATGTGCTCAAGCAATGGATTTGCTCAAGTTCGCCAAAAGAGTTTGTTGATTTGTTAAGGAAGCTAGTTAAAGAGCGTAAGGGAATCACATTTAATCATCAAAATGCTTGGTCTGTTGAAGAGTTGGAAGTAGTGGCTAAAGGTCATGGGTTTAACCTGCTTTCTGTTGACAGAGATAAGATTGTAAAGCGCTATAGCTATGTTCCCGGTATTAAGGAAATGTACGCTATTAGTGCTTACTATTTATTTGTTAAGGAGTAGTCATGGAGTGCATTAAAAGCTGGAATGAGTATTTTTGTCTTTTAAGACGCTGTGTGACCGATTGCTCAAGTAAGTCAGAGTTTAAAGAGCGAGGCTTTTATACTGATTACCTTGACCGAAGTAGTGTGGAGCTATTGAAGGAGCAGGTGGACAAACTTAATGGAGTAAAATTTTGTAGCTGGGACCACTTAGAAAATTACTCTTTTAATAATCTTGACTGGATGGGAAGGGGTTATGTAAATAAAAATTTTTCCTTTAAGCTGCTTTCAGAAGAGTTCTGTTGGCATTTGAGTGATGTACTCGAGAGTATGCAGCCACTTGTGTCTCAGCAAATAGGGCATAATTTTTCTATTGTATCTACAAGAGTCTGGGAGCAGTACCCACAACCACAGCGGAGTCAGGATTCCTATTCTCTTGGTTGGCATACAGATGATTTTCCAGAAAATTTTTATAAGATTCTGATATACCTCACTGAGCTAAATGAACTATCTGGGACAACAAAGTTAAGAGTTAAAGGGCAGGAGATTTCCCTTGTGGGAGTCCAGCCAGGTAGGTGGGTTCTATTTGATCCGACTGCCATAGTGCACAAAGGAGAACCACCGGTAACGAAAGGTGAGCTCAGGGCAACAATCGAAATTACGATTAGACCATCCTTTGTTAATGATTTAAGAGTTTTGGATTCCGGGGTAAATTCAAAAATTCCTATATATCCATGGTCTGCTAGAAGTAGTGCTGTGCTCGCTAAAAGAAAGCATTGTATTTATAGTTTAGAGAAAGAAAGTGCGGTTTCAGGATTTTTAGGTGATGACATGAAGAGAGTCGAGGTTTTTGGGGGGGGTCCGCAAGAATATTTCAATAAAATTCATGCGCTCATTTCTTACTTAAATAGTAAGGACAAGGTGTGGGTTTATGGATTGGGAAGTGTAGCTAAAATATTTTTACCTCATATTGTTGAAAAGGTTGAAGAAGTGGTAGATGTTGGGATGGCCACTAAGATGTGTAAAGAGATTGGCAAAACAGTATTGCCTGCTGATGACATGCTTCGGTCAACAGATAAAAATCGAGTAATTTTTGTTACTCCAATAGGAAGGAAGAAGGAAATATCTGCATTGTTGGAAAATGTTATTTGTCAAGAAGTGGTATATGCAGAGGATTTTCTTTAATCTTTAAAGAGGGCGCTGGCCCTCCTTATCAATGTTTTGGAACAAGAGCATAGTTATAGGAGCTATTTTCCTGTTCGGGATGGACTTGTAAAGAACTCCAATCTTTTATTTCTCTTTGCGTGGAGAGCTTTATAAGAGTATAAATTCTCTGTAGCTCGTCTAGCACTTGAATATACTCATGTATATGACATGGTGTATTTTCAAAAACGATTATGGGTTGATGTCTTTTTATGGTTTTTAGGCCGCCCTTTAGAATTTTTAGATCAAAACCCTCGGCATCAATCTTAATAAAGTTAGGCTCAATTTTGTGTTGCTGGCAATATTCATCCAAGGACGTAACAGGAATAGTATGAGTAACAAAGCTTTCTGTTGACCAACTTTCAGAAACGCTTACATCAAAGGTTGTAGAAGTAGCCTCTTTGGTAAATAGGTCTTTATAAAGGGTAAGCTCGCCAGCTTTATCAGACATACCAACCTGATTTAATATAATTTTACTTTTTTCACAGAACCTAGCTTTCAGAATGGCAAAGTTGTCAGGGTCGGGCTCAAACAAATGGACTTCTTTGCTAAACAATGCAAGTAGTGTTGAAAACTTTCCTACATTGGCTCCAATGTCAATTGCGCAATTAATTATTTTTCCGCTTTTTTGGCATAAATTTAAAATAAAGTTTTTCACCTCTTGGTCGACAACATAATGCGCGTCTTGAAAGAGGTGGTTTCCAAGCCATATTTCAAAGCTCGGAGTGGCGTTTGTTTTAAAAATCTCCTCTAAAATTTCGGACTGGTAAGATGAGGCGATGATAACGGCAGTGTTACTCT
Organism: Balneatrix alpica DSM 16621; assembly: GCF_000619885.1. Taxonomy (GTDB): domain Bacteria; phylum Pseudomonadota; class Gammaproteobacteria; order Pseudomonadales; family Balneatricaceae; genus Balneatrix; species Balneatrix alpica. The sequence goes on along the minus strand of NZ_JHUZ01000015.1, from coordinate 124,020 downwards.
GAATCTTTGTCAGGAGATGGGCTAGAGATATGCTCTCTGATCTGGGGCTTGGCGATGTTTCAATGAAACCTCGAAACTTATCACCTTGACCGTCTGCTGTGATGAGTTGTTTTATGTAAGAGCCGATTTCCCCAGCACCATAAATGTATATATGGTCATAGTCCTTCAGCTGAAGATCGGGAAGGGTAAGTAGCTGTGCCGACTTTTCTAGTTGAATATTGCGCATGTAGAAAAAGCCTTTTCTATGAGTGGACTTGGGTAAGGATGATGCGCTAACTTTTGTGGGTTGTAAATGGATGGATTAGGGGGACATGATGAAAGTTTTGGGTATCGTCTTTTATAATCGTAGCGGGTCTATGTTAGTGTCTAGCATGTTGGATAGCCATCCCTCCATTCTGACTCTACCTCCCTATATCCTGAATGGTTTTTATAGTTTTTGGCGAAATGAAGTAGAAGATCAGGACTCTTTTTCCAATGTTTTGAACAAATTTTGCTATTATTTTGCGACTCTCTTTGATGTATATGGTGGGAATTCTGATTTGTATTCAAGAATAGATGCACCTCAGGTTATGAATTTGTGCTCATTCAATTCAGGAAAGGGGATGACTGTTTCTGAGAAAAATTTTAAAGAAAGTTTAAGCGGATTTTTTTTAGATTTTAAGGAAAGGGGTTTTTCTAACCGTGCCTCATTCCTTCTTTCCCTGCATGTCTCTTTTGAAAATTTATATCTTGGGAGAGAATGGAAGTCTGCAGATGATGGTTTATGTGCATGCCAGTTGCATTCTCCAGATCAAGTGTACTTGCTCGATTTTTTAGAAGACTTTCCTAATGCAAAAATTTTGCATGTTATAAGAAATCCTATTATTTCCCTTGGGTCGCATATTAAACATTATATAAATGAATATGGGTTTAATGAGGAGTATTTGTATGGGATGTTGCGACAGATGCTGTATTCTGGTACTCCGATTAATGGTGACTATGACAGTATAAAAGGCTTTAAATTTGAGCAGCTCCATGCTGAGCCAGAGTTGACAATGCGAAGAGTGGCTGAGTGGTTAGAAATTGATTGGCATCCTATTTTATTGAAAAGCACTTTTGGCGGCGAACCTTGGGTATACATTAACAATGGTGAGAAAATATCAGGGTTAGGAAATGTGGCGGCGAATCGATCACATAATGATTTTTTCTCTGATCATGATAAGGCGGTGCTATCATACTTGACACGAGACAAAATGTTAGCCTGGGGCTATCCTTATATTGAGAAAAAGGTAGAGCTACCTGATATCTTTGATTTTGAGAAGATTGTTGTTGGTTATAGATCGGCAAGAATATCTAACTTAATTGGTTTTGTTAAAGATAATTTTGACATTCTTCCTAAGCCGGTGAGGTTGATATGATTTATATATATGGGGCTGGTGAAGGAGGTGAGAAGTGCTTAAAGTATTATCGCTTCTCTGAAGAAGTTCTAGGTTTTATTGATTCTGATATTGGAAAGGTTGGTAGTTTTTTTTTGGGTAAGCCTGTACTTTCTATTAATGATGTCCCGAAAAAGGGTGTGAGTATTATTGTTGCCTCGTCTTATTATTCGGAGATTGTGAAAGATCTTACATTGCAAGGCTTTGAGAGAGATAGCATAAGAATTTTTCCAGCTGTTCTTTAGGAAGGAAAATGAGCTGCATTTGGATAACTGGATTACCGGGCGCGGGAAAGTCAACCCTAGCTAAGGCTATAGCCGAAAAAGTTCGCAGCAACGGGGTTAATCCTATTGTGCTTGATGGCGATGACCTTCGTGGAGCTTTATTGCATTTTCAGCTGGGATACGAGAAGGAGGATAGAAAGAGGCTAGCCTTCTTCTACGCAAAATTGTGTAAGATGCTTTCAGATCAAGGGCATTTTGTAATATGCGCAACTGTATCAATGTTTGATATGGTTCGTGACTGGAATAGGGAAAATATTCAAGATTATTATGAGGTTTTTCTTGATGTTCCATTAGAGATATTAAAGATTAGAAATCAGAAAGGATTGTACTCTTTATCTGGGAAATTTTCGGGTGGTAGGGTGCCTGGTATGGAAGGAGAGATTGAGTTTCCAAAGAGTTCAGATTTTGTTGTGGCTGGGGAAAACCAGCCTGATATATTTAGTTTGGCAGAAGATATTATAGGATACATGAGGGGGGGGAATGAAAACTGAGTGGGATTATACTGGATTAGCAAAAGCCTATATTAAACGACCAGAATATTCTAAAGAGGCATTGCAGCAATTTTATCAATTATCGTCTCTGCATTTAGGTAGTAGGATATGCGATGTAGGTGCTGGGGTTGCCCATTTAACATTGGAGTTATTAAGTGAAGGGTTTACTGTTGATGCAGTTGAGCCCAATGATGACATGCGACATTATGGCGTGATCAGGACTCAATCATGGGAGAATGTCACTTGGTATGATGGTGTTGGAGAAGCGACAGGGCGTGAAAGTGGTGTGTATGACGCAGTTACTTTTGGATCATCTTTTAATGTTTGCGATCAACAAAAGGCACTGTTAGAAGCAAAACGTTTATTGAAGCCAAAAGGCTGGATTGCATTGCTTTGGAATCATAGAGATTTAAATGATCCGGTTCAGAATGCTATTGAAGAAATTATTAAATCGAATGTGTCTGACTATAGTTATGGTAAGCGTAGAGAGGATCAGACTGAAATTATAGAGCAGTCTGGTTTATATGAAGGTGTACACTTTATCTCTGGTAGTGTTACTCATCGATTGAGTAAGGAAGATTTAATTGAGGCGTGGCGCTCTCATGCAACTCTAGCGAGACAGGCAAAAGATAATTTTATTGATGTGATAAAACTTATAGAAGAATATGTAAACTCTCTCGAAGAAAGTGAAATTATAGTTCCCTATACGACAAGAATGTGGGTTGCGCAAAGCAAGGGATAAGAGTGGTGATGATGGTAGAAAAGCGGATTGTATTTGAGACCAAGGCTTCAACGCTAGAGAGTGTTGGAAAAGTTATACAAAAGGCCAATGTGCTACCTATGGTCCGCTTTTCTGTCAAGGCTTGGAGGTGCGACCCTAACTGTTATGTTAATAGAATTCTAGAGAGTTTTGGTGAAGTCCCACTAGTCGTTAGGTCAAGTGCGCTAGATGAAGACACATATTATGGATCGAATGCTGGTGCATACTTATCATTAAAAAATGTTCAGGGCGCGAAGGAAATACATGACGCGGTAGGGAAAGTAATAGATTCATACGAAACTGATAGTGGTGATAATGAGGTTTTTGTGCAGCCACAGCTAGTAAATGTCAAGCTAGCGGGAGTGGCTTTTTCACATGATCCATCAACAGGCTCTCCATATAGAGTAATTAATTATTCAGATAAGGGGGATACTGATCTTGTAACATCAGGCATGGGGTTGGCAAGAACGAAAGTTATTGCTGCTGGAAAAGCCTGTGGCATTAAAGAGTTTGATGATATTGTCTCTCTCTTGGAGGAGCTTGCTGATCTTGTCGATTTTGATTCATTGGATATTGAGTTTGCTTGGTGTGCAGACCCATTTGAGTTGTACTTGTTACAAGTGAGACCACTTAATGTTAATAGTGGTTGTGTTAATGATTTTATTCATAGCAGATTATTGTCTAGGATTCATAGACGAGTCACTCAGGTACAGCAACCCCATGTATTTTTATATGGAAGCAGAACTGTGCTCGGTGTTATGCCGGACTGGAATCCTGCTGAAATAATTGGGGTTAGGCCGCGCCCATTATCTTTGTCTCTTTATCAAGACTTAATTACAGACTCTATTTGGGCCTATCAAAGAAATAATTACGGATATAAAAACTTACGAAGCTTTCCTTTGGTTGTGAGTCTTGGTGGGCAGCCTTTTGTGGATGTGCGTGTTTCTTTTAACTCTTTTTTGCCAAAGGAAATTGAGGGCAGGTTAGCTGAACGTCTTGTTGATTATTATATTGATTCATTAATAAAAATGCCTGCATTGCATGACAAGGTTGAGTTTGAGATTGTTTTCTCTTGTTATTCATTTGATCTTGATATGCGCTTGGCTAAGCTGATTGATCATGGGTTTTCAAATTTTGAGCTGGCTGAACTAAAAAGAAGCCTGTTGTTTTTGACAAACAAAATTATTGGTTCTGAAAATGCCCTGTGGTTGAGTGATGCTAATAAACTTAATAGCTTGGTTGAAAGAAGAAAGCGGGTTTTAGACTCTGAGCTTGATCCTTTGTCAAAAATTTATTGGCTTTTGGAGGATTGTAAGCGTTACGGTACGTTACCCTTTGCAGGCTTGGCTAGAGCTGGGTTTATCGCAGTTCAACTCTTGCGATCTCTAGTAAACGTGGGGGCTTTTACAGAGCATGACTTTCATGCATTTATGCTAAGTATTAATACAGTTAGTAAGCGTATGGCACATGATTTTCACTGTAAAAGCAAAGAGGATTTTTTGTCCGAATACGGTCATCTCAGACCAGGTACCTATGATATCTGCTCTCCCCGGTATGATGAGTCTCCAGCTCTTTATTTTTCACATGTTGATTGTGCTTATATACCAGATTCGTCACCAGAATTTTGTTTAACTGCTGCTCATCGAAATAAAATTGGATGTCTTTTGATTCAGCATGGATTGAATGTGAGCGTTGATGAGTTGATATATTTTATTAAGTCAGCGATAGAGCTTAGAGAGTATTCTAAGTTTCTTTTTACTAAGAATTTGTCAGATGCACTTGCTCTTTATAAGCGTTGGGGGCAAGGGTTAGGTTTTTCTGTAGAAGACTTATCATATTCTGATATTAAATGTGTGCAGAAATTGTATTCTGGTTGGGACGATCCTTATTCTTTACTAGAAGATTCTATATCTGAGGGAAAAAGGAGATATCGTGAAAGTTGCCAGTTGTGGCTACCCTCTCTGATTACTAAACCAGACGATGTCTATAATTTTGAGCTGACGGAGTGTGAGCCTAACTATGTTACTTTAGGGCAAGCTAGGGGGGATGCTGTGCAAGCAGAGCCGGGAAAAAGCCTTAATGGTAAGATAGTTTTGATAAAGAGTGCTGATCCTGGATATGACTGGGTATTCTCGCATGGTATTGCAGGTTTGATAACAGCATATGGTGGTGTCAATAGTCATATGGCAATTAGAGCCAATGAACAAAATATTCCAGCTGTTATTGGAGTGGGTGAGGCTCTTTTTTCTTCTTGGAGTAAGGCAAAAGTAATATCGATAGATTGTGCGGCTAAAAGAGTTGAAGCGTTAGTATGAAGCGAGTGGTATACACACAGCGCATGGATATTTATTCAGAGCGAAATGAAGTTCGTGATGCTTCTGACCAAAAATTGGTGCAATGGCTGTTGTATGCAGGCTACTTACCTTTTCCTATTCCTAATGCTATTAGCATTGATAATGAAAAGCTTCAGAGTTGGTTGCTATCTATTAAGCCGGAGGCATTTTTGTTAACAGGAGGGGGAGATGCCTCGGAACGGAATTTGCGTTTTTTGCTAGAAAGAAAGCTACTGGTTTGGGCTGAGGGTAATAAGATTCCTGTTTTGGGAATATGTCGTGGAATGCAAACTATGGCAGTTTTTTCTGGGGCAAATCTTGAAAGGGTTTCGAATCATGTTGCGCTTCGGCATAGGCTATGCGGTGAAATAGAACAAGAGGTGAATAGTTTTCATCAATATGCTTTAACCCAGTGTCCAGCAGACTATAGAGTTCTTGCTACATGTCAGGATGGTGTGATCGAAGCCATAGAGTCGAATAAGCTGCCATGGCAAGGATGGATGTGGCATCCAGAGCGTGAAGATCCATTTCAGCAGGATGATGTTTTACGGTTGCAAAAGCTTTTTGGTTAGGAGGCTATTATGAAAGCGATTATTCTAGCAGCAGGGCGCGGCAGCCGTATGGGGACTATAACTAATGATGTCCCCAAATGTATGCTGAAAGTGAATGGCATGAGTTTATTTGAGCGGCAGCTGACTTCTTTACGTTTGGGTGGGTGTGAAGATGTTGCCGTTGTTACGGGATATCTAGCAGATAGATTTTCGGGATTTTCTGGTAGCCAGTTTCACAACCCAAAGTGGAGCTCCACTAATATGCTGCGCTCTCTTTTTTGTGCGGATGAATACCTTTCTGAATACCCCTGTATTATTAGCTATGCTGATATTTTCTACTCATCTGCTGCAGTTAAAAGTCTAGCCGAAAGCTCTGCGGATATTGCTGTTCTGTATGATGAGAACTGGTGGCAGCTATGGAAGAGAAGGTTTGATAATCCTCTAGATGATGCAGAAAGTTTTAAGCTTGATGATCAAAATAAAGTGATTGAAATAGGCGATAAAATTGCTTCGCATGAAGAGGTTGATGGCCAATATATGGGTTTAATTAAAATGACCCCAGTAGGTTGGCAATTGGTTAAAAAGTTATGTACAACATTTAGTGATGAAGAAGTGGCTAAAATGCATATAACAGGTATGTTGCAGCAGTTGATTACCAAAGGGTCAGGGTGGATACAGGGTGTCCCTTACAATGGGGTGTGGGGTGAAGTTGATACAGAAAGTGATTTAAACCTTTATAACCAAGACGCCCAATTTCATAATTATGAGTAGTGAGTGATGATGCACTCTTTTAAAGAAAACCTTGTTGCTTCTTGTGAGGCTTGCCATATAGAGGATGCATATTGGCTAACAGATAAGATTGATTTCCTGTTACGGCTTTCTCACTACGATCGAGTGCAAGCTATTATTGCTACAGCTAGTGTCGAGGAGCTACGGCAGCTTTTGGGCAATGGGCAAACTGATACGTTGGTACTGGGCCCTTGCCCGGATTATGTCGAGTCAATATTGCCTTATCTGCAGGCGGCATTTCCCCGGATAGTGTTGCTGGATAATTTAAAACAGGGTCGGGTTTGGCAGGGTATCAGTATTTTGCCTGCTGATGAGTTGCCAGAGCTGGAAGTGGAAAAAACAGGGTACTTTATCCCGACTATCACAGAAAAAGTGATCGAACTATTTCAGCAGCGCTTTCCTGCTGAGCACACGATAACGATTGCCGATTTGGTCCATCGATACCTCCCCTTACCTCAATCCCAGCAACAGGTGGAGGAGGCTTGTCAAAGTATTGAGCAGCATCCACAAGCGGTCATTATTGTCAGTCAATATTTCACTACTACCTGGATTGAAACTTTTAGGGCCCTACGTGAACAAGGCCGCAAAGTGATTTGGCTAGGCGGGTTGTCACAAAATTTGGGCTATTCCATTATCAGTGTGGATCAGGTACCTGCTGATGTGAGTCATCTGCTGACTTTTCCGCAGTTATTGCAGGTTTTGCAGCAAGTTAAGCTCAGTGATCAACGTTTGTTGATTAACATCGAAAGTTATATTCATCCTCAATGGAATATGCGCCGCGCAGCTTATTGCTATCTCAGTGGTGCGGCTTTGTCAGCGGTGATTGCCCAGTGGCAACCGAGAGCGGTGCAAGTACAGATGCTCTATGACCCGATTAAAGGTGGGTTGGATGAAGTCGAGTGGGATGCTGTTACGGCCCGGGCATATCGCCAGATGATGCAGCGTTGTCAGGGGGTGATATACAGCTCTTCGGTGGAGGAAATGGGGGCTTTTGTTGAGAATGCTCTGATCCCTGAGGTGCCTAGGTTGCATCTTTATCGTTTTGGTCATGCAAGTCCTGCGCTGGAGCAGGAGCGATATGAAGATGGCTTTCATCTTGCTGCCCTGTCGATGCTGTTTAGTGAGTTTAATGAGCCTTCGCGTGCTCCCTTGGCTCAAGTGGCCAGACAAGTGTTGGAGCAGGGGATTTATTTGCACTATTACGCCGGCATGTCTCCAGCAACTCGCGCTTTTATTGACACCCTGCCTGACTCAATTAAGCCCTTTTTAATTGTGCATGAGCCGATTCGTGATCCTGCAGCCTTAGTGGAGAGTATTCGGCGTTGTCATGGTGGCTTTGCTCTGTCTTATCACCAGATGTTTTACAAAATATCGACCCAGTGCACTGATCTATTCATGCAGGAGGCTTTTAAGATGTTTGCCACCACCTCGGTCGCTACCTCTTCACTGGTGTATGCGGCGGCTGGGTTGCCGGTCTTGGCTTCAAGGGATTTCTGGGGCTATCAGCGTCTTTATCAGGGTAGCTTGTATCAGATGGAATTTTCCGAGGTGGGGCGTCTGGCGGCAATCATGTCTTCTCCCCAGTGGCAGCAGCTTTGTGATCAGGCTTGGCAACAGCGCCATCGCTATGATATCCGCCAACATGTGGGGCGTTTGCAGGATTTTTTAGCACAGCTCCAGGCTCCCGCGATATCGGGAGCAGGCTAATGCAAGCACAGGACATCACGCGTTTTAGATTGCTTCCCACGCGAGGGAGGGAATGTAGTGGCCATCGAGATGTGCGTCCCCTTGTGGATGAGTTGGGCCATCTGACCGCCCCCTATGCCACGCTACCAGAGGCTTGTCTGGCGGAACCAGCCCCTTATTTTGACTACGTAGGGGAGCAGCTGCGTCAGTTTTGGGCTGCGCCTCGTCATCTTGAAATTGCACTGGCTTATCTTGCTGAATACCTACCGTTTCAGCGCTTTGCTATCTATCCCGGTGGTGCATTGGCTCAAGCTTTTTTGCAGCAAGCGGACAGTCGGGTCAGGGAAAGGGTGGTCTGTGTGCTGGATCGAGCAGCCAAGGCCGATAGCCAATGGCAGGGTCTGACGAGTATTCGGCCAGAGCAGTTATTGGATGAGCAATGGTTGCAGCGCGTCGAGGGCGTGTTGGTATTACATCCTAGTCGTGAGCCCTTATTGCGACAAAATTTGGCTGATTTAGGGATTGCCGATGCCCAGGTAAGGGGCGTGTTTACCGAGCCGGAGTTTTTAGCCTGGTGGCAAATCCATAAGGAAAAATGGCTGCAACCCCAGTGGTTAGGGTGTTTGGAGCAAGGGGCACTGCCTCCCGCTCAGGTTAAGCATGTAATCGTTACAACTAATCCTGGGATTAGCATTATTCAACAAGCCGAGCTTACCCAGCTGTTTCCCGTCGCTGAAACACAGGTCTTGTACCTGGGCAACCCTAACTTTTTCGCCGGGATGAAAACCCCATATCCTTGTCTGAACCTATTTTGCAGTCAGGATGCACTGCGCTACTGCATTGAATTTTTTCAGCCCGAGTCGATCCATGTGGCGAGTGTTCATGCGGATAACTATCTGGCGATGTTGGTTAAGCAGGCGTTTGCGCATCTACCCATCAGCCATGAGATTTATGACTGGTCACTGTTTTATAGCAATCACTTTGTGGAGCCTTTGCACTCTGCCACCAGCGCATTGGTTGATGCCGGACGGATAGGGGAGTTGTACAGCCTGCGCCATTTGCCATTGCTATTAAGTAAGCGCGATGGCAAGGCATGGCGTGCCATCTTGCAGGAGGGACAGGCGCAAGCGTCCTACCAAGTCTATTTTCACAACTTTACTCTTCATCCTGTCAGCCAGCCCGTACGCAAGGGGGGTAAACCACGTCTGGTTTACGCCGGACCAGTTGCGCCGCTGAAGCGTCCAGAAGAGTGGCCGATTTACGAGTTTGGTCCCCTACTGGCGATGCTGGCGGAAGATGCTCGCGTGCACTTTGAAGTGTATAACTCGCTGCACCCTAATGAGCGTGAGGATGAGTTGTTTAGTGAAGAAATGCGAATTTTTGCGCAAGGCTATCACCGCTGCCAGCCACTCGCCGAGTTATTGCCACAACTGGCAAGCTTTGATTATGGTTGGATGTGTCTAAATACCCTGGATTATTTACGTCGCTGTCCTGACGTTAATCTCGTTCACTCCGCCCGCTTAATTGGTTATATCACGGCTGGGATTCCGGTCATTGTCGATCGTACCTGGCGTGCAGCGGTTGAGCTGGTTGAGCGCTTTAATGCTGGCATGGTCATTGATTTGGATGCCTGCTCTCCACAGCAGTTAGTTGAGCATGTATTGCAGGGCTGGCAGCCAGAAGTGCACCGCCAAGGGGCCTTGGCTCTCCGCGAACACATGCGTCAAACCAATGCCAATACCCTGGTACAACTTTCACATTTTCATTTAAACGGGCTAGGTGGATGCCAATGATTCCTGAGACCTTCCGTGCGGCCGTGCTGACTGAGCTGGGTCAACCTTTACAGATTATTGAGCAGGTTAAAGTGCCGGCATTAAAGCCGGGACAGGTGCTGGTACGCCTGCACTATGCTGGCCTTTGTCATAGTCAGGTAATGGAGGCTCGTGGCCATCGTGGTGCCGATCCTTATTTGCCCCATATGCTTGGCCATGAAGGCAGTGGTGAGGTGCTGGCAGTGGGTTCGGCTGTGACCAAGGTTAAGCCAGGTGATCAGGTGGTATTGGGGTGGATTCGGGGACAAGGTGAAGAAGCTGGCGGGAGCCAGTATGAGTCGCCGATTGGTACCATCAATGCCGGTGGGGTAACGACCTTCAGTGAGCTGACCGTTGCTTCCGAGAATCGTTGTGTGCCTCTGCCTGCTGGGATTCCGATGGACTTAGCGGTGCTCTTTGGTTGTGCTCTGCCGACAGGAGCGGGGATGGTGATGAATCAGCTTAAACCTGAACCGGGTGCTCGGGTAGCGGTACTGGGCCTGGGTGGGATCGGGCTGAGCGCTTTGATTGCCCTGCAGTTATTTAGTCCTGCTCAGGTGATCGCCATTGATGCCGAACCCGCCAAACTGGAGTTGGCCAAGCAGCTCGGCGCGACGGATACCCTGAGCGCGGGGCCTGAAATAGTTGAGCAAGTGCGTGGCTTAACTGGTGGTTTAGGGGTCGATTACTGCCTGGAGGCAGCCGGCTCTGCCCAAACGATTGAACAGGGTTTTGCCATGGTGAAGCGGGGTGGGGGACTCTGTTTATTTGCCTCTCACCCGCCTGCAGAGCAGCGGATTAGCCTGGACCCCTTTGAGTTGATTTGCGGTAAACGCATTCAAGGCAGCTGGGGAGGCGCAAGCCAGCCGGATCAGGATGTGCCGCGTTTGGCTGAGTTGTTTGTGCGCCAGGGCTTTCCTTATCAAAAATTACTGTCCCATAGCTTCTCACTTGAGCAAATTAATGAGGCGCTGGATGCTTTGGAACGACGGCAACTGGTGCGGGCTTTGATCCGTATCAGTGCCTGAGTTTAAAGAAGCGCGTGCTTGAGTCGATAAAAGGAGCAATGTCCCCCATTGGGGTGGTTCCTTTTTGAAGAAGAAACGTCTGTGCAACAAGACTCTATACCAACGCTAGTGCTTGGCAGTGATGGTTATATCGGCCAGGCACTGGTTAACAGCCTAGTGAATGCGCTGGGAACCAGTCGTCGCCCCCGGGCGTCTGTGTACCTGGATTTAGCTGAGCCGACGAGTTGGCAAGCATTATCACCCTATGCCGGTGCGCGGCTGGTGTTTTGTGCTGCTACCACCAAAATGGCGGATTATCAGGCCAATCCTGAGGCCGCCTATCAGTTAAATGTACGCCGTACCTGTGAGCTGCTCGATTACACCGAGCAATTAGGGATGCAGGTGGTGTATCTCTCCAGCAATATGGTGTTTGCAGGTCAGCGGCCAGATTACCGGGTAACCGATGCCTGCCAGCCGGCCAATTACTATGGCGAGTGCAAGTATCAGGTTGAGCAGCATTTGCTTAATCATCACACCCAGGCCGCTATCCTGCGCTTAACCAAGGTGTTGGGTGAGCGTTTCCCCGTTTTGCAACAGTGTGTAGAGTCGGCACGGCGGCAAGAGTCTTGCCGCTTGTTTAGTGATCTGTATATGGCGCCGGTTTCTTTGGCTAGTGTGCAAAGCTGTGTCGCTGCACTCTTGGCACAGCAGGCGCGAGGCATCTTTCAGCTTTCCGGTAGTCGTAACCTGTCCTATGCCGAGGCCGGGCAGTGGTTATTGCAACAGTTGGGCTTAGACCCGGCCTGGATCGAGCCTATTGCTGCGGCCTCGGCTGGCGTCTCGGTATTACCCTTTTCTTCGATGATTAATCATTGGCCGCAAGGCTGGTCTGCTGCTGTGGAGCCAGAGTGTGTTTTGGCTCCGTTATTAGCGCAGATGCAAGGCAACAGTGAGTGAAACACCATGGTTAAATTACTGGATTTGGCTCAGCTAAGAGCGGTGCAGCAGCAAGGTAAACGAGTGGTGATGATTTATGGTGACTTTAATGTGCTGCACCCAGGTCACTTCCGTTTTATCCGCTTTGCCGCTGAGCAAGGGGATTACCTGGTGGTAGGTCTAAATGACCAAAGCTCAAGCCCCGGCGCTTTCCTCAGTAATGAGGAACGCTGGCAGGCATTATCTTGCCTCGACTTGGTACAGGAGATTGTCCTGATTAAAGACGACTTAGAGGCGTGGCTGGAGCGTATTCGTCCTCAGGTGGTGGTCAAGGGTAAAGAATGGCAAAACCAGCCTAACCCAGAGACCGAGCTACTTGAGCGTCTCGGCACGAAATTGCTCTTTAGTTCCGGCGAGCGCTTTGTCTCTTCCCTACCTTATATGCGCCGCGCCTATGATCCACTGGAGTGGCTGGAGGCGGAGTTAACCTTGCCTTATTTGCGTCGCCATCAGTGCTCTTTGCCTTCCCTGATGGAGGTACTGCAAGGTTTTCAGGGGCTAAAGGTGGCGGTGCTTGGCGATTTGATCGTTGATGAGTACCAGGACTGCCAGCCGGTGGGGATGTCGCGGGAAGATCCCACCATCGTAGTAACACCGCAACAACTCAATCGTTATCTGGGAGGGGCGGGGATTGTTGCAGCCCATGCCCGTGGCTTGGGTGCTGAGGTGGATTTTTATTCGGTGGTGGGGGAGGACCCTGCTGCAGCTTTCGCACGGGAGAAACTGGCTGCTTTTGGCGTACAGCCCACACTATTGGTCGACCCTATTCGTCCAACCACAGTGAAAAAACGCTATCGAGCATTAGGTAAGACCCTGCTGCGAGTGAATGACTTCCTTGAGCAGGATTTATCTAAAGAATTAAGTCAAACCCTGCTGGAGCGTTTTCAAGAGCAAGCCAAGCATTATGATTTGGTGATTTTTTCTGACTTTAATTATGGCTTCCTGTCTCCCAGTGTGGTGCAGGACATTTCCATGCTCTGCAGTCAGCAGGGGGTGCCCTATGTGGCTGATAGCCAGTCATCCTCTCAGGTGGGGGATCTGGATAAATTCCGTCAGGTACTTTTAGCGACTCCCACTGAACACGAAGCGCGCTTGACCACCCATAATGCTCAGGATGGCTTGGTGCGGGTATCCGCGGCCTTGGGGGATCAGTTGGAGGCCAAACACCTATTTGTCACCTTAGGGGCGGAAGGGGTGTTGATTCGTACCAAAATGAGCAGTGGCGAGTGGGATACCGATGAGTTACCGGCTCTGAATACCAACCCGGTTGATCCTGCTGGCGCGGGAGACGCGATGCTGACCTCGGCTTCCATGGCGCTGGTGGCGGGTGCTGACATTTGGCAGGCGGCATTGATTGGCTCCCTTGCTTCAGCTTGTCAGGTCGGGCGAGTGGGCAACATTCCCCTCAGTCTGGAAGAAATCGAACGGGGCCTTACTGCTGCTTTTGTGGAAGGCTAAGTGTCGATTAACCGTCAGGAAGTGATACCTATATGAAGGCGTTATTGTTGGCTGCAGGACTGGGCACCCGCCTGCGTCCGCTGACGGACCAGGTTCCCAAATGCATGGTCGATATCGGTGGACAGCCGTTGCTGGATTACTGGTTCCGCCTACTCAGTAAAGCTGGAGTCAAGGATGTCCTGGTTAACCTGCATTATTTGCCTGAGGTGGTGCGTCCTTATTTGGCCAGCCAGCCCTATGGTATTTGCCCCGAGCAGGCCTGGGAGCCAAAGTTATTGGGTACAGGGGGAACGCTGCAGGCCAACTTGGGGTTCTGGCGTGGTCAGGATACTCTGCTGGCCCATGCGGATAATCTTTGTTTGTGCGATTTTCAGGCGTTTTTTGCCGCGCATCAGGCGAGGCCGGCTGACTGTTTGATGACGATGATGCTATTCCGCACCCCGACTCCTGAAAGCTGCGGCATTGTTGAAGTTGAACAGGGGCGTGTGGTTGCTTTCCATGAAAAGGTGGCAAACCCACCCTCTAATCTGGCCAATGCTGCGGTGTATTGCCTGGCTCCCGAATTTGCCGACTGGCTCCAGCAGCATTTTGCTACGGTTGAGGCCTTGGATATCAGCACCCAGGTGATTCCGGCATTAATGGGACGAATAGCCGTGTGGGAAAACCCAGGCTATCTGCGTGATATCGGCAACCCAAGCAGCTATGCCCAGGCGCAGTTAGATATCCAGCAGCCTGCACAGCAGCACTGGTTGATGTGACAGGCTGCGTTTTTGTGCCTGTTGGTTATAAAAAATCATCTAAATACAGGGTCTTGCCCTGACGACCGGCAATCCGCTTGCTCAGTACTTCTTTGCGACCAATAGGGGTAATCACCAAGGTGATGTCATTATCTGCAATGGCAGCCTCTGGCGGCTGAATGGGTTTGCCCAAAAACTGTTGGCCATGCAGGCTGGCGTTGCCATCGACAAAGTAACGGATTTGCTCGTGCACTAGGGGGGCCAGCAATGAGGCGCTGGTGCCAACGCCATAAAAGGCCAGTGGGCCTTCCAGTTTGAGAGCCTCGACAAAAAGGTGAATTTTCTCGAACAACTTTTGTGGGTTGGCCTGACTAGGTTGCGCCCCCTGGCTGTTGTCCAGTTGCAGTGGTTGTGGTCGGCTGGCGGGCAGTTGATTGGCGGGCTGGCTGCCTATTCCCAGGTATTCCTTGAGGCTGACTCGGCTGCCACTGCCCCAACTCAGGTCAAACTGTAGGGCCGCGAGCTGTTCGAGCTCTTGTGGCTGTTGCCCGCTCAGTAAGCGTGTGGCCTCCAGTAAGGCTTGTGGGCGTAACGCCTGGGGACGGAAGCCAAAACGATTGCTGAATAGAACAAAGTCATCACACCAAGCCAAAATGCCCTGTTGCAGGGCCAGAATGGCCTGTTGTTCATGCTCGCTCAAACTGCAGGGGGCTAATATAGGTTGTACCCGGCCATCAGTTTGGCGCTGATAGTCTAGTACGCTGCCTTCCAGGGAGGAGGTGGCCACTTCAAACAGTTCGCGACACTGATTAATCAGTTGCTCAATGGGCTGGGGACGGCGTTCGTCAAAGGCGTATCCTGGTAATAGCTTGATGTGCTTGACCTCGCTGCCATAGAGGCGCCCAAAGTAATAGGCGTGCAGCGGCGGGAAGTCAGGTCGTTCGGCAAAAGCCTGCTCAAGGGTACTTAAAATCGAGCCATTCCAGCCAATATCGACCAATAGTTGGGTGTCTTGGCTGTGGCTAAATAAACCTTCCTGTTGCAGGTAGTCAGCCAGGCACTGGCGCTTGTGCTGTAAATCCTGGCTGATGCGTGCCATCAAACTTGAGCTATTGAGCAGGCACTTCATCTGCTCACTACTTTTCTCCAGACTAGTGCAGGTGGGGTCACTGGCTAGATTGTGCTGGGCAAGAAGGGTGTCGATCTCCTGGCGGTAGCTGTCTGCATCCAGCCCCAGGGTGGCTAGCAAGGCCCATACTCCCTGTTGGCGATTAACCCGTTGGGCCAGGGAGGCTAACTCCTCACGATAGTTAGTCAGGGCGGCGAAACGGGAACTGGCCCGACTGAGGTAGAGATAGCGACACTGCGGAGCCGGCAGGTGACGGCTGATCGCTAAGCCGTGAAACAGGCGTCCAAACAGTTGTTTGAGCAAGTAACCATCCCGAGCGAGGAAGTGCAGCTTGTTGATGCCCTGCTTCAGGCTGTAATCCACGAGTTCGGCGGCAAACAGGGTAAAGATGGGGCCCAGGCGTTGGTAACCAATGCGGGCAATAGCCTGCTCAGGCTGGTGTTGGTTAGGCCAGAGGTGGCTGGCATCGCCATAGTGTTGCCACGCGCGCTGGGCCAATTCCAGCTGGCGACGACGCTTTACCTCGTCCGGGATGAATAACAGTTTGGCAGCGATACCCAGGGCTTGAGGGCGTTGTACATCGGCAATCGGATGATCGCCAATATGCAGGCTGTTCGGGGGAAGCACACCAGCCTGTTGCAGTTGGCTGAACAAGCGCCCCGAGCCTTTGCTGAGCCCTTGCGCAGACGAAACAATCACCCGATCAAGCAGGCTAAGCAAACCATGGTGTTCAAGCAGATATTCCAGCTGTGCCTGCTCTAAATACATATCGGAGATAGCCAGCAGTGTCTTACCCTGGGCCTTGAGCTGTTGCAGAGTGTCCAGTGCTCCGGGCATGGGGCTTAGGCGTTGGCACTCCAGCTCGACTTCACGCTGGCTCCAGTCTGTGCTGCTTGGCAGTGTGGCTGCTGGGGCGCACTCAGCAATCCGCTGTAGCCAGCCTGCACTGATCTGACTAAGGCGACACTCCGCATCCAGCCCTTGCTCTAAGCCCTGTTGGCGCGCCTGATTTTCAGCCTGTTCGCGCAGTTTGAGTAGCTCTTGCTGGCTTAGTGAGTAACCTTGCTGAGCCAGCAAGTAATGCAATTCGTCGGCCAGCAAGCGGGTAACCGCTTGCGGTGGTTCAACGTCGCGGCGTAGCAGAGTATCGAACACATCAAAGCTGATGACGGTTACGCTGGGGGCTAAGGCCAGTACTTGGGATAAGCAGGAAAGGCTGTCAGTGGGAGCTTGGGGGCTAGGGCTATGAATGTGCAGCGGCTGCCAGTTACTGAGCGCTTTGAGAAGAAAGTACTGATCGTTCATTTCCATGCCTTATCTGCTTGCTGGGGCTTAAAGGGCAACCTGCTGCTTCCTGCTATCGGCAAAAAGTCTTTAAACTTCAATGCTTATCAGCCGATACAGGCGGAGTTTAGGATAGCGTTTTCGATGGGGTTTGTTATACCCATTGTTGGCCTTATGTCAGTTAAGCTGATTTTCGTTAACCCGACTTTAAGGAGTCCGAGGTGCAGGCGAAGGTAACCGAGCCCACTGCCAAACAGTTAAAGCCGTTATTGCGGCTGGCCAGCACCACCAATCTGATGCCGGGTAACCTGGCCTGGCAACCGTTACAGACTGATTGGCAATTAGACTTTGGCGATTACGGTGACTGGGCTCAGGCGTTATTACAGGCCACGGTTACAGGGGAAAGTGCAGCGCAGGCCGAGGCCACTTGGTTGGTGATCTGGTGTTGGGATGATTTATTGCCCGAGGCGACGCGAGAGGACTGGTTAGCGCAGCCCCAGGCTAGCTGGCCTGACTTAATCGATGCCTGGTTGACACCCTTGTTATTGCCGTTGCGTCAGCATCTGCAACATTGCCCCCAGCGTCGTCTTTGGCTCGGGGCGCTGGACTTACAAGTGTTATCCCCCTTGAGTGCCCAGCGTCAGCAGGCCTTGCTGTCACTGTTACAGCAACGTTTTGATCAGCATTTAGCACAGTTGCAGCTCAGCCACCCTGGGCTTGGTAATCTCGCCTTACCGCAGTGGTTACGCCAGCATGGGCGTCAGCAGCTGGTGGATAACCGTAATCGCTATCTGGCTTCCTGTTATTTCTCCATGGCGGGGCTGCGTCTGCTGGCGACTTGGCTGCAGGTACTACTGCAACGCCAGATTCAGTCGGCCCGCAAGGTGCTGGTACTGGATTGCGATAACACCCTCTGGGGGGGCGTTGTAGGTGAGGACGGCCTGGCAAATCTGCAGCTAGGCCAAGATGGGGCGGGGCGAGCCTATCAAGATTTCCAGCGCCAGGCACGCTGGCTGGCACAGCGCGGTGTGTTGCTGGCGCTGGCATCCAAAAATCAGGCCGAAGATGTGTGGCAGGTTTTTCAGCAGCACAGTGGTATGCAACTTAAGCCTACCCATATTAGTGCCGCCGCGATTGACTGGCAGCCCAAGTCGCAGGGATTACAGCGTATTGCAGCGGAACTGGGGGTAGGGCTGGATGCATTGGTGTTCTGGGACGATAACCCGGTTGAGCGGGAAGAAGTCAGAGCACAGTTACCCCAGGTGCAGGTAGTGGAACCACCTGCGGCGATCTGGGATTGGCCGGAGGCGTTAGCCTCCCTCACCAGCCTGCAAAGCCTGACTTACAGCCAGGAAGATCAGCAACGTGGCGAGCAGTATCAGCTTCGCGCCCAGGCGCAGCAGCTGGCGGCTAGCCTGCAGGAGGGCGATTATCTGACAGCGTTACAGATGCAAGCCGGTTGGCAGCGGCTTGATCACGCTTGTTTGGCGCGGGCGGAGCAGCTTTGTCTGAAGACCAATCAATTCAATCTTAACCTGCTGCGCCATCAACGCAGCCAACTGCTTCAGGCGGAGGCCGAGGGGGCCGCGGTGTATCTGGCCAGCTTGCAGGATCGTTTTGGTCAGCATGGTTTAACCGCGTTGGTATTGGCACGTCCTTGCCAGCAGCCTGGTGATTACTGGCTGGATACCCTGGTACTGAGTTGTCGGGTATTAGGGCGGCGGTTGGAAGAGGCGGTGCTGGCGCAATTGGCTAAGGTATTGCAGCATCTAGGGGGGCAGCGCTTGCTGTTATCCTATTGCCCAGGGCCGCGTAATGCCCCCGCTCAGTTATTCTGGCAATCGCTACCCCAGCAGCCGCTCAATGAAGTGGAGCGTCAGGCGTTGGCACAGCAGTTTGCGCTGTTAGCGGAGCCACAGGTGGAGGTGGCCTGGGTGAGCCTGGTGGATCTGTCCGCTCGTCAACCAGACTGTATTACCTGGTTGAGCGATTAACATTTAAGTAGGAAATGGAGAACAGCATGAGTCTGATTGCCTTGTTGCAACAGCAGTTTCCCGAGGCGCAGCTTGATAGCGCAGATCCGCATCTGGCGATGGGGAGCTTTGCGGCATGGGACTCCATGGGACACTTTAATCTGATGCTCCTGATTGAACAGCACTATGAAGTGCGTTTTGAGCCGGAGGAGCTCAGTGAGTGTCGCTCCCTGGCGCAGATCCGGGCGGCGTTACAGGCGAAGGGCGTGACGAGTGTCTGATACTTCTTCGTTGCGCGCTTTGCAGGAGGCCCTGGATCATACCCTGGATGCGCTAGCTGTGCAGGCAGGCGAGGTGCTGATGGTGCATGGCGATGCCATGTTAGTGGCGCAGTTTGGTCTGGGGGCTGAGGGAATAGAAGCACTTTTTCGCCAGTTGGAGCAGCGTCTGGGACCAACAGGCACATTGATTTTGCCAAGCTTTAGTTACAGCCTGACCCAAGGGGAGGTGTTTGATGTGCGCCACACCCCTAGTCAGGTGGGCATGTTGAGCGAGGCCTTCCGTCAGCGGCCGGGTGTACTGCGTACTCTGGAGCCAATCTTTAGTGTGGCGGTCAGCGGTGCCGCCGCCACATCGCTTAGCGTGCAGGAGAACCATGATTGCTTTGGGGAGGAGTCACTGTTTGCCTGGCTGCATCACCATAATGCCCGTTTATTGGGGCTGGCCTGCGCAGCGGATCGCATTACCTTCACCCATTATGTCGAACAGTGCCTGGGGGTGGATTACCGCTATTACAAAACCTTCCAAGGGCAGCTTTGTGATCACCAGGGGCGGCTGCGTCCCTGGCATAGCCGTTATCTGGTGCGGGATACCGAGCGTGCCACCCAGGTGGATTTGCGTCTTTTACAGCAAAGGATGCAGCAACAGGGGCTCTGGCAACGCAGCCTGTGTGGGCGATTACCGGTATGGTCAGTGCGTTGTCAGGACTTCTATCAAAGTGCAGCAGCGTTAGTCGCGCAGCAGCCTAATGGCTTGATTCGTGAGGGGGCAAATCATGGCAACTGATCCGCTGACACTACGTTTTGATCATCTGGGGCTGGTGGTGGCTGAATTGGCCCAGGGGCGAGCCTATTTGCAGCAAAGTCTGGGGATTGAGCGCTTTTCGCCGCAGTATCAAGATCCGCTGCAGAAAGTCTGGGTGCAGTTTGGCTGGGATACCCAGGGACTATGTTATGAGTTAGTGGCTCCCAGTGAGGAGGGCAGTCCGGTTGCCAATGCGCTGGCGAAACGCAGCAATATTCTCAATCACCTGGCTTATCGGGTCAGGGATATCGAAGCAGGCGCCGAGCATTTGCGTCAGCAGCGGCATTTACCCCTGGGGCCAGCCCAGCCAGCGGTGGCCTTTGCAGGGGCACGGGTACAGTTTTTTCTCAGCCCTCTGGGACACATCGTTGAGTTGGTTGAGGAGCAGATGGCATGAGTGCCGCACTGAACTGGCAGGATGCAGAACAGGTTGGGGCGGCGATTCATGCCCTGGCAACCAAGCTTTATCCGCTCAACCGTAGTTTGACCGGCCCGGGGGTGCGCCAGAGTCTCTCGATGTTGCAGGAATTGCTGCCTGAGCTGGTGGTTTCTGCGGTACCTACTGGTTATCAGGCTTTCGATTGGACAGTGCCGGATGAGTGGCAGTTGGAATATGGCTATCTGCAGGGACCGGATGGTGAGGTGATCGTTGATAGTCGCTGGCATAACTTGCATGTGGTGGGTTATTCCGAGCCGGTTGACCAGTACCTGAGCCTGGAGGAGCTACAGCCTCACCTTTATTCACGCCCTGACTTGCCTACGGCAATTCCCTATGTCACCTCCTACTACCAACGACGCTGGGGTTTTTGTTTAAGCCAGCAACAACGAGACCAGCTCAAACCTGGCCAATACCGTGCCGTGATTAAAAGCCGACTGGCTCCCGGGCAATTAAATTATGGGGAGTTGTTGCTCGCGGGGGAGTCGACGGATGAGGTGTTGCTCTCCAGTTATATCTGCCACCCCAGTATGGCTAATAATGAGTTGTCCGGCCCCTGTGTCGCCAGCTATCTGATGGCTTGGCTGGCCTCCTTGCCCAAGCGGCGTTATAGCTACCGCCTGATTCTGGTGCCGGAAACCCTGGGGGCTCTGGTTTATTTGTCTAAGCATTTACCCCATTTGCAACGCCATACGCTGGCAGGGTTTAACCTCTCTTGCATCGGCGATGAGCGTACCTATTCGTATTTACCCTCACGGGCAGAGGATACTCTAGCCGATCGCATGGCATTGCATGTGCTTCAGCATTATGCGCCGGGCTTTAAGCGTTATAGCTACCTGGAGCGTGGCTCGAATGAGCGACAACTCTGTGCCCCGGGGGTGGACTTACCGGTGGCAACAGTAATGCGCAGTAAATATGGTTGTTACCCGGAGTACCATACCTCACTGGATGATTTGAGCCTGATTACCCCTAAGGGGCTAGGCGGTGGTTTTGCCGTGATGCAGCGTATTCTGGCTGGGTTAGAGGCTAATCAACGCTTGCGGGTCAAGGTATTGGGAGAGCCTCAGCTGGGTAAGCGTGGTCTTTATCCTACCCTCTGTACCCATACCTCGGGCTATCAGGTGCGCGACATGATGAACCTGATCGCCTATGCTGATGGCAGTCGTGATCTGCTGCAGATTGCGGAAAAAATCACCATCCCCATATGGCGTGCCGCCGAATTGGCGGAACCCTTGCTGGCGGCGGATCTGTTAGAAGTAATCTGACCCTCAGTATGTTCAACTGCTTCAAGGAGGAAGTCGTGCGTCCTATCCATTCATCCTGGTTAGTCTTCGCCGGGGCATTAAGTGCCCTGGCAGCCTTGTTACACCTGGCGATTATTTGGGGTGGTGGCCCCTGGTATCGGTTTTTTGGTGCCGGAGAAGAGATGGCTGTGATGGCTGAGGCGGGGAGTTGGTATCCCGCAGCGCTGACCTTGGCCATTGCATTGGTGTTAGCCACCTGGGCAGCCTATGCCTGGTCGGCGGCGGGTTGGTTGCTGCCTTTGCCCTGGCGTAAAGGGGTGCTACTGCTGGTGACGCTGATTTATGCCCTGCGGGGTTTGGCTGTCTTACCCGGTTGGTTATTAGTACCGGAGCAGATTGATACCTTCTTATGGTGGAGCTCGGCGGTGTGCCTGGTATTTGCCCTGGCCCATGCGCTGGGGTTACGCCAGGCATGGGCAAGTTTGTAACGCTTAGCGATGCTGCCATTGAGGCGGGCGTTTATGCAGAAAGGCATCGATGCCCTCTTTGGCATCGGCTAATTGTAGGTTTTCCACCATCGTTTGGCTGCACAGTTGATACGCCTGGGCTAAGGGCAGGGCTTGCTGACGGCGATAAGCGGCTTTCCCCAATTGCAGGGTAGCGCGGGATTTGCCGGCAATTAAGGCGGCTTTGGCTTGGGTCGCACTGACAAGTTCTGCTTCAGCCACGACCCAGTTGACCAGTCCCATCATCGCTGCCCGTTCGGCATCAATCAGTTCCCCGGTTAGCAATAGTTCCATTGCATGTTTGCTTTGCAGGCTACGGCTCAGGGCGACCATGGGGGTAGAGCAAAACAAGCCGATGTTCACCCCTGGGGTAGCAAAGCGAGCGCTATCGGCACAAATCGCCAGATCACAACTGGCAACCAGTTGACAGCCAGCGGCGGTGGCAACCCCATGTACCGAGGCAATGACCGGTAGCGGGAAGTTGACGATGGCCTGCATCAGCTCAGCACAGCGATTGAATGTCTGTTGATGATAGGCTGGCTCATCCTGAGCGGTGAGTTGGCGCAGATCATGGCCTGCGCAAAAGCCACGGCCACTGCCACTAATGACGACGACCCGTAAGTCTGGATTATCCATCTGCTGTTGTAAGGTGTTGAGCAGGGCATCCATTAGCTCTAATGACAGGGCGTTGTAGGCATCGGGGCGCTGCAGTTGTAAATGCAGTATCCCCTCTTGTAGTTGTGACTGGAGAAGTGCGCTCATGGGTAGTCCTTTGGTTGTGAAGCGAGTTGACGATATTAAGGGTTTACCCTGAATGCTGTTTCAGCAAGGGCTTTACTCTTCCTTACCACTAAAGGCTATATCGATCCCGCTAAACTGGACTGCAAACTGAGCCCATTCTGGTACTGGTGTGGCGATCCTCCGCTCGGCAGGATGCTTCAACCCAGTCCTTAGTCCAGCCTCAACCCTGCCTACAAACCTGCAAGGAAGTTCGGATGATTAAAAACGTACTCTTTATTACCGCTGATCAATGGCGGGGGGACTGCTTGTCAGCACTGGGACATCCTGTGGTGCGGACTCCTCATCTGGATCAATTGGCGGCTGAAGGCGTACTTTTTGCCCGTCACTATGCCCAAGCTACCCCCTGCAGCCCATCGCGAGCCTCCATCCACACCGGTATGTATCAGCATCGCCATCGGGTGTGTCGTAATGGCTCTCCTCTTGATCAGCGCTTTACCAATATGGCATTAGAGGTCGCCAAACTAGGCTACCGACCCATGTTGTTTGGCTATACCGATACGGCCCAGGATCCCCGTAGCCTGGCGCCAGGTGATCCCGCCTGGTTGACCTATGAACAGGTGTTGCCCGGCTATGAAGTGGGGGAGCTCTTTGGTGAACAGCCACCGCAGTGGTTGGCATACTTAGCGAGGCAGGGGTACCAGGTACCGCCGCCAGAACACTTTATGCAGATTTATCAGCGTGATCCTGTGGACGGCAAGGGGATGACCTTTCCTGCCGCACCCTATGCCGCCGAACACAGTGAAACCGCTTATTTGAGTCAGCGGGCGATGGACTACATCGCCAGCCAGGGGCAACAGCCCTGGTTTGTGCATCTGTCCTGGCTGCGCCCCCATCCGCCTTTTGTTGCCCCTGCTCCCTATCATGCTGCCTATCAGGCGCAGCAGATGCCCTTGCCAGTGCGCCAGCCCAGTTTGCAGGACGAGCAGGAGCAACATCCGTACCTGAAGATGGTACTAGAGGCGCAGGAGCGCCAGCGTCAGCAGCGTGGTGGACTCGGGCCTGGGATGGATGACAGCGAGTGGCAGCAGCTGAAAGCCACCTATTACGGCATGATGGCCGAGGTGGATGATCAGCTCGGTCGGCTGATGGCATTTCTGCGCCAGCAGGGGGTGTTAGAGCAGACCTTGGTAATTTTCACCTCGGATCATGGCGAGCAGTTAGGGGATCACTACCTGCTTGATAAGCAAGGCTTTTATGACAGCTCTTACCACATCCCGCTAATTATGCGCTTGCCGCCGGGAATGGCAGTGGCGGGGCGTCAAGTGCATGCTTTTACCGAGCAGGTGGATTTATTACCGACCGTGCTTGGTCTGTTGGGGGGCGAGGTACCCCTGCAGGCGGATGGTTACAGTTTGCAGCCCTGGTTGCAGGCAGTCCCTCCGGCGCAGTGGCGTCGCTTTGTCCATTGGGAGCATGATTTCAGGGATGTGCCAGAGGGCAAGCCGGAAGCTCTATTAGGGCTCAATATGGATGAGTGCAGTCTGGCGGTGATCCGTGATCAGCAGTTTAAATATGTGCACTTTAACCGCTTGCCACCCCTGCTCTTCGATATGCAACAAGATCCGGCGGAGCTGCATAACCTGGCGCGGCAGCCTGATTATCAAGGTGTGATGCTGGAGTATGCCCAAGCGATGCTGGACTGGCGCATGCGCCACAGTGAGCGTCAGTTAAGTGGTTGGTTGCTGCATGGGGAGGGACCAACAGAGCGGCCCCTGGCCCAGCGTAATCCGCATCTTCGTTAGAGTTGGATATCCGCCTGGTAGATGCGGGTATCCTGCTCATGGCTGGAATAGTAAATCACCTTCAACTGCTCCCCCTGCAGTGCCAGACCTGGATAGCTGCAATCGCCGCCGGAGGGGAGCTGCAGGTGACGCAGCAGGCGGCCATCCAGGCTCAGCTCCGCGACTTCCGTCCACTGTGGCAACCATTTATTGGGTTGTTGATAGCGCCGATAGGCGGCTAACAGCGTGCGTTGTCCTGGCCCCCAGATCAGCGCAGGGCCACCGAGGCGAAACCCCAGATCATGCCATTGCCAGTGTTGATAGGGTGGCTTGGCTACACCAAGTAAGCCGGTTGATTGTTCCGCTGGGTTAATGTCACGGCGGAGCAGGCAATAGGCTGTGCCATCGTCGTCAAACACCAGGCCGTGCTCATTGACGTAGCTGCCGTCAAACTCCGTCAGGCGGTGTGAATGAAATTGACCATCGCTCTGGCACTGATACCAATGCAGTCCATCCTGGTCGCCGGTGCCATAGGCTAAACCATAGGCACTGTCCTGTTGCCAGGTCAGGCGCCAGAGCCAATGGTTAGCGGCAGCGATAGATTGGGGAGGGCCCCAATGCTCGCCATCCTGACTTAACCAGCGCAAGCACTGATGGCTGACCGGCCCGGCTTGATAGGCAGCAGCCCCTAATAACATCAGCTCCCCCTGGGGTGTCTGGCTGAGCTTGGCATCACGCAGGTCGGCACCTGCCAGGGCAATTAGCCCTCGCGCTTGCCAGTGGCGACCCTCTGCACTGCTTAATACACGGAGTACGCCATCGGCGGAGGTATGGCTGCTGGCTTCGCGGAAGGCGCACCACCATTGCTGCCGGTAATACAGCAAATCAGTAAAGGCGTTATGGGCTGCCTGCTGCCAAATACAGCCGCTGTGAAGAATCTGCATGTGCCGAGTGTTCCTGCCAGTCTATTGATCTAAAAGGCTTTTTTGCTGCAACTTTTTGCTTCAATGCGAGTGGTCGAGCTAGTCATTGCCAACTAATGTGCCAGAATAGGCAAACAGCAAGCAACAAGGGCAGCCTGGATGTCCGATCCTAAAGATTTATTGAGTGCCGCTTTTGCTGAGTTCAATGCGTTGGCAGCACAGTTAAGTGAGCGATACCACCTGCTGGAGCAGGAGGTCCATGACCTGCGTGCCCAGCTGGCGCAGCGTGATCAGGCCCAGCGCCAGGAAGAGGAGGCGCGTCAGGCGATCACCGACCAGCTGGATGTGTTGCTGGAGCTGTTGCCGATAGCCATGGTCTTGATCGATAACCGCGGGCAGATTCGTCGGGCTAATCCGGCAGCTTTGGCATTACTGGGGGAGCCGCTGCTGAACTGTGCCTGGGTTGAGGTAATCAGCCGCAGCTTTGCCCCCCAGGAAGATGACGGCCATGAGATTTCCCTGCGTAATGGCCGGCGTGTATCGGTGATGACTAACTCCCTGCCAGGGCAAGCCGGGCAAATTGTCTTGCTGCATGACTTGACTGAAACCCGTGCCCTGCAAGCACGGCTAAGCCAGCATGAACGCCTGACGGCGATGGGGCGGATGGTGGCTGCCCTGGCTCATCAGGTGCGTACGCCGCTGGCCGCTGCGTTGTTGTATGCCTCTCACCTGCAAACCGAGGAGTTGAGTGAACCCCAGCGTCTCAACTTTGCTGGCAAATTGCGCGAACGCCTGGTCAATATTGAACAACAAATTCGCGATATGTTGATCTTTGCCCGGGGGGAAGCGCAGTTAACCGAGGTGATGACGGTGAGTGAGCTGTTATTACGTTTGGAAAGTGCTCTGGATGTGCCCCTAGCCAGTTTCGATGCAGACTGTGATTGGCAGGATGAGAGTGCCGGGGCGCGCATTCAGTTGAACTCGGAAGTCTTACTCGGAGCCTTACTCAACCTGGTCAATAATGGTCTGCAAGCAGCGGGAGAAGGCTGTGCCCTCTGTATCCGCGCATTGCGCCAGGGAGAAGAAGTCGTTATTCAGGTGGAAGATAATGGCCCCGGTATTGCTAGTGAGCACCTGCCCCGTGTGTTAGAGCCCTTCTATACCACCAAACCCCAGGGCACTGGCTTAGGGTTGGCGGTGGTGCAGGCGGTGGCCAAGGCTCACGGTGGGCGCTTTGAGCTGAGCTCTGCTCCAGGCTGTACCTGTGCCAGTATGATTCTGCCCCTGCTCAAAGGCAGTGCAGATGAGAGCTGAGCATTCAGAATGGATAAGAATGGTTATGATGAGTTGGCGTGACGAGTACACCCTTACTCCACCACCCTCAATAGGCTGAATAGGATGCAGCATGACACAAGCAACGATTCTCCTGGTGGAAGATGATGCCAGCCTGCGTGAGGCACTGGCCGATACCCTTAGCCTGAAGGGCTACCATTACCTGCAGGCCCCCCATGCGGAAGCCGCTTTACAGCTGCTTGAGGAGCAGATGGTTGACATGGTGGTCAGCGATATCAGCATGCCTGGCATGGATGGCTATGAATTACAGCAGCGGCTGCGCGTGAGCCATCCCTATTTACCGGTGTTGCTGATGACCGCCTATGGCGACATCAGCCGAGCGGTGGAAGCCATGCGCAATGGCGCGGTGGATTATCTGCTCAAACCTTTCGAGCCCCAGGCTTTGCTGCAGATTCTGGAGCGTCATCTGGGCCAACGTATCAGTAGCGATGATCAGCAGGAACCGGTGGCGGAAGATCCTGCCAGTCGTCAGTTGTTGCAGCTGGCGCGCCGGGTGGCAGCCACTGATTCCACCGTTTTGCTTTGCGGCGAGTCCGGTAGCGGTAAAGAAGTGCTGGCCCGCTATATTCACCTGCATTCCGCCCGCAAAGATAAACCCTTTGTGGCGCTTAACTGTGCGGCCATTCCCGACAACATGCTGGAAGCCACACTCTTTGGCCATGAAAAAGGCGCCTTTACCGGCGCCTACGCCAGTGTGCCGGGTAAATTTGAGCAGGCCAATGGCGGCACCCTGTTGCTGGATGAAATCAGTGAAATGGCGCTGGAGTTGCAGGCCAAGTTGCTGCGGGTGTTACAGGAGCGTGAGGTGGAGCGGATTGGTGGACGCAAGACCATTGCGCTGGATGTCAGAGTGCTGGCGACCACTAACCGTAAGCTGGACGAGTATGTCGCCGCCGGTAAATTCCGTGAAGATTTGTACTACCGCCTCAATGTTTTTCCTCTGGAGTTATTACCGCTGCGGCAGCGACCCCAGGATATTCCGGCATTGGCAGAGCGCTTGCTGAGTATTCATAGTCGCAAGCAAGGGCGCAGTGGGGTTAGCCTCAGTCCGGGTGCGCGTCAAGCATTGCTCAACCACAGTTGGCCTGGCAACGTGCGTGAGTTGGATAACTGCATTCAGCGGGCGCTGATTTTACAGCCAGGTGCCCAGCTGTTGGCGGAGGATATTTGTGTGCAGGCTGCTCAGTTTAGTCGGGGCAGTGCGCAGGAGCCGAGCCCGAGCCCAGCCAGTATCCCTGCTACAGAGCCGACGACACTCGCCTTACCCCGTGAGGCGGATGCCAGTGCACTGGGGGCGGATATGCAGCAGCATGAGTTTCAACTGATTCTGGATGCCCTGCGTGCGACCCGTGGCAGTCGTAAGGATGCGGCGGAACGCCTAGGGATTAGCCCTCGCACCCTGCGCTATAAACTGGCTAAGTTGCGTGAAGCAGGCTATGACTTGGATGGCGCATTATTCCGCTTTGATTAAGTACAGCAGGCCGTTTGCGGTGTTGGAGTGAAAACGGCCTGATTGTCTCTCCGCCAAAGGGTGTAGAGCGACTTATGCTTTAGTCGATCTACGTCTATATGAGGCATTTTGGATATACCAATGTCTAATTATTAGGCTTGCCGCCAAGGGGTATAACTCCAGCATAACAACGGGCCTGGTACCCAGTCATAACTAAAATCTCCAGGCTATCCAGCAGCACCACACACAAGCCTGCTGCCAGAATAAAACTAACTAAGGGCAAGATGATGAGCGAAGTGAAGGTCTATCCTGTTAATCAGGAACAAGCTAAGCACGCACTGGTTGATAACGATAAGTATTTGGCCATGTATCAGGCCTCGGTGCAGAATCCAGAAGGATTTTGGGGTGAGCATGGCCAGCGTCTGACCTGGAGCAAGCCCTACACGAAGGTGAAGAATACCTCCTACGATCCCCACAATGTCTCAATCAAATGGTTTGAAGATGGTGAGCTGAATGTCAGCGAAAACTGTCTTGACCGTCATCTTGCTCAGCGTGGTGATCAAGTCGCTATCATCTGGGAAGGGGATAACCCTAACGAAGAGGCCAAGATTACTTACCGTCAACTGCACGAGCAGGTGTGTAAGTTTGCCAATGTATTGAAGGCCCAGGGCGTCAAAAAAGGTGATGTAGTGACGATCTACATGCCCATGATTCCTGAAGCGGCGGTGGCCATGCTGGCTTGCTCCCGTATTGGCGCGGTCCATTCCGTGGTTTTTGGTGGCTTCTCACCGGAGGCGCTGGGTGGACGTTTGTCGGATGCCAACTCCCATATTGTTATCACCTCCGATGAAAGTATGCGCGGTGGTAAGCGCGTTCCCCTGAAAAAGAATGTGGATGCAGCCTTGGCACTGCCCGGGGTGAAGGTGGACACCGTAGTGGTGGTGCAGCGTACCGGTGGTGAGGTGGCCTGGGCAGAAGGACGTGATCGCTGGTATCACGAGCTGATGGTTGATGCGAGCGCGGATTGTCCAGCCGAGCCGATGAATGCGGAAGATCCTCTGTTTATCCTCTACACCTCAGGTTCGACCGGTAAACCCAAGGGTTTGAAGCACACTACCGGCGGTTATCTGGTATATGCCTCCATGACCCATGAGTATGTCTTTGATTACAAAGATGGCGATGTGTACTGGTGTACTGCGGATGTGGGCTGGGTAACCGGTCACAGCTATATTGTCTATGGCCCGCTGGCGAATGGCGCCACCACCCTGATGTTTGAAGGGATTCCCAGTTACCCCGATAACAGCCGTTTTGGTCGCGTGATTGCCAAGCACAAGGTGAACCAATTCTATACCGCCCCCACAGCGATCCGTGCGTTGATGCAGCAAGGTGAGGATGTGCTAGGTGATAGCGACCTTTCCAGCTTGCGTATCCTCGGCTCAGTGGGTGAACCCATTAACCCTGAGGCTTGGGAGTGGTATCACCGGGTATTTGGTAAAGGTCAATGCCCCATTGTAGACACCTGGTGGCAGACTGAAACCGGCGGCATGATGATTACTCCCCTGCCTTACGCTACTGCAGCTAAGCCTGGCTCGGCTACCCGTCCTTTCTTCGGTGTGCAGCCAGCTTTGGTGGATAACGAAGGCAAAATCATTGAGGGTGCAGCTGAGGGTAATTTGGTGATTACCGATGCCTGGCCTGGTCAAGCCCGTTCCATTTGGGGTGATCATGAGCGCTATGTGCAAACCTATTTCTCCACCTTCAAAGGTTATTACTTCACCGGTGACGGTGCGCGTCGTGATGCGGATGGCTATTACTGGATTACTGGACGGGTAGATGATGTTATCAACGTGTCCGGCCACCGGATGGGCACCGCGGAGGTTGAAAGTGCATTGGTGGCCCATGCTAAGGTGGCGGAGGCCGCAGTGGTGGGCTATCCCCATCCGATCAAAGGTCAGGGCATCTATGTGTATGTCACCCTGCAGGCTGGCATTGAAGCCAATGATGAACTGGCGGTTGAGCTGAAGCAGTGGGTGCGTAAGGAAATTGGTCCTATCGCTACTCCTGATTTGATTCAGTTTGCCCCTGGTATGCCGAAGACCCGCTCCGGCAAAATCATGCGTCGTATTCTGCGTAAGATTGCCGAAGATGACTTCTCTTCCTTGGGGGATACCTCTACGTTGGCGGATCCTAGTGTGGTCGATGATCTGATTAGTAATCGTCAGAATCGCCGTAGCTAAGCACTATTGCTACCCAACTCCCCGGCTCGTCCGGGGAGTCTGTTTTTGGTAAGGCGCTTTTTTGTTGATGTAATCCCTTATTTTTTCTATGTTTTTCGCCTAGGCTATAAAAGGCTTGGGGCAACCTGGGCGTGGTTGTACAGAGTATCAGGGGAGTCGCTATGGAAGCTGGTCAAAAAATTATTATTGCGGATGACCATCCGCTGTTTCGTGCTGCACTTAAGCAGGCCGTTAACCAAGCCGTACCCCTGGTGCAGGTTGTTGAGGCGGATACGCTTGAAGCAGTACAGGAAGCGGCTGCGGCCCATGCGGATGCGGACTTGATCCTGCTTGATTTGCATATGCCGGGCGCCAGCGGTTTCTCTGGCTTGGTTTACCTGCGTGGCACCCATCCGGATATTCCGGTGGTGGTGGTGTCTGGCAGCGAGGAGCCCCAGGTGATACGTAAAGCCATGGATTACGGCGCCTCAGGTTTTATTCCCAAGTCATCTCCCCTGGATACCATCGCCAGTGCCATTAACTCGGTGTTGGATGGTGAGGAGTGGTTACCGGTTGCTATTGATGATCTGGAAGATCAGGTAACGGAAGAGGATGTTGCCTTTGCCCAGGCTTTGGCGACCCTGACCCCTCAGCAGTTTCGCGTACTGATGATGTTGACGGAAGGTTTGCTGAATAAGCAAATTGCCTACGAACTGAATGTATCGGAAGCCACCATTAAGGCCCATGTGACTGCGATTCTGCGTAAGCTTGGGGTGCATAGTCGGACTCAGGCAGTGATTGCCGCCAGTCGTTTGCTGGTGGATAAACCGAAAACTGAATTGGAATGATCTACTGCGCCAGCCAGTGTAATAGTGAAAAGACCTCAGCATGAGGTCTTTTTCGTTTACAGGCCTGTCCCTTAGTCCTGGTAGAGCTGGCGGATATGAATAAATTCCTCGGCATTATCGAGAAAGAGTTGTACTAGCTTAGGGTCGAAATGACGGCCTGACTCCCCTTTAATTAACTCCAAGGCTCGTTCAATCGGCCAGGCTGGTTTATAGCAGCGCTCACTGCAGAGGGCATCAAACACATCGGCGATGGCGGTGATGCGACCGTAGAGGTGAATGTCTGTCCCTTTCTTATGGTTGGGATAGCCGCTGCCATCCCAACGTTCGTGGTGATCCAATGCGATAATGGCAGCAGCTTGCAGGATAGGGCGATGGGAGCTTTTGAGCAGCTCGTAGCCCAGTTCAGCATGGGATTTCATTACCTTCCACTCATGGCTGTCATGTTTACCAGGCTTATTCAAAATATCGTCGGGAATGCCAATTTTGCCGAGGTCATGCAAAGGGGAGGCATAGCGCAGAATGGTGGCTTCCTCATCACTCATGCCGCAGAGTTTGCCCAGCAAAAAACAATACTCCGCTACCCGTTTAACATGGTGGCCGGTCTCATGACTGCGGGCTTCGACAGCCTCACCGAGTAGGTAGACAATCTCCCGTTGGGTTTCTTCAATGTCCTGATTAAGTTGTACGTTCTCAAACGCCACTGACACATTGCGGATAAAGAGCTCAAGTAATTGGCGATCCAGGGTGCTAATGGCCTGGCCACCTTCCATATAGAGTGCCAGGGCTTGCTGGTGGTTATTTGTGCACACCAGTACGGCGGCTTTTTCAGTGAAAATATGCTGGCCTTGGTTGAGTGCTTGGAGGATCAGGTTGCGTTCGTGAGGGAGGAGTGCTTGGCTGGCACTCTGCCCAATTAAATGCTGATAGCCGTCATTGGCGACCAGTACGCGCAATTCATCAGCAATTAACGCAGCGGCCACCTGGCGCGTGCGCTCAATCAAGACTCCCTTATCCATCCGCAGCAGGCCAATCAGTTGTTCCATCACTCCATCAACCAGCTGAATTAATGATTGACGGCGGAAAATGTCGACGGCGGCATCAATTACCTGTTTGAGGCCGCGGCGATTACCTTCGATGGTCATGATATCGCGGTAGCCGCGCAGGCTGGCGTACATCAGGGTGGAGAGCTTTTGTACGGTCAGTTCGGTTTTAGCTTTGTAGTCGTTGATGTCGTAATCCACGATCACTTTATGCTCGGGCGCCTGACCTGGCTGGCCGGTACGCAGTACCAGGCGCATATGGGAGTTTTGCAGGCGCTCGCGAATGTAGCGTACCAACTCTAACCCCGCATGATCGGACTCCATCACCACATCCAGCAGGGCGAGGGCAATAAACTCATGTTGGATATCCAGAATTTTGATGGCTTCTGCCCCTGAGTAAGCATTGAGAAACTTCAGTGGGCGGCCTTCAAACTCAAAATCCTGCAGGGCAAGGCGAGTAACCTGATGGACTTCCGGTTCATCATCGACAACGAGAACTAACCAGGGCTCGGCTTGATTGGGCTGTGCATCCGGTTGATCGGGGGCAAAAATAAGATCATCCATCCGTATCGCTCCTTAGCTCAGGTAAGCGGATCTCATACTTCAGCCCGCTTCCTGCTGGGCTACTGACATGGATACTTCCTTTTAATTGTTGGCTAACTAGGTTGTAGACAAGATGCAAACCTAAGCCACTGCCACCCTGGCCGCGTTTGGTGGTGTAAAAAGGTTCAAATAGGTGTTCCAGTTGCTCAGTTTTCACACCCTGACCATTGTCCTGGATGGTCCAAAATAGCAGCTTGCCTTGGTGTTCCAACTGCATGCTGACGTTTTTAATTTCTTGCTCGGGCGGGTAGGCATGGATCACTGCATTCATGACAATGTTGGTCACAATTTGTGCCAGGGCACCAGGGCAGGTGCGCCAGCGTAGATCTGGATCGCAACTCAGGATGACTGCAACATGATTTTTCTTCAGGGTGGGGCGCAGGCTGAGCAGGACTTCTTCCAGATAATGTTGCAAGGCAAGCTCACGGATATCCTGATTGGACTGGTCAACGGCAATGCGCTTAAAGCTTTGGATCAAATCAGCGGCACGGCCCAGGTTGCTCTGTAATATCTGGGTGCTTTCATCGGCCAGGGCTAAAAAGCGCTCCAATTGGCTACGGCTCATGCTGCCTGCTTGGTAGTGTTGCTGTAGCTCTTTCAATTTCTCAGCAAGCAGGGAGGCGCTGGTAATACTCAAGCCAATAGGGGTGTTGATTTCATGAGCTACCCCGGCCACCAGGCTTCCGAGGGATGACATTTTTTCGGACTCAATCAGCTGTTCCTGCATTTCTTGTAGGGAGTGGAGGGAGTCTGCCAGCTCGTGATTGGCTTTTTCCAGCGCATGGGTGCGTGATTTCACCATCAGGTCCAGGCTACGGTTCAACTCTGAAAGGCGATCATTTGCCTCACGCAGTTCTTCTGTGCGTCGTGCTACCCGGTGGTTGAGGTAACGAATAATAAAGCCAAGGGTAATGAGCAGGGCGCCGAGAATCGCCAGGGCAAACATCAGGTTGGTGGTGATGCGTTGCTCTTTAAAGGTGCCGGTAAAACGCTTATCAAAGGCGCGATAGAAGATGGATGCTTTGTCGACCTTTAATTTGAAAAGCTCGCGGTTGAGTAGTGGTATCAGATGACTGGCATGATTACCGACCGGGAAGTAGCCCTGCTGGGGGTTGAAGATAATGGGCGTAGCCAGCAGGCCGTAATAGCTGGCGCGAAAGCCACCAAAGATACGTGAAGCGACGGCGGCATCTATTTTCCCGGCTTGTACTGCTGCCAGCAGGTGTTCATAGCTATCAAAATCGATTAAGCGCACGTTAATGCCAAAACTACGCATTTGCTCAGCAAAATGTAGGCCGATGGCATCGCCCTGCAGCCGCCCCAGGGCACGACGATCCAGTTCAAATAGATTGTTAATCATGGGCTGGTTGGCTGGAATGTATATTTGCCCCCAATCGGTAACAACGGATTCGCTGGGAAAACGGAATAGCTTTTCCCGTTCAGGTGTTTTGAACATACCGGGCAAGAGGTCGATTTGCCCGGCATCGAGCATTTTCATTAGCTCGTTCCAGTTGCCGTATTGGTAGATCAATTGCCAATCGAGGGTGGCTGCAAGGTGGTTAAGGAGATCGATAAAAAAGCCATCGGGTTGGTGTTGATCGTTCATGTAAATCAAGGGCTCGTAGTCATAGACACCTACGATGACTTGTTCTTTGGCTTGGCTAAGGAGGCTGAACCAGCCACTGCAGAGCAATATGACAAGACGGGTATAGCGAGCAGTAGCGAAGCTGACGGACATGCAAGGCTCCAGCGACCCGGGGTAACCCCCGGGGGTGAACTCGATACTATGTTAGTTCTTAGTTCAGTGTCGCTAGTAAGGCAAAAATCAAAGGGCGAGATGATTTTCGCTTTTCTTGCCTTGGGCCTGGCGGTTGAGTAGGGCCCGCAGTGCAGCGGGCTTGACCGGCTTTTGGAGCACCATTGCATCGGCTTGGATAATTTCATTGCGAATCACCTCAGTACGATCCGCCGTGATTACAATTGCAGGTAGCGGGTAGCTGAGGTGAGCGCGCAGTTGGTGAATCGCCATCACGCCAGTAAGGTCGTTATCCAGATGGTAGTCAGCCAGCAGCACATCGGCACGCCAGTCTTGTAGCTGGGCGAGCGCTTCTTCTGCGCTAGTGGCGGTGCGTAGCTGGCATCCCCACCCTCCCAGTAAGGCGCGCATTCCTTCCAGGATTTTGACCTCGTTATCGATGCATAGCACCTTTAAGCCGTCCAGACCGCCTTTACGGCGAACAATGGCGCCAGGGCGTTTACTGGTATGGCTGACCTTGGCGGGATCACCATAGGGAAGGCTGATGCTAAACAAGGTGCCTTTACCGACTTGCGAGCGGACTTCCAGCGGATGCTCCAGAACCTTGGCGATCCGCTCGGTGATGGCCAGCCCCAGCCCAAGCCCCTTCACGTCTGCGTGGCGTGGGTTATCCAGACGTTTAAATTCCTGGAAGATTTCTTTGATTTTATCCTCGGCAATGCCAACACCGGTGTCCCAAATTTGGATACGTACCCCTTGGCGGCCTCGGCGTACGCCTAATACGACCTTGCCTTGGGTGGTGTAGCGAATGGCATTGGAGAGCAAGTTTTGCACCATCCGGCGCAGCAGTTGTAAGTCAGAGTGAACCACTGCTCGGCTTGGATGCAGCTGGAAATCCAAGCCTTTTTCTTGTGCCAGTACGGTGAACTCGGCTTTGAGCAGATCAAACACTTGATTGAGCGAAAAGTGGCTGCGATTGGGGATCAGGGCACCGGCATCAAGTTTAGAGATGTCCAGGAGGGCACTGATCAATTCTTCTGCTGCTTTGAGGGAGCCATCCAGGTGTTCGATCAAGTCCTTGGTGTCGCTTTCATAGTGACGTTGTGACAGCGCGGAGGTAAACAAACGCGCGGCATTGAGAGGCTGTAGTAAGTCATGGCTGGCGGCGGCAAGGAAGCGCGTTTTACCCAGGTTGGCTTCGTCGGCACTGGCCTTGGCCTGGCGCAGTTCGTCTTCGATCAGGGCGCGGATAATGTTCTCTTTACGAAGCTCCTGGTTAACGATTGAGAGAGCTTTGGTGCGTTCACGTACCCGCATTTCCAAGGTTTCGTTGGTTTCTTGTAGGGCCAGCTCGGCTTTTCGGCGTTCGGTAATATCAATATAGAGGGTGAAGTAGCCAAGAATTTGGCCCTCTTCGTTGATATGGGGGATATAGGTCACTTGGGCATAGCGTTCACGCTCACCTGGCAGTACAGGCAAACGGGTTTCAAAGGTTTGTCGGCGTCCTTCTAGCACGCGATCGATATAGGGTTTGCGTTCCTCATATTCGCTTTCACTGAGAATTTCATAACAGGGACGTCCGATCAGGGTATTGCGATCCAGGCCAAAGGTTTCCTGATAGGCGTGGTTGATAAAGCGATAGCAGCGCTCATTATCCAGATAGGCAATCAGGGCCGGTACGTTATCGGTGTAGATACGAATTGAGCGTTCACTCTCACGTAAGGCTGTTTCGGTTTTCTTGTGTTGAGTGATATCGGTGTAAGTGGTGACATAGCCGCCACCAGGCATGGCATTACCCCGCACCTCAAGTACAGAACCGTCGGCACGGTGTCGTTCATAACAGTGAGTACGCCCCTGGCGCAGAATCTCCAGGCGTTTGTTGACATGTTCTTGGGGAACACCGGGGCCGTATTCACCCTGCTCCGCATGGTAGAGGTAAATATCTGCAATGGGGCGCCCGACACTGATCAGTCCTGGCGGATAGTCAAACATATCCAGATAGGCGCGATTCCACACCACCAGGCGCAATTGGTTATCAACTACCGTAATGCCTTGGCTAATGTTTTCAATCGTGGCCTGTAGCAGAGAGCGGTTGAATTGCAGCATTTGCGAGGCTTCATCGACGATGGTGACCACATCGCCAATTTGCATATCCCGCCCCCGTAAGGTCGAACTGATGACGATACGGGCAGAGGAGGCGCCAATGACCCCGGCCAGTAACCGTTCGCAGTACAGCACCAACTCGGCGCTGGCTCGTTCATTGCTGGCGGCGGGTTTGAGTTGGCGCTCAAGGAAAAAACCGCGAATGGCCCGTTGGGCCCGTTCTACGCCGAGGAAGCGCTCAGCCAGCATCTGTAGATCGCCGACACTGGCATGGTCGCCCTGCACCCGGTTATTGGCATTGGCACCACCGTCATCCAGGGTATCAACAAAGCTGCTGGCTTGGATGCGGTCAATCAGCCGGCCGGATACCTGACGAGAAATCCAAAAGTACAGCAGCAGGTTAAAGCTGAGGCTCCAGAAGGTACCGTGGCTGATAGTATCCAGGCCGGTTAAGCCAAAGAGCGCGTAGGGTTTTAGCCAAGCAATGCCAAACAGGCCCTCTGCAAGCCAGGCATCGGGCAAAATACCGGCTTTCGCTAAACTGGGCAGCATCAGGGTATAGGCCCAGAGGCTGAAGCCTGCTATCAGTCCTGCCATCACGCCTTGACGACAGCCTTGCTTCCAGTACAACCCACCCAGCAGGGCCGGGGCAAACTGAGCAACGGCGACAAAAGACAATAAGCCGATATCCGCCAGAGAGGCGTGGGTGCCGAGTAAGCGGTAGTAGAAGTAAGCCAGTAATAATAAGCAGAAAATGGTAATGCGGCGGATTTTGAGCAGTAGCTCGCCAACATCGGTTTGATTGGAGAGGCGTCGCCCTGCCACCTTGAATAGCAGCGGCATAATGATGTCGTTGCAGACCATGGTACTCAGCGCAATGCTGGCGACAATCACCATACTGGTGGCAGCGGAAAGCCCGCCTATAAAAGCAAAGATGGCTAAACCATCAGCCTTGGCGCTCAAGGGTAGAGTTAATACAAAGGTGTCGGCATTGACGAAACCGGAGGGAAAGGTGGCCATGCCGGCAGTCGCAATGGGCAGCACAAAAATACCCAGCAAAATCATATAGAGCGAAAAAAGCCAGCGAGCGGTACGTAAGTCTTGCGGGTGGGTATTTTCAACGATGGTGACATGGAATTGGCGTGGCAGACAGATGACCGCAATCACGGACAGGATAATCTCGGTCAAGAAACTGCCGGCAAGAATGTCTTTCTGGAAGTTTTGGTTGTTTTCCAACTGAACTGAGGCCTTGAGGAATAGATCTTCAAAACCGTTGTAAATGCCAAAGACGACAAAGAATCCCACCGATAGAAAGGCGGCCAGCTTGATTAAAGATTCGAAGGCAATCGCTAACACCATCCCTTCATGGTGCTCTGTGGCATCAATATGTCGGGTGCCGAACAAGATGGCGAAAATGGCCATCAGCAGGGCGACGAATAGCGCGGTATCACTGCCACTGGAGGCGGCACTATCAGCAATACCAGTCAGCACGTTGTAGCTCATCGCCACGGCTTTAAGTTGCAAGGAAATGTAGGGCAGGATGCTGATCACGGTCATGATTGCCACTAAGGCGGCCAGTGTTTGGCTCTTGCCATAGCGCGAGGCAATAAAGTCGGCAATGGAGGTAATGTTTTGTTTCTTGCTGACGTGTACCAGCTTGCTGACAACCTTGATGCCTAACCCGAACACGATGATCGGGCCAATATAGGTGGCCATGAATTCCCAGCCGGTTGAGGCGGCGCGTCCTACTGCACCGTAAAACGTCCAGGATGTGCAGTACACCGCCAAAGAGAGGCTGTAAATAATGGGCTTGCGTTGGTTGCGTAGACGCCGGTGTGATTGCTGGTCCCCCCAGTAGGCAATAGCAAAGAGCATGCCGAGGTAGGCCAGAGAAATAAGTACGATCAACCAGCCTTGCAGCATGCTAGCGCCCATCAGTGAAGTCCTTCTGCATTATAGGGAGTGAGCCAGTCAGCGAGGCTACGACCATAGTCTAGGCTGTTTTTTGTGTTCATAACTATTTGTTTTTATTGATTATTTTTGTTGGCGTGTGGGCTTTGGTAGCCGTTGCACGAGTCCTTGCGACTAAAGTCTGTCGTGGTGTTTGCAACTCCTTTGCTAGATTGAAGTTGCGCATTTTCCTCACCCTTAACACAACAACAACAAGGTAAGTGCTATGAGCGTAAATCAGCAGAGTAGTTCTGCCCAGGAGTACTGGCGCGAAAACGTTCGTTTGATAACGACCTATATCGTGATCTGGTTCTTGGCATCCTTTGGTTGCGGCATCATCTTTGTCGAGCCCCTCAACACCATCCAGTTCTTCGGCTTTAAGCTTGGGTTCTGGTTTGCACAGCAAGGATCCATCTACGTCTTCCTGCTTCTCATCGTGGCTTATGCCATCAGCATGAACAAGCTGGATGAAAAGTACGATGTCCATGAGTGATCGGCAAGTGCCTGATCTGACTACAATAATAATTGCCTGAGGAAGGTCTTAGTCATGAGCCTTGACGCCTTAACCTATCTATTTGTAGGGGCATCCTTTGCTCTCTACATCGGTATCGCGATTTGGTCGCGTGCTGGCTCCACCAAAGAGTTCTATGTAGCAGGTGGTGGGGTTTCTCCGGTTGCCAATGGTATGGCAACAGCAGCGGACTGGATGTCAGCTGCATCCTTTATCTCTCTGGCCGGTATTGTGTCCTTTATTGGCTACACTGGCTCTGGTTATCTGATGGGCTGGACCGGCGGCTATGTGCTGCTGGCGCTGTTGCTGGCACCCTATCTGCGTAAGTTTGGTAAGTTTACTGTGCCTGACTTTGTAGGGGATCGTTACTACTCCAGTACTGCCCGTACTGTAGCTGTAATCTGTACCATCTTTATCTCCTTCACCTATGTGGCGGGGCAGATGCGTGGTGTTGGGATTGTATTCTCCCGCTTCTTGCATGTGTCCATCGATCTGGGTGTCATCATCGGTATGATTATTGTGTTCTTCTACGCCGTATTGGGCGGCATGAAGGGCATCACCTATACCCAGGTAGCGCAGTACTGTGTATTGATCTTCGCTTACACGGTACCAGCGGTGTTCCTGACTATGCAGGTAACCGGCCACTTCTTCCCACAGGTAGGTTTGGGGGCTGGTGTTGCGGAAGGCTTTAACGCTGAACTGGCGGGTAAGCCGGTATTACAGGTGCTGGATGAATTGGTGGTCGAGTTGGGCTTTACCCAGTACACCACTCAGGGCACAGGTAATCTGCTTGATCTGTTCTTCCTGACGGTTGCTTTGATGGCCGGTACAGCAGGTCTGCCCCACGTCATCGTGCGCTTCTTTACCGTTCCTCGCGTAAAAGATGCCCGTACCTCTGCTGGTTGGGCGCTGTTGTTCATCGCCATTCTGTACACCACGGTACCCTCTGTGGCGGCGATTGGTCGTCTGAACTTGATCAACACCGTAAACGGCTCTGACGGTCAGGGCACTCAGTATGCAGAAATGCCCCAGTGGTTTAAGAACTGGGAGAACTCTGGTCTGATCGCTTGGCATGACGTCAATGGTGACGGCAAAGTGCAGTACGCAAACGGTGTGGCCTTCGCTGGTGGTAAGCCTGAGTTTGATGGTGATAAGCGCGCCGAAGACGGTCATCGTCTGGTGTCCAACGGTGTGAGCGGTGAACAGGCTGCTTTTGATGCAAGCAAACAGCCTTTCTTCAACGAAATCTATGTTGACCGTGACATCATGGTACTGGCGAACCCCGAGATCGCCCAATTGCCAAACTGGGTTATCGCTCTGGTAGCAGCCGGTGCAATTGCAGCAGCGCTGTCTACTGCGGCGGGTCTGCTGTTGGTTATCTCTACGGCGATCTCTCATGACCTGTTGAAGAAGACCCTGACTCCCAATATTACTGAAAGCCAAGAACTGATGGCTGCTCGTGGTGCTGCTGTGGTGGCAATCTGCGTAGCGGGTTACTTCGGTCTCAATCCTCCAGGCTTCGTTGCTCAGGTGGTGGCCTTGGCCTTTGGCTTGGCAGCGGCATCCTTCTTCCCAGCCATCGTAATGGGGATTTTCTCCAAGCGGATGAACAAAGAAGGGGCAATCAGCGGTATGTTGGTGGGTCTGATTGTGACTGCTATCTACATCGTCTACTTCAAGTTCATGGGCGGTACCAAAGACGAGCTCTTCCTGGGTATTAGCCCTGAAGGTTTCGGCACTGTAGGTATGATCATCAACTTTGTTGTGGCCTATGCGGTGAGCTCTGTTACAGCTGCTCCTCCCCAGGAGATCCAGGATATTGTTGAAGATATCCGTGTTCCTCGTGGTGCGGGCGAAGCCCACTCTCACTAAGGCATGTGTTGCATGGCATATGCTAAATGATGCGCGGGTGCCCTAGGCACCCACCCAGAAGGAGGCCCATCAGAAACGGTGTGCCTCCTTTTTTATAGGTTAGGATTAATGATGTATGCCTAGCGTCACACCTGAGTGGCGTAGTGGTAGAACCGCTTTTCACAATAAGGTGGAGCGGTAAGTATTGTTGAGGGCATTTGCGTCAGGGCTTGCGAGCCCGGGTCTTAACGCCAATGTCTATTTTCGGCCGCAGCAGGAGGCTTACCATGAGCGCCACCTTTAATGCCAATAAGCCCCCCTTTAATTTGCTGACCCCCAAAGAACTGCGCCTGTTGCAGGATAATTTGGATATCGCCTACTTCCAGCAAGGGGAGGTGATTATTAAAGCGGGAGAGCCACCGGAAGGGCTGCATATTATTTTAAAGGGGCGAGTGGCTGAACAGGATGTGCAAAATCAGGGGCAAAGTCAGGTCCAGCATATTTTTGTTCACTACACCAATGATGATTATTTTGGCGCCTGGTCCTCTATGCGGGGTCATGCGATCCACAACTTTGTGGCCGTCGAAGAAACCCTTTGTCAGATTTTGCCGACACGTATTTTGCTCGAGTTGGTCGATACGAACCCTGCTTTTGCCGATTACTTCCGTAATGATTTGGCCGTCAAGGCGCAACTTAAAGCGCAGAACTCGCGTAACCAGGATATGACGGAGTTCATGTTGGCCAAGGTGGCTGACTCCTGTATGCGAGACCCTTTGCTGGTGCTGGAAGGCACCAGCATTGAAGAAGCCTATAGCTTGATGCGCGAACGTAAGGCGGACTGTTTGCTGGTAAAGCGTGGGGGGCGTTATGGCATGGTGACCGGGACAGACATGCTTAATGCGCTGGTCGTTAACCGGCTGTCGGTTAGTGCGGAGGTGGCGGATATTGCTTCCTATCGCCTGATTACGGTGCATCCCGATGATTATCTGTTCAATGCTTTGGTGTTGATGACGGAGCATCAGATTGAACGAGTCGTGGTGCAAGATGGCCAGGCCCTCGGGGGGGTGCTGGAGCTGATGGATGTCCTGAGTTACTTCTCGAACCACTCCCATGTGGTGAGCTTGCGCATTGAGCGAGCGCAAACGGTGGAGGACTTGGAAGAGGCGGCGGTTGGCTTGAATGATTTGGTGCGAGCACTGGTATCCCATGGGGTAAAAGTACAGTTTGCTATGGAACTGATCGCCACGATGAATGAGAAGGTGATGGCGAAGCTATTTAATTTGTTGGTGCCAGAGTCGATCCTACCTCATGTCTGCTTATTGGTGATGGGGAGTGAAGGGCGTCGTGAGCAAATCCTCAAAACCGATCAGGATAATGCAGTGCTAATGCGTAATGGCTTGCAATGGCCAGAACGTGATGAGGTACTGAAAACTTTTTCTGCCGTATTGAGTCGTTTTGGTTATCCCCCTTGTCCTGGGGGCATTATGGTGTCGAACCCAGACTGGGTACTGCATCTGGAAGACTGGACTAAGCGCCTGCGTGACTGGTCTACCACCGCGACTGGGGAAAACCTGATGCACTTGGCGATTGCCGTTGATGCGCATCCTGTTGCCGGTAACCCAGCTTTATTTAAAGCTTCACGTAATTGGTTTTTGCGCCAGTTGTCGGGAGACAAAATCTTCTTTTCTCACTTTGTGCGAGCCGTCTTTAATTTTGATACCCCCTTGACCTTTTTTGGCGGTATTAAACGTAAGGAGCATGGTCTCGATATCAAGAAGGG
The DNA here is from genome assembly GCF_000619885.1 of Balneatrix alpica DSM 16621. Taxonomy (GTDB): domain Bacteria; phylum Pseudomonadota; class Gammaproteobacteria; order Pseudomonadales; family Balneatricaceae; genus Balneatrix; species Balneatrix alpica. Next base: position 81,141 of record NZ_JHUZ01000015.1, on the reverse strand, counting down.
GGGTATCTTCCCCATCGTACATGGTGTACGCACCTTGGCTTTGGAGCATCGTATTCTGGAGACCAATACGGTCAAACGCATTGAGCAATTGGTGCAGATGCAACAGCTGTCAGAAAAAATGGGCCGCGACCTGATCCATGCGCTAGGACTTTTTATCCAGTTACGTCTCCAGCAGCAATTGGAGCGAACAGAGGGAGGACACCAGTTGGATGAAACCCCCAATTTATTGATGGTGGAGCAAATGGATCGAATGGATAGGGATTTGTTACGAGAGGCGCTCCATGTGGTGAAGGAGTTTAAGTCTCACTTAACTTTGCGGTATCGGTTGGAAGGTTAGTATGCAAATAGCGCGTAAGTTACGGGTATGGAATGAGCGCCGTGAGCATGGTCAGGGGCCTTATGCCCACCTGTTTGAGCGTTATGAAGGCGATGAAATCATCTCCTTGGACTGCGAAACCACTAGCCTTGACCCGAAACGGGCTGAGATTCTGACGATTGGTGCGGTAAAGATTAAAGGTGGTAAAAGGGTCATGCTCAGTGACCGCCTGGATATCAAACTAAAGCCCCCCAAGTATATGCCGGCTGAGTCAGTGAAAATTCACCGTATTCGCTCAATGGATTTAGAGGATGGGGTAGAGTTAGAAGAAGCCTTGCAACAGGTGCTGGAATATGTGGGTAATCGTCCTATTTTGGGCTATTACGTACACTTCGATTTGCGTGTGCTCGATAATGCTTTGAAGCCCCGTTATGGCTTTGGTTTGCCTAACCAAGCTATCGAATTGTCAGATGTGTACCATAATATAATCAAGTGGCGGTATTTAGGCGGTAGTGTTGATTTGCGCTTTGATACCATTGCGAAAAAATTGGACTTGCCAATCCTTGAACGCCACACCGCGCTAGGGGATGCCATCACCGTGGCACTGATGTATGTGCGTCTGACCAAGGGGGAGGCTTTAGGCATCTAACTTTTTCTTTTTCAACAATTTAAGTAAGATGCGTAGAGCCGGGCATAAGTCCGGCGTTCTGGTATGCGTCTTAACCCATCCAGCTGACTCGAGGAGGTGAGCATCATGACTGAGCGGGCTGATATTCAATCCGTACTATCGCAGATGCGTAGTCTCCAGGCTCAGGTTCAGTCCAGTGTGGCCAAACCTGCCGCGCCAGTGGAGGCGAGTGAGGAGCTGCCTTCCTTTGGCGATATGCTCAAGCAGGCCATGGAGTCGGTGAATAGCCAGCAAACTAAAGCCAGCCAAATGTCGAAAGCCTATGAAATGGGTGATCCGAATGTGGATTTACCTCAGGTCATGATTGAGCTGCAAAAAGCCAGTGTTTCCTTTCAGGCAATGACGCAGGTGCGTAATAAATTATTGGAAGCCTACAAGGAAATCATGAATATGCCCGTTTAAGGCATATAGAGGTAGTGGATGGCCAAAACGGGACTGGAAAATATGCAGGATAATCCCCAGGGCGGCATGCTTGGCGCCCTGATGGGAGGTTTTGGCCAGCTGAGCATTATTCGTCAGATCGGCTTGATGGTGGGATTGGCAGCCAGTATCGCCATTGGTTTTGCGGTGGTGCTGTGGTCACAAGAGCCTAGCTATCGGCCGTTGCTTGGCAGCCTCAATAACCTCGACTCGGAGCAGATCATGCAAGTGCTCCAGGTCAACGAAATCCCATACAAGATCGATACGGCAAGTGGCGCGTTGTTAGTGCCTGCCGACAAGATCCATCAAGCTCGGATTAAACTGGCTGGGGATGGGCTCATTGGTGATAAAACCCTTGGCTTTGAAATCCTCGATAAAGACCAACCTCTGGGTAGTAGCCAGTTTATGGAAACGACGCGCTATCGCCGAGGTTTAGAGGGGGAGTTGTCGCGCACGATTTCCAGTCTGGTGGCGGTGAAGGCGGCAAGGGTACATCTGGCTATTCCCAAGGAGTCAGTGTTCCTGCGTGATAATCGTAAACCCCGTGCTTCTATTTTTGTTGAGCTTTTTCCAGGGCGTACTCTTGAGCGGGATCAGGTTACCTCCATTGTCAATTTGGTGGCTTCCAGTATCGCTGGATTAGACCCTAAAGACGTCACCGTGGTGGATCAGAAAGGACGCTTGCTCTCGGAGGAGCGGATTGACTCGGAAACCACCTTAGCCGCTGAACAGTTTGAGTATGCCCGTAAAGTGGAGCAAGTGTTGACCCGAAGGGTGTCAGGTATTCTTGAGCCTGTAGTCGGCATGGGGCGCTTTAAAGCGGAAGTGTCGGCGGATATCGACTTTACTGCGATTGAGCAAACTGACGAGCTTTATAACCCGGATTTGCCCTCATTACGTAGTGAACAGGTGCTGGATGAAGAGCGTCAGGCACAATTGGCGGGTGGTATTCCAGGAGCACTCTCCAATCAGCCACCGGCCGAAACCGCTGTGCCTGAAGTGGCGGGGGGCGCTACAACCAATGCACTAGGTGGCGGACAGCCTACCTCGACCCGCAAGCAGGCTACCCGTAACTATGAACTGGATCGTACCATCAGCTATACCAAACATCAGGTGGGGCGAGTACGGCGCCTATCTGTTGCGGTGGTTGTTGATGATCTGGTGACGGTGGACCCCGCATCAGGAGAGGCGAAGCGTACTCCTTGGACTGAGAGCGAGTTGCAACGTCTGAATATTCTGGTTCGTGATGCAGTGGGGTATTCGGCGGAGCGTGGCGATAGTGTTAATGTGATTAACTCTCCCTTTGTGCAGGCAGATAACCTGTTTGAGGAAATCGATATCCCTATTTGGGAAACTCAATGGTTCTGGGATCTGATTAAGCAGGGTGGAGCTGTGCTCTTTATCCTGATTCTGGTCTTTGGCGTACTGCGTCCGATCTTGAAGAATCTAACCACGGTTGGTAAATCCCAGGCCGAAGCCGCCGAGGCTGAGTTAAAGGCGTTGGAAGGGTTGGATGATGAATTGTCTGATGAAGCTGTGACCTTAGCCAGTGTTGATGAAAGTTTACTGCCTGGTCCGAACGAGAGTTTTGAAAAACAGTTGAATGCAATTCGTGGCCTGATTGCCGATGACCCTGGCCGGGTAGCTCAAGTTATTAAGAAGTGGATCAGCGATGAGTGAAGCACCTAAGCTAACCCAGATTGAAAAAACCGCCATTTTGCTGATGACGCTAGGCGAATCCGATGCGGCGGAAATTCTCAAGCACATGGGGCCGAAAGAGGTGCAGAAAATTGGCTCAGCGATGGCACAACTGCGTAGTGTGCAGCAGGATCAGGTTGAGGCAGTGATTGCTGAGTTCTTATCCCAGGTTGGTAACCAAACTGGCTTGGGTATTGGTTCTGATAGCTATATCCGGCGGATGCTCACCCAGGCGCTGGGCGAAGATAAGGCGGGAAGCTTGATTGATCGTATCCTGCTCGGCGGCAATACCAAGGGCTTAGACACCCTCAAGTGGATGGAAGGGCGGCAGGTTGCTGATGTTATTCGTTACGAACACCCCCAGATTCAGGCTATTGTGGTCTCTTACCTCGATTCCGATCAGGCTGCCGAGGTGTTGGCATATTTTGATGAAAAAGTGCGGCTGGATATTGTGTTGCGGGTCGCAGCGCTGGATACCGTCCAGCCAGCGGCACTTCAGGAGTTAAATGATATTCTTGAGCGCCAATTCTCGGGCAGCTCGGGCTCTCAGACTACCAACATTGGTGGGGTCAAGGTGGCAGCCAATATTATGAACTTCCTCGATAGTTCGATCGAAGGGGTATTGATGGAGTCCTTGAAAGAGGTGGACGAGGACTTGGCTGAACAAATATCAGATCTGATGTTTGTGTTTGACAACCTTAATGACGTTGATGACCGTAGCATTCAGATGTTGTTGCGTGAAATTGAGCAAGAAACTCTTATTGTGGCGCTGAAAGGAGCTGATCCTAATTTGCAGGATAAGTTCTTTAAGAATATGTCCAAGCGCGCTGCTGAGATGATGCGAGATGACCTGGAGGCACGAGGCCCCGTTAAGGTCAGCGATGTGGAAACCGCTCAGAAAGAGATTTTGAGTGTGGCCCGTCGTCTGGCTGATGAAGGTCAGATTAATCTCGGTGGCGGCGGCGAGCAGATGGTTTAAACCATGGGCGATAACGATCTGCATACAGGTAGAATTCCGGCTGGTGCCACTCAGCCTTACCAGCGTTGGGAATTGCCTCAGGTGGGGGATTCAGAGCAAGAGCAGGAGCCTGAAACGGAAACAGGCCTTGCAGTGAGGAAGCCTGCTCCTCCCGAACCTGAACCTGAGCCGGAAGAAGAGGAAATCCATGTTGAGCCTCTGACGCTGGAACAATTAGAAGAGATTCGTCAGGACGCGTGGAATGAAGGTTACCAAGAAGGTTTACAGAGTGGGCACGCGGAAGGCTTAGAAAAAGGTCTGCAAGAAGGTCGTGCGCAGGGCCATGAGCAGGCCTATGCAGCCGAAGTTGAGCGAATTACCCAGCAGGAGCAACGTCTACAAGCGCTAGTGAGTGCGTTTGCTAAGCCGATAGACGTTCAAGACAAGGCATTAGTGGTTAGCTTGGGTAATCTTGTTGAGCAATTAGTGGTAGCGGTTCTTGGTCATGAGCTGGTTGCCTCCAAGCAGATTATTCCGCAGTTATTAGAGCGTGTACTGGCAGAACTACCCGATCCAACCGTGGATGCCAAGGTGAGAGTGCATCCTGAGGATGAAGAGGCATTGCAGCAGGCGATGCACCTGGCAGGAGTGAACTGGCAGTTGCAGACAGATGAGCAGCTTCACCCTGGTGGCCTCTACCTACAGTCCGCTTATACCCAGGTGGATGCACGTTTGGATACTCGTCTAGAACAGGTGTTGCAGGAGTTTCGCCAGCAACACCAATTGCTTAGTCAGCAATTGCCCGATGATGATTCTGCGCACTCCGTAGAGACGTCCATCCCCTCTGCTGCAGAGGAGGGGCAAGAGCCCTCATCATGAAGCAGCAAGCCTGGCTGCAACTCCTTCAGCAGCATTGTCAGTATCCCTGGAACAGTCCTCAACCCCGTTCAGCAGGAAAAGTTACCCGTGTTGTCGGCTTAACGTTAGAAGCTGTGGGGTGCAAGGTAGCCTTAGGCGAATTTTGCCTGGTGCAGGTACGCCCAGGTGTTGAGGTGGAAGCTGAAGTAGTGGGCTTTCACGCTGAACGTGTGTTTCTGATGCCTCTTAATACGATTGAAGGGCTTATGCCAGGCGCACGGGTGCGCCCGACAGGCAGTTCCAGTCGCGTACCTGTTGGCATGAACTTACTCGGGCGAGTATTAAATGGTATTGGCCAGCCCTTGGATGGTCAGGGGCCATTAAGTGTTGAAGCCTATGTAGAGCTTGAGGGAGAGGCAATCAATCCATTGGGAAGAGCACCTATTCGGCAGCCAATGGATGTCGGTATTCGTGCTATCAATGCATTGTTAACCGTAGGGCGAGGGCAACGCCTGGGATTGTTTGCCGGCAGTGGCGTGGGCAAGAGTGTGTTGCTTGGCATGATGACCCGTTTCACCACCGCCGATATTGTAGTGGTTGGCTTGATTGGTGAACGGGGGCGTGAGGTAAAGGAGTTTATTGAGGATGTGTTGGGGGAAGATGGGCTGCGGCGTGCAGTAGTTGTGGCCTCACCAGCGGACGATTCTCCTTTGATGCGCTTGCGTGCTGCCCAATTAACTACTCGCATTGCAGAGTACTATCGTGCCCAGGGTTTAAATGTGCTCCTGTTGATGGATTCCCTGACCCGCTATGCGCAAGCACAGCGGGAGATCGCTTTGTCGGTGGGAGAGCCGCCTGCCAGTAAGGGCTACCCCCCTTCTGTTTTTGCCAAGCTTCCCAAGTTAGTGGAGCGTGCTGGAAATGGTATGCCTGGCAGTGGCTCAATTACGGCGTTTTATACCGTACTGACTGAAGGGGATGACCAGCAAGATCCCATCGCTGATGCAGCGCGGGCTATTCTAGATGGCCATGTAGTCTTGTCGCGCAGTCTGGCCGAAGAAGGCCATTATCCCGCCATTGATATTGAAGCCTCCATTAGTCGTGCAATGCCACAGGTGGTGACAGCTGAATATTTAAAACGTGCTCAGCGCTTTAAGCAGCTTTATGCGCGTTATCAGCAAACTAAAGACTTGTTAAGTGTAGGGGCATACGTTAAGGGTAGTGATGCTGATACCGACAAGGCTATCCAGTTGATGCCTGTGATGCGTGCTTTTTTACAGCAGGGCTTGCATGAGCCTGTTGCCTTGGGTCAAGCACAGCAATGGTTGGAGCAATTATTGAGCTTGGAGGCAGGGGGTAGTTAATGGCCGTGGCCCGCTCGCAACGATTGAAAATTGTGTTAACGCTGGCGGAGCGTGATCAGCAGAAATGTGCCCAGTTACTAGGGCAGGCACGTGAGCGTTTGCAGCAAGGCCAACAGCAAGTCGAACAGCTTAATGCTTATCAGCTGGAGTATCGGGTGCAATTGAAAACCAGAGGGCAGCAAGGGATAAGTGCAGGCAGTTGGCTTGGTCAGCAGCAGTTTATTGCCAAGCTGGAAAATGCCATAGGCCAGCAGCAACAGACATTGCAAAAACAGCAGCAAGAGTTGGAGCGTTATCTTCAAGCCTGGCGTAAAGCGCAAGCGCGTACCGATGCTTTGCGTAAGTGGTTGCAACGTTTGCAGCAACACGAAAATTTGCAGTTAAGTCGGCAAGAGCAAAAACAGCTTGATGAATTAGTCAGCTTTTACCAGCGGGCTCCAGCATGACAGGATAGCGCTCATCTTCTAAGGTTAATCAATCACTTGGTAAAAACTGGAGCAGTAACGGTGACAGCAGCAACAGAGTGCCTACAACTGGAAACAGTCGCCAATATTGCGCAAGCTGAAGCCTTGCATGAGCTCTTAAGCAGTTGGCTAGAAGCAGGGGTGGAGGTGCGTGTCGATGCGAGCCAGGTGGAACGAGTGGATACAGCGATCTTGCAGCTCTTGTTAAATTGTCAGCGTGCCCTTAATCGTCAGGGGGGGCGTATTTTATGGAGCGGGTGCTCCGAGGCCTTTATCGCTTCAGCCATGATGTTGGGTTTACAACAGGAACTAGGATTAGCTGAGTCAGCGCAAGTTGACGCTTAATGGAGTCAGGTATGTATAACATTTTGGCAGTGGATGATTCCGCATCAATGCGTCAGATGGTGGCGTTTACCCTTAAAGGTGCTGGCTATAAAGTGACCGATGCCGTGGATGGCATGGATGCATTGAGTAAGGCTAAAACGCAAAAGTTTGATTTAGTGCTTACGGATATCAATATGCCCAATATGGATGGCATTACTTTAGTTAAAGAGCTGCGCGCGCTCCCGAATTATAAGTTCACACCAATATTAGTGCTGACGACTGAATCGACCGACGATAAAAAAATGTCTGGCAAGGCAGCTGGTGCGACGGGGTGGTTAGTCAAACCCTTTAATCCAGATAAGTTGCTTGCCACCATCAAAAAAGTCTTGGGGTAAGCCCATGAGCATCGACCTCAGCCAGTTTTATCAAGTGTTCTTCGAAGAGAGCTTTGAAGGCCTGGATATGATGGAAAGCGCTTTGCTCGACTTCCTGCCTGAGGAGCCTGATGCAGAACTAATCAATAGTATCTTTCGAGCTGCCCACTCACTTAAAGGCAGTAGTGGCACTTTTGGCTTCACGGCAATTACTGAATTTACCCACGTTTTAGAAACTCTGCTTGATCAAGTTCGGGATGGCGAGCGGCGTCTCGATACTAGTCAGATCAATTTACTCTTGGAGTCTGTCGATTGCTTACGGGCTATGCTGCAGGTGCTGCAGCAAGGGCAGGAAGTAGACACAAGCCGTAGTCAGGTTTTACAGGGCCGTTTTGAGGCAATCTTGGCAGGTGAAGAGGCCTCTCCAAGTGTTTCCCCAGATGCTACTCCTCAAGCTCAGGAACAGCAGTCTGAGTCAGGCTACTTGATTCAGTTCAAGCCCAGTTTGAGCATGCTCTGTAGTGGCAATGAACCCTTGCGGATGTTTCGTGAGCTTGCGGCAATGGGTGAGCTGCAAGTGCAGGCGCATACCGCTGACATGCCTGATTGGGATGTGATGCAGCCAGAGTCCTGCTATTTGAGCTGGACACTGCAATTACAAGGTGAATCCCTGCAGTTAGCGGCGATTAATGAAGTGTTTGAGTGGGTAGAAGATGAGTGTGAACTGAGCGTGACGGCGTTGGGTGTTGAGACACCTCTCACATCGGTTGAGTCAGACGTGATAGATGTGATGGGGGCTGCTGAAGCGGAAACTGTAATGGCTGGCAGTCCGCAAGCTGTCATGGCAGGAAATGCTCAGGAAGAAAAGCAAGCCTCCAACCAGCAACCCAGTAAATCACCTACCATGACTAAAGCACCTGCAGCTGCAGAGGTGAGCTCCATTCGGGTGGGAATCGATAAGATTGATAGCCTGATTAACATGGTAGGTGAATTGGTCATTACCCAGTCGATGCTGGAAGAGCTGAGTGAACATTTGGATAGCAGCTCTTTAGGCCGGTTGCAGGAAGGGCTGGCGCAAATGGCGCAACATACCCGTGAGCTGCAAGAGAATGTCATGCGTATTCGCATGCTGCCAATTAGTGTGGTGTTTAATCGCTTTCCACGTTTAGTTCGGGATGTATCGCAATCTTTGGGGAAGCAGGTTGAGTTACGAGTATTGGGTGAGCATACCGAGCTGGATAAAACGGTTTTAGAGAAAATTGGTGACCCTTTAGTACATTTAGTTCGTAATGCACTAGATCATGGTTTAGAGGCACCAGAGGTGCGGCAAAACGGAGGGAAAGCAGCAACGGGTGTGCTGACCTTACATGCCTATCACCAAGGGGGCAGCATTGTTATTGAGATTAGTGACGACGGTGCTGGTATTAATGGTGAAAAGGTGCTGCAAAAGGCAATAGCAAATGGTTTGGTTGCAGCTAACGAACAGTTGAGTGATGAACAAATATATGACTTGTTATTCATGCCAGGTTTCTCCACTGCGGATCAGGTCAGTGATCTATCTGGCCGTGGCGTAGGTATGGATGTGGTGCGCCGTAATATTGAAGAGTTGAATGGCACTATTGAAACCCGCTCAAAGGTGGGCGAGGGGACTCGGTTTATTATTCGGCTGCCGTTAACCTTGGCTATTTTAGATGGCCAGTTAATTAAAGTGTGCGGGCAAACTTATATACTTCCTTTGGTTAGTATTGTGGAGTCTATTCAGGCTGAGCAAGCCAAAATCAATTTGGTTAGCCCTCAGTGTCGAGTATTGCAGCTGCGCGATGAGTATATTCCAATTTTGCGTCTGGCAGAGATTTTTAATCTTACCTCAGAAGAGGAAGGTGAAGGCCAAGAGTTATTGGTTATTTTGGAAGTTGATAATAGCAAAGTTGCCCTGGTGGTGGATGACTTGCTGGCGCAACAGCAAGTAGTCATCAAAAGTTTGGAAGAGAACTATCGCAAGGTTAATGGGGTGTCAGGTGCGACTATCCTGGGTAATGGGCAGGTTTCTTTCATTCTCGATGTGGCGGGACTGTTGAAGATGGCAGGGCAGGATCGCAACGATTATCAGGCGGCTTAATAAATGGAAAGTGTGATGGATGAGCTGCAGCAACTAGGATTGGATGAAGAGGCTGAGCAATATCTGACTTTTGTATTAGATGGTCAGGACTATGGTGTCAGCATCTTGAGTGTCCAAGAAATATTAGGCTGGGAAGCTGCAACCCCCATTCCTAATGCGCCTGCGTTTATGCAGGGAGTGATTAATTTACGCGGTACCATTGTCCCTGTCATTGATATGCGCATGAGGTTTAATTTACCCCCTGTGCAATATGGGCCATTAACTGTATTGCTAGTATTGACAGTGAAAAAAGGGGATCGCTCTAGAACCATAGGAGTGATCGTCGATGCAGTGTCCGATGTGTATAACGTCAATCAGGAGGCAGTACAGGATGCTCCTCGCATTAATCGTGCTATCAGTGCTGAGTTCTTGCGGGGCTTGATCAATATTGATGGACGAATGGTGATGCTTTTGGATACGGATAAGCTTGCAGAGCTGGATGCCTGATAGGCAGGGGAGAGGATATGAGCGGACAAAGCAAAAGTTTAAGGAAGCGGGTGCTTCTGATTTTATGCAGTGCTTGGCTGATTTTTTTGTTGGTTTATATCTATGGCTTTATGCAGTCTTTAGAGCGAAACCAATTGCGGGTTGCTCTAAATGACTTTGAAGCTAAATTGATTCCTCTGTTGTCTGACCTTAACCGATCAGAATTGGTCGCTAGTGAGTTTTTTGATCGTTATATTCGGCAATCAGATCGACTGAAAGGCTCATCTGATCCTGGGGCAAAGGAGGCCTTAGATGATATTTTTCAAAAATATCAAGAGGCGCAAATAAGGGAGCATAAAGACTTGCAGAGTATTGAGACGCTTCTTGCTACTGCAGAAGTTGCAAAGGGTCTTAAACATTCGCTTGATACTCTTAATGAAAATTTTCAGTCTATTAAAAATCTTAGCTTCCTTCTGGAGGAGGAGCGTAAAGATCTGATAGCTTTGGTTTCAAGTGATCAGAATTTAACATCAGAGCTCTCGGTAGCAAATCAGCATAAAGATAGCCTAAAAGAAGGTATTGAAGGGCTGGTTTCTGGTAATCGTGCGGATTTTAAACAAATTCGTTTGGACTTAACAGATGCAGATCGTAATCAAGCCTGGTTACAAATGGCTCTTGTTGTGATCCTAGCGTTGGCATCTATTTTTGCAGTTGCTTGGATATTAACGAAAGTGGTGCGTAATCTGCATCAAGCAACCCGTGCTACAGAAGCCTTTGCACAGGGTAACTTTTCTCAGCAGTTTGATACTTCAGGCGATGATGAAAGCGGTCAGTTACTGCGTTCACTGGCTGAGTTTCGCGACAAGCAATTATTACCTTTGTTGGATGAACGTAATCAGGCACTCAGAATTAAGCAGGCATTGGATGCTTCTACCGTCAACATGATGATTGCTGATGCAGAGAATAATATTGTTCACATGAATAAAAGTGTGATCAGGATGTTGAAGAATGCTGAGGCGGACTTAAAGCGAGACTTGCCGGACTTTGATTCTGCCACCTTGCTTGGTCGCAATATGGATGTATTTCATAAAAAGCCAGAACATCAGCGTAGCTTATTAGCCAAACTAACCAAACCTTATCAAGCAGAAATTAAAGTGGGGGGGCGTACTTTTCGCTTAACTGCAAGTCCGATCATTAGTTCCGAGCAAGTGCGCATTGGTACGTCAGTAGAGTGGTTAGATCGCACCCAAGAAGTGTTGATTGAAGAGCAAATTGGCAACTTAATCACTCAGGCTGCTCGCGGTGATCTCAGTCAGCGTATTGATCTGGAAGGAAAGAATGGCTTTGTCCGAAACCTGGCCGAAGGCTTGAATGAATTGGTACAGATTGCTGATGAAGTTGTACAGGATACCCTGAAAGTTTTTTCAGCTTTGGCAAAAGGAGATTTGAGCGCACGTATTGAGGCAGAGTATCAAGGTGCTTTTGGTATCTTGAAACGCGATGCCAATCAAAGTTGTGCGCAGATTGCAGAAGTGATGCAAAAAATTCGCGACACCATTAGTTCGTTGAATCAAGGTGCTAATGAGATTGCTCAGGGTAGTACTGACCTCAGTCAGCGGACGGAGGAGCAAGCCAGTTCACTGGAGCAGACAGCCTCTAGTATGGAGCAAATGACGAGCGCCGTGCGGCAGAGTCGCGATAATGCTGAAGAAGCTAATCAACTTTCTTCTCAAGCAAGAGAGCGTGCTCAGCAGGGGGGGCAGGTTGTCAGTCGTGCGGTTGTGGCGATGGAGGAAATTAATCACTCCAGCAAGCGTATCGCTGACATCATCACGGTCATCGATGAAATTGCCTTCCAGACTAATCTGTTGGCATTAAATGCTTCGGTAGAAGCCGCCCGTGCAGGTGAGCAAGGGCGTGGCTTTGCTGTGGTGGCTGGTGAGGTTAGGAACTTGGCACAGCGCTCTGCTGCGGCGGCAAAAGAGATTAAAGGTTTAATCCGTGACAGTGTCAGCAAAGTGGATACGGGCTCGCAGTTGGTGAATGAGTCAGGGCAAACCCTGGCGCTGATTGTTGAAGCGGTAGAGGAAGTTGGTCGGATGATTAATGCCATTAGCCAAGCAACTCGTGAGCAGGCCAATGGTATTGAGCAGGTAAACCAAGCCATTGCACAAATGGATCAAATGACACAGCAGAATGCGGCCTTAGTAGAGGAGTCGTCTGCGGCGGCAGAGAACCTGGCTACCCAAAGTCGTGATCTATCCAAAATGGTGGCTTTTTTTAGAACAGGGCAAGAGTCTCCAATGGTGAGTCGCGCTGGAGGGGCCACTGCAAAAGTATCGCTCAAACCAGTGGCTAAACAGGAAATAAAGCATTCACAGCCTGTGCTTGAGAGTAAGCCGGATGAAGATTGGGATGAGTTTTAGCCATCATGGCGATAACGCCTGAAGCTCGAGCAACTGGACAGCGTGAGTTTTTGCTAACTGGCGAGGATTTTACGCGTATTTGTGAGCTGGTTTATCAGCTCAGCGGGATTGTGCTCGGTGAGGCTAAGCGGGAAATGGTATATAGCCGCTTAGCCAGGCGTTTACGGCAGCTAGAACTGCGTAGTTTTAGTGAATACATTGCTTTACTTGAAGATGAGACTGGTCAGGAACGCATTGCTTTTATCAATGCACTTACGACAAACCTGACTGCTTTTTTTCGTGAATCGCATCATTTTGATTATGTCGTCACACAGGTGATTCCGCTTCTTAAAGCGCGCACAGGGCCCAAACGTGTGCGAATGTGGTCGGCAGCGTGCTCAACGGGTGAAGAGGCTTATTCGTTAGCAATGGTGCTAGCTGAGCACTTTGACAGCAGTTGGGACGTGAAAGTGCTAGCAACAGACCTGGACTCGAATGTGGTGGCTGCAGCTAAACAAGGTAGCTATCCACTTGCGCGGCTAGAGCAGTTACCAGGGTGGGCGCGTAAACGCTGGGTGACGATAGAAGGTGATCACTTGAGTATTCGCCCTGAAGTACGTCAGTTGGTCACATTTAAGCAGTTGAATTTATTAGGGGCTTGGCCAATGCGCGGCCCCTTTGATGTCGTATTTTGTCGTAATGTCGTTATTTACTTCGACCGCCCCACGCAGGCGACGTTGTTTTCTCGTATTGCCGATATGTTAGCTCCCCAGGGAACACTCTTTATTGGTCATTCAGAGACGCTGAATCAGGTCTCTAGTCGTTTTATTTCCCAGGGCAATACTATCTACACCAGAGCCTCTTAACTTGATGCAGGGCGGATGGAGTCGCGATGCAAGATCATTCGAATAATACCGCTCAGTCTTCTCGCTCGATCTACTTTGATAATAAGTGGGGAGTACCGGTGCATAAGTTGTTACCGGGAGAATGGCTAGTCACCAGTGAGGAGGAGGCTATCACGACTTTACTGGGCTCCTGTGTGGCTGCTTGTATTCGAGACCCTGTACTAGGTGTGGGTGGTATGAACCACTTTTTGCTGCCTATGCAAGATGGCCAGGCGCATCCCGCCGAAGGTTATAACCCTTCTGCACGTTATGGTAACTGGGCTATGGAAATGTTGATTAATGGCATCTTGCGTCAGGGAGGATTACGTCATCGGCTAGAAATTAAGCTCTTTGGCGGAGGTAAGGTATTGAAAGGCTTGTCATATGATGTGGGGGGCTACAATATCAACTTTGTGCATGAGTATTTGCGTAATGAGCGTCTGCCTGTGGTGTCGAGTGATTTGGGAGGCGAGCAGGCGCGTAAGATAGTGTACTTTCCTAAAACTGGTGTCGTGAAAGTTAAGCGCTTGGCGCAAGTCCTGCCACAAGCGGTGCAGGCACAAGAGCGCCGTTATTTGGAAGCAATCAGTACTGCTCCGCGCGAAGGCGAAATAGATTTGTTTTAGCCCCGGCTCCTTGCCGGTTAAACCACGTCAATATCGTGATGGGCCTGTGGAGCATTAAGCTAGGAGTGCAGGCTAAGCCCGAGAAGGAGCGTTATGGCGATAAAAGTTCTGATTGTCGATGACTCAGTTCTGGTGCAGCAGATTCTGACCAGTATCTTGTCATCCGACCCTCGGCTTGAAGTGGTGGGGGTGGCGGAAGATCCTTACATCGCTCGTGGCCAGATTAAGGCACTTAATCCGGATGTGATTACCCTGGATATTGAGATGCCGCGCATGGATGGGCTGACATTTCTGCGTAATTTAATGCGTTTGCGACCGATGCCGGTGGTAATGGTTTCTACTTTAACCGAGGCAGGGGCAGAGGCAACGCTTGAAGCATTAAGCTTGGGAGCAATTGACTATATTGAAAAGCCAAAAGGGAATTTAGTTGAAGGCTTACAAGTTTATGCAGACGTATTGATTGAAAAAGTCGTGGCAGCCGCTGCCGCGAACATTGAACCGCTAGATCAGCCGTTTTTATCAGTGTCTGAGACCCAGCCTGCTACAGTGGATGTTTTTCGTGAGCAGGCGTTGATTGCGATAGGGGCCTCTACAGGAGGTACAGAAGCGATCTCTCGGGTGCTATCTGGATTACCCACCAATTGCCCGCCGGTTGTGATTGCGCAGCATATACCCGCCACTTTCAGTGCTTCTTTTGCCGCCAGAATGGATCGTACCCATGCGATGCAGGTGTGTTTGGCCGAACATAATCAGGCGATTCGGGCTGGGCATGTCTATATAGCGCCTGGCGGTGTGCATTTAAGGGTTGAGAAACGCCGTGGGCGGCTGCACTGTTGCTTAGATGACAGTGAGCCTGTGAATCGGCATAAGCCTTCTGTTGATATGTTGTTTCATTCGGTTGCCCAAAGCTGGGGGCGGGAAGCACTTGGCGTTATTTTGACAGGGATGGGAGCGGATGGCGCAAAAGGCCTGTTGGCAATGAAAGAGGCAGGAGCCACCACTATAGCGCAAGATGAAGCCAGCTCGGTTGTCTGGGGAATGCCAGGTTCTAGCGTGCGTTTAGGGGCTGTGAGTGAACAGCTGACTCTTGGACGGATAGCAGCGCGTATCCTAAGCTGGGCAAAAGCAACGAATAGCTAGGTAGGAGAAAAATAATGCACTGGCGCCAGAATGGAGTCGTAATTGGCGTGGCGAGTTTGCTGGTGTCCGCCACCCTGGCAGTTGTGATTCAAGCGCTTCAGGCCTCTGCTTGGATATTGGCGGGTGGCGTATGGTTGAGTTGCTTGTTGATCATGGGATGGGCCTGGTTGCCAAAGCAAGCTGTGATGGCTGGCCAGGGCAGCTTAAAAACCGCTATGAAGGCAGAGGTTTCATCTTCACGGGAAAAGAGTGCTAGCCCCGCTGAAGACGAGCTTCGATCCCTACTGGGAGTGGTCGGCAGTAAAATGTTGCCTGAACTGCGTCAAGACATAACCAATGTGCGCTCTTTGATTCTTGGGGCCTTAAATGATCTTCATAGTAGCTTCCATCATTTGCATAACGATGTTCAGCGCCAGGGAGATTTGGTGGGAGGGTTAATTCATCAAGTTTCTGACACCTCAATGCTGGTGGACAGTGATGATCCTAGAGAAGCTAAAGAAAGTGTTAATATTCAAGACTTTATCGCAGAAACAAGTGATATTCTTCGCTACTATGTTGATCTCATGATTTCCATTAGCAAGCAAAGCATTCAAACAGTACAGAAAATTGATGATATGACTGTGCAGATGGATGGTATTGGTGCCTTGGTAGATGATGTGAAGTCCATTGCAGACCAAACCAATCTATTAGCCTTGAATGCGGCCATTGAGGCGGCTCGGGCAGGGGATGCGGGGCGTGGCTTTGCTGTTGTGGCGGATGAAGTACGTAAACTCTCAAAGAACTCGAATGAATTTAGTGATGCTATTCGCCGCCAAGTAGAGTCTGCACGTGGTTTGGTGGTGGATGCACGTAGTATTGTCGGTAATATGGCGGCCAATGATATGGCGGTTGCAATTAACGCCAAAGGACGTGTTGATTCCATGCTAAAACGTTTGGCGGGTTTAGATACGTTATTGAATGAAAAGCTAAAAGACGTGGCCGAAGTGAATGAACACGTCCATACTCAGGTAAATTTGGCGGTTCGCTCGTTACAGGCCGAAGATATGTTGTCTCAGCTGTTGGAGTATCTGCAAACCTCACTCACTGCATTGGAGAATCATATGCAAGAGTTGGCACATGTGCAGTTAGCCAGTTTAAGCGATGAAGACTCCATTGCTTGTAGTGAGAAAATCAGGAATATTCAGGAAAATTTAATGTCCATCCGCAAGACGGTTGCTGCCAAGTCGATGGATGACGGTGACATTGATTTGTTTTAAAGGTAGGGGGTAAGCAGATGGCAATCTGGTCTCAGCTTTCGTCTGATAATGGTGAGCTGACAATCCGCATTCAGGGACGCTTCGACTTTAGCGCACATCAGGACTTTCGTGAGTCCTATGAGGGTGTTGAGGTAACGCCTAAACGCTATGTGGTGGATATGAAAGAAACCACCTACTTAGATAGTTCGGCGTTAGGGATGTTGCTCTTGTTAAGGGATCATGCAGGGGGAGACAGCGCGCAGATTCGTATTGTGAATTGTAATCAGGATGTGAAGAAGATCCTGACGATTTCCAACTTTGGTCAACTGTTCACCATCGCTTGATGGTGAGCAGCTTTCTACATGCCTAGTTTGGAGGCACCCCTCACCATTCTGGTGGCGGATGACAATACTAGTGACAGAATGATCCTCAAGGCTATCGTGCGTAAGCAAGGCTATGAGGTGATTACTGCTGTTGATGGTCAAGAAGCTGTCGAATTGTTTGAGCAGCACCGACCGCAAATTGTGTTAATGGATGCCTTGATGCCGCGGATGGATGGTTTTGAGGCAACACGTCGAATTAAGGCTCTGGCAGGTGAAGAGCTTGTCCCTGTGATATTTCTCACTTCGTTGAAGGATGCGCATGCACTAGCGGATTGCTTAGAGGCAGGTGGGGATGACTTTCTGTCTAAGCCTTATAACCAGGTTATTCTGCAAGCCAAAATTAATGCTTTTAACCGGATGCGCAAAATGCACCAAACGCTGCAACAGCAGCGTGATGAAATCGTTTTGTACAACAAACGATTGTTGCAAGAGCAGCATGTTGCGAAAAAAGTCTTCGATAATGTTGCTCATGCGGGGTGCTTGCATGCGAGTAACATTCGCTTTTTGCTTTCCCCTTTGGCTGTCTTCAATGGTGATGTGCTCCTAGCTGCTCGTACCCCCTCAGGTGGGATGCATGTGCTGTTAGGAGACTTTACTGGGCATGGCTTGCCTGCTGCGATAGGTGCTATGCCACTAGCGGAAATGTTTTATGTCATGTCGGCTAAGGGCTATGACATGAAGGATATTCTGCGAGAAATCAATGGCCGCCTAAAAAGTATCTTGCCCACTGGCTTTTTCTGTTGCGCGGTGATGGCTGATTTCAACTTCCAGAAGAAGACGGTTGAAGTTTGGAATGGTGGCCTGCCGGATTGTCTGTTGTTAAGGCCGCAAAAAAAACAGTTGATCGCGATAGCCTCACGCCATTTGCCTTTGGGTGTTATAGGGCAAGAACGTTTTAATGATGAGACGCAGGTGTATCAACTGGATGATGGTGATCAGTTGTTCATTATGTCTGATGGCGTATTGGAAGCGCGTAACCAACATGAGCAAATGTTCGGGGAAAACCGCGTCCGACGAGTGTTACGTAAAGCGGAGGAGCCGGCTCAGGCATTTGACCAACTCTGCCAAGCGGTTGCGCGTTTTGTGGGGCAGAATCAGCCAGGGGACGATTTAACGCTACTCAGCGTGCGGATGTGTGATCTTGAAGAGCTGTCAGCCAGTGAAACGCAGATCGCATTTGATGGGAGACAGGGCGCTTTAGACTGGGCTTTTAGCTATGAACTTAGACCCTTGTCTTTAATGAGTTTTAATCCACTGCCTTTACTGCTAGGTGTGATCATGGAAGTGCCTCATTTAAGGCGTTTCAATGGACAAATTTACACGATTTTGGCAGAGCTGTTCTCCAATGCACTTGAACATGGGTTACTCAAACTACAATCCTCTTTAAAGCAAGATCCAGCGGGCTTTGCTCGTTACTATCAAGAGAGAGAAAAGCGCTTACGAGCTCTGGAAGAAGGCTGCGTGCGTTTTGATTTAGAGCATCGCCCTAATGCGGAAGGGGGGTGCTTAAGCATTAAAGTATCTGACTCTGGTGATGGCTTTGATTATGAGTCGCTGCAGGCTGTATTGCAGGGGGAGCCAGGCCAATACTCTGGGCGAGGATTAAAGTTACTAAGGTCGTTGTGTCATGACATGAGCTTCAGTGCCCATGGCAATGTGGTGGAGTTAAAGT
This sequence comes from Balneatrix alpica DSM 16621, assembly GCF_000619885.1. Lineage (GTDB taxonomy): Bacteria > Pseudomonadota > Gammaproteobacteria > Pseudomonadales > Balneatricaceae > Balneatrix > Balneatrix alpica. Next base: position 62,748 of record NZ_JHUZ01000015.1, on the reverse strand, counting down.
TTGCTTGGCAACACGAGACGTGAGGTGGTGTATGTTGGATCAATCCATGTTAGACGAATTGCGTCTGGTGATGGAAGATGAGTTTGGACTGCTGTTAGAAACCTACCTGGATGACTCTGATAATCGTCTACAGACTCTTAAGCAAGCTTTGGCAGCGGCGGACGCTGGCAAAATTAGAGAAGCGGCGCATAGCTTGAAAGGGAGTAGCGGAAACATCGGAGCGAAGGAACTCGCCGAAATATGTAAGAACTTAGAGGATGCTGGGCGAGAGGGTAATTTGGAGTTAGCTGCCCAACTTCTTCCTCAAGTTGAGTCTGCATTAGCGCAAGTACAGCAAGCACTTAAGGCGATGCTGTAGTGATCTGGTTTCATCTGTATTTTAGGAAAAAATAAAGTTGGCTTTGTTCTTGCTTGATCCTTGTGACTTCACTCGGGGAGAGTTCTATGAATGCCGTCAGCTCTGTTTCCACTACGCTTGCTGCGCTAGGAACATCCACTAGCGGCGGTCAGACGGAAGGCGGTGATGCCGCTCTTGCCCAGTTTGCCGCCATTCTTAACTCACAGCTTGGTAAAACCCCTACTGGCACAACGCAGTCTTTGCCTACTAACCCATTGAATGAGCAGGTAGATGTGGGCGAGGAGCAGTTATCAAGTTGGCTGTCTATGCTCGGCTTCCCTGTGCTGGATATGATGTTAAATAGTGGAGCGGCAGAAAGCGGCAATTCTTTGCCTGGCATGCCGGCTGATACCCTGCAGAATGTTGCCGCTCTATTGCAGCCTAATGCTTCAGATCAAGAACTTGCTCAAATGGTGGCGCAGTTTGAAGCTGAACTCGCTGCAGAGCCGGAGTTGCTGCAACAGCTGTTGGCGCAGCTAGTTGAACAGGGGGGCGAACAGCAAGAGGCTGTTGCGGGGGCGCTGACTCAGTCTCAAAAAGCAGGAGAGCTGACAGCGCAAGCAGTAGCGGCAGGGTTGCTGGGCGGTTCTGCTGTTACTGCTAAAGAACCGTTGCGGACGCAGCCTCCTGCCGAGTTGGCCGTATCCCCCCTGGCGTCAGCCGTAGCGGGACAGGTAGCGGTGGGGGAGGTGCAAACTCAGACTGCGGCTTCAACTCTGAATACCAATCAGACTATGAATGCTAACCCGTTTGCCACATCAGCTACTGCTTCTCTCAATAATCTCACTCCAATTGCCGATGTAGACCAGTCGGGCGTCCCTCAAGCCGAGATGTTACTGGATGGGCAGGATGAACTCTTGGGGCGTTCAGCTCAAGCTACTCAGTCAACTCAGAGTGCTGTGACCACAGCAACAACAGAGATGGGGCGTGCTGATATGACGGCTAATACCGCAGCGACGGCAGTATTGGCAGCTAAAGCAGAGGTGGCTCAACATGCCTCGGTAACAGCGCAGGTTGCCTCACAAACACCTCAGCAGGCAGTGTTGCATGGTTTACCCGCTAGTCAGGCATGGGGGGATCAGCTGCAGGAGCGTGTAGCGTGGATGAGCAAAAATGGTCTTCAGCAGGCAGAAATCCAGCTAGATCCGCCGGAGCTAGGGTCACTGCAGATACGTATTCAAATCCACAATGACCAGGCTTCTATTATCTTTCAAAGCCCCTCTGCTCAAGTGAGGGAGGCGTTAGAACAGCATATGCTGCGTTTGCGAGAGGGGTTGCAGGGACAGGGTGTAGATTTAGGTTCTGTTGATGTGCGGGATCATAGTCAGCGTGGTCAGGGACAGTCTGGTCGTGAGCAATCGAGCTTTTCTGGGAGCGCTGTTGCAGATGCCGAAGATACTTTAGGTGTGACGCCTGTGAGCAGTCAGGCAGTCAGCAGTGGGAGTGGCTTGGTAGATTATTACGCCTAGGGCATAATTTTCAGCGTGGGGCAGGCAATTTCCCGCCTGCTCTTTTATAATCCTTGCAAATCAAATAGCTGAGTAAGCAGATTGGCTGGGGGGATACATGGCTGACGACGATGCCAAGGATGAAGTAAAACCATCTGGCGGTAAAAAGAAGCTGATCATTATTGTCGTTTTAGCATTACTGTTATTGGGCGGTGGTGGTGCAGCGGCTTACTTTTTCTTATTGGCGCCTTCAGCGGATGAACCTGCGGCAGAAGCTGCTGCCCCAGTTAAATTGCGGGCAGAGTACGTTAAACTGCGTATGCCCGGTGACAAGCCTTCTTTTGTTGTCTCGTTAATGGACTCGAGCGGACGCCAGCGTTTCATGCAAGTATTCGTCGAAGCCAAGGTGCGAGATCCTGCGATTAACGAGGCGCTAAAACTCCATATGCCATTAGTGGTAGACCGTCTCAACTTTCTTTTTAGTTCTGCCAATTTCCTGGAGATTCAAACCCATGAAGGACGCATAGCGATGCAAAAGCAAGCGCTTGATGCGGTCAAAGAAATTCTTCAGGCAGAGATGGGTAAGGCTGATGTTGAGGCAATACTCTTCACCAATTTGGTGTTGCAGTAGGAGGCCTTGTGCAGGACTTACTGTCACAAGACGAAATTGATGCGCTCTTACACGGAGTTGACGACGGTGAGGTAGAAACCGAAGGCGATTCCGAGGTAGATGGTGCGCGTAATTACGACTTAACCAGCCAAGATCGGATCGTGCGTGGGCGGATGCCTACGCTGGAAATGATCAACGAACGTTTTGCACGCTATACCCGCATTAGCTTATTTAACTTCCTGCGTCGTAGTGCTGACGTATCGGTGGGCGGTATTCAAATTCTCAAATTTGGTGAATATGTCCACACTCTTTATGTTCCTACCAGCTTGAACTTGGTGAAGTGCCGTCCTTTGCGAGGGACGGGGCTGTTTATCCTGGATGCCAAATTAGTATTTAAGCTGGTGGATAATTTTTTTGGTGGGGATGGTCGTCACGCTAAGATTGAGGGGCGTGAATTCACGCCAACAGAGACCCGTATCGTCCAGAAAGTGCTAGAGCTGGTCTTTAAAGATTTACATGAAGCTTGGGCGCCAGTAATGAAACTGGATTTCGAGTATGTAAACTCGGAAGTTAACCCGGCGATGGCGAATATCGTCAGCCCTAGCGAAGTTGTTGTGGTGAATACCTTCCATATTGAATTGGATGGCGGTGGCGGCGACCTGCATATCACCATGCCTTATTCCATGTTAGAACCGGTGCGGGATATTCTCGACTCCGGGGTACAGAGTGATGTGGATGAAAAGGATGAGCGTTGGGTCAAGTCACTGCAGAATGAGATTATGGATGTCAATGTGTTGATCAACACGGTTGTCGCCCGGCGACAGATCTCCTTGCGTGATGTTTTGGAAATGGAACCAGGTGACATCATTCCAGTTGAGTTGCCAGAGCAGTTAACCCTCACCGCCAACGACATTCCTGTATTTCGCGGTAAGCTTGGGGTGAGCAAGAAAAATCTTGCCTTTAAGATCACCGAGCAGTTCAAGTTGCCACGCTAGGTGGTAAGAATTCATGCGGGTTAGATACTCCGACCTGATATTAGTGAGAATGTAGCCGATATGAGTGACGAAAATACACCAAAGGATGACCAAGCGCTTGCGGATGAGTGGGCGGCGGCAATGTCGGAACAAGGTCCTGAGGGAGAGGATGATCCCTGGGCAGATGCTTTGGCAGAACAAGAGGCAAGCGAAGGCGGTGCTGCTAAGGTTGAGCTAGACGAGCTGCGTGATGAAGGTATGCCGGTGGATACTGATCGTCCGAATCTTGAAGTGATTCTGGATATCCCGGTGACGATATCGATGGAAGTGGGGCATACCGAAATATCCATTCGCAATCTGTTGCAACTGAACCAGGGGTCCGTTGTTGAGCTGGACCGTATGGCGGGTGAGCCTTTGGATGTCATGGTGAATGGCACCTTGATTGCTCATGGTGAGGTGGTTGTAGTGAACGAACGCTTTGGTATCCGTCTGACGGATGTCATCAGTCCGGCTGAACGTATCAAGAAGTTGCGTTAATGATCTTGAAACTCCTATGGAGCCTGGCATTGGCATGCTTGGCTATATCGGTTGGGGCTGAAACAGCGGCTCCAACTCCGATGCCATCAGTTGTACCTTCCTGGGGCACGGTGTTGCTTGGCTTGCTCGCCGTAGTCGGCACCATTTTGGCTGTCTACTGGCTGCTTAAGCAATTACGCTTGCCTGGAGTGGGGGGGGCGCCCGGATTGGCGTGTGTTGGCGATGATGAACCTGGGTGGGCGTGAGCGAATAATGCTGGTTCAGGTGGGAAAAGAGCAAGTTTTGTTAGGGGTGACCCCTCAAGCTGTCAATGTGCTAGCACGCTATGATCAGCCCGTTTTGGCGGAGGAGGTTGCTAGTGCCAACTTTGCGGAACAGCTGCGTCAGGCGCTAGGGAAGCCTGTGATCAAGGACCAGCAGCATGATTAGAGCGGGTTGGCTGGGCTTGTTGCTAAGTATGCCGATGTTGGCCTGGGGAGCTGATCCAGGTATTCCTGCCTTAGAAATCACCACCGCCGCAGACGGTAGTCAGAATCTTACCGTAACCATGCAAATACTGTTGGCTATGACGGCTCTGTCATTGTTGCCAGCCGTATTGCTGATGATGACTTCCTTTACGCGCATCATAATTGTCTTTTCTATTTTGCGGCAGGCGTTAGGGTTGCAGCAGGCGCCATCAAACCAAATTTTGGTGGGGTTAGCGCTATTTCTCACTTTTTTTATTATGCAGCCGGTCTTCAATGAGATTAATGCCCGTGCTTTACAACCCTATATGAATGAGCAAATTGACGCCCGTACCGCATTGGAAGAAGCGGGTAAGCCAATGCATCGTTTTATGCTGGAGCAGACTCGGGAAGATCATTTAGCCCTGTTCGTTCGCCTTGCAGATGAGCAGAATCTGCAAGGGCCAGAGCAAGTACCCTTTAATATTCTTATTCCAGCCTTTATTACCAGTGAGTTGAAAACCGCATTTCAAATCGGCTTTATGATTTTCATTCCCTTCTTGGTCATTGACCTGGTGGTGGCCAGCGTGTTGATGGCGATGGGGATGATGATGCTATCGCCCATTATTGTGTCATTGCCTTTTAAAATAATGCTCTTTGTCTTGGTCGATGGCTGGGCCATGATCATGGGAACCTTGGCTGCCAGTTATGGCCTCTAGTGGGGTAAATGATGAGTCCAGAAGTCGCACTCGATCTTTATCGCCAAGCTTTTATGCTGATTATTGTGTTGGTCAGTGTGATTGTTGTGCCCAGCTTGTTAGTGGGGTTGATGGTGTCCGTTTTTCAGGCTGCAACTCAGATTAACGAGCAGACTCTGAGCTTTTTACCCCGTTTATTAGTGACCATTGGGGTCATTATGTGGGCCGGTCCCTGGATCGTTGGGCAGATTATGGATCTGTTTAACTACCTCTTTATGAATATCCCCGTACTCATTGGCTAACCATGATTAGTCTTGATTTGGCGGCGGTTGAACAATGGGTGTTGGCCTTTTTGTTGCCGTTTTTCCGTGTAACAGGATTTGTGGTTGCTGCCCCTATTTTTGGTGCCCGTATGGTGCCAGCCCGAGTCAAAGTCTTTCTAGTGTTAGCGATTACCTTGATTCTAGTGCCGATTGTTCCAGAAGGTGGATATGTTGGGCATTTTGGCTTACAGGTCTGGTTGCAGGGCATCGCGCAGTTATTGATTGGTATTTTGCTTGGTTTTGTGGTGCAGATTCTGTTTCAGATTGTGGTGCTGGCTGGGCAGTTTTTGGCGATGCAAATGGGGTTAGGCTTCGCTGCAGTTAATGATCCCGTGAATGGGATGTCGGTTGTGGCGCTGAGTCAGTTTTATCTGTTATTGAGTACGTTGCTTTTTTTGGTCATGAATGGGCACTTGGTCATTCTGGGGATGCTGGCGGATAGTTTTGTCTGGTTACCAGTAGGGCAATGGCCTGATAGCGAGTCTTTCTGGCGCATAGCCCAAGGCGGAAGCTGGATGTTTGCTAGCGCGTTAAGCCTGGCTCTGCCGGGCATCATTGCTTTGGGGTTGGTGAATTTCGCTTTTGGCATTATCACCAAGGCAGCTCCCCAGCTGAACATTTTCGCGATTGGCTTTCCTTTTACTCTAATCTTTGGGTTATTTATTTTTTGGGCGGGGCTGGTCGATACCATCTGGCAGCACCGTACCTTTATGGACTTCCTGTTTAATTGGATGCCCACCTTGATAGGAGGCGGCCATGGCTGAACAAGAAGGTCAAGAAAAGACCGAACAGCCGACATCCAAGCGCCTGGAAGAGGCGCGTGGTAAAGGTGATGTGCCCCGCTCACGGGAGCTGACAACGGTATTGCTGCTCCTCACTAGTGTGGCTTTTGTCTTTATGTTTGGTGGCCATATGGTGGATGTGTTTAGCCGTATCCTGCGTTTTAACCTAGAGCTGGATGAAAAGGGTATCAAGGATACTCACTCAATGTTTTTGCATTTTGAGGCTTCGGCATGGGAGGCAACGTTAGCTGTTTCAGGCTTGGTGTTGGCATTAGGTGCGATTTCCATTGCCGCAACCGTATTGGTTGGTGGATGGAATTTTTCCTCCGAGGCGTTGATGCCGCAGTTGTCGCGGATGAATCCCTTGTCAGGGATTAAGCGTATGTTTTCGGTGCAGTCGCTGATTGAGTTGTTAAAGGCGATAGGCAAGTTTGTCATCGTGGCTTCTGTGGCAGTTGCGCTCTTGTGGTTCAGCCAAGATGATTTGCTGCTGATGGGGCGTCAGGACGTTGAGGTGGCAATGGCTCATGGCGCAGACATGCTGCTGTGGGGATTTCTATTTTTATCTTCTGCTATGGTGTTAATCGCCATGTTAGATGTGCCTTTTCAGCTGTATCAATATACCGAAAAGCTGAAAATGACCAAGCAAGAAGTGCGCGATGAGATGAAAAATTCCGAGGGTAACCCGGAAGTTAAAGGACGTATCCGGCGTTTGCAGCGTGAGATGTCAATGCGGCGAATGATGGCGAATGTGCCCAAGGCGGATGTGGTAATTACTAACCCGACGCACTTTGCGGTGGCGCTGCAGTATAGTGGTAAGGGGGCGCCGATTTTGGTTGCCAAGGGGGAGGACATGATCGCCGCTAAAATTCGTGAGATCGCCGAAGCTTATAATGTGCCGATGCTTTCCGCTCCTCCATTAGCACGTTCCATTTACTACACTACCGAGCTGGATCAAGAAATACCTGGGGGGCTCTACATCGCCGTGGCCCAGGTATTAGCTTATGTCAGCCATTTGCGTGCTTGGCGCCGTCGCCAGGGGCCAAAGCCTGTGGTGCCTAAGAACTTGCCGATTCCTGATGATTTGCGTCGGGATGAAGAGCGCCCTACCTAAGTGGCAATGCAGTGCGGCGCTTGCCAGTGAGTCTGAATTACGTATGCTTACAGGGCACGTTTGCTGGTAGCGCTATTTCATGGCTTTAGATCGAGCCCAACTCAGTACCCATCTCCGCAGTTTGAGCCGCGGTAGTCTCGGCGTTCCTATCTTATTGCTGGTATTGCTGGCAATGATGACATTGCCGATGCCGCCTTTTCTGTTGGACGTCTTTTTTACATTTAACATCGCACTGTCGCTGGTGATTCTGCTTGTCAGTGTCTATGCCATGCGACCACTGGATTTTGCGGTGTTTCCTACTGTCCTCTTGGTTGCCACCTTATTGCGCCTGGCGCTGAACGTTGCCTCAACGCGAGTTGTCTTACTCTATGGTCATGAAGGGGGAGATGCAGCTGGCAAGGTGATTGCCGCCTTCGGTGAGGTTGTGATCGGTGGCAACTATGTGGTGGGCTTGGTCGTTTTTGCCATTTTGATGATTATTAACTTTGTGGTGGTCACCAAGGGAGCAGGCCGTATTTCTGAAGTGAGCGCACGCTTTATTCTGGATGCTATGCCTGGTAAGCAAATGGCTATCGACGCTGATTTGAATGCTGGGTTAATCAACCAGGAAGAGGCTCAGCGGCGGCGACAGGATATTACCCAGGAAGCGGACTTCTATGGCTCTATGGATGGTGCCAGTAAGTTTGTCCGTGGCGATGCGGTGGCGGGTATCCTGATTCTTTTTATCAACATTATTGGTGGTTTGCTCATTGGCATGTTGCAGCATGGGCTTAGTTTCAATGATGCAATTCGTATCTACATTTTGTTAACCATCGGTGATGGTTTGGTCGCACAAATACCTTCCTTATTACTATCTACCGCTGCGGCAGTGATAGTGACGCGTGTTAGCACCTCTGAAGACATGGGGCAGCAAGTTAGTCGGCAAATGTTTTCCTCGCCTAAGGCATTGGCAGTTACGGCTGGGATTATGCTGATTATGGGAATTATCCCTGGTATGCCTCATCTGGCTTTTATTGGCTTAGCTGCCTTGGCGGGGGGCGGAGCCTACTGGGTGCATAAACGTAACCAAGAACAGGCTCGTCTGGAGCTGGAAGACCAGCGGCGTCAGACCGTAGTGGCGGATGCGCCGGAGCAGCGGGACTTGAGTTGGGATGATGTGGGGCCAGTCGATATGGTTGGCTTAGAAGTTGGTTACCGTTTAATTCCGTTAGTGGATAAATCTCAGGGTGGTCAGTTATTAACCCGCATTAAGGGAGTGCGGAAGAAGCTTTCCCAAGATTTAGGCTTCTTGGTGCCTTCTGTGCATATTCGCGACAATCTTGACTTAATGCCTGGTGGTTATCGAATCACCATTATGGGAGTAATTGTAGGGGAGGCGGAAATCTATCCCGATAAAGAGTTGGCGATTAATCCTGGCCAAGTGTTTGGTAGTTTGCGCGGAATAGAAGCTAAAGATCCTGCCTTTGGCTTGGATGCAGTCTGGATTGATCCGGGACAAAAAGATCATGCTCAGACCTTGGGATATACAGTGGTTGATCCTAGTACTGTCATTGCAACCCACTTAAATCAGGTGATGCATGAAAGTTCGGCAGAAATGCTAGGCCACGAAGAAGTGCAACATCTTTTGGATAATCTGGCTAAAACAGCACCGAAGCTGGTCGAGTCCTTGGTGCCTGGCATGCTATCGGTTAGTATTGTCTTGAAAGTATTGCAAAATTTGTTGCGTGAGCAGGTGCCGATCAGGGATATTCGTACTATTGCTGAGGCCTTAGCAGAGGCCGCGCCAAGGGGGCAGGATCCGGTGCAGTTAACTGCTGCGGTACGAATTGCCCTAGCAAAAATGATTATTCAGAACATAAATGGTAATCAGCAGGATTTGCCGGTTATTACTCTGGACCCTCAGTTGGAACAATTATTATTGCGTTCGTTCCAACAGAGTCAGCAAAGCCAGGAGGATGGGCTTATACTTGAGCCGGGCATGGCTGAGCGTTTGCAGCGATCGTTGCAAGAAGTGGCTCAGCAGCAAGAAATGGCTGGTCGCCCTGCAGTATTGCTAGTGGCTGCCCCGATAAGGCCATTGATGGCAAAGTTTGTACGTTATGGCGTACAAAGCATTCATGTGCTTTCTTATCAAGAAATACCTGAGAACAAACAGATAACAATAGTGGCCACCGTCGGCGGTCAAGCATAACAACAGTGTGGCGCGGGTAGACTTAGCAGCATATGAGCGGAACTCATAGCAGGAGGGGACGCATTGAAGATTAAGCGCTTCTTTGCCCCTGATATGCGACAAGCAATGAGACAGGTCCGACAGGAAGTTGGCCCTGACGCTGTTATTTTGTCTAATAAGCGCGTGGCTGGTGGTATTGAAATCATGGTGGCGATTGATTATGAGCCACCTGCTAGCCAAGCAGCTCCCGCTACCAAAAGCTCACCTAGTGCTGCTCCCCAATCAGAACGTCGTACACCTGATGCATATACTGATCCTCGTTTACTTATAGATGATGCGGCAGAGGCTCCAACAGATGTCTATTCCAGTGCTTCTATCCGTGCTGGTAAGAGTCCTTCTCCCTTAGCAAAACGTTTTCAGCAAGAGCGACAAGGCCAGCAAGGGCGTATTCATGCGCCAGGTGAGCCAATGCGCTCAGAACGGGGACTGGATACCGAGTCCATTGCCACGCTATTAGCGCGTCTGGAGCAAGAGCGTCAATCGCGTCGCCAAACAGAGCCTAGATCTCATTCAACGGCAATGCAGGAGCCGGCAGCGCCTCCTGCGCAGCCAGAGCCAGCTCCTACATATCACTCTCAAACTGGTGTAGCCCGTGAAGAGCCTTCATCGACGATCGCGGCGATGAAGTCAGAAATTGAACAGTTGCGAGGCTTGTTGGAGCGTCAACTCCATCGGCCTAAACCCAGTGGGCAGGACCCACATAAAAATGTGCAAATTCAGCTTCAAACGCGCCTGCATAAGCTTGGGTTAGCGGTTCCCTTATCGCGAAAGCTTTCGCAGCTGGCAGAAGGTGAGGCGGACGTACGCCAAGCTTGGAAACACACTTTAGCTAAGTTGGCGGAGCAGGTTTTAACTTACCCAGATGACTTGGCTGAACGCGGTGGGATGCTGGCGCTGATTGGGCCAACGGGGAGTGGCAAAACCACTACTATTGGCAAATTAGCTACTCGTTATGTTTTGCAACATGGCAGTGCTGGTTTGGCATTGGTTACGACAGATTGCTATCGTATTGCTGCCCATGAGCAGTTACGAGTGTTTGGCCATATTCTTGATGTACCGGTCAGAGTGGTGGATGAGCGTCACTCTCTCAATGAAGTTTTACATTCTCTTCGTGATAAAACCTTGGTGCTGATTGATACTGCCGGAATGAGCGCGCAGGATGTGCATCGTGATAAACAGTTGCGTCAGCTCAACCAGGTTTCCTTAAAAATGCGTAAACTCCTGGTTTTGCCTTGTACCAGCCAATTGCAGGTGTTAAGAGCTGCTTATCAGAGTTATCGACCTCTAGGGGTAGATGGTGGTGTGCTTACAAAAGCGGATGAAGCCCTGAACTTAGGAGAGGCTCTTAGTGTGGTGATTGAGCAGGGGTTGCGCATTGCCTACATTACCGATGGTCAGCGGGTGCCAGATGATTTAGCTCTGGCGAAGTCTGCCAGTTTGGTCAGTCGAGCGTTGCATATTGTCGATCAGGCGACAGAAAGTGTATCTATCAGCCAGCATTTTGCTCAAAGCCTTGGGCGAGCGGGTTGAGTCAGTATATAGAGTATGACGAATCAGCGTTTTCGGGGTAAGAAAGGAAAGGCATGTACACTCCTTCGTCTTTAGCATCAGGGCAGGATTTGGTTACCCAGTACGCGCCTTTGGTAAAGCGTATCGCTTATCACTTGATGGCGAGGTTACCCTCCAATGTGGTTTTGGAGGATCTCCTTCAGGCCGGCATGATCGGTTTGTTAGAAGCATCACGGAAGTATGATGCTAGTAAGGGAGCAAGTTTTGAGACCTATGCTGGTATCCGTATCCGCGGCGCCATCATAGATGAAGTGCGTAAGGGAGATTGGTCTCCTCGTTCGGTGCATCGTAATGGGCGACGTGTGAGTGAAGCAATTCAGTCGATTGAGGCGCGTACCGGACGAGAAGCGAAGGATCAGGAAATTGCCAGCGAGCTTGGAGTTTCCTTGGCTGAATACCATAGCATGTTACAGGACAGTGCTTGTACGAAGCTGTTTAGTTTCGATGCCCTGACTGGGCAGGATGAAGATGAACCGGCCATGCAAGTGGCAGGGGTGGAAGCCTCTCCAGAGCATGCGCACACACAAGAAGAGTTTGCTAGTAGCTTAGCGGCGGCCATTGAAACGCTGCCTGAGCGGGAGCGGTTAGTCTTATCGTTGTATTATGATGAGGAACTGAACTTAAAAGAAATTGGTGCAGTATTGGGGGTGAGTGAATCGCGTGTATGCCAAATACATAGTCAGGCAGCGATGCGTTTGCGTGCTAAGTTGGCGGGATGGCGTGATTCTGTTTAAGCTCCTCTTGTAAAGAATTGAAGCTAAACTAGTTTTAAGAGCATTGGGCTCAGCCGTTGAGGCATGACGGAGGTTGCCTTGGATAAAAACATGAAAATTCTCATTGTCGACGATTTCTCCACAATGAGACGGATTATCAAAAACTTGCTGCGCGACCTCGGCTTCACCAACACTGTGGAAGCTGATGATGGCAGTACAGCGTTGCCCATTCTGAAGAGTGGCAATATCGATTTTCTGGTGACGGACTGGAATATGCCCGGCATGACAGGTATCGATTTGCTTAAGGCAGTGCGTGCTGATCCTAAACTTTGCCGCCTTCCAGTGCTGATGGTGACAGCAGAAGCTAAGCGAGAGCAGATCATTGCAGCTGCTCAAGCGGGGGTAAATGGTTACGTGGTTAAGCCCTTCACGGCAGCCGTTCTGAAGGAAAAGATTGAAAAAATCTTCGAACGTATTGATGCCGCTCAATAAGGTAGCCCTGATATGACGGGAAAAGAAACAGTAGAGCTGCACGATTTTGAGCAGACCCTGCGTAAAGGGGCTGATGAGATTGTGGGGCAGCTTGAAAATGGCGATTTCAGCGGGGCCATTCAGGTCATCCACCGTTTGAGTGAAGCGCGTAACGAGGCGCTCTATCATGAAGTGGGTAAGCTGACACGAGCGCTGCATGAGTCAATCAAGTCGTTCCATAACGATATGGAACACAATCCGATTGTTGCTAATGCAACCAATGCGGCGGAAGTCAACAACATAGCTGATGCGTCTGAGCGCCTGAGCTATGTACTTGAACTCACCAGTAATGCGGCTAATCGCACCATGGATATGGTGGATATGTGTGTGCCCTTGGCGGATCAGCTTGGTAATCAGGCACAAATGCTGCGTAAAGACTGGTCGAAGTTAGTTAAGCGGGAAATGGATGCTCAGGCGTTTCGTGAGCTATTCAAGCGTACTTCCGACTTCTTGACTGAGGTCGAAAAAGGCTCAACTACCCTGAACTCCAATCTAACTGAAATCCTGATGGCTCAGGGTTATCAGGACTTAACTGGTCAATTGATCAAGCGTGTTATTACGCTCGTGACAGAAGTAGAGCGTAGCTTGGTAAGCATGGTGCGCATGGCTGGTAAGGTTGATTGTATTACTGGCATCAAGCATGACATGGTTGATGTTGAAGAACGAAATCAGCAACACAAGCAGAAAGGCGAAGGTCCTCAGCTGCCTAGTGCCGGCAAAAAGGATGTGGTATCCGGCCAGGACGAAGTAGATGACCTGTTGTCGAGTCTCGGATTCTGAGGAGCGGCCGGATGAGCTTAGAAGTAGATGAAGAAATTCTTCAGGACTTTCTGGTCGAGGCAGGCGAAATTCTTGAGCTGCTCTCTGAGCAACTTGTGGACCTGGAACAGCGTCCTGAAGATCGTGATCTGCTGAACGCCATTTTCCGTGGTTTTCATACAGTCAAAGGGGGAGCTGGCTTTTTACAACTCACCGCCCTGGTGGATTGTTGTCATATAGCGGAGAACGTCTTCGATATTCTGCGTAATGGTAAACGCAGAGTGACTTCTGAGCTGATGGATGTCGTCCTTCAGGCTCTTGATACTGTTAATGCTATGTTTGAGCAGGTGCGCTCTGGGCAAGAGCCGACTCCTGCCGATCCAAACTTACTCCATGCATTATCTCTTTTGGCTGAGCCGGAAGATGAGAATGCCGTGGCGGCAGAGGCAGCATACGAAGAGCCTGAATATGTTGTAGAGGAAGAGACTTCGTCAGAGGTAGAGCCGTCTGGCGATATCTCTGACGATGAGTTTGAGCACTTGCTCCAGGTGATTTCAGATGAACAGGAAGCGGCGGAAGTTGCTCAGTCTGAGGTAGAAGAAACTACCGCTAGTGGAGATGAAATCACTGAGGATGAGTTTGAGCATCTGCTAGATGAGCTGCATGGTGCAGGAAAAGGCCCCTCTGTGGTGGCGGAGTCTACACCTGTGGCCCCCGCGCCGGTGGCCGAAGACTCAGGTGACATCACTGATGATGAGTTTGAAGCCTTGCTCGATCAGCTGCATGGAGAAGGTAAGCATGCTGGCGTACCCCAGCAAGCTGAAGAAGAGCCCAGTGCGCCTGCTGCCGCACCTGTCAGCGAGAGCAAAAGTGGCAATGAAGATCTCATTACAGACGATGAGTTCGATAAGTTAATGGATGAGTTGCAGGGGCAGGGGAAAGGCGCGTTTGCGCACTTCCAGGGAGAAGAAGCACCTGCAGCCTCTGCACCTGAAACAAAACCAGTAAAAGCTCCGGAGCCTGCCAAACCAGCAACTCCGCCTGCGGTTAAGCCGGCTGCCGCAGCCAAACCAGCTGCTGCGCCTGTGACTAAACCTGCGCCTGCGCCTGCGGCTACTAAGCCAGTCGCACCTGTTAAGCCTGCAGCACCTGCGGCACCCGCAAAAGTGGAGGCGCCCGCTGCCCGCGTACCGGCAGCAGCTCCTGCCGCGCCGGCCAAGGCTGCAGCAGATAAAGCGCCTGCTGCAGAAACAACGGTGCGTGTTGATACCAAGCGCCTTGATGACATCATGAATATGGTGGGTGAGTTGGTATTGGTTCGTAACCGCTTGGTGCGAATTGGTATGAAGAATGACGACGAAGAGTTAGCCAAAGCAGTGGCGAGCTTGGATGTTGTCACGGGTGATTTGCAGACATCTGTGATGAAGACCCGAATGCAGCCGATTAAAAAGGTGTTTGGTCGTTTCCCCAGGGTTGTGCGTGATTTGGCCAGAACACTGAAAAAAGAGGTGAATCTGGAGTTAATCGGTGAAGAAACCGATTTGGATAAGAACCTAGTAGAAGCCTTGGCTGATCCGCTTGTCCACTTGGTACGCAATGCAGTTGATCACGGCGTAGAGTCTCCTGATGTCCGGGAACAAGCCGGTAAACCTCGTGGTGGGACAGTGATACTTTCTGCCCAGCAGGAAGGGGATCATATTTTGTTGTCCATCGATGACGATGGCGCAGGTATGGATCCGGAAAAATTGCGTCAAAAAGCGGTAGAGAAAGGCGTGTTAGATGCCGATGCTGCAGAGCGTCTTTCTGACACAGAGTGTTTCCATCTGATTTTTGCACCAGGCTTCTCCACTAAGACCGAGATTTCGGATGTATCTGGTCGTGGTGTGGGTATGGATGTGGTGAAAACAAAGATCACCCAGCTCAATGGCTCACTCAGTGTTAAGTCAATAAAAGGCAAAGGATCGCGTATAGAGATCAAGGTACCCTTAACCTTGGCCATTATGCCGACCCTGATGATTATGCTGGATAATCAAGCATTTGCTTTGCCGCTGGTGAATGTCAATGAGATCTTCAATCTGGATCTGACTAAGACCAATGTGGTGGATGGCCAGGAAGTGGTAGTGGTGAGAGAGAAGCCCCTGCCCCTGTTCTATTTGCATCGTTGGTTGGTTGATATGCCCCGGGATGAAAAGCGTGCTAAAACCGGTCATGTGGTCATCGTGAATGTGGGCACTCAGCGAGTTGGTTTTGTTGTTGATCAGCTGGTAGGGCAAGAAGAAGTCGTGATTAAACCCCTTGGCAAGATGTTACACGGAACGCCAGGTATTTCTGGAGCAACCATTACCGGTGACGGACGTATTGCGTTGATCTTGGATTTGCCTAGTCTTTTGAAGCATTATGCTTCTCGTTCCTGAGTAATGGGCGTTAGTTCGCCTTAGGTAGGAGTTTAATAATGCCCATCACCGTGTTGGTGGTAGATGACTCGGCTTTCTTTCGTCGGCGAGTAACGGAAATACTGGAGGCTGATCCGCGTTTTCGTGTGGTAGGTACTGCAGACAATGGTCGGGTGGCAATTGATAAAGCGGTTCAATTGTCACCTGATGTTATTACCATGGATTATGAAATGCCGTCGATGGATGGTATTTCTGCTGTTACCGAGATCATGAAGCGGCGTCCTACGCCGGTGTTGATGTTTTCCTCTCTTACATACGAAGGAGCACGTATTACGCTTCAGGCTTTAGAGGCTGGAGCGGTAGATTATTTGCCGAAAAATTTTGATGACTTTTCCCGTAATCGTGAGCAAATGGAGCGAAGCTTACGGGATAAGGTTTATGCTGTAGCAACTAGCCGCCGTCGCGCGTTTGCTCCCAGTGTGAGCGACTACTCCAGCGCGCAGCCCCGCAGCGCTCAGGCTCCAAGTCCGGTTGGTTCTACCGGGGTGTCGGCTTTACGTGCTGCCCGCCCTGCGAGTACTACAAGCGCTACGCCACCTCGTCCGGCACCGGTTGCTCCCCCTCCTACACCTATCAGTAGAGCCCTGGGTAAGAAAGTACAATTATTGGCGATAGGTACTTCTACTGGAGGGCCTGTTGCGCTTCAGGAAGTGTTGACTAAGCTGCCTGCATCTTTTCCAGTTCCGATTGTATTGGTTCAGCATATGCCAGCCGCCTTTACCAAAGCTTTTGCAGAACGACTTAACCAACTCTGCCAGATTCAGGTTAAAGAGGCTGAGGATGGTGATGAGCTTCGCCCAGGGGTGGCATTACTTGCTCCAGGGGGAAAACAAATGATGGTGGAGCAGCGGCAAGGTGCGAGGGTGCGCATTTTACCGGGCGATGAGCGTCTGAATTACAAGCCGTCAGTCGATGTTACCTTTGGTTCAGCAGCGAAGCAGTTCCCAGGCAAAGTATTGGCTTTAGTATTAACGGGGATGGGGGCTGACGGTCGAGAAGGTTCACGAATGTTGAAAGAAACGGGTAGTTTGGTTTGGGCCCAGAGTGAACGAACCTGCGTTATTTATGGAATGCCAATGGCAGTCGTCAAAGCGAATTTAGCCGATGAGATTCTCGACCTGGAAGAAATGGGCGGTCGAATCGTAAAGGCCGTGCAGGGGTAAGGACATGCGTATTTGGGCGGTAGCCAACCAAAAAGGAGGGGTTGGTAAGACAACAACGGTAGTAACTCTAGCGGGACTGCTGGCCGATCAAGGCAAGTCTGTACTTACGTTAGACTTGGATCCCCATGGCTCTTTAACGAGCTATTTTCGTTATGACCCGGATCAGCTCGAAGGTAGTGCTTATGACTTGTTTAAGCAAAGTCAGTTATTAGGGCAGGGTTTGGCAGAGTCTTTGTTGCTGGAAACCAGTCACCCTAATATTTCTTTGATTGGTGCATCCACGGCTATGGCCACATTGGAGCGTCAAGCCACCGGTCAAGATGGCATGGGGTTGGTGGTATCGAAGGCGCTTGTCAGTTTATGGGATCAATTTGACCATGTGATCTTAGATAGTCCACCTGTATTAGGAGTACTAATGGTCAATGCTATGGCAGCTTGTGAGCGGTTGATCATTCCTGTACAGACGGAGTTTTTGGCCATCAAAGGGCTAGAGCGAATGATGCGGACCTTGCTGTTGGTTAATAAGGCACGGAAAAGACCACTGCCCTTTACGGTATTGCCAACTTTTTATGACAGACGCACACAGGCGTCCGTACAAAGCTTGAGGATGATTCGTAATAGTTACCCTGAATATGTGGCTAATGCAGTTATCCCGATAGACACTAAATTTCGTAACGCGAGCACTGCAGGGGTTGTGCCCTCAGCGTTGGATGCGGGCAGTCGTGGAGTACGGGCTTACAATATGCTGTTGAAAAGTTTGTCTGGTGAGGATGAGCAGGTGCCTGCCTCTGTGTTAGAGGAAGCCTATGAGTAAGCTTAAGTCCACCACCCAATCGGAAGCCAAGCTAGCCTTAGAAACCTATCTGGATGCACTGCTGAATGATATGCCGGTTGTGGAGGATGAACCGGCTGTGGTCGAATCACCTGCACCTGCACCTGCACCTGCACCTGCACCTGCACCTGCACCTGCACCTGCACCTGCACCTGCACCTGCACCGAAAAAAGAGCTTACACCTGCTAAGCCAGCGGCGCAGCCAAATGAGTTTGAGCCACTCCCGCAACAGGGTAATGGTGCGGGGGCCATACCACCGCCGGCAAATGAGCGTCCACAATGGGGGCAGGGACGGTTTGAGTGTTTGATGTTCAATGTCGCAGGCTTGAAGCTCGCAGTGCCTTTAGTATCCCTTGGAGGGGTTTTGACACTTTCGGAGAAAGGGTTGACGCCTTTATTTGGGCAGGCACCCTGGTTTATGGGGTTGTTGCCGGGCCATAGTGGACGCATGATCAAGGTAGTAGATACCGCCTTATGGGTGATGCCAGAGAAGTATCAGGAAGATTATCGCCAGGGCATGCGTTATGTGATTTTGATCGAAGGATGTGACTGGGGGTTAGCTTGTCATGAAGTGGCAGAAGCGATCACCCTAGAGCCTGATCAGATTCGCTGGCGCACTGAGCGGGGTAAGCGTCCCTGGTTGGCTGGTACGGTAATAGACCATATGTGTGCGGTAATGGACATTGCCATGTTAGGGCAGTTATTAAACGCGGACGATAAGAATTTTCCTAAGCAGGCCGGCCAGGTGGCTGGGAACTCCAATAATAAGTTGAGGTGAGCGCCTCGAGTGCGCCTTGTAATACCGAGGATAAGCTATGGCCAGCAATCATTCTAAAGTGACCAACGATACTGTTTTGCAGTGGGTGACGTTCCGGTTGGATCGGGAAGTGTACGGTGTCAACGTAATGCAGGTACAGGAAGTGTTGCGCTATACCGACATTGCTCCTGTGCCAGGTGCCCCTTCTTATGTGCTGGGTATTATCAACTTGCGTGGCAATGTGGTGACGGTAATCGACACTCGCCAGCGTTTTGGTCTGGTGCCCGCTGAAATTACTGATAACTCTCGTATCATTATCATCGAAGTGAATCATCAGGTGGTGGGGATACTGGTGGATGCCGTGGCCGAGGTGGTCTATCTCAGCCAATCTGAAATTGAGAGTCCTCCTGCCTTAGGTAATGAAGAGAGTGCTAAGTTTATCCATGGGGTTTGCCATAAGAATGACCGTTTGCTCATTCTGGTTGAGCTAGATAAGCTGATGACAGAAGATGAGTGGGCTGAAATTGCCAATCTCTGATCAGTGATTAGCCCTGCTGCAAGGTATGGCGGCAACCCCGGATAGGATAATGATGACAGCCTCGTTTAGCGCTGGAGTATTAATCGGCATAGGTGTGCTTGCGATCTTGGCCCTGATCTTAGCGATCTGGGCCTGTGTGCGTTTGGTGCAGCAGCAACGTCAGTATCAGGCCCTGTTGACCCTGTTGCGTAGCGAGGTCGATTTAATGAGTCATAGCACCATTGGTGTGGGGCAACGCTTAGTTGATGTGGAAAAGCGTTTGAACCAAACCGTCGAGCGTCAGCAACGAATGGAGGGGCGTGAGAGCGGTGGTGCAGCTATTACTCAAGCGGCCAAGCTAATGGAGATGGGGGCTTCTGTGGATGATGTGATCGTCAACTGTGGGATTGGGCGTCCAGAGGCCGAACTGATTGCATTATTACATCGAGAAGTGCGTCCTGAGCCGCGTAAGCGTGTTCGTCAATCTTAGCTTTTTGAGTGCGGTTTTAAGTGGGGGGCGTTAGCCCCTTTTCTCGTTGTTTGGCATCACTCAGGTTGTAGATGAATGCCAAAATCTCAGCGACTGCAATATAGAGCTGTTCGGGAATTTCATCACCAGGTTCCAATTGGCTTAGCATGGCTGCTACTTCAGGGCTTTCATGTAGCGGAATGTTGTGTTCTTGGGCAAGTTTTATGATGGCTTCAGCAATATAGCCACTACCGATGGCAGTCACGCGAGGAGCTCGATCCTCACCGTGCTTATATTCTAGTGCTGTAGCAAGTTTGACCTTTTTTTTCATATTTAATGCTCTGCTTAGGCACGTGTATCAATCAACGGCGTATGGGTGTTGCTTGTTTGAGCGCTGCTAGGGGGCTCGCCAATAAAGCATTGGCAGAGCTGCACCGGAATACCACGCTGCTGTAAGTGCTGGGCCAGCTGATCCCAATCAGCTTTTGAAATGCGCTGTTGCCAAGTCTGATTAGGTACCCAGAGTGTGATCGCTAGGGAGTGTTGCCAATCAAGGCGTAAGTGCAGCTTTCCTTCCTGGTCGGGTTCCAGTTCGATATCGATCTGCCAATGACGCTGGGGCTCTTCTTCTTCCGCCAAGCTGTGCTCACGCCGCTGAATCCGCCAGTCTAAGGCTTCGAGTTGTTGCTGGTTATTGATGAGCAGTTGTAACTGCTGGGAGTCTTGTTGCGGTTCTTGGCGCAGTAGATTTTGAATTTGGCTGACTTGCACTTTGGCCAGACGACCTTCAACCAGTTTTTTAAGCGGGTGGTTGTCGGGTAGCAGGGCAGCCAGTTGTAGCAGTTGGACCTTATGGTCGCGGCTTACATCCTGCCCTTTCAGTAAACGTGTTTCGCTAAAGAAACCGCTGTCTTGCACAGCTTGTCGAAGTGTGTCCGGCTGTTTCAAACTCTCCCTATTCGGCAGTCCTTCGCTTAGTCTATGCAGCGCCTGCCAAGCTTGAGGGCTGATGCCTAAACTCTGTGCCGGTAATTTGAGTAGGGCTAGTAAGTTCTGTAGTTGCCCGGGTTCCAGTTGACGCGGTAGGGCTTGGCGTAGTCCCTGTTGCAGGGTACTAAGTTCTTGACTGAGCCCACCACCAACCAGCTGTAGCTGGGTAGGGGTTTGTGCACGTAAAGTGACCTCTTGACCGCTCTGCAAAGGTAATTGGCTAAATGCTTGTAGTTGTTGTCCGTTAGCAGTACGCAATTGAACCTGGCTGCCGCCATTGGGCATAGGCAGGCTCATTAATACCTGAGCTTTGAATACTGAGCCTGTAGCAGGCTGCGACGAAGGTTTTGATGCTAAAGCACCTTCAGGCTTGGATGTCAGTATCAAGCTGGGTTGGAGTAATGCTGGCAGACTAATGTTCATGCGCTTTGTTGTGCCAAGTCAGGACGCTCTGGTTTTATTTCTATATAATCTGCGCCTTTCTGGCAAAAGGAGAAAGAGCAGGGTGACGGCCATATTGCTGCAAGCCAAGCAATTGGGAATGGAGCGGGATGATCGCCTGTTATTCCGACAGCTTAGTTTTAGTTTGGCAGCGGGGGAAGTCCTGCAAGTGGAAGGGCCCAATGGTGCGGGCAAAACCACCTTGCTCAAGTGTATAGGCCGTTTGTTGCGCCTAAGTGCTGGCGAATTGTACTGGCAAGGGCAGCCGTTGGCAGAGGTACAGGCGGAGTATTTCTCCCAAATGCTTTATTGTGGCCATGGTACGGGCATAAAGGCTGCTCTGACTCCTTTAGAGAATCTCCGTTGGTTAGCGGGGTTGCAACCTCATTTACAGGCTGAACAAGCCCGCCAGGCATTAAGTCAAGTAGGGTTGGCTCGTTACGAAGATGTACCTTGCTACCAACTCTCAGCAGGGCAACAGCGCCGGGTTAATCTTGCGCGATTGTATATGACCACAGCTCCTTTATGGGTTTTAGATGAACCCTTTACGGCGATCGATCGTAAAGGGGTGCAAGCACTTGAGCAGCATCTTCAGGCAAAGGCTGCCGCGGGAGGCAGTGTGATTTTTACCACCCACCATGAATTATCTGCAGATTTTAGCTGTCGACGCTTGAGTTTGGATGGTAAGGGAGGAGCTCAGCTTGACTGAAGCGTCAGAAAAGGGGCCGCAGGGAAGTTGGTGGCGGGGCTGGTGGTGCTTGTTGCAGCGGGATCTTACTTTGGCGATGCGCAATCGCCTGGAGTGGCTCAATCCCTTGATGTTCTTTGTGATGGTCGTGACACTGTTTCCTCTTGCAGTCAGTCCGGAACCTAAGTTTTTGGCACAGCTGGCGCCCGGTATTTTGTGGGTCGCCGCACTTTTAGCCACTTTGTTATCCATGGATATGGTGTTTAAAGGGGATTTTGATGAGGGGGCGCTGGAACAGCTGCTGGTAAGTGAATTGCCCTTGGCTTGGCTAGTCACTGCTAAGGTGGTGGCGTACTGGCTAGTTACCGGACTCCCCCTCACCTTGGCGGCGCCGGTATTGGCGCTGATGTTAAATTTGCCGGAGCAGGCATATTCAGCATTGGCTTTGAGCCTGTTGTTGGGCACCCCGACGTTATGTCTTTTGGGGGCAATAGGTGCGGCCTTGGTGGTAGGGCTAAAGCGTGGAGGTATCCTGTTGTCACTAATTATTCTGCCGCTCTATATCCCAGTCTTAGTATTTGGGGCAGGTAGTGTAACCGCTGCCAGCGCGGGGATGGCAATCACAGGACAGCTAGCGGTGTTAGCCGCCCTATTGGTATTGGCGCTTACGCTGGCACCCTGGGCGATAGCGGCTGCATTACGTATTAGTGCAAATGGGTAGTAATGGCATGGCAAAAGCACAACTGATGCCGAAGTGGTTTTATCAGCTAGGCTCACCTAAGTGGTTTTATGATTTTAGTGGTCGCTGGTTGCCCTGGCTCGCAGGGCTGTCCCTGGCATTTTTGCTGGTCGGAACAGTGTGGGGGTTAGCGTTTGCACCGGCAGATTATCAGCAGGGCAATAGTTTTCGCATTATCTATATTCATGTGCCCGCTGCTTTCTTAGCCCAGTCAGTGTATGTGCTGATGGCTGTTGCGGGGGCTATTGGTTTGATTTGGAAAATGAAGATGGCTGAGATGGTGGCAAAGTGTTGTGCGCCCATCGGCGCTAGCTTCGCATTTTTAGCACTTTTGACCGGTGCTGTCTGGGGTAAGCCAACTTGGGGAGCTTGGTGGGTGTGGGATGCTCGCTTAACTGCCATGCTGATTCTGTTGTTTTTGTATCTGGGAATTATGGCGCTTCACTCTGCTATTAGTGATCGTCAGCTGGCCGCCCAGGCTACTGCTATTTTGAGCTTGGTAGGGGTGGTGAACATTCCCATCATTAAATACTCGGTGGAGTGGTGGAATACACTTCATCAGCCCGCCACCTTCACGCTTACTGAAAAGCCCGCGATGCCAGTTGAAATGTGGTTGCCACTGCTGGTGATGGTGATTGGCTTCTACTTATTTTTTACCTTTGTGCTCTTTATTCGTACACGTAATGAAATTTTACAACGTGAGCGAGCGAGTGGCTGGGTGCAGACTCTCTTATTGAAGCAGGAGCCATCCTGATGTACTTCTCTGATTTTGCAGCCTTTTTACATATGGATGGGCATGGCCTCTATGTGTGGATTAGCTATCTGGTAGCGTTCTTGGTTTTACTCTTGAATGTTTGGCTGCCTTTGCGGGCCGGTAAACACTACCAACAGCAGCAACGTAAGCGTTTAGAGCGGTTTGGCAGTGATGTGGAGGGGCCTCTATGAATGTGAAACGTCAACGCCGGTTAGTAGCCGTACTCTTGTTGGTGTTGGGGGTAGCCATTGCGGTAGGTCTGACTCTCTATGCATTGAGCCAGAATATTAATTTGTTCTATTCCCCTGCGCAGATTGTGGCTGGAGAAGCTCCAGCTGGAGTACGTATTCGAGCTGGGGGGATGGTGGTAGATGGCAGTGTGCAGCGCGATCCCCAGTCGCTACTGGTGCGCTTCGAGCTGACCGATTACGACAAGATTATAGCGGTTGAGTTTAGTGGCATCTTGCCGGACTTGTTCCGTGAAGGGCAGGGCATAGTGGCGCTGGGCAGTATGAATGAGCAGGGGGTTTTCATCGCGGATGAGGTGTTAGCCAAGCATGATGAAAACTATATGCCACCCGAGGTGGCTGAAGCCTTAAAAGCCAGTGAGGCTGCTGCGGCAAACAAGGGTAATTGAAATGATTCCTGAGTTGGGTTTATTGGCTTTAATTCTGGCGCTGTGCCTGTCGGTATTGTTGGCGCTGGTACCGTTATGGGGAACCTGGTCCGGTAATGCTTTCTGGATGCGCTTTGCCGTTCCGCTGGTGAATGGTCAGTTTGTCTTCATCGCATTGTCATTTGCGTGCTTAGTGTGGGCTTTTGTAACTGATGACTTCAGTGTGGCTTATGTCGCCTCCAACTCTAACTCGCAGCTACCCTGGTACTATAAATTCAGTGCAGTCTGGGGCGGCCATGAAGGCTCCATGTTGCTATGGGTGCTGATTTTATCTGGTTGGACTTTTGCGGTGGCTTGGCGTAGTCAGCATCTGCCCTTGGATATTCAGGCCAGAGTGCTGGCGATCATGGGATTGATCTCGGTTGGTTTCCTGTTGTTCATGCTGCTGACCTCCAGTCCGTTTGCGCGGCTATTGCCCAATGTTCCTGCCGATGGGCGTGACCTCAATCCGTTATTGCAGGACATTGGCCTAATCATGCATCCGCCGATGCTGTATATGGGCTATGTTGGCTTTTCGGTTGCCTTTGCTTTTGCTATCGCGGCTTTGCTAAGTGGGCGGGTGGATGCAGCCTGGGTGCGCTGGACTCGTCCTTGGACTAATGCCGCTTGGACCTTTTTAACCATAGGGATAGCGCTAGGATCCTGGTGGGCCTATTACGAACTGGGCTGGGGAGGCTGGTGGTTCTGGGACCCGGTTGAGAATGCCTCTTTTATGCCTTGGTTAGTGGGGACAGCGTTGCTGCATAGCCTCGCGGTCACTGAGAAGCGTGGAGAATTTAAAAGCTGGACAGTGTTATTGGCGATTCTGGCGTTTTCTCTGAGCTTGTTAGGCACTTTCCTGGTGCGTTCTGGTGTGCTTACTTCTGTGCATGCCTTCGCCTCGGATCCTAGCCGCGGTTACTTCATTTTGATGCTGTTAGCCATTACGGTGGGGGGCTCTTTCCTGCTTTACGCTTGGCGTGGCGCCTCGCTGTCCAGTCAGGCGTCCTTTGAGCTGTTCTCACGAGAGACCATGCTGCTGCTTAACAACCTGCTGTTGCTGGTGATGACTGTGGTGGTCTTGCTGGGCACGCTCTATCCCTTGGTGAGTGATGCTTTGGAGCTGGGTAAGCTGTCAGTGGGGCCCCCGTACTTTAATCTGTTGTTTGTGCCCTTGACTGCCATCTTGTCTGTGTTATTGGGGGCTGGAATAGCGGTACGTTGGAAGCGTCACCTAGGGAGTCAGTGGCGACGCCAACTACTATGGCCTTTGCTGATCACTTTATTGGGTGGGACCCTGTGTCTGCTGCTTGAACAAGAGGTATGGCTGTCTGCCCTGGGAACCTTAATGGCTTTGTGGATAGTGGCCAACACCTTGCTGGAAATGGGTAAGCGCATCGCGGTTACGCGTTGGCGTCAGTCTGGTGGATTTTGGGGAATGCATCTGGCCCACCTGGGCTTGGCCGTGACCATTATGGGGGTGACCTGGGTGTCATTGCATGCGCAGGAGCAAGATATGCGTATGCAGGCCGGCGATAAGGTCGCGGTGCTGGGATTTGATATCAAGTTTATCGGTACCCACCATTTTGAGGGGCCTAACTTCATATCTGATCGTGGGCATTTCCAGATCTACCGAGATGGCAAGCGTATTGCTGAGCTCTATCCGGAAAAGCGCAAATACTTGGTGCAAAACACCGTGATGACTGAAGCAGCGATACGCCCGAGCCTGTTTGAGGATATCTATATCGCCTTGGGTGAGCCATTAGAAGATGGAGCCTGGGCTGTTAGGGTGCATATCAAGCCCTTGGTGCGTTGGATTTGGCTGGGTGGGTTATTAATGGGGATTGGCGGTCTGATTGCGGCGATGGACCGGCGTTATGCTTTGGCACGCCAACGACAGCGTCGTGATGCAGCTGAGACAGTGGAGGCAGGTCAGCATGCGTAAATTTCTGGTTGCTATTCCCTTGGTCATTGCTTTTGCGCTGGGTTATCTGTTTTGGGATTCTCTACCGCGAAATCCCCAAGAGTTGCCTTCAGTACTCTTGGGGAAGGCATTTCCCAGTTTTTCACTGCCTGCATTGAACCCTGATCAAGGAGTCTTAACTGAAAGCAATGTGAAAGGCCCTGTATTGGTTAACGTGTGGGCTACTTGGTGCCCGTCTTGTCATGTAGAGCATCCTTATTTAGTGGAGTTAGCCAAGTTGGGTATCCCTATTATTGGCCTGAACTATAAAGACGAGACGGCTAAAGCCAGAGAGTGGCTAGTCGAGAAGGGGGATCCTTATATTTTTAATATTGTTGATGAAAGTGGCCGCCTGGGGCTAGACCTGGGGGTGACGGGAGCACCTGAAACATACTTGGTCGATGCGCAAGGTGTGATTCAGTATCGTCATGTAGGGGTGGTGGATAATCAGGTATGGCAACAAAAACTTGCGCCACTTTATCAGCAGCTGGAGAACAACCCCTGATGTGGCGTGTCCTGTTACTCGGCTTACTGTTACTTAGCCCGGCAGTCTGGAGTGCGATCGAAGTGCACTCTTTTAATGACCCGGCTTTGCAACAACGATACCAAACCCTGACGTGGGAGCTGCGCTGCCCTAAATGCCAAAACCAGAATATTGCCGACTCTGATGCAGGTATCGCTAAAGATCTGCGTGATCAAGTCGTGCGTTTACTAAATGAAGGTGCCACGGATCAGGAAATCAAAGAGTTTATGGTGGCTCGGTATGGCGACTTTGTCCTGTATCGTCCCAAGGTAGACTCCCGCACCTGGTTATTATGGTTTGGTCCTTTTTTAGTGTTGGGACTGGGCGGGATGGTTGTTTGGATTTTTGCCCGACGTCACCGTCGTCAGCAGGTAAATAAGCTATCTGCGCAGGAGCGTGAGCGTCTGCAGCAGTTATTAGATTCCCAGAAGGAATAATTATGTTGACCTTGTGGATTGCCATCGCCCTCATGGTGCTGTTGGGGGCGGGGTTTATTCTAATGCCGTTATTTCAATATGGACGTCATCAGCAGAATTTACGCCAACAGACTAACATCCTGCTGTACCGGCAAAAGTTGGAGGATCTTCAACTGGAGTGGCGGCGTGGGCAGTTAAGTGAGCAAGATTATCAGGCACTCAAGCTAGAGACTGAGCAGGCGCTATTGGCGGACATGCCGCAGCAGGAAACTGGTGTAGCAGAACGGCGTCGGCCCCTGCATTTGATTGTGGTGTTTGTGCTGGTGTCGCTGACTGCTCTGGTGAGTCTGGGGCTTTACCATAAATTAGGCGCTGCGCCTGCTTTAGCACAACGACAGTGGTTACAGGAGCAGGCCGGCTTACCGTCGGCACAGTTGGCAGAAAACTTACAGCAGCGTTTGGCCCAAGGGCAGGGCGGCTTAGAAGACTGGTTTATGTTGGCTGGCGTACAAATGGAGTTAGGGCGCTTCGAACAAGCTGCAACCAGCTATCAAAACCTGTTGCAACAACTACCAGCAGATGCACCTGTTCGTAAGCAGGTATTAGGCCAGCGTGCTCAAGCACTTTTCTTTGCATCCGGTAATCGTATTACTCAAGACGTTAAAGCGGCTATTGATCAGACCCTGGCAGAAGATGCTAATAATGCCTTAGTAATGAGTTTATTAGGAATCGCAGCCTTTGATCAGGGGCTTTTTCAGGAGGCAATTGCTTTTTGGCAGAGAGCGTTAGAGGGTACGCAAAGCAGCTCGACTCGTGAGGCTTTGCAGGTAGGAATTACCCGGGCGCAGCAAGCACTGGGGCAAAGCGTTGAGGCTCCGGCTGTCAATCAAGTGGGGCCAGTGTTGCGCTTAGAGGTTAGCCTGGCTGAAGGCTTGCAGAACCAGTTGCGGGGAAGCGAAACTCTATTTGCACTAATTCGTTTGCCCGGGCAAAACATGCCATTGGCCGCAGCTAAATATTCGTTGGGAAATTGGCCGCTGACATTACAGCTGGATAATAATCAGTCAATGACGGGGGCGGGTATCCCACTTGAGCAAGAGTTAGAAGTAGAGGTGCGAATTTTAAAAGGCCAAGGTGTTGCGTTAGCCCCTGGTGATTTATTTGCAAATAGTCGGGTGATCTTTAAAAAAGATCAGCTTGAGCAAAATAAAGTGCTGGAAATAGACCAGATACAACAATAATTGCACAATTTTTGACTATGCCCTTGCACCTTGTTTATTGCGAGTTATGATTATACCAAACGTCTATATGGGCACATCGCTTGGATGTGCCGCATAGAGTGGCAACAGCTACGACAAAAAGCGGTTATTTAGACGATGGAAATCAGCTTGCGCGAATGGCTCATTGTATTAGGAATGGTCGCCATTGTTTTGATAGCGATCGATGGCTTACGACGTTTTCGTGGTCAGCGTGAGCGTAATCCTTTACGAGTCAAAATCGACAAAAACGTTGCCCACCTCCCCGAGACAAACGAGGAGGAAGTGTATCGTTCTGAGTTGCCTAATGGTGGTGCACGTGTGCGTCAGGCCGACCCTCAGACATTTGCCTCTGCTCTAGAGCGTCTGAAGGGAATCAAAGGCAAACCTAAAGCTAAGCGTGAGCATAAAGAGCCCAGTGTATCTGCTAAGGGCTTGGCTGGCCTTGAAGTGCACGTTGACCCATTGCTGGACCACCCGGCAGAGGTTGCGGCTCCTGTTACCAGAGTGACGCACGCTTCTTCAAGCACGGTTAGCCCAACTGGTAGCGCTGAGGCCTCTGTCCAGCCCTCTGTTGAAGTATCCTCGAATGCCGGTGTTGCTCATAGCCATATTCAATACAAGCACTTCCAGCCATTGGAGGCTAAATCAGCCCCCACTACTCAGCCTGCATCAACAGAGCATCAGCGAGTTGAAATAGAGGCTGACTCAACGTCAAAAATGCAGCTGGATAGTACAGTTGATGCCGTGCAGCCAGTTATGCCTCAGGAACAGGCCCCTCTCAAGCAGGAGCAGCAGCAAAGTGCTGCTGAAGTCGATCCTTGGGATCGCCCCATCACTGAATTGATGGAAGTGGAAGAGCCCTTATTGAGTTCAGAGAAATTGCGTGCTGAGGAGCAACTCGCCGAGGAGAAGGCTCAGCAGGCTGCCCAGTCTGAAGTGGTGGTGGAAGAAAGTGTGATTCCCACTGGTGAGGGCGCACGTGTGGTTCCCATGCGTAATGATCCTCTGGCAGAGCTCAAGCGCCAGGCGCGAATTAGAGTGATGGATGCAGGGGTATATAGCACGCCTGCGGATGAGTATATCGTCATTAGTGTGAGCGCCAATGATCCCCGTGGTTTCAATGGTGAACAGCTGTTACAGGTGGTCTTTGCCTGTGGTATGCGCTTTGGTGAGCGTAGTGTCTTCCATCGCCATGAGCTGGGTGTGAGTAAGGGGCCGGTGCAATTCAGTATGGCCAACATGACAGAGCCTGGTTCTTTTGATCTGGATCGAATCGAGCAGCTACAAACTCCGGGGGTGACTTTCTTTATGTCGCTGCCTGGAGCAAATGATCTGATGAATGCCTTTGAATGCATGGTAGCTACAGCGCAATGTGTAGCGAAAAACCTCAGTGGTGAGTTAAAGGATGAGAATCACAGTGTGATGCGTCCCCAGACCATCGAACATTGTCGCCAACGCATTCGAGAATATGAAAGGCGGCGCCTAGCGACCCAGCATCGTCGCCAACATATGTAAGCACGAGTACTAACGCCATCTAACAGGGCCGGTTAAAATACCGGCCCTGTGCATTTTAATCTCCCGAGGAATTTTAGGTGGATATCCAGAACGAGCTTGAGCAATTACGCCAGCAAATTCGTGATTGTGATCATGCCTATTATGTAGAGGATGACCCCATCCTGGCCGATGCGGATTATGATCGTCTGTTGCAACGTCTGCGCACTCTGGAAGCAGAATACCCTCATTTGGTTACACAAGATTCTCCTAGTCAGCGTGTGGCAGGACAGCCGAGCGGAGCCTTTGCGAGTGTCAGTCACCTGACCCCAATGCTTTCCTTAGATAATGTTTTTTCTGCTGAGGAAATGGATGATTTTTTGCGTCGAGCCAAAGAGCGTTTAGCGTTGCCTGCTATCGCGGAGCTAGAGCTGGTCGCAGAACCGAAGTTAGACGGCATAGCGGTGAGTTTGGTGTATGAGCAAGGCGTACTGGTGCGGGCGGCGACACGGGGTGATGGTGAGACAGGAGAGAGTATCACGTCCAATGTACGGACACTGAAGTCGGTTCCACTGCGTTTGCGTGGTGATAATTGGCCTGCTGTGCTGGAGGTTCGTGGTGAAATTGTCATGCCTAAGGCCAGCTTTGAGTCCATGAACGCATTAGCGATGGCTAAGGGGGAGAAGGTATTTGTTAACCCTCGTAATGCTGCAGCTGGCAGCTTGCGGCAGCTTGATCCGAGTGTGACAGCCAAGCGAGCATTAGTTTGTTATTGCTATTCCCTAGGGTATGCGCAGCCAGAAGTATCGGTGACCACGCAGGCTCAGGCACTTAGCCTGCTTAAATCCTGGGGTTTCAAAATCAATGAGTTGATTGAGGTGGTGAGTGGGGCCGAGGGTGTAGCGGCTTACTATCAGAAGATGCTCAGTCAGCGTGAACACTTGGGTTACGAGATTGATGGCCTGGTGTTCAAAGTGAATCGGCGGGATTGGCAACAAGCGCTAGGGTTTATTTCTCGTGCTCCCCGTTGGGCCACGGCCTATAAATTTCCAGCCCAAGAGGCCACGACAACGGTGTTGCAAGTTGAGTTTCAGGTTGGGCGTACCGGTGCCCTGACACCAGTGGCCCGTTTACAACCAGTCTTTGTCGGTGGGGTGACGGTTGCCAATGCCACCTTGCACAATATTGATGAAATTGCCCGTCTGGATCTGCATGAGGGGGATAGGGTCATTATCCGCCGCGCAGGGGATGTTATTCCGCAAATCGTTAAGGTGGTGAGCGCTGAGCGCCCCGCCCAGGCCAAACCTGTGCAGCTACCCAGTCACTGTCCTGTCTGTGCTGCAGAGGTGGAGCGCGAGCCGGAGCAGGCGGCGATTCGTTGCTCGGCGGGAATTAGCTGCCCTGCACAGCGTAAGGAGGCTGTTCGTCATTTTGCTAGTCGCAAGGCAATGGATATCGAAGGCCTGGGTGAAAAGCTGATTGAACAGCTGGTCGACCTGGAATGGGTAAAGTCCCCGGCTGATCTGTATGCTCTACAAAAAGCACAGCTGATGGCACTGGAGCGGATGGGAGCGAAGTCTGCACAAAACTTACTATTGGCAATTGAGGCCAGTAAAGACACTACCCTTGCCCGTTTCATTTATGCACTGGGAATCCGTGAGGTGGGTGAAACCACGGCTCGTACGCTCGTGCAAGCATTGGGTAGTCTTGAAGCCTTGATGCAGGCCAGTGAAGAAGAGCTGATGCAGATTAAGGATATTGGGCCTGTAGTAGCCAAACACTTAGCCGTTTTCTTTCGTCAGGAGGATAACCTCAGTGTGATTCGCCGTTTGCAGGAGGCGGGTGTGCGTTGGGCCGATGTTGCAGTGAGCCAAGAAGCCCAGCCTCTCACGGGGCAAACCGTTGTTTTAACTGGTACCTTTACCAGTATGACAAGGGACGAAGCCAAGCAACGCTTGGAAAGCTTAGGGGCGAAAGTGGCCGGTAGTGTATCGGCAAAAACTTCTTGGGTCGTCGCGGGCCCAGGCGCCGGCTCGAAGTTGGCTAAAGCCGAGGCTTTAGGGGTCGAAGTGCGGGACGAGCAGGCCTTGCTTGAGCTACTAGCACAATGGCAATAAGCCCGATGCCGGGCGGTAGGTAGCAGCCTAATGAGAGAGTTATGTTGCTAATAGAATTGCAATGACAAGCCTCCAAGAGGCAATAACACCTGACCTAAGGGTCGGAACAATGAAGAACTGCTAAGCAGTCATAGGGCGCGAGCGGGGTTACTAAGCTTCGCTTGACGCCAACCCCTCATGGCACTTTTTACAGGATGTCTTTCTATGGGATTACTCAGTAGTGGTCCTCTGGCGACTCAACTGCAACAGCAGGCGAGTCTGGTGAAGCAACAACATCTGGCGGAGCTGTTTGAGCAGGATCCCCAGCGTTTTAATACTATGCATTTGCGCTTGCCGGCGTTGTTGTTGGATTTCTCTAAACAACGCATGACCGTTGAGGCCTGGCAAGGTCTGTACCGTCTGTGTGATGAGTCGGCGTTGGCTCCCTGGATCGCTAAGCTTTTTCAAGGGGAGGCGGTTAACACCAGTGAAAAGCGCCCCGCTCTACATATGGCATTACGGAGCTTTGACCAGCCTTTTGTGGTAAATGGTCAGGACTTGCAGCCATTGGTTGAAGCGCAGCTGGCCAAAATGGAAACCTTGGTAGAGCGTATTCACCAGCGCCAGTGGCGCGGTTTTAGCGGGCGTGCCATTACTGATGTGGTGAACCTGGGGGTGGGAGGCTCTGACTTAGGGCCGATGATGGCTTGCCATGCATTAGAGGAGTTTCGCGTTAGCCAAGCCAAGAGTCTGCGGATCCATTTTGCTTCTTCTATGGATGGCTCTCAGCTGGCCGAGTTATTGCAGCGTCTGCATCCTGAGACCACGCTTTTTATTCTGGCTTCGAAGTCCTTTACCACCATCGACACCCTGTCCAATGCTGATACAGCGCTGCGTTGGCTAGGCCAAGCGTGCCAGGACGAGGCTTTGCTCAAGCGTCAGCATTTTATTGGTTGCTCGGCGGCGCCGGCCAAGATGAGTCAGTGGGGCATTAGCAAAGACCATCAGCTGGAGTTCTGGGACTGGGTCGGGGGGCGCTATTCACTATGGTCTGTGATTGGCATGTCGATCGCGCTGGTAGTGGGGATGTCAGGCTTTCGTCAATTTTTGAAGGGGGCTCAGTGGCTTGATCAACACTTTGCCCGTGCGCCCTGGGCCGAAAATGCACCTGTCCGCATGGCCTTGGTGGATGTATGGAATACCAACTTTTTAGCAAGTCAGACTCATGCGATCTTACCCTATGATGGCCGTCTGAAGTATTTGCCCGCTTATTTAAGCCAGCTAGAAATGGAAAGTAATGGTAAGCGCGCCGACCGTCAGGGCCAGGAGGTTGATTACCCAACCTGCCCGATCTTATGGGGAGAGGTGGGCACTAATGCCCAGCATGCGTTCTTCCAACTGCTTCATCAGGGTACCCACCAGGTTAACTGTGACTTTGTTATGCCGGTGCAGCGTTATCAGCATAGTCATTGGAGTGAGCAGACCCGAGAGCGCTTGCAGTATCAGCAGCGTTTGAATTTAGCCAATTGCTTGGCACAGTCGCGAGTATTGATGTTGGGTAATCAAGCCCTGGGTAACCAGCAGCAGGTGGATGCAGATCGTCACTATCCAGGTAACCAACCCTCTACTACCTTGCTGATTGAGGCGCTAACTCCCTATACCCTGGGACAACTGATCGCGCTTTATGAGCACAAGGTATACACCAGCGCTGTACTCTGGAATATCAATCCCTTTGATCAGTGGGGAGTGGAGTTGGGCAAGCAGATTGCTAAAGAAACCCTGGCGGCGATTGAAGGGCAGGGTAGCGGCTTTGATCCCTCCACCGAAGGTCTGTTGGCTGCAGTGCGTGCCTATCAGGAGACACAAGCATGAAAATCAGCGTCTATGGTTTGACCCTGAATGGTGTGGTGGCTGCGGTGAGCCTGGCTTATGTCGGCAATGACGTTCATCTGGTTCCCTTACCGGGGGAGCATGCTGATGAAAACTGGCGCCGTACCCTAGAGGATGAACCTGGTTTATTACCGGCACTGAATAAAGAGCAGCTGGCTGGACGGTTACAGGTGGGGGCGGCAGCTCATGCGCTGCTGCCTGGGCAGGATGTTCACTGGCTGGCGCCTGAGCCGGATGCGCATCAGTGGTTACCCGACTGGCTCTGTGCCCATGAGTTAGCGGATGCTCCCTTATTGATCGTAAATCAAACCACTGCTCCGGTTGGTACCTGTGAACACTTACAGCAGGTATTGAGCCTTGATTGGCAACGCCGTGGCTATCAGCAGGAGTTGGCGGTGGTGGCGATGCCAGACTTTATTCGCCAGGGCGCGGCGCTAGCCAACTTTCAGCGTCCGGATTGCATCCTATTAGGGGTGGATGCGCAATGGCCGCAGGTGCTGATGCGCGATATTCTGCGGCCTTTTAATCGCAATCGTGACACCTTGATGGTGATGAGTAGTCGTGAAGCTGAGTTCACCAAATATGTGGTGAACGGCATGCTTGCCACCAAGCTGAGCTTTATGAATGAAATGGCGAACCTGGCCGAGACCCTGGGGGTTGATATTGAGCGGGTGCGCCAAGGGGTAGGGGCGGATCGTCGTATCGGGCCTGACTATATTTATCCTGGCTGTGGTTTTGGTGGGGCGAGCTTTTCCGCTGACATTATTACCCTGGCAGAGCAGGTCTCCCGTAGTGGCTCCCACAGTAACCTGTTAGGTTCGGTACTGAATATCAATGAGCAGCAAAAAGAGGTGCTGTTCCGTAAGTTGTGGCAGCACTTTAATGGCGAGTTGCAGGGGCGTCGGGTGGCAATCTGGGGAGCTGCCTTTAAACCCAATACGGCTAGCATCCGTAATGCACCTATTCATGTTCTGCTAAAAGCCTTGTGGGCCCAGGGGTGTCAGGTTGCAGTGCATGATCCCATGGCGCTGGAATCACTACGGGCGCACTATGGTGATCGGCCGGACTTGTGCTATAGCAGCGATCCCTATCAGGTGACGGAAGGTGCGGATGCGCTGATGTTGGTGACGGAGTGGAAGGACTACTGGAGCCCCGATTATCAACGTTTGCTGCAACAGATGAGCACCCCCTTGATTCTGGATGGACGAAATATTTATGAGCCTCAGCTGATGCAGGCACGGGGCTTTATTTACCGTGGTATCGGGCGTGGCTAGAGCCCTTGTGCTTTTGCTATGATGCTCGGCCCTTTGATTGTCATTTAACTGAAGAAGGTATTATGGAACGTCGGTATCGCTTGGTTGTGTCTTGCCCTGATCGGGTCGGGATTGTCGCTATGGTGAGTAATTTTATCTCCAGTCATGGCGGCTCAATAGCTGAAGCGAATCAACATTCAGATGCCGGTGCGGGCTGGTTTTTCATGCGTTATGAAATTCAGGCAAGCACCATGCCCTTTAGTTTAGAGCAGCTACGTGAAGCCTTTCGCCCCATTGCTCAGTCCTTCAATATGGAGTGGAGCCTGACGGACTCAAACAAGCCCAAGCGTGTGGTGCTGATGGCCAGCCGTGAGGCTCATTGCTTAAGTGACCTGCTTTATCGCTACCATAGTAATGAGTTGGATTGTGAGATTCCCTGCGTGATCTCCAACCATGATGATCTACGTTCAATGGTGGAGTGGCATGGTATTCCTTACCATCATGTGCCGGTTAACCCTGAGTCCAAGGCGGAATCCTTTATCAAGGTGCAGGAGTTGATTGAGCAGAGCGAAGCGGATGCCATTGTATTGGCGCGCTATATGCAGATTATCCCGCCAGTGCTGTGTGAGCGTTATCCCAATCGCATCATCAATATTCACCATAGTTTTTTGCCTTCCTTTGTAGGAGCGAAGCCTTACCACCAGGCTATGGAGCGTGGGGTGAAGTTGATCGGAGCTACCTGCCATTATGTTACCCAAGAGCTGGATGCCGGCCCCATTATTGAGCAGGATGTGATCCGCGTTAGCCACCGTGATCGGGTAGAGGACATGGTGCGCTTGGGACGTGATGTGGAAAAGACAGTGCTTGCCCGTGGTTTACGTTGGCACCTGGAAGATCGTGTGTTGGTGCACGGCAATAAAACCGTGGTGTTTAACTAAGAGATTGGCCAGTAAGGGTGTGACTTTGCATTGAGCGGCTATAGTTAGTAATGAGGGGGAGTGGATTCATCCTGTGTCGGTGAATCCCTTATTACCCTGATGAACAGGAGGCCAGGCTATGTTGAAGTCAGTCAAAGTAAGCGATTACATGACATCCGATCCGGTTACTTTTACCGAAGATACGGACTTGTTTGAGGCTATTAATATTCTGCTGACCCACAGGATATCGGGAGCACCGGTAGTAAATAAAGCCGGTGACCTGATTGGCCTGTTGTCAGAGGTGGATTGCTTGCGTGGCATCCTCAATGACACCTATCACGAAACTGAGTTAGGGGGGCGTGTAGGAGACTTCATGGCACGCAACATCCAGAGTGTGGCTGCTGATGCTGATATTCTGGAAATCTGCAAAATTTTCATTAACCAAGGTCGGCGCCGTTTGCCTGTAGTGCGAGGGACTCGTTTGGTAGGGCAGATTAGTCGTCGCGATGTGCTGCGCGCCATTCGTGATTTTGCCAATATGGGTTAACGGTGCACAAACCAAAAGCTGGTGATGTAAGTGAACAATTCGCTGCAAGCAGATGCCTTGCTGATTTCATTATCACTGGCTGAGCGCCTCGGATTATCCGAGGCTGTGCTCTATGCGCTCTACCAAAGCTGCTTGGGGCGTTATGCCAGTGAGCCTGTGATTAGTTTAACCCCCGCCCAGTGGCGTGGTTTGGCTCCTTTTTGGGATGAAGAGCAATTAGCCATTGCTACCCAGGGACTGGTCAGTGCAGGGCTGATCGAAGCGAAAGTGCAGCATGGCCATATTGAGGTGGTGCTGCTGGAAAAGGTCAACTCCGAAGGCCTAGAGGCTAATGACGCCGTGAGTGAGCCTGTCGCTCAAGTGCCTGCCACGATGGTGCAGACAGCACCACCGATGTCAGCTAGTTCGGCAGGTGCAAGACCGTTACAGGCATTAGCGGCCAGTCTAAAGCAACCTCAGGATAGTTCTACAACCATACCCACAGAAGTGCCAGCGCCGAATTTTGGCGGCAGTGTGGGGTGGCCTCGGCGAGCGCAGGAGCAACCCCGTGATGAGCTGGAGGCGCTCTTTAGCCGACGCGAGCAACAGCACCAACAGATGTTTAGCCTGGAGCTAAACTGGCGTCCATCAGAAAATGCGGTGCGTATGTTGGAGCAACATCACCGCATACCCCAGACTTTTGCTGAGCAGTGTTTGGATGAGTTTATCGCCTATTGGTCGGATCCGGCTAAGCGTAAAAGTGCCGGTGCCTGGGATCAGTCCTTTATGAAGTGGGTCAAGCGTGACTGGGTGCAGCATCAGGCCCAGCAAAATGCTGGCCGTCAGCAATCAGTTAATCAGGAGGAAGTGGGAAGTCATGCAGAAGGTCGACAACGTGCTCGAGAGTCTCGTGAGCAGGTCAGACGTTTCCTCTACGACGTCCACAACCTCGACTGGTGAGCAGGGTATTGCTCCTGCGCAAGCCGAGTCACGCCAAGCCGCATTAGACCCCGAGCTGAAGCGCTTAGTGAACCTGGTGTTTGCCCGTTTTGCGGCAATCTATGGTCACAAATTTGAAAGCATGTTCTCTGGGCAGCAGTCTGTTGCACTCGCTAAGCGAGAGTGGGCGCTCAGTTTACGGGGGATCGCTGAGGCTGAGTTGGTGGCGGCGATTGATCGCTGCAAAGAGCGTTTAAACTGGATGCCGACTATTGCTGAGTTTCTGGCCATCGTGCAGGAGCTACGTGGCCAGGTATTGCCAGAGGTGCAACAAGCTTATTTGGAAGCGTGTGAATACGCAGATCATCCACGAGAGCATCAGTGGAGTCATCCGTTGGTTTACCATGCTGGCCGGGCGAGTGATTGGTATCGCTTACGTCGGGAAGATGCCCGAGCAATGTTTAAAATCTTTAGTCAGCACTATCAACACTTGAGTGAGCGTTGGCACCAAGGGGAGCGTTTTCAGGTTCCGGCCCCATTACAGCTACCGGATAAGACGCCGGATCACCGCTTTGCCTTTATTGAAAATTGGGGAAAGCAGCAGGGATTGGCTCCGGAGCAAGCCCATACTTTGCTGTTTTATTTGAGTAAGCAGCCAGGCTCGCCTATCTATCAGCAGCTTTATCGTCGTGCTGAGCAGTTATTACAGCAGTGGCAGCGCACCGATATCATTCTTCCTACTAAGGTGCCGGCGGTTTAACTGGCAGGCAGTGGGATCCATTGAGAAGCCTTATGTCCGTATCAACAAAACTCACCCATGACCTCGACACAGCCAGTGTAGCGATCTGGTTAGATCAGCTTGGCTGGGAGCATTACCTCTGTGGCGAGTGTCAAGGTTTACATCTTACCCGTTTACAGGCGCTAGATGGGGTGCAGGAAGCGCGTCTATTTATTGAGTCCAATGCCCTGTTATTGAGCTGTGAGTTAGATATTCGTCCTAGTGCGATCTTGATTGTGCAGGCCGAGCTTGCCCGTTTTAACATGAGTTCGATGCACCTCAAGGTGTTTATGGATCTTGAGGATAATAGTCTGCCTCGTTTGGTACTGTCCTCCGCGTTGCTAACGAATGCTGGAATAAGCCGCAATCACCTACGGGACTTTCTTCAGGTCAGCATGCAGGCGGTGGCTGAAGTTTCGTCCGAATGTGTGCGTTTAGGCTATTTGTTGCAGGATGAAGCGAGTGAGCAAGAGCAAGTCGCAGCTTGGCATTAAGGATTAATTTCGGCCCGATAGTAACAAGGACGCAGCGGCACTATTGCAGGACAGACAAAGTTATAGGCCTGGGGCGCTGCATTTATACAAACCTTTTGTTATTGTGGCGCCAAACTTTTTATCATGCTTTAACTACAGCATTGGAGCATTGTGATGGCAGTCGGTCCTGATACATTTCCGGTTATGCACCAGGTTGCGGGAGTCCGCATTGGAGTCGCTCAAGCAGGTATCAAGCGCCCGGGCCGACGAGATCTGGTGGTGTTTGAACTACAGCCTGGTGCACAGGTAGCAGGGGTTTTCACCCAGAATGCATTCTGTGCGGCACCGGTGCAATTATGTAAAGCGCGCCTTGGTGCTGGGGAAGCCATCAGCCATCTGTTGATCAATACTGGCAATGCCAATGCTGGAACAGGCCCGCAGGGAATGGAAGATGCCAAGCGCTGCTGCCAGCATTTGGCAATGTTGGCAGGTAGTCAGGCGAAACAGATATTACCCTTTTCAACCGGTGTGATTGGTGAGCCTTTGCCAGTGGCGAAGATTGAGGCGGCATTACCTCAGGCCCTGGCTAATCTGGCTGAAAATAACTGGGAAGAGGCGGCTTGGGGCATCATGACAACTGATACCCGTCCCAAGGGAGCCAGCGTGCAGCTGCAGTTACAGGGCAAGACGGTCACCATTACAGGTATTTCCAAAGGCGCCGGGATGATCAAGCCAAATATGGCGACCATGCTTGGTTTTATTGCCACCGATGCCGGCTTGAGTGCGCAGCAGGTGCAGACCCTGGTTAGTGAAGGGGCCAATCAAAGCTTTAATCGCATCACCATTGATGGTGATACCTCCACCAATGACTCTTGCATATTGGTCGCGAGTGGTGCCAGTGGTGTGCACTTGAGTGAAGGCAGCGCAGACTTCCAGCAGTTTCAGCAAGCCTTGTTTAGGTTGATGCAAGACTTGGCCCATGCCATCGTCAAGGACGGTGAAGGTGCCACCAAGTTTGTCACCATTAAAGTTGAAGGGGCGATGGATTCCGAAGAGGCGCTTAAGGTGGCCTACGCGATTGCTCATTCACCCTTGGTAAAAACCGCTATTTCTGCCAGTGATCCTAACTGGGGGCGCATTCTGGCGGCGGTAGGTTATGCTGGGGTGACCAATCTGGATGTAAATATTCTGCGCATCTGTCTGGATGAGGTGTGTATTGTGGAACATGGTGGGCGAGCGGCCAGCTATACCGAAGAACAAGGACAGGCCGTAATGAGCCAGGAGGCGTTCTGTATTCATGTAGATTTAGCACGCGGTTACTGCACAGAGACGGTCTGGACAACAGATTTAACCCAGGAGTACGTCGCTATTAATGCGGACTACCGTAGCTAGAACGCTTGAGTTAGCATCTGCACAATGCCCCTTGACAGGGGCATTGTTATTTTTACGTTGGATAATGTGTTGAGGGTAACAGATGACAAAAGTGATCCATGTCGTCGCCGCGGCCATTGCTAACTCCCAGGGACTGATTTTGGTGGCGAAACGCCCAGATCATGTTCATCAAGGTGGGCGTTGGGAGTTTCCGGGAGGCAAAGTGGAGG
The DNA here is from genome assembly GCF_000619885.1 of Balneatrix alpica DSM 16621. Classification (GTDB taxonomy): domain Bacteria; phylum Pseudomonadota; class Gammaproteobacteria; order Pseudomonadales; family Balneatricaceae; genus Balneatrix; species Balneatrix alpica. Next base: position 23,037 of record NZ_JHUZ01000015.1, on the reverse strand, counting down.
CCGGGGAGGCGAGTGAAGCCGCCTTAGTGCGCGAGCTGCAGGAAGAGTTGGGGGTAGAAGCACAAGCCTGGCAGCCACTGATCGATCTACATCATCAATATCCGGATAAGCATGTGCGCTTGCAGGTCTTTAAAGTAACCGCATATGGCGGAGAGCCTTATGGCAAAGAGGGGCAACCACTGCGTTGGTTGCATCCCGACCAGATGCAGGCGGAAGACTTTCCCGCCGCGAATGTGCCCATAATTCAGGCGTTGAAACTCCCCTCGTTGTTGGCAATCTCGCCATTAAGTGAAGATGAACAGCAGCTTGAACGCTGGTGTCTGGCGCAGCTGGCGGCGGGGCGTAAGCTGTTGCAACTCCGTCAGCCGCAGTGGCCAGTGGCACAGCGTTTGGCGTTGGGGCGGCGTTTGGCCCCCTTCTGTGCTGAAGTGGGGGTTACCTTGATGATGAATGTTCCCGTGCAGGCTTATCAACATCAGCCAGGATTGGGATTGCATCTGACGGAGGCGGAGTTGCGCGCTTGTCGGCAGCGTCCTCAACCAACTGAGGTTTGGTGCAGTGCCAGTTGCCATAGTCCGGATGCCTTGGCGCTAGCGCAGAAGTGGGTTGATTTTGCGTTGCTGGGGCCTGTATTAGCCACCGCTAGTCACCCAGAACAACCTGGCTTAGGTTGGCCACAATGGCAGTCCTGGGTTGAGTCTGCGGCGCTGCCGGTCTATGCCTTGGGAGGGCTGCTTGAGCAGGACTTACCCCAAGCCAGGGAGGCGGGGGCTCAGGGTATCGCCGCCATTAGGGGATTACAATGCTGATTCCCTGGCATAGCCTGGAAGCCTCTACCCTGACCGCCATTCTGGAAGATTTCGCCAGCCGTGATGGTACGGACTATGGTGAGGTTGAACTCAGTTTAGCTAGCAAGGTTAGCCAGCTGCGTTTAGCGCTGCAGCAGGGTAAGCTGGTGCTGTTTTGGAGTGAGCATAAACAAGAAATTAGTTTGCTAGAGCCGGATAAGCTCTAGCTTGGTTAAAGGGTAAGTGGCTTAAGCCCAGCGCTCATTGTGCGAGAGATTAAGCAAGGCTTGGAGGAGCATGGGGAGGGTCACTAACCCCTGTAGTTGCCCTTGTTGGTCTAGTACTAACATCGCCGAGAGATGCTCTTGTAGAAACAGACTGGCGACATCCCGTACTAGGCTATGGGGATAGCAGCTGTAAAAGCGCTTTTGGCAAAGATTGCCAGCATTGGGGGCCTGGGTTTCAAACACTTGCCCATAGTGCCCCAGCATCCACTGACCGAGCTCATTATTAGAGAGCAGACCGACTGGACGCTCCTCCTCATCAATCACGACAAAAAACCAGTGATTAGCTTGCATTGCCTCACGGATACGCTCAACAGATGCCTGTTCGGGCAGGACAGGAGCGGGGCGTAGCATCACGTCCTTTACCCAGAGTTCTTGAGACTGGCGCGGTTGTTCAACAACCTGCTGGTATGCCTTCAGTGGATAGCCGGCAGAGAGGGCTCGCCGCTGTTGTTGGCGTGCTAAGGCTTCGGTAAAAGTCGAAGTCTGCTTAACCGGCTCCTGCTGGTGCCGCTCATCTTGGCTGATTGTTTGACCTGCACCGGCCTGCACATTTTGCACCTTAGGTTCGGGCAAAATGCTGCGCAACGGGGTGACGCGTCTTTGGCCTTGCTCGTGGATGTAGAACACCATAGGCACCTCCAGAGTCCATAACTTAGCTAACGGCCAGCTTAAATAAATCTGAAGGAAAGACGCCAATGTTGGCGTCTTTGGTTGATTTTGGCCAAGAGCTAAGGCTGGTAGCGTAGGGGGGAAAGCGCCTCACTCAGCTCGCGCGGGACGGGGCTGGGAGCATGACTTAGCTGGCTAGTAATGATTTCCGCTGCCAGTGGAGCGGTGATTAATCCCTTGCTACCATGTCCCAGGCTAAGGAATAGGCCAGGTTGAAGCTCGCCCACCAGAGGAAGGTGATCTGGGGTAGTGGAGCGTACGCTGGCGCGGCCTTGCTGCAACTGCAGAGTTTGGCAGCTGTCATACCAGTCCGGCAGCATTCGCCCTAAGCGGGCCAGGTTTTCTTGCTGGTCCGCTTCTACCCATTCCGCTTCACTACGACTTCGGTCGAAGCTTGCACCAAAACAGTAGTGATTATCGCGGGCAGGGCTAATGTATCCTTCCTGGCAAATAACCTTTACTGGGCCGGGTTGGGGCAGTTGCTCAACCTTGGCATAGCTCACCTGTCCCCTAATCGAGCCTAGGGGCAGAGATTGACAGGGGACAAAGGCGGTAGCGGCGCTGGCATTGCACACTACCAGGATCGGAGCCTGAGCAACGAGTTGCTGGCCCTGGAAGAGATGCCACTGACCTTGATGGAACGTAATGCGGCTGATCAAACTGTTGTAATGGCAGCGGATACGGTCATGTTGCAGCAAACGCTGGCAGAAGCGAGGTGGATTGACCCAGCCTGCCAGTGGGTAATACAGACCGTCCTGGTTGAGGCTGATCTGGGCAAGTTGGCTGGCCTGTTCTGCCTCAACTGCATGTACAAATTCATGAGGGTAGATGCCGCTGCTAAGTGCTGCCAGCTGGCGTTGACGATCCTTTTCATGCAGAGCGAGCTGAATCACCCCACATTCTTGCCAGCTCTGGCCTTGCTCATCGGCTAAATGTTGCCGTAACAGGTGTCGGCTATAGAGTAGGCCTTGGCAATGCAATTGGCTGCTGAGATTGACAAATTTGGGCAGCTTTAAATAGAGCACTCCTTGCGGATTACCGCTGGCACCTTGCGCTGGGGCTGGGGCTTGCTCATAAACCTCAACTTGCCAGCCTGCCTGTGCTAATGCGTGGGCACAGCTGGCACCGGCAATCCCGGCACCAATTATCAGAGCTCGCTGAGGTGTGTGGGTCTGAGTTTGCATCTCGGCCTGGAAATGCCCCCGCAGCATATCCCGTTTGTGACCAAAACCTGGCACTTTTTCCACTTGAAAACCAACAGCCTGTAAGCCGCGTTTGACGATACCGGCAGCGGTAAAGGTGCTGAAACTGGTATGGGCATGGCTCAGACGGGCCAGCTGTTGGAACAGCTCAGGCTGCCACATTTGCGGATTCTTGGCCGGAGCAAAACCATCTAAAAACCAAGCATCAACCTGGGCATCCAGGCGTTGGTAGGACTCAATGGCGTCCCCCAGCATTAGTGTGAGGGTGACGCGGCCCTGGTCGAATTGCAGACGATGAAAACCGGCTAGATTGCAGGGGTAGTGCTGCAGTAGTGGGGCGCTCAACTCAGCTAGTTCGGGCCATAAGGCTAAAGCCTGTTGCAAGTCAGCCAAGCGTAATGGAAATTTTTCCACACTGACAAAGTGTAAACGTGCTTCGGCAGGAGCAAGTTGGCGCCATAGCTGCCAGGCACATAAAAAATTCAAACCCGTACCAAAGCCGGTTTCGGCGATGGTGAAATGACGCAGATCCGCTTGTTGCCAGCGCTGGTGGAGATGGTTTTGTTGCAAAAACACGTACTGGGTTTCTGCTAAGCCGTTTGCGCGGGAAAAATATACATCGCCAAACAGGGCTGATTCGGGGCGGCCTTGCTCATCCCAGTTTAGCTGGGCCGGCTCAAGTGCGCTGGAAGTAGCTGAGGTCATAACAGGCTTTCAAGAAACAGGCGGGTTTGGGGAGCAAGATGATTGAAGGCAAGCACCACTTCCACCTGGGGGTTGTTGCTTAAGAAGAGACTGCTGCGATATTCACAATCAAGAGTTAATTCCTGGCGTCGGCCTAAATGATTAATCGCAAATACCTGCAGCTTAATCTGTTCACCGGGCACGAGATTGTGCTGGAGCTCAACGTGAATATCTTGCAGTGAGAATGAACGTACTCGCCCAACTAAGGTTGGTTGGGCAGGACGTTGTACCAGGCATTTCCAACTGGCACGTGCACGAGCAAGGGCACCTGCAGGCATAGTCAAACCTATGTGTAGGATCGATGCATCCTGGCAAGGGAAGAACAGCCTTGTTCAAGCGTCATACGTTGTTAATTGGTTAGGCGTTCAACCGCAGTAATGATCACCGGCTCAACAGGTACATCCTGGAAGTAGCCTTTACGGCTGGTTTGTACCTGACCAATGGCATCCAGAACATCCATTCCCTCAACAACGCGACCAAATACAGCGTAGCCATAATCCCGTACACCATGATCCAAGAAGGGGTTATCGTTGAGGTTGATGAAAAACTGGCTGGTGGCGCTGTCTTTATCCTGACGACGGGCCATAGAGAGAGTGCCACGCAGATTTAACAAGCCATTATTAGCTTCATTGCTAATAGGTTCATGGGTTGGCTTTTGCTCCATCTCTTCGGTAAAGCCACCCCCTTGAATCATAAAACCTGGAATAACCCGGTGGAACAGGGTGCCGGTATAGAAGCCTTCGTCTACATAACGCAAGAAGTTGGCAACACTGATCGGGGCTTTCTGTTCATCTAGTTCAGCAACCAGGGTTCCCAGGTTGGTGTGGATTGCTACCTTTGCAGCCCAAGCTTGCAAAGGTAGCAGGCAGGCCAAGATGACGGTGGCAAGTAAACGCATTAGGGCAGCACCTTTTTGAAGGGTTTGACGGTGACTTTGGCGTACACGCCGGCGCTGATGTAGGGGTCAGCATCCGCCCAACTTTGCGCATCCGTCAGTGACGGAAACTCGGCTACCACCAGGCTACCGCTAAAGCCAGCACTGCCGGGATCTTCCGTATCAACAGCGGGGTGAGGACCAGCCAGTAATAGGCGTCCTTCTTGCTTTAGTTGCTGCAGACGTTCCAGATGAGCCGGGCGGGCGGCTAAACGCTTGTCCAAACTGTTGGGCACATCTTCACTGATGATGGCGTAAAACATGCTTAGTCTCCTTGGCTGGGCTGGCTGTCAGAAGGTAAGTGGCGGGCGAGGTAAAAGCCCTGGGCCAGAATAAATACCAGAGTCAGTCCCAACATGCCAAATAACTTAAAGTTCACCCATACCTCTTCACTGAACTGATAGGCCACAACGAGGTTGAGGATACCCATCGCCACAAAAAACAGCATCCAGGCGAGGTTAAGACGCTGCCAGACGGCGCTGGGGAGCTGTAATTGAGCACCCATGAGCTGTTGGATAACCGGGCGTTTGGTAAACAATGGCACGATTAGGAAGCCCGCAGCAAACAGCCAGTTCACAACTGTCGGTTTCCATTGAATAAAGGTTTTGTCTTGGAACACCAGGGTGGCGCCCCCTAGTAGTATCACCAACACCAGGGTCACTATCTGCATGGTTTCTACTTTACCCTGGGTTTTCCAGCTATATAGCATTTGTACCAGGGTAGCTGGAATGAGCACGGCAGTAGCGAGCAGAATGTCGCCGGTCATCTTATAGACCGCGAAAAAAATCAGTATTGGGATAAAGTCGAGCAAGAGCTTCATCGCATCACCCTCAGAGTTGGTTGATGGCGTGATCTAAACGCCCTAGCACATTGATAATCTGGGTTACATCGGCGCGGTAGTCTTTGAAGGACTCTTCTGCCATGGGTTGAATCGCGCAGTTTGCGGGCAACTTGGCATGGGCGTCCAAAATGGCCTGCATACGGGGAATAAAAATCCACTGCAACCATTGCTCTAAAGACATCAGATCACAGCAGAAGGGAGCCTGACTGTTCATGGCTTCTTCACTGGGGGGCTCAGCGCTCCAGAGATTCGCGTGTTGCAGTGCTTGCTGTAAGTCCTGCAGGCCTTGATAGACCTGGGTGCGGGTATCAGACATCGTTATTCCGTTCGAGTAGAGGCTTGCGCTTCATTAGCTGCGTTTGCGCCGGCTGATCCAGGCCAGAATAAAGCCGGCGAGGATACCGATCAGAACACTGACCGAGCCAGCCAGGAACCAGTTCCAGTCGAAGTGTCCGCCTGCTTTCTGCGTTTTTTGCAGTTGTTGTTGGACATCATCAAGGCGTAGCGCCATTTCTTGCTTGCTGGTTTCCCAAGTTTGCATGTCTGCTAGCTGAGCATCGACTGACTGTAGGCGTTCTGCTAGTTCAGTGCGGGCGGTTTCGCTTTCACTAAGTTGTTGCTGCAGATTGTGATGCTGGCTCTGCAGGCTTTCCAGCTGTTGTTGCAGACTGTCACGGTCTGTCTGTAATTGCTTTAACTGGCCTTCCAGGTTATCGATCAGGCTGCGACTGGCGGGAGTTTCCATCAGGAAGTAATTTGGCAGCCAGCCCTGATTACCCGAGGCTGTCTGAACCTTGGTGAACTGGCCCCGTTGCTCCAGTACTTCAACGGCCTCGCCGCTTTTTAGCCCCCGTTCAACAATGCTGGAGTTGGTTGAAGGCGTTGCGCGAATGGCAACATATTGCACATCAGAGATGTAACGGGTTTCGTTCTCAGCCATGGCGGTTGGGGAGAACATTAGCAAAAGGCTGAGTGAGACAACTAAAGGGCGCAGCATGGCTGTTCCTTACAACACCTGAATCAAAGTTAAGGGTGGCTCCCGTACAGCTGCGACCAAGGTCGCAGTGGCTAATAAAAGTACAGCCTTGAAAACACTGAAAAATTCGGGAAGACCAGCCACTAAAAAAGTGCGTCTAGACTAGCCCAAAGTCAGCAATCTGAAAACACCTGAAATGCTTAGCGGTCGGCTTGTGTGGCTTAGCGAGCGGTTGGCAAAAGTTATCCCAAAAAACTGTGGATAAGTTTGGGAGTAAATCCCGTAAAACTGGAGCTAGCCTCCAGTATTAGGGCACCCTTGTCAGACTGGCCACAAAAACAACAGGGCCGGGTGGCCCTGTCAGGCTATTTCTTCGCTTTGCTGTCTTGCGGTGGGCAATGAAAGGTTTGGGTGACTTTGTCGTTGTCGAGGGTCTCTAGTACGACATCAAAGCCCCAGAGACGATGAACATGTTTGAGCATTTCCTCGGTGCTCTTTCCTAGCGGGCGGCTATTGTGTTGGAAGTGGCGCAGGGTCAGGGAACGATCTCCCCGAACATTAACGTCATAGATTTGAATATTAGGCTCGCGGTTGCCCAGATTGTATTGAGCCGCTAAGTACTCTCGCACTTTACGATAGCCCCCTTCATCATGGATAGCGCTGACTTTTAGGTTTACCTGCTTGTCATCATCAGTAATGGCAAATAGGTGAAAGTCACGGATCACTTTTGGCGACAGGTACTGCAAGATGAAGCTCTCATCCTTGAAGTTGCGCATTGCGAAGTGCAAGGCTTCCAGCCAGTCTGTACCGGCCAGCTCCGGGAACCAGTAGCGGTCTTCCTCCGTCGGTTTTTCGCAGATGCGCTTAATATCCTGATAGATAGCAAAGCCCAGGGCGTAGGGGTTGATACCACTAAAATAGGGGCTGTCGAAGGGGGGCTGATATACCACGTTGGTGTGGGACTGCAGGAACTCCATCATGTAACCATCACTGATCAGTCCTTCATCATAGAGACGATTCATAATGCTGTAGTGCCAGAATGTGGCCCAGCCTTCGTTCATAACCTGAGTTTGCCGCTGTGGGTAAAAGTATTGAGCGACTTTGCGCACAATACGCAGTATCTCGCGCTGCCAAGGTTCAAGCAGGGGGGCGTTTTTTTCAAAAAAGTAGAGAATGTTCTCTTCTGGCTCGGCAGGGAAACGTTTGCGCTTGCCACTACCATCCTTCTTCTCTTTGCGTGGGATGGTAGTCCAGAGCGAGTTGAGATGTTGTTGAATATATTCTTCTCGCTCTTGTAGACGTTTTTCTTCTTCCGCAGCGGAAATGGGGCGAGGGCGCACGTAGCGGTTAACGCCGTAATTCATCAGAGCATGGCAAGAATCAAGGGTTTCTTCGACAGCATCAACACCGTAACGTTCTTCACATTTACTAATGTAGTGTTTGGCAAAAATCAGATAATCGATAATGGCGCTGGCATCTGTCCAGGTACGGAACAGGTAGTTGTTTTTAAAGAAAGAGTTATGGCCATAGCAGGCATGGGCGACAACCAGGATCTGCATCAACATGGTGTTTTCTTCCATGAGGTAGGCGATGCAGGGGTTGGAGTTGATCACTATTTCATAGGCCAAGCCCATTTGCCCACGCTTGTAGCGTTGCTCGGTTTCTAGAAACTGCTTGCCATAGGACCAGTGATGATAGTTTAAGGGCATACCCACTGAAGAGTAGGCGTCCATCATTTGTTCCGAGGTAATAACCTCAATTTGATTGGGATAGGTATCAAGCTTGAACTCCTTGGCTATTCGGGCAATTTCCCGGTCATAAGCTTGGATGAGTTCAAAGCTCCATTCGGCGCCGGTGGTAAGGGGGGATTTTCTGGACTTCATGATACCTTCCTCCGGAACAATTCCCTGAAGACGGGATAGATATCGGCAGGGCTTTCAATGCGCTGCATGGCGAAGTAGTCGGGAAATTCCTGTTGTACTCGTTCGTATTCATGCCAGAGGTTCTGATGTGGGTTGGTGGTAATTTCCACATACGAGAAGTACTGCACTGCGGGAATTAAGTCTTTCACCAGAATTTTGCGGCAGTTAGCCGAGTCGCCATCCCAGTTATCACCGTCAGACGCCTGGGCCATATAGATGTTCCAGTCTGCTGGGGAGTAACGATCCTGGACAATATCCCGACACAGTTCCAGCGCGCTGGAAACAATAGTGCCGCCGGTTTCCCGGGAGTAGAAAAACTCTTCTTCATCCACTTCTTTGGCGCGGGTATGGTGACGTACAAAGACAACATCAACGGCTTTGTAATTACGCTGCAGGAAGAGGAATAGCAGCATGAAGAAGCGCTTGGCGATGTCTTTCGTTTCCCGCGTCATTGAGCCTGAGACATCCATAATGCAGAACATCACGGCTTTGCTGGAGGGTAAGGGAACCTTGACCATATTGCGGTAACGCAGGTCGATGGTATCGATAAAGGGCAGTCGCTTGATGTGCTTCTTAAGTGCCTCAATCTCTTCATCCAACTCCTGTACCCGAGCCTGTAAGGCTGCCGTCAGAGGGGGATTGGCTAGAATCTGCTCCTTTGCGGCCTTGAGTTCACGAATTTGACGGCGTTCTTTACCGGATAGCGCAACGCGGCGCGCATAGGCTGACTTAAGGGTGCGTACTACGTGCAGTTTCTCGGGCATACCATCATTGGTAAAGCCTGCATTGCGGTATTCGAAGGATTGGGACTCTTTCAGGTGCTTTTTCACCAGGTTAGGGAGCTCAAGGTCTTCGAAAATAAACTCTAAAAACTCATCACGATTAATATGGAAGGTGAATTCGTCTTCACCTTCACCACTGTTGCTGGCTTGGCCCTGGCCCGAGCCGCCACCACCACCGCCACCTGGGCGTTGAATTTCGTCCCCGGTAATGAACTCGCGGTTGCCGGGAAATACCCGATCTTCTACCCCGCCTTGACCATGGTGGAAGGTAGGTTCTGAGATGTCCCGACGCGGGATGGTAATGTCGGTGCCGCTATCCACGTCGGTGATGGAGCGGCTATTGATAGCATCCGCTACGGCTTCCTTGATGTGTTTACGATAGCGCCGTAGAAAGCGCTGGCGATTGACCGTGCTTTTATTTTTGCCATTAAGACGGCGATCGATAATGTAGGTCATGCCCGTCCTCCATGCCTTGGCGGAGTGTCATGGCCAGCTGCACTGGCTGAGCCAATGCAGCGCCTCTGGTGATCTTGCCTGGGCCAGCCGGGGATTCCTGGCGAAGGGGCTGGCCGGTTGAGGGGAGCAAGTGCTCCCCCGCCGTCATTGAGATTTACGAACGCGGATGTACCACTCGGACAGCAGGCGTACCTGTTTCTCGGTGTAGCCACGTTCCACCATGCGTTTGACAAACTCGTTGTGCTTCTTGTGATCTTCAGAAGAAGCCTTGGCATTAAAGGAAATGACTGGCAGCAGATCCTCGGTGTTGGAGAACATTTTCTTCTCGATCACATTGCGCAGCTTCTCATAGCTGAGCCAGGAGGGATTGCGGCCATTGTGATTGGCACGGGCACGGAGGACGAAGTTGACGATTTCGTTACGGAAATCCTTCGGATTGGAGATGCCCGCAGGTTTTTCAATTTTCTCCAGTTCTTCATTAATCGCCTGGCGGTCGAGAATGTCGCCGGTTTCAGGGTCGCGATACTCCTGATCTTGAATCCAGAAGTCGGCATAGGTGACATAGCGATCGAAGATGTTTTGACCATATTCGGAGTAAGACTCCAAGTATGCGGTCTGAATTTCCTTACCGAGAAATTCTATGTATTTGGGAGCCAAATACTCTTTGATGTAGCGCAGGTAGCGTTCCTGGGTGTCTTTAGGGAATTGCTGGCGTTCAATTTCTTGCTCCAGCACGTAGAGCAGGTGCACTGGGTTGGCGGCAACTTCCGCAGGATCAAAGTTAAACACCTTAGACAGAATTTTGAAGGCGAAACGGGTGGACAAGCCATCCATCCCTTCATCTACACCGGCATTATCTTTGTACTCTTGCAAAGACTTGGCCTTGGGATCGGTATCCTTCAGATTCTCCCCATCATAGATGCGCATTTTGGAGAAGACGCTAGAGTTCTCGGGTTCTTTGATACGTGATAGCACGCTGAACTGAGCCATCATAGCAAGGGTGTCAGGAGCGCAGGGAGCCTCACGCAGGGAGCTGTGTTCCAGCAGTTTTTGGTAGATTTTGACCTCTTCTGAGGTGCGCGTGCAGTAGGGTACCTTGACGATATAAACCCGATCGATGAAGGCTTCGTTGGTTTTGTTGTTTTTGAAGGTTTGCCATTCGGATTCATTGGAGTGAGCCAGAATGATCCCTTCATAGGGCAGGTTACCAATGGCCTCGGTGCCGTTGTAGTTGCCCTCCTGGGTGGCGGTCAACAGCGGGTGTAGCACCTTAATGGGGGCTTTAAACATCTCGACAAATTCCATGATGCCCTGGTTGGCTCGGTTAAGGGCACCAGAGTAGCTATAGGCATCAGGGTCATTCTGGGCAAATTCTTCCAGTTTACGAATGTCGACTTTACCCACCAGGCTGGAAATATCCTGGTTGTTTTCATCCCCTGGCTCGGTCTTAGCCAGGGCAACTTGATTCAGTCTTGAGGGGTAGAGCTTCACTACCCGGAATTGTTCAATGTCACCGCCGAACTCATGTAGCCGTTTGATTGCCCAAGGCGACATGATGCCTTTAACGTAGCGGCGGGCAATACCGTATTCCTCTTCAAGGATGGGGCCATCTTCTTCGGGGTTAAATAAGCCCAGTGGTGACTCGAACACTGGTGAGCCTTTAATGGCGTAAAAAGGGACACGCTCCATTAAGGCTTTCAGGCGTTCGGCCAGAGAGGATTTACCCCCACCGACAGGCCCGAGCAGATAAAGAATTTGTTTGCGCTCTTCCAATCCTTGGGCGGCGTGTTTGAAAAAGGACACCAGCTGCTCAATGGCTTCTTCCATGCCATAGAACTCATCAAAACTGGGATAACGTTTGATTAGTTTGTTGGAGAAAATGCGTGATAAGCGGGGATCCTTCGAGGTGTCCACCAGTTCAGGTTCACCAATCGCCATCAGCATGCGTTCAGCCGCGCTGGCATAAACACTCGGATCCTTTTTGCATAGATCCAGATATTCCTGCAGGCTGAACTCTTCCTGGCGGGTGGCATCAAAGCGCTGTTTGTAACTGTTGAAGATGCTCATAACTTAACCCTTCCCTTCCATTTAAGTCGGTTCTAGCCGTCAGGGCCTTCACATGCGGCTCCCGGCGACGTCCTCGTCTTGATGTTTCTATAGGTGTTGGCGCGCGGCTTATCAATCCGACTTGGGATAAATTCTTAATGCTTGGCTGCTTTGTCGTAGCAGGATCTGCAGTTGACGGTAAAAGGCTGTTTTTTTGGTGTTTTTTATCAATCAAAGGGAAGGATGGATGAAGGTTATTGTTTCTAAATGGGAATGAATGCCTTGGTTTTTTTGCTGATTCTCAGTGTGAATGGGGGGAATTAAGCTGGTTACAGTTATTTGCAGGTGAGGTTGATATGTTACCCAGCTTTTTTATTTCCCATGGCGCGCCAACGCAGGCGCTGGCGGAGGATGTGACCACTGCATGCTGGCGTAGTCTCTTTCAGTCGTTACCGGCGGTACGCGCTGTGTTAGTGATGAGTGCACATTGGCCGACGCGACAACCTGTGCTAGGGAGCAGTGTCCAGCCTCAGCTGATTTATGACTTTTATGGTTTTCCGCCGCCGTTGTATCAGCTGCAATGGACGGCACAGGGAGATCCACTCTTGGCTCAAGCGCTGGTGGAAAGTTTGCAACGCCAGGGTATTCCTGCGCAAAGCCAAGAGCGGGATTTAGATCATGGTATCTGGGTGCCCTTACGTACGGCTTTAGTTGGTAAGTCTTGGCCGGTGATCCCGCTCTCTGTGCAGCCTCAGCAGGATGCTGCCTGGCACTATCGCTTGGGGCAGGCCTTAGCGGCTTGGCGTCAGCAGGGGGTGCTTATTATTGGTAGTGGCGGCGCTACCCATAATTTGGCTGCGTTGGATTGGCAGGCGAAGGATGAGACTGTACAGCCAGATACACTGGCATTTGAGGCTTGGTTAGCGGATTTTGCTGACATGGCAGATCCAGTTGGGATGCTGGATGAGTTACCGCGGCTACCTGCTTTTACCAGTCAGCACCCAACGGCGGAGCACCTTTGGCCGTTCTTTTTTGCCGCCGGTGCGGGTGGGCAGGGGCGGCGTATTCATCAGCGTGTGCAGATGGGCAGCTTGAGTCTGAGTGCGTGGCGTTTTGGTGATTAACTACTGACAACCAGCAGCGAGGCGAGCGGTGAAGATCATAGCGCTCGCCTTTTATTTTCTGGGGATGTCAGCGCTTCAGCTCAGGCACATGCAGGCTGCTGCTCTCTTTGACCTCTTCCATCACCACATAACTACGGGTATGGCTGACCCCCGGTAGTTTTTGCAGCAGTTCCCCCAGGAGTACGCGGTATTCGGACATCTCGCCAATGCGGGCCTTGATCAGGTAATCGAAGTTCCCCGACACCAGGTGACACTCCATGACATGGGGGAGGCGCATCACTTCGCGACGGAAGTCTTCAAAAACGGTAGGGCTGTTATAGGTCAGGCTGATTTCGACAAAGACCAGCAGGCTGGCATCAAGTGCGCGAGGGTTCAGGTGGGCGTGATAACCCAGAATAATGCCGTCCCGTTCCAGCTTTTTTACCCGCTCCATGCAAGGGGTGGTGGAAAGACCTACCTGGTTGGCCAGATCAACATAAGAAAGGCGGGCATCATCCTGCAGGGCACGGAGAATATTGCGATCAATGCGGTCAAGCTTACGATCTATGGCTTTGCTGCTCATGCACAGTTTTTCCCACTACTAATTTGTGAATATCAGGATGAATATCTGAATATTTTGCAAAAACGTAAAAAAATCATCTGCCACTCTGGCTATACTAGCCCGAAATTTGACCTATGTCATGACGCTTTGGGCAGCGACAGCTGAGTGGAGTAAAGAATAATGAAAGTAGTCGTTCTGGGCGCAGGTGTGATCGGTGTTACTCATGCTTATTACTTGGCAAAAGCCGGGCATGAAGTCACAGTGATTGATCGTCAGGCCGCCGCCGCGATGGAAACCAGCCATGCTAACGCCGGCCAGATTTCTCCTGGCTATTCTGCTCCCTGGGCCGCTCCAGGTATCCCTGTCAAAGCAATGAAGTGGCTGACACAGAAACACGCACCGTTGAAACTGCATCCGCAAATGGACATCACCATGTGGAAGTGGATGGTGCAGATGCTGGCAAATTGCTCGGAAGCTGCCTATGCCGTGAATAAGGAGCGGATGATGCGGTTGGCTGAATATAGCCGTGACTGCTTTATCGATCTGCGCGCTGAGCTGGGTATTCGTTATAACGATCGTCAGCAGGGCACCTTGCAGATGTTCCGTACTGAGCAACAGGTGGCTGCCTCTAAGAAGGATATTGAGGTGCTGGAGCGCTGCAATGTTCCTTATGAAGTGCTGGATATGGATGCCTGTATTGCCAAAGAGCCCGCGTTGGCTCGAGTGCGTAATAAGTTTGTCGGTGGTTTGCGCTTGCCTGGTGATGAAACCGGTGACTGTTTCGAGTTTACCCAAAAGCTGGCCACCTTGACCGAAGGGTTAGGGGTTAAGTACCTGTTCAACACCGATATTAAAGCGTTACAACAGCGTGATGGACGCATCAGTGCAGTGCAGACCAGCCAGGGGGCAATTGAGGCTGATGCCTTTGTGGTTGCAATGGGCAGCTATTCGCCCTTCCTGTTGGCAGATGTTGGGGTGAAGGTGCCGGTTTACCCAGTGAAGGGGTACTCCTTGACTGTGCCTATTACCAATGCTGATGCAGCACCGGTATCCACGGTGATGGATGAAACCTATAAAGTGGCGATTACGCGCTTTGAGGATCGCATCCGGGTAGCGGGTACGGCTGAACTCTCTGGTTATAATCTGGAGCTGCGTGAGCCTCGCCGTGAAACCATTGCGATGGTGGTGAGCGATGTCTTCCCTGATGGGGGGGATGTCAGTCAGGCGGAGTTCTGGACCGGATTGCGTCCAATGACTCCCGATGGTACCCCCATTGTTGGCAAGACTGGTATTGCCAACCTCTTTATTAACACCGGGCACGGTACTCTGGGCTGGACCATGTCCTGCGGCTCCGGCAAGTTATTGGCAGATATTATCAGCCAAACGAAAACCGACATTGATCCTACTGGTTTAGACGTCACTCGTTATCCGCAGTGATGGACTTGAATCGAAGCGGCTATAATGCCGCTTCCATCCCCACAATAAATAGGACAGTACATGAGCAACAAAAGCATTATCTCTACTGACAAGGCACCTGCAGCGATTGGCCCTTATTCTCAGGCAGTGAAAGTGGGTAATCTGGTGTTTCTGTCTGGTCAGATTCCGCTTGATCCTGCCACTATGGAAGTGGTTAAAGACTCTTTCGAAGCCCAGGCTGTGCGTGTATTTGAAAACCTGCAGGCGGTTGCTGAAGCTGCGGGTGGTAGTCTGGCAGACATGGTGAAGGTCAATATCTTCCTGACTGATCTGTCTAACTTTGCTGCGGTAAACGAAGTGATGCAGCGCTACTTCAATGCTCCTTATCCTGCTCGTGCGGCTATTGGCGTTAAAGAGCTGCCCAAGGGTGTGGATGTAGAAGTAGAAGGCATTATGTCTCTGTAATAGGGATTGCCCGATTACAGCTGCTGAATAGGTAGCATCTAACACTGGAGGGCTTGCCCTCCAGTGTTGTTTCAGGGGTGGAGTATGCGTGCGTTACGTGCGGAAGTGGATTTAAACGCCATTCGACATAATTACCGTTTGGCGAAGGCGCAGTCGCCACAGTCGAAGGCAGTGGCAGTGGTCAAGGCCAATGCTTATGGCCATGGTGCGGTACGAGTTGCTCAGGCCTTGGCGGCGGAGGCAGATGCCTTTGGGGTGGCCTGTATCGAGGAGGCATTGGAATTACGTCAGGCTGGTATCAGTCAGCCGATCTGGTTACTAGAGGGAATTTTTGCTGCCGATGAATTGGCTTTGGTGGAGCAACATCAGCTCAGTATGGCGGTACATTGCCCAGAGCAGCTGAGTTGGATTCTCGCTTATGACTTTAGTCAGCCTGTCGATATGTGGCTGAAGTTGGATTCCGGCATGCATCGTTTGGGGTTTGATCCCCATTCTTACCGCCAGGCTTTCCAGGCTTTACAAGCCTCGGGTAAGGCCAGGGTGCTAGGAAAAATGACCCACTTTGCCCGCGCGGATGAGTTGGATCATGATTACACCCGGAAGCAGATCGAGCGTTTTATGCAGGTCTGTGAGGGGCTACCAGGGCCGGTCAGTTTGGCGAACTCGCCAGGTACACTAGGCTGGCCTGCAGCCCATGGTGACTGGTTACGTCCAGGCTTGATGCTTTATGGCATCTCTCCGTTTGAAGTCGCCCATCCGCGAGCGGATCAGCTGAAACCTGCCATGCGCTTGGTGTCAGAGTTGATTGCGGTGCGTGAGTTGGGGGTAGGAGAACCGGTGGGTTATGGTGGCCGTTTTGTCACGGATAAGCCAATGCGCATCGGTGTGGTGGCGTTGGGGTATGGTGATGGCTACCCTCGTCAGGCAAAGGATGGTACGCCTGTGCTGGTGAACGGGTGTTTGACGCGTTTGGTGGGACGGGTGTCGATGGATATGTTGACGGTGGACCTGACCGATCTGAATGAGGCTAAGGTCGGGGATGAGGTGGTGCTCTGGGGGGAACAGTTGCGCACCAATCAGGTTGCGCCTTATTGCGATACTATTCCTTATGAATTGGTTACCAAGTTGACCCGTCGGGTGCCCGTGCACTATAGCGAATAAAAAGTCAGCGAGTAAAAAATCTGTTTTGCTTATAAATATCCCCGCTATGGCGGGGATATTTATTGGCGGTGACAATGCTAGAGCAACTAGATAAGTTGCAGCGTTTTGCTGGTGGCCGTGCTGATTTCGCGATACAGCTCGGCATCTTCTTTCAGTGCACTTTCTCGTGCCGGGAAAATTTCTGCTAGTTTGCTGCGCCATTCATTGCTCTGGTAGCGTTCATTAAAGCAGCGCTCCAATAGATTGAGCATGACCGAGACCGCTACTGAGGCGCCAGGGGAGGCACCAAGTAGGGCTGCGATGCTGCCATCTTGGGAGGAGACTAGCTCGGTACCGAACTGCAGAATGCCGCCTTTCTTCGGATCCTTCTTAATGATTTGTACCCGCTGGCCAGCGACTTCCAGGCGCCAATCTTCGCTCTTCGCTTGTGGATAGAACTTACGCAATGCCTGCAAGCGCTCTTCGGGTGACTGCATTACTTCTTTTATAAGGTAACGGGTCAGGTCCATGTTGTCTTTGGCAACGGCAAGCATGGGCTTAAGATTGTTGAAGCGCACTGACAGGGGTAAGTCTAAGAAGGAGCCATGACGCAGGAACTTGGTGGAGAAGCCGGCAAAGGGGCCAAACAGTAAGGAGGTTTGCCCATCGACTACACGGGTGTCCAAGTGAGGGACAGACATCGGTGGCGCCCCTACTTCGGCCTGGCTATAAACCTTGGCCTGGTGATGCTGGACGACTTCTGGATTATCACAGCGCAGCCACATGCCACTGACCGGGAAACCACCAAAGCCTTTGCTTTCGGGGATGTCGGACATTTGCAGCAAGGGCAGGGCGCCTCCGCCTGCACCGAGGAAGACAAAGCGTGCTTTGACTTCGCGATGTTCACCTGTGCCGGTGTGTTTGATGCCAATGCGCCAACCCTCTGCGCAACGTTCTATCTCATACACTTTTTGGTTGTATGTCACCAAGGTGCCATCCAGAGTACTGACGTAATTCAGCATCATCTGAGTGATAGCGCCGAAATTGACATCCGTGCCGTTGTCGCAATAAGTAGCGGCGACCTTTTCATCAGGATTGCGACCGGGCATGGTTAGCGGCATCCACTTGGCCAACGTCTCCTTGTCCTCTGTAAATACCATGGACTCAAAGGCGTGGTGTTGGCGTAGTACCTCATAGCGTCGTTTCAGGAAATCAATGTCCTTTTCGCCGCGAACAAAGCTGATATGGGGAACCTGGTTGATAAAGTTGCGCGGCGCGCCGAATCCTTCCTTCTGGCATAGATAGGCCCAAAGCTGCTTGGACACTTCGAACTGAGTGTTGATATGCAGTGCCTTGGTAATATCGATCTTGCCATCTGCGCTATCGGGGGTGTAATTGAGCTCACATAGGCCTGCATGGCCAGTCCCGGCATTATTCCAGGGATTGGAGCTTTCCACTGCGCCTGTCTCGCGTAACTCGGCAATCTCCAGGGTGAGACTCGGATCCAGCTCTTTCAGAAGGACTGCCAATGTGGCGCTCATGATACCGGCGCCTACCAGCATCACGTCCACAGTTTGGGTTTCGTTTTGCGCCATTGCTCGCCACTCTCTTTTGAAGTGTGAAAAAAATTTTGCATGCTCTTGTGGAGGCATGCATCAGACTCAGACGTTATGGGCAATCCCTGGGATAAAGGGAGAGCCGAACGCTCAAGCTGATAAAAGAGGGCATCCCGGTGGGAATGCATTGAACATCTCTCTGCAGGTGCGAGGACAAAATTGTCTACAATTTTTTGTCCTTTCGGCTAAACCTGGCAGGAGTGTCCTTATTGTTAGCCGGGGCGCGATTATAGCGTGTCGCGCTGCAAAATTAACTACCTCTACGACTATTTCATAAGAGAAAGTGTGTATTTGCAGCTAGTTGATGGGGCTTTCAAGGATTCCCTCAGAAGCACAGATGCAGAAAAAGATGGCAGCCTTATGACAGCTTACTAAGCGACGGGAGTGTCGACAGCTTGTGCTAAGTTGGCGCCTTTGGTTTGATTTTGGAGTAAAACTGTCATGGTCTGGATTTTGGCTTTATATCTAGCCATTGGGCACAATGGGCTGAGCTAAATGCGCCCTTAAGTTTAATGAGAGTAAAGGAGAGCGGTATGGGGTGGGAGCAGACGACTACCCGGTCCTCGGCATTGTTACCTGTGGTTTTGCAGGATCTATTCTCAGGCCCCATTTTGATGAGGGCGCTGTTACCCTTTTTACTGGGATTGGTTCTGACTCTGATCGTCTTGTTATGGGGAGGTGTCATTCTGGTGGGAGCTGGCGTGACCTGGTTGGGAGAAAGCACTAATCCGGAAATGGTGGTTGCTAACGCTGAGGCTTGGTTAGAGCAAATACCGATTATTGGGGTACTGTTAGCGATTTTGGCCAAGGCCATTCTTGGTTTACTGATCTCTTTTTTGGGGGTGTTTGTCTTGGGTGAAGGCATGGTGCTAATGGCAATGCTGGTAACCGCTTTTTTAACCCCGGGCATCGTGCGCTATATCCATCGCCGCCACTACTCCACCAGGCCCTTGCAGACGCACGGCAGTTTGTTGCATTCGATTATGAAGGTGGTTGGGAAAACGCTGTTATTAATGCTGGTGTTAGTGCTGTCACTCCCGGTTTTATGGATACCTTTGCTTAATTTGCTTTGGTTTAAACTGGTATTTTTTCTCTATTTTCGTAGCCTGCTTTTGCAGGATGTGGCAGAAAACTGCTTGAGCGAGCAGGGGTATCGCGCCTGTAAAGGGTTGTTGAATATGCCTGTGCTCTGGGCTACAGCGGTGGTGTACTCACTTAGTTTTATTCCTGTAATGAATTTGTTTGTGCCTATTGTCGGGGTTGTGGTGCTAACCCACTTATTGTTACGTGAGCAGCACTCCTTGGGTTGGCAGATAGGGGATCTGGATGCTTCATCAAAGTTAATTAAATAAATGATTTTCTTGCTTTTTTAAGTAGTGCCCGTAGATAAATAAAGTAAATAACAGGGCCGAGGTGTTGGTCCAAGCATCCTGAGAGATGCTAAGGGGAAGGAAAATGGACAAGGTAGCTAAAGCGATCGTCACACCAGAAGGCAATATGGATGTGTTGTCGCAATATGAAGTACAGCAGTTGCAAGATATGAGCGATGGCGGCTTACACAAGATTTTTCGCCAGTGCAGCCTGGCTGTCTTGAACTGCGGTAGTGAAATGGATGACACCCAAGAGGTGTTGGAGCTATTTAGCGACTTTGATATTCGCGTGGTGCAGAAGTATCGCGGGCTCAAGCTGGAGATTGAAAATGCTCCGGCCCATGCGTTTGTTGATGGTGAAATGGTAGTCGGGATTCGTAATAACCTTTTCTCGGTGTTGCGCGATATCGTTTATATCCACGGTGAAATGGCCTCTAACAGCCAGCTGAGTGTGGCGGATTCCCAGGCAATCACCAACACCGTATTCCATATTCTGCGCCATGCTGGGGCTTTTCGCCCGCGTATCAAACCGAACACAGTAGTCTGCTGGGGGGGGCACTCCATTGGTCGCGAAGAGTACAACTACACTAAAAAGGTCGGTTATGAAATTGGCCTGCGGCGTTTAAATATCTGCACGGGTTGTGGCCCTGGCGCGATGAAAGGGCCAATGAAGGGAGCTAATATCGCTCATGCTAAACAGCGTGTTGCTGATGGTCGTTATATCGGTATCTCTGAGCCGGGTATTATTGCTGCCGAGTCACCGAATCCGATAGTCAATGAATTGATCATCATGCCGGATATTGAAAAGCGCTTAGAGGCCTTTGTGCGCTTGGGGCATGGTATTGTGGTCTTCCCTGGGGGGGCGGGCACAGCGGAAGAGATCCTCTACATTCTGGGGATTTTGCTGCACCCCGAGAACAAACATTTACCTTTCCCGTTGGTCTTTACCGGACCAGCCAGTGCTGCGGAGTACTTCAAGCAGATTGATGACTTTATCGGTAGTACTTTGGGCAAGGAGGCGCAAAAGCGCTATCAAATTATCATTGATGACCCCGCAGCCGTTGCTCGGGCTATGCGTGAAGGTATGCAGCAGGTAACGGATTTCCGCAAACTGCATAGTGATGCTTATCACTTTAACTGGATCATCAAGATTGATGAGCAGTTCCAGCACCCCTTTGATCCCAGCCATGAAAATATGGCGGCGCTGGACTTGCATCATGAACAGGAATCCTGGCTGCTTGCAGCTAACTTGCGCCGCGCCATGTCAGGTATTGTGGCGGGTAATGTGAAAGAGTACGGCATCCAGGCGATCAAAGAGAAAGGCCCCTTTGAGTTAAGTGGGGATGCCAGTCTGATGGCGCGTTTGGATACGATGCTGGAGTCCTTTGTTGCTCAGCGTCGAATGAAGTTAAACGCTGAAAAATATGTGCCCTGCTATAAAGTAAAACGCTAAAGCTCATTTAGCTGACGAAGGCCGCCATTTGTGCGGCCTTTTTATTTAATTGTGGCAAAAGGTACTTTGGTACCTTGAGCGAAAAGGGCTAAGTGTCTTTAGTTAGGGGTAATCATTTATAACGACCTAGCTGCACCCTCTATTTTGCTCACTTAAGTGAGTCACTGCAGCAGGTCTAAAGGAGACAATTATGGCTGCAGTAGGTCGAGTTACTACCCTTATCGGGCAAGTTACCGCTAAAGGCGCGGATGGTCAGGAGCGTGTGCTGGCACTGGGGGATGTTATTAACAGCGGCGACATGCTGCAGACCGGTGAGGGCGCTACTGTTGTCGTACAGTTTGATGATGGCACTCGGCTTGATCTGGGCAGCAATGATATCGCATTGATTGATAGCTCGGTTTACCAGGGTATTCCTCCCGCCGCTGATATTACCGATGCAACAGCGGATGTTGACGCTATCCAGGCGGCGATCTTGGCGGGTGTGGACCCGACAGCGATTGCCGAGGCAACTGCAGCGGGTAATGCCCCAGCAGCAGGGCAAGCTAATCCCGATGGCGGTGGCGGTATCTCCAGCGTTAGTATTCAGCGTTTAGGCTTAGAGGGTGAGCCCAACGCCGGATTTGATACTACTAATCAGCAGCAAAACTCAGGTAGCAGTGCTGAAGATACGATAGATATTATCTCAACTGTTGATATGTCTGGACCAGCTACAGTCCGGGAAGACATCGGTAGTGTTGAATACACCCTGACACTGGATCAGGCAAATCCAAGAGATATCACGGTTACTATCGCCATTGGCCTTGAGGGTGATACCGCACTACGGGGTAGCGATTATGGTAGTAGTGTCAGTTTTGTCACTGTGGTGATACCTGCAGGTTCATTGACTGCAACCTTTACACTGCCCATCCTTGATGATGCCTTAGTAGAGAATGGTGAGTTTTTCACCGTTTCCATTGTTGATGTCTCCACCGGCGGTCAGGCCGGAGTCAGCCAAGTGGCCACGACGATTACCGATGATGTTGCGCCAGGTACTGGAGTGCAGCCAGGTGCAGAAGATACGGTCACCTTCACCCTTGAAGGGCCAGCAGAGGTCATTGAGAGTGACCTAACCGCAGCCTACACTGTGAAGCTCAGCCAGCCTGTCCCTGAAGGAAAGGAAGTGGTGGTTTCGTTCAGCTACTCTGGCACCGCTATTGACGGTGCCGACTTCACAGGTGTAGCCAGTATTGTCATTCCTGGAGGGCAGCAAGAAGCATCCTTCAATATCCAAACTTTGGACGATGCCTTTGTCGAGCTGAATGACCAATTTGTGGTTGCCATCAGTTCTATTGATGCGTCTACCGTCTTTGAAAATACAGCCGTGGTTGGTGAGCCGGTCACTACCCGTATTATTGATGACGTTCCTCTACGGACGCCGGGCGCTGAAGACACCGTAAGCATTGATTTTTCTGGCCCAGCATCGGTAATTGAAGGCGAAGTCACCAGCAACTACAAAATTGAGCTCTCCCAAGCTGTTCCTGCTAACGGCCAAGCCGTTACCCTGGAGCTGGAATACTCAGGTAAAGCTCAGGATGGTGTAGATTTTACTGGGGTGAAAACCGTTGTCATTCAGCCGGGAAGTAGCTCTGTTGAGTTTTCCATTGCGACCATCGATGATCCTTATGTAGAAAACGCAGAAAGCTTTACCGTTACATTGAAATCTTCTTCATTAAGTTCTGTTTTTGAGAATGTTGCGGTTATCAATGACAGCGTTGTTACTCAAATCGTTGATGATGTACCTGGTACTCCTCCTGGGGTTGAAGATACGGTGTTTGTGGACATCGCGGGCGTATCAACGTTAACTGAAGGGCAAAGTGGAAACTATACAATTTCACTTAGCCATGCCGTACCTACAGATTCAGCTCCCATCACAGTCAATTTACGCTACTTTGGAACAGCCACAGATGGGCAAGATTATAATGGTATTGGGTCTATTACTATCCAACCTGGACAGGCTGGCCAAATATTTACCATTCAAACACTAAATGACTCTATCAAAGAGCTTCCTGAACAATTTACGATTGAAATTACTTCAGTTAATGCTTCTGCAACATTCGAAAATGTATCAATCAGAACTCCACAAGTTACTACTCAGATATTGGATGATGATGAAAGTGGAGTGACGGTTAGCCAAGCGTTAGATCCAAATGGCAGCACCATCCAAGAAGGCGAATATGCCATCTTTACCGTCAATGTTAGCGGTGCGGCCACCGGTAGCACCCTGAA
>NZ_JHUZ01000014.1 GCF_000619885.1 Balneatrix alpica DSM 16621 | reverse complement strand
AGACGCAATAATCAATTACTGAAATAATTCAATGAATTGAGGTATTTGTCTCTGAATATCTTTGGTGATACCAGGACAAACGCCCACACGAATTACCTGATCAAATTTTTAAAGAGCATCGAAACGAGGCGCACATCTTACCAGCCTCGATCCCGTTGTCAAGCACCGTTTTTGGCAGTGCTGAGTGATTCGAGAAACCAGGATCACTCTCTTAGCCTGACTGTTTTCGCTGATCACTTCAGACTCTTAAGAATCAAAAAGTGTTTATTTATCAGCGAGTTATCAGTGCTAAGCTTTCAACCGGAGCCAACGTCGCCGTTGGTGGAGGCGCATTATAGAGATCCCCACAAAGGCGTCAACCCCTATTTCTGATTTATTTCATTTAAGCGTGTTTGTGGTTGATACGGTGCGGGATTAACCCTTGGCACACGTTGCAACAGCAAGTCGGCCATTAGGCCGCAAGATGCCGGTGCCAGCACCAACCCATTACGAAAGTGTCCCGCATTAATATGCAGATTATGCCAACCAGGCATTTGCCCAATCCAGGGAATACCATTGGGACTCCCAGGTCTTAAACCTGCCCAGTGATGTAGCACTTTCGCTTTATCTAAACTGGGCAACAACTCACAGGCAGATTGAAACAAGGATTGCCGTGCTTGCTCTTGAGGAGTTTTATCAAAACCTTCGTACTCCAACGTACTCCCCACTAAAAGCAAACCATCATTGCGAGGAATCAAATAACGCCCACGCCCAAGCACTACGCGCTCGACACTAGGTTGTTCCGTTTGCAGCACTAACATCTGCCCTTTAACCGGCTCAATCGGCAACGCTAACTGCAAAAACTGAGCTAGCTGCCCCGTCCAAGCCCCTGCGCAGAGCACAACCTGCTCTGCTCGATAGCTCTGGCTGCCTGACTCAACCGCGCTAACTAGCCCATTCGCTATGCAAAAACCTGTCACAGCGCTGTGCTCATGCAATTGGATATTGGCCATTTGCTGGCAGCGCGCCAATAAAGCCTGCCCTAAGCGCGGGTTGCGAATACTGGCCACTTCGGGCATCCATAATGCTCCATGCCCTACTGCAATCCCAGGTTCCAGTACTTTTACTTGCTCATTGTTAATACGACAAAGAGGTCGTTGATATTGCTGCGCCCAATCCAGTGCAGCCTGCTCATCATCAACCGCTAGAATCAACAGCCCTTTTTGCCGTAGTTCTGGATCAATACCGGTTGCTGTTTTCAACTCTTGACTCAGATGGCTATAGGCACTTTGCGACCAACTGGCTAATGCCGTCACTGCGCTGCTATAGCGCCATGGATAAAGGGGCGAGACGATCCCCCCACCCGCCCATGAAGCCTCTTTAACGAAAGCCCCCTGCTCTAGCACTCGCACCTGCACCCCAGCCTGGGCCAATTCGAGTGCTGTCATTAAGCCGATGACGCCTCCGCCGATAATAAGCACTTCTGAGCTTTTCAATCGTCTACCCTCTCTCTATCTATTATGATGAGTGCATGACTTTGCCTGGAGGCCCTTTTATGCCTAGACACCCTCAACAAGGCTTTAGCCTCATTGAGCTGGTAGTAACCATCGCCATATTAGCGATAGTGGTGTCTATTGCCGTGCCCTCTTTCCAAAACACTCAGCGTGATTGGCGCGTTGAGGCGGATCGCCAAACCATTAATCAGGCCCTCAATCTAGCCAGACAAACCGCTATTACCAATCAGGCCACTGTCCTCGTTTGCCCTACCGCAGACCGCGTCAACTGTAACAATAACTGGGCAAATCCACTCATGGTGTATATAGAACGCACCGCCCCTGCTGGCCAAGTCAATGCAGGAGATCGGGTGCTGACCGCCACAGAAGCCGTTGCTAATGTCACCCGCAGCTACAACAATGGCAATACCCTGACCTTTACCCGTACCGGAGCCATTAATAATCCGGGCACCCTCACCATCTGCCCTGGCGATGGTACCCGAACCTCCGCCCAAGCACTGATTGTCAGTTTTATAGGTCGTGCCCGCTTAGCCACTGATGGAAACGCAGATGGTATTGTCGAAGGGGGTAATGGTCAGAATGTTAACTGTCCTTAAGGCGTTGCCACCCAGACAGCAGCAAAATTCCCAGTAAGGCTCCCGCGCCATTAGCGAGCATATCTAGGCCTTCAAAATAGCGTGTTGGAGTCAGCCCCTGCAGCCCTTCAATCACTACTCCAAAAGCAAAGGCTGCAAGCCAAAGATGTAGGTGAGATAAACGCGGCCAAGCCAGCTTAAATACCATCACCCACCCCAAATAGGCCAGTAAGTGCACTGTTTTATCCGACACTGAAGCATTGGGCAACGCAGCACTCGGCAGTAAACACACCACTACTAACAAAGCTGCATAGAGTAGCGCCAGCGCCTGCCAGCACCTTGCTCGGGAGTCTTTCATAAGCTATTGACTTCTTTAGGATGGGCTCCTAAATTACGCCGACACGCGGGTGTAGTTCAATGGTAGAACGGGAGCTTCCCAAGCTCTTAGCGTGGGTTCGATTCCCATCACCCGCTCCAATATTGTCATGCTCACTACAGCTGTCGCTGTAGCTTAATCGCACGAAACACACCCCCTGCCAATACTCCTTGCTGGGACTCCAGCGTCCATGGCAATGACTCCAGAAAAGACTCGAGAGACAGACACAAATCGGTTGCAATGACCTTGGCAATGGGATTAAAGCATCGGCGCCATCGACTCGGCTGCTGCCCCGGCACAAGCAGCTTATCCATAATAATGACCTGCCCACCAGGCTTTAGTATTCGACACACCTCTGCCAGCAAGGCGCCAGGGTTTGGCACCACAGCCAAAATCAAGTGCAACACCACCACATCCATGCTCTGGCTGGCAAGGCCGACCCGCTCAGCGTTCATCTGTATCAGCAAGCCTCGCTGATAAGCACGCGCTTTGCACAGCATCGGCCAGCTTAAGTCCGCCGCTATGACAGTCACTTGCTCAGGCACCAGAGCTAAATCTTGGCCACTGCCACAGCCTAGTAACAACCACTTTTGCCCCACCTCGACATCCGCCAGAGCCAAGCTACGCTGACGCGCATGGCGAAAGACGCGCTTAGTAAGTGCATCATACATAGGCGCATAAAGATCATAGCGATGGCGCCACCACCACTGATTTACTGACTTCACCCTTGCCCCCGAAACATAAAATACACCGCCCCTACCAGACATAATCCAGCCCACAGATAATCCAGTTTCAGCGGCTCCTTCATATAAAACAAAGCAAAGGGAATAAATACCGCTAGGGTAATCACCTCCTGCATCACCTTGAGCTGAGCCAAACTCAGCACTTGATAACCAATGCGGTTAGCGGGTACCTGGAGCAGATACTCAAACAAAGCAATCATCCAAGACAACAAAGCAGCGATATACCAAGGCCGATGCTGCAAATGGTGTAGGTGACCATACCAAGCAAAGGTCATAAAAATATTGGATAACACTAGCAACAAAACAGTTTGAGCAACGCTGGGCATCATAGGTCCTCCTTACTCGCTGCATTATAAGGAACTCCTTACAACGGGGGACTGGGAGGAATGCAGAATTATCCCTATAAACACAGGAGTCTTAGCAGAGGGACGCCCTATGTTGTTGCATCAACGTCTGCTCTCCAGCATTGGTTACGGCTGTGCACGCATTGACACCCAGCTCAGTCGCAATCGCGTGCGTGCCGGGCAACGCCTAGCAGTCGATATTTACCTGCATGGCGGCGGCCATACTGAGCTAATTCCCAATTTAGAGCTGATTCTTCTCAGCCACAGCGGCCAAACCATTGACAGTCAGCGCTTAGAGTTATGGCGCTACCCGCTCCTGACTGCGCTTTCTCTGGAGGCCCAAGCCTGCACTCATATTCAAGCTCACTGCCCTATTCCGTTGGGATGTCCTGTTAGCCTGCAGCGGCAAACCCTGTGGGTGCAGACCAATCTTGATCAACAGCAAGGCTTTACTCTGGGTGAAGAGAACGTACTAGCGGTGCTACCGGGCCAAGCGGTTGAGCGCCTGCTTGATCTCCTACGCAGCCAACAGTGGCAATTACATAGCAGCGGTTGCCTGCCTCTACCCGAAGCTTTAACATCCGAGGCCGCTTACGGACAGCTGGTAAGCATCAGTACACGCCAGGGCAACCAAGGCTTTTGGCTGTGGCAGGAAAACGAGCAAGGCCTGCAACTCTGGCCTATGCTTCAGCTGCAACCTCAATGGCATCAAGGGCTACTGCTTCGCACTGAGCAGAGTAATCAAGACTGGCTCTGCCAACTCAGTGACCGTCTTGATGCCTGAAATTGGAAATCAACGGTCATCGCTCATGTCTCTCGCGCAGCTTTATTACATTTACGATCCGATGTGCAGTTGGTGCTGGGGTTTTGCTCCAGCCTGGGCAGCACTCAAAGCCGGCTTACCGGAAGGCGTAAGCGCTGAACGTCTGCTTGGTGGCCTGGCCCCTGATTCCGACGTTCCCATGGCACCGGCGCTGCAGCGACAAATCCAACAAACCTGGCGGCTGATTGAGCAACGCCTCGGCACTCCTTTTAATCATGATTTTTGGGAAGTCTGCCTACCCAAGCGCAGTACCTATCCTGCCTGCCGAGCGGTGATTGCGGCCCGCTTCTGGGAAGCTGAAGAGGCGATGATCAAAGCGATCCAGGAAGGCTACTACCTACGCGCTCTGAACCCATCTGAAGCCGCCACCCTGGTGCAATTTGCCCATGAACTGGGTCTGCCGGCCGAAGCCTTTGCCGAACGTCTCTACGCCGAACAAACCGAGCTACGTCTGCAGGAAGAGATTGAACAATGTCAGGAATGGGGGATTCACGGCTTCCCCAGCCTAGTGCTTAAATATCGCGGCAAATTAATGCCTGTGACCGTGGACTACCAAAACCCCAGCGCCATGATCCGTGAAATACGTCAGCTATTAGGATGGAACGCATGAAGTTGACCCTTAGCGCCCGCGTTGGCTTGCTCGCACTAACCGCTAGTCTATTAAGCGCCTGCGCCACCTCGCCTCTTGGACGCCAACAGCTACAGCTCTTTCCTGCTGCTCAGGTTGAGCAAATGGGTATGCAGTCTTTTGCCCAAATCCGTCAGGAAACCAAAGAAAGTAAAAACGCTAAAACCAAAGCCTATGTCAGCTGTGTCGCCGAGCGTATCGTGGCGGAAATCCCGCCCCAATACCCACGTTACAACTGGGAAGTGGTGGTATTTGAAGCCGATCAAGTCAACGCCTTTGCCTTGCCTGGCGGCAAAATTGGCGTATACACCGGCTTGTTGAAAGTAGCGGAAGATCAACACCAACTGGCTGCTGTCATCGGCCATGAAGTCGCCCACGTCTTAGCTCGTCACGCCAATGAGCGTATTTCCACTCAGTTCGCCACCCAAACCGGTCTGCAGCTAGCCCAGGTTGCCGGCGGCCCACAAAATGCTGAAATGTTCAAAATGCTGGGGGTGGGCGCACATTACGGCATTATCCTGCCCTATGGCCGTACGCAGGAAAGTGAAGCCGATTTACTCGGGCTCGATCTGATGGCTAGTGCCGGCTTTAACCCTGCTGCCAGCCTGGATCTCTGGCGCAACATGAATCAAGGCGGCGGCCCACGCCCACCTGAGCTGGCCTCGACCCACCCCGCTCCTGAACGGCGCATGCAGGATCTACAGGCACGCCTGCAACAGGTAGAACCCCTCTATCAGCAGGCCCTAGCCAGTGGCCGGCGCCCTAACTGCCGCTAATATCTCGCCAGCCTGTCATCAGGCTGGCAACTTAGCTGCCTCGTAATCTACTAGCAAAGTGAGTTACCATGGTGGCTTCATTCACCAATGAGGCCTACTTATGCAAATTAGTCAGCATAAAGTGGTATCCATCCACTACACCCTGCGCAACGAAGCCGGTGAAGAGCTGGACTCTTCTGTCGGTGGCAACCCACTGCAATACATTCAAGGGGTTGGCAACCTGATCCCCGGCCTGGAACAAGCGCTGGAAGGCCGTCAAGCCGGTGAAAAACTGGACGTTAAAATTGCCCCTGAAGACGCCTATGGCGAGCGCCAGGACAGCCTGATTCAAAGCGTGCCCCGTGCTGCCTTTGGCGGAGTAGAAGAAATCCAGCCTGGTATGCGTTTCCATGCAGAAACCGATCACGGCCCCCACGTTGTCGTAGTTGTCCACGCTGACGATGAGAATGTGGTAGTAGATGGCAATCACCCGCTGGCAGGCGAAACCCTGCATTTTGCGGTAGAGATCCAAGAAGTACGGGATGCCTCTGAAGATGAACTGGCTCACGGCCACGTTCATGGCCCCGGCTGCGATCACTAAGTGATCTGACGCAGGTGACTGAAACCTCAGTCACCTGGTTCGCAGTGCCGCCCACTGCCAATCACCACAGTCTGCGTATTACTCCCTGTCTCCATCCATTGCCGTAATGGCTGACACTGCCCATCCACGCATAACTGCATGGGCTCGGTAAAGGCCGAATCCGGCAAAGTTAAGCGCCCCACCGGTCGCTGCCATTGGGATACCCACCAGCCGTCTTGCCACACAGCTTCAGGGCCTGGTTCCATCCCTGCCCCACTGCCTTGAATACGGCTTTGCTGAAGTATCAGCCCTTGTGGTTGTAGCTGATAACGTTCCTGCCACTCGACTTTTTCCACCGAATGTTGCCAGTGCAGCTCCATCTCCGTCGCCGGCAAGGCAGCGGCTAGGCCGCCCCCCGCCCACCACAAACACAGCAATAGCTTAATGACTAACCCCCTGTGGAGTAGAGTCTTTGCTGCGCCAGTAATGCCACGCCAAAAACGCCAAGCCTGCGCCAATACCCAACTCATCCGTCAAAGGCAAAGCCAAAATCAATGAGAGTGCTGCCAAGGCTGCCCACAGCCGTTCCCATCCCTGCAGGTGACGGCGTAAGTAACCGATGGTAGCCGCGCCCCCCAGCGCTATCGCCAGCAATGCTTTAAAAATGACAAACACCGTGGCCAACCAATCGTCCGATTGCAGCATCAGCGCCGGGCTATACACCGCCATATAGGGCACCACGAACCCCGCCACCGCAATACGGATGCAGTTCAAACTGATTTTTAAGCCCGACTCAGCGGCAATGGGAGCAGCTGCAAAGGCCGCCAACGCCACCGGCGGAGTCAAATCAGCCAGAATGCCGAAGTAAAACACAAACATGTGGGAGACAATGAGCGGCACCCCTAGCTCCAGTAACACCGGCGCCACCAATGAAGAGGTAATGATGTAATTGGGAATCGTGGGAATCCCCATTCCCAGAATCAAACTGGTCAACATGGTCAGGATCAAACAAAGCAGTAGATTTTCACCGCCTAGCTCAATAATCGACTGGGTCATGTTGCCTGCCAAACCTGTCAGGGTCATGGTGGCAATGATGGTACCAACCAACGCACAGGCAATTCCCACCGGCATAGCATGTTGGGCGCCGTTGACCATCGCCATTACCGCAGTTTGCAGTGCCTTCCGGCCGCCCTCACGGACACTGTTGAGCCACACCAGCCCCAATACCGCCAACAACACCGGCCCAATGCCATACTTAAAGAAGGTCGAAGCCAGCAGCCCCAGCGCCACCCAAAACAGCACCCGCTGCCAATAGGCTCCCATCCGTAATGCCAGGGGGGAGCCAAGAATGACCAGCACGGTTAACGCCAGCCCTACCGTGCCGGAGAAAAGTGGGGTATAGCCAGAGAACAGCAGCACCACCAGCACCGCTAAGGGAATCACCAGATACCAGTCACGTTTAAAGGCTTTAAGTGCACTGGGACACTCCGCTTTACTCAGACCATGCAAACCTAGACGCCCCGCCTCCAAATGCACCATCCACAGCACGGTGGCAAAATACAGCAAAGCCGGCACCAACGCTGCTTTCACTACATCCAGATAAGGCACATCCAGGGTCTCCGCCATGATAAAGGCCACCGCCCCCATCACGGGCGGCATAATCTGCCCCCCCATGGAGGAAGTCGCCTCCACCGCGCCGGCAAAGGCCGGTCGATAACCAAACTTCTTCATCAACGGAATCGTGAACTGGCCCGTTGTCACCACATTGGCGACGCCCGAACCATTGATGGTGCCCATCATGGCCGACGACACCACCGACACCTTAGCCGGCCCACCCTGGCTGGAACCTACCAGCCCTAAGGCCACATCGTTGAACAGGCGAATCATGCCCGCCTGCTCCAGAAAACTGCCAAACAGAATAAACAGGAAAATATAGGAGGAGGACACATAGGTAGGGATGCCAAAAATTCCCTCCGTGCCCAGATACAGCTGATTAATCACCTGATCGAACCCATAACCACGATGATCAAAGGGCTCTGGCAAATACTCACCCACCAGCGAATACACAATAAAGCCCAGGCAAATCAAGGGTAAAGCCGGCCCCATCTGCCGATAGGCAGCGATAAATACCAGGGTGACCATAACCACCCCCACCAGCATATCCAGCTCACTGGGCTCGCCGGAGCGCAGGATCAGATCCGCCTCAAATACCCAGTGATACAGCCCCAGCACAAAGCCGACACCGCCAAGCATCCAACACAACCAGCGTAATCCACCCTGACGGGCATCCCCCGCCAGCCAAAAAATCAATAACAACAAAAAGCCCACATGCACCGAGCGCACGACCTGGCTCGATAAAGGGCTAAACATGGAGGTAATTAACTGAAAGGTAACGAAGGCGATGGCGATCCAGAATACCCCCCTGGATACCGCCACTGGGCTGCTACTGCTCACTCCACTTCTCCTGTGCCAAACGGCCAGCACAGCCCGGTACCTAGCCAGTTACCGGGCTGCTCAACACACTGCTAATGAAGTTCAGGCTTATTGCAGAACGCCTTTTTCTTTAAAGTAACGCTCCGCCCCTGGATGAAGTGGCACAGCCATGCCCTGGGTAGCAGACTCAAGGCTAATGGCCTTGGCAGCGGAGTGGGCAGCCTGCAGGGTATCGAGGTTCTCGAAGATGTCGCGGGTCATGGTGTATACCACCTCTTCCGGCACATCTGCATGGGTCACAAAGAAGTTATAGATGCTGGCCGAGGTGACATCTTCCGTCTGACCGTTATAAGTATTGGCGGGAATGGTACCCACGTTATAGGCAGCATCACCGATTTTTTCGATCACCTCAGCCGGTACGGCCACCACCACGATCTCATGGGTTGAGGCCAAATCACGGATTGAGGCTACCCCCAAGCCAGCGGATTGCAAGGTGGCATCCAGCTGGCGGTTTTTCATCAGTTCCACCGATTCACCGAAGGGCAGATACTGCACGTCCATATCGTCATAGCTCAGCCCGGCAGCGGCAAACACCGCACGCGCATTCAGCTCCGTCCCCGACTTGGGTGCCCCCACTGATACCCGCTTGCCTTTCAAATCAGCCAGGGTAGCGATGCCTGAATCTTTGGTCGCCACAATTTGGACAAAGTTAGGATAGGCCGCTGCCACACCACGTAGCTTATCTAAGGGCGCTTTAAAACCAGCTTCCTCTACCCCTTGCCAGGCATTACTGACCGAATCCCCCAGGGCCAAGGCCAGTTCGCCACGCCCCTGCTGCAGCAGGTTCAGGTTTTCCACCGAAGCTTTGGTGGATTGCACGGTAATTTTGGCATCCGGCAGACTTTGCCCATACAGGGAAGACAAGGCATTACCCATCGGGTAATAGACCCCGGAGGTACCACCAGTGAGGATGTTGATGTACTCACGAGCTTCAACCCCTTCACTCTGGATCAAGGCCCCAGTCATGCCCAACGTCAGGGCAACGGAGGTAATGATTTTTTTCATTGTTGTACTTCCTTGGCTTGCTCAGTAACGGCCCGGTGACACCCACGTCTCACCCAAGCGACCTATGACAGGAGCAGGCTAATAAGTGGCAAATACAACACCTAGTTTTTACCACCCTGGCCCGCCGTGCCCGTATCACTGTAGACAAGGAATAACGATCCCGCCGCCTCTGTTACGACTAAGGTCGTAGAGCAACACCGACTAATCCGCCAACCCAACATTGACCAATGCACTCAGACTCAGACTGCAACCGGTGAGTAACAACAAGCCAAAGGCCAGACGACGCATCCAGCTGTCGGATAGAGGTGGCTGATAGCGGCGCCCCAACAAGGTACCCACGATCACCACTGGAATCCCCAATAAGCTGATCCAGTAACTTTGCCCATCCAGCTGCTGCGCTCCCAACGCCAGTGCAATACGCAAAATAGAGGTCATGCAGAACAGCGCCTGCAAGGTAGCGCGGATACCATCCAATAAGGCCGGCTGGCGATACATCAGATAGGCCACCGGCGGACCAAAGGTGCCGAACAGCCCCCCCATTAAGCCCGCCAGGCCACCGCTGAGTGCAAATGCCGAGGCACTGGACTCACGCTTGCTTGGCTCTGGCCGCAGCAGCATCATGCCGCTGCAGCCGATGATGCTCAGTCCCAGTAACAGTTCCAGCACACTGGCCTGTTGCTGACCCAAATGAGTCAGCAGCCAGATACCTAATACGGTGAAGGGCACGCAAGACAACAGGATGACCAGCAACCAGCGCCAGCGCACCTGACGTTGATACCCCCACACCGCAATCAGACTGTTAAACAGGCTCAGCGTACTGACTACAAAAGCAGTGAACTCAATCGGGGCCAGCCCCAGCAGGGTAATACTGCCCACCACAATCAAGCCAAAAGCAAAGCCCGTCAGGGTTTGCACATAGCTACCGAGGGCAATAATAGCCAGGATAACGAGGCTGTCCGCCCAGCTCATGCTCAGCCTCCGAACTGTCGCAGGCTAATCTGGCTCAGGTCTTGCTGCTCAGCCAGCCACTGCCCGTCCTGCAGGCGAATGGCTTGCTGCCATACACAGACCGGCTCGCTCACCTCACCAAAACACCACAATTCGTTAACCAGCGCCTCGGCTTTTATCTCTCCGCTATGCTGTACCACCGGCCCCAATGGCAGTGCATGACCTGCTCGTCCAAATACCGGAATCTGTGCAAGCGGTGCCTGCAGACGCAGGAACTGCTGACCCTGATAACGCTCACCTGTCCATAGGTGATACCACTCGCCTTCTGGCAGCCAGACTTCCACCCAGCCATCGGCGCGAATCACCGGCGCCACCAGCAAACTGGGGCCACACATGAACTGGGTTTCAAAACCACGGGCCAGACGATCATCGGGGAAGGCCAAAGCCATTGCCCGCATCACGGGTATCCCACTGGCGGCAGCCTGCTCCACGCAGCCCATCAGATAAGGCAGTAAACGGTAGCGGAACTCGAATTGCTGCCGCGCCAGCGCTTCAATCTGCTCCCCAAATGCCCAGGGCTCACGCGGACCAATGCCATGAATACGGAAGTGGGAAGCAAAAATACCGGCCTGTACCCAACGCAGGTAAAGCTCACCGCTCGGTTGCTCTTGACCATAAAAGCCGCCGACATCGGTAGCATGGTAAGGCGCGCCGCTCATCCCCCAGCTCAAGCCACCGCGAATACTGGCGGCCAAGCCTTCCCAATCACTCTGAGGATCGCCACCCCATTGCAACGGGTAACGCTGACTCCCCGTCCAACTGGCCCTTGCCCAGACACAGGCCTGATCGCCATAACGCTCTGCACTGGCCTCATAAACGCTGCGGTTATACAGCAGCGGATAAACATTATGCAGTTGGCGTCCGCTATCACCGTTATAGGCCACGGCATCCATGGGCACCTGCTCGCCAAAATCGACCTTCATCACATCCACGCCCACATCGAACAGCTCCTGATGCTTGTCGCGCCAGTAGGCATAGGCTTCAGGATGAGTGAAATCGAGCATGCCGGACACCGGCAACGGGGTGAGCACCTTACCGAAGGGACTGGTTTTGGCCGAGGTATCCCAGGCATAGCGGTAAGTTTCGCCCTGCTGATTCTTCAGGAACCAACCCTTGGCCTCCATCTCAGCAAAGTCACGGTTATTGACCGAGACCAGCGGGTACTCCCAGCAGCACACGCGGAAATCCAGCGCTTTGAGCTGCCCCACCACCCGCGCTGGATCAGGATAACGACTAGGATCCCATTCAAAGTTGTAACGGGTCGGCGTGTCCTGCCAGGCTCGGCCATCAAAGGTAATCACATCCACTGGGAAGCGCCGCTGACGCAGCTCCTGCGCCGCTTCCATGATTTCTTCTTCCGTCCGGTAGTAGGCACGGCTCACCCAGACTCCCAATGACCAAAGGGGAACGGTCGGGGCCGTACCGGTTAACCAGGTGTAATGCTGGAGCAACTGCAACGGCTGCGCCCCTGCAAACAGGAAGACATCCAGTACCGGCTCATCCACCAGCAGGCCATAACTACGATGGCTCCAGGGGCCATAGCCCACCCCGTGCTGCACCGTAGCGGAGGTATGCACAAATAGCCCCCACCCCTCAGGGCTCCAGGCAAAGGGGATATTCTTATAGGCCAGCTCGGTGTTGACCCCGAGGGCATCCTCCACGTAGCTGGTAATCAATTGCCCACGTTTATTCAAGGCGCCAAACTTTTCCCCCAAACCATACACCGGCGTTTCGGACTCCAGCGCCAACGCCAACATGCTCTGTCCCGCCTGCTCATCCCTGCCCAAGTTCGGCAGACGTGGCCAGCCACGGAAATGCTCATCCGTCACCGAGGTCAGCAGGCAACGGCCAGCAAACCACCAGCTCAAACGAAACGGATGGGACTCCAGGCGCAATTCTGAATGCCCCCAACGCAGGCAATAACCTTGCGCCAATGGCTGCAATGTCACTTCAGCCACCTCTGGCTGACTCATCAGCAGGCCATAATCGGCCCTTTGATCATGCCCTAAACGCAGGCGCACCATACCGTTGCGCCAGGCCTCTACACGTAGCGGCTGCCCATCACAGTCAAAATCCAGGCAATGGCCCTGGTGCGCCAGCAAGGTCAATCCCTGCAAGCGTTCAAAGCGGGTAAAGTCCATGAAACTAACCTTTCTGAAATGCGGGAGCGGGGCTCCAGTGAATCTAAGCCAGCCTCGGGCTACGAGGCTGGCTCGGGGTGGCTTACATCTGGCTCAGATATTCGCCTTCCAGCTGTTGCTGGCAGTTTTCCACGGCACTTTGGGTTTTCTCCAGCCAGGTCGAGCCATACTGGTCGCTGAACCACTGACGCACGCCACTGGCGGCCATAGCAAACTTGGCTTTCTCCTGATCGGTGGGGGTATAGATAGTGCCACCGCTCTTTTTGAAGGCTTCATAGGCTTCAATCTGACGACGCTTAGGCAACACGATGGTGGTAGTGCGCAGCGCATCGAAGCCATCAATCACCACTTTCTTCAACTCATCCGGTAATTGCTTGTAAGCATCGTTGTTCATCCACCACATGGAGCCCATGTAGGCGTGACCATCCAGGGTCATGTACTTGATATGCTCGTGGAACTTCATCCCAACGATATCGGTAATGCCGTTCATGGTGCCCTCCACCACCCCAGTGGCCAGGGAGGTATAAACCTCAGGCCAGCCAATCGGCGTGGGGCTGCCCCCCATCGCCTTCACCAGCTCCAGGTGCAGCGGGGAGTTGATGGTACGAATCTTCTGCCCAGCGACGTCTTCGGGGCTCTTGATCTGCTTATTAACGGTCGCGAAGTTGCGCCAGCCCCCGGTATTGCCGATGGTCATCAAACGCATGGAACCCGTACGCTTGAGCACTTCTTCACGCAGGTCCGCCGCCAAGGGGCCATTCAGGGCACACTCGGCCACCCGGTCATTGCTAAACATGTAGGGGATATCCAGCGCCTGCACTTCCGGGAAGACATTCGCCACCCCTCCTGTCGTGGTCTGGAAAACCTGAATCAGGTTTGCCTGCAGCGACTCAATACATTCCACGGCGGTGCCACACAGCTGGCCACCGGGATACACCGTCACGGCGATCCGGCCATTCGACTGGGCCTCGACAAAGTCCTTGAACACCAGGGCACCGTCGTAGTCTTCATCTTCGGTGTTGGACAGATGTACCACGTTGATCTGATAGTCCGCCGCTTGCGCCAGTTGTGGCGCCAGGCTTAGGGCTGCACCCAGAACAGAGGCGGCAGCAACCGCCACGGCGGATTTTTTCAGGTTCAGGCTAGGCATGAGTTTTCCTCACTGTGTTGTTGTTATTACGGGTTGCTCAACGGGCTAGCTGGCAAAGCCAAGCAAGCGTGGAATGGTCAAAGTCAAAGCTGGGAAGTAAGTAATCAGGCCAATCACGGTCATATGCACCAGCAGGTAAGGCAGCATTTCACGGGCGATGGTCTCAACCCTGACGCCACTGATGCTGGAGGCGACAAAGAGCACCAACCCCATCGGCGGCGTGGCCAGACCAACCGTCAGGTTGACACACATGACAATGGCAAAGTGCAGTGGGTCCACCCCCTGACTGATCAGTACCGGCCCCAAAATCGGCCCCAGGATCAGAATGGCGGGCCCCGCATCGAGGAACATCCCTACAATCAGCAGTACCAGGTTGATAAGCAGCAGAAGCATCAGGGGGTCTTGGGTCACACTGATAACAAACTGGGTGATTTTTTGCGGTGTCCCCGACAGGCTTACCACCGAGGAGAAAGCAACGGCTGCCCCCACCAAAAACAGTATCACTGCCGAGGACTTGCCGGTTTCATACAGCACCTCATAGAGGTCTTTGCCATTCAACCGTCCGCTGGCAAAGCTGATCACCAGGGCATAGGCCGCCGCGACAGCCGCCGCTTCCGTAGGGGTAAAGATGCCGGACAGAATCCCCCCCAACAGAATGATTGGCGTCAACAATGGCCAGAACGCCACCTTGGTCGCCTCGGCCTTCTCCCCCCAAGAGGCTTTCGCTGCCGCCACTGGATAATTGCGTTTTTTCGCCAGAATCCAGGTCATCCCCATCAAACCCAGGGTAATCAGCAAGCCTGGCACCAAACCGGCGGCAAAGAGCCCGCCAACGGAAACGTTCATCACAAAGGCATAGAGAATCATGATGCCGCTGGGGGGAATAATCGGCCCAATAATGGCCGAAGCCGCCGTGACAGCCGCGGCAAACTTGCGTGAGTAGCCGTTTTTCTCCATCGCCGGAATCAGCATCTTGCCCAGCGCCGAGCAGTCCGCCACCGCCGAACCAGATAAGCCGGCAAATAACAGCGACGAGGCGATATTGATCTGCGCCAGTCCGCCGCGCAGGTGGCCAATAAAAGCCTTGGAGAAGTCCACCAGACTGACGGTAATGCCGCTGCGGTTCATGATTTCGCCGGCGAGGATAAAGAAGGGCACCGCCATCAACGGGAAACTATCAATACCGTTATAGAGACGCTGGGTCAGCATCAGCAGGAAGGCCTCTTTACCCTCCAACACCAGGCTCAAACCCGGGGCAAATAACAGGGCAAAGGCCACCGGCAAACCGATCAACATGGAACCGAGCAATAGCCAAAAGAAAGCGAGTGACATGGGCTGGCTCCTTAAATCCGCTCAAGAGCTTGACGTAGTGGCGAGTCATCGCGCTGGCGCGCGGCGGGATCATCCGCCTCTAATACCGGCAGCGGGCTGAACAGGCGTCGCAGCGCATCCAACGTCAGCTCCAGATAGACCGCGATACAGAGACTAAAACCCAGGGGTAAGGACACATACGCCCACCCTTTGCTCGCCGGTAACGAGGTCATCAGGATATTGGCGCCCTTGCTGGCAAAGGCCCAGCTACGATCCAGTGCCAGCACTAGCACCAGCAAAATCAGGCCGAACAGGATGATTTCCAGTAATGCCCGGGCACGATCCCCCAGGCGGGCCGCCAGAAACACCAAGGCCGCATGCTGACCTTTATAAGAAGCAATCGGCAGGGTGATAAAGGTCATCCACACCATCAGATAGAGCGCCAGCTCCTCTGACCAGGGCAAGGCATTGTTCAGCACATAGCGGCAAAACACCTGCAGCAGAATGATCAGCGTCATCCCCGCCACCAGCAACACCGACAGCTGCTTGCAGAGGGTCAGAGCCACCAGATTGAAGGCACGCAGTGGCAACAGCAGCCCTCGCAACAGCTTGAGTGCCCACGCCATCATGCGTCCCGGCCTTGCAGTTGCGCCAACTGCTGCAACTGGCTACGACTTTGCCCCAGCATGTTGGCCACATCATTGGCAATGGAGACAAAGCTAAAGCCATGGCTGAGGGCCCAATGGGCATCGCTGGGACTGGGCATCACGGTACCCACGGCAATACCGGCTTGCTGGCAACGACTGACACAGGCCAGCATCAACTCACGCACCTGGGGGTGATTCACCTGCCCATGCAAGCCCAGTGCGGCGGATAAGTCACCCGGGCCGATAAAGACCGCACTAATGCCCTCGACCTGGCCAATCGCCACCGCTTGCTCCAGAGCCGCAGGGGTCTCCAGTTGCGGAATCAAGCACACCTCCGCATTCGCTACCTCGGTATAGTCCGCACGGCTACCGTAGCGGCTGGCACGATGCATCTTGGCAAAGCCACGCCGCCCAGCGGGGGGATAGAGTGCCGCCTGCACAAGCGCCTCGGCTTCGGCCACCGACTCCACAAAGGGGAAGTACAGGGTCCAGGCCCCTAAATCCAAGGCCTGTTTAATCGCAATTGGATCATGGCTGGGCATCCGCACTATTGCTGCCACCTCGGTCTGCTCGAGTGCGCGCAACAAATGTTGTAAGTCCTGCACACTGCTGGGGCCATGTTCCAGATCCAGTACCAGGTAGTCATAACTCAGGGTCGCCAGCGCCTCCACCAGGGTTGGGCTACCGGACAGGCTCCAGCCTCCTACCTGTTGCTGCTGTGCCTGTAGGGCTTGTTTAAATTTGTTGTAGCCAGGCATTTAGAAAATCTCCGGTTCGGGGACAGGGTCGGTACCCTGCAGGAAGTCGAAATCACAGCCCAGATTGGCCTGGGTCACGTGCTGGCCATAGAGCACCACATAGCCACGGGCAAAGACCTTGGCCGGCGGCTGCCAGGCCGCACGCCGAGCGGCCAGCTCCTCCTCACTGATATCCAGATGCAGGCGCCGTTTGGGCACATCCAGCTCAATCCAGTCACCGGTTTGCACCAGCGCCAGCGGGCCACCCGCGTAGGATTCCGGCGCCACATGCAGTACACAGGTGCCAAAATGGGTGCCACTCATACGCGCATCACTGATCCGCACCAGGTCTCGTATCCCCTGGGCCAATAGTTTTTTCGGAATCGGCAAGCCGCCCCACTCCGGCATACCAGGTGCCCCCTGGGGGCCGGCATTTTTCAGTACCAAGACGGTATTGGCATCCACCGCCAAAGCCGGGTCATCAATCTGCGCGCTCATCTGGGCGTGGTTTTCGAATACCAGCGCGCGACCGCGGTGCACCAGCAACTCTGGCGTCGCCGCCGCAGGTTTGATTACCGCCCCGTCGGGGCAGAGGTTGCCACGCAATACCGCCAGGGTGCCCTGAGTGCTGATCGGTCGATCGAGGGGGCGAATGACATCGTCGTTATAAATAGGGCTGCCCTGAATATTCTCCCCCAGGGTGGCACCATTTACGTTGCGAGCCTGGAGGTGTAGGAAATCCGTCAGGCGATTGAGCAAGCCCTGACTACCACCGGCGTAATAAAGGTCTTCCATCAGGTACTGGCCAGCAGGCATCAGGTTGGCAATCACTGGAATTTTTTGTGACCACTGATCCAGCCATTCCAGCGGCAGCTCCAATCCCAGCCGCCCAGCCAGCGCCACCAGATGAATGGCCGCATTGGTCGAGCCCCCCAGCGCCATGTAGGTGATGATGGC
Source organism: Balneatrix alpica DSM 16621 (assembly GCF_000619885.1). Taxonomy (GTDB): domain Bacteria; phylum Pseudomonadota; class Gammaproteobacteria; order Pseudomonadales; family Balneatricaceae; genus Balneatrix; species Balneatrix alpica. Next base: position 193,985 of record NZ_JHUZ01000014.1, on the reverse strand, counting down.
GTTCTCCAGTGATTCGCGGGTAACGATCTCCCTTGGGGTTAAGTCCTCCCACACCATCTGCACAATACGCTCGCCCGCTAATGCACACATGCGTGGATGGGCAGAGTCCGCCGCCGGAATGGTCGCCGCCCCCGGCAGACTCATGCCCATGGCTTCAGCAATCAGCGTCATGGTGGAGGCGGTGCCCATGGTGTTACAGGTGCCATGGGAGCGGGTCATGGAGGATTCGAGCTTGAGCCAGGCCTCCTCACTGAGGTTACCGGCCCGCTTCTCATCCCAGTATTTACGGGTGTGGGTACCGGTGCCGATCTTCTCCCCCTGGAACCAGCCACTCAGGGTCGCCCCCGCCGGCACATAGATAGCCGGAATGTTCATGCTGAAGGCGCCCATCAACAGTGCCGGGGTGGTTTTATCACAGCCCCCCATTAACACTGCACCGTCAATCGGATGGGAGCGCAGCAACTCTTCGGTTTCCATCGCCAGCAAGTTGCGATAGAGCATGGTGGTGGGCTTAACCATCACCTCGCCCAACGACAGAGCCGGCAACTCCAGCGGAAAACCGCCCGCCCGAATAATCCCCTCGCGCACACGCTGGGCACGCTCACGCAGATGGACGTGGCAGGTGCTGATATCACTCCAGGTATTGATGATGGCAATCACCGGGCGCCCCATAAATTCATCGCGGCGGTAGCCGGTCTGTTGGGTGCGCTGGCGATGTGCAAAGGCACGCATGCTGTCATCAGCGAACCAGCGCTGACTACGTAGCTGTTCGAGTGTTTTAGCCATGGTCACTTTTATCGTTATTGTCTAGGCATCGTGATTGCCTGGGCCCAACCTCTTGATCACCGCAGCAGAATGTTTGGCAGGTCAGGGTCAGTGTGTTATATGTCTTATATAAGACATCATTTTGCAGGTCAAGCCAAGGGACAGGATGAAAAAAACTGCTTATGCTTGCCGGGTCAGCATCTATAACAATGACCCAGTGCGGGCAGGCGTCCGCCATCCCTCCCCGACCAGAGCCAAATCTGGTGCGGTGCTAAGCCTGGGCGACTAACGACAGACACAACCATGACAGAACACTCAGCAAACCCTTTAAAGGGGCCAGAGTTTCAACCGCTCTACCAACAGGTGCAGCAGCTGATTCTCAAACAGATTGTGGAAGGCCACTGGCGTCCAGGCGAAGCACTACCAAGCGAGTTTCAGCTGGCGGATCAGTTTGGCGTCAGCCAGGGCACGGTACGCAAAGCCCTCAACGCCCTTACCGATGACCGGGTACTGTTTCGCCGTCAGGGGGTCGGTACCTTCGTCTCCGAGCACACCCTGCAACAGACCCTGTTCCACTTCTTCCATTTTGTCGCCGATGGCGGCACCCCGGAACTGCCCCATGCCCAACTGCAAAAATGCAGCCTGGTGGAGGCGGATGCCTATCAAAGTGCGCAGTTACAGCTAACGCCGGGCAGCCTGCTGATTCGTCTGGATCGCATCCGCATCCTGCGTGGCCGTCCCTGCATTCGCGAGCAGATCTTTCTGCCCGAGGCGCTCTTTAGCGGCCTGGCGGATCTGGCGGAACTGCCCCACTCCCTTTACCACTTCTACCAGCATCAGTACGGCATCACCGTACATAAAGCCATCGACCGAATTAAAGCGGCCTTGGCCGATGCAGCGGACAGCCAGGTACTCGACCTGCAACAGGGGGAACCCATTCTGCTGGTCGAACGGGTCGCCCGTAGCCTGGACGGTCGCCCGGTGGAGTTTCGCATTAGCCGAACCTGTAGCCAGAAGCTGCATTACCTGGTCGAACTGAATTAACCACACTGCATGAGTTGCCCTGACTCACCCAACCCACTGCCTGAGGACGCTATGCTGACACTAAGCTCCCCCGCCCTGCTCAAAGACCGCTGCCTGATTGGTGGCCAATGGCGCGCCGCCGATAGCGGCCAATGTTTTAGCGTGACCAACCCAGCCACCCAGGCCGAGATTATGCAAGTGCCGAAAATGGGACGCCGCGAAACGGAGCAAGCTATTGCCGCCGCACACCAGGCCCAACCCGCCTGGGCCGACCTCACCGCCAAGGAGCGGGGTCGCTTACTGCGCCGTTGGTATGAGCTGTTAATGGCCAACCAGGAAGACTTGGCCCGCATTATGACGGCGGAGCAAGGTAAACCCCTGGCAGAGGCCAAGGGTGAAATCGCCTATGCCGCCTCCTTCCTGGAATGGTTCAGTGAAGAGGCCAAACGCATCTATGGCGATGTCATCCCCACCTATCAGTCCGACCGCCGCATTTTGGTGCTGAAGCAACCTGTTGGCGTCTGTGCCGCCATTACCCCTTGGAACTTTCCCGCGGCGATGATTACCCGCAAGGCCGGCCCCGCCCTGGCGGCAGGCTGCACCCTGATTATCAAGCCCGCCTCGCAAACCCCACTGACCGCCCTGGCGATGCTGCACCTGGCCGAGGAGGCCGGCATCCCAGCGGGGGTACTGAATATCGTCACCGGCTCCGCCAGTGAAATTGCCAAAACCCTGACGGACTCACCGCAGGTCCGTAAGCTGTCCTTTACCGGCTCGACTCCGGTGGGCAAGCAGTTGATGAAAGACTGTGCCGACACCCTGAAGAAGATCTCACTGGAGCTGGGCGGCAACGCGCCCTTTATCGTCTTTGATGATGCCGACATCGATGCCGCTGTAGCGGGCGCCATGCTGTCCAAATTCCGTAATTCCGGGCAAACCTGTGTGTGCGCCAACCGCTTCTATGTTCAATCAGGGGTATATGAGGAGTTTTGCCGCAAGCTGGCCGCCAAAGCCGCCGAGCTTAAGGTCGGCGCGGGTGATCAGGAGGGGAGTGAGCAAGGCCCGCTGATCGATAACAAAGCCCTAGCCAAGGTCGATGAGCATGTGCAGGATGCGCTGAATAAGGGTGGTCGCCTGCTTTGCGGGGGCGCGCCCCATGCCCTGGGTGGCAGTTTTTACCAACCCACCGTGATTGCCGATGCTAATCAGCAGATGCTGGTTGCCCGGGAAGAAACCTTCGGCCCGCTGGCGCCGGTGTTTAAGTTCAGCGACGAGGAGGAGGTCATCCGCTTGGCCAATGACAGCGAATACGGCCTGGCAGCCTACTTCTACAGCCGTGATATCGGCCGCATCTTCCGCGTGGCGGAAGCCTTGGAGTCCGGCCTGGTTGGCGTCAATGCCGGCGTTATCGCCACCGAAGTCGCCCCCTTTGGCGGCTTTAAAGAGTCAGGGCTGGGACGGGAAGGCTCGAAGTATGGCATCGATGACTATGTCGAAACCAAGTACGTCTGCTTGGGGGGCATCTCGGCATGAGTGCTATTGAGGTCGCCCTGCCGGTTAAGGCCAAGCTGGGAGAATGCCCGCGCTGGGATGAACAAAGCCAGCGCCTGCATTGGGTCGATATTGATGCCTTTGAGCTGCACTGTTTTGACCCCGCCACTGGGGAAGACCAGTGGCGCCGCTTCGAGGAAGAAATTGGCTGCTTTAGCCTGGGTGTAGAGGGTGGCTTTGTCTTGGCCATGCGCTCCGGCTTCTATCTGCTGGATGACTGGCAGGGGCCACTGATCCCGATCGCCGATCCGGAAGCCCATCTGCCAGGCAACCGCTTTAACGATGGACGCTGCGATGCTGCAGGCCGCTTACTGGCCGGCACCCTCTATCCCCCCAAAGATCACGGGGGCGCTAACCTTTATCAGTTGGATGGCGATTTGCAGGTGCGTTTATTGCAGGACGATGTACTGACCAGTAATGGCATTGCCTTCAGCCCGGATAATCGCACCCTCTACTTCAGTGATACGCCGCGTCATGTGATTTACGCCTACGATTACGACCTGACCACCGGCCAGGCTAGCAACCGCCGCGTTTTTCACCAGTTTCCCTATGGCCAGGGGCGCCCGGATGGTGCCGCCGTCGACAGCGAAGGCTATTACTGGAGCGCCCTCTATGAAGGGGGCCGCATTGTTCGCCTCAATCCAGCGGGGGAAATCGTAGCGGAAATCGCCGTTCCCGCCCGTTGCCCCACCATGGTGGCCTTTGGCGGCGACGACCTGCGCACCCTTTATATCACCAGTGTGGGTAACCGCCCCGACGAGGAGCAGGCACAGTACCCCCTTGCCGGTGCGATCTTCAGTCTGCGTACCGAGGTAGCAGGCTTAGTCGAGCAGCGCTTCCGCCTCAGTCCCTCTGCCCGCGACCGTCTGACGAGAATCTAACCATGGCACAGCTTAGTAACCGTTACCCCAGCCTGGAGGGCAAAGGGGTGTTTATTTCCGGCGGTGGTTCCGGCATTGGCGCCGCCATGGTCAGCCACTTTGTCGCCCAGGGCGCCAAGGTGGCCTTTATTGATATCGATGTGGCGGCCAGCGAAGCCCTCTGCGCCGAGCTTAAGCAGCGCCATGGTCAGGCCCCCTGGTTTCAACCCTGTGATGTGCGGGATATTGCCGCCTTGCAACAGGCCATCCAGGCGGCCCATGCCGCCCTTGGCAATCTGCAGATACTGATCAATAACGCCGCCAAGGATGACCGTCACCGTCTTGATGAACTGACCCCGGAGTACTGGGATAACTGCCTGCAGCTCAACCTGCGCCATCAGGTATTTGCTGCCCAGCAGGCCGCCCGGGTGATAACGGAGGGTGGTTCTATCATCAACCTTGGCTCCATCAGTTGGATGCGTGGCCGTCCCGGCATGGTGGGCTACACCACCAGCAAGGGTGGTATTCATGCACTGACCCGTACCCTCGCCCGTGAACTCGGCCCGCAGGGAATTCGGGTCAATGCCGTGGTGCCAGGCGCGATTCTGACCCCACGCCAGCAAGCGCTTTGGCTCACCCCCGAGCTCAATCAGGAATTCATCGATTTACAGTCGTTGAAGTTCCGCCTGCAGGCGGAAGAAGTGGTGGCGATGGTGTTGTTCCTTGCCTCGGACGACAGCCGTGGCTGTGCCGGACAAAGCTTTATTGTTGATGGCGGCCTGGTCTGATCAGACCAGAATCCGTCCTTTCAGCTCGGCATCGATAATCTGCACCATCGCCTCCCCGGCGCTGGAGAGCGGATAACGGCGGCGCCGGTACAGTCCCACCGCCCGCGTCACCTTCGGGTGGCGCAAGTGGCGCCAATGCCCGCCCTGCTGCTCAATCAAGGGGATGCAGAGTGCCGGTACCACGCTCAAGCCCAGGCCACAGACCACCATGCGGATAATGGTCATCAACTGGTGCGACTCAAACTCGATACTGAGCTCCAGACCCAGCTGCTCCACCGTTTGCACAATTAACTCACGCACCAGCGAGGGGGCCTGCAGGGTCAAAAAAGGCGCCTGGGTCAATTGGCTCCAGCTCAAACTGTCATGCTGCAAGAGCGGATGCTCCGGCGGTAAAACCGCGACAAACTGCTCCTGGTAGAGGGGTTCAAACATCAGGTCCTGCTCGGTCTCCACCTCAAAGGCAATCCCCAGCTCCACCCGGCCAGAGCGCACCATGTCTACCACGGTTTCTGCCACCACATCCTGCACCCGCACACTAATCTGCGGATAGGCCTGACGATAGGCCGCCAGCACCGTCGGTAGCTGGTAGCTGGCAAAGGAAGGCATCGCCGCAATATTGAGGCTGCCGCGCTGACGGGAAAATTGGTTATGCAAATCCTGCAGGGCTTCATCCCAATCAACCAATAAACGCTTGGCCACGGGCAAAAACTGCTCGCCTTCAGGCGTCAGTGCCAAGGTACGGGTAGTGCGCACCAGTAAGCGGCCACCCACACTCTCCTCCAGCTTTTTGATCGCAATACTCAGTGCCGGCTGGGATAAATGCACCAGCTCAGCGGCCTCCGCAAAGCTGCGGGTACTGGCTACTGCAACAAAAGCACGCACCTGTTTGATCGACACATTCATAAATTTATTAAAACAATTCTTCTGTTGTTTAAATTTGTTAAATCATAGCAGCTCGGCCAAGCTAGGCTCCACTTGCTTTGATCAAAGCCTGATCAGAGCCAAAACAACAATAGGAGTGGCACATGTCCGGTTTCGACAAAGTCGTACACAGCTACGAAGAAGCCATGGCGGGTCTGACTGACAACATGACCGTTATCGCCGGTGGTTTTGGTCTTTGCGGTATCCCTGAAGGCTTAATCGGCCAGATCAAGCGGATGGGAGTAAAGGGCCTGACTGTGGTTTCCAACAACTGCGGGGTCGATGGTTTTGGCCTGGGCATCCTGCTGGAAGACAAGCAGATTCGTAAGATGATTGCCTCCTACGTGGGGGAAAACGCCCTGTTCGAGCGTCAACTACTATCAGGCGAGCTGGAAGTGGAGCTGACTCCGCAAGGCACCCTGGCGGAAAAAATCCGCGCCGGTGGTGCGGGCATTCCCGCCTTCTTTACCGCCACGGGTTACGGCACGCCGGTTGGTGAAGGCAAAGAAGTACGGGAATTCAATGGCCGCCACTACATTCTGGAAGAGTCCATTACCGGTGACTTTGCCATCGTCAAAGGCTGGAAGGCCGACCGCTACGGCAACGTGGTCTATCGCCACACCGCGCAAAACTTCAACCCCATGGTGGCCACCGCAGGTCGTATTACCGTGGTTGAGGTGGAAGAAATCGTCGAGCCCGGTGAGCTGGAACCCAGCCAGATTCACACCCCTGGCATCTATGTTAACCGCGTGATCAAAGGCACCTTTGAGAAGCGCATCGAGCAACGCACCCTGCGCAAAGGTTAAGGAGACTCACCATGGCACTTACCCGTGAACAAATGGCCCAACGCGTTGCCCGTGAACTGCAGGATGGCTACTACGTCAATCTTGGCATTGGCATTCCCACTTTGGTTGCCAACTACATCCCAGAGGGGATGGAAGTCATGCTGCAATCGGAAAACGGCTTACTCGGCATGGGGCCCTTCCCCACCGAAGAAACCGTTGATGCCGACATGATCAACGCCGGTAAACAAACCGTCACGGCGGTCAAGGGCGCTTCGATTTTCTCCTCCGCCGAATCCTTCGCCATGATCCGTGGTGGTCACGTTGATCTGACCGTGCTGGGTGCGTTCGAAGTGGATGTGCAGGGCAACATCGCCTCCTGGATGATTCCCGGCAAGCTGGTTAAAGGCATGGGTGGGGCGATGGACTTGGTCGCCGGTGCGGACAACATCATCGTCACCATGACCCACGCCAGCAAAGATGGCGAGTCCAAGCTGCTGCAACAGTGCAGCCTGCCCCTGACCGGTGCCGGTTGTATCAAGCGGGTGCTGACCGACCTGGCCTTTGTCGAAATCAAAGACGGCAAGTTCTGGCTACTGGAACGCGCTCCTGGCGTCAGCGTGGAAGAAATCGTGCAGAAAACCTCTGGTGAAATGGTGGTGCCTGAGCACGTACCAGAGATGCAGTTCTAAGCGGCGCTCGCCAACGGCTTAGCTAAAAAGTTGCTACCCGCGCACCCTGGTTACTCGTGACAGGGTGCACACCTCTCCTGGCATTTCGCAACCCTCTGCAATACTTGCTAGCGCAATTTGCCAGCAGCCCCCGCCTGACTCTTCTATAATGGCGCCTCTGTTACTAGCTGGAATAAGCGTCCGCCATGGTCGATGCCCCCTCGAATCAACACCCCTATGCTCGCCTCGATCCTGATTTGATGCTGGATGCAATCGAATCCACCGGTCTGCTCAGCGATGCCCGCCTGCTGGGCTTAAACTCCTATGAGAACCGCGTCTACCAAGTCGGTATCGAAGGCCATGCTCCGCTGATTGCCAAGTTCTACCGCCCTGAGCGCTGGAGCGATGCGGCGATTCAGGAAGAACATACCTTTACCCGCCAATTGCGCGCCGCAGAACTCTCGGTGGTTGCCCCCCTCACCTGGGCGGAGCTGGTCGCCGATTACAGTGCCGAAGCGGGGGACGACTATCAGGCCGAGCAAACCCTGTTCGAATATCAAGGCTTCCGCTTTGCGCTCTTTCCCCGCCAGGGCGGTCACCCGCCCGAGCTGGATAACCCCGAGCACCTTTATCAACTGGGACAGACTCTGGGGCGCTTCCATGCCCTTGGCGCCACCACCGCCTTTCAAGCGCGTCACCAGTTGAGCATCGACCTCTATGGTCATCAGGCGCGCACCACGCTACTGGCCTGCCCGCTGTTACCCAATTGGCTCCGCGGCGAATACGAACAAAAAAGCGCCGAACTGCTGGGTTTAGTAGAGCAACGCTGGCACAGTCTGCAGCCACTTACGCTGATCCGGGTGCATGGCGACTGCCACCCCGGCAATATGCTCTGGCGCGATGAGCGGCCCCATTTTGTCGACTTCGATGACGCCATGATGGCCCCAGCAGTGCAGGACATCTGGATGCTATTAAGTGGCGATGCCCAGCAACAACAACTGCAGTTGGCGGAAGTGTTAGAGGGTTATGAGGAATTCTTTGCATTTGATCGCCGCCAGCTACGCCTGTGCGAAGCCCTGCGTGCCCTACGCCTATTGCACTATAGCGCCTGGCTGGCTAAGCGCTGGCAAGACCCGGCTTTCCCGTTACACTTCCCCTGGTTTGAGCGGGAGTCCTATTGGCAGGAGCATCTCAACGCCCTGCACCTGCAAACCCTAGCCCTACAACAACAGGAGACCTGGTTGCCATGAACCTGCCGCGCTTAGCGACTACGGCTGATGCAGAGGCCATTGCGGCCCTCCACACCCTGAGCTGGCAACAAACCTATGCCGCCATTCACAGTGCCCGTTACCTGCACGAGCAACTACCTGGTGAGCAACGTCAGCAGTGGCAAGCCCGTCTGGCTTCCCCCAGTCCTGGTGAGCAAATCTGGCTACTGGAAGAGGATGGCCGTCTGCAGGGTTTCTTAAGTTTAAAACCTGAAGCAGAACCCGAATGGGGCGCCTTGCTGGATAATCTACATGTACACCCGGACTTTCATGGCCAAGGGCTTGGCTATCAGCTGTTTATTCATGCCTGCCAGTGGCTACATCAGCAGGGTAAAAACAACCTGCATTTATGGGTATTTGCCCAGAACCGCAGTGCCATTGCCACCTATCAGCGCTGGGGGGCCGAGCATGTCGAAAGCCTCGAAGAGGCACTGCCCGATGGCCGGGTGGCGGAAGCTTGGCGGATGTTCTGGCCACAGCTGCCCCTCTAACTATTGATCCGGCTAGGAGACAGCGGATGCGAATACGGATAGTTACCTTCCTCACCCTAGCCCTCCTTACCCTGTCACTGCAGGCCAGCCCCAAACTGCGCTTGGCCTATGCCGATATTGAGTCCTTTCCCTATCAAACCGGCCAGGGTAGCGCACTGGCGCATCCCCCTGGTATTGCCGTTGAACTGATTCAACAGGCGGCGGCCAATTTACAGATCGAAATCGAACTGATCCGTCTGCCCGGTAGCCGCATTTTGAAAGAGTTACAGGCTGGCACCCTTGATGGCGGCTTCATGTACTCCTATCAGGATTCACGTGCCCTGTGGGCCGCCTATCCCATGCGGGGTGATCAGCCCGACCCTCACTATCGCCTCGCCACCTTGGATTATGTGCTCTTTCAACGCCAAGACAGCAAGCTGCACTGGGATGGACAGCACTTTACCCCCTCCCAACCAGTTCTGGGTGCCAATAGTGGCTACTCCATTGTGAAAGACCTGCGCGATGCCGGTTACCTGATTGAGGAAGCCCGCACCACAGGACAAAACATTCAGAAACTACGTAGCGGGCGCATTGATGGCTATATTGCCCAAGCCCTGGTGGTGGATGCTTATCTGGCCCAACAGGGCATTACCGATATCCACAAATCCAGTCCTGCACTGCGCAGCAAAGACTACTTCCTGATTTTTAGCCAAGCCTTCTATCAGCAATCGCCTCAGCAGGTGCAGGCATTCTGGGATGAATTAGCCCGTATCCGCGATACTTTTACCGAGCAGGCCATCAAGCGCTACGAAGACTAAAACCAACACACTGGCAGGGCTGGCAGAGCCATCTAGACTTGCCAGTGTTATTCCCTTGTCACGCCAGGACAGTGCTGTGCTCAATATTGAAATTCTCGGTCTCTATCGTGGCCTGCCAACCCAGGCCTATGGCCTCACCAGTGCGATCAATAACAAGCATGCTGTGGAATGGTTAGACATTCGCCCTGGCGGCATTGCCGGAGATGGCCAGGGTGATAAACACCACCATGGTGGCCCAGAGCGGGTGCTACATTGGTTTAGCCAGGAAAGTTATCAACTGCTGCAACAACAGGGATGGCTACCTGCTCGCCTTCCCACTGCTGCCCTGGGCGAGAACCTACTCAGTCGCGGCTTAACCGAAAGCAACGTGTACCTAGGCGACCAGTTTGCCCTGGGCAAAGCGGTGGTGGAGGTGTGCCAGCCCCGCGCCCCCTGCTACCGCATAGATAGACGCTTTGGCCGCCAGGGCTTAGCGGCCCACTGCCAACAAAGTGGACGTAGCGGCTGGTTTTGCCGGGTCCTCCAACCCGGTCGGCTGTACCTGAATGACAGCCCTTGTCTACTTGAGCGACAAACTGATATCAGCATCCACCAATTGATGCTGGACTTTTACGACCCTCAGTCAGGCCCAGCGCAATGGCAACAGCTGCTGAGTTTACCGGCCTTATCCTCCTCTTGGCGGCGCCAACTGCAACAACGTCTGCAACAGGGCAAACTGGAAAGCTGGCTACCACGCTTGCAGGGGCCTGGGCATCTCCCACCACTGTAGCCCCTGGCCTGGACAAGCCAGTGCTATCCAGGTAAAGCTATCTGCTACTTTAGGAGTAAGGAAAGCGCTATGCGTATCAATCGTCAGGACATGGATGAGGCCTGCCAAGCATTACAGTTGCCCGCCCACACCAGTGCAGCCCTGTGGCAAAAGCTACAAGAGCGCCAGCTAAACCGTGCGCACTTCAGCTTTACCCACATTCTCTATTACTTCGGCGGCTTAATGGCGATCTTCGCCATGACCCTGTTTATGACCCTCGGCTGGGAAAGTTTTGGTGGCTGGGGTATCTGTCTGCTGGCGCTACTCTATATCGCAGGCGGCTTAGCCCTGGCGCACTACCTGCTACAGCACAAGCGGCTCCCCATTCCCGCCGGTATTCTCGCCACCCTGGCCATCTGTCTGGTGCCACTGGCGGTGTTTGGAGCACAAATGGCCCTGGGTTACTGGCAAGAAGATACCCACTACCGCGACTACCATCGCTTGGTTGATTGGCGCTGGCTAGGCATGGAGCTGACCACTCTGGCTGCGGCAGCCATTGCACTCTGGTGGTTTCGTCTGCCTTTTATGATGATGCCAGTCGCTGTCACCCTCTGGTATCTGAGCATGGATCTCACCCCCTGGCTCCTGCAGTTAGAAGATGCCGGTAACTGGGAACTGCACTGGGAATTACGCCGTTGGGTATCCCTCTATATGGGCTTGCTCATCCTATTGCTGGCCCTCTGGATTGATCTGCGTAACCGCAGTCAACAAGACTTCAGCTTTTGGCTGTATCTGTTTGGCCTGCTGGCCTTCTGGGGGGCGCTGAGCAGCATGGAGTCGGACTCGCAACTTAGCAAGTTCATCTATTTTTGCTTAAACGTTGGCTTGATCCTGTTTGGTGCCTTAGTCGTACGTCGCCTTTTTGTAGTCTTTGGTGGCCTGGGCAGCTTTGGCTATCTGGCTTATCTCGCCTATGACGTTTTTGCCAACAGCACCCTTTTCCCCTTTATTCTCTCAGGCCTGGGGCTGGGGCTGGTCTACCTTGGTGTACAGTGGCAACGTCATGAAGTAGCCCTGCGCCAACGACTCGTCAGTCTCTTACCAGCCAACCTGGCTAACCAACTGGAGGCATTGCAGCTAAAACGCCATTAACAAGCTGATAACACAAGGAAAGTGTCTATGCTTATGAATGCCCAGCAACGGTTAAAGCATCGGGCTTGTGAGGCCGATAACCTGTCAGCATGCATAGCGGACGCCCTACAATAATAAGAGGTAACAGTGAGCCGCATCGATTACAGCAACAAGCGCTTCCTGGTCATTGATGATCTGGTTGAAGCTCGCTCCATGGTCAGGGATGCACTGAAAGAGGCCGGAGCCACCAAAATCGACATTGCCATGTCGGCCAATGCGGCGATGGAGTACCTGCGCACCCGCAAGTACGACCTCATCCTGTCGGATTACAACCTGGGCAAAGGCCGTGATGGCCAGCAAATCCTGGAAGAATCTCGGCTGAATCAACTGGTGCCGAATGTAGCGGCCTTCATCATGATCACCGCGGAAACCACCCCAGAAATGGTGATGGGGGCGCTGGAGTACCAGCCCGATGGTTACATCACCAAGCCTTTTACCCGGGCGGAACTCAGCCGCCGCATTGAGCGGATGCTCAAGCAAAAAGAAGCCCTACGCCCCATTAACGAGCTGCTCGACAAACAAGACTGGGCAGCCGCGCTGGAACAAACCAACCAGCTGCTGGAGAGCCAACCAGGCCTGTCCGGTAAGCTCATGCGCATTAAAGGCAACCTGTTGCTGGAAAATAACCAGTACAAAGAAGCCCGTCAGTTCTACACCAGCCAATTAAAAGACCGACGTATGCCTTGGGCACTCTATGGTTTAGCCCGGGCCTGCTACCACATGCAGGACTATGACAAAGCCATTGAGTACTTGGAAAAGCTGATGATGGACAACGAATACTTTGTCCGCGCTGATGACCTGCTTGCCCAGGTAAAACTGGCACAAAAGCGCCCCCAGGAAGCGCAGGAAATCCTGCAAAACGCGCTACTCAAATCCTCCAAAGCGGTCTTACGGCAAATGGAGCTGGGTAAAGTCGCCAGCCTCAATCAGGATTGGAGCGTGGCGGAAGTCGCCTATAAAAAAGCCATTATGCTGGCAAAACATTCCGTTTATTGCACCCCAGAAAACTACCTTGGCCTGGCTAATACCATTATCAAACAGCTCGAACAGGGCCAATCTCCGCCACGCCAAAGCATGGCGCAAATGGAGGAAGCCCTGAAAACCGTGCATGAAGACTTCAGCCGGGAGTGGGAAGCCAGAGGCCGCGCCTTGGATTTGGCCGAACGCCTGGCCAAGGTGCAACAAGACAACAAGGGCCTGCAAGAAGTTCAACGGCAACGCCAGGAACTGCTGGCGCAACAACAGGAACAAGCCTCATGAGTGACAGCCAGCTGGATGTTCGCCTGGTACTGGCCGGCACCGTCCATGAAAGTAAAAACCGCCTGATCCATATGCAACAGCTGCTTGAGCAACTGCGCGCCCATCCCGCCAGCCAGGATGGCGCCTTAGCCAGCGCCCTAGCCTCCCTGGAGCAGGATGTCCGCAAGGTCAACCATGACCTGGTGCGGATGTTGCAACTCTATCGCCTCCATGCTCACAACTACACCCTGCAGCCGGATAGCCATATGCTGCTGGAGTTTCTGGAAGACCAACTGTTCTTTTTCCAGCCCATGCTGGACACCAAGGATCTGCATATCAGCATTGATGCCGATGACGAACTGGTTGCCTGGTTCGATGCCACGTTGATGGAACTCACCCTCAGCACCATCCTCTTCAATGCCCTCGACTTTGCCTTCAAACAGATCCAGATCCGTGCTTGGGCAACCGAAGGCTATGTCTGTATTCGAATCAGTGATGACGGCCAAGGCTTTAGTGAGCAAAGTCAGGAACGACATGGCATCGATGCTGAACTCCACACCGGCCTGGGGTTAACCTTTGCCCGTTCCGTGATGGCCCAACATGAGGCAGCCGGCTGCCTCGGCGAGGTGGTTACCGGACGTGACGACACCCTGGGCGGTGCCTTTGTCGAGCTCAGGTTGCCCGCCTAAGATGCAGTGGCTGCCCTGGCTCAAACCCGTCCCCCCTCAGCCCGTTGCCCGCCCGCAGGGGCTCGATTGGCAGCCTTTTCGCCGTCACTTACAAACCCTGCCCGAACCAGTTCGCCAAGCCCTAACCCTGGCCCCCTTAGCAGCAGGCTCTGAGCTGCTACATGCCAGCTTTGCCCCCTGTCAGGCACTGCTCGACCAGCTTTATGGCTGGCGCCAAGGACAACGCACCTGCATTGCCTTACTCGGTGGCGAGGCCTCCGGCAAAAGCACGCTACTGAACCAAGCACTGGATATCGCCAGTTCTGACTTAGTCTGTCAGCAACTACGCCTGCCCGCCCGCCTGAACTCCAGCATTGAATGGTGCCAACTGCTGGCTGATGGTTTGGAGCTTGGCGGCAGTCGCAGCCTGACGGATCTGATTGAGCGGCTCAATCACTTAAGCCCACGGGTGATAGCGCTGGATAACCTGCATGCCCTGGCGGGGCGGCAGCCAGGCATGCAGTCCCTGCGTGAAGATGTCTGCTATACCCTGTTGCAGACCAGCCACCAGCACGCCTGGGTGCTAAGTGCCAGCACCGCGGTATGGCAACGACTGGGCTGGCAATGCGCCTTGGATGAAATGGTAACCGCCACCGTGCGGCTACCGGCCTGGCCCGCCGAAGATTTTAACGCGGCTTTGCAGCGGCGCCTGCAGCGCTTACAGCAAGCGGGCTTGACCTTCTGCCTGCAATCCGCCGATCCCGGTCAAGAACAATGCCAACTACTGGATTACCACAGTCTGCTGGAACCTCTGCATCAACTTAGCCAGGGCAATCTCTATGCTGGGCTCTACGCCCTACTCAGCGCCTGCCAGTGGCAAGCCCCCCATACTCTGCTGCTCACCCCCCTGGCACTGCCGGACCTAAAACAACTACGGGAACTGCGCGCCGATGACTACCTGTGTCTAGCCGAAGTCTTCAGTCATGGTCACTTAAGAGTCAGCGAACATGCCGAGCTGTTTCAATCCAGCCTGCAACAAAGCCATCTGCAACAAAGCCATCTGCAACTGCGACTATTACAGGAGTCAGGCTTACTGCTAAGCCAGGGCGAAGGGCTGCAGCAGAGCTTTAGCATCAACCCACTCTATGCCACCGCTCTGAGCCGACAACTCAGTGGCCGTAACCTGCTGTACTGAGGGAAAAATGGATACCCCCCTGCTCCCGTTGTTACTGGACCTGCTCTCTTGGCCGATGATCGCCGCCACCCTGGCGGTACTCCTCCTGGCCTGGTTACTCAGCTACCTGCTCGGCGCCCTGGGCCGCCTGCTCTTGCAACACTATCCCCATTACCGCTTACGCATTCCCGGCATTCTGCTGGTGCTGCGTCTGCTGCTCGGCATCACTGTACTGACTTACTTAACCTTCGGCCTCTGGGGCTTGCCGAATGAAATGCTGCTCGCATTACTGGCTTCCTCCGGCATCGCCTTAGGCCTCTCTGCCCAGGATGCCTTGAAGTCTTTTGTCGCGGGGATTCTGATGCTGTTTGAACGCCCCTATGTACAGGGGGACATGGTCGCTATCGGCAGCCATTATGGCGAAGTCATCCATATCGGTCTGCTCAGTACACGCCTGCGCACCTTTAATGACGACACCATTATCGTGCCCAACAGCGAGGTGATGCGGCAAAGTCTGGTCAATGCCAACGGCGGTGAACTGTCTGAGCTGGTCGCCATCGACTGGTGGGTACCGGCGCAACTTTCACTGCAGGAGTGCATGGAGGCCTTACCCGCCCTCGTCCGTCACTCCCCCTATTGTTTGCTCAGTCGCCCAGTGGTGTGCGCCTTTAGCAGTCAGCATGACCACCAACCCAACCGACTGCTGACGTTAAAGGCCTATGTTGTCGATGTACGCTTTGAACGCCGCTTTGCCAGTGATGTGCAGCTACGCCTCGACCAATGGCTGGCAAACAAAAACCCCGCCAGTTAGCGGGGTTTTTGTACCCTTCAGGAGCCCCTGAAGGCAAAAAGTACAGTAGCAAGATTACTGCTGCAGTTCCTTCAGATAGGCGCCAAAGCCCTTGCCCAACTCAGGATGACGCAGGCCAAACTCCACATTGGCTTTCAGGTAACCCAGCTTAGAGCCGCAATCATAGCGAATGCCAGGGAACTCATAGGCCATCACCCCTTCTTCACCAATCAGGCGGGCAATGGCATCGGTCAGCTGAATTTCGCCACCGGCACCCGGAGCCTGGGTTTCCAACAATTCAAAAATACGTGGTGTCAGCACATAACGGCCTACGACCGCTAAGTCAGAGGGCGCTTCCTCTACCGGTGGTTTTTCCACAATGGAGGTCACCTTGGATACCCGTGGTTCCAAGTGCTCAGGGGCAATCACCCCATACTTGCTGACCTGGGCCATAGGCACTTTTTCCACCGCTACCATCGACTGATGATATTGATCCGCCAGCTCAATCATCTCCGACAGGGTGCCACGGCCTTCGTTATAAATCAGGTCATCCGGCAGGATCACCGCCACCGGCTCGTAACCTACCAGGGGACGGGCACAGAGTACCGCATGACCAAGACCCAGGGGCTTGGGCTGACGAATAAAGGCAAAGGACACCCCTTCCGGGATCACTTCCTGCACCAGCTTGAGCAGCTCGTGCTTGCCGCCATCGCGCAGCTGGTCTTCCAGACCGGCGTTGTAATCGAAGTGATCGGCAATGGACTCTTTAAAGCTGCTGGTGACAAAGATGATGTCACGCACGCCAGCGCGCACCGCTTCTTCCACCGCATACTGCACCAGGGGCTTATCCACCACCGGCAGCATTTCCTTGGCCACGGCCTTGGTGGCTGGCAGAAAACGGGTACCCAGGCCGGCCACCGGGAAGATCGCTTTACGGACTTTCATAAGATTCTCGCACTCAAACAATAAGGCTGCTTAATCGGCGCTGAGGATTGCATCAACCCAAACCTGGGGCGCCGCCACCTGGCCAAGTTGGGTAAGCTGAATTCGGCTGGGCTGGCTTAACTGCTGACGCAGCATAGCAGCCAACTCGGTCACCGATGCACACTGCACTAACGCCCCCTGGGCGGCGAGTTCATCGGTGAGTGCCTGAAAATTAAACATGTGCGGCCCACACAAAGCAAGCCGCCCGACCTGTACCGGCTCAAAGGGATTGTGACCGCCATGAGCAATCAAACTGCCGCCAACAAAGCAGGCATCCGCCAGGGCATAAAAAAACTGTAGTTCCCCCAGGGTATCAATAATAAATACCTGGGTATCGGCAGCCGGCTGCTGCTCCACACTACGGCGGGCATAACGCAGCCCCGCCGCTTGGGCATAGCCTATAATCTGTGCCACCCGTTCGGGGTGGCGCGGCGCCAACAGCAATAATGCTGTCTGTCCCTCCGCCTGCCATTGCTGTTGCAACGCTAGTAAGGGCTGCTCTTCCCCTTCATGGGTACTGGCCGCCAACCAGCAAGCCCGCGCAGGCAGGTGCGCGGCACGCCAGGCCTGCGCCCGTTCGATCAATCCTTCCGCCACCGGCATCGCCAGCTTCAAGTTACCGACGACCTGGATGACCTCACCCGGCACCCCCAGTTGCTGCAAACGCTGCGCATCGGCCGGATACTGTGCCCCCACCCAACTCAGTGAGGCCCAAACGGGAGCCAGTAATGCCTGCACCCGTTGATAACCAGCAAAAGAGCGGGGGGATAAACGGGCATTGGCCAGGCTTACCGGCAAGCCCTGCTGGCGACACAAACGCACCAGCTCCGGCCATACTTCAGTCTCCATCAGCACCAGGCCACGGGGAGCCAACTGGCGTAACCAGGGGCCAAGCAACCAGGGCAGATCGAAGGGTAAATAGAGCTGGGGCACATCCGCCATCAGCGCCTGGCCTCGGGCCCTACCTGTGGGTGTGGTATGGGTCAAAATCAGTGGCAGTTCGGGGTGCTGCTGACGCAGCCAGCCAACCAAAACCGAGGCTGCCTGGGTCTCCCCCACCGAGCAGGCATGAATTAACAACGCCTGGCGGGGCAATGCCTGGCGCTGTTTGGCACTCAAGCAGCCCAAGCGCTCCCGCCAATGCTGGCGATAGGCCGGCTGGCGACGGCCACGCCAATATAAACGCAGCAATAAGAATGGCAGTGCGAGGCTAAACACCAGCAAATACAGCAATCGGGCCATGGATATGCCTAGTCGAAAAAATCCGCGCCATTCTACCAGCCAGGGACGAATACGTCCCGCTTCAGACATTTACCCTGCGCTTGGTATACAATGCCCGCCTGCCAGCAGGCCTGATTGCAGAGGAGGTAGGCATGAAAGTACTGGTAACCGGCGCCGCAGGCTTTATCGGCTCCTATGTGTGTCGCGCGTTACTCAAGCGCGGTGATAGCGTGGTGGGCATTGATAATCTCAATGACTACTATGACCCCAGCCTGAAGGAAGCCCGCCTGCAGCATATCCAGGCCCAGGGTGGTGACTTTCAGTTTATCCGCATGGATATTGCTGATCGTGCCGCAATGGAGCAACTCTTTACCGAGCAGGGCTTGCAGCGGGTCGTGCATTTAGCCGCCCAAGCCGGGGTACGCTACTCCATTGATAACCCCCACGCCTATGTGGATGCCAACCTGGTGGGCTTTATCAATATTCTTGAGGGGTGCCGCCATCATCAGATTGAACACCTGGTGTATGCCTCCTCCAGCTCTGTCTATGGCGCTAACGAGACCATGCCTTTCTCGGTGCATGACAACGTCGATCACCCGTTATCGCTCTACGCCGCCACCAAAAAAGCCAACGAGCTGATGGCCCACACCTACAGCCACCTCTACCAACTCCCCACTACCGGCCTACGCTTCTTTACCGTTTACGGCCCCTGGGGACGGCCAGATATGTCGCCGTTCAAGTTTGCCGATGCGATCCTCAAGGGTAACCCCCTGCAGGTGTTTAACTATGGTCGCCATCGCCGCGACTTCACCTACATCGATGACATCGTCGAGGGCATTATCCGTACCCTGGATAAACCCGCCAGCGCCAATCCAAAATGGTCGGGTCTCTCCCCTGATCCCGGCAGCAGCCGTGCCCCTTGGCGGGTATATAACATCGGCAATCAACAGCCGGTAGAACTGCTCGACTACATTGCCGCCCTGGAAGAAGCCATTGGCCGCAAGGCAGAAAAACAGATGCTGCCGATGCAGCCAGGGGATGTGCCTGACACCTATGCCGATGTTGAGGCCCTGGCCCAGGCGGTAGGCTATCGCCCCCATACACCCCTCAAGGATGGGGTGCGGCGCTTCGTCAAATGGTATCTGGAGTTTTACGGCTATAACCGCTGAGCACAGCTAACGATAACGACTCACCCGCCGGGGCGTAAGCGATTGAGCAAGCGCCCCAGCGGTAATTGCAATTGCCGCCCCAGCTGCCGGGCCTGATCAACCTGAGCACGACTCAACCCAGCCAACGCCTCCCCCTGGCGAGCAAACACCACCACATTGCCTTCTTCCACTGGACACAGCCAGTAGTGGGGAAACACCTCTGCCAAGCGCGCCTCATCCTGGGGACGGCCACTGTTACCCTCCTGCCAATGATTCAGCACCAACCAACCCCGCTTACCCAGTACCCGCCCACAGGCCTCAAGAAAGCTCTGCTGTCCCTGCTCCGCCGCCATACCCTGCTCCAGATACAGGTCAGTCAGAATCAGGTCGAAGCTGTTATCGGGGCAGCTGCGCACCACTTCCAGCGCATTGGCCCGCAGTAACTCCATGCGCGGGTGACTGGCCGGAAAAGCAAAAAACTGCTGGGCCGCCTCAATCACCCCTTGGCGCAACTCCACCACCTGAATACTCAGCGCCGGTTCAACCCGCAATAAAGCCTGCGCCAGGGTGCCGCCCCCCAGACCTAACACCAATGCCCGCTGCGGCCGTTCATGCAGCACCAGGCTTAACAGCATCGCCTGCACATAGTCGTACTCAATCCAAAACGGATTCGTGCGCAAGATGCAGGCTTGCTCGGTCTCCGCTTCATCACCGAAACAGAGGTAGCGATAAGGGCCACCATCGATGACGCGGATTACCCCCCACTCATCGTAGGCGCGATAAATTTCTTGCTCAGCCATGGCACTCGACTCCTGCCCTGGCCATACGCCAGGCAGACAACGGACAAGGTGTTGCCACCACTTCAATGGGAGGCCAGCAACGCCGTACGGGCAGCACGCTCAGAGGGAATCAGCTTCATTGGCCGACCAAACACCGGGCGCTTATTCCAGAAACCGGTTACTGGACGCAGGCTGATTTTGCCTGCATTGGAGGATGCATCCCATACCCACACCTGGCCTTCGTTATCAACATGGGAAAACACCGCCACATGGGTCTGATAGCCTTTGCCTTTCGGGTCGAGGAAAATCCAGTCGCCCTTACGCAGTTGCACAAACTCGGTTAACGGATGGGTGTTATACAGATAGAGCGCATCGGCGGTGACGTCTTTTTCATAGCCATTGCGATACTTAAAGCCCTGCAGACCTAACTGCTGGAAGCTCCACACCAGAATACCGGAGCAATCAAAACCCTGACGCTCAGACTGCCCACCCCACACATAGGGCTTGTCAACCTGGCTCTGCACCTTGGCCAACACCTGCAACTGCTCCTGCTCGCTCAAAGGCTCCTGCACTAAGCTGCCGCTAAAATAGCGCAAGGCGGGTTGTTGCTGAGGTTTAGCCTGCTGACCACCACAACCCACCAATCCTAAACTGACCGATAAGACCAAACTGAGCGGAACCCAGCGCTTCACCTGTTTGGAGACTCGTTCTATCATCATGACCTTCATGTCTGTTCAGTGCCTCGTCTAACCTTGCTATTTCAGGTCTGTCGAGGTGCCTGTCATCGCTGCTTGATTGCGGCACGAATTATACAGGGAACCCCATGTCTGCAAATGCTGCCAATCAATCTTCGTTAATGGCGTACCAGGAACTGCAAAATCTATTCCAGCGTTTGGCGCACTATCGCCACCTGTTGGCCTTGGGCCACTGGGATCAGGCGGCAATGATGCCCGATGGTGGCATGCAAGCCCGTGCCGATGCCATCGCCGAGCTCAGCAGTCTCTGTCATGCCCAACTCTGCCAACCCCAGGTCAAAGACTGGTTGGCCGCAGCGGAACAAGCCGAGCTGGATGCCTGGCAACGGGCCAACCTCAATGAAATGCGCCGCCAATGGCAACAGGCCAATCTGCTGCCCGCCGAACTGGTCAAAGCCAAGAGCCTGGCAGGGGCGCGCTGCGAACACGGCTGGCGCCAGCAACGCAAGCAGAATGACTGGCAAGGCTTTGCCGCCAACCTCAAGGAAGTAGTTGCCCTTAGCCGGCAAGAAGCCGCCATCCGCGCCGAGCACCTGGGCTGCCGTCGTTATGATGCCCTGCTTGAGCTGTATGAACCCGGCATTGACTGTGCCACCCTGGATAGCCTGTTCGGCCAGATGAAAAGCTGGTTACCCGGTTTAATCCAACAGGTGCTGGCAAAGCAGGCCCAGGAACCCGTTATCCCTCCCCAGGGGCCCTTTGCCATTGCCCAGCAGCGTGAACTAGGGCTGGCGGCGATGGCCAAGCTCGGCTTTGATTTTAACCATGGCCGTTTGGATGTCTCCGCCCATCCCTTCTGCGGTGGTGTGCCCTCTGATGTGCGCATTACCACACGCTACAGTGAAGACGACTTTACCCAGAGCCTGATGGGGGTGATTCATGAAACCGGCCACGCTCGCTATGAGCAGGGGCTACCCAAAGCCTGGGCCTACCAGCCAGTGGGGGAGGCACGCTCAATGGGGGTGCATGAGTCCCAAAGCCTGTTCTTTGAAATGCAGCTTGGCCGTCACCCCGCCATGCTGGAGCAACTGCAGCCGTTGATGGTGCAAGCCTTCCCCCAGCAGCCCGCCTTAGCGCTGGATAACCTGATTCGCTTCTACACCCGGGTACAGCCCGGCTTTATTCGTGTCGATGCCGATGAAGTCACCTACCCCTGTCACATTATCCTGCGTTATGAGTTAGAGAAGGCGCTGATTGAAGGCGAGATTGAAGTCGAGGACATCCCCGCCCTCTGGGATGAAAAAATGCAGGCTTATCTGGGCATCCGTACCCTGGGGAATGACCGCCAGGGCTGCATGCAGGATATCCACTGGACCGATGGTTCTTTTGGCTACTTCCCCAGCTACACCCTGGGGGCCATCTATGCCGCCCAGCAGGCGGCAGCCGTCGAGCGCCAGCTGGGCAGCCTGGATGAGCTGATCCGCCAACAGCGCCTGGGTGAAGTCTTTGCCTGGTTAGAACAACACATCTGGTCCCAGGGCTGCCTCTATAGCACCCCGGAGCTCCTGCAACGGGCCACCGGCGAAAGCCTCAATGCCAGCTATCTGGAACAGCATCTGCGCCGCCGTTATCTTTAACCGGCGCAAAACACTTAGCGGGCCAAGGATGGCCCTGCAAAACTAACAGAACAATTGCAACAATATTAAGCCAAGCTAATCTGCTCATTTGCCCCTAGCAAGCGGGATCATTCTGCTCCATAACATCGCAGTTGCCCTTGGTAAGCGCGTTTGTCATGCCCAATAAGCCAGGATGTGACTGCATAGAGCAGCAATGCGGAGCCATCGCTTAATTCGGCAACCCATCTCGCGATACGCCGATTAATGCGCTAAAAAGTCGTTAGGGCCCCAAAGGATACATAACCCCAACTGATGTATATGGAGACTTGAATGCGCGCAGCACCGGAAGCAGCCCATTCCCCTCTCTGGCAACGGTTCTGGCACTCTCTCACTCGTAGAATGCTAGTTCTCAGCCTAGGCGCACTGGTATTTGGCATGTTTACCGCGGCCACCCTGCTGTATTTCAACCACCAGCAGTACCTACGCCTGAGCGGCCAGTCCGAGTTAAACCATCGCTTGCAGCAACAGACTCTGCTACTCGAGCAAAAACTGTTAACGCTGTATGAAGACAGCCGCTTTCTCAGCCAGCTACCGGCGATCCAACGTCTGTTACAGGGCATGCCCACCCAACCGCTCGTCGCCGCCCTGTTAAAAGCACGCCTTGAGACAGAAGCCGATTACCTGCAAATACGCTTGCTCAGCCTTGCCCCCACTCAAGTGGGTGAAGTCTTGGCCTGGACTAGCCGTGTCCCAGAGGCACTACCCACTACGCCACAAGCCAGCCTGCCCTATGTCCGCCATGCCATCCGGATGCAACCAGGGCAAACCTATATGGCGCCCATTGATCGGCTCGACAATGATGCTCCTGCTGCCTTGAGTCAGCACCCTACCCTGCGCCTGCTCACTCGCATTGGCGAAGATGAACAACATAGCGGGCTGTTGATTGTTGATGTGAATATTCAGGCGCTGCTACAGCGCCTGCAACAACAGAACCCACACTTACATGTGGTTAATAAACACCTGCAACCGCTGCTCCATCCCCTGGCTCCCCAGCATGAGTTCAGCTTTACCCGGGGGGATACCTACCTACTCAGTTCCCTTTTTCCTGACCTGGCCCAATTGCCATTGGATCACCCACAGCAACGCCTGTTAAATGATTACCTGGGCCAGTCTTGGTTACTACACAGCTCACCTTTAGGGCTCAGCCATCGTATCCCCATGGCAGAACCGCTGTGGTTGCTGCAGCTGGTTCCTGAAGATGAACTCGTGCAGGCCCAAACCCGTATTGCCTCGCCGGTTTGGTTAATGCTTCTGGGGGTATGCGTACTCACTGCCATCATCATGGCTTGGTTATTACAGCGGCAACTACGCCCCCTTAATACCCTGTTGGATTTGGTCCACCAGTTAGGGCAAGGCCAGTTTCAAATCCCTGCGCCTACTAAACACCACAATGAGATCGCCCAGATTCAGCAAGCACTACACGATATGGGAGCACAATTAGCAGCGCGGGAGCGGGAGCTGACTCATCAACAAAGTCTGCACCAGGCCATTGTCGATACCAGTGTCAATGGCCTACTCACTGTCAGTGAGGATGGCATTTTGGTCAGCGTCAATCCGGCTGCCGCTCGACTCTTTGGCTATCAACAAGAGGAAATGCTCGGCCAAAACATCAATATTCTGGTACCTGAACAAGTTGCCCCCCATCACCAGCACTACATCAAACAGTACTTGCAAAACGGTGAGTCCAATATCATCGGCAAAACCCGCTCCCTCAATGCACGCCATAAAGCAGGCCACCCCATTCCTGTCTTACTAGCCGTTACCGAGACCCAGGTCAGTGGCCAACGTATTTTTGTTGCAGCGATTCAGGATATGAGCGAACTGCACGAAGCCGAACGCCTGAATGAGCAGCTAGGGCGCCTGATGCAGGCCGCCTCCAACGAAATTATTGTGCTCAATGAACGTTTTGAAATTGAGCGCATGAATCTGGGAGCCCTGAATAAACTGCAGCAAAGCTCCGAGCACCTCTACACCCAGTTGACCGACCTGCTACCGGAGGATGAGGTCAACCGAGTACGCAGCCAACTGAATAACCTCAAACATACTCCCCAACTCGATACGCTGATCACTACGCACTTCCGCCGCCCAGATGGCAGCTTGTATCCGGTAGAAATCCGAGCCTTTGTGTCACGCATTCAAGATCAGTTGCAGTGGGTATTGATTGCACTGGACATTAGCGAGCGAGAAGCCCACCTATTCTCTCTACAACGCTACGCCCAGCAGCTCGAAGCCAGTAATAAGGAACTACAAGACTTTGCCTACATCGCCTCCCACGACCTGCAGGAGCCGCTGCGCAAAGTACAGACCTTTAGTGATCGCTTGCTGGAACTAGAGGCCGACAACCTGTCCGAGCGGGGGCGTGATTACTTAATCCGCATGAAAAGCGCCGCCACCCGGATGCGCTTACTAATCGAAGACCTGCTGGCACTGTCGCGGGTACACCGTCACGTCCTCAACATTGAGCCCTTCTCGTCCCAAGCCCTGGTGGAGGAAGTACTACAGGATCTGGAATTACGCATTCAAGAAAGTCAGGCCCAGGTGCAGATTGAAACCCTGCCCATTTTAGAAGGGGATATTCGTCTATTACGGCAGGTCGTCCATAACCTGCTCACTAACGCCTTGAAGTTTGTCCCCCAGGGCCAACACCCCCAGATTCAGATCAAACCTGTCCACCACCAGCATGAGGAAAAGCACTGGATCGGCATCAGCGTGGCGGATAATGGCATCGGCATTGATCCCCATTATCACGCACGTATCTTTACCCCCCTTGAAAGGCTCAATCCCAGTACGCACTATCCAGGTACGGGCATTGGCTTGGCTATCTGTCAGAAGATCATGCTGCGTCACGGCGGCAAAATTTTAGTCGATAGCCAACTGGGGGGCGGTAGTTGTTTCAGCCTGCTGTTGCCAGCCAGCCGTAGCGAAATGGAGTCAGTATCCACGAATGACAAGGACGCCACAGATAATGCTGGGCATTCGTGATCTGGCATGGGGTTACATCATGGTTCCTCAATTCAGGGAGCAGTGTTATGCACTTATCAGCCGCCGCACTCAAGCAAACCAAAACCGCCCTTAATATTCTGGTGGCGGAAGACGACCCAGATGATCGTTTACTGATTCGCGAGGCCTTTGAAGAATGCCGTATCGCCAATCACATCGACTTTGTTCAGGATGGCCAAGAGTTACTGGATTACCTACTGGGCCAAGGCAAATACAGCGAGCCCGCCAGCCCGCCCGGGATTATCCTGCTCGACCTCAATATGCCCCGTAAGGATGGCCGTGAGGTGCTACAAGAGCTCAAACACCACCCCCAACTCCGCACTCTGCCGGTAATCGTCCTGACTACGTCCAAGTCGGAAGAGGACATTGCCCAGAGCTACCTCAAGGGAGTCAGTGGCTTTATTGTCAAACCCGTCACCTTTAAAGGCCTTGTCGACGTGCTCAAGGGCGTAGGTGAATACTGGCTGGAAATTGTTGAACTGCCACAGCGCACCAAGGTGTAAGTGATGACCCGTCTGGTCTGCCATACCCAGTACCCGGCGGCTTTTGCCCGCTTGTTACCCGATACTTTACTGGCTCGTTACGGCATTGCTTTAACGCAACAGCAGCAGCTAGGGCCCCAGGATCGCCTGCTAGTCGACCAGCCGGGTCTCCATCTTGATCCCGATAATCTGCCGGCCGATGCCTGGATCGCCTGGGGAGGGGAAGTACAGGGACTGCCCGCCCCGCTGGTGTGGATTCCCCATCCGGATCAACTCTCCGATGCCATCCTGCTACGCCTGCTGCTCTATGCTTTGCACTGCGAGCCAGGCCCTGGCCTGGATATTCTGCTGCCCTCCAAGGTCGGTGAGCTGCCAACCCTGGTAGTCGACCGTCAACACCAGGTGCTCTGGGCCAATGCCGGCGCTCGGCGTTTAGGCACCCTGCCGGGCCTGCACCTGGAGCTACAAAGCATGGAGGCCCTTAACCTGGGCACACCGGAGCAATGGTTTATTCCTGTGGCAGAGGGTTGGGATGACTTATTGTTTTGGCAACTGGCCCCGGTAACAGAGCTATACCAGCAATGGCAAGAAAACCGCCAGCAAAAAATATTACTAGAGCAAGCCCTGGAAGGTTCAGGCGATAGCCTTTGGGTATGGGATGTACAGCAGAATCGCCTGCACTTCTCCGCTAACTGGTATAAACAAACCGGCCTTGCCGAAGTGCCAGGCATCCACTGCTTGGAAGACTGGTTGGCAGTCATTGAACCCACTGAACGGGAACACTTCGAGTATCAACTCAGCCAACACCTGCAAGGGGATAGCACCAGCCTACGCTTAACTTACAAACTCAAGCGTATCGTTGGCCTCCGTGATACCTGGATGCAGTGCCGGGGACGAGCTACCCGCGATAACCAGGGCAACTTGGTTAAAATTGTCGGCCACCAAACGGATATCAGCCACAACTTCACTGAAAATGCCGAGTTACGCCAACAAGCGGTGGTCGATACGCTGACAGGACTGCCAAACCAAAGCCAGTTTATGCGTGACCTGGAGCAGGCCCTTAGCCAACAGCAGCAAGATCAAGAACACCTGTATGCCTTACTGTTTCTCGATCTAGATGAATTTAAAGCCGTGAACGACAGCCTGGGGCACGTTACCGGCGATCGCCTGTTGGTCAAGATTGCCCGCCGTTTACGGCAAAGTGTCCGCCAGCAGGATGTGGCCGCGCGCTTGGGGGGAGATGAATTTGCCATCATCATAAAAGCGGTGGATCACCAGGAAGATATTCAGCAACTTAGCCAACGTATTCTGGATGATTTGTGCCGCCCCTATCAGATAGACCAGCATGAACTGCAGCCCAGCTTTAGCTTGGGTATTGCCTTGATGCGCGATTACCAGATGTTAGAGCCTTTGCTACGCGATGCCGATACCGCCATGTATTGCGCTAAGCGCCGTGGCCATAATCAAATCAGCTTTTTTACCCCCACCATGCATGAGGCCAGCAAACAACGTCTCAAAATCAGCCATGACCTGCGCCATGCCCTACAACAGGAACAACTGTGCCTGTATTACCAACCCATCTGGCAACTGGAACCACGCCAGCTGCATGGCTTTGAATGCCTGATTCGTTGGCCACATCCGGAGCTCGGGCTGATTATGCCTGGTGATTTCCTGCCTCTGTGCAACGAACTGGGGCTGATCAATCAGCTAACCCTGTTCACTCTGCACCAAGCCGCCCGCCAATTGCGCCGATGGCAACAAAGTGATCCGCAGTTTAACGGCTATTTAAGCGTCAACCTCAGCCCCCAGTGTTTAATGCAGGACGATCTGGTTCAGCAGTTGTTGGAGATCAATCAAAAATACCAACTGCCGGAGGGACGGCTACGCCTGGAGATCACCGAAGATACTCTGCTGCACAAATCCGAGCATACCCGCAACGTCCTAGCGGCCTGCGTCGCCACGGGTTATCAGATCTATCTGGATGATCTGGGAACCGGTTACTCCTCACTGAGTTACCTGCTCGACTTCCCCATTCAGGCGGTCAAAATTGATCGCTCTTTTATCGCCGGGTTGCCGAATAACGAACGCTCCCTCAAGATCGTCAAGGCCATCCTCGGCCTAGCAGACTCCTGTGGCATTAAAGTCATTGCTGAAGGCATTGAAACCCCCGAGCAGCAACGACTATTAGAGCAACTAGGCTGCCACTGTGTGCAGGGCTTTTACCTTGGCAAACCGCGCCCAGTCGAGCAACTGCAGGACTGGCTGGCCTTGGCTTGCCCCCGTTAAAGCAGTAAGCTCAGCCAAGTCTCAATCAGGCTCCAGGATGGAGTCCTCCATAACAAAAGAGTCCGACCATGTCATTGCTGCAACTGCAACCGGCTGCCCTCTGGCGGCATTTTCAAACCCTCTGTGATACCCCCCGTCCCTCCGGCCATGAACAAGCGCTGCGCTCCTTGCTGATCGAATGGGCCCAGGCACGTGGCCTCAGTAGCGAAGTGGATGAGGCCGGTAACCTGCTCATTCGCAAGGCCGCTACCCCCGGTATGGAAGATCGTCCAGGCGTCATCCTGCAAGGTCACCTGGATATGGTGGCCCAGGCTAATGCCGACACCCCGCATAACTTTGTCACCGATCCCATTCGTACCCGTATCGAAGATGGCTGGGTGCATGCCCAAGGCACCACCCTGGGGGCTGATAATGGCATGGGGGTCGCCGCTGCGCTGGCAGTGCTGGAGAGCGATGATATTGCCCATGGCCCGCTAGAAGCCCTCTTTACCATTGAAGAAGAAAGCAGCATGCGTGGCGCTCTGGAATTGCGTCCCAACTGGCTGCAAGGCAGCCTGCTGCTCAACCTCGACTCAGAAGACCGGGGTGAAGTCTATGTCGGCTGTGCCGGTGGGGTCGATGTAAACTGCCAGCGTAGCTTTGCCCAGGCAAGTGTACCGGCAGATTGGCAAGGGGTACGCCTCAGCCTGAAAGGCCTGCGTGGCGGCCACTCCGGTCTGGATATTCATAAGGGACGTGGCAATGCCAACCGCCTACTGGTGCGCTTGTTACTGGCCGCATTGGAACAAGCCCCCCTGCGTCTGCATAGTTTCAGCGGCGGCACCCTGCGCAATGCCCTACCCCGTGAAGCCTTTGCGGAGCTGGTGCTGCCCCAGGATGCGCTGGATGAACTGCAAAGCCTGGTAGCGCACTACCAACAGCTGTACCTGGCCGAGTTGGGCGATGTCGAGCCCAAACTACAGCTGCAACTCGAACTGCAGAGCAGCCCCAGCCAAGCACTCAATGACACCGCCAGCCTGCAAATGCTACAGCTGTTGGATGCCGCTCCCCATGGGGTTGAGCGGATGAGCCCACACTTTGCCGGGGTGGTGGAAACCTCCAATAACCTGGGAGTAGTACGGCTGCAACAGGGTGAGTTTAGTGCCTGTCTGATGGTGCGCTCACTGCGGGATAGCGCCACCCTGGCGCTGGCCCATCGCATCCGCAGCCTATTCCAGTTAGGTGGCTGTGAAGTGGCGATGGAAACCCCCTATCCCGGCTGGACCCCGAATCCACAGTCCCAGTTGCTGACCCTGTTCCAACAGGTGCATGCCCAGCAATTTGGTAAAGAAGCCGATGTGAAGGTCATCCATGCCGGTCTCGAGTGCGGCATTATTGGCGCCATTTATCCTGAGCTGGATATGGTCTCCTTTGGCCCCATTATCCGCGGTGCCCACTCACCGGATGAACGCGTCCACATCGAGTCGGTTCAGGACTTTTGGCAAACTCTGGTAAACCTGTTGGCGGCCATTCCCGCCAAGCCCTAACCTGCCCTGGGGGGCCTCACCCCCCCACGATGGCCTGCCGTTAGCGAATTACAGCGGCAGGCTATCGCCCTCTTTAATACTGCGTAACGACAGGGTCGAATGCACACTGGCCACCCCAGGCAAGCGTCTGAGCACCTCAGCGCTATAAAGACCAAAAGCCTCCAGATCCTCCGCCACCACTTGCAGCATATAATCCGCCTCCCCTGATACGTTATGACAGGACAATACCTGCGCCTGTGCCGCCACCGCCCGCTCAAACTCCTCTGTCACTGCAGTATGGTGACTACTGATTTTGACCTGCACAAAGGCCAGCACCCGGTAATTGAGTTTGCGCCTGTCCAACTGGGCCCGATAACCGCTGATATAACCCTCTTCCTCCAAACGTTTGAGGCGACGCCAACAGGGAGTTTCACTGAGGTTTACTTTCTCCGCCAGCTTGGCATTACTTAAACGGCCATCCTGCTGCAATAGACGCAAAATCTGCACATCGGTTTTATCCAGCGCCTCATGCACGTACTTTTTCAAGACTCCACTCCTTTATCGTTATTTTAAGAAAGACTCTGCTCAAAATATTGCCCACAACGGCACAAATGGCAATCTCCCTCTCGCCTCCCTTTCCTACAATAGACGCCGCCACTCCTCTTGAGTCTTATCTATGTTCGGTGCTGAATTAGTCCTGATCCCCTTTATCTTTGCCTGCTTGGCCATTTATCTGGCACCTGGGCCGGATATGCTGCTACTGGTCAGTACCGGCCTCAGCCAAGGGATACGTCCAGCCCTCTACACCGCACTCGGCACCGCCTGCTCCCGCAGTTTACATGTCCTCTTCGCCGCCTTTGGCATGGCCACCCTGATTAATAGCCACCCTCTGGCGCTGGATGCTGTGCGCCTGATCGGTGCCAGTTATTTACTGTGGATGGCCTGGCAGGCTATTCGTCAGCAACGCTTGACCAAAGCCACTGATGGCCTGCAGGTTGTCGCCAAAAGTCACTTTGCCAGCTACTTCAAACGGGGCTTTTACACCAACCTACTTAACCCTAAAGCCCTGCTGTTTTGCTCGCTGTTTTTACCGCAATTTATTGGCGCCAGCAGTCATCCGTTACAGGCCATCTTGCAACTGGGGGTTATTTTCGTCTTGATTGGTTTAAGTCTGGATGGGGTCTATGCCTGGCTGGCAGGCTACGGTGGCCAGTGGTGGCGTAAGCGGCAACAACAGGGTTCAGGACTGGTCAACTATTTACAGGCCGGCGTCTTTGGCCTCTTGGCCAGCCATCTCTTGCTCGCAACGGGCTAATCCGCCCCCGACATAGTCATGGATGAGAGTAGCCTCTCATCCCTCTTCAACGGTTCTTACTCCAACCAATCCAGGGTGAGTAATAAACGTCGCTGCCCCTGTGCAAGCGGTGGCGAGCGATGCACAATGCCCTGACCTTGGTAATCCGCTCCAGCCTGAGTCAGCCAACGCTCCCCTTTCAGCCAAGCCACCTCACCACAGCCCGCCTGCCTCACCTCAACAGGCTGCTGGTTCGGAGCTGACAGGGTACGTGCCTGACGGGCGGGCACCCATTGTGGCCCTGGGCCATGGTAAGCGCACACCAAACGCACACTGACCTGATCGACATGCCAACGCGGGCACTGGGCGTGATCCAGACTGCGCAGGCGCAAGCCCAGGGTCTTGGCTCCCAACAAGCAGGCATACAGGCTGCACAGCTCAGCGACATCATCAATAAAGGCCTGATAACCAGGCCAGTGACTCGCATGGGACAGCCAATCCGCCAGTTCAACCTGCTCGTCCTCTTCGCGCACCGCCAGGGTGAGCAGCCAATGGCCATCACCGTCCTCCGCCAAGCGAGCGGCAAAGTCTGCCACCTCTGGGGTTAACCTACGCTGCCACAGCACCAGGTTGACCTCATCCTTGAGGATATCGGTACAGACCGACAACTCGGGACTCAGCGACTGACTCAGGGCAGGTAACGGCGACAGTGCCCATGCATCCGCCACCCTCATCAGGCTACCTCCTCCTCGGCATACTCATACCAACTGGGGAAGGGATCCGCCAGTTGCTGCCAGGCCTCCATCCCTCCCCGGTATTCCTCATCGGTAAGCAAACAGGCATCCAGTTGCTGTTGCCAGGCAGCCCAATCACAGTGTTGACCGATAAAGACCAACTCCTGCTGGCAATCCCCCACTTCGGGATGCCAGCGTGCCCAAATTTGCCCCAGTTCCTGCTCTTCTACCGGCCAGTAATCCTCTGGGGTAAAGCGCCACCAGCGTCCGGCATAACCATAACGCAACATACCTCCAGCCTGGGCCCACTGCCCCACT
This sequence comes from Balneatrix alpica DSM 16621, assembly GCF_000619885.1. Taxonomy (GTDB): domain Bacteria; phylum Pseudomonadota; class Gammaproteobacteria; order Pseudomonadales; family Balneatricaceae; genus Balneatrix; species Balneatrix alpica. The sequence goes on along the minus strand of NZ_JHUZ01000014.1, from coordinate 162,136 downwards.
TCCTGTACCCGAGTCGCTAGCCAGAAGTATCCCTTGGAGCGCAGCAAACGACCTTGGCCCCAGGGCTGTTCGATCAACGTATGTAGTCGCTGCGGGTGAAAAGGACGACGAGCACGATAGACCAATGAGCTAACGCCAAACTCCTGGCTTTCCGCCTGCTCCTCACCGCGCAGTGTCTGCAACCAACCCGCCGCCTGGGAGGCACGCTCAAAGCTAAAGCGCCCGGTGTTGAGAATCGTCTCTAACTCTATCTGTCCCTGGCGCATCGGTTGAATCAAAGCTTCAGGGTTAAGGGCCCTTAGTTGTGCCTCCAACTCCTGATACTCTGCCTGGCTAATCAGATCGACCTTTGACACCAACAACACATCGGCAAACTCCACCTGCTCAATCAGCAAATCCGCCAGGGTACGCTCATCCTCCAGATCCGCCGCTGGATCCCGCTCTGCCAAAGGCTTGGCCTGCTGCAGATCGTTGAGAAAGTTCAGCCCATCCACCACCGTTACCAGGGTATCAAGACGTGCCACATCAGACAGGCTGCGCCCCTCTTCATCACGGAAGGTGAAGGTTTCCGCCACGGGCATCGGCTCACCTATACCAGTGGACTCGATCAGCAGATAGTCGTAACGCCCTTCTTTGGCTAAACGACTCACCTCTTCCAGTAAGTCTTCGCGCAGGGTGCAGCAGATGCAGCCATTACTCATCTCCACCAGCTTTTCTTGCTGTTGTTGCAGGTTTACCCCCTCCTGCAACAGGCGTGCATCGATGTTCAGCTCCGCCATATCGTTGACGATCACCGCCACCTTCAGTCCTGCGCGATTGCGCAACACCTGATTGAGCAGGGTACTCTTCCCCGCACCCAGAAAACCCGACAACACGGTGACCGGCAATAACGGTGATTTCATAGCAAAGCTTCCACGTTCTTTTAGTTTTGTCAGTGCATGGCTGGACAGTCAGGCGCCAACTTTGTTATGTGATAATATAACATCAACTTTAGTCGAGCCAAGTCCATGAACAGCACTTCATCCACCGCCTTACCCGATATTGCCGCCAGCCAACTCGCTTACCAACCCCGCCTAGACTGGGTTGGCATGGAGAAAATACCTTTACCTATCAAGTTATTAGGCCAAGAACAGCGCGCCGCTATCGATATTGGTGTCGATCTTTGCCATCCCCGGCAAAAGGGTATTCATATGTCCCGCCTCTATTTGGGCTTACAGCAGATGAGCGGTATGGAATGGCAGCCTGAGCAACTGCGCCCACAGCTGGACCGTTTATTAAGCAGTCACGCCGGTTTGGCCAAGCAACTGGAAATACGCCTGCACACCGAACTACTCCTCCCACGTCCCTCGCTGCGCTCCAATCTGGAAGGCTGGCAAAGCTACCCCCTGTGGCTTACCACGGGCTTCAATGAGCAGGGCATGACATTGCAAATGGAGTTCTGGCTGACCTACTCCTCCACCTGCCCCTGCAGTGCCGCGTTGTCACAGAGCGCCCAGGCCGAAGCCTTTGAGCAGCACTTCAAACAGCAACCTCTTACTCTGGCTGCGGTAAGCCAGTGGTTACAGAGCCCTCAGGGTTTGGTCGCCACCCCACACAGCCAACGCAGTCTGGCCAAGATCACACTCCAGCTTTCTCCCCAGACGACAGCATGGCCGCTGCGCTTTTGGCTCGACAAGCTGGAGCAGGCATTGGGCACGCCTGTGCAAACAGCGGTAAAACGCCAAGACGAACAAGCCTTTGCCGAACGCAATGCCGCTAATTTGATGTTTTGTGAAGATGCCGCCCGCCGCCTGGGGCAACAACTCGCCCAGGGCACGGACTTATTAGACTGGCGCTTACAGGTAGAGCACCAAGAGAGCCTGCATGGCCACAATGCAGTGGCCTATGCCTCAGCAGGAGGGTGGCACCACTCAACCTGAGCGGGCCTACAGAGGGAGGTAGTCCCCCTCCCTTCACGAAATCGCAGCGACCATGAGCAATAACACCAGACTTAAACCAGCTCTTCTTTAGCTGGACTCAGCTTGCCCCGGGGGAACGCCAATCCGCTAGCCCTGCAGCCCCCGCAGCAACCTCTGCACGACATCTTCCAGCGCGGCACGACTCGGATGGGTATAAGCATAGGTGCGCAAGCCATGCACGCCGACGACCAAAAAGCGGGTCAAATCCTCCGCCGCTGCGGTGCGATCAATTTCACCTGCCGCCTGTGCTGCCTGTACCGCCTGACATAGACGTTGCTCATAAGCCTTTAAAAAATGACATAGCCGCTCGCGCATGGCTTCGTCCTGGCTAGCCAGTTCCGACAGGGTTTTATTGAGTAAGCAACTCGCTGAGTTACAGCTCTGGCTCTCAGCAATGACATCCTGCAAAAAGGCTGCTATCCCCGCCAAGGGACTGGTTTGACTCAGCAACTGTTCCAGTGCCTCGCCACGCAGTTGGATGTAATAGTCCACCGCCGCCTCCAGCAGCCCGCGTTTATTCTGAAACGCGCAGTAGATGCTGCCAGGGTGCAAGCCCGTCGCCTGCACCAAATCCTGCATGGTGGTGGCGGCATAGCCCTTAACACGAAAGGCTTCCATCGCCTGGCGCAGCACCTGCTCTCGATCAAATTCCGGGGTTCGCATGGGCCCTCCTCTGTGTTGGCCATTCTAAACCAAGTCGCAGAAGGGGCTCCAGCATTTTGAACAGGCATTCAAAAATATCTTGAATGATCAATCAAGAAAGACTATCTTGAGCGCACATTCAATTTGAACAGGCATTCAACATGAGCTTTCCCAACCTTTTCGAACCCTATCCGCTCAATGCTGAACTCACCCTGAATAACCGCATTCTGATGGCGCCTTTAACACGCTGCATGGCGGGCCCTGGCTTGGTTCCCACCGATGCGATGGCGGCTTACTATGCGCGGCGTGCGGCGGCAGGTCTGATCATTTCAGAGGCCACCATCATTCGACAGGATGGTCAGGGCTACCCTAACACCCCCGGTATCTTCACCGCTGAACAAATCCAAGGCTGGCAAAAAGTCACCCAGGCGGTGCATGGCAAAGGGGGCAAAATTTTCCTGCAACTGTGGCATACCGGCCGCGTTGCCCACTCTCACTTCACCGGTCAAGCCGTGGTTGCACCCTCTGCTATTGCCGCCAGTGGCAGCGTGCCGCGCATGCGTCACCTGCAGTATGAAGTCCCCCGCGCCCTCAGTCGTGAGGAGATTGCCCAACTGGTTGAGGACTATGCCCAGGCCGCCGAAAACGCCCGGGAGGCAGGGTTTGACGGTATCGAAATCCATGCCGCTAATGGCTATCTGCTCGATCAGTTCCTCCACCATCACACGAACCGCCGTGAGGATGAGTTTGGTGGCAGTCCGGAAAACATGAGCCGCTTGCTGTTACAGGTGGTCGATGCCATCAGCCACCGCATTGGCGCCGCCCGTACTGCCCTGCGCCTCTCCCCTGGCGCCTATGTCAATGATATCCAGGGGGATGAGCGGGATCGTCAGGTCTTTGACTACCTGCTGCAGCAGTTAAATCAGCGTGAGTTGGCCTACCTGCACCTGGGCATCTTTGATGACAGCATGACCTTTGCCTATCTCGATGGGCAGGCCAGCCGCTATCTGCGCCGACACTACCAGGGCACCTTGGTGGGGGTTGGCAGCTACAGCGCCGAAAGGGCCAATCAGGCGATTGCCGCGAAGGAATTTGATCTGATTGCTATTGGCCGTCCCTTTATTGCCAATCCGGACTATGTGGAAAAAGTTCGCGATGGTCGCCCCCTCACGCCCTATAACGATGCCCAACTAGCCAGTCTGGATTAATGTCATGACCCATCCTGTAATTACCCAACTGCTACAACGCCGTTCAGTCCGTCAATTTAGTGGCGCAGCAGTTGCCGAGGCGGACTTACAGCTTATCCTGCAGGCGGCGCAACAAGCCCCCACTTCCATTAACGGCCAACAGGTTTCCCTGATTGTGACCCGTGACAAGGCTCGCATCGCGCGGATTGCCGAGCTGGCCGGTGGCCAGCCCCAGGTGGCAGGAGCGGATGTCTTTATCACCCTGGTGATGGACTTTAACCGTACCGCCATCGCTACCGAGTTGGCCGGCGCGACACAGGTAATCGAACAGTCCGCTGAGGGTCTAATGGCAGGAGCGGTCGATGTTGGCATTATGCTCAATGCGATCCAGACTGCTGCCAACGCACTGGGGTATGGCAGCACCGCGATTGGAGGTATTCGCGCTAATCCGGCGGCGATGATTGACTTGCTGCAACTACCGAGTAAAACCTTCCCCCTTGCAGGTCTGACCTTAGGGGTACCGGACCCCAGCCAACCTGGCGTGGTAAAACCCCGGGTTCCCCTGGCCAGTTTTGCCATGAATGAACACTACAATCAGCAAGCTGTACGCCAAGGCGTCGAACAATACGATCAGCAGCTGCGTCAGTTCTGGGACAGCATCGGCCTGCGGGAGATGCCCTCCTATGCGCAAAGTACCGCCAACTATTACCAACGCATCTACTTCCCCACCGTAGCGGAAAATCTGCAACAGCAGGGCTTTGCCTTCAAAGATCAGTAACCACCCGCAACACTCCCCCCTTTAGCAGGCCGCGCCACTTAGCGGCCTGTATTTTTACTGTTAGTCAACTTCGGCTACACTCATGCCGCCTGGCGCTACCCCAGCCATGCCAACGACGTGTCTTTCCTCTTGGAAAGTCGGCATAAAGCCGGCACAGAATTGCCATCAACATGCAGGACGCAGTAATGACGGGTGAATACGACTATCGCATTGTTCTCTTATCGATTCTGGTGGCGATGCTGGCCTCCTACACGGCTTTGGATCTCGCTGGCCGGGTTACCCAGGCACGGGAGGATCGCAACCCTTATTGGTTAATCGGCGGTGCCGTTGCCATGGGCACAGGCATCTGGTCGATGCACTTCGTTGCCATGCTCGCGTTTAAACTCCCCATTCCGATGGGGTATGACTTCTGGATTACCTTACTCTCCTGGTTTTTAGCGGTACTGGCTTCTGGCCTGGCCCTGTTTGTCATTAGTGCTCCCACCCTTTCCAGTCGCCGCTTAGTAGGGGCAGCGTTACTGATGGGGATAGCCATCTGCGGCATGCACTACACCGGCATGGCCGCCATGCGCATGCAACCTGGTCTCAGTTATGACCCATTGCTCTTTTCTCTGTCGGTATTAATTGCCATTACCGCCTCTCTGGCCGCCCTGTGGATAAGCTTTAGCCTACGCCGTAAAACCGGCCTCAACTCTGTGCTATTAAAGATGGCGGCAGCTGTGATCATGGGGATTGCCATCAGCGGTATGCACTTTACCGGTATGGCCGCCACCCACTTTGCCCCCGGCAGTATCTGCTTAGCTGCCAGTGCTCTTGATGCCACTTGGTTGGCGCTGGTTATTGCCCTCGGTTCTTTTGCATTAATGTCCATTACTCTGGTGGTCGCCACCCTCGACCGCCGCCTGGAAAGCCGTACCGCAGAGCTAGTAGACTCCCTGCGCCGCGCCAATGAAGAATTGCTACACATCAGCCTGCACGATCATCTGACCCAGCTGCCTAATCGGGTACTGCTAGAGGATCGTTTAAAACACAGCATCCAGAGTGCCCACAGCAATCAAAGCCGTTTTGCCCTGGTGTACATTGATCTCGACGGCTTCAAAGCTGTGAATGACAGCCTCGGGCATCATATGGGAGACCGTCTGCTGCAAAAGGTTGCCCAAGCCATTTTGGCCCCCTTGCGCGAGGCCGACACCTTGGCCCGTATGGGGGGAGATGAGTTTGTCCTCTTGCTAGAAGACCTCAGCTCACCTCAGGATGTATCAGCTATTTGCTCACGGGTTCTGGATGCCATTCATGCTGTTGATGGCATCGGCCGCCATCACTTTAGCGTCTCCGCCAGTATGGGTATCGCCATCTATCCGGATGATGGCGAAGACAGCTCAACACTGATGGCCCATGCCGATACCGCCATGTACCACGTGAAAAACTCGGGTAAAAATGGCTACCAATACTTCCAGGCGCAAATGAACCAGGAAGCCACCGAAGACTTCCGGATGCAGATGGATCTGCGCAATGCCATCGAGCACAACCAACTCAGCCTGCATTACCAGCCCAAATATCAAACCAAAGGCGGGCTACTCTGTGGTGCCGAGGCGCTACTGCGCTGGCAGCATCCCGAGCTAGGCGCTATCTCCCCCAGTCGCTTTATTCCCATCGCCGAGCGCTTTGGCTTGATCAATCGCCTGGAAAACTGGGTACTGGATCAAGCCTGCCAACAGATTCGCCACTGGCAACGAGAGGGGATGCAGGTTCCTCCCATTTCTATCAATCTGTCTCCCACCCGCTTCCGCCAGGATGATTTGGTCGAGAAAGTAGAAGAAGCGATTCGCAACTATGAACTCAAGCCAGGACAGTTGATTCTGGAAATCACCGAGTCCTCCTCCATTGAAGATCCCGAGCAAGCCCTGCAAACCCTTTATCGCTTGCAAAGTCTGGGGGTGCTGCTGGCTCTGGACGACTTTGGCACCGGCTACTCCAGCCTGTCGTATCTGACACAGTTGCCGGTCCAGCAACTGAAGATCGACCGCTCCTTTATTCGCCATTTGCGCGATCGTGGTCATAACAGCCAGGTGGTGCATGCCATCATTACCCTGGCCCATGCGCTGAACCTGGAGGTGATTGCCGAGGGGGTCGAGACAGAAGAAGAGCATCGCCAATTGGAAGCCTTCGCCTGTGATCAGATTCAGGGCTTCCTGCTCAGCAAGCCCTTACCCGTCGAAAACTTTGTTGAGGAACTGAAAAAGCGCCAAGCCTAACTTTCGATTCAAAGGCGCAAACCATCAATAAACAGCAAAAATAAGCCTTATTACCTTTAAATCAATAGAAGTGCTACTCACAGCCTCGTGCCTGCCCCGTACAATAGCGCTCACTGGGTCACTCTCCGTGACCCAAGGCTGTGAGGACTAACGATGATCAGGCGCTATCAATCCCATTTACTACTCATCACCGTGGCCGCCATCTGGGGCTCCGCCTTTGTCGCGCAGAGTGCCGGCATGGATCACCTCGGCCCCCATAGCTTTAACGCCGCCCGCTTCCTGCTCGGTGCCCTGTCATTACTCCCTCTGTGGTGGTTGCTGCGCGGCAGCCGCGGCCCTCAGGGCATGACCCTGGTATGGGGCAGCTTGGCCGCAGGGGTAGTGATGTTTGGTGGCTTCAGCATGCAACAGTTTGGCCTGCTCTATACCACCGCCGGCAATGCAGGCTTTATCACCAGCCTCTATATCGTACTGGTGCCACTCTTTAGCATCTGGCTGGGGCAACGTCCCAATGGCCAAACCTGGGCGGGGGTCGCCCTGGCCTTGCTTGGCCTCTACAGCCTGTCGATTGGCCCCAATCTGGCGATGAATTACGGCGATATTCTGGTCTTGATCGGCGCCTTCTTCTGGACCGCTCATGTGCTGGTGATTGGCTGGCTATCGCCGAAGCTTGACGCCATCAGCCTGTCGATTGGCCAATTTATTGTCGCCATGTTGCTGGCCACCCTGGCCGCCAGTTTCTATGAAACCCCGACTCTGGCTAACTTCAGTGCCGCCTGGTTACCACTGTTGTATGCCGGGGTCGCCTCCAGCGGTATCGCCTGCACCCTGCAAATCATTGCCCAACGCCGGGTCAGCGCCAGTGTCTCTGCCCTGATCCTGTCTTTCGAAGCGGTGTTTGCCGTCATCGGCGGCTGGCTACTGCTGGATGAAACCTTAGGATTGAAGGAATGGCTCGGTTGCGGCCTGATGCTGGCGGGGATTCTGATTTGCCAATGGCCCAGTCGCGCCAAGCCAGTCACTGCAACAGCAGAGTTGGCTGCTGGCCAATAAGCCCTTGTCAGGCACACCCCGGCAGGCGATGATGCCGGGGTGGTTACTTTCTCCGTTCACTCATTCGCTCTCTGACTCAGCATGCTTGACGCCATCAACCGCAAAATACTGCTCGCCCTGCAAGAAAACGCCCGCATCAGCTATGCCGAGCTGGCCAAGCGGGTGCACCTCTCTGCCCCCGCCGTGGCGGAACGCCTGCGTAAACTGGAAGAGGCCGGCATTATCCAAGGTTACGGCCCACGTCTAAACCTGGATAAGCTCGGCTTCCCGATTCTCGCCTGGGTGCAGTGCAAGGTATTCCGGGCCAAAGAGCGTGAATTTAAAGCCCTGGCGTTGGCCACTGCCGAGGTGGTGGAATGCCATAACGTCACCGGCGAGCAAGCCTTTCTGATCAAGCTGGCCACTCGCTCCATGGCCGAGCTGGACGCAGTGCTGGAGCGTTTTTGTGACCTGAGCGATACCAACACCATGATGATCCTCTCCACTCCGGTGCAGCGCCCACTGCCAGATACCTTTACCTCCTGATCGCCTCAGTGGCCACTACCCAGCTGGTTGATTAACTCCAGCGTCAGTTGCTCAAAGCGATACAGCTCGCCGCCATACTGCTTGGCAAAAGCCTCCGCCATCGGCTGGCTGGCAAAGCTGGCCAAGGTTGGCCCCATCGCCCCGCGCTGACTTGCCCCGGCAACAAAATAAGCCTGGCGGGCATCAATAAAGTAGTCATCATCCGGCTGTCCCCAAGGCACCTTGCTCATATCGTGCACATAGATTGCGCTTAAGCGATGGGCGCGCTCCGGATCAAGGGCATAGGCCAGCAGATCACGAGTGGAGCAAAACTTCCTCACCTCAGGGCTATCCGACTCATACAGCTCCCCTTTCGGCCCGGGATGATGGTGGATAATCATGCCGCACAGGTGGCATTCATCGGCGCTTTCAATCGCCACCGCCTTGGCCAATACGGCGGACGAGGCAGAGTGAGTTTGATCACAGCCACCCACAGCCAATATACCGCCCAGCCATATCCCAATAAGACCTAACCTGATGATGTGCTTGCGCATCTTAGCTTCTCCCTGCTTGCTATAACGGACGCCGATTAAAGCGCCACAGCGCCCAACTGATCGGCAACACTATCCAACCCAGCATCGCCACCAGCAGAGTAGGCAAGCCATAGGGCAACTGCTGCGCCAACGCCATCACCCCATCCAGCGGCTGGCCCGCGGCAAACTGCGCCAGGGTAAAAAGCCGGAAAATATCGGTAGGGTTCAATAGCAATAAATAGGGGAATAACTGTGCTGAGAGCTGATCCTGCGCAGCCACCAAAGCCGCTAACAGAGCCAGATCAAACACCAGCACCAGCAACAACCATAACCCCAGGGCCAGTCCCGCTGCTTTCGATTTCTCCTGAGCACCGGCGCTGATGCCATAGGCCAGGGCAATAAAACACCAACCCAATAAGATCGCCGCGGCGATAAAGAGCGCAAAAGCACGGATAAGTGGCCAAGCCTCCTGGCCACCACTCAACACCAATATCAGGGCCGCTCCACTAAAACCGAGCAGGGTGGCTCCCGCCATAATGAACCCTTGCCCCAGGAGTTTGCCCAGCAGAATGTGCCAACGTTGCAGCGGGTAAGTCAGCAGTAACAACAGCGTCCCTTGCTCCGCCTCCCCCACCAGGCTGTCATAGCCCAACACCAGCGCAATCAGCGGAATCACCAACACCGCCAGGCTCGCCAGACTGACCATGGTGGTGGCCAGGGGGGCCTGGCCTAATTGGCCTGAAGCTGCACCCCCCACCCAGGCAATCCCCACCGCCATCAGCGCCAACATGATCGCAATGGCCGCAAACCAGCGGTTGCGCAAACCATCGCGGAACTCTTTGCCCGCCAGGGTCAGCAGTAAAGACAGACTCATCGTATTTCTCCTTGCTGGTGCAACTCCGCCATCAGGGCGTAGTAGACATCCTCCAGGGTGGGCATCTGCACACGGATATTGTGCAAGCCTGGCAGCCCGACACAGGCCTGCAACCAACTGAGTTTTTCCTGCTGGGCAATCGTCACCCGCACCCCGCTATCATGGCGCTCCGTGCTTAAGGGCTGTAGGCTGGCGGGCAACTGCACCTGTCCTTCCAGCTCCAGTTGCAGGGGCAATTGGCAATCACGGCTGAGTTGCTCGACCTTATCCAACGCCAGTAACCGCCCCTGCCCCAGAATCGCTGCTCGATCCAGATGATGCTCCACCCCTGGCAGCACATGGGAACACAGCAGGATGGCGCAACCACGGGCGCGATGCTGATCAAGCAGCTGGTAAAACTCGCGGGTGGCAATCGGATCCAGCCCCACGGTGGGTTCATCCAGTAACAATAGGCGCGGCTGGCCGAGCAGGGCCTGGGCCAGGCCCAAGCGCTGGCGCATCCCCTTGGAGTAGGTTTTCACCTTACGCGTTGCCGCCGCAGCCAGGCCCAACTGCTCCAGCAATGGCATGCACTGGCTCAGCGCCACGCCCTTCAAGCGCGCGAAAAAGCGCAACACTTCCAGGCCACTTAACTGCTCGTAAAAGCTGACATTCTCTTGCAAAAATCCCAGCTGTTGGCGCAACTGCTGGCCCTGACTGCCACAGGGGTTGTGGCCAAATAACTGCACCCGCCCCTGCTGTGGGCTAAGCAACCCAAGAATCAGCTTGATGGTGGTGGTTTTACCGGCACCGTTATGACCAAACAAACCGAGGATTTCGCCTTCACGAATATCCAGACTAATCCCCTGCAGGGCGGCCAAGGCACCAAACTGTACTTTCACCTCAGTTAATTCAACGACCGCCATAGCCACGCTCCTGCAATAAGGTCTCGATCGGCATCACCGCAAGGGGCGTAGCCATCAGTGGATAGGAGTCCCGCACGCCGGGTGGACGAAACACTGGAAACTGACGCTGCACCCAACGCAGGGTCAGCACCGCCGGACTGTTGAACAGCATCCGCGCACTGGGGTACTGCCATAGCAAGCGGTCAACGCCATCGTTGGGTTCATAGTAGGCATCCCCCAGACCATCCTCGTTATGGTCCCAACCCAGGTAATCACTCCAGTAATTGCCCTGCCCCTCGACCGACCACTCCTGGGAGCGAGTGGAGACGTACTTCACCTGGGTGCGGTTGTGGATAAAAGCATTGCCCTGCAGCTGGTTATCCTCGGAACCGGCGGTCAGATGCACCCCCAGATCCGAGCGGGCAAACAGATTGCCCTCAATGCGGTTATACAGGGAGTTATAAACAAACAGTGCCTTACCTTCCCCTCCCAGCACCTTGCTGCCGCCCTGCTGCTGCGGAGTACGGGCACTTTGCACCTCAAACACCTGATTACCGCTAATGTCCGAGTCGGTAATAAAGTTCATCAAAATGCCGTAGTTCATATCCTGATAAGACAGGTTATCCCGTACGGTTAAGCGCTTGGACTGCATCAGGGCATAGCCGGTGCGGGTGCGCAAGGTGATGTTGCCTAGCACCTGATTGGAATGGGAGTACATGTAATGCACGCCATAGCGTAGATCGCGCAGCAGGTTGCCCTCTAGGCGATTGAAGTTGCTGGAGTCGATATAGATGCCATCGCGGCTATGCCAGACCTCGTTATCCTTGACCAGGGCACCACTGACATTAAACAGATGGATGCCATTACCCCGGTCTTCACTGCGGACACGGTCATCCCCCTCGATTTGATTGGCTGTAATCTCCACATCGGCAGCCGCATCGACCCAGATACCAAAGCCAATGCCCTGCAGGCGGTTGTGGATAATGCGACTAGCGCTGGCTTGCTTGTGAATAAAGATACCGGCATGCAGTTGGCCCAGATCCCGCCCCCAGTTTTCGATCTGCAGGTGAGCGATCACGACCCCGGGACTGCGAATTTCCAACCCATGGCCCGCCCCGCCACTATCAATGATGGCAGGGGAGGCCCCCGCCACCCCACGTAGCTGGATGGCTTTATCAATCATCAACGGGCCGCGATAGCGTCCCCCTTGCAGCACAATCTCGTCACCACTGTTTGCCTGCTGTAACAGGCGCTGCAGGGTGGCATCATCTGCCGCTTGAAACTGAGCCGCACTGACCATGCCGGACAACCACCAGCACAGGATCAGCAGGCTTTGCAGTAACAGACGCATAGGCTCCTCTCTACGTCTGAACGGGAAAGGGGCAGCAGGCTGCCCCCGGATCAGGCGGACGGTTTAGGCCGGTTCGACCAGCATTCGTCCACTCATTTCCATGTGCAGGGCATGGCAGAACCAGTTGCAGTAGTACCACTGCACCCCAGGCTTATCTGCCACAAAGGTGACAGACGCGGTCTGCTGTGGACTGATCTCCATGCTGACGCCGTGATTGACCATACAGAAGCCGTGGGTGACGTCCTCAATGGTATCGAGGTTGGTGATGGTGACGGTCACCTCATCTCCCTGCTTCACCTTGAACTCGGTCAGACCAAAGTTAGGCGCCACCGAGGTCATATAGACCCGCACCTTATTGCCCTCGCGGATAATCTTGTTATCGCTTTCCAGGGTGATGCCGTCCTTGTCCGCCATCGCCTTGGTGCTGGCAAAGAAGGGATCGTCGCGCTTCCAGATTTTCAGCGGTTTCATCTTCGAGCGATGGACAATCATGCAGTCATGGGGCTCGGCAAAGGTGGGGCCGTCATGCAGCAGCTTCATTTCATCGCCGGAGATATCAATCAGCTGATCATTCTCGGCATGCAAGGGGCCACAGGGCAGGAAACGGTCTTTAGAGAACTTACACAGAGACACCAGATACTTGCCGTCCGCTTCGCTCGTTTCCCCCATGGTGGTGTGGTTATGGCCCGGCTGATACTGCACATCCAGCTTCTGCAGAATGTAATCCACCTTCTCACCCTGGTAGGCCTTGATCGCCTTGTCGATATCCCACTTCACAATCTGGGAGTCGATAAACAGGGTGGTGTAGGCATTGCCACGACCATCAAAGGCAGTATGCAAAGGCCCAAGACCCAACTCGACCTCGGCGGCCACCACGCCACGGGGGTCGCTGAGCTTGCCATTAAAGAGATCATCAAACTTGTGCAGGTCGAGCACCGTCACGGTGGGGGACAGCTTGCCGGCGGCAACGGCATAACGGCCATCTGGGGCGGTATTCATACCGTGGGGGTTTTTCGGTACGGGAATATAGGCAGTCAGTTCTGAGCCCTTGGTGCCATCCAGCACCGGCACCTTGGCATCACCCAGATGGATAAACTTACCCGCCTTCACCGCCGCTTCGATACGCTCAATATTGAACACCACCACATGGTCACGCTCGTTGCGCATCATGTCGGTCAGATACACCCCACCCTCGGAGTTATAGCAGGTGGAGAAGGCATATTTGCCGCTGTAATCCGCATCGCAGTTATCCAGGTTGCCATCGACAATAACCTGCCAGGCGACTTCCATGGTTTCCGCATCTATGGCGTTGAACATGGTGCGATATTTGCCAATATCCTCCATATCCCGGCCATCGTTGGGTTGCGGAATAATCATCTCGGCATTGGCAAACACATACTTGGTGAAGGGCACCTTTTGCAGGCGCAGACCATGAATCGCCTGCACGTTGGGCACCGTGGTGATCTTGTCAGTCTTCATGATGTCGCAACGGATACGCGCCACCCGGGTGTTGGCCTTGTCATTGATAAACACGTACTTGCCATCGTACTTACCATCGGTAAAGGACATGCGCGGGTGGTGAGAGTCACCATTCAAGAAGGCCGTATGACCCAGCACTTCCTTACTCTCATTGGTAATCCCCCAGCCGGTGGCTGAGCAGGTGTTAAATACCGGAATACGCATCAGTTCGCGCATGGAGGGCACCCCCAGAATACGCACCTCGCCAGAGTGGCCACCACTCCAGAAACCGTAGTATTCATCCAGTTCACCCGGTGCTACCTGCCCCGTCGCGGTGGAGGCCAGGGCAGTGGGGGCCAATAAGCTGCCGCCTACCCCCACACCGGTGGCAGCCGCACCTGCCAGGGCCGCAGAGGAACCGAGAAACATCCGGCGACTCATGCGTACATGTTCAGAAACCTGCTTATCATTGGGATCGATTTTCATCACATTCTCCTTAAGAGCAGCCGGGGGATTCAGACTGACTACAGATTTTGCAGAGGGATAGATTCATGCTCATCCAGCCCATGTCCGCTCAAACCATGGCGCTCGCGTTTTTTGCGCAGGCGGATCAGAGGCGGACAAAGCTGGTCACTGCTATAGGTCACCTGACAATCCAGGCAGTGGTGACACTCGTTGGCATTAATGCGCCCGTCAGGGGCAATGGCCTGAATTTCACATTCGCGCGCACAGCGCTGGCAGGGCTGGCCGCACTCACTACGGCGCTTAAGCCAATCAAACAGGCGTACCCGCGCTGGAATCGCCAGGGCTGCACCCAGTGGACAGAGGTAACGACAGTAAACTTTGCGGGTAAACAGGGAGATCAGCACCAGCACCAGGGCGTAAAGGACAAAGCCCCACTCGCGCTGAAAGCGCAGGGTAATCGCGGTTTTGAAGGGTTCGACCTCGGCATAGCGCTCGGCGGTGGCCAAGGACTCCAGTGACAGGGCAAACAACAGCATCAGGATGATGTACTTCAATGCCCATAAGCGCTCATGCACGCCGTAGGGCAACTCATACTGACGCATGCCAAGCTTGCGGGCGGCCATATTAACCAGCTCCTGCAAGGCACCAAAGGGACATAACCAACCACAGAAGATGCCACGCCCCCACAGCAACAGGCTTAAGGCAACGAAGCTCCAAAGGATGAACAGGACGGGGTCCAGCAGGAAGGTATCCCAGCTAAAACCCGTCATAAAGGCATGGATAAAGGTGAAGACGTTCACCACCGACAGCTGGCCAAGGGCATACCAGCCGATAAAGAACAGGGTGTAGAGCAAAAAGCCCAGGCGTAAGCCCTCAATCAGACGTGGCCGCTTGACCAACACATCCTGCAGGAACAGCACCAGGGTCAGCAGGCCAAGGCCGAGCAACAGCACCGCAATCTGGAAGCGCTGCTCATACCAGATGCTGACCCACAGGGGTTGTTCCTGCCACACCTCTTCCTCTGTCGCGACAGGCGCAGCCACTGGCGCGGGCCGCTGCAGATAGGCCTCTGGTAGCTGGTATTCACTGATAAAGTCAGCAAACAGACTTTCTACCGGGCCAACCTGACGCCGTACGGTTAGCTCCAGCTGCCAGGACTGGGCCAGATCAAACTCCTGTCCCGCCCGCAGCACAAAGATCGCCATCTCACTAAAGCGCGGCATCCCCGCCAGATAGACATCCAACAGGCGGAAGTAGTCACTGTCATGGAAGCTGATCGACGCCGCCCCTTGGCGCACACGGATGCGATCAAAGATGCCGCCACGCACATAGCCATTGCCCTTGAAGGAATACTCACCATTGGCCATCACCGCGATGGCCACATCCCCCGGTTGTAGCTGTGCCATCAGCCAGGAGTATTCACTGCTGCCAAGTAGGTTCTCCCCCACTACCGGCAGGTTTAGGGGAGCATAAAAAAGGTCAATCAGGTCTTCATTCGCTTTGGCGGGATCGGCATCCTGACCGGCAGCGGCGGTATTGGCAAAGGCTGCCTCCACCTCGCCACGGGAGAGACGCATACGGCGAATGCTGCCATCGCCAGTCAGGCTCAACCAATCTGCCTGACCCTGTGCGTCCCAACGCACTTCGGCACGGGGGCCACTGGCCTGCTGCTGATCCGCCACCAAACCCAACGCCCGCGCCACCTTGGCGCTGGTACGCATCAGGGCTTCATTGACCACCATCACCGTCACCGTGGCACCGGTAATGGCATCAATCGACACCCGCCCTTGCTGCTCACCACTGCCTACCCGCACCTTATCGGTGACCTGGAGGCCAACATACTTGCTGACAAAATCAAATAGGGCTTGTTCGGGAATACCCACCAGCAGGATGGGCTCATGGTGCTGATAAACCTCGGTGGCGAGAATCTCCCCGCTGGGGCTTAACGCCACCAGCATCTCCACCGGTTTACCGGAATAGGCGGGAATACGTTGAATCGCATCGGTTGCGAAAAGGTAGGCGAGGGGCTGCTCACCCTGCGTGAGCTGATACACCGGCCAGGGAGCCTCAACCTGACTGAAACCATCGGCAGCAGGCCAGTGTTGTTGTCCCCATTGCTGCAGGAAGCCCGCATCCACTACAGGCTTGACTGGGCCAAGCGCCTGGGCCGGCAGTGCCAACGCCAACAGGCTCCACAACCAGAGCACAGCCAGCAGACGACGTGCCATTTGATCGGGGCCTGCCTGGCCCTTGCTCCCTTGCATATCGGACTCCTCGGTGCGGCGGAATGCCGCAGGCCGAGCCAGTCTAGGAAGCAGGGTTATTAATGTATTTGATACACATCAAGCTAATTGACATCCTCGCCTGGAGGGCGGGAAGAATTGAACTGAGTCAATAAATGCATGAATTCATTGGCGGGTAACGAACGACTGTAATACCAACCCTGGGCGGAAATATGTTCCCCCTGGGGCACGAAGTGTAATTGCTCCGCCGTTTCGACCCCCTCCACCACCACCTCGACCTCCAACTGTTCGGCAAACTCCAACAGGCTACGGAACAACTGCTGCCCCTTACTGTGGGCAAGCGCCTGGACAAAACTGCGATCGATCTTGATCGCATCAATGCTGAATACCCCCAGGTAACTGAGAGAGGAATAACCGGTGCCAAAGTCATCAATATGCAGGCGCACCCCAAGGGCCCTCAGGGCATCAAGGGAGCGCTTCAGTGCCGGTTGATTACGTGCCAGGGTGCCCTCGGTGATTTCAAATACCAATTGCTCGGCAAAGGGGGCAAGGCGTGGCAACAAACGCTGGATTAATCTTTCATCTTCCAGGGTCTCCGGGGTGATATTAATACTGACGGTAATCTGCTGGCCCTGCTGCTGCCATAGCGCCTGTTGACGCAACACCTCACGGATGGTCCAGCGATCCACATCCTTCATCATCCCCGCTTGGGCTAACCAGGGTAAAAATTGCCCTGGCCCCTCCTGTTTACCCTGCGCATTACGGGCACGAATCAAGGCTTCGCACCCAATAATACGGCCATCTCTCATACCAATTTGTGGCTGGTATTCCAGGTAAAACTCCAGCTCACCGATATGGTCCATCTGCTTATCCAGCTCCAACTGCTGCTGTTGCTGACGGTTGGCATCGGCAACGGCATCACTGGCCAGCAGCCCCGCCTCCTCCCAACGGCGAGCATAGGAAGTTTCCAGCGCGGGTATGGCGATGGTTTTATCGGCATGGTCACGCTGCCAGCTCATTACGAAGGGGAGGTAAAGCAAGGTACTCAGCAGCAGGTTAAGCAACTGCAGCAACAACGCCTGCCACTGGCCGTCGGTGGTCAAAAAAACGTTAAAAAATACCGGCGCACTAAAGGGTAGCTCCAGCACTGGCAGGGCGACCCAGCCGTTAGCCAGCAGCCAATAGCTGAACCCCCAGCACAATTGAGGAGCCAGGATGAAGGGCAGCAAAAAGCGCGGATTAAAAATAAGAGGCAGCCCAAACAGCAATACTTCATTGATATTGAAAGCTCCAAGCAATAACCCCAGGCAAGCCAGGGTGCGGATGGCCGCTTGCTTCCCTTGCCACAGCAGGGCAAACGCCAGCCCCAGGGTCGCTCCACTACCGCCGATAAAGACAAACTGCTCCAACACCAGAGAGCTCACCAACGAGGGGATGGCTAACCCCGCCTGGGCCGCCTCTGCATTGAGGCTAGATGCCTCTGCCAGCTGCTGCGCCAGCGGCAGGAGTGCGTAATAGCCATGAATCCCGACAAACCAGGAAAGTGAATTGAGCAGACTATAGAGGGCCCCAGCCAACCAGGGCTGATTCATCTCCAGACGCAGGAACTGCCACACCTCGCCATGGTGAAACAGTAACCCAAGCAACAACCCCACCAGGGTAACCGCCAACAGAGTCCAGAGCGCCGGCACAATCAGATTAACCGAGTCCTTAATCACCAGGCCGCCAAGATCATGACGTAGTAACCGTCCCCAGCCGCGCTTGTAGGCTTGGGATAGCAGGGGCACGGCATAGAGAGGGGTCAGAATACCCACCAACAAGTCGGTACTGGGGTGAGCCAACTGAGTATTACTGATGGCGCTATAGCATAAGCAGAGTAGGGTCACCGGAGCACGGGGTAAGCGCAGATGCAGGGCCAGCATATAGCCAATCCCGCCACTTAACAGCAGAGGTAATACGCCAGCAAAACCAAGACGTAGTGCGATCAGCACCTCCACCAACTCAGGTAGCCAGGCGAAGTACTTCAATAATCCAATCAGTAGAAACACCAAGCCATCAACCACCACGGCAGGCAGAATCCACACCATTCCTTCTCTAAGGGTGCGCAGTAGTAGTCGCAGTGTTGTCATTGGGGCTGTCCGGCAAGTCGCCCCCTATCAACACAGCTAAGGGGGTGTTAATAAGCTAGCCGAGGGCGACACCCTGTGCAGGATAATCTTTCGCACTTCGCCGCCGAATAACCGCCTTTTTATCCCACACTGGCTTAGCCAGGGCGTTTCAAGCGGCTACGGTGGCGCTGACGCAGAAAGAGCTCCGCCTGGGTGGGAGGCAATGGGCGGCTATAGAGATAGCCCTGGAAGTAGTGGCAGCCCAGTTTAGCCAAGAGTTGACGTTGGGCCTCTTCCTCAACCCCTTCGGCCAGCACATGCAGGCCCAGGGTTTTACCCAGCTGAATGATGGAGCGGGTGATGTCCCGGTCGTTTTCGTCATCGAGCAAGTCGAGCACGAAAGAGCGATCAATCTTGAGTTTGGTGAAGGGAAAACGCTTGAGTTGGCTCAGCGAGGAATAACCGGTACCGAAGTCATCCAGGGCCAGACCCACTCCCATTTCCTGCAATACCTGGAGGATTTGGTAGCTAACATCCTGATGCTGCATCGCCAGGCTTTCGGTGATTTCCAGCTCCAGCCAATGGGGGTCCAACTGATGCCGACGCAGGTAGTCAGCCAAACGCTCAGGCAGGCCTTTATCCTGCAACTGCAGTGGTGACAGGTTGACCGCCATTGATACCAAGGGCAGGCCCTGCTGCTGCCACTGTGCTTGTAGCCGACAAGCCTCCTGCAAGACCCACTCTCCCAGTGGCACAATCAAACCGGTTTCTTCGGCAATACTGATAAAGTGTCCGGGCATCACCATACCACGGCGCGGATGCTGCCAACGCACTAAGCCTTCAAAACCAACCAAGCGCTTGGAGTCCATGGTGATTTGCGGCTGCAAATGTAACTCCAGCTCACTGTGTTCGATGGCATAACGTAGTTCAGTTTCCAGCTGCAAGCGTTGCTTGGCATGGTCATGCCAATGGGCTTCAAAGAACAGATAGGTGTTTTTGCCAGAACGCTTGGCATGATTGAGCGCCATATCCGCATGGCGCATCAGTACCTGCCAGTTATCCTGGCCAACGGTACCGGTATCGATACCGATGGTAGCGCCGACAAACAGCTCCTGCTGACCTAGCACAAAGGGGTCGGACATCAGGCGCAGAATACGTTTGGCGACTTCCTCAACCTCAGTGGTGGAGGTGACATCCAACAGGGCAATAATAAACTCGTCGCCTCCCTGGCGCGCCACCAAATCAGAGGCGCGAATTGCCTTTTGCAGGCGTTTGGCTACTTCACCAAGCAGCCAATCTCCGGCGGCATGGCCAAACACATCATTGACATGCTTAAAGCGATCCAGGTCCATGTAGAAAATCGCTACCCGCTTACCCTGCATACCTGGTTCCTGCATAGCACTGTGCAGGTTTTCCTGTAAGCGTGTACGGTTGGCTAAGCCCGTCAGCTGATCTTCATAGGCAAGTTGCTGCAGTTTCTCTTCCGCCTGCTTCATGGCGGTAATGTCCGAGAACATACAGATCATATGCTCAACCTGATCCTGATTATCCCGTACCAGGCTAATCGACACCCACAACACCAACAGCTGCTTGGTATGCGGATTCAGTTCCCAAATCTCGCCCGACCAACTCTGTTGTTCACGCACATCGTCCAGCAGGTCTTGATAGAAGTACTTATCGTGACGGCTGGAGGCCAGCTTCTCCGCCAGCGGCTGCCCCCGCAACTGCGCTTCTTCCGCCATAAACAGTTGGCAAAACGCCTGATTGACCTCCTGGATACAGCCGAACCGATCCAGCACCACAATCCCCTGGGAGGTGGAGTCAAATACCTTGGTGGATAAGCGCAGGCGCTGCTTGGACTGGTGCCGCTCGGTAATGTCACGAAAGCTCCACACTCGACCAATGTAAGCCTCCCCCTGGCGTTGCGGCCAGGAAATACGCTCCAACAAGCGCCCGTCTTTCATCATCACCAGGTCACGCCCTTCTGCCTGACTATTACGATGCAGAGCGCGAATCGCCTCCATAAACCCCTCAGGCTGCTCCACCTGCTCCATAATGCGATCAAAAAACTGGCTAATATGCGCCCGCTCCAGATTCACTTCTTGCAGGTTCCACAGGGCGATGAACTCTTGATTGAAGTGCTGTACCCGCCCATAGCTGCTAATGGCAATAATGGCGTCAGCGGAGGACTCCAGGGTGGCACGCATCACCGCCAGGGTTTGCTGCAAACGCCGTTGCTGTTCGCTTTGACTGGCAAGCTGTTGCTCCAATGCCTGGTAACGACTGCGCAGCTCCTGGGACGTCAGTTCCAGCGAACGCTCCATCAATGCGCGGTCTTGATCCATTTGTTGGTACGTCTGATCAATGGCCTCCAGCAATGCCTGCCATTGGGGATCCAACGTTTGGCTCTCCCCCAAATAACGACGCAGTTGACGCTGCAACAGCTTATGCATCAAGCGGCCACTCCTGCAGCAGGGTGATGGTCATGGTCTGATTGTGCAGTTCACAGCCCCATTGCGGATGCTGCGGCGCAATTTCACCATAGGAATAAAAACCGGCGGTTAGGGTGGCTGGGCCCAACACATCACGCACAGCTTCCACCTCCTCTTCGATACGATGCCCTAATACCAGACGACGCCCCACACAACTAATCAACAACGCCAGGCCTGGTTGTGATTGCATCGCAGCCAAGGATAGGTTGGCCGCCCCCTGAGCACCATCGACTAAGCACTCAAAGTTAGCCTTCATTAGGCGGGCATAGCAACCTTCTGGCATCTCACCGGCAAAAATAATACTGCCGTGCTCCTCATTCACCGCCAGGATGGTTCTGACCAGTTCAGCCTCCCCCTGCCCCGCCTTCACACTGAGAGGGAAGAGCAAGCCTGTCGCTGGCAGACCACTGGCATGTTCCCCCAGATAGGTTTTATACAAGGCAAGCGCGGACTGACCATC
Source organism: Balneatrix alpica DSM 16621 (assembly GCF_000619885.1). Classification (GTDB taxonomy): domain Bacteria; phylum Pseudomonadota; class Gammaproteobacteria; order Pseudomonadales; family Balneatricaceae; genus Balneatrix; species Balneatrix alpica. The sequence continues at coordinate 140,891 of NZ_JHUZ01000014.1, read as the reverse complement.
CAGCTCAAACAGCTCCGCCCCCTGGGCCTTAGTGATCAAGCGATCCGGGCCGAAGGAATCCCAACCACCCTGGGAGCCCATGCCAACATGCAATGCTTGACCATATAAACCCACTGCCACTACAGCATCCTGGTAACAATGCTCATTTAAACAAACCCAGGTATGGGCAAAACGCTCCCCATCACCCGCCAGGCCACCTGTCACCGCACACTGTTGCCCCAGCTGTTGGCGTAATGACTGGGCCAATAAAGAGCCATTGATATGCAACCCTTCGCTAAACACCAAAACATGGCGTAAATCCTCCGCCAATAAGCTTTGCCCTAGCTCCGCCCCTAGCGCGTCACTACTCCTGCCCTGCAAGCGTGCTAAAGCCACCCTTAGCGGCGTGTGTTGGAAATGAATAACAATGGCTACCAGATCGCCACAGCTGACCTGGTCAGCGTAAATCTCACCGGCACTGCTGCAACCTACTATCTCAGCTTGGGGATAACGTTGATGCAGGCGTTGATAGCACTCTGCCCAGTGCGCTAGCCAATGACTATCCATAAACACCAGAACGAGTTGCGCGGCTGCTAACTCAGGCAGCAGCCAAGGCTGCTGGCGGGCCTTAGCAGGAATATGTATCACCTCAGTGTGCATGATTTTCTTCTTATTCTGTGTGGTTCAACGAACACTAGCCATTCACAAACAGCCCCATTCAAAGGCCAAAGCTGTCGGAGAATCAACCACTTCCTCTTTTCATGGCGCTGGTTAAAGCCAGACTCAACTGAGCTAAGTCAGCCTCAGCATACGCACTACCAAGTAACTCGGGCACCGCCTGCTCAATAAACTGGGCAAATGCCATCACCACTCTAGGCAAGGTGGGCTGGTGACGCCAAACCAGATACCAGTGCTGCTGTAACGGAAAACCCCGTACCGGCAACTCCACCAGACTATGGTCGGATGCCTCCAAGGTATGGCGTGACAAGATCGCTATTCCCAATCCGGCCCCCACGCTTAAGCGGATAGCCTCATTACTTTCCACCTGCAGGCTATTGGTTAGCATCCATCCCTGCTCTTGCAGGTAAGTCTCCAGCGCCAAACGCGTGCCAGAACCCGCCTCTCGCAATAAGAAACGTTCTTGCAGCAGCTCACTGAAATCCAACGCCCGCTGTTTAGCTAACGGGTGCTGAGGTGAGGCCACCACCACCAAAGGATTGTGCACAATAGGGAAGCAAAACAAGTCTGCTTGGCGTGGCGGCTGACTAAAGATATAGAGGTGATCACGGTTTTCCTGTAAGCGAGTAATCACCTGCTGACGATTACCGATATTCAAATGAATATCCAAACCAGGATAACGCTTGGCAAAGCCCCCCAATAACTGTGGCGCCAGATACTGTGCAGTCGTCACCACCGCCAGATTAAACTGACCACGCGCCAAACCCTCGACCTCCGATAAACGGGTACTGAGATCATCCAGCTCCGCCAGCACTCGCTCTGCACTCAACAGTAGCTCCTTCCCTGCTGCCGTCGGTTGCAACATCCGCCCACGGTTTTCCAGCAATGGCTGGCCGACCACCTCTTGCAGCTTACGTAACTGCAATGACACCGCTGGCTGAGTCAGAAACAGCCGTTCCGCCGCCTTACCCACGGCTCCCTGACGCACTACCTCCACATACACCTGCAATAACCTGAGTGTCAGTAAACGCTTGTCCATCTCACCGTCCTCTTTTTCAGCCCAACAATCATAAATAATCGTTTATGCCTTTTATATTTTTAATTAATTAGTTTTAGAAAAGAGGAAGCCTTAAGGTAGCGCCAATCCGACTATGAGGTTGCCAACATGCCAGATCCCGTCATTGCTGTATTTGCCCTCGGGCTCTTTGCCGGCCTGATTCGCTCCGACTTAAAAGTCCCCCAGGGCACCTACGACACTCTCACCATCCTGTTGCTGTTTGCCCTGGGCATGAAGGGCGGTTTAGCCATTCGTGAACAAGGCCTTTTGAACGTCTTACCCCAAGCACTGACCATTGCACTGCTGGGTGCTTTGATCCCCCTCGTGCTGTTCCCGGTTCTGCGTAAACTGGTGCGCCTTAATAGTGCCGATAGTGCGGCCATGGCAGCCCACTACGGTTCTGTAAGCGTGGGAACCTTTGCGGTGGGAATGGCCTATCTGGAGCACCGGTTGATTAGCTATGAGCCTCAACTGACTTTATTTGTGGTGATGCTGGAGATGCCCGCAATTGGGGTAGCCATTCTGCTGTCCCGCATGGGCGGTGCCAACCAGGGTACCCGCTGGGGACAAATCCTGCATGAGGTCTTTGCCAGCCGCGGCATGGTGCTATTAGGGGGAGGATTGCTGATCGGTAGCCTGTACGGCAAAGACGGCTTAGGCACCATCGCCCCGCTGTTTATGCAGCTATTCCATGGCCTACTGGCGCTCTTCCTGCTGGAAATGGGACTCTGCGCGGCCAACTTCCTCCGTCACTGGGAACGCAGCAATAGTCGCGTACTGATATTTGCTTTGTGTGCCCCACCGCTACTGGCAATTAGTGCAATACCCGTTGCCAACCTGATGGGCCTGAGTGAAGGTGGCAGTGTACTCCTGATGACCCTATTTGCCTCCGCCTCCTACATCGCCGCCCCTGCCGCCATGCGCCAGGCCGTTCCCGAAGCCAATACCGGCATGGCAATCAGCGCTGCTCTGGCCATCACCTTCCCCTTCAACACCCTGATCGGGATTGGGATTTATCACCAGGTTTGGCAGTGGTTGGGTTAAATTCGCATTGCTACAGGTGGATTTACTCCACCTGTAGCACGCTTATATCTCCCGCTCAGTTCCTCCAATTATTGATCCAAGGCTCCACCTGCCAATTAGCCACGCGGAAGTACCAAGGCTGACCATCGGTCTGCAGCTGGTCAGTGTGGAGTATATAAAAGCGCTGGTCCTTGTCTTGGCTCAGTTGCCAGTGTTGCGCTTGCCCATTTAGGCTCAGGCTCAACTTTAATCGTGGTTGCTGCAGCTGCCACTCAGGTTGCGGCTGCTGACCAAGCGCTTCGTCAACTTGCAGTTTAGCCAGTTGCTCCAACAGCTTATTCACGGCGGCGGTATCCACTCCTTCAGGTAGATTTTGCCACTGGCGCTCAACCTCTCCTGACGCTCCTGGCTCAGCATCTGCCTGGGTTTGTTCCTGCTGCTCCGAGCTTTCGAGCGGTTGCCAACGGGGATAATCGTTGATTTGCACCCACTCTAGGTCACCAACTGCAAAATTAAACAGGCCCTTATCAAGCCAGTCTTTTGCTAGCAATGGCAATTCATAGGCGGCAACAGCCAGGGTATAGACTTCTTTTTCATCATCCAGGCGAGCATAACTGCGCCCCATACCTGCAGCGTTCCCCAAGTACAGGGTAGCCAGGGTGACGCCCTGTTGGTTTTGCAATTTAAGCAGGCGCTGTTCCCCCTCGACCAAACCCAAGCGTGACCATGCCTGGGCTTGAGTCGTAACAGGGTAAGCACGCTGAGCTTGTTGCAAGCGTTGCAACAGGGCTTGCACCTTCTCTTCCTGTACCGGCAAGCCAGACTCCAGCTGCCAACCTGTCGGCTGGCGGGTCAGTCGCAAAGCCGGCTGGTCTTGGCCACTGATCTCCAATTGCTGCACCTGTTGCCAGTCCAGACTTAGCCAGGGTTGTTGCACCACCTGGGTAGCCGGCGCGGGCCAGTTCAGCCATAGCGCCAAGCCAAATTGCAGTATCAGAAGCCCCGCTAATCCGCTCAGGCCGGGGCGCTTCAAGGCTGCCACTATATAAGCAGCAGGACTCAGTGAGAGTTGCATCATTGCCTCCTGCTTTTATCACTGGGATGACGGGCTGGTCTTCACCTGAAGCGGCGCCAGCCACTGTTGATAACGCTGATAACGACGCTGACGCAGCCACCAGGCCAGGATGCCGACCAACACCAGCAATACCAAGCTGATCAGGTACAGTCCCCATTCCAACCACTGCTGTTCCATTTGTGATAGCGGCAACAGGGTATGGGCATAATGGCCACGGCTGCGCATGCTCAACATGGCGGGATCATCCAGTGACCAGTCCACCAGGTTTTGCATCAGTTCAAAGTTTTTACTGTATTCGCTCCCTAGCGCCTGGGCGATCAGGGAGTTCACCTCATCGCTAAAGAGCATGGCGGAGCCAAGCACTATCAAACGGGCTGAATCTGCCGAGTGCTCTATCAGGCTGGCCAAGGGCGGTGTAGCAGAGGAAGGTGTAGCCGCTGTCGGTTCATCCGCTGCATTATCCTTGCTCTTCGCAGCTTGTAGCATCGGTGGTTGCTTACCTTTAAAGGCAGAGGTAAAGCGTCCTTCCAACATCACACCTAGAAGTTGTGATTCCTGCTGCTGCGCAGGGGCAAAGCCATGGGTGGGATAGCGTTTTAGATCTGGCACAATGCCAAGCTCCGTCTGTTGCCAACTCTGCGCAGATGAATGTAACAGCGGGGTGACCTTGATCCCGTCCGCCACATTCTCCAGCTGCAAGGGGTTGGCCCAGGGGATATAGAGCTGCCCCAACGAGGATACGACCGGTGCCTGGGCATTTAACTGGGCGGCACGAGCATCCACAATCAGCGGGTATTGCAGGAGCTGGATTTCCTGCACGCGGAAGCTGCCCAGCTGCCGCTCAACTGGGATCGGCAAGGCGCCGCTTTGCTGATCCAATACCCAAGCCTGGGGTTGCTTGATCCCCATGCTGGCCAGCCAGTCTTCTAGTCCAGTTGGGTTCCAACTGGCTTGCAGGCGTTGCCCCAGCTCGACTTTCGCCGTTGAGCTGGCCAACACCACAGTGCCGCCCCGCATCAGGAACTGGTCAATCGCATATTGCTGGCGCTCATCCAGATTATCCGGGGCCAGCACCAGCAGCATTTCCGCTCCGGCAGGAACCTGGCCCTGCTTAAGATCAGTATCCAGCCAGCGTACCTGCTCACCTAGATAATCGCGCAACAAGCTAAAGTTGGGAGCTTGGCTATAAGGACTGGCTGTCGGCCGGTACACCGCCACACTTTTCAAACTACCGGGCTTAAAGCGCTTGATACTGGCCTCCAGGCTCTGCTGCCAACCTTGTTGATCAAGCTGATCCGGCAAGGCGACCGGCCAACTGCTTTGCCCATCCGATAACAGCAGGTGGAACCAGAATGGCTGCGGGTTCAGCAAGTCGGTGATCATCGGCTGCCAGCCCTGCTCCTCTGCCAGTTGTTTGGCTAAGCCTTGATCCTGACTGGGGTCGATAAACTCGAATGAGAATTTATCCTGCCCCGCCTGTTGCATGCTGGCCAGAGCTTGCTCCAGCGCTTGGCGTAGTGGCTGCACAGACTCAGGGAGCGCTGCCGACACATAGGCACTTAACTGCACCGGACGGGGCAGCTCCGCCCACAACTCACCTTGGCCCTGGTAACTGGCCACCACTTTACGCAACGCCTGGGTCAGATCGTATTCGGGATTTTTCAGCTCAACCTCCAGCTGACCCTCACCCTTGGCTTTTACATCGATCAGGTCACGAAAACCTAACACTTGGTACTCATTGCCATAGCTAATCAGCACATCAAAGTAGGCATTCACCACCGCAGCCTGATAACGGTTCGCCGTCTGGAAAGGCACAGGGCGGATTCCGTATTTACTACCGGCTTCTTCTTCCAATTGGGGATCTTGCTGAGGATCAACCCACTGCAAACGCACCTTACTGCCACCCGCTAAGGCATACTCCTGCAGCAAGTCTTGTAATTGCGGCACCAGTGGCGCCAACAGGGGGTGGGTATTAGCGCTGAAATAACCGCGAATCAGCACCGGCTCCTGTAATTGAGCCAGGGTATGACGCGTAGCTTCCGACAGGGTATAACGCTTACCTTCCGTCAAATCGAGACGAATCCCCTGCAACGGATACAACCAAGCATTCGCCACCAGTAGATTTAGCGCCAGCAGCGCACTCCCCAGACGCCAGCGCCATTGGCTCCCCCCTGCGCTCTGCCCGGCCCAGTAATGACGTTCCAGTTCTAAGCGGTTCAGTACCAAGAACAGCGCCGTCAGGCCCAGGTAGTAATAAAGATCACGCCAGTCCAACACTCCACGGGTGATATCGCTGAAACGCGACCCTGTCCCCAAGGAACGCAACCATTCCGCTACCTGATAGGGGAATAAGTCCGTCAGCAAGGGCGAGCCCAACCAATACAGCAACGCTCCCACTAGCAACGTCCCCATCAAACTGACCAGGGGGTTGTCACTACGGGAGGATAACCAAAGCCCCAAGGCACTATAGGTTGCGGCTAAACACAGCGCAGCCAGGTAGCCGCCCCATACCGGTCCCCAATCTAACTGGCCCAAACTTTGCGTGAGCCAAGGCAGCGGCAGTGTCAGTAATAGGGCAATGGCAACCGGCACTAAGGTGGCTAAAAACTTACCCATCACCAAAGCGCTGGGGGATACCGGTGAGGTCAATAGCACTTCCAGGGTGCCACTACGACGCTCCTCGCTCCAGGCGCGCATCGTCAGGGTTGCTACCAATAGCAACAGCAACAGTGGCATCCACTCAAAGAGCGGTTTGATATCCGCCAGATTACGGGCAAAGAAGGTCTCCACCCAGAACACCACAAACAGGCTGATCAACAGGAAAGCGGCAATAAACAGCAGGGCAACGGGGGTAGCAAACAGGCTGCGGATTTCTCGCCGAGCAATGCGTCCGGCATCCTGCAGCCAGGCAGATAAGCCATTAAGCAGCATGACGATTCTCCTCCCCGTTTATCTGGGCTACAGCCATATTGGGCGCTTGGTTAATCTCCGCAAACAAGGACTCCAGGGTACGTTGCTCATGGTGCAGCTCCTGTAGCTGGCACCCTGCTCCCACCAGCATCCGCGCCAAGGTAGCGGCATCGGCTCCCTTACCCAGAGCATAGCGATGTTTACCTTGCTGGAGGCCAAGATAGTCCACCACCTGCGGCAAGCCTGATAGGTGGCTACGCACCTGAGCGGGCCCTTGATCAACCGCAAACACCAGACGACCACTGTTCTGTAGCTGATCTAAACGCTCATCCACCACCAAGCGGCCGCCACGCATTATCAACACCCGCTCACAGACCGCCTGTACCTCCTGCAAAATGTGGGTGGAGAGAATCACCGTTGATTCTTTCGCCAGAGTACGGATCAGCTCTCGCATTTGCAGGATTTGGGTGGGATCCAGGCCATTGGTCGGCTCATCCAGAATAACGATTTTGGGACGATGCAGAATCGCTAAGGCCACTCCCAAGCGCTGACGATAGCCACGGGACAGCGTTTGGATCGGCGCGAGGGCTTTATCCTGCAGGGCAGTTAGACGAATCGCCCGCTGAATCAATTGGGGACGCTGATCCGCACTCAGACGACGCAAATCCGCCTGATAATCGAGAAACTCAATTACCCGCATATCCGGATAAACCGGGCAGTTCTCCGGCAGGTAACCAAATAGGGCCTGGATAGCACCACGTTGCTGCTGCATATCTCGCCCATCAATACGGATACTACCTTGGCTGGGTTCTAGGTAGCCCGTCAGCATTTTCATCAGGGTACTTTTGCCCGCTCCGTTATGACCGAGCAAGCCGATGATTTCACCGGGTTTTATATGGAAGGAAACCTGATCAACCGCGATAAAATCACCATAGCGACGAGTTAACTGGTCGACATGGATCATTCTGCGACTCCTTGTTGGGCCGATAACGGCCTGACTTATCACAAATTATTCAGAGTCTACGCACTGACAGAGCGCCAATGCGCTAGGCGGATAATCTAGATAGGGAAGCGCGGAAAAAGTTCAAGGTCAGAAAAATTTTGAAAAAATTAGCCCTTGCTGGAACACGCAATCGACATCTGCCCTGGGCTCTATGCCATTTGCGCAGAGCCAGGGAGCAAGTCACAGCCACAGCACACTAAAAAGCAGCAAAGTGAGGCACATAGCGCAGCCAGTCATGGCATCGGTTCAGAGGAGGGATGACTCGGCTTCGCCTCGCCCTTCGGGCTGTTGCTACGCAACATTGTCTCGCTGCGCTCGACTCGAACCAACGGAAGCTCTCACCCTCTCGGGCGAATCACGATTCTGCAAATGAAGGCAATCAATCTAAACAAGGGAAGAACTATGCAGAGGATGGCGCGCCCGGAGGGATTCGAACCCCCGACCAACAGGATCGGAACCTGCTACTCTATCCAGCTGAGCTACGGGCGCTTTACTATGTTGATCAAACACTTAAGTTAACAGCGGAGCTAACTTAGTCGATCGGTAAGCGAGGGCGTATACTAGCCATAGCCTCGCCGTTAGTCTAGCCCCGCCTACTAACTTTTGCGGACAAGTCCACTATTGATGGGCATCAATGCCGCCTTTTCTGGCTTCGACCTTGCGCTAATCCCCATTCACGTTAGGTGTATATCAGGCTATAATCGCGCCCAAACTTGCTGGACTGCCTGCTTTCTAACCAGGCGGCGCCTGCCACTATTAAAGATAGAGAGGTTACCGTGATTGCACTGAAGCGCGTTGCCATGTTGGCTGCCGGGATGGGTCTGATGGTATCAGCGGTCGCCCAGGCCGACCATAACTCTTCTCACTCCATTGCTGACCGAGTCAAGCCTGCTTACAGCGTATGCTTGGAAGGCGAAGAGTGCGCCAGCCAGGTAGCTGCTGCTCCTGCTGCAGCCAGCGGCCCCCGCTCTGGCGCCGATGTTTACGCTGCCTCCTGCCAAGCCTGCCATGCGGTAGGGGTCGCAGGTGCACCTAAGTTTGGCACCTCTGATTGGACTGAGCGCGCGGCCAAAGGTATGGATACCCTGTTGGCTAATGCCATCAACGGCATTAACGCCATGCCTCCTCGCGGTACCTGCGCAACCTGCTCTGATGAAGAGATTCAGGCCTCTATCCAGCACATGCTGGACAGCGCGCCCTAAGCCTGCAGCTTGCACCAGCACGCATCAAACGGTGGCCCAGGCCACCGTTTTTATTTGTGCCTTTCCTCCCGATAATCATAGTTAAAAGCTATAGCTAAAATAGCCATTCGCTAATGGGCCTGGACAGCACTCTGTACTACTATGCCACTCTATTGAATTTCCAGTAGGTCGCCACCATTGCATGACCTACCCATTTAAAGTGCCAAAATAAGGTTTCCTATGAGCAACACCAAGCACGCCCGTCTGCTGATCCTCGGCTCTGGCCCGGCGGGTTATACCGCCGCCGTTTATGCTGCCCGCGCTAACCTCAACCCGGTTCTGGTGACGGGTATGCAGATGGGTGGTCAGCTCACCACCACCACTGAAGTCGATAACTGGCCCGGTGATGTGGAAGGCCTGCAAGGGCCAGATTTAATGGAGCGGATGCGCAAACACGCAGAACGTTTCGATACTGAAATTCTGTTTGACCATATCCACACCGCTGATTTACAACAGCGACCTTTCCGCCTGGAAGGAGATAGCGGTGTATACACCTGTGATGCCCTTATTATCGCCACTGGTGCCAGTGCCAAATATTTGGGGCTGGAGAGTGAGCAGGCCTTCCAGGGTAAGGGGGTATCTGCCTGTGCGACCTGTGACGGTTTCTTCTATCGCAACAAGAAGGTTGCCGTTATCGGTGGCGGCAACACCGCCGTGGAAGAGGCACTGTACCTGAGCAATATCGCCGCTGAAGTGACCGTTGTGCATCGTCGCGATAGTTTCCGCAGTGAAAAAATTCTGCAGGACAAGCTGCTGGAAAAAGCCCGTAACGGTAATGTCAAAATCGAATGGAACCATACTCTGGAAGAGGTCCTCGGTGATGACATGGGCGTCACCGGTATGCGGGTAAAAAGCACTGAAACCGGCGAAAGCAAAGAGCTGGCAGTGGATGGTGTGTTTATCGCCATCGGCCACACCCCCAACACCGGCCTGTTTGAAGGCCAGCTGGAAATGAACAACGGCTATATCAAAGTGAAAAGCGGCCTGGAGGGTAACGCCACCGCCACCAGCATTGAAGGGGTTTTTGCCGCTGGAGATGTGATGGATCAGGTTTACCGCCAAGCCATCACCTCTGCTGGTGCCGGCTGTATGGCCGCCCTGGATGCCGAGCGTTATTTGGACCATCTGGATCAGCATTAACCCTATAAAGTTAGCGGATTTAGCCTCTTTTAATCGCCAAATCTGCCAACTTTTCTCGAGGTTCATGCAAACCGCTAACAGCGGTGATAAGATGCCCACACTATTAAAACGAACAAATTGCCTGACTAGCGAGACAAGGAGACAACCATGAGCTTTGAATTACCCGCACTGCCCTACGCAATGGATGCCCTGGAGCCCCACATCTCTAAAGAGACTCTGGAGTTCCACTACGGCAAGCACCACCAAGCTTACGTGACCAACCTGAACAACCTGGTTAAGGGCACTGAGTTTGAAGGCAAGAGCCTGGAAGAAATCGTCCGTGCATCTTCCGGTGGCGTATTCAACAACGCTGCCCAGGTATGGAACCACACCTTCTACTGGCACTGCCTGGCTCCCAATGCAGGTGGCGAGCCCACTGGCGCCCTGGCTGATGCCATCAACGCCAAATGGGGTTCTTTCGCTGCATTCAAAGAAGAGTTCACTAAGACCGCTATCGGCACTTTCGGTTCTGGCTGGGCCTGGCTGGTAAAAACCGCTTCTGGCGAACTGGAACTGCGCTCCACCAGCAACGCTGGCACCCCGCTGACTGAAGCTGGTGTGACTCCGCTGCTGACCTGTGACGTGTGGGAGCACGCTTACTACATCGACACTCGCAATGCGCGTCCCAAGTATGTAGAAAACTTCTGGGCACTGGTTAACTGGGAATTTGTTGCCAGCAACTTTGCTGCCTAATTCCGTACCTGCTGTACAGAATGCACAACGCCCGGCTTGCCGGGCGTTGTTGTTTTAATCTCGTAGCCAGCCAGTATCTTGCTTACGCACGGGAGGAAAACTTACCGGTTTCGGTATTAATTTTGACCCGATCACCGGTCTCCAGGTATTCAGGCACCTGTACTTCCAGCCCCGTCACAAAACGAGCAGTCTTGGTCCGCGCGGTAGCGCTGGAACCTTTCATCGCCGGCGGCGTTTCCAGAATTTCCATCTCTACGGTGGAAGGCAGTTGCAAGGAAACAGGCTGACCTTCAACCAGCAACACTTGCAGGTTTTCCATACCATCCAGCAAGAAGGGCAGCTGATCTTCCAGTACCGATGCGCTCAACAAGTACTGGCTGTAGTCCTCTGCGTCCATAAAGGTGTACATATCCCCTTCTTTATACAGATAGGAAACCGTACGACGCTGCATTTCCACTTCTTTGATAATTTCATCACCCTTGAAGGTTTCTTCGTACTTACCACCACCGGGTACCTGGCTGAAACGCATCTTATACAGGGTCGCCGCGCCCCGTGCTGAGGGATTGTTCACCTCAATGTTCTGCACGATGTAAACCTGGCGGTTAATCTCCACCACAAAACCACGTTTAACTTCACTTGCCTTAGGCATAGCCAACTCTCTCAATAGACAATGGCGCGAATTTTACTGAGAAGAACAACAAAAAACACTGGCGCAAAAACGACAAAACGCCCCGAAGGGCGTTTTGTGCGGCAGCCTGCAATTAAAACTGCAGACGGCTCAGAGCAATCAGGGCCGGGGCACAGATGCCGACAAAAGCAGCAACCACCAGCAACCACATGCCAATACCAGTAGAGTCTTTGAAGTTAGAATCATGCCCCATGGCGTATTCCTCACATTAAAACAACGGATGGCGAGGATTGTACTGAAAAGCAGGATGCAAGTCGCGCCCAAAACGCTCCAGAATAGACCAAAGCGCAACAAGCACGCCTTGAGCAAGATCAACCTTAGAACAGTGTCATCTGCTGTTCAGGGCCCTCTTCTTCCGCTGCTCCAGCAGCCGGCTCCAGTAGCCATTTCCAATACTCTTTGGCGGCTTCAGGTTCATTAAGGGCGAAGCTGATCATATTGCCCCAGGCATTCACACCGATATTTTCGGCATGGGGCAGGCGGCCTTCATAGTGGGCCTGAAACACCAGTTGCCCTAGTCTGGCCACAGACACTTCTACCCCCTGGCTAACGGCGGCGAGACGCCACTTTTCCGACAGGGTTTTGCGCTGTTTGCTTTTACTCATAACACGCTAAGGGCTTGGCAAAGAAAGGCGGCTATTTTATGCGAGCCCTGCCTCAGGGGCAAATTCACTGTGCATATGTCCACCATCGGCGAAACCCGCTAAGCTAGAGCCAAGGACACAAGCGATGAATATTCAGCAGAAACACTACCAGCCCCATCCCGAATCCCATCAGCATGCCCACCATCAATGGGTATTACCGCTGTCTGGCGAGCTATGGCTACAGACTCAAGGGCGTGATTATCAACTCTCTCCCACACTGGGACTGTTCATCCATGCCCACCACGAACATGCCTTTGCCGCTGCGCCTCAGCATCGCTTTTTAGTGATTGATCTGCCCTGCCAAGGCCGTCTGGCCCCCGAGCGCTTGCCGACTCAACCTTTGCTAGCACTGGATGGTCGCCTGCAGGAGTTCCTGACTTTCATGGCCAGTGAGCCCCTCGACTCTGAGCTCCAGCCACAGTGGTTAAGTTTATTATTAGGGTTATTGGAACAACGCTTAGGCCCCTGGCAACCCGCACTGCTGGTCAACCTGTTACAGCTCTTACAGCAACACCCCGATTGGTTCCCCAGCGTGGAAGAGCTCGCCGCCCAGCTAAGGGTACACCCGCGCCAATTGCAGGCGACCTTTCAGCAAAGCCAGGGCCAGTCACTCCATCCTTATCTGCAACAACGCCGTTATCAGTACTGCTGCCAGCAACTGCGTCACTGCCACAGCATCACCGAAGCTGCACTTAATAGCGGCTTTGCCGAAAGCGCTTCCTTTAATCGCTTTATCAAGCGCTTAAGTGGCCTCACCCCAAGCCAGTTGCGTCAACAACTACTGGGTCCGTTTGTAACCGCGAACTGACCGCATTTTGCCAAAGGGGCAAAATGCCAACTACACTAAGAGGCGGAAAATGACTTTCCAGCCCTTTTTCCCCACGGACAGCCACCTTCAACAGCCTTTCCCGGCCCTTAACCTGTTCCATCCTGTTTTTGAACATGTCCATGGGGAAAGACGATGCCTCGCCAGCCTCAACAAAAATTAAAACTGTATCAGGCAGTATTAGATCACTCCCGAGCAGTGATTGGCGCCAAAGCACCAAATGGCCAGTATCTTCTTGCCAATAAAGAGTTCGAACGGCTATTTGGCTTAACCGATGCGGATATTCTCGGCCATTGCGATAAAGACATCTTCCCTCTGCATATTGCCCAGGCCTTTCGTGCTGCCGATTTGCAAGTGATCGCCAGTGGCGCACCGCTTTACCTGGAAGAGATCGCAGTGGTCGATGGTCAAGAACGCCATTACCTCTCAGTCAAGTTCCCGATTTGGAATGACCTAAGCGAAATGATCGCTACCGGTTTTGTCGCCACCGATATCACCGAGCGGATTCGCATTGAAAAGAAGTTGATTGCTGCCCGCCAACAAGCCGAGGCAGCTAACCAACAACTACAACAAGCAATGCACAAACTGGAAATCCTGGCCACCACCGATCAACTCACCGGCTTATGGAACAGACGCAAGTTCGAGCAGCTGGCACAACATGCCTTAGCCGCTGAGAACCAGCCCAGCAGCCTGGTATTGATGGACCTGGATCGCTTTAAAGAAGTGAATGACCGCTTTGGCCATAGTGAAGGCGATCGGGTGCTCAGTGAGCTGGCCACCCTATTGCGCACCGAACTTGCCCCTATCGACACTCTAGCTCGTTGGGGCGGTGAAGAGTTTGCCCTCTTACTCTATGGCCAAGATAACCAACAGGCCCTCGCCCTGACCGAACGCCTTAGCCATACCCTGCAGCAACATCTGTTCAGTAGTGTTGGACATCTCAGTTTTAGCGCCGGCATCGCCTGCTATCAGCCAGGTGAAAGCCTGTCCGACTGGTTTAGCCGCGCAGATACCCTGCTTTATGCCAGCAAACGCCAGGGACGTAACTGCATCTGTTGTTGATCAAGCCAGCCAACCATCCTCCTTAACGGTCAAGCCACAGGCACTCCCTGACAATACACTAGGCACCACACTTACGTTGGAGCTCACCATGACGTTATCCCGTGGTTCCGCCAGTCTGATTGGCTTTAGCGCGATTTTATTGTGGAGCACCCTGGCCCTCTTTACCCGTTGGAGTCAGGCCTTTCCCCCTTTCCAATTGCTCAGCCTGACCTTCAGCATTGCCTTTACCCTGATGCTGCTAAAGTGGCTAATCTGTCGACAAAATCCCTTGCGCTTTGCCCGCCTGCCTTGGCGGGTATGGCTACTAGGGATTTACGGTCTATTCGGTTACCACGCCTGCTATTTTATTGCCCTTTCCCTCGCTCCAGCCGCCGAGGCCAGCCTGATTGCCTACCTCTGGCCCCTGCTGATTCTGCTATTTTCGGCGCTGTTACCGGGCCATAGCCTGACCCTCCGCCATTTACTGGCAGGGTGCCTGGGGCTTAGTGGTTCGGCATTGTTGATCTTGCGAGGGGATAGCGACTTCGCACAAGGCAATCTGCTTGGCTATGGCGCCGCCTTATTGTGTGCCTTGATCTGGTCGAGTTACTCCGTCTGCAGCCGTTTATTTGCCGAGGTACCCACGGATGCGGTGGCCTGGTTTTGTTTAGTGACTGCGCTGCTGGGGGCAGGTGTTCACCTCAGCCTGGAAAACAGCTACTGGCCAACGGACAGCCTGAGCTGGGTCGGCGTCCTGGGCTTAGGATTGGGCCCAGTGGGGTTAGCATTCTTTAGCTGGGACTACGGTATGAAGCATGGTGATATCCGCTTACTCGGCCTGCTTGCCTATAGTGCGCCCTTGCTCTCGACCCTGCTTTTAGTGCTGGCTGGTGAGGCGCACATGAGCTGGCGCCTCGCTCTTGCTGCCTTACTGATCAGCTGTGCCGCCCTCTTGCCCTGGCTGCTGACACGCTTGCAACAGCGGTTGCAACAGCTCAAGCAGAGGCGTCGTAAGCTGATTGGTTAATCCCTGTTGCTGCCAATAGGCTAACCAATTGGCCCGCACCAAATCGGGCCCAGAGGTCTGCTTGCCTGGCGCCGGTTTCATCAAAGGTTTCATCAAAGGTTTCATCGAAAGCGCCAGCGCCTGCTCCAGGTAATCTAGCTCCTGGCGCTCCAGTGCCAGCTCTAGCGCCAGCCACTGCTGATACAGCGTCTCATCCACCGGCCAGGCTTTAGCTTGGCGGCGCAGGGCACGCACTGGCAGTACAAAGTGCTGATGCCAGTTTAACGCTGCCGGAGCCGCTGCAATCAGGCTATAATCCAGCCCCTGTCCGCGCAGCCCAAGCCAACAGCAGCAAAGCAGGTGGTTAATATTCTGTTGATATTGATCTTGCGCCTGCAAACAGGCCGCTGCCACCCCTGGTGCCCGGTAAAGCGCACAGGCACATTCCCAGAGGGAGTCGGCTCCCCCAGATGAGTACTGCGATTTAGTCATGATTAAACTCAGCCAACTTAGCCTGCAACGCGGTCATCAACTCTTATTGGAGCAGGCCGATCTCAGCCTGCATGCCGGCTATAAAGTCGGCATTATCGGCGCCAATGGCGCCGGTAAGTCAAGCCTGTTTAAGCTGCTGCTAGGTGAGCTCCATGCCGATAGCGGCGAGCTTTTTATTACGCCAGGCTGGCGCTTGGCCCACATGGCCCAGGAAGTTGAAGCCAGCGAACGCAGCGCCCTCGACTATGTGCTAGATGGTGATCAACTGTACCGTCAGCTCGAACAGGCCATGCAGGAAGCTGACAGCCAGGGGCAACACCAACACCTGGGGGAACTCCACGCCCAGTTTCAAAATATTGATGGCTACAGCGCCCCCGCCCGTGCAGCAGTGCTGCTGGATGGTCTGGGTTTTAGCGCCAGCGCCCAACAACAAGCGGTACGCTCCTTCTCCGGTGGTTGGCGTATTCGCCTCAACCTGGCGCGGGCATTGATGTGTCCTTCTGACTTACTACTGCTGGATGAGCCCACCAACCACCTGGACTTGGATGCTACCCTCTGGCTAGAACAGTGGCTACGCCAATACCCCGGCACCCTGCTGCTGATCTCCCACGATCGCGACTTCCTCGACAATGTGGTCGATCACATCGTCTGCTTCGAACAGCGCAAAACCCAGCTCTATCGCGGCAACTACACCGCTTTTGAGCTGGCCCGTGCCGAGCGCCTGGCACAACAGCAAGCACTGTATGAAGGCCAGCAGCGCCAGATTGCTCATATGGAAGACTTTATCCGCCGCTTTAAAGCCAAGGCCAGCAAGGCTCGCCAGGCACAGAGCCGGATTAAAGCCCTGGAGCGCATGGAACGGATTAGTGCCGCCCACGTCGACACGCCTTTTAACTTTAGCTTCGCCACCAGCGACAAGCTCTCCTCTCCCCTACTGAGCCTGGATCAAGCTGAACTTGGCTATCAGCAGGGAGTGATCAGCCAGCTCAAACTGATTCTACAGCCCGGTCAGCGCATTGGCCTGTTAGGGCCAAACGGTGCCGGTAAATCGACCCTGATCAAAACCCTGGTCGGTGAACTGCCTTTATTAAGCGGACAACGCCAGGCCGGTGAACATCTACAAATTGGTTACTTTGCCCAGCACACCCTGGAAGCCTTAGACCTCAACGCCAGCCCGGCCCTACACCTGCAGCGCCTGGCGCCCCAACTCAGTGATCAGCAGGTGCGGGATTTTCTCGGCAGTTTTGGCTTTATCGGTGACCGAGTGTTTGAGCAGGTCGGCATTTTTTCCGGCGGTGAGAAGGCCCGTCTGGCCCTAGCATTGATTGCCTGGCAGAAGCCTAACTTACTGCTGATGGACGAGCCCACCAACCACCTCGATCTGGAAGTACGCCATGCACTGATGCTGGCACTACAGGATTTTGAAGGGGCGCTGGTGCTGGTCTCTCACGATCGTGCCCTACTACGCGCTTGCGTGGATACCTTCCTGCTGGTTGCCGATGGCCAAGTCAGCGAATTTGAAGGAGATCTGGAAGACTACCAACGCTGGCTCAGCCAACGTCAACAACAGCTCAATGCCCGTAGTCAGGACAACGCCAGCAAAGGTGAACACAGCGCCCAGCAGCGTAAAGAGCGTAAGCGCCAGGAAGCTGCCATTCGGCAACAACTACGCCCCCTGCGCCAACAGCTGGAAAAAGCCGAAGCCAGTATGCAAAAGCTCCAGCAACAGCTTGATCAGCTCAATGAGCAACTGGCCGACCCCAGCCTGTATGAGGACAGCCGCAAACAGCAATTAAAGCAGACCCTGGCAGAGCAACAACAGGTTCAGCAACGCCTGGCGGAAACCGAAGAAAGCTGGCTGGCACTGACCGAACAGCTGGAACACCTTGAAACAGAATTACAGACAAATTTACTCAGCTAGGGAAACCTTTTGCCTGGAAATATGCTCCAATAGATAATCTTGTGCCGGATCGCCTTGCTGCATCCGGCCCAGATGGGAGCGTGTGGACTCGCTCCCTCTTAACCCGACACGTAATCCAACAAGGATTCAGTATGAAAAAATCTCTGCTGGCCGCAGCGTTCAGTTTGAGCGTAAGCGTGCCCACCCTGGCGGAAACCGCTGTGAAGCTGGAATCCGATCAGGCCAAACTTAGCTACTCTTTCGGCCTGATTCTGGGCGAGCAGCTTGCTAGCCGGGTAGATACCCTGGATTACGATGCCTTCCTGGCCGGGGTAAAGTCGATTTACAGCCAGAGCGAGCCTGCCCTGACCCCTGAACAAGTCACCGAAGTCATCACCACCTTTCAGCAGAACAAGCTGAAAGAGATGATGGACAAGGCGCAGAAAGAAGCCGATGACTTCCTGGCTAAAAATGCCAAGGCAGAAGGGGTGAAAACCACCAAGTCAGGTCTGCAATACAAGGTGATCAGCAAGGGCGATGGTAAAAAGCCCAAAGCAGAAGACAACGTCAAGGTACATTACCGTGGCAAGCTGATCGACGGCACCGAGTTTGACTCCTCTTACGCCCGTAATGAGCCTGCTGAATTCCCTCTCAACGCCGTCATCCCCGGCTGGACCGAAGGCCTGCAGCTGATGCCGGTTGGCTCCAAGTTTGAACTGGTTATTCCCCCCGCCCTGGGCTATGGCCCCGGTGGCGCAGGTAGCATTCCGCCCAATGCTGTATTGGTATTTGAAGTGGAGCTGCTGGAGATCCTCAAGAAGGAAGAAAAACCCGCTGAAGCCAAGCCTGCCAGCTAAGGCACCCTGCTCAGCGACAAACGCCCGGTTACACCGGGCGTTTTGCTATTCATCTACAAGGCCTAGGGCCCGCTTAACTGGTTGACAAAGCCATTTGAGCCCAGTGCCAGATGCCGATTTGCTCCCAGACTACTCACACTCATTACCGACACGCTGACCGGCTTTTTCGTCTCCCGATGGTGCAGCATCCAACTGGCCTCCAACACCCCAGTGCGGGTATCCCAAAGCCACACCCGGCCACTGCTAGTGCCGGTTAGCAGACGCTGACCTTGATCGATAAAACGCGCCGCGGTAAAGGTCGCCTTGCGCTCAAAACCTGAACTCATTGACGCCAGGGTATGCTTCACCTGCCCCGTCACCGTATCCCAGATCACCGCCTTATTCAGCTGAGAGGCACTAAAGGCCAGCTTACCGTCTGCCGACAGAGCCGTTACAGTAGCCTGATTGCCGATCTCCACCTCATGCAGTTTCTTGCCGGTTTTGATGTCCCACAGGGTGGAGAGATAGGTATCATCCCCGGTCAACAGCAAACCCTTGGCCTGGTTCAGCGCCACTGCCCGCACCCGTCCACCATGGGTAAAGGTCTGCAACGGCGCCCCCTGCTCCGTGTCAAATAACATGGCGGTGCGATCATCGAGCCCCACCGCCAACAGCTGCCCAGTCTCCGACAGCGCAACATCTAAAATCTCCGCTGGCGCACGGCGATAATCAATTGGCTTACCGCTGGCAACATCCCATAGCGCCAAATCCCAAGGCTCGGCAGTCACCGCGTAACGCCCTTCATCATCAATATCCACCGCCACCAGGTTAGCGTAGCGATCCGCTTTCAGGTTCCAATCGAACAGACGCTCGTTCGTCTCCACCTGCCAGAGACTGCCACCATGGTGAATCGAACCAATCACAGCAAACTTGCCATTAGCCGCCAACGCACCGCTATACAACCCTTGCACCGCCACCTCATTGGCTTGCTCCGGTTTACGATCCGAGCAACCCATAAGCCCGAACAGCAGCGCCACTGCCACCAGCCAGCTACCCAGTTTTACCTTCATTGCATCCTCTCTCGGCCAATGCCTTGCTCTGCTCAGCATAGCGCAGCCCTGGCATGCTCCCAAACCCTTTATCCATCCTGCTCAGGCGGGCCTGACACAAATCCCGTTTATAGCGCTGCAAAAAATCCTCTTTGCCAAAGTTTGCAGGATGAGCGAAAGCCTTCTACTTTCATTTGAACCTCAAATAGGTTCATTTAATTTCGAATGAAAGATAAAAATCACGCATTTGCAACATTTGCCCAGTAGTCTGCAACCTCGATTGTGAACTGCCGAGCCAGGCAACTCCAATAACAATGCTCAACGAGGAGCTCTGAACATGAAACTGCGTCACCTGTCCGCTCTGCTTCTTGGAACCTCCCTAGCCAGCACCAGCTTTGCTGCCACTGAAATTGAGTGGTGGCATGCGATGGGAGGAGAACTGGGGGAAAAACTGACCCAGATCGCCGAGAACTTTAATGCCAGCCAAAGCGATTATGTCGTTAAGCCGGTATTTAAGGGTAACTACACCGAAACCATGACCGCCGCCATTGCTGCCTTCCGTGCCAAGCAACAGCCGCACATTGTGCAGGTGTTTGAAGTAGGCACCGCTACCATGATGTCCGCTAAAGGTGCGGTTTATCCTGTGTTCCAACTGATGCAGGACGCTGGCGAAAACTTCGATAAAGCAGGCTACCTGAGCGCCGTCACCGGCTACTACACCGACAGCGATGGCAACATGCTGTCCATGCCCTTTAACTCCTCCACACCCGTGCTTTATTACAACAAAGAAGCCTTTGCCAAAGCCGGTGTTGAACCCCCCAAAACCTGGGAAGAGATGCAGGGCGTAGCGGAAAAACTGCAAGCCGCTGGCGTGACCTGTGGCTTTACCACTGGCTGGCAGTCCTGGGTACAGCTGGAAAACTTCAGTGCCCGTCATAACATCCCCTTCGCCAGCGAAGCCAATGGCTTTACCGGAGTCAACACTGAGCTGGCGATCAATAGCCCGCTGCATGTGAAGCACATTGCCCAGTTAGCCGAATGGCAGAAGACGAAAGTGTTCGACTACGGTGGTCGCCGTTCTGACAGTGCGCCCAAGTTCTACAATGGCGAGTGCGCCATGTACATGAACTCCTCTGCCGCCTATGCCGGGGTAAAAAGCAATGTGAAGTTTGATTTCGGGGTGGCCCAGTTACCCTACTGGGGCGAAGCCATCAGCGAGCCGCAAAACACCATCATCGGTGGCGCATCCCTGTGGGTACTGCAGGGTAAACCTGCCGAAGAATATAAAGGGGTAGCCAAGTTCTTCAGCTATCTGTCCTCCGCCGAAGTCCAGGCCGACTGGCACCAGTTCTCCGGCTATCTGCCCATCACTCAGGCAGCCTATGAGTTGACTCAAAGCCAGGGCTTCTATGCCAACAACCCTGGCACCGATGTGGGCATCATGCAGATGACCACCAAGGCACCGACCGAAAACTCTAAAGGCCTGCGTCTGGGCAACATGGTGCAAATCCGTGATGTCATCAACGAAGAGCTGGAAGAAGTCTGGAGCGGTAAAAAGACTGCACAGGAAGCCCTGGACACCGCCGTTAGCCGTGGTAACGAGCTGCTGCGCAAGTTCGAGAAGAGCAACTCCTGATCCCACTGTGGATAGCCGCGCACTTTGCCATCGGCGCGGCTGTTGTGGATAAACCCTGGAGCCTGCGGGCTCCAGGGTGCCGTTGAGATAACAAGATGAATATTACCTTTCCCAATAAAGGCCTACCCTGGCTGCTGCTGTTACCGCAGCTGGCGGTTACCGCTGTGTTCTTTCTCTGGCCAGCCGGTCAGGCGATTGAGCAAGCCTTTTACCAGGAAGATGCGTTTGGCTTAAGCCGTGAATTTGTCGCCCTGGACAACTTCAGCGACCTCTTCGCGGATCCGCTCTATACCGGGGTGATTCAGGTCACCTTATTGTTCAGTTTTGCCGTGGCCCTGCTGGCCATGGGGGTCGCCCTACTGCTGGCGGTGATGGCCGATCGGGTGGTGCGGGCGGCGACAGCCTATCAAACCCTGCTGATTTGGCCCTACGCCGTGGCACCGGTGCTGGCTGGGGTGCTATGGCTGTTTTTGTTTAACCCCACCATTGGCCCGATCAGTCACTGGCTCAAGGCGATGAATATCAGCTGGAACCATCAGCTCAACGGTGACCAGGCCATGTGGTTAGTAATTTTGGCCGCCAGCTGGAAGCAAATCAGTTACAACTTCGTGTTCTTCCTCGCCGGTTTACAGTCGATTCCACGCTCCTTAATTGAAGCGGCTGCGATTGATGGTGCCAGTCCCTTCAAGCGTTTTTGGACCATTGTCTTTCCGCTGCTGTCCCCCACCAGTTTTTTCCTGCTGGTCGTGAACCTGGTTTACGCCTTCTTCGACACCTTTGGCATCATCCACGCCACCACCGGTGGTGGGCCGGGGCAAAGCACCCGGGTGTTGGTTTACAAGGTATTCGAGGATGGCTTTATCGGTCTGGACCTCGGTAGCTCTGCTGCGCAGTCCGTCGTTTTGATGGGCTTGGTGGGCATTCTTACCGTGATTCAGTTCCGTTATATCGAGCGAAAGGTGCAGTACTGATGATCGAAAATCGTCCTTGGCTGAACCTGTTTAGCCACCTGATTCTGATTGCCGGTGTGGCCGCGGTGGCCCTGCCGATCTGGGTGGCGCTGGTCGCCTCCACCCATCCAACGGATGCTTTTTTACAGGCCCCCTTGCCACTGTGGTTTGGTGATCAGGGCTGGCAAACCTGGAGCGAGGTGCTGCTGGCCGAAGCGGGCAACGGTATTAAGGTGCCGGTCTGGCACATGATGATGAACAGCCTGGTCATGGCATTGGCAATTACCTTCGGCAAAATCGCCATTTCCTTGCTGTCCGCCTATGCCATCGTGTTCTTCCGTTTTCCGCTACGCATGCTGTGCTTCTGGGTCATCTTTATGACCCTGATGCTGCCGGTGGAAGTGCGCATCGTACCTACCTTTAAGGTGGTGGCCGATCTTGGTCTGCTGAATTCCTATACCGGTTTGGCACTGCCGCTGATTGCCAGCGCCACCGCCACCTTCTTGTTCCGCCAGTGTTTTTTAACCATTCCCGGAGAGTTGGTGGAAGCCGCCCGCATTGATGGCGCCGGCCCCATTCGCTTCTTTAAAGACATTCTGCTGCCGTTGTCGCGCACCAATATCGCTGCGCTCTTCGTCATCCTGTTTATCTATGGTTGGAATCAATACCTCTGGCCAATGCTGATCACCACCGATGATCACTACTACACCCTGGTTATGAGTATCCAGCGCCAGTTGGCCGTTGGAGATAACGAGGTGCAGTGGAATCGGGTGATGGCGTCCAGTGTGATGGCGATGCTGCCGCCGGTACTGGTGGTACTGGCAATGCAAAAGTTGTTTGTTAAAGGTCTGGTGGATACGGAGAAGTAAGGCGATGGCCCAAGTAGAACTTAAGCAAGTAGGCAAGACCTACCCCAATGGTTTCAATGCCATTCCCGCCATTGACCTGCAAATTGCCGATGGCGAATTCATTGTGCTGGTTGGCCCTTCCGGCTGTGGCAAATCGACGCTATTACGGATGGTGGCGGGACTCGAAAGCATCAGCAGCGGCGAACTCAGTATTAACGGCGTACGCATGAATGAACGCGAACCCGCCGAGCGGGATATCGCCATGGTGTTCCAAAACTATGCGCTCTACCCGCATATGAGTGTGTTTGACAATATGGCTTACGGCCTGCGCAACCGGGGCGTGCCCAAGGCGCAGATTCAAACCAAGGTGGCTGAGGCCGCTAACATGCTGGGACTGACCGAACTGCTGGAGCGCAAGCCCAAGCAACTGTCAGGCGGCCAACGCCAGCGAGTGGCCATGGGACGGGCGATGGTGCGCCATCCCCAGGCGTTTTTATTCGATGAGCCACTCTCCAACCTGGACGCCAAATTACGGGTACAGATGCGGGTTGAGATTCGCCAATTGCAACGCCAGCTCGGTACCACCACCCTGTATGTCACTCACGATCAGGTGGAGGCCATGACCCTGGCCGATCGCCTGGTGGTGCTCAACCGTGGCCATGCCGAGCAGATTGGCACACCACTGGAACTGTACCAGCGTCCCGCCACCCCCTTTGTCGCCGCCTTTATTGGCTCCCCTTCGATGAATCTGCTGGATGCCGAGATCAATCAGGGCCAGTTGCACTTGAGCGCACAACTGCGCTTACCCTGCCAACACAGTTTTAACGGCAAGGTGGTCTGGGGCATTCGTCCGGAACATTTGCAGCCTTGCAGTGAGGCCGAAGCCGACCTGCTCCTGCAGGTGCAAGCGGTGGAATCTTTAGGTGCGGAAACCCTGATTTACGGTACACTGCCAGGACTCACCACCACCTTGGTGGTACGCCTGCCCGGCCCCCACCAACCGGCTCTGGGCAGCCTGCTGCCAGTACAGGCAGCACAGGCGTCCTGGCATCTGTTTGATGCCACATCCCAACAACGTTTGTGAGACTCATCATGCAGGATGTTCGTGTCATAGGTCATCGTGGGGCCGCCAATCTGGCCCCAGAAAATACCCTGGCTTCCATTCGGGCTGCCGCCGCGGTAGGCACCCCTTGGGTTGAGATTGATGTCAGCGTGCTGGCCGATGGCGCTCTGGTTATCTTTCATGACGATGAGTTAGAACGCTGCAGCAACGGCCAGGGCCCCCTGGCCGCCGCGAATCTGGCTTATATCCAGCAGCTGGATGCCGGCAGCTGGTTTGCTCATCATTATGCTGGCGAGCCGATTCCAACGCTGCAGCAAGCCCTACAGTGTATTCAGGAATTAGGCTTGGGCTTAAATCTGGAGATCAAGCACGAAGGCGCCGATGTCGAGCGTATTGTCCCCCGAGTACTGGAGGAGCTACAGCTGTATTGGCAGGATAACGACAAGCTGATTATTTCCAGCTTCAATCATCAGGCCCTGTTGCTCTGCCATGAATTAGCGCCTGATCGTTATCTTGGTCAGCTCTACGAAGCCGTGCCCCAACACTGGCAGGAACAGTTAAGCGCCCTACAAGCCTACAGCCTGCACTGCGATTACAAACAGCTGGATGCCAGCACCTGTGCAGCAGTAAAAGCAGCGGGCTATAAAGTGCTGTGCTACACCGCCAATGAACCGGCACTGGTGGAAGCACACTGGCAATGGGGCATGGATGCAATCATTACTGACAGCCCCCAGCTGTTCCTCAATACGGATGCCTGACATGGCTCTGAGTGAACGTCAGCACCAAATCCTTAATTGGGTTCAGCAGACGGAGTCTCTCAGTATCGAGGCCTTGGTAGCACGCTACCAGGTCTCTGCCCAAACCATCCGTAAGGATGTCAATCAACTGGCTGAGCTTGGCCTGATACGCCGTCAACATGGCGGTATTGCCCTGGTCTCGACGGCCGAGAATCTTCCTTTTGATAATCGTCAGTATCTAAATGGCAACGCCAAAGCGGCCATTGCCGCCAGCCTGGCACAACAGATTCCGGCGGGGGCCTCGTTATTTCTCGGTATCGGCACCACGGTGGAATATGTTGCCAAAGCTTTATTGCAACACCAGGGTCTGCAGGTTTTTACCAATAACCTCACCGTTGCCGCGATTCTGTGCACGAATCCAGCTATTCAGGTACGAGTATCTGGAGGACGCTTGCGCCATCGCCACCGTGACCTGGTGGGCGAAGAAACCCTGGCTTTTATCCGTCAGTATCGCGTCGACTACGGCATTCTCGGTTGTGGCGGACTGGAGCCCGAATGGGGGTTGCTCGACTTCGACCCTGATGAGGCCGCGGTAAGCCGCACTCTAATTGAGTACAGTCGCTGCCCAATATTGGTCGCCGACCAATACAAATGGGGGCGTAAAGCCAGTGCCCACGTCGCCCCCTTTCATGCACTAACACGCTTTTATACCGATGCTATCAGTGCCGAACAGCAACGCCTGTTGCGGCAAGAAGGCGTTCAACTCCAACTGTGCCCGGAATCATGACCAGCCCACTGCCCCTGATCACTACCCTGCCACGCCAACGCCTAGCCTCTGTACGCTTTATCCTTACCGATGTGGATGACACCCTGACCTGGGAGTCTCAGTTACCCCTGGCTGCTTACCAAGCGCTAGCACAATTACAGCAGGTTGGCATTGCGGTGATTCCCGTCACCGGCGGTTGTGCTGGTTGGGCCGACATGATCGCACGTCTGTGGCCGGTGAAAGGGGTAATTTGTGAAGGCGGGGGCTGCTACCTCTACAAAAATGAGCGAGGGCAACTGCGCTATGACTACTGGCAAGCAGAGTCGCTGATGCGCCAACGACAGCAGCAATTACTGCAACAGGTGCAGGCCGTGCTCGCTGACTACCCCCCACTTCGCCTCGCCCAGGATCAACACTACCGGCTAACCGATGTAGCCATCGACTATGCCCAGGATCAACACCCCCCTCAACCCAAGTTGGCCAACGCCCTCTTGAGGCGTTTACAGCAGTTGCAATTGACTGCCAAAGCCAGCTCCATTCATATCAATGTTAGTCAGGGAGGGTACGACAAATGGCGGATGAGCGAACGGGTATTACAGCAGCACTTTGGCTTAAGCCAGGCGGCCATGGCAGAGCAAGTACTTTATGTGGGGGATGCACCGAATGATGAGCCCATGTTTGCCCGATTCCCCCTCAGTGTGGGGGTGGCCAATATCCAGTCCCATCTGGCGACCTTAGCAGCACGCCCAGGCTGGTTGACTGGCCAGCCTGGTGGCTATGGATTTGCTGAGCTGGCGACCTGGCTGGTCAGCCAACAGGATCAAACTGCTTGATCAGTCAGCTTATCTTTATGGGCGTAATGCAGCATTTCCAGCAACTGATCTTCCAGACGGAAGCGCTCTTCTAATACTTCACCCAGCCTAGACAAACGCTCGGGTAAGGCTTCTTCCTGTGCCAAGGACAGCTCGTCGGTACAGAAATCATCATTAAAATCGAGCAGATTTTGCGTTTCAGCTTCCAACTTGGGCATCAAAGTGGCTGCCACCTCAAGACCACCATCATTAAAGGCCTCAGCCTCTTCTAATAGCAGTTCATAAATCTCAAAGTGCCCCTTCGATGCGTAGTCCACCAACCGCCCGCAGAAGTCCTTCAGACGAACTTCTAATGGCTGATCCTGGTCGCGTTTTGACAGGATAAAGTAGCTAACTAACAAGTCCTGACGGTCATGCAACCAGGTATCGATTAGCTCGTTTACGCCTCCCCAGCGCTCCTTGGCTGTGCGACATTGTTCCAACATGGCTCGGTCTCCTGCAGCTACTGCAAGCACTCTACCAAGATGTGTTGCAGCTGCCAATCAGGTTTTCAACCAAGGGTTTAAATCTCGCTTGCGCAGCATTTGTGCTAATGCCAACAACGCCAAACCGATAAAGCCGATCAAAGCCCAACCGGGAATGCTGATGCTAAACAGCGTCCACTGTACTTCGGCACAGTCGCCAGTACCCATAATCATCGACTGCAACACTTCGGTGAAGGGAAAACGCTCAAGCATAAAGTAAATGCCAGGGCCACAGGCGGGGACTTCCTCTGCGGGCAAACTCTGCAGCCACAGCTGGCGGCTCGCCAAGGCCGCCCCCCCCAACGCAAATAACAGCACCAGCGCCGCATAGAGGCGCTGCCCCGTCGCAGCAGGGTTGTGGAGAAAAGCCAGCAAACACAACAAACCGGCAGCAGCAAACATGACCCGCTGCATCAGGCACAGTGGACAGGGCTCTAACCCCATCTGATATTCCATATAAAAAGCGATAGCCAAGATGACGCCACAGCCCAATGCAATAACGCCATTTACTGCCCGATCCGCTACCTTCATTCCCGCGCCTCTTGTAGTTTTTGTGTCCAACTGTAGTAATTACACAGGGTGTGTCACACCAACTGACAACCTATCCCAGAGTCGTTATAGTGACAACCATTCAACCGTTTTTGTTCCAGGATCAACAACCATGACTCGCCTTGGCCGCCAAGTTATTGCCGCCGTTTTTAGTGTTTTATTTATCAGTCCTGTCCTAGCTGAGGAAAGTGCTCCCGCAGCTCCCAGCGCCTATTATGTGGAGTTTGATGAGCCATTGGTGGTGAACTTCGGCGAAAGCGCAAACCGTTTAAAGTACCTTAAAGCTACTATTACCTTGCGTGCAGCCACCGCCGATGGCGCCACCTTGGTCAAACACCATAGTCCGCAAATTCGTAACAATTTGGTACTGCTGTTCAGCAAGCAAAAAGAAGAAGACATCAAGACCATCGAAGGGCGGGAAAAACTGCGTAAAGCTGCACTGGAAGAGGTACAAAAGGTCCTGACCGAAGAAGAAGGTCAACCCCACGTTACCAACCTGCTTATGCCAAGCTTTGTTATCCAGGATTAACCCAGATTTCTACATATCGACTTAGCAGTGCGAGCATTGCTCAACCTGTTAGCAAGCAAAAGGGCAGCCTCTTAGCTGCCCTTTTTCATTAGTACCTGTAACACTTAACTCAATTAGCGAAAATACGCCTGCAGAAACTCATCCAGGCTGAGTTCATCCTTAGCTTCCTGCTCCGCCTGCGCTTGTAATGAAGCCTGGCTCTCCGCCATAAACAGGGCCTCGCGCTCGGCATCTAAAGGTTGCGCCAATAACGCTTCGCGTTGCTGACTAGAGATCTTCAACGCCCAGCTGGCGTAATCACCTTCCAGCTCAATCCCTGCCAGTACCTGAGCCGAGGGTGTCAGTTCCGGCTGAATCAATTTAGCGCTTTCAGCCACCACTGCATTCATGTAAGCACTACCGCCCTGATGCTCATCCAATAGCTGTGCAACCTGCATCACCTGATCCAGCAAACGCTGACCTGCATTGGCTACGCTAACCATGCCTTCTTCTTCCACCAGACGCAGTTGCGGATTACGACCTTCCCGCACCACCAGTTTGCGGTTATAGGCCAGACGCTCGCATTCCAAGCGGCCAATGTCTTCGTCACTGCTGAGCAGACAGAACACCAAAAAAGCATCCAGGAAGCGCATTTGCGCTGCATCAATCCCCACGGGCATAAAGGGGTTGATATCCAGACACCGCACTTCAACGTACTCAACCCCACGGGAGGCCAGGGCCTGCAAGGGTTTTTCGCCGGCACGGGTGGTACGCTTGGGGCGGATTTCGCTGTAGTACTCGTTCTCAATTTGCAAAATATTGGTATTAAGCTGGCGATATTCGCCATCTACCTTGGTGCCAATATGGCTATAGGCGGGATAAGGGGTGCGCACCGCATGCTGCAAGGACTCAACATAGGTGCTGAGTTTGTTGTAGCAGATATTCAGTGATGACTGGGCATTGTTGGAATAGCCAATATCACTCATGCGCAAGCTGGTGCCATTAGGGGCTACCAGCGTTTGTCCACCGAGTTCATCCAAACCAAAGGCATTACGTGCCAGGAAACTACTGCTCACCGCCGGGGAGGCGCCAAACAGATATAACAATAACCAGAAGTGACGGCGAAAATTGCGAATCAGGCTGAAGTAGCCCGCCGACTGCACCTCTTGCAGACTGCCCTCCATCCCTGTCATGCGCTGATAGACTGGCCAGAATTCCTGGGGCAGCGACATGTTGTAATGGATGCCAGCAATGGTCTGCATAATTTTACCGTAGCGGTACGCTAACCCCTGGCGGTAAATGCTCTTCATCTGACCAATATTAGAACGCCCATATTGAGCAATGGGAATATCCTGCTCACCGGCCAAATAGCAAGGCATCGAGGCATTCCACACCACCTCTTGTCCCAGATGCTGATAACTGAAGCGATGCAAATCCTGCAGAAACTCCAGTACTTGCTCCGGCTCAGCCAGGGCCGGGGTAATAAACTCCAGCAGTGACTCCGCATAGTCAGTCGTAATGTAACTATGGGTCAGGGTTGAGCCCAGAGCCTGAGGGTGCGGTGCATGACTCAGCCGGCCATTCTGACCGACGCGCAACCCTTCTTTCTCGATGCCACGGCGGATGCCCTTTAACGTGGCCCCCACTCCCTCGGCCCGCATCCAGGCCAGACGTTGCTGTAACAATGCGCTCAATGTCTGCTTCCTACTTCAGGGTAAGGGCTTGCCCTACCACTTCTTTCGCTAAAACTCGCTAGCACAGGCAAAGTCACCGCCAGTAGCGGGCTCCCCTGCCTCTTATCGAGACTTTTTCATTCCGGCACCACGCAGTGCCTGAGCCAGTGCACTTTCGACCGCCGTCGATGCTGTCGTATTGGCTGTCGCTGCAGAGTGGGATCGCCCCGGCTTGGACTGTCCCTTACTCGGCTGGCCTGTTGTAGCAACCTGCCGATCCGGCGCAGCCGCCTCAGCTTTCATCGTCAAGCTGATACGCTTACGCGCTTTATCTACCTCCAGCACCCGCACCTGCACATGCTGGCCACTTTGTACTACCTCCCGCGGATGGGAGACAAAGCGCTCACAGAGCTGGGAGATATGCACCAAGCCATCCTGATGCACGCCAATATCAACAAAGGCGCCGAAGTCGGTAACGTTAGTCACTACGCCGGCTAACTGCATCCCCACCTCCAGATCATCCAGACTCTGGACTCGTTCATCAAAGGCTAGCGAGACAAACTCTGGCCGTGGATCACGACCCGGCTTACGCAGCTCCGCCACAATATCCTTGAGGGTATATTCGCCAATGTCGCCTTCGACAAACTCGCTCAAACGGAGTTCCTGCAACAGAGCATCATTACCAATCAAACTGCGCACCGGCACCTTAACCCGTGCCGCCATTTTGGCGACCACCGCATAGGCCTCCGGGTGTACTGCTGACGCATCCAGAGGCTCAGCCCCTTCCCGTATCCGCAAAAAACCCGCGGCCTGCTGGAAAGTCTTGGGCCCTAAACGGGGCACCTTCAACAGCTGCTGACGAGTTGAGAAAGCACCTTGCTCATCCCGATAGGCCACAATGGCTTCCGCCAAGGCCGGACTCAAGCCCGCCACCCGAGCCAATAACGCCGGAGAGGCGGTGTTCAATTCTACCCCCACGGCATTGACGCAATCTTCCACCACCGCGTCCAAAGACGTAGCCAAACGCGACTGGTTCACATCATGCTGGTACTGTCCCACCCCGATCGCCTTGGGATCAATTTTGACCAGCTCCGCCAGGGGATCTTGCAAACGTCGCGCAATGGATACTGCACCACGCAAGCTGACATCCAACTCCGCCAACTCCTGCGCGGCCAAGGCCGAGGCGGAGTACACCGATGCCCCGGCTTCACTGACCATCACCACCTGGGGTTGAGGCTGCAACTTGGCCGCCAATTCCCGCGCCAAGGCCTCAGTTTCGCGTGAAGCGGTGCCATTGCCTACTGCAATCAATTCAACAGGCTGTTGCCGACAAAGACGTTGCAACTGGGCTAAAGCTTCATCCCAGCGCTTCTGGGGTGCATGGGGATAGATAGTCTGGGTCGCTAATACCCGGCCAGTATGATCCACCAACGCAACCTTCACCCCAGTGCGCAAACCGGGATCCAATCCCAAAGCCACCTTACCGCCCGCCGGCGCAGCCAACAGCAGATCACGCAAGTTCAGGGCAAACACCTGCAGAGCATCTTGCTCCGCCTGTTCACGCTTCAGGGCTAACACCTCTTTCCCCAACCCAGGCAACAGACGCTCTTGCCAGCAACTGACACAGCTTTGCTCCAGCCAGGCGGAGGGCCGTGCCGGCCACCAGCCCAACTGCTGCAAACTCTTACGCAACAACTCCAACGCTTGCCCTTGCCAGCTTTGCTCCTTGCCAGCCTGGATAGTCAAGACCAACACGCCCTCACGTTCACCACGCAACATCGCCAATAGGCGATGAGAAGCCACTTTAGCGAGGGGTTCACCATGATCAAAGTAATCCCGAAACTTGGAATCCTCACTGGCCTGGCCACGCTTGACCCGAGCATGCAACCAACCCTGACGCTGCAGCCACTCCCGCAGTGGCCCCAACACTTTGGCCTGCTCAGTGATCTGCTCATGAATAATCGCCTCTGCTCCGGCTAACACCGCGTCAACGCTGTCATAGCCCTGCTCGGCATTAATATAATTTGCCAGCCATTGAGATGAGGGGGCCTGACCTTGCCATAAGCGCTCCGCTACTGCGCCTAAACCGGCTGCCAGCGCCTTTTGCGCTTTACTCTGCCGTTTGGGGCGATAGGGTAGATACAGGTCTTCCAATTCTTGCTTGGTCGTAGCCTGACTCAGGGCTCGCCATAATCCTGCCTCATTTACACCTTGGGCCTGTAGACTGGCGGCAATGGCTTCGCGACGCTTATCTAAGTCCTGGCCGTACTCCAACCGCTCAGCCAGGGTACGCAACTGAGTATCATCCAGTCCGCCCGTGCGTTCTTTGCGATAACGGGCAATAAAGGGCACCGTTGCCCCCTCGGCCAGCAAACTCATCACCGCCTCAATCTGCGCCGGACGGATATTTAACTCCTGCGCCAAGCGTTGTGACAAAGGCGCGATCTGCAATGCATTGTTCATGCGAGTCCTGTACAAAGGCCATAATCAGGCCGCAAGCATAGCACGACAGGTTTATCACTATGACATACAAGAATCAGGGTTTTAGCCGCATTATCAAAGCCACCGGCTACTCCTGGCAGGGGCTCTGTCAGACCTTTAAACAGGAGGCCGCCTTTCGCCAGGAATTGGCGCTGGCTGCACTGTTAATGCCCTTTTCCTGGTGGTTGGCCGATACCCTGTTAACCTGGCTAATGTTGGTTGCCAGCCTGTTGCTGATCCTGATTTGCGAATTACTCAACTCCGCTATAGAAGCCGTTGTCGATCGCATTGGTGCTGAAGTCCACCCTCTTTCTGGACAAGCTAAGGATATGGGGTCCGCTGCGGTCTTTATCAGTTTGGGGCTGGCCGCCCTGGTTTGGGGCAGCCTGCTATATAACAAGGCATTTGGATGACACTAGACGATGTGTCTATTCAATTATATTCACCACTCCCCTCCTCTGCTCCGTTCTGAAATTTAGTTGACGCCACTCAAGGTTTAGCTAGAGTAGGGATGGTCTAACCTGTGGCGACGGCCTCTGGCCTCAAGCCCTAACCCCAAACTCGTGAAGCAGATTGTTCGGCACCCCGGCCAAGGCCCAGGGCGCTGCCGAGATAAAGGGATACTAATAATGAAAAAATTCAACAAGACACTGCTCAGCATCAGTACCTCCGCCATCATTCTAGGGATGGCTGGCCTGGCTCAGGCCGGTACCATCAAGATTGGTCTGGCTGGCCCGGTAACAGGTCCTGTTGCGCAGTATGGTGACATGCAGCTGATTGGTGCCCAGCAAGCGATTGAAGACATCAATAAAGCTGGCGGCATTAACGGCGACACCCTGGAAGGGGTTATTTATGACGATGCCTGTGATCCCAAACAAGCCGTAGCGATCGCCAACAAGATCGTCAACGATGGGGTGAAGTTTGTCGTAGGTCACCTGTGCTCAAGCTCCACTGAGCCTGCTTCCGACATTTACAGCGACGAAGGTATCCTGATGGTTACCGCCGCCTCTACCAACCCGACCATCACAGAGAAAGGCTATCCGCTGATCTTCCGTACCATTGGTCTGGATTCCTTGCAGGGCCCCACCGCCGGCCAGTACATCGTTGAGAAAGCCAAGCCCCAGCGCGTGGCGGTTATTCACGACAAACAACAGTACGGTGAAGGCTTGGCCACTGCGGTACGTGACTACGTTACCAGCAACGGTATCAATGTGGTGATGTTCGAAGGTGTTACCCCAGGTGACAAAGACTTCTCCGCCCTGGTCGACAAACTGAAGAAAGAAAACATCGATTTCGTTTACTACGGTGGCTACCACCCTGAACTGGGTCTGATCCTGCGTCAGTCCAAAGAAAAAGGTCTGAACGTTAAGTTCATGGGCCCTGAGGGTGTAGGTAACAAAGACATCAGCGCCATCGCTGGTGAAGCCTCCGAAGGCCTGCTGGTTACTCTGCCCAAGGCATTTGACCAGGATCCCGTCAACGCCGACCGTGTTGCGGCGATCAAAGCTAAAAACCAGGACCCCACTGGTCCCTTCGTGTTCCCCGCCTATGCTGCGGTTGAAATCATGGCAAATGGCATGAAAGCTGCAGGTACTGAACCTGAGGCCGTCGCTGAGTGGATTCGTAGCAACAGCCACGATACCGCCATCGGCAACCTGAGCTATGACGAAAAGGGTGATCTGAAAGACTTCAGTTTCATCATTTACAACTGGCACGCCGACGGTACCAAATCAGCTGCTGAATAAGCCAGCTGCAGGGTACCCGGCCTAAGACTGGGACCCGTTGTCTTTAGCCAAGCGTAATTTGCCAGGCACAACAGGCCAGCAGTAGGCACTTTCGCCTACCTTCTGGCTTGTTGCGTATTAAGCAAATTGCGCCGCTAAACCAGGGTGCTCATTACTATAACAAACATCGGCCCATCTCCTTGCCACAAGCAAAGGAGGTGTAGTTGAGGTCTAGATTTCCATGTCAGAAGCCATTCTTTATTTTTCCCAGCAATTGCTGAATGGCCTTACTCTGGGCAGTGCCTATGCGCTTATCGCCATTGGTTACACCATGGTGTACGGCATTATCGGCATGATTAACTTTGCCCACGGTGAGGTCTACATGATCTCCAGCTATATCGGTTTTATCGTTATGGCTGCCCTGATGATGTTCGGCATCGATTCCGTGTTCCTGCTTATGGTGGGAGCCCTGCTGATCAGCATGATTGTTGCAAGTGCCTATGGATGGACCATTGAGCGGGTGGCTTACCGGCCGCTGCGGGGGGGTAATCGACTAATCCCGCTGATTTCCGCTATCGGGATGTCAATCTTCCTACAAAACTATATTCGCCTGGCCCAGGGCTCACGCGATATCGCCATGCCCAGTCTGGTCAGTGGTGGTTGGAGCTTCGGTGACCCCGCAGGTTTCCAAGTCTCTCTCTCCTATATGCAGCTGATTATCTTCGTGGTGACCTTTATCGCCATGAGCTGTCTGCACCTGTTTATTTCTCGCTCCCGCATGGGACGTGCCTGCCGTGCAGTTGCCCAGGATCGTCGCATGTGTAACCTGCTTGGCATCAACACCGATAACATCATTGCCATCACCTTTATCGTCGGCGCCTCTCTAGCTGCAGTAGCCGGTATTCTGCTGGGTATGTATTACGGTGTGATCAACCCCTACATCGGCTTCTTAGCTGGCTTGAAGGCCTTTACCGCAGCGGTATTGGGCGGTATCGGCAGTATTCCAGGAGCGATGCTCGGTGGCCTGATTCTAGGCATCACCGAAGCCATTACCGCGGGTTACTTCAGCACAGAATACAAAGATGTTGTGGCCTTCTCCTTGCTGGTGCTGATTCTGTTGTTCCGTCCCACCGGACTACTCGGTAAGCCGGAGGTGGAGAAGATATGATGTCTCAACGTCTAAAAACGGCGCTTTTTGCCGCCTTTATGACCCTGGTTTTGACCGCCCTGGCACTAGGGGTGCGTCTGCAATCTGAAGGTACGGGTCTTAAGATCTATGTTCCCCAGGACAATACCTGGACATGGATTTTTGCCGCTACCGCTTTTATTTTCTGCTGGCAGCTGTTCCGCTCTCAGATGGATGCGTTAGTGGGCGCCCTGCCCTCCATGCCTAAAGTGGGCCACCTGTTGCCAGAAGGCAAAGCCGGTGAAGGTCGTCGCAAAGCACTAACCTTACTGGCCATCGCCGCCTTGATGATTTGGCCCTTCCTGGTCAGCCGTAGCGCAGTGGACTTAGCTACCTTGACCCTGATCTACGTGATGCTTGGCCTTGGCCTCAACATCGTAGTGGGTTTTGCGGGTCTACTCGACCTGGGCTATGTCGGCTTCTATGCCGTAGGTGCTTACAGTTACGCTCTGCTGAACCAGTATTTTGGCTTTAGCTTCTGGGAAGCGCTCCCCATCGCCGGCATTATGGCGGCCCTGTTTGGCTACATCCTGGGCTTCCCGGTATTGCGTTTGCGTGGTGACTACCTCGCCATCGTTACCCTCGGCTTTGGTGAAATCATCCGTATCCTGCTCAATAACCTGACCTGGTTAACCGGCGGCCCCAACGGCATCAGCCGGATTCCTAAGCCTGAGTTCTTCGGCCTCGAGTTTGCTCGTCGTCCGTCGGAAGAAGGCGGCAGCACCTTCCATGAGTTCTTTGGCATTGCTTATTCCAACGACCATAAGGTGATTTACCTCTATCTGTTGGCGGCTGTGCTGGTGCTGATTACCCTGTTTGTGATCAACCGCTTACAGCGGATGCCAGTGGGTCGTGCCTGGGAAGCCCTGCGTGAGGATGAAATTGCTTGCCACTCTCTGGGTCTCAACAAAACCGCCATTAAGCTGTCAGCCTTTACCATTGGCGCAGCCTTCGCTGGTTTTGCCGGGAGTTTCTTCGCTGCCCGCCAAGGCTTTATCAGCCCCGAGTCCTTTACCTTTATTGAATCGGCCATCGTGCTGGCCATCGTGGTATTAGGTGGTATGGGTTCCCAGCTAGGGGTGATCTGTGCTGCGATCGTGATGACCGTACTGCCCGAGTTGGCCCGTGAATTCCAGGAATACCGCATGCTGATGTTCGGTCTGCTGATGGTCTTTATGATGATATGGCGTCCCGATGGTCTGTTGCCGATGAAACGTCCTCATATGGAACTTCCACAAGGAGGTAAAGCATGAGTACCCCCATCATGGAAGTTACCGGCCTGACCATGCGCTTTGGTGGCCTGTTAGCGGTCAATGGCGTGGGTTTAAGCGTCGGCGAGAAAGAGATCGTATCGGTCATCGGCCCTAACGGAGCGGGTAAAACCACGGTATTTAACTGCTTAAGTGGCTTCTATAAGCCCACAGAAGGCAGCATCCTTTACCGGGGTGAGCCGATACATGGCCTGCCCAGTTACAAGATTGCCCGTAAAGGTATTGTCCGTACCTTCCAGCATATGCGCCTGTTCACCAGTATGACGGTGATCGAGAACCTGCTGGTTGCCCAGCATATGCACGTCAATACCGGTCTGTTCTCTGGCCTATTCAAGACCGCCAACTTCCGCTTGAGTGAAGAACAGGCAATGGATAACGCCGTGGCCTGGCTTAAGCGGGTTAACCTGCTTGAACACGCCAACCGGGAAGCCGGTTATCTGGCCTATGGCCAGCAGCGTCGCCTGGAAATTGCGCGCTGCATGGTCACCAAACCGAAACTATTGATGTTGGATGAGCCTGCTGCAGGCCTCAACCCGAAGGAAACCAAAGACCTGGATGAACTCATTGTCAGTCTGCGTGAACAGGAAGGGCTATCCATCCTGCTGATCGAGCACGACATGAGCCTGGTAATGGGGATCTCTGACAAGATCGTGGTACTCAACCAGGGCGCCCCCCTGGCGATGGGCACCCCGGATGAAATCCGCGCTAATCCAGATGTCATCAAGGCCTACCTGGGTGAGGAGTAAGGCATGCTAACCCTGGAAAACGTACACACTCACTACGGCAAAATTGAGGCGCTGAAAGGCATCTCCTTGCAAGTGAACAAAGGGGAAATCGTGACCCTGATCGGCGCCAATGGCGCCGGCAAAACCACCATTCTGATGACCGTCTGTGGTGATCCCCGCGCCTCCAGTGGCAAGGTCACCTTTGAAGGGGAAGACATCACCCAGATGTCGACCCACGACATCATGCGTAAAGGACTGGCGGTAGTCCCCGAAGGTCGACGGATTTTCCCTGGCCTAACGGTGGAAGAAAACCTGCACATGGGTGGATTCTTTATCGATCAGGCGACCTTTAAAAAGACGGAAGCCTACGTATTTGAACTCTTCCCCCGCCTGAAAGAGCGGATCAACCAGCGGGCAGGCACCATGTCCGGTGGTGAGCAGCAAATGCTAGCGATCGGCCGCGCCCTGATGATGCAGCCTCGCCTGCTGATTCTGGACGAACCCTCACTGGGTCTGGCCCCGATCATCATTCAGCAGATTTTTGAGATCATCGGCCATCTGCGTGATCAAGGCATGACCATCTTCCTGGTTGAGCAAAATGCCAACCAGGCACTGCGTCTGGCGGATCGTGGCTACGTACTGGAGAACGGTAAGATTGTCCTGGCCGATTCCGGTGCTTCGCTGCTAGCCAACGAGGATGTGCGTAAAGCCTACCTCGGTGGTTAATTCTCCTCTGCTCCAGCAGCTCCTCAGCCAGACCGGTGATCCCACCGGTCTGGTTGCCATGTTTGATAATCTCTGCCAAGGCTCCATCGCCGTTGACCAAGACTGTCGGATAATCTGGCTAAGTGAAAGCTACCGGCCATTATTAGGCCTGCCTGCTGACACCCCGGTGCTCGGACGCTCGATTGAGACGCTGATTCCCAATTCGCAAATGGCCCGGGTGGTCGCCAGTGGCGAGCCTAACTTTCTTGATCTGATGCAGATCGAGGGACGTTGGTGTGTGGTAACACGTTTACCCCTGAAAAATGCCGAAGGTGCGGTTACCGGTGCCATTGGCTTTGTCTTCTATGACCAGCTAGACGCCCTCTATCCGTTCTTAAATAAAGCGGTCAGACTGCGTCAACAACTGCAAAGCACCCTGCTCCGCCCCAGCAAATATGCCCTGGATGACCTGATCGGCAGCTGCGACAGCATGCAGCGCCTTAAGCGTCAGGCCCATCGTGCCGCACTGTTGGACACCACCTTATTACTGCTGGGAGAAACCGGAACCGGCAAAGAGCTGCTAGCCCAGGGCATTCATGCCGCCAGCAGTCGGAGCCAGGGGCCCTTTGTCGGCATCAATATGGCAGCCCTACCCGATACCCTGGTGGAGGCCGAACTCTTTGGTGTTGCCCCCGGTGCCTTTACCGGCGCCGATCCTAAAGGCCGTCAGGGCAAATTACAGTTAGCCCAGGGAGGCACCCTGTTCCTCGATGAAATTGCCGATATGCCACTCTCAACCCAAGCCAAACTCCTGCGCGTACTCCAGGAGCGAGAAGTCGAGGCCTTGGGTAGTAACCGACTGGAGCCCGTCGATGTCCGCATCATTGCTGCCACCTCACAGCATCTGGAAGACAAAGTTGCCCAGGGACAGTTCCGTGCCGATCTGTACTATCGCATTAATGTTCTATCACTGACGCTGCCACCCCTGCGTGAGCGACTGCAGGATCTGGCTGAACTCAGTCAGGCGTTACTCAAGCAGATTAGCCGTCAAACCAACCTGCCCCCGCTGAGTCTCAGCCCTGCAGCCCTCAGCGCCATGGCTCAGCACCCCTGGCCTGGCAATATCCGTGAACTCCGTAATCGCTTAGAACGTGCGCAAGTGCTAAGCGAGAATGCCAGTATCAGTCCTGCCGATCTTGGCCTCGAACCCCAACAAGCCCACACCAGCCTGGCCGATGAACAACTGCGCCAGGAGCGTCAGCAATTGCTGCAAGCACTTCAACTCTGCCAAGGCAATCGTAGCCAAGCAGCGAAACACCTGGGCATCAGCCGGGCCACTCTCTATGTCAAACTGCGCAAACACAACCTAGACAAAAAATAGACAATACTGTCTAAAGAATAAGACACACTTCCTACAATCAAAAATATAAGCATTTGATTTTATTAAGGATTTTTTATGGCATCGGCTTTGCAATATCACAGCCATTGCCTAGGGAGGATGTCATGCAGAAACTTATCAGTGCCGACCAAGCCGCCGCGCTCATCAAAGATCATGACAGCCTCCTGACCGGTGGTTTTGTCGGTATTGGCTTCGCCGAAAGCCTGGCTAAAGCCTTAGCTAGACGCTTTCAACAAAGCAGCCAACCCCGCCACCTCACCCTGGTGTATGCCGCTGGTCAAGGCGATGGGGGAGAACGCGGCCTCAACCATCTTGCTCTGCCAGGGCTGCTAAAAACCGTCATCGGTGGCCACTGGGGCCTGGTACCCAAACTGGGCCAGCTGGTGCAAAAGGAAGCCATCGAAGCCTATAACCTGCCACAGGGTATTATTTGCCACCTGTTTCGTGACATTGCCGCCAAACGCCCCGGCACCATCAGCAAGGTCGGTTTGCATACCTTTGTCGACCCACGCTATCAGGGGGGGCGCCTCAATCAACGGAGCCAGCAGGAACGGGTCAAGCTGCTGCAGCTCGGTAGTGATGAGTACCTGTTCTACCCCACTTTTGCCGCCAACGTCGCCTTTTTAAGGGGCACTACCGCCGACAAGCGGGGCAATATCTCAATGGAAAAAGAAGCCCTGCCACTGGAAGCCCTGGCCATTGCCCAGGCGGTACATAACAGCGGTGGCAAGGTCATCGTGCAGGTTGAGCGCCTCACCGAGCAGCATCTATTACCCCCTGACCGGGTACGGATTCCCGGTATTCTGGTGGATCATGTGGTACTAGCCGAGCCCGGTGACCACCCGCAAACCTTCAGCGAAACCTATAACCCAGCCTACTGCCATGAAATCAGCTATCAACCTGAGTGGCAAAGCAGCGCGCTTGATCTGCGCAAATTGATTTGTCGCCGCGCCCTACTCGAACTCGGCCAGGGTGCGGTGGTGAACCTCGGTATCGGCATGCCTGAAGGAATTGCCCAGGTCGCCGCCGAAGAGCAGCGCCTACAGCGCGTTACCCTGACGATCGAACCGGGTGCGATTGGGGGGCATCCCGCCAGTGGCTTGAGTTTTGGCGCGGTTGCCGGAGCCGAAGCGATCATTGATCAACCCGCCCAGTTTGACTTCTATGATGGCGGCGGTCTGGATCAGGCTTTCTTGGGCATGGCGGAAGTCAGCCAATGGGGTGATGTCAACGTCAGCCGCTTTGCTAATAAGCTGGCCGGTGCCGGTGGGTTTATCAATATCAGTCAAAATGCCAAGGAAGTGTATTTCCTTGGCAGCTTCACCTCAGGTCCCCAGGATATTCGGATTAGCGATGGCCAGCTGCACATTATCCGCAATGGCGAGATCTGCAAGTTTGTCGAGCAGGTACAGCACCTGACCTTTAATGGTCGCTATGCCAACCAACGCCAACAACGGGTGTGTTTTATCACTGAGCGGGCGGTCTTCCAACTCAGTGCTGAAGGCCTCATTTTGAGTGAGATTGCTCCAGGGGTGGACTTGCATAAAGACGTACTGGAGCTCATGGGCTTTCGTCCCTTACTGCCGGAGCCGCCACGACTGATGGATTCGCGCCTGTTCCGTCAGGGGCCGATGCATCTGAATCACCAGGGCAGCCAGCCACTGGCGGAATTACGCCAGCTCTGGCGTCAGCTTAGCTGCCCTTAAACCATCAATAGCGCAAGCCGGTATGCCGGCTTTTAGTGCCTGTAGCCCAGCTGCAGGCATTTTTTTAGTCGCTATACCTGCAGCTGAAAGGTATGGATAAAGTCAGCCACTGCAGTGACTTCCAGTGGTTTGGAGTAGAGATACCCCTGGACACCATCACAGTCATGCTGCTGCAACAGAATTAATTGCTCGGCGGTTTCTACCCCTTCCGCAATCACTTCCATCTCCAGGGCATGTCCCATCTGAATCATCGCCTGCACAATCGCCTGCTGATGCTGGCTACTGGCCAAGTCCTGAATAAA
Source organism: Balneatrix alpica DSM 16621 (assembly GCF_000619885.1). GTDB lineage: Bacteria > Pseudomonadota > Gammaproteobacteria > Pseudomonadales > Balneatricaceae > Balneatrix > Balneatrix alpica. Next base: position 100,006 of record NZ_JHUZ01000014.1, on the reverse strand, counting down.
GGAACGATCTATTTTCAGCTGATGAAGACGGAATTTTTGCAGATAGCCCAGCGAGGAATAGCCCGTACCAAAGTCATCAATCGCCAACAATACTCCCATGCTTTCCAGCTGACGGATCGCTTGCTGAGAGGCATGGCTGGAGTCCATCAGGATACTCTCGGTAATCTCCAGCTCTAATTGCTGCGGCTGTATTTGATAGCGTTGCAGCAACTGGCTCACCTGCTGCAACAGGTGTTTACTGTTAAGGAACTGCCGGGGTGAGAGGTTGACGCTTAAACGCGGTAGCTCAATACCCTGTTCACGCCACTGGGCCAACTGCCGAGCGGCCCGCTCCAGCACCCAGTTGCCCAACGGAATAATCATGCCGGACTCTTCCGCCACCGGAATAAAGCGTAGCGGACTCACCTCCCCCCATTGCGGATGCTGCCACCGCAATAACGCTTCCATACCTAGCAATTGACCGGTGCGAATACAAACCTGGGGCTGATACACCAAGCGCAACTCTTCCCGTTGCATAGCTTGATGGAGCTGGGTTTCCAGCGCCATCCGCTCCATTGCCTGGGCATGCATCGCCGTGGTGTAAAAGTGATAGGCATTACGCCCCCGCGACTTGGCATCATAGAGTGCCATATCAGCCTGTTTGAGCAGCATCTCCATACTCTGACCATCCTGCGGAAAACGGCTGATGCCAATGCTGGTACCAATCACCACTTCCTGCTCAGACAACACATAGGGATGGCGGAAATCTTCCAGAATCCGCGCGGCTAAGCGGGCGGATACCTCCTGCTCCTGCCCACCCTGATGCAATGGCAGCAGAATGACAAACTCATCCCCACCAATACGGGCCAGATGCGCCTCCTCCGGAATCAGCTTCAACAAGCGCTGCGCCACACCGCGCAACAGCTTATCCCCTTCCGCATGCCCCAGGGTGTCATTAATCCGCTTAAAGTCATCCAGATCCATAAACAGCAAGGCAAAGCCAAATTCCTGGCAACGGGCCTGTAACAGCAGAGTGTTGAAATGCTCCTGAAAGGCAGCCCGATTAGCCAGCCCGGTCAGCTGATCCTGGTTGGCCAGCTGATGCAGGCGCGCCTCCTGTTCTTTACGCTGAGTAATATCGGTAAAGACGCCGACAAAGTATTGCAGGCGGCCAGCACGGTCATACACCGCATTAATGGTCAGCCATTCGGGATAAACACTGCCGTTGTAACGGCGATTGTAGATTTCACCCTGCCAGTGTCCCTGTTGCAGCAGGCTTTGCCAGAAGGAGCGGTAGAACGAGGCATCATGGCGGCCAGACTGTAGCAGCCGCGCCGAGCGCCCCCGTACCTGCTCTGGTTGATAGCCAGTTATCTCACTAAACGCCTTATTCACCATCAGGATGCGGCCATCCGGATCTGTCACCATCACGCCATCGGCCATATTGGAAAACACCAGGGCAGCCAGGTGACGCTCATCCTCAATCGCCATATCCCGGCTCAAGTCCCGCACAGCCACCACAAACCAGGCACTTTCCCCCTGATGGCCCGGGCTCAGAGTCATCTCCAGCGGAAAGAGTTGATCTTCCAAACGCCGTCCCTGCACCTCAATCCGACAATGCTGTCCCTGCCGGGCTCGCTCCAGGGAAGACAGCAACAGTGGCTGATCAGGGCCATCAATCAGGCTAGTCAGGTTTTTCCCACGCAACTCCGCCACTGGACGTTGCCAGATACGTCCCACCACCCGACTGGCGCTGATAATCAGCCCCTGGGCATCCAGCCCCAGCACGCCATCAATGATGGAATCGAGAATCAGCTCAGTGCGCTTGGCCTGCTCTTTCGTTTGTTGCTCCAACTGCATACGGCGCTTTTCCGCCCGCGCCGCAGCAGAACGAACGCGATAAAGCAGCCAGGCCAACAGAGCGGAGACCAAGATCGATAACAGTAAAGTGCTGATATAGGCCGTACGGATATCGCGCAAATGCTTATCCAGCTGCTCCATACCGAAGTCGAGCCCTAACATGGCCACTAGCCGCCCCTGTTCATCCTGCAAGGGGGCAAAACCGCTAAGGTGCTCGCCAAAGTAGTCCACATAGGGACGCTCAAACACATAAACCTTGCCCTGTTCCAAACTGGCAAACAGCGCCTGGTCTTCATCACTACCGCCGGTATAACGCTCCATCACCCGGCTGGCTTTCAGAATCTGCTCGTTGCTTAACTCATCGGCATAGAAGGCCGTGTCCAACACGAAGTAACGTTCACCGCCGCGACGCACCATGGTGTAAAGATAATTAATTTCTGGTAAGGATTTATGGATCTTGAGTAGTGGTTCAATCGCTTGCCGATACAGTGGTCCACCGGTCTGTTGATCCCGCTCTAAGCGACGATGCAGGGGGACATCCACCTGCTCCGCGGCCACCACCAGAATGCGGGCGATATCTTTGCGCAATAGCTGCAACTGTTCATCCGCCGCCTGCCGATAAAGCCAGCTCAAGCTGCCACCTAACAAGGCTTGGAGCAACACTGCTAGGGTTAAGGCTAAACACAGCGGACTTAAATGTAAGATGCGGCTGACGAACTGATTGAACATCCCTGCTACTCCAATCAGGATAAGAAGAGCGACCATTGTAAACGCAAAAGTTACACTAAGAAACATTAGTATCTTTTATCGGCCAACTCCTGCAAAAGCGGCAAAATTCAGTATCATGGGAGCCTTGCCGCCTGCCTTGGGCGGATCTGGAGCATTCCCTGTGCTGGAGGTGTTTGCATGAGTGCTATCCCCCATATTCTGCTGGTCGATGATGATCAGGAATTACGTGAACTCGTCAGCCGTTATCTAAGCAATAACGACTTCCAGGTCAGCTGTGCCGATGCTGCTCCTGCGATGGATGCCATCTTGGCAAAAGGCTGGCCTGATCTGATGATTCTTGATCTGATGCTACCCGGTGAAGATGGCTTATCCATTGCCAAACGCTTAAAAGCCCAGCAGCCTCTGCCGATTATCATGCTCTCCGCCAAGGGCGAAGACATTGACCGCATCGTTGGCCTGGAAGTCGGTGCTGATGACTATCTGGCCAAGCCTTTCAACCCACGTGAACTGTTAGCCCGGGTGCGCGCCGTCTTACGCCGTCCTCAACAAAGTAAAGGGGAAAGCCAGGCCCAGCGTTATAAGTTTGGCGAATTTGTGCTGGACACCCAGCGCCACCAACTCACCCGTAACGGTGAGCTGGTTCACCTCACCACCAGCGAATATGAACTGCTGGAAATCCTGGTGCAGCATCCAAACCAGGTATTGGATCGTGACACCCTGGTCACCCAACTCAAGGGGTATGACCGCTCTCCTTTTGATCGCAGTATCGATGTGCGGGTGACGCGCCTACGTGCCAAGTTAGAGAAAGCTTCCGGCTCGCTGCACCATATTCAAACTATCTGGGGCAAGGGCTACCTCTTCGTACCCGATCCCGAAGGCTGATCCCAAGCTCAACCTGTCGTGGCGCAGCGGTTACTGCTGCGCCTATCTGGCTCAGCCATCGCTCAGCGCCCCCTCAGTCCAGGCACACTCTCATGCTGAAATCACTTCTGGCGCGAACATCCCTCACCCTGGCTCTAGCGGTGATCGGTATTCTGCTCTGTTTCGCTCTAGTTACTCTGCAATACTTTATTTTGCCGGTGGCCAGACAAGCAGCAGACGATCAGGCGGCACTGATGGTGCTCGCCGCAGAAACCTGGGTGGAGCTGCCCCCTTACAGCCGCTCCTATTACCAGCTGGAATTGGCAGAGCAGCATTTGCTACTGCTCACCCGCTCCCAACCCGATACCGCCCCCCTGCAACACTCCACCCTGTTTTTGAATATGTTGGGGCAATCCTTAGCGCAACGTCTGCAGACGCCAGTGCGCTTGGCACGGGATAAAAGTGATGCACGCCTGATTTGGGCCACCTTCAACCTGCCCACCGGCGATATCTATATTGGCTTTGCCCAGGAGCGTCGGGCCGTACTGCCTCCCGCCATGGCGCTGCTGTTGCTCGGATTTGCCTCCCTGTTGATCCTGCTTGCCTCCGTCACCGTTGTTTCACGCATTACCCGCCCCATGGTGGCTGCCGCCCGCGCCGCCCGGCGCATCGGTAAAGGCCTGCATTTTGAGCCCCTGGATGAAAGTGGCCCGGAAGAACTGGCCATCGTCGCCCGTAGTTTTAACCGTATGGGTAAAGAAGTACGGGAGCTGTTAGAACATCGCACCACCTTGCTGGCGGGCATTTCCCATGATCTGCGCACCCCCATCGCCAGAATGCGGATGGCCATCGAACTGCTGGATGATGGCAGCAACCCGGAACTCTGTGAGCGCCTGACCCGCAACCTGGGGGATATGGACCGCCTGATCGGCGATACCCTGATGTTGGCCCGCGGCTTTGAACCCCAACAGGCAGAGACCCTGGACACACTGGTGTTACTGGAGGAGCTACAGGATATTCACCCGGAGCGGATCGAGCTGGGCGACACCAGCAGCTTGCCAGAGCAATTACAGCTGCCCTGGCTGGCATTTAAGCGGGTGGCCTCTAACCTGATCGAAAATGCCCTGCGTTACAGCGGTGAAGCGCTAGTACGGGTGGAGCTAAGCATGCGCGGCCCCGAGCTGATGCTACGCATTATTGATCGCGGCCCTGGGATTCCGGATGAAGCCAAAGAGCGCATCTTTGAGCCCTTCTATCGTTTGGAAAGCTCACGCAACCAGCATACCGGCGGCAGCGGTCTCGGCCTTGCCATTGTCCGTCAGCTCTGCCAACTCTACGACTGGCACCTGGCGGTACAGGATAATCCCGCTGGCGGTACTATCATGCAGCTAACCTTACTGCCTGAGGCGCAGGAGTGTCCTTACCAACTGCCGCCGCCCTAATTGCCGGCAACCTTCCTCCCTACCAATCGGCGTAAACAGCGAAGCCCCAAGCGGGGCTTCTGTCGGCTCTCAACTCGCTGCTACTCCTCACTAACGCCAGCCTTAATCCAACTGCCGTAGCCATTGCCAGGGCGGTTGCTGGCCAATTCCCCTTAGCATCCATAAGGCAGGTAAGGTGACCATCAACGCCGCCAGCACCGGCCAGAACACTAACCACCAGGGTTGTGGCATGCCCCACCCCAACAGCAGCACAAACACCAGCCAGCCCAGCAACAGGGTTGCCACCGCCGCCAACACGCCAGCCAGGCCGCCCAGGCAGAGAAACTCCCAGCGCAAACGTCGCCGTAACAAGGCTCTGGGTACCCCCAGGGTATGCAGCACCAATTGCTCCCGCTGGCGCTCTGGTAGATTAATCTGAATCACCGCCACCAACACCAACCAGGCCGCCAGCAACAAGAATACAAACAGGTACTGCACCGCCTGCGTCAACTGACTGAGGATGCGGCGGAACTGCTCAAGCAGGGGGTTGATTCCCACCAGGCTCACCGTTGGCCAGCGCTGGCTAAACTCCGTCAGCCTCGACTCCTGCTCCGGTGCCACATAGAAACTGGTCATCGCCGCGCTGGCCAGCTCCCCTAACACCTTGGGCGAAAAAATGACAAAGAAGTTCGGATTAAATGAGTTCCAATCCACGGTGCGAATACTGGTGAGCTTGGCACTGACCAGGCTGCCGCCAATATCAAAGCGCAGCTCATCCCCCAGTTTTAAATTCAAACTCTCGGCAAAACCCTGTTCAGCGGAAAATTCTGCCCCCTGGCTGTCCGCAGGCCAGAACTGTCCCTCTAGGATTGCATTATCGTTGCCCGGTTGCTCGGCCCAGGTCAGGTTAAGCTCTCGCTCCAGGGTATGACGCCCCTCCTTACTCACCCCTGGCTGCTGCTCCACAGGCTGATCATTAATCGCCACCACCCGCCCACGGGCCAGCGGATAGAGGGGGTTATCATCCCAGCCCTGTTGCTGCATAAAGTCAGCGACTGCCTGCCGCTCCCAGGGCTGAATGTTCAGGGCAAAGTAATTAGGCGCCTGCTCCGGCAACTGTTGTTGCCAGCTAGCAATCAATTCAGTGCGCATCAACATCGCCAAGCCGATGGCAATGCCCACCAAGCTAAAGGCGGCGATTTGCAACGGCGCCCAACTGCCCAGCGGCAGGCGCTGACCCAGACGGTCTTTTAATGCCTTCACCAGCAGCCAGGCCACACCATAAATCAGCCCTAACGCCACCACTAAACCCGCCCCCATCGCCAGGGTGAGCCTGGGCTCTCGACTTTGCAGCCACAGCCAGCCTAACAATGCCAGCAAGGCCAGGCCCAGACTTAGCCAGCGTCCTAACTGCGGCCAACTGATCTCGCGACGGAACACACGCAGGGGACTGACCTTCAACAGTTGCCACCAATCCGGCAACACCAGCGCCCCCAATAACAACAGCGCGGTTAGCACCCCGCTCCAGGCTGGCACCCAGCTCAACGCCGGCATGGGATTCGGTAGCCAGTCAGCGAAAATCAGCACCAGCCCCTGCTGCGCCAGGGCGCCACTGGCCACCCCCAATAACACCGCCAACAAACTCAGCCAGCCCAGACGGGCGCCCAGCATCCAGGCCAGAGTCGAACGCTTCAGGCCCAGGCAGCGCCACAGGGCAATCTCATCAACATGACGTTGACTGTAGTGACGCGCCGCCAGCGCCAGGGTGATTCCCGCCAGCACCACCGCCAACACACTACCCAGGGACAAATACTGGCGCACCCGCTCCAGCGCAGCGGCTAAGCGAGGATTGCCCTGCTGTGGATCTTGGATTCGCACCCCCGGCCCTAACTGCGGCTCCAGCCAGGCCTTAAAGCGCTCAATCTCAGCACCGTTGCCCGCCAAAAGATAACGGTAGCGAATCCGGCTACCCGACTGAATAAGCTGAGTACTGGGCAAGTCCGCCGCATGCATCATCAGCCGCGGACTCAGACTGGAAAAATCAAACACCGGGTCGGGCTCTTCCAGCAGCAACGCCGCTACTTTGAGCTTGGCATAACCCAGTTGCAGCTCATCCCCCAACTGCAGCTGCAGCAAGTCGAGCAAGCGAGGCTCTAACCACACCTCGCCAGGCTGGGGGCCACGCTGCAGCGTTTCCGGCTCGGCCTGAGTTTGACGCTGAATTTGTGCCTGGCCATACAGCGGATAGCCCTCACCCACTGCCTTGATACTGGCCAAGGCAAAGTGCTCGCCAGCCCCCGCCATCGAGGGAAATTCGAACACCTCCACCGGCGCAGCCAAGCCCAATGCCTGCGCCTGCTGCCACCAGGCTGCTGGGGCCTCGCGGCTACTGCGGATCACCAAGTCCCCCCCTAGCATTCGCCCCGCCTGCGTCTGCAAGCCACGCTCCAACCGATCAGCAAAAAAGCTGATCATGGTGGTGGCCGCACAGGCCAGCCAGATTGCTAATACCAGTAGGCGCAACTCACGGTCACGCCACCCTAAACGGGCATATTGCAGGATACTGCCAGCAGTTGGCCGACTGTCAGCCTTCATGCTGCACCTCCTGTTGGATTTGCCCTGCTTCCAAATAGATACGCCGCTGACAACGGGCCGCCAGTTCGACATCATGGGTCACCAAGATCAGGGTTGTGCCCAGTTCCTGGTTGAGGTTAAACAGCAACTCCATAATTTGTGCGCCTGTCTGCTCATCCAGATTGCCCGTCGGTTCATCGGCAAACAGTACCCGCGGACGCCCGGCAAAGGCTCTGGCCAGTGCCACCCGCTGTTGCTCACCACCTGAAAGCTGGCGCGGAGTATGGTTTAGGCGCTGCCCTAGCCCGACCTGCTGCAACCAGTAACGCGCCTCCTGTTCGGCTTGTGGGTGGCCGCAAAGCGCCAGTGGCAGGCTGACATTTTCCAGCGCGGTTAAATCTGCCAACAGCTGAAAGGATTGAAAAACAAAGCCGAGATAACGTGCCCGCAAAGCCGCACGCTGCTCCTCACTGAGGACAGCCAGATTATTACCATCCAAGCAGACCGCTCCCTCACTCGGCACATCCAAGCCCGCCAGCAATCCCAGCAAGGTCGACTTGCCCGCGCCGGAGCGGCCTAAAATCGCCAGGGTTTGCGCGGCCTCCACCCGCAGGCTGACATCCGCCAGCAAGGTCAAAGGGCCTGATTGCGTTTGCACCACTTTGCCGATATGGTCGGCAAGCAACAAAGGTTGAACATCTGTTGAGGGTAGGGTCGTCATGCGCAATCCTTTTTTTCGTTTCCTGTTACTGGGCTGGCTAAGCCTCTGTGGCTGGGCTCAAGCCAGTACCCTGATGATAGTCGGTGACAGCCTCAGTGCTGCCTATGGCCTGCGGGCAGAGCAGGGCTGGGTCAAGCTGTTAGAGCCGCAACTGCCACCAGATTGGCGGCTGATCAACGCCAGCATGAGCGGTGAAACCAGCGGTGGCGGCCTGGCCCGACTGCCCGCACTGCTTGAGCAGCATCAACCCCAATGGGTGCTGCTGGAGCTGGGCGGCAATGACGGTTTGCGCGGCCTGCCACTAGCCAGCCTGCAACAGAACCTGACTCTTATGGTCGAATTGGCTCAAGCCCAGGGCGCCCGGGTGGCGATACTCGGTGTACGTATTCCGCCCAATTATGGACCTCAGTATGCCGATGCTTTCGCCCAACTCTTTACCACACTCGGGCAAACCTTAGCTGTGCCGGTATTGCCATTCTTTATTGAACCCGTGGCGCTCAACCCAGAGCTAATGCAAAGCGATGGCATTCATCCCAATGCCCAAGCCCAACCCATTCTGGCCAAGCATGTAGGGAACTGGCTACTGCCTTTACTGAATGCTGACAAAGACAACAGTCTGGTAACCAAATAATTCCAACACCCCGTCCTGTAAAGGGTTACCAAAGCGTATTACGGCCCCTCAGCGCCGACTAAATTCAGACTTTTTCTGATAGTCGCTACCAAGGGGAGCGACTATGCTGAGTTTCAGGATGTATCCGGACGGATACAAGGAGGCAGGATGCCCACCTCAGCGGATGAGGCTGCAGGACGCCACAAGGAAGGCTAGTCGCGGGTTAGGGGGCCAGGATGCGAACCTTGCCCAGGCTAGATGAACAGCTCCAGCAAATCGTTTAAATAACGCCGCCCGAGTGGCGTCGGTTTAAACACAGCTCCGTTCATTTCGAGCAGCTGCCGGTTTTGTCCCAGTTCGACCTGCGTTGACAGGACACTGAGCGACAACCCGGTGCGCTGCTCGAACCATTTACGGGGCACACCTTCCACCAAGCGCAAGGCGTTCATCATAAATTCAAAGGGCAGCTCCTCTGCCGTGACCTCCTGACTACCCGCCACCAGTAAACGTGCAGGGTCAAGATAATGCTGCGGCATTCGGGTTTTCCACCGCCGTTCGATACGGCCCTGGTTCAACCAGGTCACCTTGCCATGGGCCCCCGCCCCTATCCCCAGATAATCACCAAACTGCCAGTAATTCAGATTGTGCTGCGCCTGTCGGCCTTTGGCGTAGGCGGAGGTTTCATATTGGCGATAACCGGCTGCTTCTAACAGAGCATGGCCTTGTTCCTGGATATCCCACAGGGTTTCATCCTCCGGTAAACGCGGAGGACGGCTGTAAAACTCGGTATTGGGTTCAATGGTCAGTTGATACCAGGAGAGATGAGGTGGGGCTAATGCCAAGGCTTGGCGTAGGTCGGTTAATGCTTGCTCAATCGTCTGTCCCGGCAAGCCATGCATCAAATCCACATTAAAGTTATCGATACCTAACTGCGGCAGGCAGGCCAGGGCTGCCAAGGCTTCTTCTGGATTATGAATCCGCCCCAAGGCCTGTAAGTGCTCAGCATTTAAACTCTGCACTCCCACCGACAAACGGTTGACCCCTGCCTCGGCATAGCCGGCAAAACGGGCCTGCTCAAAGGTACCGGGATTGGCCTCCATGGTGATTTCACACCCTGGCTGCAAGGAAATACGGGCTCGCACCCCATCAAGCAGCTGTTGAATCGCCTGGGCACTAAAGAGGCTAGGGGTTCCGCCGCCAATAAAGATAGAGCTAAGGGGACGCCCCTGGGCACCCGCCAACTCCGCCTCCAAGTCCGCCAGCAACCGCTGCACGTAGGCTTGCTCGGGCAGCTCATCACGCTGGGCATGGGAGTTAAAATCACAATAGGGGCACTTACGCACACACCAGGGGATGTGGATGTAGAGGCTTAACGGCGGCAACTGCAACATAAATCAGCCCATCTTAGAGCTTAAGGTCGCCCACTAGGGGCCTGGGGGGCGCTATTCTAGCCCAGCCCCCGCATTCTCCCAAGTCAAGGCAGCCCTCACTCACAGTCATAGATAAGGCCGCCGCGTCACGTATTGCATCAAAAAAGGTTATGGCTCCAGCCGTTGCAACAGCTGCGCCAGGGCGCGACCACGATGACTGAGCAGGTTTTTCCGCTCCGGCGTTAACTCGGCGGCACTGCAATTTTCTTGTGGCACCCAAAACAGCGGGGCATAGCCAAAGCCACCCTCACCCCGGGGCTCAAATAAAACCCGGCCTTCCCAGGCCCCATGGCAGATCAAAGGCACGGGATCATCGGCATGGCGCATATAGACCAGCACGCAGTGAAAACGGGCCTGCCGTTCTGATTCAGGGATATGGCGCATCCGCTCCAATAGCAACGCGCAGTTATCCTCATCGCTGGCACCTTCGCCAGCATAGCGGGCCGAGTAAATCCCCGGCGCGCCTTTCAGGGCATCCACCTCCAGCCCCGAATCATCGGCCAAGGCTGGCAGGCCAGTTAGACGGGCGGCGTGGCGAGCCTTAATGATGGCGTTTTCAACAAAGCTCAACCCCGACTCCACTGCATCCGGTACGCTAAAGGCTGACTGGGGCACCACTTCAAAATCAAGCCCACCCAGCACCTGATTAAACTCACGAAGTTTGCCGCGATTACCGCTGGCCAGGACTAGCTGTTGCATGGTCGTCGCCTTCTATTACTGGTTAGTCAGTGAAAGGGTCCTAGTTCAGTCGCAACCACTAAGACCTGTGTATTTGGTACCGCTATCCTAGGCTGGATTCAATGCGGTACATCATCATTTTGTGTTTGTCGGGGCAGGCGCACCAAGGCTTCCAGCCCCCCTTCCGCACGATTGCTCAGGGTTAAACGCCCCCCCTGGGCATGAACGATATGACGGGCAATGCCCAACCCCAGGCCACTGCCACCGGTATGACGACTGCGGGAGCGCTCCAGCCGCACATAGGGTTCAAAAACCTGCTCTAACAACGCTTCGGGAATACCAGGGCCATTATCCAGCACCCGCACCCGCAATTCGCTGTCGTCATCCTCCAGCTGAATCTCACAACGCTCACCATAAAACAGTGCATTGTCGATCAGGTTGGTAAAACAGCGCTTCAATGCCAGCGGTTTGCCCATAATCGTCCGCGCCTGGCCACTGAGCCGCACTTGACGCCCCTGTAGCTGATAATCCGCCAGCATCGGCTCCAGTAAATCAGCCAACTGAATCGTCTCGGTATTTTCATGGATGTCCGTGTCCTTCACACACTGCAACGCTCCTTTCACCATCAGATCCAACTCGGCCAGATCCTTACCAAAACGCTCACGCAGGTTGTCATCATCCAGCAGCTCGGCACGTAGCCGCAGTCGGGTGATCGGCGTTTTTAAGTCATGGGAAATCGCAGAGAACAGGCGTTCGCGGTCTTCCAGATAGCGCTGAATACGCTCACGCATCAGGTTAAAGGCTTTGGCTGTGGCCACAACCTCGGAAGGGCCGGACTCAGGCAGTGGCGCTTGCTCCAGATCCCGCCCCAAGTCTTCCGCCGCTTTAGCTATATGCGCCAGAGGACGGGTCATCCAGCGAATGCCGATAAAACTGAGGATAATCACCACCAGCAGCATAATGCTCAGAAAGGCCAGCTTATCTGCCGCTAACCAGCCCCCAGTCTGCAGAAAGCCAGGTACCGGTAACACTGTCGCCACATAGAGCCAAGCCGATGAATCCAGCTGCATCTGCACCACCATGACTGGCGAAGAAAGTGGATCAAGTAGCAACGATTGGGCCCAGCGCGGGGGTAAGTCCATGGCCAGCGTTTCATTATTCAACACCCGCAGGTTCTCCGGTTTAGAGAACTCCACCAACACTGACTTCACATTCAGCTCTTGGCGCAGGATACGATAGACATTGCTCACCACCAGGCGCTTTTCATGGCTGTCTTCAATGTCATCCACCAGAATCAGATGATCGTTGATGCTGATAAAAAAGCGCGTTCCCCCCATTTTGCGCAACTGATCTAACACCAGATGGCGGTACTCTAATGGCAGAGAGGTAAAGAACTGTACGGTTGAAACTAGGCTATAAGCGAGGTTACGCGAGACCCGATCGACCAGATCCAGGTGGCTGTTACGCACCTGTGCCGACCAGACGCCATAGCTGATCAATTGCGCCAGCAGCACCCCACCCAGCATTAGCAGCACGAAACGACCGCGCAGTGAGCGGGGCAACCACCAGCGTTTATTCACTAGCCCACCATTTCCACTGGCACCGCCAGGATGTAACCGGCGCCGCGTACCGTTTTAATTAATTGCGGGGTTTTGGCGTCCTCGCCCAGGCGCTGACGCAAACGGCAGATATGCACATCAATGGAACGATCCAACGGCGGCGCATCTCGGCCACGGGTTAAGTCAAACAACTCATCCCGCGACAACACCTTTTGTGGATGGCTGAGAAACACCGATAGCAGGGCAAAATCCGCTCCCGATACATCCTGGCGCTCACCACTTTGGCTCACCAGTTCACGGGTGGTGCGATCCAGCTGCCAGGGGCCAAAGCGCAGATAACGTGCCTGACCGCCGTAACTTTGCGTACGCCGCAGAATAGCCTTAATCCGCGCTAACAGTTCACGCGGATTAAAAGGCTTGGCGATGTAATCATCCGCCCCCAGCTCCAGGCCGAGGATACGATCGGTGTCATCGGCACTGGCGGTCAGCATTACCACCGGAATCTGCGAATGCTGACGCAGACGGCGACAGAGGGTAAAACCATCGTCGCCGGGCATCATCACATCCAAAATAACCAAATCGGGGGTAAAGTCCTGAAAAACCAGTTCGAAGGCCTCTCCATCGGCCGCGGTCATACACTGAAAACCATGACGACTCAGGTAATCCGACAATAGCTGACGGATATCCTCGTCATCATCGACAATCAATACGCGCTTGGAGGTCATAGCACCTTATCTTTCTGGTTGATAATCAGGGGCATGGGTTGGAGTATTGCCGCCCCAGCGCTTCCAGCTGCTCAAGCAGTTCAGCGGAGAGTTCCAGCGTCAGGCTGCCAAGGTTTTCCTGCAACTGCTCCAAACTGGTAGCTCCTATGATATTAGCAGCAACAAAGGGGCGCTGGTTAACATAGGCCAAGGCCATTTGCGCAGGACTCAGGCCATGCTGCTGCGCCAGAGCCACGTAAGCCTCCGTCGCGGCAATCCCCTGCTCCGTGAAATAGCGGGCAAAGCGTTTGTACAGCGTCATCCGCGCCCCCTGTGGCCACTGCCCTTTGAGGTATTTACCAGACAGGGCACCAAAGGCCAGAGGGGAATAGGCCAGCAGTTCGACCCCTTCACGGTGGGCGATTTCGGCTAGTCCTACCTCAAAGCTGCGGTTAAGCAGGTTATAAGGGTTTTGAATACTGATCACTCTTGGCAAATGGTACTCACGCGCCAGGCGCAGGTACTCCATCACCCCCCAAGGGGTCTCATTGGATAAACCCAGATAACGTATCTTGCCCGCTTTTACCTGCTCCGCCAGCGCCTCCAGGGTTTCCAGGATAGGAGTGACTTCCGCCTCATCCGTCGCCTGATAATTCAGCTTGCCGAAAAAATTGGTCTGGCGACTCGGCCAGTGCACCTGATAGAGGTCGATATAGTCGGTCTGCAAACGCTTCAAGCTCGCCTCTAACGCCAGCTGGATATTGCGTTTGTCCAGTTGTTGCTGTGGACGCAGGTAGCGCACCATATCCGCAGGCCCAGCCACTTTAGTCGCCAAGACGATATCGGCCCGTTTGCCGGTTTTGGCCAACCAACTGCCAATATAGCTTTCAGTTCGGCCTTGGGTGCTCTGCTGTGGCGGCACCGGATACATCTCCGCCGTATCAATAAAATTCACCCCTGCCGCCAGGGCATAATCAAGTTGCTGATGGGCCTCAGCCTCACTGTTTTGCTCGCCCCAGGTCATGGTACCCAGGCAAATTTTGCTGACCTTCAAATCGGAGTGGGGGATCGGGTGGTATTGCATACGGCGGCTCCTGTCTGCTCATCCTGGCAGGGCGGCGGGCGCTATCCCTGCCGCAAACTGCAAGGGGCGGTTATACTCCGCCCCAGCGCTGCCTGCAAGTTGCAATCGCAGGCCTTTTCCGTTATTAACCTGGGCGCTTAATGCGCTTAGCTGCTGTGGATTGTTAATGGATATTGAATTGCTGAAAACCTTCCTGGAGGTCTGTAAAACCCGCCATTTTGGCCGGGCAGCGGATAACCTCTACCTTACTCAATCGGCGGTGAGTGCACGCATTCGCCAACTGGAAGGTTTGCTCGGTTGTGAGCTGTTTAACCGTCAACGCAATAATATCCAACTGACGGCCGCCGGTGAGAGCCTGTTATTACATGCCGATAATGTGTTGCAAGCTTGGGAGCGCGCACGCCAGGACGTTGCTTTGCGGGGACGTCAAAGCGTTAGCCTGAATTTGGCCAGCACCGCCGGACTGTGGGACACCCTACTACAGGATGCCTTACAACACTTGCATGAATCCCTACCTGAATTAGTGCTACGCGCGGACATTCACAGCAGCGATGTACTGGTGCGTAAACTGCTTGACCGCACCCTCGACATTGCCCTGCTCTATGATCCCCCCAAAGCACAGGAGCTGGTCTCCCGCCAACTGACTCACCTGGAACTGGTCATGGTTTCCAGCCAGCCTGGGCTGACGGCCACTCAAGCCCTGGAGCAGGGATATATCATGGTGGACTGGGGCACCGCTTTTCAGTTGGAACACGCACAACAACTAGGCAACAACTGGCAGCCATGGCTGTTTACCAGCCATGGCCGGATGGCGCTGGATTTGATCCTGCAACAAGGAGGGCATGCCTACTTGCCCCGCCGTTTGGTTCGCCCTTATTTAGCCGAGCAGCGTTTACACCTGGTACAGGAGAGCCCCTGTATTCGTCGCGATGTGTATGGGGTCTATCACACTAATGCGGCTTATCAGGACACCATTACCGCGGTGATGGAAATCCTCTACCAACGCGCCCAAAAGACAGCGGTCAACTGCAGTACGACGTCCTAAAGAGTGCACTGTACTACAGCCACATTAATCAAAAATATTAATTGAAATAATCAAAAATTTTCGTTGTACTGCCCGCAAGGCATCCTAGACAATCGCCGCAAACTTGGTATGGGCAACCTTTGTGACCATTAATGACTCTTGTCAAGAGTCGAAAGGCTTGCCAAGCATCTGTCTCAGGTATATGAACCGTCTATGAGCAAAGACCGCCAGTACTATTTGAAAAAGCCGTACTTTGATGATGAGAACTACCCCTATGGCCTGGCTGGTTCAGGTGACTTCTCCATCAAAGAAACCAAGCTGATCACCCAGTATGGCACCCTGTTCCGTGCCCTGATGGATGGCCTGCTGCCTCCGGTTGATCCCGATGACCACCAGCTGATGTCAGTGGTGAAGGGTGAGGCACCGGCAGACAACGATATGCATCGCGCCTGGGTGAAATACCTGAAGAAGATCAATGACGACACCTATGTGCCCTCAATGAGCCTGTCTTCTGTGCGTGAAGGGGAAGATACTGACTTTTCCGAAGGTGGGTCTGACTACGACGACGATTAAAACTCGTCCTCTGCTCTGCCTTAACGATCAAGCCCATCCTAGGATGGGCTTGATGCTTTTTGGGGAGCCACTAGAACGCTGGCGTTACCCGGAACAACAAGGACTTGAGATACTCGGTTTCACTAATGGCCGCATGTACCGGATGATCCGCTCCTTGGCCACCTCGCTCCAACAAGACTACGTGACGATCCGTTGCCCGCCCTGTGGCCCGTACCATGTCAAGCAAGCGCTCTGTTTGCAAATGCATGGAACAGGAGGCCGATACCAATAAGCCGTCTTTAGCCAGCAAACGCATTGCTAACTGATTGGCACGCTGATAGGCCTGCTCACCATTGGCAATATCTTTACGACGCTGAATAAAAGCGGGGGGATCAAGGATCACCATGTCATAGCGCTCCCCTTCGTTGATCAGCTGCTTCATGGTCTCGAAAGCATCACCCTTCAGGGTTTGTACCCGCTCACCAACACCATTGAGTTGCGCATTGGCCGCCACCTGCTGTAGTGCCAGCGCTGAAGCATCCACACAGGTCACACTGGCGGCACCCGCCGCCGCTGCCTGTACTCCCCAACCACCGACATAGCTAAACACATCCAGCACCTTCAACCCCGGCGCATAGTGCTGCACTCTGGCCCGATTGAGGCGATGGTCATAGAACCAGCCAGTCTTCTGCCCTTCCCTTACCGGCGCCAGGAAACGCACGCCATTTTCCTCCAGTTCCACCTGATCTGGCATGCTGCCGTAGGCATCTTCTACATACTCCGCCAGTCCTTCCACTGCACGGAACTTGCCATCATTCTTAAACAGAATGGCCATTGGCTTCACTACCTGCACCAGTGCCTCAACGATGGCCTGCCGCTGTAGTTCCATACCAGCTGTGGAAATCTGCACTACCAGGTAATCACCAAAACGATCCACCACCAGGCCGGATAAACCATCTGCCTCACCGTACACCAAGCGGTAATAGGGCTTACTAAAGGCTTTTTCGCGCAGGGACAAGGCTAGATTCAGGCGGTGAACCAGTAGCGACTTGCTCAGAGGGTATTTGGCATCGCGACTGATCAAGCGGGCACAGATCAGGGTATTAGGGTTGACATAGGCGACGCCCATACCTTTGCCAGCCGAATTTTCTACCCACACCTGCTCACCAGCACTGAAGCCCTTCAATGGCGTTTGCGCCACATCGACCTCATTGCTGTAAATCCACAGGTGACCCGCACGCAGGCGACGATCTGCCTTGGGTAATAAACGTAAAACCGGCAGAGACATCTCCCCTCTCCTCATACTCATCAAAAAAGGCGCCCAGTATAGGGGATTCCGCCTCAGGACTCATCCGTGGGCTGCTGCACAGTCTCTGCCCAGTGCCATTGTTGTTTACCCGCACGCTTGGCGCCATACATGGCTTGGTCTGCCAGACGAATCATGGCTTCCAGCGATGCCGCCGGCTGCGGATAAGTACAGAGCCCTAAGCTCGCACCAACCTGCACCACCGCCGGACTTAAACGCAGCGGATGGCGCAACTCCTGTAAAATGGCCTCCGCCACCTGCTCAAGTTGTAACGGGCTTTCCAGGTGAGGTAACAGCAAAAGGAACTCATCCCCCCCCATTCGGGTCACTAACGCCGAATCACTCACTCGTTCGCGTAGCATCGCCGCAATTTGCTGTAATAGCTGATCACCTGCCTCATGGCCATGCAGGTCGTTCACTGCTTTAAAGCCATCTAAGTCCATAAAAATCAGGCCCGCCCTGGCTCCAGGCTTAGCCAAGGCCTGGCGGCCCAATTTAAAGAAATAAGCCCGATTTGGCAGACCAGTCAGGCTGTCATAATGCGCCAAACGAGTGAGCTCTTTTTCCAGGCGTTTCGGCTCGGTGATGTCATGCATAACCACCACATAGTGTGTGACTTCATCCTGATCGTTATGCAGTGCTGCCACTGTCATGGAGACATCGGCCTGGCCTCCCCAGCGCGACTGCACCAGGGTCTCTCCCCGCCATTGCTGCTGTTTACGCAACACTCGAATAATACTTTTCAAGCGCTGATCCCGTAACAGCACCCCTACCTTAAGCAGGGTTTTGCCAATCACCGACTCCTGGGTGTGCCCCGTCATACGCACAAAAGCAGGGTTAACATGCTCAATCAGCCCTCTGGCATCGGTAATCACCACCGCCTCCGCGGCAGCTTCAATCGCCGCTGCTCGGGTCACCAATGCATCCCGTACCCGGCGTCGATCACTGATATCCCGGGTTACCCCTACCAAACCTTCTGGCCGCCCCAACTCATCGCGCAGAATGTTAATGGTGACATCGGTCCAGACGCTGGAGCCATCTTTGCAAGGCTGCTCCAATTCCCAATTGCGGCGCTCGACCATGCCGGTTTGCTGGAAATACTGAAAGCCTTTCCAGGCCCAACGAGCGGAATCCGGACACAGTGCATCACGCAGGGAGCGCCCTATCACCTCATCGGGACGATAGCCGCGCAAACGTTCAACGGAGGGGCTGACATAGGTAAAGTTGCCCTGCATATCCACCGTCCAAATCACATCAAAGACATGCTTGGCCAACAGTCGATAGTGCTGTTCACTTTCCTTTAAACGTCGGTTAAGCAGGAAGATATAGAGCGCCACCAGTGCAATGACGGAGGCCAATAACAACACTACAAAGATAGTGACATAGAGCCAACGCGGCCCAGGACTACCCTCATCATAGAGAAAACCTTCCAGCTCAAAGTCAGCAGGCAACATGCCCACCTCACTGTAGACCTGGGCGATATGGCGCCAACGACCCACATGCATGTAACCAGGGGGAACGATATCCGGTTGCACCAAATGACGCATTTGCTGCGCTTCATACAGCAGGTGCTCATCCGTATGGGAGGAGGGGTAACGTTGACGTAGCCAGCTCATTACCTCTTGCGGGTGAGCCATAGCATATTCCCAGCCCTTTAAACTGGCAGCCCGAAAGGCTTGTACCACATCAGCTTGCTGCTCCAGCAGCGCCTCGCGGGTAAATAAGTTATCACCATAAAAGTCGATACCAGCCGCCGCCGGGCTAAAGATGCGGTGACTGACCCCCAAATTGCTCAGCTCAAAGGGTTCATCGGTGATATAGACAGAAGCGGCCTGCACCTTAGCATTGATAATCTCATCCATGCTGAAGGAGTGCGGTACCCACTCGAATTGACTGGTATCGAGCTGCTCACGACGAAAGTAAGCCAGAATTTCAGCCGAGTTTGGCTCCAACATGACACGCTGCCCCAGCAGGTCATGCACATTGCGAATGCCGAAGTCATCTCGCACCACGAGGGCTAAAGGTGAGTGCTGCATAATGGCCGCCAACACCACCACCGGATAGCCCCGTTGCCGCCAGAGCAGCAAATCCGAGTTACCCACACCAAAGTCGGCACGTCCTGACAACACCTCATCGACCACATCCATGCCAGGCTTGGCTGGGCGCAACTCCACCTGCAGGCCGGCTTGCTGGTAATAGCCTTTTTCCAGCGCCGCATAGTAACCCGCAAACTGAAACTGATGCTGCCACTTCAATTGCAGACTCACCCGGGTTTCAGCCCAGGTCAGAGGGGTGCTAACTGCTAACCCTATCACCCATAACCACAACCAGCGCATAGATGCTTCCTTTGCCTAACTGCTGTGTCGGTGCCGTCCACCTGCGTGGATGCACAGCAGTCCAAGACTCCCTGCTTTGCATATTCCACTGCCACTTTGTCACGGGACGTCCCTTGATATTGTTTTTTTTCTAACCAACAAAATGCCTAAGGCGAGAAAACTTTATACCTCATCTTTATCTATAAAGCTCCCGTCTCGGGTATACTCCCAAGTCGCGTTACCAGTTCACGGAAGTTGTTGCACTATGTCTGATCAGATGCCATCCCTGGATGATGAAAAAATCTCCAAGGCCCTACAGGGCATGAGCATTCCACCCCAACCTCAGGTCTTGGTTGACCTGCATATGGAGTGCGCCAAACCTGAGCCCAGCCAAAGCGAGATTGCCGATATTATCAGCCAGGATGTGGGCCTGGCCGCCGCCGTTCTGAAGACGGTGAACTCTCCATTTTTTGGCTTGCCGCGTAAGGTTGCTTCAGTTCAGCATGCCACTAACCTGATGGGGCTAAGCAATACTCTCAACATCGTCAATGCACTGTCTTTACGCAAGGCGATGGGCAATGAGCAGGATGAGGTATTGCAACGTTTTTGGGATACCGCCCAGGATGTCGCCCTGGCCTGCGTGACCCTTGCCCGTGAACTGAACATTGCTAACCCCGAAGAGACTTACACCCTGGGACTGTTCCACAATGTCGGCATTCCCATGATGCTCAAGCGCTTCCGTGATTACCGGGCGGTGATCGCAGTGGGCTATCAAAAAGGCAAAATCAATCAGGTGGAAGATCAATTTCTCTCCACCAACCATGCAACAGTAGGTTACTTCCTAGCACGCTCCTGGCACCTGCCTGAGCAAATCTGCAGCGCTATCTATGATCACCATAATCTGCTCCAGGTGTTCAAACATGATGAAGACCAGCGCAAGCGCACCCTGATTGCAGTACTCAAAACCGCTGAGCACATTTGTGGTCTCTATCGTGTACTGGGCAAGCAGGAGAAAGACCTGGAATGGCTCAAATGGCAGAGCGCCATTCTCGATCATCTGCATTTGGATGAAGACGAACTGGCCAACCTAACCGAACGCCTCAATGATATGGGCCTACGCTCCGATAACTACCAGTGGCGGCTCTAAGCTAAACGATTCTGCAATTGTGGATACATAAAAATGGCGGCTCAGGGCCGCCATTTTTATTCACAGGCTATACGGATAGCCAAGCGCTTATGCGCTTTCCTCCTCACACAGCTCCGCATAGGCATCGGCATCGAGCAGCTCTAACAACTCATCGGGGTCAGAGGGACGCATGCGGAAAAACCAGCCCTGTCCGTAAGGATCCTGGTTAACCATCTCCGGCGTATCGGCCAGAGCTTCATTCACTTCCAACACCTCACCAGACAGGGGCGCATAAAGATCAGAGGCGGCCTTGACCGACTCCACCACACCCGCATCATCACCGGCGTTAAAGGTGGTTTCCACTTCCGGCAACTCGACATAGACCACATCCCCCAGTAACTGTTGGGCATGATCAGTAATACCGATGGTCACACTGCCATCATCTTCAAGACGTATCCACTCGTGGGTACTGACATACTTGAGCTCACTGGGAATCTGGCTCATTTACAACGTCTCCTCAATGTATTCACTTAATGCAGGCCCATCGCCTGGGCCGCGAGCTGCTGTTTTAGCAAAGGTAGATCATTCACTGTGGAAAGGCCAAGGTTGCGCCCCAGGGTCAACAGGGGGTGGCGACTGGCAAAGACCTGCTTAAAAGCACCCATTGCCCCCTGCACCAACCAGTTATCCAGTTTGCGCTGGCGCTGGTAACGCGCCAGGATCCTCGCCATACCAGGATTAAGTTGGCGCTGCCAGGCGTACGCCAGGCATTCCAACAGTGCCATCACATCTTTAAAACCAAGGTTTACCCCCTGCCCCGCCAAAGGATGAATCGTGTGTGCGGCATCCCCTAACAGCACCACGCCATCGCGCCAGTAATACTGGGCATGACGCATCCGTAGTGGCACCGCCATGCGCTGACTAACCGCCTGCACCTGGCCCAAACGTCCTTCTAACGCCTGGGTCAGCTCCGTAGCAAACGCCCCAGCAGACAGCGCCAGCAAGGCATCCGCCTGCTCGGGTAATGTCGACCAAACGATGGAGGCGTGCTGGGGATGAGCAAAGGGCAGAATAGCCAAGGGCCCGGTCGGCATAAAGCGCTGCCAGGCGGCATAGTCATGGCTCTGCTGCAGCGCAATGCTGGCCACCAGTGCATGGTGACCATAATCACGCTCCAGTAAGGGAATCCCCACCAAGCGCCGCACACTGGACAAAGCACCATCGGCGCCAACGATGAGTCGTGCCTGCAGACTGACACCCGTGTCCAGTTGCAACTGACGCTGGCCCGCCTGCACTCCCGTCAAGGCCGTCACCTTACCGGCAAAATGTGCGATTCCAGCCTGCAAAATGGCCTGCCATAGTGCCTGCTGGGTCACTCTATTCTCAACAATGTGTCCCAGGTTAGGGCGCTGCAACTCACTGGCATTGAATTCAATCGCACCGGTGCCTTCACCGTCCCATACCCGCATATGGCGATAAGGGCAAACCCGCCAGCCCTGCATTGCCCCCCATACCCCCAAGTGCTCCAACAACTGCCGACTCGACTCGGTGAGGGCGCTGACTCGCAGATCATAGTCATCGACCTGTTCCGTCAGTACAGGCTCCTGCAACACCAGAGGCTGAGGATCGACTAAGGCGACCTGCCACCCCTGACGGGCAGCACCCAAGGCGGCTGCGGCGCCGACCATACCGGCCCCCACCACAATCAGGTCAAACTCCGCCACCTTCTCATTTTTCATCGACTGAGCCTCATTGTGGCAGCCCCAGGTTCACCAATGGACTCTGCAAGCCCATCGCCGCCCTGGCTAATTGATGACGGGCCGGGCTACACAGATTAAGACCAACCAGGCCTAAATCCCGTGCCAATCCCAACGCCGGGTGAGTATTGGAAAACAACTTCATCACCTTGTCACTGAAGGCAATGGTCTGCCATTGATCCTGCTGACGGCTGGCCAAATAGGCCTGCAAGCTACTGAGCTGTCCCAATTCCTGACCCTGCAGATGACTGTGGATCAATTGTTCAGCCAGGGCCATCACCCCTCTTAACGCCAGGTTATAGCCTTGTCCGGCGATGGGATGCAGCGCATGGGCCGCATTGCCCAACACCACCAGATGAGGACGCACCTGCTCCTTCGCCAAGCGCAGTTTCAACGGATAGTGATAGCGCTCACCGGCCTGGGTAAAGCGTCCCAGACGCTGACCAAACACCTGTTGGACTTGCTGACAGAAGTACTGATCATCCCAACCCATGCGCTCATCAATCAGCTCTTCCGGTGTGGTCCAAACCAAGGCCGAACGGGACTGGCCCTGATAGGCCGGTAATGGCAGCAATGCCAGGGGACCTTCGCCAGTAAAGCGTTCAAATGCCCAACCCTGATGAGGCTGGCGGCTGGCCAGCGTGGTCACCAGGGCATGCTGATGATAGGGACTTTCCTGATATTCCAAACCCAGACGTTCACTTAATTGCGAGCGCCCGCCATCTGCCAAAATCACTAAACGGGCACGCAGCTGCTGACCATCCTGCAGCTGTACCTGCATGCCGCCAGCCAATGCCTGCAGGTGTTCAACCTGGGCGGGACAATACCAATGCAGTTGCTCACCGCCATGCTGCTGCAGGTGAGTCAGTAACACTTGGCCGACCCAGTGATTCTCCACCACGTAGCCCAGCGCCGGCACCCCCTCTTCATCCGCATGCAGGCGAGTCGCACCGTAGCGGCCTTGATCAGACACATGAATATGCCGAATCGGCTCCGCTTGACTGGACAGCGCCTGCCACACCCCCATCTCCTCATAGAGCAAACGGGTACCATAGGAGAAAGCGGTGCCCCGGGCATCAAAGCTGGGCTGAAAGTCAGGGGCAGCCTGGGCCGGTAGTGGAAAGGGCTCCACCACCGCCATCCGCCAACCAAAACGCTGGCTCGCCGGTAGCAAAGCAACGGCTAAACTGGCCCCTACCAGGCCACCACCGACGATTACCAGGTCATAGTCCATCTCAGCCTCCCTGCATCAGGGCTTCAATCTCATCAATAGCGGTGGGTACTGCGGCGGTGAGCACTTCTGGCCCCTCAGCCGTGACCAGCACATCATCTTCAATACGAATCCCCAGACCACGCCAGCGCGGCGCCACACTTTCATCGTCCGGCGCAATATACAGCCCCGGCTCGACCGTCATCACCATCCCCGCTGCCAGCTCACGCCAAGCACCATTAGCCTGACGATAACTACCCACATCGTGTACATCCATGCCCAACCAATGACCGATGCGGTGCATGTAAAAACGCTTATAGGCGCCGGTCTCGACCAGCTCATTCAGCTCACCTTGCAGCAGCCCCAGGGCCAACAGGCCTTCGGTCAGTAAGCGGGTGGAGGCTTCATGCACCTGATCCCAGGGCGTGCCGGGGCGAACCAATTCAATACAGGCCCGCTGGGCATGCAGCACCACCTCATAGAGTGCCCGCTGCTCAGCACTGAAACGGCCATTAACTGGGAAGGTACGGGTAATGTCACCGGCATAGTAATCCAGCTCACAACCGGCATCGATCAGCACCAAATCCCCCTCCTGCAGAGGGCGGTTGTTGTCGTTGTAGTGCAGCACACAGGCATTCGCCCCCCCACCGACAATGGCGTTATAGGCAGGCCAACGACTGCCATGCTGCATAAAGACATGGTTGATTGCTGCTTCGAGCTGATATTCCCACATCCCTGGACGACATTGCTGCATCGCGGCGCGATGGCCCAGCGCCGACAACTGGCCGGCAGCACGCATCATCTCGATCTCCGCCGCGCTCTTAAACAGGCGCATCTCATGCAGGATGGAGGCGAGTGACTGGATCTGCTGCGGAGCCGTCATCCCCTGTCGGGCCAAGGCCGCCGTTTGCTGTAACCAGCTCAGCACCCGTTTATCCCGCTCAGGCTGCTGCCCCAAGTCCACATACAGGCGCTGACGATTAGCAAGCAACTGCGGCAGCTGGCTATCCAACTGGTCCAGGTTAAAAGCTTGGTCTGCACCGAAGCGCTCCATGCAGCCTTCAGGGCCGGCACGATAGCCGTCCCAGATTTCTCGCTCTTTATCCCGTGGCTGGCAGAACATCACCACCTGGCCTTCCTGCCGTCCCGGTAGCAGCACCAGCCAGGCATAGGGCTCGGCAAAGCCGGTCAGATAATAAAAATCGCTATCCTGACGAAAATAAAAATCCACATCACGGTTACGCAGGCTCGGCTCAGCCGCCGGAATCAGGGCGACCCCATCCTCTCCCAAGGCCGCCAGCAGACGTGCGCGACGTTCGCCATATTCGCTAAAAGCCAGTGTTTGCATAGACTCGCCTGTACTCAATTAGTGAATGGTGGGCGGTGTTTGCTCAGCCTGAACGGCATTAAACTCCATAAAAATCATCACCGTGGCAACCCGTACATACTCATAGACCTCGGTAAAGTCGGCCTCGTCAGCGTCCTGCTCATCCAACTGAACTTCACTGAGCTGAGAGAAACGGCTGAAATCCTCCAACGACTCTTTGACATCCGCCGAGGTTTTATCCGTTAAGCTGCCACCCCCCAGGCCAAAGCCATTGAGATAGCCATAGCACCACCCCCCTAAGGATTGCGCACGTTCATCTAGGCTATAGCTTTCATCGGGCAACACTAAACTAAAATCAAACATGCCATCCTGTAGCTGCGCCAGGGTCGCCTCATACAGCTGCGACAATAGAGTTTTGCTGTCATGACCCTGCTGGGGCTCGATATCGAGCATACGGGCGGCCTGTTGCAGCCACTCGTCCAGCGGCCAACGGGTGCCAGCAGTGAGGTATCCACAGAGCATGCCGTGGAGTTCGGAGGGGGAGCCCAGGGCGCCGAGCTTGATAAATAGATCGCTCAAGGCGTCGAAATTGGGCAATTGATGTGTAGGTGAAGACATTAGCAGAACCTGAGTTGAGACTCATGCAAATTGCATAGGGCTCCATTATCATACTACCCGCCCCCTTGGGCAGGAAACCGCAGCCACTTAGTTAGTGCTTACCATGCATCACCGCGAACTGGATACCTTGGCCGAGCGCCTCGACAACCTCATGCAACGCTACCGCGCTTTACAGGAGGAAAACCAGCAGTTACGGCGTCAGGCTCAAGCTTGGCAACAACAACAGCTATACTGGCAAGAGCAAGACCAACTCGCCCGTCAACGCCTGCAGCAATTGCTGCAACGCCTTGAGGGTCTGGAGCCCAATCTATGAGTCGCCCTTTGACTACTACCGTTAATGTCCAGATTCTGGACAAAGAGTTTTTGATCAACTGCCCCGAAGAGCAACGCGATGAGCTGATCGCCTCCGCCCGTTTACTCGACCAACGCATGCGTCAGGTCAAACACAGTGGCAAAGTTTACGGGCTGGAGCGTATCGCCGTGATGACCGCGCTC
This sequence comes from Balneatrix alpica DSM 16621, assembly GCF_000619885.1. Lineage (GTDB taxonomy): Bacteria > Pseudomonadota > Gammaproteobacteria > Pseudomonadales > Balneatricaceae > Balneatrix > Balneatrix alpica. Next base: position 74,066 of record NZ_JHUZ01000014.1, on the reverse strand, counting down.
AATCTCGCCCACGAATTACTGCAATTGCAACGCGATTCTGAACAGGTGGATCGCCAGGCACGGGAGCTAACCTCCAAACTGGAGCAGGTGCTAAACCACGACGAAGACTAAGTCATGCGGTTTAGATCGGGCTAATGTCAAGTCCTGACATCTGCCTTCAGAGGTGTATAATCGGCTCAAGCTCCCTGGGGTGTTCGATACATCTGCTAAATCCCTTGAGCCGATAATCACCTTTGCCAGGGGGTGTCTCGTGAGTTCTTCTGTGCATGTCCGCTTGACGGAAAGCCTTCCAGAACTTCAGGCGCTCCCGCTCTGAACCTTATGGTTCAGGGTCTAAGCGGATAACGGCATCATCGGGGAGTTCTCTTCTTTCATGTCCTCTTCCAGTAACGATATACGCCAGCAACTGCGGCGTGAAATGCGTCGACGTCGACGGGCACTCAGCCCTGCTCAACAGCGTCATGCTGCCCAGGCTCTGGTTCGTCATTTTAGCCAGCATCCCTGGTTTAAACGCAGTCGTCACCTGGCACTGTATTTAAGTAATGATGGTGAAATTGATACCCGCCCCTTGATTGAGCTGGCCTGGCAACAGGGTAAACAGGTCTATCTGCCGGTCTTGCACCCACTGAGTCATAACCGCCTGTGGTTTTTACCTTACCAACAGGATACCCGTCTGCGGCTTAATCAATACCGTATTCCGGAGCCGCCGTTACAGCCACATCGGCGCCGACTCCCCTGGACGCTGGACTTGGTGTGCATGCCTCTGGTGGCATTTGATCCACAGGGAGGGCGTCTGGGTATGGGAGGCGGTTACTATGACCGCACCTTCGCATTTTTAAATCGCCAGCCTAACTGGGGCAAACCCCGCCTGCTCGGTTTAGCCCATGAGTGCCAAAAGGTGGAACACTTACCTTTGGCCAGCTGGGATATTCCGCTAAGCGCCATTCTCACTGATAGCCGCCTTTATCAGGCCATGCCCACAGACGGCAGCAAAGAATAACAAAAACCCCGTACACTGACGGGGTTTGAGAAAGCTGGGGAGATTAACTCGCTGTACCAAACAACTGCTGGATCAAAAAAGTCAGTTGTAGGTCACTCTGGCTATAACTGGTGATAAAGATTCCCGCCAGAAAAATGACAAACAGCAGGGTCAGCATGTCGGGCCGACTGTTCATGGCAACGCTATTCCTCCCAGAGCGCCGTACAAAAATTGCACCATAAAGTAGCATATTCTTCCTTGATTAAAAGATCGGTAACAAAATAAAAGGAGGCGTCATGGCCTACTGGTTACTCAAGAGTGAACCCGACACCTTTGGCATCGACCACCTGCAACAATCCCCGCAACAGCGCACAGGCTGGGAAGGTGTACGTAACTATCAAGCGCGTAATTATTTGCGTGATCAACTGCAACTGGATGACCTGGCTTTCTTCTACCATTCCAGCTGCCCTGTACCCGGTATTGCAGGAGTGGTGCGAGTCTGCCGTGCCGCTCACCCGGATCCCAGTGCCTGGCAACCCGAATCCCCCTACTTTGATCCGAAAAGCAGCCCGGATAATCCCCGCTGGTTCCAGGTTGAGGTCGAGCTGGTTGAACGCTGGCCTAAGGTGGTCAGCTTGCAACAACTAAAAACCTGTCCAGCTCTGAGCGAGATGGCACTGCTAAAACGCAGCCGCTTATCGGTACAGCCGGTCAGTGAGTTTGAATGGCAATGGATTATGCAACACCTCAAACCCTGACGGCTCTAGCTTGAACCTGATCGCGCAATACCGGCCTGCGCTATCGCTGTTATTGCCGCGCTTAGAGCAGGCCGGTCAATGCAATATCTATGCGTAGGTAGAGAATTAGTGCAGCAAAAGTGCCAGCCATAATGGCAACGCCAGCATCGCCGCCAGGGTTTGCAGGGTGATGATATTAGCCATCAAGGGTGCGGCTCCACCGAGCTGACGCGCCAAAATATAAGCCGAGGAAGCGGTCGGCAAGGCAGCAAACACCACCAGCAGCTGACTGCTTAGCTCTCCCAGTTGCAACCCCCAAGCCAGCAGCCAGGCCAGTAATGGCATGGCGATAAACTTGCAAATACTGGAAACCAGCAGCGGCGCAGAGGCTCCCTGCAATGCACGCAAATCAATCGCCACCCCCACAGCTAACAGCCCCAGCGGCAGTGCCGCCTGCCCTAGAATTGCCAATGTATCTGCACTCCAACCGGGCAGGCCGAGGCCACTGGCGTTGAGCAACATCCCCAGCACACAGGCCAGGATCAGTGGGTTTCGCAGCAACTGCTGCAGCGTTTGCCGCCAACCAGGTGCCTGCTGACTGCCGTAACGGGCAAATACCAACACACAGAGCACATTCACCGTCGGAATCATCACCGCCATAATCAGTGCCGCCACCGCCAGGCCCTGAGCACCAAAGAGCTGCTCTGCCGCCGCCAGCCCCACATAGGTATTAAAGCGAATACCGCCCTGATACACCGAGGTAAATACTGGCCCTGGTTCCGGGCGAAAGCGTTGCCACAGGTACAGCAGCAAGGTGCCCAACCCCAGCAACAACAGCACCCCCAACCCCACCTTAGCCACCGCCACTGCACTAAAATCAGCGGTGGCCAATTTATGCACCAGCAACGCTGGAAACAGCAGATAGTAAGTAAAGCGCTCCACTAGAGGCCAAAACTCAGGCCCCGGAAAGGCTAAACGCCGCAATCCCCAACCCAGCATTACCATCATAAAAACTGGGCCCAGCGCCCCCCATATGGCCTGCATCTTTGACTCCTCCCTGCTGCCAGGCTCGATTGTCAGGCGCGACTAAGGAATAATCAACACAGTCCTGGCCTGTTAGACTAACGCCAGACGCCCCCACCACTTCAGTTGGAGCTGCTATGCAATTGCCTGTCATTCACTCCCGACGTACATGGTTATCCCTGGGGGTACTGGTGGCGATTGCCTTGGGCGTCATTCTGGTCTGGCAAACCGCTTACTGGACTCATCGCAGTGCGATGGATGAACTCCAGAGCCAAAGCAATAGTCAATTGGAACGCTTTCGCATCAGCCTGGAGCGCGAGCTCTCCAAATACGAATACCTGCCAGAGCTACTCGCCACTCACCCTGACCTCACCCGCGCCTTGCTCCAGCCCGGCGATATACAGATTCAGCGCCAGATCAATCAGCGCCTGCGCACCCTCAATGACATCGCTGGCGCTTCGGTGATCTATTTGATGGACACCCGCGGTGACACCCTGGCCTCCAGCAACTGGATGGAGGATGACTCCTTTGTCGGCAAAAACTTCAGTTACCGGCCCTACTTTACCCAAGCCATGGCTGGTAAACCTGGACGCTATTACGCTCTGGGCACCACCTCCAAGGTGAGGGGCTACTTTTTCTCCTACCCCATTCATATGGGGGCCGACATTCTCGGCATCGTGGTGGTCAAGGTGGCCTTCTCCAAGCTGGAAAGCCTGTGGCAGCAAGATCAAAGTGAATTTGTCGTGACCGATAAGGATGGGGTGATTTTCATCAGCACCCGCCCGGAATGGCAGCTCAAAACCCTGTCTCCCCTTAGTCGCTCCGATCAGGATCGGCTCATGCAGAGTCTGCGCTATGGCGATCAAGAACTTTCACCGTTACCGGTACTGGAAGGCCGTCAGCTCAGCGAGCAAACCCGCTTGATCACCCTACTGGAAGGCCAAGCGGCCGATCCCAAAACCCTGGATGGTGTAGAGGGGGCCGACTACCTGCTGCAAAGCAACCCACTGCCCGAATACGACTTTAACCTGATTGCCTTTACCCAGCTCAGCTCAGCCTACGCCCAAGTGGCCTATAACGCCCTGTTAGTGGCCTTTTTGTATCTGTCGGCAGTACTCACCCTGGTATTTATCCGCCTGCGCCGGCGGATACGCCACGAGCGGGAAGCATTCCGCCACCATACCAGCCAGACCCATGCCCTTAACAAGGCACGTATCCAGGCCATTATTGATAACACCCATGCCGGTTTGATTACCCTTGATAGCGAAGGCCGGATTGAATCCTTCAACCCCATGGCAGAATCTCTGTTTGGCTACAACTGGGCAGCCATTAAAGGGGAATTTTTTAGCCGCCTGATTGAACCCGAGGATCGCGGCCTGTGCTGGCAACAACTCCAACATCTGAAACTGCAACGTGATCCGGCCCGCCAGCCCATCAGCCTGTTGGAAACCCGTGGTCGCCGTCAGGATGGCACTGCCTTCCCGATGGAGTGGGTGATTGGCGACATGCATCTACAGGACGAACGTAAATTCCTCATCACCGTGCACGACATCACCGAACGTAAACGGTATGAAGAAGCCTTGCGTCAGGCCCGCGACAAACTGGAAAGCAGAGTCGAAGAGCGCACCGCCGACCTTACCCGCTCCAACGAACGCTTACAGCAGGAAATCGCTGAACACCAGCGCACCCAGAATGAGCTGATCCAGACCGCCAAACTGGCCCTGTTGGGGCAGATGTCCGCCGGTATCAACCATGAGCTTAACCAGCCGCTGGCGGCTATCCGCAGTTACACCGACAATGCCCAAACCCTGTTGGCCCGAGGGCAACATCAACAGGTGGACACTAACCTCAGCGCCATCCGTCAGCTCACCGAACGAATGGCCAAGCAAATTGCCCAGTTCAAGGTATTTGCCCGTAAATCCAGCGGCACGCCAGAACCCGTGCAATGGCAGCTGGTACTGGAAGGTGCCCAGGCCATCATGCAAGGCCTGCTGGATAAACAACGCATCGAACTCAGTATTGATCCTGCTTGTCGCCAACAATGGGTACAGGGCGACATGCTGCAGCTCGAACAGGTGCTAGTCAATCTGCTCACCAATGCTGCCCAAGCCATGCAAGAGTTGCCGCAGGGACGGATTCTGATCAAGGGCGAAAACCTGGCAGAGCAACGCTATGCCCTACGCATTCTGGATCAGGGCCCAGGCATTCCCAGCGAACATCTACCGCGCCTGTTTGAACCCTTCTTTACCTCCAAACCCATGGGCCAAGGACTCGGCATAGGGCTATCCATTTCCCACCGAATCATAGAAAATCTCGGCGGCGAATTAAGCGTACGCAATCACCCGGCTGGCGGGGCAGAATTCAGTATCGTACTGCCCTGCGCCCAGGCTCCCGCCCCCCGCTTAGGCATGATCGGCTAAGCGACAAGCAAGGGCGACAGGTGATGCTCCCGCAACATCGGCGTGGCACTCGCGGTGTTAGCAGGATTACTGAGGTGCCCCCTAGGTTTGCCCATGAAAAGGTTCATTACCCTTCTGTTACTTAGTCTCTGGCTACCCTTGGCTCTGGCGGCCAATGATCCTATTGATCCGGCAGCCCTGGCACAGCGCAAACTGGATGCGCTGGATGCCAATGACAGCAGCGTCCAGACCCGCCAACTGCGTGAGCTCTACTCGCAAGTTATTCAACAGGTGCAGGAGCGCCAACAGTATCAGGCACAGATCGAGGAATATGATCGCCTGCTCAAAGGCTTTAGTCAGACTAACGGCCGCTTGCAAAAAGAGCTCAACCAATACCGTACCGCCGAACTGCCAGACTACCGCTCCTTGAAGCTGGAACAACTCGAGCAGGAGCTGTCCCTGCATAATGCTGAGCTCTATGAACTGCAAAATCAGCTGAGCGCCCTACGCACCGAAATCAACCTGATCGGCAGCCGCAGCCTATCGTTACGGGAAGAACTCAGCCTGCGTAAAGCCGAGCTGGATGCCACCCTCGACAGCCTCAGCCAAGAAAACCGCAAAGGCAGTAACGGCCCCGTCGCCGAAGCACTGCAATGGCAGCTCAGCACCCGTCGCGATGCCCTTAGCAGTCAGGTGCGGATGCTGGAACTGGAACAACTCAGTGCCCCCAACCGTTCCACCCTGGCGGACCTTCGCCGTCAATTGCTGGAGCGCCAAACCGCCGACCTGGAAAAGCGTATCGCCAGCCTGCAAGAGCATATCAGCACCCTGCGCCGGGCCGAGACGGAGAAAACCATCGAGGCCAACCGCAAGCTGACCGATGCAGCCACAGACAGCCCGCCGCTGTTAAAAGATGCCCTTAGTTATAACCAGCGCCTGAGCGATGAACTCAACCTGCTCACCAGTCAGATCGATGACAGCCAGAAGCAGCGGGTACTCTTGGAAGAACAGTCGCAACGCCTGCAACAGCGTTTCAATGACCTGAAAAAACAACTGGAATGGCTCAAAGTCAGCCTGGCCTTTGGCGAAACCCTGAGGGCCGAGCTACGCGACCTCCCCCGTGCCCTGCCGGTTAGCCAGGTCAGCCGTGAACTGGCGCAGGTGCAACTACAGCATTACGACTATGAGCAGCAACTGAGCAAGCTCAGCGACCGGGCATTAGTGCTGGCAGACTATGTCAGCCGTCCCGAATTTGGCGAGCTCAATGAACAGGATCGGCAAACCCTCAAAGAGCTGCTGGAGCTGCGCTACCAACTGCTGCAACGCCTGCAGGCCGGCACCGAGCGCTATGTCCGTGAGCTGGCTCAACTCGACCTGACCAACACCCAGCTGGTGCAGCGTCTGGAGCAATTCGAAGGCTTAATCAAAGAGCACCTGCTCTGGGTTCCCTCGGCCCGACCGCTGTATAGCCTGTGGCTGCTGGAAACCAGCGAAAGCCTGCAGTGGCTATTGGCCCCCTATCCCTGGCAACGCATCGGCCATGCCCTTCTGGAACAACCGGCCAACCTGGGGCTGGGGGTACTGGGACTCACCCTGCTGTTTGCCCTCTATCGCCCTGGACGCCGCCAACCCCAGCAGCTGTATGAGCGTATCCAACGCAAGCTGGGCAAAGTCACCCAGGATAACTTTCTGCTCAGCCTGGAAGTCCTGCTCACGGCTTTATTTGCCAGCCTGCCCCTGCCAACCGCTGGCTTTTTGCTCGCTTGGCTGCTTGCCCAAACTGAGCTGGATTTGGCGCTGGCATTAGGCGAAGGCTTAGTCATTGTCAGCCTGTTTGGCTGGGTGTGGCTCAGTCTGCGCCAGCTGGCGGCCCCCAACGGTCTGTTTTTATCCCACTTTAACTGGCCGCAAGCCCAGGTAGAACGGGTGATTCGCAGCCTGCGCGGAATCGTCTTGCCCTCATTGCTGGCGGTACTGCTGATTGCCTTTACCGAGGCACAGAATAACGAAGCCCTGCGCAATACCCTGGGCCGTGCTGCCTTTATGCTGGTGTGTGTACTGCTGGCGGGAGCTTACTGGCGCCTGCTGGCGACTCCCGCCCTGTGGTTAGAGCAAGACAGCCATAACAGCCTGCGCCTACGTTTATTCCAGGGGTTGCGCCTGGTTGCTGCCGGCGGCCAGCTACTGTTGCTGTTACTGGCTGCCCGTGGCTATTACTTCAGCGCCCTTACCCTGCAATGGTTATTACAGTTGTCGCTGCTGTCACTGCTGATATTCCTCAGCTTGCACGCCCTGGCACGGCGTTGGCTGCTACTGGAAGAACGTCGCCTGGCCTTTGCCCGCGCCAAAGCCAAACGTGCGGAAATCCTCGCCCAACGGGCCAAAGATAAAGAAAGCGCCAACCTGCCCAGCAGTAACGAAGCGGCACTGGAGCCCACCGACGAAAACCTGATTGATCTGCAAACCATCAGTGAACAGTCACGCAAGGTACTCAGACTCTTTAGTGGCCTGGGACTGTTACTTACCCTGTGGGGACTGTGGGGAGACCTGTTCACCTCCCTTAACTTTCTTGATCAAATCACCCTGTGGGAAACCAGCGTCAGCATCCAGGGCGTGGATCAGATTCAGCCCGTCACCCTGAAGGCCCTGCTATTTAGCCTGCTCACCCTGCTACTCACGGTAGTAGCGGTGCGCAACCTGCCCGGCCTCTTGGAAATACTGGTGCTGCAACGGATTCAACTCTCTCCCGGCTCCGGCTATGCCCTGACCACCATGCTCAAATACTGCCTGATCGTGGTGGGGGTACTGGTGGCCTTTGCCATCATCGGCTTTGACTGGTCGAAACTACAGTGGCTGGTGGCCGCCCTCGGTGTGGGGTTAGGCTTTGGCCTGCAGGAGATTTTTGCCAACTTTATCTCGGGTTTGATTCTGCTCTTCGAGAAGCCCATCCGCATCGGCGACACCGTCACCATCAACGGTTTGACCGGCACCGTCACCAAAATCAAAACCCGGGCCACGACCATCGTCGATTGGGATCGAATGGAGATCATCGTTCCTAACAAAACCTTTATTACCCAACAGTTAGTCAATTGGACCCTGTCCGATTCCACTACCCGAGTGGTGATCACCATCGGTGTGGCCTATGGCTCTGATACTGCCCTGGCAGAACGCCTGATTCTACAAGCCGCCAAGGAGTGCCAACTGGTGCTTGCCACCCCCGAGCCAGAGGTATTCTTCCTGCAGTTTGCCGACTCCACCCTGCAATTCGAATTACGGGTTTTTGTGGCGGACATGGGGCACCGTAATCCAGCCCGTCACCAGATCCACAATCGCATTAATCAGCTGTTCCGGGAGCAGGGGGTGGAGATTGCCTTCCCGCAACTGGATGTGCATATCAAGCAGGAATGTGAGCATCGGGTAAAACGTAAACCGGCGGACAACTCCCAGCTATTGCCACCACCTAAACTGAAACCCAATGCGGAATAGCTCCCCACCCTGAATAATAAGGGGAGCCTGTCCGGCTCCCCTCTGGATAACAGGGCGTCTGGGTAAACGAGGCGCCTCAGCGTCCTCCGGCCACCTCAATAAAGCTGCCGGAGGTATAGCTGGCCTTGGCCGAGGCCAGCCACAAAATGGCCTCGGCCACCTCCTCCGGCTGACCACCACGCTGCATCGGTACCGCAGTCTTCACCCGATCCACCCGCCCTGGCTCACCGCCACTGGCATGGATATCGGTATAGATAAAACCAGGGCGAACCCCGTTGACCCGAATCCTCTCAGCCGCGCACTCCTTGGCTAACCCAACCGTCATGGTGTCCACCGCCCCCTTGGCAGCGGCATAATCAATGTACTCTCCCGGCGCGCCCAAACGAGCTGCCAAGGACGAGACATTGACAATGGCACCACCCTGACCGCCACGACTCAGCGCCATTCGCTTGATCGCCTCACGGCTACATAAAAAAGTGCCATACACATTGGCCGCCATCACCCGCTGCCATCGGGCCAGGCTCATCTCCAGCAGCGGCATCTGGGTTTCCAGGATGCCGGCATTATTGACCAGCACATCGAGCCGACCATAACGGCGATCCAGTTCAGCAAAGAGCTGGAGTACCTGCTCCTCCTCCGCGACATCGGCCTGGATACAACAACCATCCTGTCCCGCGGCCTGCACCTCGGCCAGCACCGCCGCAGCGGCCTGGGCCTGGCTACGGTAATTAATCACCACCCGGTAACCCTGACGGGCGGCCAGGATCGCCGTTGCTGCGCCAATGCCTCGACTGGCGCCAGTAATCAACATCACCGGTTGGCTCATAGTTACCCCTCTTTAAGACAAAGCAATTAGCGGAATCCCGGCAAAGTAGCCATGTCCCCAAAGCAAGGCGCCATAGGCCAAACAGGCAACTCCCAGCACTACCAGCTCACGCCAGAGGCCGCAGCGCCGTACACTGGCCTGCGCCCCGCGCCGATTCTGACTCAGGCGAGCTACTTGGGCATAGAGCACAAAACTGCCAAACAACAACACTGAGGCCAAATCACCATTACTGGCCAGATGCGCCAACCCCCACAGGGTCACACTCCAGAGCAACGGATGGGGACTGAGGCGGCGAAGGTTGGAGGGCAGCCACATCGTCACCAGACTGATCAAGGCCAACAGCATCAACAGCATGGTGAGGTGCTGCCCCCACAGAGGCGGCAGCCACAGGTTGATAAAGGGGGCCTGACTTTTACCGTAAATCATCAGCCCCAAGCCGATAGCCGCCAACAGCGCAAAACTGCCACGATAGCCCTGTGCCCCCAGACGCAAACGGAGCTGTTCACGCCCCGCGGGTGCCAGGATCGGCAACAGATGAATCGCAAAAAACAGCCCTAACCCCAGCACTAACCAGCTCATAGCCTCTCCTTTGCAGTGTTATAGCCAGCGTGAACGGCGAAACCACCAGAGTTGGCAGGTTACCACCGCCACCATCACCCCCAGCAGGATGAAGTAGCCATAAGGATGGTGCAGCTCCGGAATATTGTCGAAGTTCATCCCATAGAGTCCCGCCAGGAAACTCAGGGGCACAAAAATTGCGGTAATCACGGTGAGCACTTTCATGATGTTATTGAGTCGATGGGAGCTGAGGGAAAGATAACCCTCACTGAGATCTCCCACCCAGTCGTAATAAAGCGAGGCTAAACTGTGCAAGCGCTCAGCGGTTTCGTACAGGCGCAGCAGGCTGCGCTCGGTCTGACCTAGCTCCTCCTCCACATCCTCACGCCATTGGGAAAAAATACGCTCATGGTAAGTAAAGGTGCGCTTGAGCCGACGCAGACGAGTTTTATAACCGGTTAACTCCGTCAGCAGGCGATCATCGGCGTGCTCGGCCAGATCCTCCTCCACCTCACCGAGGCGGCTTTCCAGCTCCATCAGCATCGGCACATAACGATCCTGAATACGCTGCATCACCGCACGCGCCTGTTGCAATGCCTGCAAGGGCTGTTGATAACCCTGCAACTGCTGCCAGGTTTCCTCAACACTGCGCGAGCGGCCACGGTGGCAGGTAATCAGCCAGTTATCCCCCATCAGAAAGGCAATCTGAATGGTTTTCAGGGTACGGCTATCGGTTTGCGCATCCAGGCCACGTAACAGCACAAAGGTGTAGTCCGCATGATACTCAAGCTTGGGGGGCTTACGTGGATGCTGAATATCCTCCACCACCAGCGGATCAATCCCCAGTTGCAACAGCAGTTGGCGTTCATCCTGGTCGGCTAGCCCCACATCAATCCATACCTGCTGATCGGCAGGGGGCGGCCACTGGCCGGGTAGCTGCTCGCTAAAGCTCAGGCTCTGCTCCTTACCCGGTTGGTAATGACACACTCTAAACATGGCTCCTCCTGATCCCAGATCCTGCGCTCTGATTGTCCTGAGCTATGTTGCAGGAAGCAAGTTCGCTGCTAGACAGCAGAATCGACAACGCGACAAACGCACGACAAAACCTAGCCAAAGCGGCGATAAATGTCAGTAAAACTGCCGTTTTATGCCATTGCCGGGCAACCGCGCTTTTTTAAAGATGCCTGTTCAGCCTTGCCAACCCAGCGCCATGCAAAGGCAGCATAGCATTCGCTATGGCATGCCCTGGGTTGGTAGGCCCTCAAACCTGTGCAGATATTGAATAACAATAAGATCGAGGATTCCTATGCGCATTTGCCGACTCAGCAGCCTGGCTCTTGCAGTCAGTGCCGCTTCCCTGGCCCAGGCCAATGGCTTTAATAACACCATTTTCTTTGGCGATAGTCTCACCGACTCTGGCTACTTCAAAAACCACACCGATGTGACCGGCACCAACCCCGCCGGTGGCAAATTCACCACCAACCCAGGCTTGGTATGGTCAGAGTACCTGGCACTGCGCTATGGCTTGAATGCCTTGCCCAGTAATCAGGCCGGCACTAACTATGCCGCCGGCGGCGCGCGGATTGCCGGCAGTCCTGGAGTAGGCTCCAGCGCTGCCCCCCAGAGTGCACCACCGCTGACCACTCAGCTCAATAGTTATTTGAGCAGCACCGGCGGCGTCGCCGATGCCAATACCCTCTACACCTTCTGGGGTGGGGCGAACGACATTTTCTGGGCAGCCACCCTGCCCAGCACCAGTATTCCCAGCTATATCCAAAGCACCATTGGCAGCCATGTCACGGCGCTGAAAAGCCTGCAGAATGCAGGAGCGCGCTACATTCTGGTGCCCAATTTGCCCGATATCGGCAAAACCCCCTATGGCCAATCGCTAGGTGCCAGTGCCGCCGCCAGCCTGACCACGCTGTCCAAGAGCTACGGCGATACACTCTATGCCAGCCTGCTCAGCAATGGGGTGAACTTTATCCCCGCCGACACCTTCAGCCTGCTCAACGAAGTCGCGGCCAATCCACTACGTTACGGCTTTACCAATGCCACCCTTCCCGTCTGCGGTACCACCAGCTCCCTGGTGTGCTCTGAGGGGGTCAACTTTACTGCCAGTGCAGCGGCAGCCTCCATGTACGCCGATGGTGTTCACCCCACCAGTGCTGGCCACCTGATTCTGGCGGACTATTACCAGAGCCTGCTGACCGCCCCGGGCCAAATCGCTCAATTAGCTAACCAGGCGCTGTATCAGCAGCGTAGTCTGCAACAGAGCCTGCAAAACCACAGCCAACAGCGGCTAGCCGATCGCAGTGATTCGCGCTTCTGGTTGCAGGGCAATCTGGGTAAACATGAGGCTGATAATCTGGCCCTGGATAGCCGCCCCTACAGCCTGACCCTGGGCTGGGATGCCAGCTACAGTGATACCCACCTGTTTGGTCTGGCGATCCATAGCCAACAGAGTGATGGTGACTGGGGGCAAAATGGCAGCTTCAGCCAGAGCGATCTCAGCCTAAGTGCTTACAGCGCCTGGCAACATGGACCCTGGCAGGTACAGGGCAGCCTTAATGTTGGTAGCCTGGATCAGGACTCCCGCCGTCAGGTTAGTCTGGGGCAGGCCAAGCGCAGTATTGATGGCAATACCGCAGGCAGCCAGTTCGGCCTGGATCTGCAACTGGCCTATCACTTCCAGCAGGGCGCCTGGCAACATGGGCCACTGGCGGGCCTGAGCTTTCAATCGATTAATATCGATGCTTTCAAAGAAAGCGATGCTGAAGGCAGCTCCACCGCCATCAGCTATGGCGCACAAAAACTGCGCTCCAGCCTAGCCAGCCTGGGTTGGCAAGCTCAATACCAGGGCGCCTCCTGGCAACCCTATGCCAGCCTGCGCTGGCAGCATGAGCTACAAAACCAGGCCCGCGAGCAGCAAGCTGGGCTGGGCAACTACAGTTATCGCCTGCCGGTGGCAGCCGAGGATGACAGCTATGCCCTGCTGGTCCTGGGTGCTCAAACCCAGGTGGGTCAACTGGGTAAGCTGAACCTCAGTCTCAACCACTATCTGGCCCACGATCAACGCGACGACACCCGCGTCAATCTTAGCCTGCAGTTACCCTTCTAAGCTGTGACAGGCCCCCGCCAAGGTGCGGGGGCCTCTATAGCCTGATCCCCTCCGCAGCACATTTTGCTATCATGCCCAGGCATTCCCGGCCGGATTCAAAGCATGAGCGCGCCACGCCCGATTATCTTTATCGACGACGAACAACACATTCGCCTTGCTGCCAGCCAAACCCTGGAGCTGGCAGGCTATCAGGTGCATTGCCTGGAGCGGGCCGAGCAGGCACTTGAACTGCTGGATCAAGACTGGCCAGGGGTGATTGTCACCGACATCAATATGCCGGGGCTGGATGGCTTGAGCCTGCAGCAACAGGTGCGCCAGCTCGACCCGGATCTGCCAGTAATTCTGATTACCGGTCATGGCGATATCTCCATGGCGGTCAATGCCATGCGCGATGGCGCCTACGACTTTATCGAAAAACCCTTTCCCGCTGATTTGCTGTTAGATGTGATCAAACGGGCGGTGGAAAAGCGCAGCCTCACCCTGGAAAACCGCCAGTTGCGCCAGGAACTGGCCACCCACTCCACCCTGGGCCCCCGTATTCTCGGCAAAGCCCCCAGCATCCAGCATATGCGCCGACTGATCAGCCAGATCGCGCCGACTTCCGCCGACGTGCTGCTGCACGGCGAAACCGGCACCGGCAAAGAACTGGTGGCCCGTTACATCCATGAGAACAGCCCACGCCACCAGCACAATTTTGTCGCCATCAACTGTGGCGCGGTGGCAGAGAGCATCATGGAGTCCGAACTGTTCGGCCATGAGCGCGGCGCCTTTACCGATGCCAAGCAAAGACGCATCGGCAAGTTCGAACATGCCAACGGCGGCACCCTGTTCCTTGATGAAATTGAGTCGATGCCGATGAACCTGCAAATCAAGCTGCTGCGGGTGTTGGAGGAACGGGCCTTGGAGCGCCTGGGCTCGAATGAGTTGGTGCCGCTGGATATCCGCATCATTGCCGCCACCAAGGTGGATTTGCTCACCCTGGCGGAAAGCGGCGAATTCCGTAAAGACCTCTATTACCGGCTGAATATCGTCGAGGTGATGATTCCGCCCCTGCGCGAACGGCGGGAAGACATCCCCCTGCTGTTCCACCACTTTGCTCTGGTGGCCTCGGCCCACTATCAACGTGAAGTGCTGCCCCTGTCCGCCAGCCGTATCCACAGCCTGCTCACCCATCACTGGCCCGGCAATGTGCGCGAACTGCGCAACCTGGCGGAACGCTATGTGCTGCTCGGTGAAGCCTGTGTGTTCGAGTTTGACCGCCTGATTACCGAAGACAGCCCCGGTCAGCCGGCCAGTCTGCCGGAGCAGGTGGAACGCTTTGAGAAAATGCTGATCCATGCCGAACTGAGCCGCCACGACGGCTCCATTAAAGACACCATGGAAGCGCTGGGACTGCCGCGTAAAACCCTGACCGATAAGATGCGCAAATACGGCTTAGATAAACAGGATTACCTATGAAGCGGATTGAAGTCGATGTACTCATTATTGGCGGCGGCATTGCCGGCCTCTGGTTACAACGACGTCTTGAGCAGCGCGGTTATCAAACCCTGCTGTTAGAGGCCGCCAACCTCGGCGGCAAACAGAGTGTCTGCTCCCAGGGCATTATTCATGGCGGCACCAAGTACGCCCTCAATGGCATGCTGACTCCCGCCGCCAACGCCATCGGCGAGATGCCGGCCCGCTGGCAGGCCGCCCTGGCCGGTGAGGATGAGATTGACCTGCGCCAGGCCAGACTGCTCAGCGATGCCCACTATCTTTGGTCCACCGCCAGCCTCAGCAGCAAGCTGACCTCCTTCTTTGCCAGCAAGGCCCTGCGCGGACGGGTCAATAACGATGCCCCCCTGCCGCCACTGTTCCAGCATCCGCAGTTTAAGGGCAACTGCTATCGCCTCAATGAGCTGGTGCTGGATGTGCCCTCGGTGCTGGCCTGCTTACAGGTTGCGGGTAAACAGCTGCAAGGCTGTGCCGGGGAAACACTGCGCTGGCAGGGCGACCACTGGTACTGGCCGGAATACAGCCTGCAGATTCGTGCCCGCCGCCAGGTACTCTGTGCCGGGGAAGGCAGCGAGGCGCTGCAGCAGCATCTGGGTTTAAAGACGCCGATGCAACGCCGCCCCCTGCATATGGTGATGGTCAAACACCGCTACCCGGACAGCCTCTTTGCCCACTGCATTGGTGCCAGCAGCAAGCCGCTGGCCACCATCACCAGCCACCCCCACAGCGATGGCAGTCAGGTGTGGTATATCGGCGGTGAGGTGGCGGAATCCGGCGTCGAACGCAGCGAAGCCGAGCAGATCGCCCATGCCAAACACAGCTTGCAACAGCTGCTGCCCTGGGTCGACCTGGGCCAGGCAGACTGGGCCACCCTGCGGATTAACCGTGCCGAACCCAAACAGAATAGCCTCAGCCGACCAGACAGCGCCTATGCGGAAGATCTCGGCGACTTTATCCTCTGCTGGCCAACCAAGCTGGCGCTGGCCCCCAACCTCAGTGATCAGGTGCTGCCGATGCTGGCGCCTCCCGCCGGGCTAGCGTGCTATGAGCTGCCCAGCGAACTGCCCCAACCGGCCATCAGCCAACCGATTTGGGAGCAACTGCTATGATGCCGCTACGTCCCTTTGCCCAAACCGGCATGCAGGTCTCTCCCCTTGGACTGGGGACGGTCAAGTTTGGCCGTAATCAGGGGGTGAAGTATCCCCAGGGCTTTGCCCTTCCCAGCGATCAAGAGGCCGCCAATCTGTTGGCGCTGGCCCAGGAGCTGGGCATCAATCTGCTCGATACCGCTCCCGCCTATGGCAGTAGCGAAGAGCGCCTCGGTCAGCTACTGCGCGGTCAGCGCCAGCGCTGGCTGATCTGCTCCAAGGTGGGGGAAGAGTTTAGCGAGGGCCAATCACAGTACTGCTACACCCCCGAACATATCCGCCACTCGGTGGAGCGCTCCCTGCAACGACTACAGACCGAGGTGATCGACATCATGCTGCTGCACTCCGATGGCAATGATGTGGCGAACATCGAACGCTATGGTGCCTTAGAGGTACTCAATGAGCTGAAGCAACAGGGTAAACTGCGCGCCACCGGCATCTCCAGCAAAACCGTGGCGGGCGGCTTACTGGCACTACAACAAAGCGACTGTGCCATGGTCACCCTCAATTTGAATCAGCAGGATGAGCTGGCGGTGATCGACTATGCCGCCGCGCACGGTAAAGGCATCTTGATTAAAAAGGCCCTGGCTTCCGGCCACCTCAGTGATGCCTATAATGACCCGGTACAGGCCAGCTTTGAGCTGATCTTTGCCCAGCCCGGCGTCAGCTCGGTGATTATCGGCACCCTCAACCCCGCCCACCTGCGCAGCAATGTCAGCAAGGCCCTGACGGTACTAGCGGCTGGATAACGATGACAGCAACAGGCATTGCCAGGCCAGCTGATCCGATGCCCTGGTGATGCCTGATTTTTCGCCCCAATAATCCTTCAGGCAGTAGGAGGGGATATGCGTCAGTCACTCAGGTCTCTATTAGCGGGCGGGTTACTGCTGTGCAGCCTGCTCGCGCCAAACTGGGCGATGGCCGCCGCGCAAGAGGTGCGGATTATTCCGCCGCAATCCCAACAGGATGCCAGCCATCGCTATTTCCAGGATTTACTGCAACTGAGCCTCGACCATAGCGCCGCCAGCCATGGCCCCGCCAAGGTGGTGTTGACGGATGTGGTACTGCAGCAAGGTCGGGCCGAAAAGGACGTGCTGCACGGTGATTTTATCGACGTCTACTGGATGGGCACTTCCCGCGAGCGGGAGCGCGATCTACGTGCCATTCGGATTCCTCTGTTAAAGGGGTTGCTGGGCTATCGCGGCCTGATTATCCGCAGCGACCGCTACCTGCAATTCGCCCAGCTCAATAACGCCAAGGCGATCCAGCAACTGATCGCCTGCCAGGGTATGCATTGGCCCGATAGTGACATCCTCGAAGCTAATGGTTATCGGGTCAGCCGGGTGGCCCGCTATGAATCGATGTTTCTGATGCTCAGCAATGGCCGTTGTGACTACTTTCCGCGGGGTATTCACGAAGGGCCAGCGGAGGTCGAGGCCTTTAATCAGCAACGGGTGGCCGGCAGCGCTAGCCTAATGTGGTTTGACCAATGGCTGCTCTACTATCCCTTCCCCATGTATTTTTTCACCAGCCCAGGCAACGAAGCTTTAGCCCAGCGGATTGAGCAGGGCCTCAACACCCTGATCGACAACGGCGAGCTCACAGGCTTTATGCAGCAACATCCCATCAGCCAGCATCTGTTTCCGCTGGAACAGTGGCAACAACGGCCTATCTTCCCACTGCACAATCCCGCCTTGCCGCCTGATACCCAGATCGGCAATAGCCGCTACTGGCTGGTGCCCCCTGGCCCGCACTGATGACTATTGCAATCCGCCCCTTTCACGAGCCCGATCGTCCCTACTTACAGGGAGTCTACCTGCGCTGTCGCCAACAGAGCTTCCACTGGCTGGAGCCCAGCGAGCTGCAGCTGGCGGACTTTGATTCCCTGATTGTCGGTGAACAGGTGTTAGTACTGTGCCTCGATACGGTTCCCGTAGGCTTTGCCGGTATCTGGCAGGAGGATAGTTTTCTCCACAGCCTCTTTATTGCCCCAGAGTATAAGGGCCAGGGCTTAGGCCGTATCCTGCTCGCCGCCTGCATGCCGTACTTTAGCCAGCGCGCCACCCTCAAATGCCATCGACAAAACCATGGAGCACGGGGCTTTTATCAGCATCTTGGCTGGCAATGCCTGCAACAGGTTGAGGATCACCAAGGTGGTTATTGGCTAATGGCGGCACCACCTGCAACACCTGCTTCAGCTGCTGCCAGGCCCACTGATAGGCCGCTTCCCCCAGGCGCAGCTGATTAAAGTACAGCTGTAACTGGGTGGCGGGTACCTGTAGCGGCAACCTCCGCACCTGTAAGGCTAGGGGGGCAGCAAACTGCGCGGCCACCCGGCTGGGCATGACCGCCAGTAAATCCGTATGCTGCAGGGTCAGGGCGGCAATCTGTGGGGTCGGCAGGGTCAGCTGGATACGCCGTTGCACCCCCGCAGCACGCAAACACTGATCAATCACGCCCGGCTTACCATCCCAGTGGGATACCAGAATATGCGGCCAGGCCACCATGGCTGCTAAATCCAAAGGCTGTTGCAAGATGGGATGACCACTACGGCAAAGCAGTTGAAACTCATCCTGCAGTAACAGACAGGCGCCCACCTGGGGCGGAATCATCCCCTCAAACGGAATCCCCAGCACAAAATCCGTCTCACGTTTCACTAACGCCTCTAACGAATGTGGCTCGGTCTTACTGACCTGAATACGCACCCCCGCTGCCTGCTCGGCCAAGTGAGCCATTAGTCCCGGCAAGAGCAGCATCTGGGCAAAATCGCTCGCCACCAGGCGAAAGCAGTGCTGACTCTGGGCCGGATCAAAACCCTGCGCCTCCGTCAGGGCCTGACGCAACAGCTGTAGGCTTTGCTCCAATTGCGGTGCCAGCCTGTCTGCCACCAGCGTCGGTACCATCACCGTCCCCTGACGTACAAATAGCTCATCCCCCAGGGCCTGACGCAAACGCGCCAGCGCATGGCTGCAGGCCGACTCGCTCAAGGCCAATACCTGGGCCGCACGCTTGACCGAACGCTGCTGATAGAGCGCATCAAACATCAGGAGCAGATTCAAATCGAGGTTACGTAGTTTCATTCTGAATTCCCTGCAGTGGGCCCTGCATAAAAGCCACTTCCCCAACGCCTCCTTCTTTGTTGGGATGAGCAGGTACTGTCCGCAAACCCAGTACCTGCCATAACAATAACGTAAAAGGATACTTCGATGCGCTTATCCCATGCTTTGCTTAGCTCCCTCGCCGGACTAAGCCTCAGTCTCCCTACCCTGGCGGCCAGCCAGGCCGCCGATGCCGTCGCTCCCGAAGGGGCCTCCGGCCTTGAGCACAAACAGGAAGTCCAAGCCCAACGCTTTATGGTGGCAGCGGCCAACCCCCTTGCGGTAGAGGCGGGCTATCAGGTGCTCAAACAGGGTGGTAACGCCGTGGATGCGATGGTGGCCGTGCAGACCATGCTCGGCCTGGTGGAGCCACAATCCTCCGGCCTCGGTGGCGGCGCCTTTGTGGTTTACTACGATGCCGCTAACGGCAGTTTAACCACCTTTGATGGCCGCGAAACCGCGCCCTTACAGGCCACACCAGAACTCTTCCTCAACCCCGATGGCAGTGAGATGAAGTTCTATGCTGCCGTGGTCGGCGGACGTTCGGTCGGCACCCCCGGCACCGTTAAACTGCTCGGTGAACTGCATCAACGTTATGGCAAACAACCCTGGGCAGAGCTGTTGCAACCCGCCATCCGCCAGGCCAGTGAAGGCTTTGCCGTTTCCCCCCGCTTGGCCGGTGCCATTGCCGAAAGTGCCGAACACCTGCAACGCTACCCCAGCACCAAAGCCTATTTTTTTAATGGCGAACAGCCACGCCAAGCTGGAGAGCTACTAACCAATCCCGAATACGCCGACACCCTGCGCACCCTGGCCGAACAGGGACATGAAGCCTTCTACCAAGGCCCGCTTGCCGAGGCGATTGTCGCGGCGGTGCAACATGCCAGTGACAACCCCGGTGTGCTGTCGCTGCAGGACTTTGCCACCTATCGCATCAAACAGCGCCCGGCGGTCTGCCTGGCGTATCTGCAATACGATGTGTGCGGTATGGGCCCACCCAGCTCAGGAGCGCTGACCCTCGGCCAGATTCTGGGCATCACCAGCCATTTTGATTTGGCCAGCCTCGGCCCCCAGTCAGCGCAAGCCTGGCAGATCATTGGTGATGCTTCGCGCCTGGCCTTTGCCGATCGAGGCCGCTACATGGCCGATACGGATTATGTGCCCCTGCCCCAGGGACTCTTACAACCGGACTACCTGGCTGCGCGCGCCAAGCTGATTACCCCCGGACAAGCCTTAGCGGAAGCCAACCCAGGCGAGCCGCAATGGGACAAACCCATCGCCCTGGCCGATGACCAGTCATTGGAGCTGCCCTCCACCAGCCATATCTCTATCGTCGACGCTGAAGGTAATGCCCTGTCGATGACTACCACCATTGAGAACGGCTTTGGCTCCACCCTGATGGCGAAGGGCTTTCTGCTCAACAATGAACTCACCGACTTTTCCTTCGCCACCCATGCCGACGGCTATCCGATTGCCAACCGTCTGGAGCCAGGCAAACGCCCCCGCTCTTCCATGGCCCCCACCATCGTCATGCAGGCAGGCAAACCCTATATGGTGGTCGGCTCCCCCGGCGGCTCACGCATCATCGGCTATGTCGCCAAGACGCTGATTGCCCACTTGCAATGGGGCTTACCGGTGCAGGAGGCCATCAGCCTGCCCAATTTGGTCAACCGTTTTGGCAGCTATGACTTGGAAGCCGGCAGCAGTGCCACCCAGTTGGAGGATGAGTTGATACAGATGGGCTTTAAAACCTCAGTGCGGGAGCTGAACTCCGGCATTCAGGCGATAGTACTAAGCCCAGAGGGCTTACGCGGTGGGGCTGACCCACGTCGGGAAGGCATCGCCAAAGGCGATTGATTGGCGGGAAGCTCACCAGCCAGGCATTCGCCTGGCTGGTATCGACTGACTGCTAGCGAGCGGTGACTTACAGGTGGCCGGGATTGCGCAGATCACGCTCATTAATAGGCGGCGGGTTCCACTGATAGAGCCAGGTTTCGCTGATGGCTTCCTCACCCAGTTGCAGGAATAGGCGGATATCAATGGGGTCCAGCTTGTTATCCAGCGGCACCACATCAAACTGGGCACGATACCCCCCCAGCTGATGCTGCGGACGACAGGACACCAGCTCGACCCGACCGCGGGAGCTACTGACCACGGCCTTCACGTCTAGGCTCCCCCCCAGCAGCGGGATCTTGCCACCAACAAAGTCCACGGTAAAACGCTGGCTGAAGTAGTGACGACGCTGCCCCACCACGCCTCCCAGACCAGTACGGGTCGCCACCGCATAGGCCAGCGGGGTATGTACTGGCGGCACACCATTCCAGTACAGGCGGTAGCCGTACAGGTATTCCTGTCCCGGTTGCACCGGCTCTTTCGGGTTCCAGAAGGCAACGATATTGTCGAAGGTTTCATCCAACGTGGGAATTTCCACCAGTTGCACCGAACCTTCCCCCCAGGCTTGCTTCGGCTCCACCCACAGGCTGGGGCGCTTCTCGTAGAATACACCGTCATCCTGATAATGATCGAAGTTACGATCACGCTGCAGCAAACCAAAACCACGGGGATTGTTATCACCGTAGGCATTAAAACGCAGCTCACGGGGATTGTTCAGCGGGCGCCAGATCCACTCCCCGTTGCCATTCCAAATCGCCAAACCATCAGAGTCATGGATTTCAGGGCGCCAGTCCCAGTTAGCCCGGCGATCATTTTCACCAATCATAAACATCGAGGTCAGGGGGGCGATCCCCAGGCGCTCAATCGGCTTGCGCGGATAGAGGGCAACATCGACATCCATCTCCAGGGTATCCCCAGGGGTGATGATAAAACGGTAAGCACCGCTGACACTGGGGGAGTCAAGCAACGCATAAACCGTCATCCGATCACTGCCAGCGGCCGGACGCTCCAACCAGAAACGGACAAACTCCGGGAACTCCTCCGGTCGCGGCATGGCGGTATCGATGGCCAAACCACGGGCCGACAGGCCATACTGCAGCTCGCCCCCCACCGCACGGAAGTAACTGGCCCCCAAGAAGGCCGCCACATCACGGCTCCAATCGGTGTGATAGTTCAGACGGAAACCGGCAAAGCCCAAATCTTTTGGTAACTGGCTGGCCTTCACCCCAGACTTGCCATAGCTAAACATGGCGGGATCATAGGCGATTTCCTGCGCCATGCCGTTTTTGACTTCATACATCCGTACCGGCGTTTTGAAGTACAGCCCCAGGTGGAAAAACTGCGCCCGGAACTGCCCATCATCCGCCCACAGTGCATGCTCTTTACGATATTGCAGGTGCTGGTACTGATCCCAATCCAGCTTTTGCAGGGAGGCAGGCACATTCCCTGCGTAACTTTGGTAGCTCGACGCGCTAAGAGTACGCGCCAACCCCTTCAGCCAGGCATAATCGAAAGGCTCAGCCTTACCGATCAGCTTGACCTCTTCCTTACTGGCCGCCAACGCCAACATGGAGGATAACGAACTCAGGGTTGCGGCACTCAGGGCAGCGCCCTTCAGTGAACCTTTAAGAAAATCACGTCTTTTCATCGTGCTACTGCCACCAGCGGCCTGCTTCTTGCGCGGCCCAAAAGGAAAGAATGCAGGCTATTCTAGGGCTTCAATCATGGAAATTCGATAGCCCTGCACACACTGTCATAAAGCCAGCTTGCTATCCCTCACAGGCGCGAATAGCTGCCAGCAGGGCCTGGGGATGCTCCAGCATCATCAGGTGCCCGCAACCCTGCAGCTCCTGATAACTGGCACACTTCGCTAACGCCCAATCAGGCACGGCCCAACCCTCGCGTGAATGCTGCCCTGCTATCAGGTGTACCGGGGTACGCTGCATCACCTGCTGCAGCAGTTGCTGGTAGTCGGGCTGCCCAGTGATGGCTACCACCGACTGCGCCATGGCCTGCAGGGTAGCAGCCGGTTGCCAGGCCAACCACGAACGCGCCCAGGCCTGCTGCTGGGGGTTGGCAATAATCCCCGCCCCTGCTAACCAGCCCATCTCATCCTGACGATAACCCGCCAGCATCTGCTCAACCTGTTCCAGGCTCATGGTCGCCACCCGCGCTGACCAGAATGCGTCCGTCAGGCTAAAGTTACCCTCCAGACTGATCACCCTGGCCACCCGCTGCGGCCACCTTGCCGCCAGCAGCATCGCCACGACACCGCCCACCGAGTGGCCAATCAACGTCACCGCCTGCTGCGGCCAATGGCGCTCCAGCCAGGCCGCCAGATGCTCAGCCTGGGCCCAGAGTGCAATAGGATGAAGGGTTTGGGCCCACTCGCCGTAACCCAGCAGGGCCGGAGCCGCACTCTTTTCAACCGCCTGATCCTGCTGCAGTTCTGGTAATTGCAAATGCCCCATCAGGCCATGTATCCACAATCGCGGTGCAGTCATGGGGTACTCCCCTTTATTAGCGCAAAAAAAAAGCCGCCCAAAGGCGGCGTGCCAGGAGGTCTAATCAGCTCAGCGCATGGCGATAAAAGTTCATCACCCAGCGCATCATTAAACGGTCATCCACTTCCGCCGCCAAAGAGGCCATGCCTTCGCGGATGCGGTTGGCTGGGATGCGATCACGGCGGGCATCCATCAGGTCACAGGAGTAGTCTTTACAGAACTCCGGATGGCCTTGCACGGTGAGGAAATGTTCGCCGTACTGCACCAGGTAGTAGGGGCAGAAGCTACTGGCGGCCAACACCTCTGCCTGAGGCGGCAGAATGCTGACCTGATCCTGATGACTGACCACCAGATCCAGCTGGGACTGGAAGGGCTCCATCCAGGGTTTAGGGCTCAGTACCTGATTAAAGGACACCCCAACGCCCCAGCCCTTGTCGGACTTGACCACCTTGCCACCGAGCGCCTTCGCCACCAGCTGATGACCAAAACAAATGCCCACCAGGGGGATACGGGCATCAAACAGCTGCCGTACCCACTGCTCCAGCTCGCTAATCCAGCCATCCCCATCATTGACGCCATAACGGCTGCCAGTGGTGATGTAGGCATCGCATTCGTCCAAACGGCTGGGCAGTTGCCCTTCCAGCACGCGATAGACCGCCACCTCTATGTCGGCCTGCTGCTCACGCAGCAGGTTTTCGATCATCTCAGGGTAGTTACCATGACGGGACTGCAAGCTCTCCATCACGTCATCACATTGCAAAATGCCGATTTTCATTGGCTTGCTCCTCGGGTGGGTTAACCCACCTCTCTCCCCTGCTGCTTGGCGGCAGGGGCCACTCAGTTGATGCCCAGCTCGGTCAGGCTGTTAAGTCTCCAGCCACCGCCTTGCGGAAAATACGGCTGTAGTCCGCCGCATTAAGGGGCAGAGGATTGCCCCCGGCGGAGGGGTCTTCCGCCGCCATCTGGCCGACCTTGTCTGCTTGGCTGGCATCGATATTCAAGGCCGCCAGGCTGGCAGGGATACCCAGGCTGGCCCGCAGTTCCAGCACCCAGTTGAGGAAGCCATCAAAGCTATGCTCAGCCAGGTTCAGGTAACGTGCCAGACGCTCCATCCGTGCTTCCAGGGCACTGCGGTTGGCTACCAACACATAGGGCATCAGGATGGCATTGAGCAGACCGTGGTGGGCGTCATAGAGTGCACCCAGCGGATGGGCCAGCGCATGCATGCCCCCCAAGCCTTTCTGGAAAGCGGTAGCACCCATGCTGGAGGCCACCAGCATCTGCAAGCGCGCCTCCACATCCTGGCCATTGGCCACCGCGCGGGGCAGATAGTCCTTCACCAGGCGCATGCTTTCCAGTGCAATCCCTTCCGCCATCGGGTGATAGAAGGGCGAGCAATAAGCCTCCAGGCTATGGGACAGCGCATCCATGCCGGTGGCAGCGGTAATATGGGCGGGCAAGCCCAGGGTCAGCTCGGGGTCGAGCAGTACCAGCGCCGGCAACATCTTGGGATGGAAGATGATTTTTTTAACATGGTTGGCTTCATCGGTGATCACCGAGGCCCGTCCGACTTCAGAACCGGTTCCCGCAGTAGTAGGAATGGCCACCACCGGCGCCATGCCCTCAACATTAACGCGGGTATAGTTATCACCGACATCCTCAAAGTCCCACAGCGGGCGATCCTGCCCCACCATCAGGGCAATCGCCTTGGCGGCATCCAGTGCCGAGCCACCACCCAGGGCAATCACCCCGTCATGGTCACCGGCACGATAGGCCGCGACCCCGGCATCCACGTTGGCGCCAGTGGGGTTGCCTTTCACCTGGGAGAACAGCCCGGCGGCCAGTCCGGCCTCTTTGCAGATACCGAGAATATCCGCCACCATCGGCAGTGCTGCCAACCCTGGGTCCGTCACCAGCAGCGGCTTATGCATGCCCAGTTGCTGGCAAGCGGTCGCCACTTCCTTCACACGCCCTACCCCCACACGCACGCTGGTGGGGTAGTTCCAGTTCATTGTAAAAGCGGAGAGTGACATAGCGCGTCCTCAGAGTTCGGTTTTGATGTGGTAAGACTTAGGACGGGTCAGGCTGTCAAAGCCCAGTACCGAAAGGGCACAGCCACGGCCAGAGTCTTTCACCCCGGTCCAGGCCAGGGCCGGATCCAGGTAGTCACAACGGTTGATAAAGAAGGTGCCGGTTTGCAGCTCATCCCCCAGGGCAATACCGGTGTCGATATCACGGGTAAAGATCGATGCGGTCAGGCCATAATCGGAGTCATTCATCAGGGCCACGGCCTCGGCGTCGGAGTAAACCTTCTGAATACCCACTACCGGGCCAAAGCTTTCCTCGGTCATCACCCGCATCTGGTGACTCACCTCAGTTAACAGCTGCGGGGCCAGATAGGGGGTGCCAGGCTGATCCAGGGGGAAGTCCGCCGCATTAATGTGAGCCACGGCGCCCTGGGCTACCGCCTCCGCTACCTGGGCACGAACAAAGTCCGCCGCCTCGGCGCGCACCACGGGCCCCAGAGTAGTTTCCGGGTCATTGGAGGGGCCCAGCTTGTATTGCTTAACCAGCGCCACCGCCTGCTCGACAAAGGCGTCGTAGACATCGGCATGCACGTAAATGCGTTCAATGCCGCAGCAAGACTGCCCAGAGTTAAAGAAGGCGCCATCAATGGTGGTTTCCACCGCATGGGCCACATCCGCATCGGCACGCACATAGGCCGGATCTTTGCCCCCCAGCTCCAGGCCCACGCCAATAAAGCGACCCGCCGCCGCACGCTCCACCATCGCCCCACCGGGTACGGAGCCGGTAAAGACCACATGGTTGATGTCCGGGTGCTTGATCAGGGCTTCGGTATCCGCATGGCTCAGGTGCAGGAATTGGAATACCCCTGCAGGTACGCCCGCTGCGGTAAAGGCCTGCACCAGTCGCTCGGCACACAACGGCGTTTGCGCCGAGTGCTTGATGATGACGGTATTGCCCGCCAGCAGTGCCGGCACCACCGAGTTAATCGCGGTCAGATAGGGATAATTCCAGGGGGCGATCACCAATACAGTACCCACCGGCACCTTTTTGATGTAACGCTTAAAGCCAGCCTTATCCCCTACCTGTACCGGGGCCAGGGCATCGGCGGCCACTTCCGTCATGTAGCGGGCACGCTCGGCCAGGCCACGGACTTCGCCTGCGGCATAGCGAATCGGCCGGCCCATCATCCAGCACAGCTCTTCACCGATTTCATCCTGGTGCTGTTCAAACCACTCTACCGCTTTGCGGCAAATGGCCTGGCGCTCACTCAGGCTCGTCTGTTGCCAGGTGGCCTGGGCCGACTTGGCGGCGGCCACCGCTGCGCTGATCTGCTCAGCTTCGGCATAAGGACGCTCGACATAAATACGTCCATCAATTGGCGATCGGGTTTGCAGTAAATGACTCATCAATTCAGTCCTGCGAGTTAGATAATTTCGAAATAACGATCCAGTTCCCAGTCGCTGATATGGCGGCGGAATTCCCGCTCTTCCCATTCGCGGCTGGCAGCAAAATGATCAACAAAGGCACCACCGAGCATCTCCCGTGCCGCTTCCGAGCCACGCAGGCGTTGGGCGGCATCCCACAGGGTGCGGGGCAGGGCCAGGTAATCCGGATGTTCCTGGGCATAACCATTGCCCTTCACTACAGGCTCGGGTTCCCACTCATTGAGTACACCATAGAGGCCGGAGGCCAGGGCGGCGGCCATCGCCAGGTAGGGGTTACCGTCCGCCGAACCCAGGCGATACTCCAGACGCTGGGATTTGTCCGAGCCGGGAATCAAACGCAAGGCGGTGGTGCGATTCTCCACCCCCCAGGTGGAATGGGTCGGCGCCCAATAACCGGGAATCAAACGCCGGTAGGAGTTCAGGGTCGGGGCCACCATACAGAGCATTTCCGGCATCAGACGCTGCTGACCAGCGAGGAAGTGACGCTGGATTTTGCTCATGTTGTATTCCTGGCTGGGGTCATAGAAGGCGGAGCGGCCATCGCTCTTATTGCGCAGCGACAGGTGAATATGGCCACTCTGGCCCGGATACTTGCTCGACCATTTGGCCATAAAGGTGGCCATCAGGTTATTGCGCTGGGCCAACACTTTCATAAAGGTTTTAAATAGCGCGGCTTTATCTGCTGCGGCTTCAATCTTGTCAACGCCGATCGCGGCTTCCAATACGCCGGGGCCGGTTTCGGTATGCAGGCCCTCAATCGGGAAGTCCATCTGCTCACCCATTTGCAGAATCTGGTGATACAGATCGGAGTGTACCGAGTTGCGGATCATTGAGTAGCCGAACCAGTCCGGGGTAAAGGGTTTCAGATTGCGAAAGCCCTTTTCCCGAATGGAGTCGGGGGTTTCATCAAACATAAAGAATTCATATTCCGCTGCGGCATAGACATCAAAGCCCATTTCCGCCGCTTTATTGATCACCCGGCGCAGGGTGCCACGGGGGCACACCTCTTCGGCCGCCTGATCAAATTCCGCCATAAACAGCAGCATGCCATCTTCAAAGGGAATTTCACGGCAGCTGTGCGGAATAATCCGCACCGGCGCATCCGGATAACCGGTATGCCAGCCGGTGTACTTACCATTGTCATAGAGCTGATCTTTAACATCCCACCCCAGCACGACATCACAAAAGGCAAAACCAGACTCCAACGCGGAGAAGAACTTGGTCTTACTCATGTACTTGCCCAGCATGACCCCATCGTTATCGAACAGGCCAACCTTAACGTGGGTGAGGCCGCGTTCTTCAACTATGCGTTTCGCATCGGCAATGCTCTGTACTTCTCGTGCATTCATCATGGTTTTCACCCTTGTATCTTGTTGTTTTGTCATGCTAGGGGTGGGCATCCCAGCCCTATTATGGATGGATTAGCTCAACTCGCGCTCAGCCCGGGCAATGGCTTCAAACTCTTCTTCCGGCGCCTTAGCCACCAGATGGTGACGGCTATAGAAGGCAAAGTAAGCCAGCATCACCGCATAGAATACCGCCGACCACAGGGCCGCCTCCTGGCTGACCACGAAGGTCGAGGCAAAGGCCAGAATCGCCAGCACAAAGGCCACACCGGACGTCAGCACCCCACCCGGCGTCTTATAGGGACGGGCCAGCTTGGGCTCTTTCGCGCGCAGAATGATGTGCGACAGGGTCATCAGTGCGTAGGAAATGGTGGCACCGAATACCGCCATGGTGATCATCAGGTCACCCTCACCGGTCAAGGACAGCAAGAAACCTAGTACCCCTGGCACGATCAAGGCCATCGCTGGAACTTTGTTTTTACTGGTGACGGACAGGAAGCGGGGCAGATAACCAGCGCGGGACAGGGCAAACACCTGGCGCGAATAGGCATAGATAATTGAGAAGAAGCTGGCAATCAGACCGGCCAGGCCAACCAGGTTAACAAAGGTGGCCGCACTGGAGTTTTCCCCATACACCGCCTGCAAGGCACCGACTAAGGGAGCGCCATGGTCTTTCATCGCCTCGGCACCAGCACCACCAGGAGCCAGCAGCAATACCGCACCACCGACAACCAGCAGGATCAGCATGGCGGTGATAATGCCCTTGGGCATATCCCGTGCGGGGTCACCGGCTTCTTCCGCCGCCAGGGGCACCCCTTCCACCGCCAGGAACAACCACATGGCAAAGGGAATCGCTGCCCAGATGCCGATATAACCCTCAGGCAGGAAGGCAGAGGCACCGGCTGCGGCACTGCTCACTTCAATATTGAACAGGTTATCGACACTAAAGTGCGGCAACATGCCGAAGATAAACACCAGCAGGGCGGCAACCGCCAAACCGGTAATCACCATCATGATTTTTAACGCCTCGCCTGCGCCCCACAGGTGCAGACCCACAAAGACGGCATAGAACACCGCATAGACGGTGGGACCATTCCAACCAAACAGCTCATTGGTATAGCCACCGATAAAGATCGCAATCGCCGCCGGGGCAATGGCGTATTCCAGCAAAATAGCCGTGCCGGTCAGATAGCCACCCCAAGGCCCCATGGCCCGCCGGGCAAAACTATAGCCACCGCCAGCGGTGGGAAGGGAGGCAGACAGCTCCGCCAGGGTCAGCACCATCGCGGTATACATCACCGCCATCAGCAGGGTAGCGATCAGCATGCCGCCAAAGCCGCCCTGGGCCAGACCAAAGTTCCAACCGGCAAAGTCGCCGGAAATTACATAAGACACCCCCAGGCTCGCCAGCAAAATCCAGCCGGCGGCGCCCTTCTTCAACTGGCGCTTGGCCAGGTAATCATCCGTAACGCTCTCATAGGCGACGGACGCCGTTGGGTTGAGTTCAGACATTGTTGCTTACCCTCTGCTTTATTGTTTTTACAAGGCTGCCTGGGCAACCCGAGATAAGCCCACCTGACGCTGCTCTGTCAGGTGCCTGGTCAATGTACTGGGGTAAGAAAAAAGCGCGCAATTACTTTCATTACGCCTAAAAAGACAGTATTAGCAAAAACGATAGTGGTAAAAACAAAGATAAAACCCGAAAAACACCGGACAAAATGCAGCAAATTAACCGATTTCGATATGCGGCATCAGCCAGGGTAGCTCCCCCGACACCTCCTGCAAAAAGCTGTCACGTAAAATTTGACAGCTGTCTTCGGCAATCACCTTGGGTAAGTCCCACAGTTCCTGCTGCCGTGCCACCAGCATCAAATGACGGTAAAAGAGTTCTCCCGGCAGAGGCAAACACTTGACCTGATGCTGACGCAAGCCACTTTGCAACAGACACAGCGGAGTGGTGATGGTCCAACCAGCGCCGGAGGCCACGGTGGATATCACCGCAAAGGTGTTATCCAGGTGCAAACGGGCCGGCAAACGCACCTCCTGCCGCCGCAGGTAGCGTTCAATCGCCTGACCGATCAGGGAGTGGGGTTGATAACGGACAAATTCATACTGGCGCTGTAACTGGCTAAGGCTCTGCACCTCACCGCTAAAACCCGGGGGCACCACCAGCACAAAGGGCTCACGCAGAATGGGGTAACGGCTTAAGCCGTCATAATCATCCAGGGCATCATCAGAAATAATAATATCGACCTGACGCGACAGCAGGGCCTGGGCATGCATATGGGACAAACCGGTGCTGATCGACCAGTCCTCCGTGCGTTTGCGCACCGCCTCAATTAAAGGCCGCCCTACCGCGGTAGCCAAGGAGTCCACCAGGGCGATACGCACCAGATGCAAGCGCTGAAACTGGCCCTTGGACATATCCTGCTGGGTTTTGCGGGCCTCGGCTAACAGCTGCACGGCCCGGTCATAGAAAAAACGCCCAGCGGTGGTCACCAATAATGGCCGCACCGAGCGATCCAGCAACTGCAGCTTGAGGCTTTGTTCCAGATTGGACAGGGTTTGGGACACCGATGACTGGGTCATGCCTAAACGTTCCGCCGCCTGGGTGAGGTTGCCGGTTTCTACCGCTTTGACAAAGACTTCCAGCGCGCGCAAATCAAAACCAAAGGATGAGGCCATCTTCCTTCCTGCCTTCTTACAACTGGGTTAATCCGCCTGTAACACTTGCAGCCCGGCCTGCAGACCCTGGCTGACCCCTTTCCATAGCGCTTGATCCAGCCGGGCCTCCACCTGCCCAGGCCGCTGCGCCAACTGCATCACCTGCTGCCGCCATGGCTGATCAAAGCCCTGCCAGAATAACTGCGCCGCCGCCTCAAAGCGCCAGCCTTCGCCTAACACTAAGCGATACATGGCCAGCACTTCATCATCAAACCAGGCCGTCAACCCGGCCTGCCACTGCAACCAGTTGCTGACCTCCGGCATCGCCGCCAAGCGCTGCTCCACCCAGCGACTCAGCACCGCCTGCAACAGTTCAACCTTGTCCGGAAAGTGATTGTAGACCGTTGGCTTCGACACCCCGCAGGCACTGACCACCATATCCACCGAAGTGCCCTTGAAGCCATGCTCCATGAACAGGCCGGTGGCGACCTCCACAATAAAATCGCGTTTTGATGCTCTTGCCATGCTGTTTTGAATCGCTTAATTTAACTAAACCGTTTAGTTTTGATTAACTCGCTACTCTAGGAGGGTAGGCCGATGCTCCGCGCAGAACAAGGCTTTTTTGGCCGCTTTGGTGGCAGCTATATTCCGGAAATCCTGCAACCTGCTCTGGAGGAAGTCCGCACTCTGTTCTATCAGGTGCGTGATGATCAAGCCTTTTGGGCAGAGTTTTATCGCCACTGCCAGGAATACAGTGGCCGCCCTACGCCCTTGACTCCCTGCCGCAACCTGAGCGAACGCCTGGGCGGGCCACAGATCTGGCTCAAGCGGGAAGACCTCAACCACAGCGGCGCCCACAAGATTAACAACGTGATTGGCCAGGCCCTGCTGGTTAAGCGCCTGGGTAAAACCCGCGTGATTGCCGAGACCGGCGCCGGTCAGCATGGCCTTGCTACCGCCCTGATTGCCGCCCGTTTTGGCTTGCAGGCCTGCATTTATATGGGTGCCGACGACGTGGAGCGACAGTACTCCAATGTATTCTGGATGCGCCAACTGGGGGCCGAGGTGATTCCCGTCCAGCATGGTGGCCGCACCCTCAAAGAGGCCATGGATGAGGCCCTGCGCGACTGGGCCGCCAGCAGCCGTCACAGCCATTATCTGATTGGCACCGCCTGCGGGCCGGAACCCTTCCCGGAAATGGTCAGTTATTTTCAATCCGTAATTGGCCAGGAGCTGCAGCAGCAAAGCCTGCAGGCCTTTGGCCAAGCGCCCGAGCGCCTCTATGCCTGTGTCGGCGGTGGCAGCAATGCCCTGGGGGCGTTCAGTGGCTTTTTGACCACCCAGCAAACCGAACTGGTTGGTGTCGAAGCCGCCGGCAAAGGGGCGGATAGCCAGGCCCACTCCATTCGCTTTAATCATCCCCAGGCCGCCCCCGGCATTGCTCAGGGCTTCCACACCCTGTTTTTGCAGGATGACGATGGCCAGTTGATCGATACCCACTCCATCGCCGCTGGCCTCGACTATGTTGGGGTCTCACCGATTCTGGCCGACCTGCATGAGCAGGGACGCTTTCGTCCCAGCCACGCCAGCGATGACGAGGTGATCAGCGCCTTTAGTCAGCTATTGCGACTGGAGGGCATCATCCCCGCGCTGGAATCCACCCATGCCCTGGCCGCTGCCATTCGCGAAGCGGGGCCTGAACACCGAGGGCAAAACTGGGTCATTAACCTCAGTGGTCGCGGCGACAAGGACATCTTTAATGTTGCCCGCGCCCTGCCAACCGCCGAATGGCCTGCCTTTTTACAACGGGAACTGCAACGCCTGGGAGATCAGCCATGAGCCGCCTTAGCCAACATATTGCCCGCCTGGGGCGGGAACAGGACTGCCTGATTATGTCCCACACGGTGGTGGGCTATCCCAATCTGGCAGCTCACCCAAGCGACATCGCCACCCTGGCCGAATCCGGCATCGGCTTGATGGAGTTACAAATTCCCTTCAGCGATCCCGTTGCCGATGGCCCAACCCTGGCCGATGCCTGCCACCAGGCCCTGCAGCAGGGTGGTAGTGTTGCCACCACCCTGGCCCTCGCCGCCGAGGTCTGCCCGGCCCACCCCCAGGTTGGCTTTATTGTGATGAGCTATCTCAACCCACTGTATCGCTATGGCTTTAGCCGTTTTTGCCGTGAAGCCGCCGCCGCAGGTGTACTGGGGCTGATTATCCCCGACCTGACCCTGGCGCAACTCAGCGCCGAGGAACAGGCCTTGTTAGAGGAACTGGATCTGCCCCTGATCACCATGGTCACCCCCCTCACCAGCGAAACGCGCCTGCAACAGCTCCTCACCGGTGCTGCAGGCATGGTGTATGCCGTGGCCCGCAGTGGCGTTACCGGCAGCGCCACCGAGAAGTGGGGACTCGACTTTCAGCAGTATATGCAACGCTTACGCCGCGCCACCGCCCTACCGATTGCGGTGGGTTTTGGCATCCAGCAACAGGCAGATATTCAGGCATTACGGGGTCAGGCCCAGGTCGCCGCAGTGTGCAGCCAGACCCTGCGCTGGCAGCAACAGGGCGGCACTGCCCATGCTGCCCAACACCTGGCCCAACTGGTGCAGGCGGGTAAAGAATAGGAGTGACTCGGCTCACTAGCTGTGGTGCTAACACTCATTGAGGCATGAGCGCTGGCACCACGGCACGGGAATGACATGATTAATTGATTGCACCAAAGCGGCAGAACAATTTCACCGATGGCAATATCACCAATGACTAGCCAAGCAGGTGAGTATGCAGATTAGGCCTTGAAAACTCAGTGTGATGAAGCCTGCCCAAGCTAGCCATGACAGCAGAACAGCGAGAGCGCTACTAATCAAGCTACTAATCGAAATAACGCTCGATTAGCTTATCCCAATCAAGAATACGGTACTGCCTGCCCTGTTTTTGCAGCAGCTGCTCAGCCTGTAACTGGGAAAGAATTCTCGATACTGTTTCACGAGTGGTACAAGCCATGTTAGCCAGCACCTGTTGTGGTGGCAGATCAAAGCCTGGCTCCTCTCCCCCCTCTGCCGCTACACCAGCCCCCTCAGCGGCGACACCGGCGCTGGCAAAATGCACCAACAGCCGAGCCACCCGCGAGCTGGCCTGGGTGCTGCCCACTGCCAAGAGATGGGCATTCGTTTGCCTGATTGTTCGCGCCATCTGGCGCATTAATGCGGCACAGATACTGGCTTCAGTAAACATCACCTCCAGCGCGATAGCACTGGGCAAAACGGCCACCCAAGCATCCTCCACCGCGACAATATGAGTGGAGCGCGGCTGCCCATCCAGCAATGCCAGCTCACCAAAATGGCTTAATGGCTCGATATACCCTAATGCCAGCTCACGGCCATTGGCGGTGGTGTCCACCACCTGCAGTCGCCCAGCAAATAAGAAGCACAACACATCAGCCTTATCCCCTTTGCGTACCACCAGGCTGCCCTTCGCAAATTTGAGCAGGCGCATATGCCTAACCAACATCGTGAGTCGCTCCAGCGGCAGCTGCGCCAGCAGCGGGATACGCCTCAATGTGGCTATTTCAATTTCCACTTTCGCTACTGTATTGTCCTGCTCTGCCACCCTACCCCCCTCACGCCATGTTAACCAAGCCGCCAGGCTGCTACCGCAGCCTTCCTTGCTGGCTCGCTAACCCCTTGAAAACTGGCCTTATCCACGTTGCCTAACTATACTCGACCGCCTTGCACTTGCCGCATCAGCTGATTAAGCTGAGCGCGCCTCCAGCTATTGTAAATAAAGGTTAATCATTTCGTGTGATGCTTATCACAACCCTGGTTAGCAAAGTACAGTAGCCTGAGCAAGCTAGGAACCCCTGCTAGCAGGCTCTGGTGAGAGCCAGAGCCGGGGGTAGACATGTCAAATCTAAGGAGACATTACTAATGGCGACTCAAGCCTCCATTAATGCAGTACAGCAAGCTTACATTGCTTACTACAGCCGTCCTGCTGACCCTGCCGGCCTGACCTACTGGGCTGACCAGCTGGATGCCGCTGGTGGCAGCCTGTCTGCAATTATCAAAGCCTTCTCCACTTCTGCTGAAGCCACCGCTAAGTTCGGTAGCAAAGCAGTGAGTGAGCAAATCGAAATGATTTATCAGCAAGCCTTTGGTCGTGCTGCTGATGCTGATGGCCTGAACTTCTGGCGCGGCCAGATCGAATCTGGTGCCAAAACTCTGGGCGAACTGGCTCTGGCCATTATCCAGGGCGCTTCTGGCAACGACAAAGCCATCATGGACAACAAACTGGATGTAGCTAACTACTACACCGGTAAATTTGCTGATACCGCTGCTTATGATGCCAAGTCTTCTGACGCAGCTGCGATTCTAACCACTGTTACCGCTGCAGCATCTTCTGTAACTTCTGCTAAGAGCACTGCTGACGCCGTTGCTGCTGGCACTGGTTCTGCTGGCGTTCCTGGCCAGACTTTCACCCTGACCGTTGGTGCTGACAGCATCACTGGTACTGATGGCAATGACACCATCAACGCTAACGCCAGCACTCTGTCTGCTCTGGACAGCATCACTGGCGGCGCTGGCACTGACACTCTGAAAATTGTTGGCGTAGACAAAGATGGCGCTGCTGCTGCTATCAACACCACTGCAATCTCTGGCCTGTCTATTTCTGGCGTTGAAGTAATCAACGCAGTAGGTGCTGCAGCCGTCACTATCGACAGCACCAACTTTACTGGCCTGACTAACCTGAACAGCACCCAGTCTGTAGCCGTTACTCTGACTGCTGCAACCAGCACTGATGTATCTGTTGCTGGTGCAACTGGCGCAATCACTGTAGACGGTGGTAAAAACATTACTGTTAGCGACGCCACTGCCAACACTGGCATCACTATTGGCGCTACCACTGTTAACGCTGGCAACATCACTGTAACCGATACCAACCAAGGCACTGGCAACATCGCCGTTGACGGTGGTGTTAACGTGGCAGTTACTGCTACTGGCGGTACTGGCACTATCACCGTAGGTAACGGTGGCGCCGCTACTGACCTGCCCACTGGTACTGTAGCCGTTACTTCTAACCACAAAGCCACTGCAGGTACTGACGTAACCCAGGGCAACATCACTGTCAACGGTGGTAGCACTATCACTGTTACCCAGACCTCTGACACTTCTAAGGCCGCCGCAGATACTACTGGTGCAACCCTGACTCAGGGTAACGTCACTGTTGTAGCTGGCAACGCCACTACTTCCGTAACTGTTGCTCAAGCTAAATCCACCGCTGAAGTGGTAGGTGTGACTGCAGTTGCTGGCGTAACCGAAACTGCAAGTGTTAAGTTCTCTGCTCTGACTGCTGGCCAAACCCTGATCATGGGTGGCCTGACCTTCACTGCAACTGTTGACATGACTGCTGCCGAAGCTGCTGCAGCTTTCGCTAACCTGGTTAATGGCACTCTGCCTGCAGCTGGTGACTCCCAGGCCGGAGCCTCTGCTGCTAAAGGTACTTACACCGGCATCTTCACTGGCTGGACCAGTGGCGCTGTAAGTGGTGACACTGTTGTATTCACTAGCACCACCGCTAATACCGACGTAGCCAACCTGGCTAACACTGGTACTGGTACCGCTACTGTGACCACTACTGCTGGCTCTGCTGCTACTGCAGCTAAAGACGGCGTATTGGGCGTAATCAACGGCACCGTAACTATCGATGACAACGCTACTGCTTCCATCACTACTGTATCTGTAGATGGTTACGGTAACGCCAGCACCATCGGTAACACTACCAGCCTAACCAAGCTGACCGATCTGACTCTGGCAAACAGCGGTTCTACTGGCACTGCCGGTGAAACTGACGCCACCATGACCGTTGACGCTGCTGGCGTGGCTAGCCTGAACCTGACTGTAAACAACATCAAGGGCAACGTTTCCCTGGATGGCGCAGCAGACAGCGCGCTGAAGACTCTGAACCTGAAAACTACTGGTGCAGACTCTTCCTTCGCCCTGACCGCAGCAGCAGTAGAAACTCTGGCTATCTCTGGTGACAAATCTGTCAACCTGTCTACCGGTACCTTCACTGCTCTGAAAACCATCACTGTATCCGGCACTGCTGGCGCTACTTTCGATGCTGACGAAGCAGACACCCTGACTTCTGTTGACACCTCTGCCACTACTGGCAAAGTCACTGCCTCCATCAACGGCACCCTGGCTACCTATACTGGTGGCGCTGGCGTTGACGTTGTAACTCTGGTTACCGGCACTGCACTGAACAAGGCCATTAACCTGGGCGCAGGCGATGACACCCTGGTATTTGGTGCTGCCGTAACTGGCTCTACTGCCACTCTGTCTGGCGGTGACGGCGTTGACACCCTGTCTATGTCTGTTGCCAATGCAGATGCACTGGATGCCACTACCCAGACTTTCTACACCAACTTCGAGCGTCTGTTGCTAAACGATGCCGCCGGTTCCGATAACAATACCGCTGACACCGTGACTATCGACCTGGAGAAACTGGGCTTTAACTACGTCACCACTAACGGTACTGTGCTGGACACCACCACTGCCACTAACTCCGACACCCTGGTGCTGGATAACCTGGCTAACAACGGTACCGTTGTCATTGCCGCTGCCGCTGCCGGTGCTAACACCAAGCACACTGTTAACATCAAAGATGCAACAACTGGTACCGCTGACGTTCTGAACGTAGAACTGACCACTGCTACCAGCAGCATGAACTCTGGTGTACTGACCGCCGCTAAAGTTGAGACCATCAACCTGAAAGCGACTGACAGCAAGCTGGACAACAACGATGATGGCGTGAACGATGCTGTTGAGACTCACACTCTGACTCTGACTGCAGACACCGCTACCGCTGTTAACCTGACTGGTAACGCCAACCTGGCTCTGACCCTGACCGGCAGCACCAAGGTAACCAGCATCGACGGTTCTGCCATGACTGGCACCCTGACCGTTACCTCTCTGAACACCACTAGCGCCACTACCATCAAAGGTGGTTCTGCTAATGACGTTCTGACTGCTGCAACTGGTACTACTGCTGACATCCTGATCGGTGGCGCGGGTGATGACACCCTGACCGCTAACGCAGGTCTGAGCACTCTGACCGGTGGCGAAGGTAACGACATGTTTGTAATCAACGTTGCTTCCTTGAACTCTTCAAGCTACGCAACCATTACAGACTTCACTGCTGGCGACCTGATCAAGATTGACGGCATCAGCGCATTCAAGAATACCAAGATCACTCAAGCTGATACTGCGGTATTCCAAGACTACGCTAACGCTGCTATCAACTCTCTGGCCGCTACCGAAGCCGCTTGGTTCCAGTACGCTGGCAACACCTACATCGTAGCTGATATGGGTGCTGACACTGCTACCTTTACCAACGGCCAAGACTTCATCGTGAAGTTGACCGGTCTGATCGACCTGAGCAATGCTTCTTTCAACAACACTCACGACACTATTGCCCTGTAAGGGCCGTCCGAGTGGGCATCCATCATAAGATGGATGCCGAAGCAGATGCGAAAAACCAGCCACCTCGGTGGCTGG
The DNA here is from genome assembly GCF_000619885.1 of Balneatrix alpica DSM 16621. GTDB lineage: Bacteria > Pseudomonadota > Gammaproteobacteria > Pseudomonadales > Balneatricaceae > Balneatrix > Balneatrix alpica. The sequence goes on along the minus strand of NZ_JHUZ01000014.1, from coordinate 35,767 downwards.
TTTTTTTTATTTTCTTTTCTGCTTCTAGCTAATGACTTTTCACATAGTGATTGCCCTACTCATTTCGATGCCTTTTATCCTCTAAGTGGCACCCACTCTAGTCCAGGCTACCCGCATGATTGAACCCCATCGCACTCACCTCTTACATCAGGACAGACATCGGCCAATTAGCGCTAGTGGCCTAAAATAGCCAGCAATAGGCAACCAAGACCAGTTGCAGTGAGCTATCGGGTGAAAGATCGGTGCGGGAGGGAAAAATTAGAGGCGCGCTAGCCGCGCGAGATAGTGAGGGTGAGACGCTAAGCTGGAAGTCTAAGGCGGAAATCTCAGGCAAGAGCCGTGCGATACCTATTCACCATATTGGCTAGCGCCTCACCATATTGGCTAGCGCCGTGGTGGCCAATGCAAAGCTGATGGCCTCCCCGTGCAGTTGGTGCAGGTTCAGTCAGCAGCACTCAGCGACTGCTTTAAGCCGTACTAAAGCCCAGCCCGTGTTTTGCTCACTCTTTATTGGTATTGAACTTTATTGATATTGAACTTTGCTGATATTGAACGCCCGCCACCAGGACGAGGTCAGGGGGCATCCCCCCAACCCCGTCCTGGCAGACGCTGATCGCTAGACCAGAAAGTCCCATTGCTGGCTGGCCAGGTACTGGCCACTGAGTTCGCTTGAAGCCACAAAGGCACTCGCTATCAGTTCAATGCTCACTCCAGCGTTCGCTTGGGCTAGCCAGAATGCCTTACCCTCGCTGTCCGCACTACGGCCAAGCAGAGCAAGGTAAAGGTGATCAAGCTGTTGATCATGATCCAGGTTAGCAAAGCTGACCCCAGCCTGATTGCCATATTCCGCAGAGCCCAGAAACTCCAAAGCGATACTCCCCAAGGAGCGGCCTTGATCCAGGCTTTGTGTCCACCACTGGAATCCCCCCACATCGGCCTGACGGTTAAACACCTGTTGATACAGGGTTGCCACTGCCTGCAGCCCCAGCCCATATTCCGGTGTAAAGCTGCTATCAGCAAAGTCTACCCGCTCAATATTGATCAGGGTGTCGCTGTCACTGCGGTCCGCCAAGCGAGTAATGGTGATCACTCCATTGAGCTGAATAATCTCGTAATCCGCCAGGTTGCCTGTGTAGGTCACCACATCACTATCGGTACCACCGTGCATCATGTCAGCCCCTTCTCCACCAAACAGGGTGTCGTTACCCGCTTGGCCGAATAGACGGTCATTCCCGCCTTCTGATCCAACGGTATCGTCACCCCCTCCGCCGTAGAGCACATCATCCCCTTCTCCCAAGACGATGTATTGTGAGCTGTCATCGCCGACAACAAAGTTATTACCCACCCCACCCGATACCTGGGTGGCGCCGATCAAGACGGCAAATTCAATGTTGTTAAGCTGCAGCGCATGTCCCGATGGTAATTGGCGGGTATCAATCACCAAGGCTTCGGTGTTCATCACACTTCCGCCACCAGCGCCGGTGCCGGCACTATTCCCGCCGATAATGATCGGAGAACCCACACTGGCAGCAGTCGACGTAGACGTGATAGTCAGAGTACGCACATCCACCAAGGAGCCTGCGCCAACCGAACCCAGAAAACTCGTGGCATTTGCGATAAGCCCCGCTGCCCCCGCGCCGCTACCTGACACATTGTTAATACTCGCGGTCAAGGTGGTGAGTGCACCCGAGGCGCTCAGTGCCGTTTGGGGGCCTGATGCGCTGAGCCCTGTCCCCGTCGGCAGGCTCACCATCACCTGGTTACCATTGTTATTGGTGTTCTGCACCACCGGAACATCCGCTCCCGATGTGGCTGAGTTGGGATCATCCACACGGTTTGATTGCACACTAAAGGTAATGGTCTGGGTACCGTTATTGATGGTGGTATTCACCTGCACCCCATCTACCGTTTGGGTCGTGCCATTACTTGGTGTGCTGGAGCCACCGCTGCTGGGCGGGGTATAGAGGGTCACGGTAATGCCATTACCGGTGGTATCTGCCACAACGATGCCAGCGTCCGCCCCTACAGCCCAGTCTTCTGCGGCGGCCAGATTGTAGCTGGTGTTGTCATTGGCACTGGTACCGGCCTTGTTCAGCAGTGCATTCACCCCGGCTTTATCTGTATTGCTTAACACGACTGTAAAAGAGGTCGCCGAGCTGATCTCAACATCAGCACTGTCTGTCAGGGTGTAGGTTGCCCCCCCTTGACCGGTAAAGGTCAGTTTGGAGACGTCAATATCATTGGCCAGGCCGTCCCTTTTCAGGAAGTTGCTACCCGTTACGACCAGGGTACCCTGGGTGGTGTAGGTGGCAGAGGTAATGCTGGGCACAGGAACATTGCTGACGGTAATCGCATTGCCATTCAGATCTTCAATATTAAGCCCGACATCGGCCCCCGCTGCCCAGTCTTCCGCTGCGGCCAAGTTGTAGGCGGTGCCGGAGGTAGCACTGCTACCGTTTTTATTAATGATTTGATTGAGCGCTGCCCGATCAGCGTCATTGAGTGTCAGGCTAAAAGCCGTGCTGGAGCTGATATCGACATGATTACTGGTCAGGGTATAGGTTGCCCCTCCCTCCCCGGTCAAAGTCAGTTTGGAGATATCAATATCGTTAGCACTGCCGGCACTTTTCAAGAAGCCGGTACCGGTCACGCTGAGTAAACCGGTGCTGACATCATAGTTGGCGCTGGTGATGGCCGGCACCGCTACATTATTAACCTGCAGGGAGACCGTATCATTTGCCGTGCCGCCGCCGCTGTATTGGGTGTTCCAATTATCGGCGATTGCCAGGTTGAAGCTGGTACCATCGGTCGCATTAGCACCGTTCTTATTGAGGATCTGGTTGATAGCTTCGCGATCCGTCGCACTGAGAGCCAGGCTAAATTGGCTAAGCGAATCACGATTAACATCAGGGGTGTCAGTCAGGGTATAGACCTCTCCCCCTTCTCCCGTCAGGGTAATGGTGGAGGCGTCAATATCAGCACCACTGCCATTCGCCTGAATATTGGTACCGGTTACCGTCAGGACGCCCGTCGCCACGTCATAGCTTGCGGAGGTGATTTGCGGGGCAATCGACACAGTAATTGCATTGCCCTGATCAGCAATACTCACGCCACTGTTGGCTGCGGTTAACCATCCATCGGCGGCCCTCAAGTCATAGGTACTCGCGCCAGATGAGCTGGTACCGACTTGGTCAAGCAACGCATCGACGGACACTTTGTCCGCCCCACTGAGCGTCAGGCTAAAGGATGTTGCACTGCTAATATCCACCTGACTGGTGCTGGTCAGGGTATAGGTTTGCGCCGTTCCACCAAAAAAGGTCAGTTTGGTGAGGTCGATGTCATTATCTGCCCCTGCCCGTTTGAACAGGTTGGTACCCGTGACAACCAATACGCCGGTACTGGTGTCATAACTGGCACTGCTGATGGTGGGCAGTGCGACATTAGTGGTGGTGATGGGGTTGCTGGCATCCACAATCGTGGCGCTAGCAGGGCTGCCACTCATCCAGTCTTCCGCCAAGACCAGATTGTAGGTGCTGTTATCCGCCGACAGAGTGCCATTTTTATTCAGCAAACCACGGATATTTAGCTGATCTTCCTCATTCAGACTCACGATTGCGGAGGTGGCGGATGTGATATCAACACTGCTGCTCGTCAGTGTATAGCTGTTGCCTGCCTCCCCCGTGATGCTGAGCTTGCTGACATCAATATCATTATTCGCCCCAGCAGCAGCAACGAAGTTACTGCCGGTCAGGACCAGCTGCCCGGTGCTCCAGTCATAGGCAACAGAGGTGACAGCGGGGACACTATAGTTACTGACCGTAATGGCGTTGGTGGCATCGGCAATATCGCTTGAGGCGGCACTGCCCCGTAACCAGTTGTCCGCAGCGGCCAGGTTGAAGGTTGTTGTACTGGTTGCAGAGGTGGTGCCATTGCTATTGAGCAGGGCCTCCACCGCAGGAATATCGGCTCCACTCAAGGTAATCGAAAAACTCGTAGCAGAAAGAATCTCCACATTGCTGCTACTGGCCAATGTATGGCTTGCCCCACCTTCACCGGTAATCGTCAACTTACTGGTGTCAATATCATTGTCCGCCCCTGGGTACTTGGCAAGGTTGGTGGCAGTGACAACCAGGCTATTGCTGCCGTAGTCGTAGGTAGCGGAGGTAATAGTCGGGGCGGCAACATTAGACACTGTGACCGCATTACTGACATCGGCAATGGTATTGGCTGACGGCGCACCAACCATCCAATCCTCTGCGGCAGAGAGGTTGTAAGTTGTGGCGCCATCTGAACTGCCCCCGTTGGCATTAAACAGGCCCCGCACATGCAACTGGTCAACCGCATTCAGGTTAATCGTTGCCGTTGTAGCGGAGCTGATATCCACACTGCTACTGGTCAGGGTATAGCTTTGTCCGCCCTCGCCGGTCAGCGTGAGTTTGGAGACATCAATATCGTTATTAGCACCCGAAGCAGACACAAAATGACTACCGGCTAACTGCAACTGCCCGGTGCTCCAGTCATAGCTGGCTCCGCTAATACTTGGCGTTACATAGTTGCTGACCGTAATGCCATTAGCTGTGGTGTCGGCAATGGTATTGGCAGCCGGCGCGCCGGCCATCCAGTCCTCTGCGGCAGCAAGGTTATAAGTGGTTGTTGAAACAGCAGAGGTGCCGTTTTTGTTCAAGAGCGCATTGACATAGGGAATGTCCGCGCTGCTCAACGTCACTGTGAATTGAGTCGCACTGTCTATCTCAACATTGGCACCCGTTAGGGTATAGCTGCTGCCACCCTCCCCTGTGATACTCAGCTTACTCAAGTCAATATCGTTGCCCGCACCTGTGGCTTTTACAAAGCGCGTACCCGTCACCACTAAGGTATGACTACTGTAGTCATAGGTAGCACTGCTGATAGATGGAGTGGCGTAATTGGATACAGTGACCGCTGTCGTCGCATCGGCGATAACATTGGCAGCCGGCGCACCGGCCATCCAGTCTTCCGCGGCGGATAGGTTGTAGGTTGTGCCAGAGGTGGCAGAGCTAGTGCCATTCTGATTCCACAGGGAGGCGACCTCTAGTGCATCAACCGCACTGAGTGTTAAGGATGCTGAAGTAGCAGAACTAATATCGACGTTTGCGGTATTGGTCAGGGTATAGGAGTTCCCCCCTCCCCTGTCATGGTCAGCTTGTTAGCAACAATATCATTGGCGGCTCCCGCCATGCTGACAAAGCCGCTACCGGTTAACGTCAACACGCCTGTATTGAGATCGTAACTGGCACTACTAATAGTGGGCTCTGTGTAGTTACTGACGGTGATGGCATTCCCGGTCAAATCCGCAACGATCAACGCCGCATCTGCACCGGCAGCCCAGTCCTCTGCTGCGGCCAGGTTGAACGTTGCGCCAGATGCAGCACTGGTACCATTTTTGTTCAGCAGTGCCGCCACGTTGTATAGATCGGCCCCCATTAAGGTCAGGCTAAAACTGGTACCACTGCTAATCTCAACATTGGTGCTGGTGCTAAGGGTGTAGCTCGCTCCTCCCTCCCCGGTCAGGGTGAGCTTGCTAACATCAATATCATTAGTGGCACCCGATTTTTTCAGGAAACCGCTACCCGTAACGGTCAGAACACCACTGCTGTAGTCATACGTTGCCGAGCTGATTGTAGGCACGGCAACATTACTCACGGTCACGCCGTTTACGCCCGTATCTGCCGCCGCATTGGCTGCAATAAAGCCTGCTGCACCATCGACATCATAGGTGGTGCCACTGGTGGAGCTACTACCATTTTTATTAAAAATCTGATTCAGGGCCGCCTGATCTGTCGCGGATAAGTTCAGGGTAAACTCGGTGGCAGAGGTCAGTTCAACATTGGCGGTGTCGGTTAGGGTGTAAGTTGCCCCACCCTCCCCAGTTAACGTGATTTTATTGGCAATAACATCATTGGCCGCACCAGCGCTAGCCTCAAAATTCGTACCTGTAACGACTAAAGCGCCATTGCTGGCATTGTAGGAAGCACTCGTAATGGTAGAAGTGGGGGTAACCGTAAAAATAAAAGAATCAAAAGCTGGCCAAAAGTTATCCCCACTTTCACTCACGGTAAAAGAGGTAATACCGGACCAGTTTAACGCAATACTCCAGGCAGAGTCGCCAAAGGTAGAGTCGGGAATATGGGGAACAGTAATAGTGGAATTACTGCCACCAAAGGGGGTAAGGACCCACGCCCTATTGTCACTATCAGAATCCAGCACCTCAATACTGGTTAAATCCACCGCCTGACTAAATGAAAAGGTGATGGTATTTACACCATTATGTGTAAATATAAAATCCCCACTAAAGCCACCCCCACCCGAGGCTGTAGACCAACCTACAGAACTAGTCCCCGTCGCCGTTACCCCCGCTACCGTTTGCGATACAGTATTGCCGGCTACACTAGCACCGTACCAATCAAAGATCGCCAGGGAGTAGCCGTAGGCTTGTTGGACGGCGCTGGATAACGCAACCTGGCTTTCAATACTGCCCGCCTGTACTTCCAGCTCCCAGTTACCGCCTAAACCGGTGACATCATTAGAGGCCGCAACATCGGCCCCTGTGATTGCCGCCAGCTCGCTGACAAAACTTTCCCCCGCCGCCGAAGCCCCAACATTACAGCCATAGAGCAGAATATCGCCGGTATCACTTAACGCCTGGCCAATTTGCGCCAAAGCTGTTTGATAGCTGGCCAGGTTGTCTGCATTCAGGGCGCTGTTACCCACATAAAGCGCCCCCTCTCCCCCGTGGGAAAGAATATGAATCGCATCCAATGCTTCTCTATTAGCTAAGTAGTCCGCCATTTGCTGCACGCCATCGCTGTCTGGCTGCAACAGCACAACCTCGGCACCCTCTGGCAACCCCGCTATCAGCAACTCAATATCAGGCACACTGGCGTCAATAAAGTACACAGCCCCCGAAACCACTGTCGGCTCAGGAGAGTCACTCGACAGCGATGGCGATCCATCTACATCCTTTAACACCTGAGTGACCGATTGCTTCCTTGTTACGGGGGCTGACATTGTAGGTTCTCCTAGCTGACCTTTAAGAGGCAGGATAAATAGGGATACAGCCTAAGCTGCGTAGAATGCTGATGGCATGTCCCATCTCAGCGGGACTATATCGGCACTAATCGGCTTAAGTTTACCTCTTAGTCGCCACCCTAAACTCGCGATGTTTCTGCACACCACAAGCTAGTCACAGTTGGAAATGAACAGCGGACACTAATATAGAAATAGACAGGCCAACTAGCAATCACTCCAGCACTGAAATGCCTCTACTATGCTTTTTGCTAAAAAATGAACAGTCACACCTCCCGTTCTGCACACCTTGTAAGCGGGTCAAACAGCTCTAATAACAGCAATACCAACGGCCAAGACTATCAACTGTGACAGACTCGTTGCTCACACTCTTAGGAATGCTTACCCTGTAGTCCTTTCATTTCACTCTTTAGCAGGCTAACAGGTATTTATATGTCTCTTCCTGAATACATCACTATCAACGGCACTCAGTACACCACCGAAAAGCTCTCTGAGGCGGCCAAAGTACAGGCTGCTAATATTCAGGCGGTTGATGAAGAACTGGCTCGACTACAGCGCCAGGTGAGTATGATTCAAACCGCACGCAATGCTTATGTGGCAGCTTTAATTGAGGCGGTGAAAACCAAAGATGAAGCAGCGCCGGCCCCCAAAGCTAAAAAGCCGCGCGCCCCACGTAAAACGAAAGCCCAAGCTGCCAAGGCTGAATAATGCCGACTACTGCCGTAGCCTACACCTCCCCCCGTTACCGCACGTTTCCTGGTGATGGCTATGATGGGGTGGTACGAGTTAGCTACGGCAGTTATTACGCCACGGGCAGCTTACTTTATGATGGTCGCGCTATTCTCACAGCGGCCCACTTATTTCAGCCAACATCCCCCTCTAACGGGAGTGGGAGCACCACTGTTACCCTGACAACGTCATCTGGCAATCAAACGTTAAGCACAATGGAAGTGTTGCTCCACCCAGGCTACGACACGCAAAGCAATCACGACCTTGCGATTGTTTGGCTCAGCGCCCCCGCACCAAATCACGTCAATCGCTATGACCTTTATCGTCAAAGTGATGAAATTGGCCAAATCTTTACTCTGGTGGGCTATGGTCAGGCTGGCAGTGGCGACAGCGGCGCAACCAGCAGCAATACCTTGCTAAAGCTCAAAGCTAACAACCAGTTTGATGCCGATGCCGCCACCCTCAAGACTACACTGGGATCTACGATAGGCTGGACACCAGTTAACGGTACCCAGTTACTAGCCGACTTTGACAACGGTAATGTAAATAACGATGCACTGGGCCGCTTACTCAATGTGGCAAATACAGGCTTAGGTCCGGATGAAGGGCTTATTGCACAGGGCGATAGTGGAGGCCCCGCTTTTATCAACAATAAGGTCGCCGGGGTTGCAAGTTATACCGCCAGCATCAGTCATGGCAGTATCCATCCAGATATTGACCAAGAGGTCAACTCCAGTTTTGGTGAAATTGCTGCCTGGCAACGTGTAAGTGCCTATCAACAATGGATTGATCAAAGCTTACGTGCACAGTACCCCAACGCACCTCGCCAAGCATCGGAGGTGATCAAAGCCATCAGCGAGGGTAATAGCGGCACCAGTTACACTTATTTCTTTTTGGAGTTTACTGGCACCCGCAGCGAAGCCAACCAAACTCTTAGTGTGGATTATGCAACTCGAGATGGTACAGCTATCGCTGGTAGTGATTACTTAGCGGTGTCCGGTACACTCAATCTCTATCCAGGTGAAAACTACGCGGTAATACCTGTGGAAGTCATCGGTGATAATGAGCCGGAGCAGAATGAAACCTTCTACTTAGACGTATTCAACCCTGTAGGAGGAAGTTTTGGCACTGGTATTCTCAAACTAACTGCTATGCGCACAATCGTGGATGATGATGGCTGGATAAGCTAACAAAGGCTTGAAATCATCCCACTTACCCCAATATTGTTTCGGCGCTACTGGCTTAAGCAAGCCAAATCCATCTCCTAATCGCTATCACTTGCGAAAAGCTGACCCATTACTAATAGGAAAGACCATGGCAACCATCAAAATCGATAATGTGGACTACGATCTAGACACCCTTTCTACTGAAGCCAAAGCGCAACTACAAATGCTGCAACTGACCGAACAAGAAGTAAACCGTCTGCAAGCTCAACTCATGATTGCTCAGACTGCGCGCAATGCTTATGCCCAAGCCCTAAAAGCTGCGCTGCCCAGCCCAGTGGAGAAGACCCAGGCAGAGGGCGAGACTCTCCAGTTCAGCTAATCAACATGCTCACGCTCGAACGTATCACGACAGAGTATTGTCACACTCAGGATCGCATCCGTCTGGCGGCAGAAGCCGCCGACGGTAGCTTACTGACACTCTGGCTGACAAACCGCTTAGCTAATCGGCTCCTGCCACACTTAATGCAGTGGCTTGAGCAACAGGGCTCTGAGCAACAAATAGAGCAACTACAAGCCATTCTGCAGCATCAGGCAGAACACCAAGTAACACCTCAGCAACCTGTCCCGGCACAAGCAGGTCAGCATATTCTTATCCAGAGTATTGATATCACATCCTCACAGGAGCAACTTTTGCTCACCTTTCAGCCTCTTGAAGGAGAAAGTAGTCGCTTAGCCTTTACCCCTACGCCTTTACGCCAGTGGTTAAGCATTCTACGCCACACCTACTTACAAGCTGATTGGACTTTTAGCAGTTGGCCTTTATGGCTACAAGAAGGTGAACAAGTGCACAGCACTCCCACCACCCTGCACTAAAGAAGAGGGTACGTATTGACCTCGCCCTCTGACACTTCGCTATAATACCGTCCCAACTTTATCCCCCAATTTTCTGCATAAGGATGTTGCAGAATAGCAATAAGGAGATTGCAATGGCGAGCAAATCCGGCATTTACTACATTGATGCTCTGCTTTCTGATTATAGCTGGCCGAGAAGCTATTTTGATAAAACAACTATTACTTATAGCTTCCCTTTTACATCCAAAACAACCGCAACATTTTCGAGTTCAAATTACGGAAGTAAAAATGAACTTGACTACCCAATGTATGGCTTTAATAGCCATCAAAAAGCAATGACCAAACAAGCATTGCAGCAATGGGCCAATGTAGCTAATTTAAATTTTGTGGAGGTTGATGAAGCACAAAACAACCTCGGCACAATGCGCTTCTTTTTTACTAAAGGTGCAATAAAAGATTATTGGGGACACGCCTATTACCCTGGAAAAAATGAATCCGCAGGCGATATATGGGTAAACTATAGCATTCAAGATAAAAATAATTTTGATGCTGGCACTTATAACTACTTAGCCCTCAACCATGAGATAGGCCACGCCTTAGGACTAGAGCACCCATTTGAAAATCAGCGCTTACCTAGCTATGAGGATAACTATTTATATACCCTCATGTCCTATAACCATCCTCAGAAAGTCTGGTTTTATGATTCATTTTTAGCAATATTTGGAAGTTGGGAAAAAATCATCCCCACTGGCCCCTCCATATATGACATTGCAGCTATCCAAGAACTATATGGCGCCAACTTCAACTACAATAGCGGAAACAATGAATACAAATATAGCAATGAGCAGCCTTTTTATAAAACAATTTGGGATGGCGGCGGTATAGACACCATTAACTTATCCAATTTTAGTACTAATTGCCGCATTGACTTACGCCCTGGAAGTTTCTCCGACTTATATATCAAACAAGACACTCCATTTTGGGGAAGTAGTTATTCCAAGGATACTCTATATACAGGCGAAAAAGCTCTTGCAATTGCATATAATTGCTGGATTGAGAATTTAATCTCAGGCTCAGGCGATGACACCGTATTTGACAACATTAGCTCTAACAATATTAAAACAGACAAAGGAAATGACACTATCCACATTAGCTCCGGTAACGACAACGTTGACGGCGGCATAGGTTTTGACACGGTCATTTTAAACTCTTTACGAAGCTCCAGTGAGATCAAAAGTTTAAATAATAGCCTAAGCATAACCCATCAAACGGGCACCCTAATAACAACCAACGTTGAGAGAATTAAATTTTTAGACAAGGTAATCTCTTTCGATTTTGAGTCTGCCAATAGTGCTGGTGGTATTTACCGGCTATATCAAGCTGCATTTAACCGAAAACCAGATGACAGTGGACTTGGCTACTGGATCAAGCAAGCAGAAAAAGGAGCTAGCACCAAGTCGATTGCAGAATCATTTATATATTCGCAAGAGTTTAAGCAGATCTATCAAGCCTCCCCGATTGATAAATATTTATCAAACCATAACCCCAAAGGCGTAATTGAGAAATTTTATATAAATATCTTAAACAGGGAGCCCGATTATAAAGGACTTGACTACTATACCAATCAAACTCTTTATAAGAGTAAGTCACTTGGTCAGGTTCTTGCCGAAATTGCAGATAGCAATGAGAATAGAATTAAACTTTCAGGAAAATTGAGCGAAGGCATAGAATATATAGACTGGTACAGCTAGCGAACAATCACGACAAAAACTCAGCAACAATTGAAAAAACAACAAAAATGTGCTATAGCTTACTTTGGCACAAATCTTATATGTAAATTTAATTGGCACCTTTATATGATGAAATACATTTTCCTAGCGGCAATCATTGCTTTGCTTTCTTTTAAAGCAGTAAGCGCAGATGAAAATATAATAGGGAAAATAATATTTCATTCTGGTGATGTCCTCCTCAACGAGAAAAAAATAGCTGATAAACAAACTGTATCATTATCAGCCGGTGACACTATTGCCACAGCAGACAATAGCTACGCACAAATTGAAATGCTGGATAAAGCTATTATTTCCATAAAACCGAATAGCAATTTCTCTTTTGATTCTTACAGTGAAGCAAAAATTCAGCTTCAACTTGAGCGAGGTTCAATAAGAAGCGTTACTGGCCAGTATGGGGAGAAAAATAAAGATATATTTGAACTCTTAACTCCTATTGTATCGATAGGAATTAGGGGGACGGATTTTTATGTGCACACAGACAATAACAAATCCAAAGCCTATGTTGCGTCAGGCGGTATTTCTTTAACGCCTATAATTTTAAAGTGCTATCAAATGAGTGTAGCTTGTAGCAACAAAGAAATCACTGAACTATTTTCTTCCCCCACTCCCCAATATGTAGAAATAAGAAAAGGGGAAACGACACCAGTAATTATAAATGGCCCCATATCAACAGACTTTATATTCGAAACATCTATGCTTAGCCAAAAGGCAAGAGACGAGATTAGCAAACGTCTGCGCGGAGAAAGCCTATCCCTACCAACCCCTCTAGATATCATTAATCAATATCCTAGCCAACAACCTAACAAGTTCATACTAAGTGATGGTGATACTAGTATCCGCTGGGGTCGTTGGGAAAATTATGCCTATATTAACTCTAGCAACATTCCTGAAAGTGCTATTTCTTTAGCTAATTACGAAACAAAATTATCCAATACATTTTATTCACTCCTCCTCAAACGAGCTCCCGCAGTAGACAAAAAGCCAGGAACCTTTAATTACAGTATTGCCGCCGCTGAAGCTCTACTTTACCGAGGCGGCAGCATATATCCTGCTCAAGTAAATAATGGAAAGTTATATGTGAATTTTAATGACAATACATTTGTAACCGAATTCACTGTTTTATCTTCACAAATGAAAGATTCAAACTTAATTTACTCCATTGGTAATATTTCTAAAGATGGAGTATTAAGCGGCAGTCATCACAGCGCATACTCTAATGCAGACATTAAAGGCATACATTCCGCCGACAAGGAAAATGTAGGCATGTTATTTGAGAAAACTGTTGATTCAGAGTCGGTGATAAGTGGTGCTATTAACTGGAAGCAGTAACACAACCATTAGGTTTTTACATCGACTAGCAATTGCATGTTTCATAGCGATAGCAATACTAGCCCCACAAACAACTCAATGGTCAAAACTTGACTTAGCAATATATGATTTTATTTATAGCAACTCCAAAAGAATAATTTCAACCGATACTGCAATTATTGGAATTGATGATAATAGCCTTGAAAAGCTCGGTCCTTGGCCATGGCCTAGAGAAGTAATAGCAGATACAGTAGATACTCTTTTCGACTATTATAAAGCCAGTGGCGTTGCTCTAGACATACTAATGCCGGACGAGCAACCAAACGATGCCATAGTAGCTGCTTCATTTAATAAAGCCATCATGGCGCAAGCGCTTGAAATTAAGAACCCGTCAATTAGCAAGCAGATTGGATACTTAAGCATTAGTGAAGAAAGCAAGAAATGCCAAAACAATAGCATCTACGGATGGATAGGGTTAAGCAAAAAACTTTTAAATCCGATTGTTAACGTAGGCCACATCACTCCCGCCTATAATATTGATGGCAAAGTGAGGGAGTACTTATATTTTATCGATGACTGCCAATACTTTTTCCCCAGTTTAGCTTTAGCAAGTGCACGACAGTCTTCTCACACTATTACCATTCCTACATCAGGAATAAATTTTTTAAATTTTAACAAATCTATTCCTATTTATTCTTTAGCAGACATAGTGGAAAAGAAGATCCCCCCTACTGCAATCAGTCAGAGATTTTTCTTTATTGGATCATTATCATCAGGATTATACGACTGGGTTCCCACACCAACTCATGATCGTTTTCCTGGAGTTATGTTGCATGCTATTGCCTATCAAAATTTGATAAGCAATGATTATATTATCGGAACCCACCTTAACAAAGCTGAACGCCTTGCGATTGTTATCACCATATTACTCATATACTTACTCCTGAACATAAATATAGCAATACTCCTCAGCCTAGCACTGACCACAGCTTTCATGCTTTATATATATAAAAGCAGTGTTTTCTTTGAAGTGAGTTGGCTTGTACTAAGCGTACTTTTTTTCACTGCTACAGCACTTATTAAAAAAATAGCCGAGCACGTACTAGCCAGAAGAAAGCTAGAATCATTATTTAGTGAGTACATTCCAAAACAAATAATTCCACAACTAATTAATGATAGTCATTCTCTTACTCCAAAACTCAAGAATGTCAGCATTCTATTTGTGGATATTAAAGATTACACAACGCTTGTTGAATCATCAGAACCATCAAAAGTTGTCGAGCTTCTAAACTATTTATGGCAGCAATGTTCTGAAATTGTTATTAATCATGATGGAGTAGTGGATAAATATTTAGGGGATGGATTTTTAGCGTTTTGGAATGCCCCTTTAGAATTAGAAGAGCATCAAATTCAGGCAGTCAATGCCGCAATAAAGATTAATGAATTAATAAAAAGCAATCAATTTTCAGCGCACATTGCCAGGTTAGCATTTCAACATCCTATTGATGTTGGAATAGGCATTGCGAAAGGACAAGTAATGGTAGGCGTCATTGGGTCGCAACACAGAATGTCCTATACCGTAATAGGGGACGCTGTAAACATAGCTGCCCGCTTGCAAGAGATATCGAAGAAAGAAAGTGATATCATCTGTAATTTTACAATATATAGCCAAAAGTATGCATTCCAATCTATGGGGCTACAATACTTAAAAGGCAAAAAACACAAAATAGAAGTTTACCGAGTAATAAAAAAATGATTTCTTTAAGGCTAGCCCTTATTTCCTACTTCATTACTCATGGCTGTATATCTTATGCGAGCTCAGATCAGTGCTCTCAAAATAGGGACCTTTACTCCGATGAAGAAAATTACTCGATGGGATTATGCTACATACAGCAGAATAAAATATCAGAAGCGATTCTAGCCTTTGAACGAGTTTTAATTTTGAACCCTAACCATGTGGGCGCCTGGCTTGATTTGCAAAGTATTCAGGGATACTCCACTGTAGTTCATGTTGATCCTTATAGTAAGTCAATCTATGATCGACTACTCAACAATACTAGTTATTATTTTTCCGCAGGTATAGGATATACAGATAATTACAACGATGGTATTAGCAAAAACACCACTAAGATTTTTTTCCTTGGTCGGCATCTTGATGTATCGATATCCGAAGACTATACACAAAAAAGTAGTTTTTTTTTAGAGCCAAAGATTGGCGCCCAATATACAGATGAAAACAATTACTTTCGCTATTACTTAATTGGTGAGACTTCCTTAAAAATACCAAAAAATAAAGCACTAGACCTGCACAATTCATTTATTGCTGGGGGTGGAATTCAGGATAGCATCTATTTTGACTATGACATAGCCTATCTCCACAGTAGCGTAGAAAACGGGAATAGCATAAAAAAAGGAGACTTTGCCGTAGTTAATCTTTCTAAAAATGGAATATTTATAGAATATATAAATGGTCGAGAAAAAAATGATAATAAAGTTTACCATTCAGATGAAGTACGTATTGGCTATAAAGACCACATGCTATTTTTAGGAAAAAATTATCAATACAACGTTAGTGCGATTTTAGGCAACAGCCATAGTGAGTCCGGCAAGTCATCCAGTAATGGTCTAACTGCAGACCTAACGCACAATACTAATCATGGTGTAGAGTACAAGCTATCATACTCCTACAAAACGACTAAAGACCATTATCTCTATAACGAGCTACTTCTCCCTGAGGTTTATAGAAGTTTACATAGCCAAAATATTACTGCCAGTATCGCAAAAAACATCAGGAGCAGTAATATCAAACTCTACCTTTCCAAAGACCATCATCGTTCCAATATTGACTTTCTTAACAAAGAGAAAAACACTCTTGGAATAGAATGGTTATTTATTTTCTGAGAAGAATATGAGCTTTCAAATAATCTATAAACTTATTAGAGAGATCACCTTCTCTCACAGCGCTGCTCAGTTATTAACAAAAGAAATAATAAATCGATACAATGAGCCTCATCGTCATTACCATACTCTAGAGCATATTTTAGAGTCTCTTTCTGCACTAGAGCAGCTTAAGCCACCAAACAAAAAACACTTACAGATTGCAATAATTTTCCACGACATTATATATCAATATGGATCCAGCAAGAATGAGAAAAACTCTTCAGAGTTTTTTGATAAGCAGTCTGCTAATATAGTCGGCATTGATAAAAACCTTATCAAAGACCTAATTTTGGTTACTAAAAGAAATTCTGAACCAAAGTCCGAGTTAGAAAAGATCATTCTCGACATAGATCTTCATAGTTTTTCTAAAAACAGAAGAAGTACACTACGCGACACAGCTTTATGTATTAAAGAATCAAATGGCGACATCGAAGGCCAAATAAAATTTATTAAAAATCTATTGACCAAGAATTTTATTTATCACACTGAGTATTATAGAAAAAAACACGAGGAAACAGCCAGACTTAACATTCAAGTCGTTCTAATGTGCCTCGAAAAACGTCAAAAAAATAAAATTAAGGAATAAGTTCATCATATATTTTAATATAAGACTGAATCATTACATCCGATGTAAAATTCACTTCGTACCATTTCCTAGCAGCTAAGCCAAAGCCTTCTCTTAAACTCTCATCCGAGTATATTTTTTGCATAGCCTGTGAGAACACCTGTGGATTATCCGGCGGTACTGTAATACCTGTTACCCCATTCATATTAACAAAGCTGGTTCCAGTACCTATTTCGCAGCTAATCATCGGTTTTCCTGCTCGACAAGCCTCTACTAAACTTATGCCAAAAGCTTCCGATCTTTTATTTGATGGAAATACAAAACAACCACATAAATTAAATAATGCAAGCTTATCCTCATGCGAAACATGATCTAAAAATATGATATTTTTTACCCCATCAGCTTGCTTCTTTAATGCCTTTAACTCAGGCCCACTTCCTGCAATAACAGTAGGAAGGTGATTAATGCGAGCAGCCTCAACCAACGTCGCCAATCCCTTATAATATCTTAGAGCCCCCACAAAAAGAAAAAAATCGCGCCCTAATCTTTTCTTCCATTTATCTTCCATAACATTGGCAGTTACATCCTCAATACCAATTGGAATTATTCTAATTTTTCTTCTAAACTTTAATAAAGTAGTACTAGATTCAGCATAGTTTCTAGATGTTGCAATTACCGCACTTGCATTTCTTATAAAATAATGACTTAACGGCTTATAAAAAACACCGGAGACTTTCTGTTTAACAACATCGGAATGGTATGTAACTATATAAGGCTTGTCTTTATTTAGTAAATTTAGAACATCTTGCAATGGAAAGGGGAAATGATAGTGAACCAAATCCACTTTCCCCAATAACCTTTGAAACACCTTCCTCACTTTCAGACTGATAGGCATCGAAAGCAAGTTTAATCGTGCAGGCACCCAGTATATTTTTAGCCCTGCACGCTTCTCAATATAAATTCTTTCACCTGGATAAAAAGATAATAACCAATTTTGATACCCTCTTAGCGATGTACCTTTTATCAATTGGTCTATAAACTCCTCCACACCACCGTATGTGTAAGGAGTAAAAGTTTTATATACATGTAAAACTTTCTTCATTTTAACGTAGCAACCTTATCAAGGGTGCTAACTAGCTCATAGTCCATCAGTCCTACAGCAAAAGCTAAATTTAATTTAGCCTTTAATATCTGGTAATTGATATCAACTTTATCAGCAATAACTTTGCTAAGTGCATTCTGACTTAATAAGACATCGTTAATTGTGACAACACCGAGTTCATAACCTCTTTGATTCGCGCTGTATGCCTTTTCAGAAGATTTAACTAACAGCTCTTTTGCTTCAAACTGCCTCTTAGCACCGATTAACTCAGAGTATGCCTCTTGGACTAACTGCTCTAAGTTTTGCTCTTCGACATTATATTCAGCTTGAGCTAATGATTGCCTATGACTAGCCTCACGAACTTTTGCATCAGTTTGACCACCACTATAAAGTGGTACACTAAGATTTAAAGACAAGCTACTCGTGGTAGTTTTACTTGAGGGGCTATCTTCATAGCCAGTATTACTTTTCTGAATAGAAGCACCTAGATAAACTGTGGGGTAATGTTTTGCAAATGCCGCATCCTTACCAATAGCTGCAGCCTCTATCTCTTTACTTAGTGCGAGCAGTTTTGGATTTTCCCTAGTTTTATTTAGCAATGTCGAAAAGGGCATTGAGTCAACTGCTAATAAAACTCTATCGTGTAAGATAGGGCTAATGCTTTCCATCTTGAGAATTGGCTCATATTTACTAAGACTATACAGCCTTCTTAAGAAGATGTTTAATTGCTGTTCGTAGAAAGTAACATCAGCTGTAAGACGAGCCACTTCTGCTTCAGCTTGATAAACATCAGTTACTTTCGCAAGCTGCAGCTTATATCGCGACTTAATCTGCTCTAACTGCCCTTCAAGATTTATCTTCTGCTGCTTTAAAATACTTAATTTCTCCATATTTAGCGCAGCATCTAAATATGAAAACAATATATCCTTCCTGATAGACTGATGGATTTCCTTTAACTTCAATGCATATACGGATTCTATCGCACTAGACTCATCGATTTTATTCAAGCTATATTTGTCAAAAATAGCTTGCTGCACTGTAATAGAGCTTTTCTGGCCATCGTAGCGCAAGCTCCTGCCATTCTCCAACTCTTGCTCGTGCTTTGAAATGCTCGCATTTGCTGAAATTTGTGGCAGATAACTAGAGCGTGCTTGACTAGTTTGTGCTTCAGCTATTTTTCCTCTATATCCAGCAGCAGTTAGACTAGGATTGTTTAGTTCTGCACTTTGATCGAGATCCACCAACACGCCAGATACGGCATTACTTGCAATAAGACACACTAGTAATGCTGAAATATAGCCTCGCATACTTAATCCTCTAACATTGACCTAGCAAAGAAGTTTGTTAATGGCTGCACTAAGTATTGAGCAAAGGTTCTGCTTCCCGTATTGATTAGAGCTTCTACCGGCATACCAGGTAATAGCTCAAGACCCTTTTCTTTCAAAGCAGTGGCACTGCCTTCCTTTAGCCTGATTTTGGCAAGGTAATAAGGCATACCTGTTTGTTCATTTATTAGCTTATCACCTGAGATATCAACTAAGACACCATGCGTGCGCGGAGTAACACTGCTTTTAAAAGCACTAAACCTGACTTCAACATCTTGGCCTATCATTACACGGTCAATATCAATAGGAGAAATTTGAGAAGTAATAACAAGCTCTTCCTGCTCTGGAACTATATCCATAATTGCATTGCCGGGCCCAATTACTCCACCAATAGTATGTACCTGCAGCGATAAAACCTTACCTGCTTCTGGCGACAGAATAACCTTTCTATTAAGAGAATCTAATAATACTTTTTTACGTTCGCTCAGATCTTGCAACTCTACCTCTGTACTAGCAATTGCATCTGCAGCTTCTTTTTGATATTCCTTTTTAATTTGAATAGATTTTAACTCGGCCTCAGTTATTTTTAAGTTACTAGATGCAATTTCCGCGTCAATACTCGCTATTTCTCCCAAATTATTATCTAACTGACGCTCAAGCTCTCTAAGCCTTGTTTTCTCTGCATAACCATCAGAGAGTAGCACTCGAAGATCAGCTATTTCCTTTTTATAAGATGATACCAACCTTTCCTTACTAACCTTTTGAGCTTTAAGACCTGAAATTTGTGAATTATATTGCTTAACTTGTTGATTAAGTAACTCAAGCTGTCCTAACAGGGCTTCTCGTCGAGTAGTATATATTTTATTCTGGGAGCTAATAGCTTCAACAGCCCTTACATCAGCAGTATTGATTAGTTCGTCCGGGTAATTAATTTCAGCCACGTCAAGAGACAGCGACTCCTCAAGTTCCAAACGAGCAAGTTTAGCCAAGCTAACAAAATACTGACCAATAATTATGTCTAAAGATGCTTGTTCTTTAGTAGAATCCAAAATAATTAGCGGTTGGCCTGCTGCTACTCGCTCGCCTTCTCTAACTAATAACTCTTTAACTATTCCGCCCTCAAAGTGCTGAATAGTTTTTCTATTATCTTTTATAGTGACCTCACCAGGAGCCAAGGCCGCACTGTCTAAGGGTGCAAATAGTGCCCAACCTCCAAAAACACCAAAAGCCAGAAAAACAATTACATAACCTATTCTTCTAATCGAATAGTCATAAATAGGCAATGAAGAACTTGCCACTTCATTTCCGTTAGAATCAAGCATCTTAACCATTAGCCTTTCCCACACTTGAATGCTTGCTCTCTGCAAGTTTTTGAAGAACCATATCTCTTGGACCAGCCATCGAAACACTTCCATCACGCAACAAGATAAGACTATCAACATATGCTAATAGTGATGAACGATGGGAAATTACAAAAACAGTTTTTGCTGCCTTTTTTAACTCTTGTAAACTTTTAAAAAGTGCCTTCTCTCCTTCATCATCTAAATTAGAGTTAGGCTCATCCAGTACTATCAAGCTTGGCATACCATAAAGTGCTCTTGCTAATCCCAAGCGTTGACGCTGACCTCCCGATAAAACTCCAGCAGCTTGCCCAATATGAGTGTCATACCCCTGAGGCAATTGTAAAATCATATCGTGAACACCTGCCAACTGTGCTGCTGCAATAACATCTTCAGACTTCGGCTGATCAGCAAATCTCGATATATTTTCGCTAATAGTTCCTTCGAAGAGCTCAATATCTTGAGGAAGATATCCTATATGGGAGCCTATTTCATCTCGACTCCAATGAAAAATATCCGCACCATCTAAGCGGATACACCCTTGTGAACAAGGCCAAATTCCAAGTAATGCCCGAGCAAGGGTCGTCTTTCCCGCTCCGCTGGGGCCAATGATACCTACAATTTGTCCTGCAGGAATGTGTAGGTTAATGCCCTTAATGACAGGCATTCTGGATCCTGGCGGCGTCACAAAAGCCTGCTCAAAGTTAATCTCACCTTTCGGTGCTGGCAGAGACATTTTTTCAGTCTCTTTAGGCATATTTTCTAGAATTTCATTCAGACGATCATACTGGCCTTTCGCATTAATAAATCCTTTCCAACTGCCAACTAATAAGTCAATCGGAGATAACGCACGAGACAAAAGTATGGAACCGGCAATCATCATCCCTGGTGACATTTGATTTTCTAGAACTAGATATGCACCTACTCCTAAAGTCGCGGACTGCATTATCATTCTAAAAACTTTAGAAATATTCGTCATGAGAGAAGCCTGCATACTTGCATTACTTTGCAGTAGCAGCACATCCTCATTACTTTTTCTCCAGCGCTTTTTCAGCGCAGTAATCATGCCTAACGCCGCAATAACTTCTGCATTAAAAAGCTGCCGATTCGTTTTTGATATATTTTCGTTGGATATCTTATTTGCTTCAGTAATAGCATTATTTGTTGTCTTGTCGTTTGCATATGCTATTAAAAGCAGTATGACAGCAGAGAAAACGGCCATCCAGCCAAACCACTGGTGAAACGCAAACATCACAAAAATATAAATAGGAAGCCAGGGAGCATCAAATACAGCAAACAGTCCATTGCCTGTCATAAATTGGCGCAGGGCTGTCAAGTCAGTCAATGGCTGAGCACTAGCCGAATTCCCTTGAGAAACTAAACTACGCTTAAAACAAACATCGTAGATACGATCTGATACCAAATAGTCAATTCTATTTGAAACACGCACAAGAATTTGTGAACGCACCCATTCAAGCCCGCCCATTACGACAAAAGCAAAAAAAGCAATCAACGAAATAAAAAATAATGTCGACTCGCTACCACTTGTTACCACTCGATCATATACTTGAAGCATATAAATAGACGGTACCAGCATCAGCACATTTATAAAAAAACTAAATATGCCTGCAACAATAAAAGACCCTTTGCAAAGGCTTAATGCATTGCGCAAATCATTTTTTTGCACATTTTTTAGCTTAGCCATGAGCACTCCACACCCAGCAAAAATAAACGCGAATCCTAGCACATAACCTAAGCATCACGAAAGATTGTTGTGCGGTACATCATGTCCTCTCTGTCCATAAGTTCATACAGAACCAGTGCACTGGCCGCATATCATCGCATGTCCCTGAACACAGCAAGGCCTTGCCGACAGCCAAGTACCTGTACACACCTACGTGTTCACTTGACCACTCCTCCGATAGCCATTGTGTGTTTTTTTGAGTAAAGTTATTTTTCCTTAGTCTCTATAGAAGGTTATAAGAAATAATCCATCCTATAACGCAGTACAAAAAATACGCTTAAAATTAGATGCAAATGCTCTTTATTTAAAAACAGAGACTAATATCTGGAAAAAACTACTGAAGCATGATTATTGCAGCCACCTATCATATTTTTCTTAAATAAATAAGAAATAGATCGATCATCTCTTTCTGT
Organism: Balneatrix alpica DSM 16621; assembly: GCF_000619885.1. Taxonomy (GTDB): domain Bacteria; phylum Pseudomonadota; class Gammaproteobacteria; order Pseudomonadales; family Balneatricaceae; genus Balneatrix; species Balneatrix alpica. The sequence goes on along the minus strand of NZ_JHUZ01000014.1, from coordinate 13,428 downwards.
CTGCCTAAAGCTCATCAAGCCCACTGTTGCACTCAAGAAACGCTGTATTAGGGTTGCCCATCCGTGACCGACAGTCATAGAATGACTGCCGGTCCATTTTTTGTGTACACCCCTATGACCTCCTCTTTATCCCTTAAACAGCGCCAGTTTATTGAGCGTGAGCAAGCCATCTTAGCGGCAGCCGAAGCCCTGTTTGTCGATGACAACTGGACTCAGGTCACCGTCGAACAGATTGCTCAGCAAGCCGAGGTGGCCAAAGGCACTGTGTATAAACACTTTGCCAGCAAGGAAGCCCTCTATGCCCGGATTTCACTGAACTTTCATCACCAGCTGCTAGACTCCTTCCGCGGGATTGACCTCCAGGCACCGGTATTAGGCATTCTACGCAGGATGCTAGCTACCTCTTTTGCTGCCTTTCTACAGCGACAGAACATCGCCCAGGTTGGCTATTACTGCCGCCGCCCTGAGTTTATCCAGCGTTTAACCCCTGAGTTGTTTGCCGAATTTGAGCAACTGGATCAGGCCTTCTTCGAGCTGCTACATCAGGTTATTGATCGCGGTATTCGTGAAGGAGCCCTGCCTCCTCGCCCGCTGGAGGACATGATCTTCGGCATTCAGGCCTGTTTTGATGGCGCTATCGGTATGCTGTGGCGTAAAGAGCACCAGCTCTGCCCCCAGCACCACGTCAGTGATAGCGCTTTTATCGACAACATTATTGAGTTCACCCTGGCCGGTATCGCCCATTTACCCGCCAAACCCGGTAGTCAGCCCAACTGCCCGCCGGATCTGAGCTCACCCCCTATTGCCAGTTATAACGAGACCAAGCCATGAAACGTTCTATGCTGATCGCCATTGTTATTGTGGTCGTGCTAGCCGCCTGGATGCTGTCGGGCGAACCGGTCACCACCGCCGCTACCGAGCCCCCAGCGGCCTCTGCCAAAACAGCGGAAAAGCCGGTGTTTAAGGTGGAAGTCACCACCCTGGAAGCCAGCCAAATTGTCCGTGAAGTCAAAGTACAGGGCCAGGTCGAGCCCCTGCGCACAGTTAACATCAAAGCCGAAACCAGTGGCCGGGTAACCGAGCTAGCGGCCAAGCGAGGTGAACGGGTCGACGCCAATGCCATGCTGATTAAGCTGGCGCTGGATGATCGTGAGGCACGCCTGCAGCAAGCACAGATGCAGGTACGCCAGTATGACCATGATTTAAAAGCCGCCCAAACCCTCAAACAGAAAGGGTTGCAGGCAGAGAGTAAGATCATGGAACTCAAAGCAGCTCTAGCCAGTGCCCAAGCAGCATTGGAGAGCATCCGCCAGGATATCGCCCATACCCGTATTCAGGCTCCTTTTGCCGGGGTACTGGATCAGCGTCCGGTGGAGCTGGGTCATTTTGTTGAGCGGGGAGATGTGATCGCCACTCTGGTGGATGATAGCCGTTTACTGGTCACCGCCCAGGTGCCTCAACAAAGTATCAGCCAGTTGCAAATCGGCCAGCCTGCCAAGGCTTACTTACTGGATGGCACCGAGCTGCAGGGCACCCTCAGCTATGTCGCCACCCAGGGCGATGATGCCACCCGCAGTTTCCGAGTTGAGGTGACCGTCGACAATCCTGGCCAGAAGCGTCTGGTTGGGCTGTCGGCCACCCTGAGTTTGCCGGTGGAGCAGGTACAAGCACACTTTGTCTCCCCTTCACTGATTAGCTTGGGTAAAGAAGGTGAGCTCGTTATCAAAACCGTCGATCAAGAACAACACGTCGAGCAATTCCCAGTGCAGATCGTCCGCACTAATGCCCAGGGAGCCTGGGTCAAGGGCCTGCCTGACAGCGCCCAAGTGATCACCCTCGGCCAGGGGTTTGTTGAGGCCGGTGATCAGGTGCAAGCCATTCCGGCCAAACGCGGTTAAGCAAGGAGCCTGACCCCTTATGCATGCCATCATTCACGCCGCCATTGATCGCAGCCGCACCAGCATTTTGCTGCTGCTGTTCCTGCTGATCTGTGGTGCCTTGGCATTCCAGTCGATTCCCAAGGAGTCCGACCCGGATGTCGCCATTCCGATTATCTATGTGTCCATGGGCTATGAGGGCATTTCCCCTGAGGATGCCGAGCGCCTACTGGCCCGCCCCATGGAAAATGAGCTGAAATCCATCGAAGGCGTGAAAGAAATGAGCGCCACCGCCAGTGAAGGCCATGCCTCGGTACTGCTGGAGTTTGATGCTGGCTTTGATTCCAAAAAAGCCCTGAACGATGTCCGTGAAAAGGTCGATGTTGCCAAGTCCAAGTTACCCGATGGCACCGATGAGCCTACGGTCAACGAGGTTAACGTCGCCCTGTTCCCGGTGTTGTCACTCTCCCTGGCGGGCCCAGTGCCTGAGGAGCAACTGGTTAAGCTGGCGCGGGATCTGCGTGATGAAATCGAAGGCATTCCTGGGGTGCTCGAAGTCGAAATCGGTGGTGACCGGGAAGAGGTGATGGAAATCATCGTCGATCCGTTGATTCTGGAAAGCTACAACATCGATTACGCCGAGCTCTACCAGATCGTCACCAGCAATAACAAACTGGTGGCCGCTGGAGCACTGGATACCGGTGCCGGGCGGATGGTACTGAAGGTACCCGGGGTAATTGAAAACCTCGATGACATGCTGCGCCTACCGATTAAAGTGGATGGCACTACCGTCGTCACCTTCCAGGATGTTGCCAGCGTGCGCCGCACCTTTAAGGATCCCCAGGGCTTTGCCCGGGTCAATGGCCAACCGGCCCTGACTCTGGACGTCAAAAAGCGGGTCGGCGCTAACATTATCGAAACCATCGAGCAGGTACAAAACCTGGTGGCCGAGCAACAAAAACGCTGGCCTGAGGTGATTCAGGTGTCCTATATCCTTGATCAATCCAAGGACATTCGGAACATCCTTACCGACCTGTTTAACAACATCATCTCCGCAATCATCCTGGTGATGGTCATTATTCTGGCGGTAATGGGGCTGCGCTCCTCCCTTCTGGTGGGATTGGCGATTCCCGGCTCGTTCTTGACCGGCATCCTGCTGATTTACAGCCTCGGCTACACCCTCAATATCGTGGTGCTGTTCAGCTTGATTCTGGTGGTCGGCATGCTGGTTGACGGCGCCATCGTGGTCACCGAACTGGCTGATCGCTACCTGAAAGACGGCCAACCACCCAGGCAGGCTTATGCTAATGCCGCCAGCCGCATGGCCTGGCCGGTGATTGCCTCCACCGCGACGACTCTGGTGGTGTTTTTACCCCTGCTGTTCTGGCCCGGCGTGGTGGGGCAGTTTATGAAGTACTTGCCGATGACCGTCCTGCTGTGCCTAACCGCCTCCCTGTTTATGGCCCTGATCTTTATGCCGGTGATGGGTGCGGTGATCACCAGCCGCCGTGCCGCCTTAACCCTGGCCGATCAAGATAGCCAGCGCTCCGCCCTGACCCGAGCCTATGTTAGCGTCCTGCGCCGCTTGTTGCGCTGGCCTGAACTAACCCTGCTGGTCTCTACCGTGCTGTTGATCGGCACCTACATGGCCTATGGCGCACTGGGCAAAGGGGTTGAGTTTTTCCCCGATGTGGAGCCCGATTCCGCCCAGGTGTTAATCCATGCCCGCGGCGATCTGTCGATCTATGAGCGTGATGCCCTGGTGCGTCAGGTTGAGCAACAATTGCTCGGTATGACGGAAATCGAAGCCATGGCCGCCCGCTCCTTCAACTCACCCGGCCAGGGGATGGCAGCAGATGTAGTGGGGGCGATCAAGTTCCAGTTTATTGACTGGTACCTGCGCCGCCCGGCGAATACCATCCTTGAGGACATGCGTCAGCGCGCCGAGAATATTCCTGGTGTGCAGCTGGAATTCCGCAAGGCGGAAAACGGCCCCGGCGGAGATAAACCCATCGTCATGCAGATCGCTGGCCTCTATAGCCAGTCGCTGGAGCAAAGTGCCGCCCTGTTGCGCGCTAAGATGGATGAGATTGGCGGCTTTGCCGATAGCGAAGACAACCGTGCCCTGCCTGGTATCGAATGGCGCCTGGATGTTGACCGGGAGCAGGCCGCGCGTTATGGCGCAGATATCACCACCATCGGCAATGCCATTCAGATGGTCACTAGTGGTATCAAGGTCACCGAATACCGTCCTGCCGATGCCGATGATGAGGTGGATATCCGCATTCGCTTCCCGCTAGGTGAGCGCAGCCTCGATCAGCTCGATCAACTGCATATCCGTACTCCCCAAGGTATGGTGGCGATCAGCAACTTCGTCAGCCTTACCCCCGCCCCCAAAACCGGCACCATTGAACGGGTGGATGCCAAGCGGGTGATCACCATCAAGAGTGATGTACAGGAAGGAGTGCTGGCCAATGACCAGGTGAAGAAGCTGCAACAGGCACTGGCTGAAATGACCCTGCCGGCCGATGTCAAAGTCACCTTCAAGGGTGAAGACGAAGACCAACGCGAAACCATGACTTTCCTGATGGGGGCCTTCCTGGCGGCGATCTTTATGATGGCGTTGATTCTGGTAACCCAGTTCAACAGCCTCTATCAGGCCTTGTTAGTGCTCTCGGCAATTGTCTTCTCCACCGCGGGCATTCTGCTGGGCTTGCTGATTACCGGACAAACCTTCGGCATCGTCATGTGCGGTATCGGTATCATTGCCCTGGCCGGTATTGTGGTGAATAACAATATCGTCCTGATTGATGCCTATAACGAGATGCGTGCCCAGGGCATGGATGCCGTCAGCGCCGCCATTGAAACCGGCGCCCTGCGTTTGCGCCCGGTCTTGCTGACCGCCATTACCACCGTACTCGGTCTGATTCCGATGGTGATGGCCCTTAACCTTGACCTGTTGAACCGGCAGATTTCCATTGGTGCGCCCTCCACCCAATGGTGGACACAACTCTCCTCCTCCATTGCCGGTGGCCTCACCTTCGCCACCGCTCTGACCCTGTTCCTCACCCCATGCCTATTGGTATTGGGCGAGAAACTGATGACCAAGCTGGGGCGCCAACCCCAGCGACGAGTGATGAAGCTGGAAGCCGCAGAAGGCTAAACAACAAGGGATATGTCATCCGTTGTGCACGGTGCCTATCCCTCCTTAAGTTTCACGTTCTTAGCGGGCCTCGGCCCGCTTTTTTTATACCTATTACGGGCAATGCTTGCAGATTTTGATAAGAGCCACTAGGATTTTGACTTAAATAAACTTATAAAAACTTAAAATGACGCAAGAAGAACGCCTTGAGCAACTCGCTGCCCTGCTTGAGCAGCAGCAACGTCTGAGCCTGGAACAAATCTGCCAGCTCCTCAACATCTCCCGCGACTCGGCTCGCCGTGACCTGTTGCGTCTTTGTGAGAATCCACGCTACCAGCGCTTGCGCGGCGGCGTGCGGCTTGCCGCCCATGCCCCTGGCATCCTGCCTTTTGCCCAGCGCCCAGCTGCCCCCTGGAAGCAACAACTGGCGGAGAGGGTGGTTAGCACACTCCCGCAGCATGGCTGGATTTATCTGGATAGTGGTAGCACCCTGCTAGCTGTGGCTAACGTCTTGGCGGTACGCAGTCACCAGCTCCATATCATCACCCCAGCCTTGGCTGCCGCCCAGGCCCTCAGCCAACACCCGCATCTGCAACTCATTCTGTTAGGTGGCAGTTTTGATGCCACCCAGGGTGCCTGCTACGGCAGCGAGACACTGCTCCAACTCAGCCAGTATCGTCTTGATGTTGCCCTCTTAGGTATCTGCGCCCTGGATGAGCAGGGTTTGACCGCTCCGAGTGCCGCTGAGGCACAACTAAAACGCCAAGCTATCCAACAAGCCGAACAACGCATTGCCCTCGGCAGTTGCAGCAAGTTAGGCCAGCACCATCGTTACCAGGTGTGTGCCCTGACGGAGCTGGATGCCCTTTACCTGGATCAGCCCCCTCCTGCGTCCTTTTGCCAGCAGCTTGAAGCTGCCGATATTCATCTGACCACATTGGAGCCCAGCGATGCTTAAAACCGCCGTGATTGGTTATGGTTTGTCTGCCCAGGCATTTCATCTGCCCTTTATTCGCCAACAGCCAGAGTTACAACTGGTCGCGATCAGCAGCAGCCAGGCACAGGTGCGCCAGGATTATCCTGATATCCAGCATTACCTACAGGCGGAGCAATTGATTGCGGATACGGATGCTGAACTGGTGGTGATCACCTCCCCCAATGACACCCATTTCCCACTGGCCCGCCAAGCCTTGCTGGCAGGCAAGCATGTGTTGGTGGAAAAGCCCTTTGTCGTGACTACACAGCAGGGTGAGGAGTTGATCAAGCTGGCTAAACAGCAGCAGCGGCAACTGCTGGTCTATCACAATCGCCGTTACGATGGTGACTTCCTGACGTTACAGCAACTGATCCGTGATCAGCGTCTGGGGCAAATCCGTTATTTCGAATCACACTTTGACCGTTTTCGCCCTCAACCACGCTCCCGCTGGCGTGAACAGGCAGGGGCCGGCACCGGTATTTTGTTTGACCTTGGCCCGCATCTGCTTGATCAAGCCCTGCTGTTATTTGGCCTACCTCAAGCTCTGAGTGCCCATTGCCGCCAATTGCGTCCGGGTGCAGAAAGTACCGACTTTTTCCAGCTCCACCTGCATTACCCGGATAAAGAGGTATTACTCAACTCCAGCCCCTTCTGTGCCAATCCCAATCTGCGTTATCTGCTGCAGGGTCAACTGGGTAGCTTCGTCAAATATGGCCTCGATCCCCAGGAAGATGCCCTGCGGGCAGGCCAGTTACCAGGCCATCCAGAATGGGGGCAGGAACCTGTTACCGCCCATGGCCAGCTCTATCTGGCAGAACAACCCGCCCTGACACTTCCCACCCAGGCGGGCAACTATCAGCGCTTTTATCAGGACATGGTCGCCACCTTGTTAAAAGGCGCGGCAGCCCCCGTGAGCGCAGAGGAGGCACTGCAGGGTATTCGTTTAATCGAACTGGCTTACCAAAGCAGCCAGCAAGGACGCACCCTGGAGGTGCACTAATGAACCTCGAGATGCTGCTTGAACAAGAGCAAAGGCTGCAACTCCAGCACTTCAACCTGCAGGATGCCTGGCTGCTGGGGCAATCTTTATACCAGCGGGCAGCAGCCTGTCAGGCCCCCGTAGTGCTGGAAGTCTATGCCTATGGGCGCGTCCTGCTGCAAGCCGCCCTGCCAGGCTCTAACTTGGATAACCATAGCTGGATAGAACGCAAACGTAATACGGTGCTGCGTTTTGGCCACAGCTCCCTCTATCTTGGTGAATATAACCGCAGTAAAGGACGTGAGTTTGAAGCCCAAACCCATATTGATCCGCAGAGGTATGCTGCCCACGGCGGTAGTTTCCCGCTACGCCTGAGACAAGGGGACTTAATTGGCGCCCTCAGTCTATCGGGCTTGCCCCAGTTAGAAGACCATGCGCTGGTGGTAGCAACGCTGGAAGATTGGTGTCACGGCTAACATCCGTTATGCTGGGCCAGCTCCTCCCCAGAGAAGGTGGTTATGCAGATACTACTTGTCGAAGATGATCAAAAGCTGGCGAGCTTAATTAGCCAATATTTAAGTAAGCATGGCTTCCAGGTTGACTGCCTGCATCAGGGCCAAGAGGCCGTGCAGCTAATTCCGCAGCGACAGCCGGAATTGGTCATCCTCGACTTAATGCTACCGGGGCTGGATGGTTTAAGTATTTGCCGCGAGGTGCGCAACCGCTACAACGGTAAAATTTTAGTACTCACGGCCAGTGAAGACGATATGGATCAAGTCGCCGCCCTGGAGATGGGCGCCGACGACTACGTCAATAAACCTCTTCATCCGCGTGTGCTCCTAGCCCGTATCCGGATGCTGCTTAGACGGGTAGAAACCTCTCCTTCCGCCATGGCCGAGGCAACACCTACATCCAGCAAAGAGCTACGCTACGGTCACCTGTACCTCAATCATATCCAACGACTGTGCCAGCTAGGCAGTGACAACATCGCACTCACCCCGGGTGAATTTGATCTCCTCTGGCTACTGGCCAGCCATCCGGAGCAAACCCTCAGCCGTGATGAGCTGGTCAAGCAAACCCGTGGCATTGAGTACGATGGGCTGGATCGCAGCATCGATAACAAAATCACCAGTCTCAGACGCAAACTAGGGGATAACGCCTCCCTGCCCCAACGCTTAATCACCGTCCGCGGCAAAGGGTACCTGTTTGTACCCGATGTCTGGTACTGACAGAGGCGGACAAAAGCAGACAGGCTAACGCGGGCTGCCCCAACCTTCCTATGCCAAAATAGCACTAGCTTATTGAAGGACGCGTGGATATGGCTCGTTTATTTATCACCCTTTATCTGGGATTGGTTGCCTCCCTGATTATTATTGTGCTGGTACTGGAACTGCTGGTGTTACAACCCTGGGTAGCAGACCTGGAACGACGTGACAGCATCCGAGACTTTCAAGGTCTCACCACTTTCATTGAAATGCTAAATCTGGATAACAGCCTTAGTCTGATTGCCCCTCAGATGGAGGAAGCCTTTGCTAACTCCAATGTCAAAATCAAGTTCCGCCCCCTGGGGGAGTTTACCGATGTACAAACCGAGCTACAGGCTTTGGAGCCGGGCGATTTCTATCTCCAGCCCACCGACGAAGATCCGCTCGTCTATTACCGTTTTGAAGAAGCTGACTGGGTCTTACGTGTGGGCCCCATTGAGACCATTCCAGAACTAGAGCAGGCTGCCAACATTATTCTCGCCCTGCTATTACTCGCTATGGCGCTGGCCTGTTTGCTTTGGTTGTACCTATTGCAGCGTAAACTCAAACGCCTGGAGCAGGGGGCACTATCACTGGCGGAAGGCAACTTAGCAGCAAGAGTCCCCGAGGAAGGACGTTGGCGGATTGGGCATCTCAATGCCAGCTTCAATTTAATGGCGGAACGCATTAGTCGCTTACTGCATAGTCACAAGCAACTCACTAACGCCGTCGCCCATGAGCTGCGCACGCCTATTTTTCGCTTACGTCTGCAATTGGACATGCTCCAGCAAGCACCTGAACAAGAGCGCCAGGAGTTAATGCAAGGCATTGCCGAGGACATTGATGAACTCGACACTCTGGTAGAAGAATTGCTGGAATACGCACGCATGGAGCGTACAGAGGCTAAACTCGAACTCAGCCAGATTAGCCTCAATCATTGGCTCGCCGCTCAAATCGAACACTTGCGCCCAGAAAGTCCTCTCGCTTTAGGGTTGCAGCTGCCTAGCCAAATTATTCCGCAGGAAGTTGATGAGCGCCTGTTTAGCCGTGCATTGCATAACTTAGTCCGTAATGCCTTCCATCATGCTAAACGACAAGTTCAAGTCAGCCTGATACAACAGGGTACTAACATTCATATTTTGGTAGAGGATGACGGCCCAGGCGTTGCACCAGAGGAGCGGGAGCAGATTTTCTCTCCCTTTACTCGCTTAAATAGCAGCCGTAGCCAAGGGGGATATGGACTGGGGTTGAGTATTGTGCGCGAAGTCATGCGTTTACATAACGGACAGGTATGTGTCAGTGCCAGTCATACCTTAGGTGGAGCCTGCTTCGAGCTGATCCTGCCCCAACCCATACAAAGCCATACAGAACAGGGCTAATGTCTGTTAGCGACTACGCGCAGACTAACGCTATTCCCACTCAGTTAAGGAATAGCGTAATGAAAAAGACTTATCTCTCAACCTCGCTCCTCAGTGCTTGCAGCCTGTTGCTGGCAAGCACTGCCATGGCCGAGGGCACCTTCAGCCTGGGCTTAGGCGCAGCCTATGAACAGCAGCTGTACAAGCAGCATAAAGATGACAAAAAGTGGCAAGCCACCCCTTTCCTGCATTACGAAGGAGAATTGTTCTACCTCAATCCTAGTGAACTCGGCGTTAAGCTGATGCAATCCGGCTCAGAAGATGAAGGCTTCTGGGTCAATGCCTTCCTGGGAGGCGGTGGCGAGGGCTATGAAAGCAAAGACTCACCCTTCCTCAAGGGTATGAACAAACGTAAGGGTAGCCTGGACCTCGGCGTAGAAGTCGGCACCTACGGCGCCTGGGGTGTCACTACTTTCAGCCTGCAACACGACGTTAGTGGTGCTTACAAAGGTTTCTTAGCCGATGCTAACTATAGCCTGCCTATCGAAATCAGTGACAGCGTTGAACTCAGTCCTTTTGTTGGCATGCAAATCGCCAGTAAAAAGTATGTAGATTACTACTACGGTGTCACCAACAAAGAAGCGACAGCTAGCCGTAAAGCTTATACCGGTAAATCTGCCGTCAACCCTTACCTGGGCTATGAGCTGACAGTGGGAATTAGTGACAATCTCAGCCTGCACCATGGCACCCAATGGACCAAACTCAGCAAAAATATCTCTGACTCCTCCTTGGTTGAGCGGAAAAGCTCCGTCTCAACTTCAGTAGGCTTAATCTACTCCTTCTAAACAACAGACGAGGCTGACAACACATGCACAGGTATGTCCCCTTTACCTTGTGGAGTGCTGTTCTGGTTGGCGTGAGCGGATGCTCCGCCATCCAGGCCAATCCTGGGGCCGAACAAGTTCGTCTGGTGATGGAACAACCAACGGGCTCATGTCGCTTTATTGCTGAAGTCAGTGGCTCTCAGGGCAACTTTTTCAGCGGCAACTACACCTCAACTGAAAACCTGCTGCTAGGTGCTCGCAATGATTTACGCAACAAAGCAGCGGCAGTGGGGGCTAATGTCGTGTACATGCAAGAAAGCCATCACTCTCAAGCAAGTGACTCGCTCGGCACCACGAATACCACCCTGATTGGTCATGCATATCGCTGTAACTGAGCACCTACGGAGCTAACCCGATGGACGCACAGGCAAGGAAGCCTGGTGCAAGGACGCACCTCTTTTAACTTTGGAGCCTTGTTTATGCTACAACGCACTCGCAACCGATTATTTGCCCAGTACGCCACAATGCGCCCACCCCTATTTGCTCGAAAAAATCACCCACTTCCTCCCACTGATCGTAGCTCCGCTCATGGTCAACCAGTCAGCTTTGCCTGTCTGCCCGGCAGCGACCTGATTCTGCAAAGCATTCGCTATGAGGGAGGAGATTTGGAGGTACTCTTGCAAAGCCCAGCTCTGGAGATTCAAGTGTGCTTCAGCAGTGTGATAGGTTTCCGCTTATTGGACGAAGGAGACTTACTCGAGTTTTGGCAGTACTGTCATCAAGGTCATGGCTGGTTGTTTCAAATCAACCAGAATGGCTGGCTGCAGCAGGAAAGCCAGCGCTTAGGCTTTGTCAGTCAGCATAACAGTAACCAACTAAAAGAGTTTCTGATTAGCGGTCTCTTTGACTGTATCAACGTCCTCAGTTATCAGCAGCCAAAATTGCTTCACTCGCGCCGTCGTCAGGTGACAGACACCTAACTGAAAATAGACTCAGCTCAAACCCTCCCTGCCAGACTCCCGCTAGGCTTAATCAACCTAGCCCGTCTGGAGCCTTGACATGTACACCTTGCTACTCAGTTTACATTTACTCGGAGCCACTCTCTGGACCGGGGGACACTTGGTACTCAGCCTGGTCATTTTGCCGCAAGTACTCAAACAGCAATCGCCGGCACGATTACTGGAATTTGAGGCGGGCTTCGAACGTATTGGCATGCCCGCTCTGATTATGCAGATACTGACCGGTATTGCCTTGAGTCACTATCGACTGAGTGGTGCATGGCATCAACATCCTGGGTTACTCATCAAGCTCACGTTATTACTTGCTACCTTTGCTCTGGCAGCCCATGCCAGGTTAAGAGTGATTCCCCATTTAAACGTACACAACCTCCCTACCCTGGCCTGGCATATTCGTGCGGTCACTGTTCTCAGTCTCGCTTTTGTGATCACCGGGGTGTTTATCCGCACCGGTGCGTTTTAACCGCTTAGCTCCTTTGCTAAGGTGTAGCGAACAAGGGAGAGTGTATGGACATCAAGCAACTGCGTTTTTTGGTCGCCCTGGAAAACAGCCAACATTTTGGTCAGGCTGCCGAGCACTGCCACGTGACTCAACCCACCCTCTCGATGCGTCTGAAAAGCCTGGAAGAAGAGCTGGGTATTGCCTTAGTCAAACGCGGGCAACGTTTTGAAGGTTTTACCGAAGAAGGCAAACGTATCCTCGCCTGGGCCAAACAAGTGCTCAGTGCCTACGACGCCCTTAAAATAGAAGCCAGTGCCTGCAAAGGGCAGATCATTGGCAAAGTCCGCATAGGAATTGTCCCCCTCTGCAGCTATAGCCCGATTCCCCTCTTGAAACAGTTGCAGCAAGATTATCCACAGGTAGAAGTGGAACTACGCGCCCTCAGCTCTGAACACATCCTTGAACAACTTAGCCGCCAACAACTGGATGCAGGCATCGCCTACTTAGAGCAACCAGGCGAGCGTTTCCAAGCGCTTGATCTCGGTGAAACCCGCATGGGCCTGCTCTATCACCCGCAATTAATCCAACAGTTGACGCCAGATTCACTGGAGGAAATCAGTTGGAGCGCCTTACCCCAGCTACCGCTTGGCCTGCTCTCTCAAGGTATGCACTTTCGCCAAGCAATCGAGCACAACTTTCAGCATCTTGGTTTAAAGCTCCAGCCCATTCTGGAGACCGACTCCGTGCATCTGTTGGTGCAATCGGTACTAGCCGGTCACTGCTGCAGCATCATGCCTTACCCCTCCTATCTCGCTGCCAGCGTACCTGGATTAAAGCTGATTCCGATCAGTGGCGGCCGCACGCTCTATCCCCTGCGCTTACTGATCCGGCACAGCGAACCCACTCCTATCCTAGCCAAGATGCTGATGGAGGCTGCAATCAAGACGCAACAGATCAGTTAGTTTGCAAGAACTCTGGATAAGATAAGATGAACAGCCAAGCTGTTGTTAGGTGGGTATATGCGCTTTATACGCCGAGCGCTTCTTCACCCCGGAACATTGATCTCGGCAGCGATGGGGGACATGGCAAGCTCAGATGGCGTGATCACGCTTACACGCCCACTAGCTGGAGGCTCTTTCACAATCCAGCCATTACGCTGAGCATGCAACGAGGATTGGAGATCGTCAGGATAGGTGTATGGGCAGCTTAAGCGATTGCGGGAGATATCCTCGCAGCCATTCGCTAGCTGATTCCGGGGGAAGACTCGGGTGCATCAGCCGCCAAGCACAACTTCAAAACTAAACTCCAAAAAGCAAAAACCCCTGCCAGATGTCTGACAGGGGTTTCGCGTATTAGGCGCTTGGCGATGACCTACTCTCACATGGGGAAACCCCACACTACCATCGGCGCTGAGTCGTTTCACTTCTGAGTTCGGGATGGAATCAGGTGGTTCCAACTCGCTATGGTCGCCAAGCAATTCGGTTCAGGTCTCTCTGTCTTATGTCACGCTGTGACCGCAGGTTTACCTAAATTCTGGATCGTCTTCAGTTCGTTGTCGTCATCACAACAT
>NZ_KK211041.1:143190-390899 GCF_000619885.1 Balneatrix alpica DSM 16621 | reverse complement strand
ACTGAAATAATTCAATGAATTGAGGTATTTGTCTCTGAATATCTTTGGTGATACCAGGACAAACGCCCACACGAATTACCTGATCAAATTTTTAAAGAGCATCGAAACGAGGCGCACATCTTACCAGCCTCGATCCCGTTGTCAAGCACCGTTTTTGGCAGTGCTGAGTGATTCGAGAAACCAGGATCACTCTCTTAGCCTGACTGTTTTCGCTGATCACTTCAGACTCTTAAGAATCAAAAAGTGTTTATTTATCAGCGAGTTATCAGTGCTAAGCTTTCAACCGGAGCCAACGTCGCCGTTGGTGGAGGCGCATTATAGAGATCCCTGACTGAGCGTCAACCCCTCTTTTTCATTTTTTTCAAATTGGGGATGAAAATGCTGAATATCGACTACTTCCACCTGTTCAGCACTTAAATGACAAGGAAAAAATACTTTGGCCACTCGAGCGAAACGCTCCGGGCCATCGGTCACCATAAAGTGAATTTTTCCCTGTTGCTGCGTAGCTAAGCGCAATTCATGCTGGCGTAGCAGTTGATCACACTCTGCTGCCGCAGTAGCAGCAGAGTCTACTAAAACAACACGCTCACCAACTACACGCTGTATCGCCTGCTTTAAAACCGGGAAGTGCGTGCAGCCTAACACCAGCGCATCTAACTCTGGCGCTGCTTTAAGGGGAGCTAGGTAACGCTCAATAATGGCTTCAACCAGGTCACCTTCCACCCACCCTTCTTCCGCTAACGCAACAAAAAGAGAACAGGCCACACTACTCACCCTGGCATCCTGACGCAGCTGGGTAATCGCTCGAGTATAGGCTCCTCCTTGGATTGTTCCTTCCGTGGCAATGACCCCCAGATGCCCACTTTTACTCATCTGGCAACCCACCTTGGCTCCAGGTTCAATCACCCCCAGTACTGGCAACTGCGTAAAGCGTGCACGTAGTGTGTCCATTGCTGCTGCTGAGGCTGTATTACAGGCGACCACAATGGCTTTCACACGCCGAGATAGCAGCGCCAATACGGCCTGCTCCGCATAACGCTGCACTGAGAGCGCACTCTTAGTGCCATAGGGAACACGCGCGGTATCCCCCAAATAAAGCAGGTTTTCGTTTGGCATTTGCTCATGCAATGCACGTAAGACTGTCAGCCCCCCTACCCCAGAGTCAAAGACACCAATAGGGCGCGCATCTAGGCTTTCCATATAATCAGCCCTTGTTTTCCCGGCGTTTAATGTTACGCACCAAACGGCGCTGACGTGCTTGTTCACGCACCTGTCGTGCCGTCAGTTTCTTGGGCTTATCAGCAAAGGGGTTAGCACCACTACGGAACTCAAAGCGTACTGGGGTGCCTTTAATTGACAAAATATCAGCAAAGCGATTTTCCAAATAACGCTTGTAAGAGCTGGGCAGTTCATCCGTCATGCTGCCATGAACAATAAACAACGGCGGGTTTGAACCACCCTGGTGAGCATAACGCAGCTTGATACGGCGACCGCGAACCATAGGAGGCTGGTGATCCTGCACACAGTCCTGCAACAATTTGGTCAGTCGATTAGTAGACCACTTACTCATTGCAGACTCATAGGCTTGGTCAACCGACTTATATAGATCCCCTACCGCCGTACCATGCAATGCAGAGATAAAGTGCAAGTCCGCAAAATGCGTAAAGGTCAGGCGACGATCAAGCTGTCGACGGACTTCATCCTTTTGCTCTTGCGTCATGCCATCCCACTTATTAACGGCAATCACCAGAGCACGACCCGACTCCAGCACAAAGCCCAGCAGGTGAAGATCCTGTTCACTGATACCTTCCCGTGCATCTAATACGCAAACCACAACATGGGCATCACGTATTGCTTGCAGGGTTTTAATGATGGAGAACTTCTCAATCGCTTCATGGATGCTCTTACGGCGACGCACCCCAGCAGTATCAATTAGCGTGTAATCTTTACCGTGGCGCTCGTAAGG
The DNA here is from genome assembly GCF_000619885.1 of Balneatrix alpica DSM 16621. Classification (GTDB taxonomy): domain Bacteria; phylum Pseudomonadota; class Gammaproteobacteria; order Pseudomonadales; family Balneatricaceae; genus Balneatrix; species Balneatrix alpica. The sequence continues at coordinate 388,933 of NZ_KK211041.1, read as the reverse complement.
GATGTAAATCGAGTCTCGGGTCGTGCCGGCGTGGTCATATACCACTACACGATCCTCGCCCAACATGCGGTTTACCAAGGTAGACTTACCAACATTAGGGCGACCAACAACCGAAATACGAATCCCTTTAGACTGCAGCTCAACCTGAGCTTCTTGCTCTTCTAATATTGGATAGCCCGCCAGTACCTCTTCGATCATCGAGGTCACACCACGGCCATGAGCAGCTGCGATGGGTAGCGCTTGCAAGCCAAGGGCATAAAAATCCCCCATCGCCACATCGGGATCCAAACCATCAGTCTTGTTGACGACCACCCAGGCCGTTTTGCCCTGACGGCGCAGATGCTGCGCGATCATTTCATCCGCCGGATTAAGCCCAGCCCGGCCATCCACCATTAGCAGCACCACATCCGCTTCTTCAATCGCTAACAGCGACTGTCCAGCCATCACCGCATCAATGCCGTCTTCATTACCACTGATCCCACCTGTGTCCACCACGATAAATCCGTGGCTACCCACCCGACCTTCACCATACTTGCGATCACGGGTCACGCCTGGCATATCGGCTACCAAAGCATCATTGGAGCGCGTCAGGCGGTTAAAAAGCGTAGATTTGCCCACATTTGGGCGCCCGACCAGAGCGACTACAGGAATCATTGCTATTACCAAATAAAGTTAGAAACACAAACGGCCGTCAGATGACGGCCGCTGCCAGGCATCTGCATACTAATATGTCAGTGCCTCTAAACGTCCACTGTTGCCTAGCACATAGAGTACGTTATCAATGACTTTCATTTCGCCATTCACCCCTGCACTATCGACCCGATGACGCGCTAAAAAACGGCCGTCAAAACGAGACATGACATGGATATATCCCTCGAAATCCGCGACTGCCAGTACATCCCCCCACACAACGGGTGTACCCAAACGGCGGAATTTCAAGTCATCCTGCTGCCATAAGCTGTTGCCATTATAACGATCCAGTGCTACGACAGAGCCGGTATCAGTCACGGCGTATACTGCAGAATCATCTACCGCTACTCCGCGAGCAGTCGACAAGGCTTTACTCCACAACGGACGACCTGTCGCTGCCTCCAGCGCAGTGAGATGTCCCTGGTAAGTACCGGAGTACAGCACGTTATCCATAAATGCAGGACGCCCCTGGGCATCCACTACCCGATCAAGCTCTGAGCGCCCTTGCGCCAGCGTCAAACGCTGCTCCCAAATCACGCCGCCGTTGTCATTGCGTAACGCCACCATTTTGCCACTGGCAAAGTTAGCAATAGTGGCATTATTAAATACCAAAGGCGCTGGTGTGCCACGCAGTGTCAGCACTGGCAAATTACTGTCATAGCGCCAGAGCAGGCTGCCGTCTTCCGCGCTATAGGCAATGAGGGTGCCATCAATAAACTGCACCATCACTTCCCGAGCATTGGCTGCTGGCGAAGATAGAATCTCGGTATGCACATCAACTCGCCACTGCAAGTCACCTGTTGCGGAGTTCAGCGCCAATAACTCTCCATCCAGGGTTCCCAGAAACAATGAGCTCTGGTTACCACCTACTCCGCCACCAATGCGCACATCCAAGTCAGTCCGCCAAATTGCTTTACCGGTCTGAATATCAAAGGCGAATACCTGCCCCTGCGCATCGGCCGCATAGACATGCTCATCGTCAATGCCTGGCTCCAAACTTAACCAGCCCTTACCATTGCCTTGCCCTGCAGAGGCACGCCACTGGGTTTTCAATTGCAAACTCGGTGCAAAACTCACCAGTTCACTAGGCTCATCTTCAGGCTCAGCCGCCCACCAGGTGGATACGGTGCTACAACCACTTAATCCCAGCGCTAAACCCAATGCCAACCCTGCTTTCAGCCACTGCATATTAGGCTCCCTCTACCACCGCTAAATCATCCAATTTCATGGACAATAAAGCCGACTGTCGACCGGACTGTTGATACAGTTCTAACGCTTGCTGATAAGCGGCGCGCGCATCAGCTGTTTTGGATTGCTTTAATAGGATATCGCCACGCAACTCCGCCGCATCTGCCGCGTAAATTCCAGCATCGGCAGGTAGCGCAGCCAAAGCAGCATCTAATGCCTCTTGCGCTAAATGAATACGAGCCAAACGCAAGGACGCCACAATTTTCAATTCAGCTTCGGCGGGCTGCTGTAATACCCACTCCAGCTCTGCTTGAGCTTCAGCCCACTTCTGTTGCTCTGCATAGCCTTTAGCCATAAGCAAGGCAGCAAACTGAGCATAAGCAGTATCGGCATAGTCAGTACGCAATTGGCTAGCATAATGAACCAAGCTTGCTTGCTGCTGTTCATCCCCACTCTGCTCTGCCTGAATACTGGCTTGCAACAAACTTTGATAGAGCGCTGATGCTGTTCCAGCATAGGCCGCCTGGCGGTCCTGCCATGCCTTCCAACCGAAGGTACCCACCACCGCTAAACCTACCCCCCAAATCAGGGATTGGCCGTTCTTTTTCCACCACTGTTTAATCAGCTCAAGCTGTTCTTCTTCTGTACGCAGTTCGCTCACGCGTCACTCCTTAATTGAGCTTAGCCATAGCTTGGCGGATGGCATCTGCAAAGTCTGCTTCCGCTAGAGTTTGAGGTTGTCCATCGACCCAAAGAGTTCCATTCAAGGCGCCATCTTGCTCTTTTACTAAAAGCACTAAAGCAGCCCCTACTTGCTGGGCCTTGGTATTAATATTCTTTAAGCCTGCGCAGTGCAGGCGGATACGTACACCAGGCAAGGCTGAACGCAGCTGTTCGGTTAGCGCAACTAGACGAGACTGCAGCCCCTTATGTTCAGCAGCGACATACAGATCCAGTAAAGAAGCTTGTTGTGCCGGCATAGCCGCTAGCGTTTGCAACAGCAGCACCAAACGCTCAACCCCCATGGCAAAGCCAGACGCAGGGGTAGGTTTGCCCCCTAACTGACTCACCAGCCCATCATAGCGTCCGCCACCACATACCGTACCTTGAGCTCCCAACGCGGTTGTCACCCACTCGAATACGGTACGGTTGTAATAATCCAATCCCCGCACCAAACGGTTATTCAACGTATAGCGAACACCATTTGCATCCAGAATGGCGCACAGTTCAGCAAAGTGCTGCTTCGACTCTTCATCTAAAAAGTCTTGAAGTTTAGGCGCATCAACCAGCAAGCTTTGTGTATGTGGATCTTTAGAGTCCAACACACGCAGCGGATTAGTGTGTAAGCGACGCTGGCTGTCTTCGTCCAGCTCCGCCTGGTAAGGCAATAGATAATCAATCAGTGCCTGACGATACTGCTGACGCGCATCAATATCGCCAAGTGAATTCAGCTGTAACTCAAGATGCGGCAAAATTCCCAGCTCACGCCACAGCCGTGCTGTTAGTAGAATTAGCTCAGCATCAACATCGGCTCCGGCCATACCGAAGGTTTCCACCCCGATTTGGTGGAACTGACGATAGCGGCCTTTCTGTGGCTTTTCATAACGAAACATCGGGCCTTGGTACCACAGACGTTGATTCTGGTTAAATAGCAAACCATGCTCTTCGCCTGCACGCACACAGCCAGCCGTGCCCTCTGGACGCAAGGTCAAGCTCTCGTTATTGCGATCTTCGAAGGTGTACATTTCCTTCTCAACCACATCAGTTGCTTCGCCAATAGAGCGCTTGAATAAATGGGTGTACTCCACGATAGGCAGGCGAATTTCATTGTAGCCATAGGCATCCAACACCTGCTTAACCTTCGACTCTAAAAACTGCCACCAACGCGCATCCTGCGGCAGTACATCATTCATCCCACGAATGGCTTGAATCTTCGCCAAAATATCACTCCATCACAGATCAAGGCAGTGACAAACGCACCACATCACGGCCATCATAACCACTTAAGTCAACGGCTTTACCGTCTAACAAAATCGTATCAATCCCTGGTAGATAGCCCGCCACAATACGAATCGGGCCTTTTAAATCCAGTTCAACAACGTCACCCGCTGACTTGATCGCCGCCACATGCTTACGACCATTGCCATCCTGTATCTGGAACCAGCAATCGGCTTTAAAGGTCACTCTTACTCGATGCATACCTGCCGCTAGCTCTGGCGGAGGTGGCGTTGTATCAACTGGCTGTGTGCCAGGCACCACGTTATTAGCAGGGCCATTCAGCGTTGGTGATTCTGTCACCCCTGGGCTTAAATCTTCCTGAGGCAGAGCCAGGGGCTCCGCCTTAACAGCGGCAGGGGCGGCAGTAACTGTCCCCGTCAACGGTGCCACTGTAGGTGCAACAGGATTAAGTGCTGCAGTCGATTCCTCAGTGATGGGTGTCACCGTTGCCACGGGCGCTGATACATCACTATCACTGTTATTAGCGCTACCCACTTCCAGACTGTTTGACTGCAATGCCACTTCCGGTTGATTCACTTGGGGCGGTTCGTCATTCACCACTGTTTCAGCCGAGTTCAGCACCACTACTGGTTGCTCTGCGGGATCATTAAGAATGATCTGCTGCTCACCGTCTAAGGTCGAGACGGTAATTTTATCCAGCAAAGAAGTGAATAACTCTGATGGGGAGTTCAGGTGATATTGTTCTTTCCACCACAGCAATGTCAGCAAGACCAACCCACCTACGAACAACGCAGTAAACCAGCGCATCAGCGGATCAGTTAAGCGAGCCTGCCGCTTGACTCGACTCACGGTCCGAATAACAGGCTCTTCACTTGGCTGAGTTTGCTGCAACATCGCCTCATAAGGCTGAAGCCAGTAATCTGGCTGCATCCCAAGTAGTTTGGCGTAACCTTTGATGTAGCCGCGGACAAAAGGAGGTTTAGGCAAACGAGAGAAGTCACCTGCCTCCAGTGCCTGCACATAAAAACGGGTAAGGTGTAGCTGGCGTGCCACATCATCCAGACTCAGGCCACGCTCTTCACGCAACTGCTGAAAACGAGCCCCATTGAACCCCGGGAATACCTCTTCCTGGTTTAACTGTTGAGTCTCACTCACATGAACGTCCTCAGGGTGTCTGTTTTTCCGCCCAGCTACTCAGCTCCGACATCATGGCGGTATTGCCAGTACGTTCGGCGATTAAGCGCCCCAGTGCCAGCGTATCACGGGTGTGGGCGGCATAGCCTTGAGAGACTAGACGATGAAAATAATTATAGTGAACCACTGCCTGCTGAAAATCTTCAGCTTTGACATCAACCTGTGCTAAGGCAAACCAAAGACGGGCAGATAATGGCGAGAACTTAACCGCGCGATTGTAGTGTTGTTTCGCCTGTTCAAGATCGCCCTGCATTAAAGCACAACGGCCCAGGTTTTCAAAAGCCTGGGCCCGTTGGGGATAGAGAGGATCCTTAGCAGAGATAGCAACCTGGGCACAGGCTTCGTCAATACGCCCCCGAGTAAAGAGGAAGGCACCGTAGTTATTACGCAGTCGAGCATCTTGCGGATAGCGCTCTAATGCCTGCGTGAACTCTTGCTCCGCCAACTCATACTCACCCTGCACGCCAAACATCATGCCCCAAGCGTTATATACATCAGGGTGCGTAGGGGCAATCTGCCGCGCTCGTTGCAATGGCCGCAATGCCTGCTCTGGATAACCACTTTCAAGATAACCCAGCCCCAACTCCAAATAAGCCTGCAGCGCCCTGCTTTGCTCATCGCTCAACTGGTTACTGGCTTGGCTACGGACAGCAGCGCCCTGGTTGGCACAGCCTACCATCAACAACATTATCCCCACTGCCATCCATGCCCGCACAGTTTCACCTCGTTACTTTAGATACCCTGGCTTTCGCGCACTGTCTGCGATTCATCCACCAGTTTAATATAGCGCTCACTGCGTCGAGTGCGATCCGCCACCTGACCAACCAGCTGCCCACAGGCAGCATCAATGTCATCACCACGGGTGGTGCGGACCGTTGTCACATAACCCGCAGCAGTCAATGCCTCCTGAAAAGCACGAATATCAGCTGCAGTTGGCCGCTCATAACCAGAGTTGGGGAAGGGATTAAAAGGAATCAGATTCAACTTACAGGGCAAACGACGCAGTAATTTTGCCAACTCTTTAGCATGCTGGGGCTGATCATTCACCCCTCTTAACAGGGTATATTCCACCGTCACAACACGCTTATCATCACACTTACGCAGATAGTTGTTGCAGGCTTCAATCACGCTATCAATCGGGTATTTGCGATTGATGGGCACCAGCTTATTGCGCAGCTCATCATTAGGCGCATGAAGAGATAACGCCAGGGACACATCAATAACATCTCCCAGCTTATCAATCATGGGCACCACCCCTGCGGTGCTAAGCGTCACCCGGCGCTTGGACAAGCCATAGGCGTTGTCTTCCATCATCAGGCTCATCGCATCCACAACAGGATCAAAATTCATTAAAGGCTCACCCATTCCCATCATCACCACATTGGTGACACGGCGATCACCAGCAGGGTCAAAGGGGCCAAAAGAGCGAATCGCCACTCGCAGCTGGCCAATAATCTCCGCTGCACTTAGGTTACGGTTAAAACCCTGTTTGCCTGTCGAGCAAAAACTGCAATCCAATGAGCAACCAACCTGAGAAGAAACACATAAAGTTGCTCGATCACCATCGGGAATCAAAACCGTTTCAACCGAGTTATTACCCGCGACCTGAACCACCCATTTACGGGTGCCATCCGCTGAATAATGTTGAAACAACACTTCCGGATCACGAATCTCAGCCACTTCATTCAGCTTGGCTCTTAGTCCTTTGCTGATGTCGGTCATCTCATCAAAGGAGACAGCGCCACGCTGATGGATCCACTTGAGGACTTGCACGGCACGGAATTTTTTCTCCCCAATTTCTGTAAAAAAAGCTTCCAGCTTAGGGAGCGAATAACCGAGCAAATTAACTTTAGATTCAGGCTGAGTCATAGTACTTCACACTTAACAAAAGAGTGGGCGGGATCACCCCGCCCTGTCACTACTATTACTTACCGAAGAAGTAAGCAATTTCGCGCTCTGCAGACGCTGCAGAGTCAGAACCGTGAACGGCGTTAGCATCGATAGACTCGGCAAAGTCATGACGCAGAGTACCAGCAGCCGCTTCTTTAGGGTTGGTCGCACCCATGATTTGACGATTCTTCGCAATGGCGTTTTCGCCTTCCAGAACAGAAACCAGCACAGGACCAGAAGTCATAAAGTCAACCAGATCCTTGAAGAAACCGCGCTCTTTGTGCTCAGCGTAGAAGCCTTCAGCCTTTTCACGAGACAGAGTCTGCATCTGAGCTTCAACGATTTTCAGGCCAGCACGCTCAAAACGCGCCAGGATTTCACCGACTACGTTTTTCTTAACTGCATCAGGCTTGATGATGGACAGAGTACGCTCGAGAGCCATTGTATTCTCCAATTGGTTTAAAAGAGCATGTTGAGTAAAACGGGAATTATACGATAGGCCAACCACCCTGAGTAGGCCCAGACCGCAGCAACACACAAAAGCAGCGATCAGAAACAACAGAGCCCGCCGAAGCGAGCCCTGTTTGGCAAACTTGCTAACGATGTTCCGGCAACCTTTATGGCTATGCTTTAGCAACACACTTGAAACAGACAGGCATTAGTAAAGCCCCTTGCACTCCAGCTTCCAGCTATCGCACAGCCCTGCTCATTAAGGATTAGCGCGCCTCTTCCATCCAAGCCGCCTGAATCGCCTCCAGGATTTTCTCGTTGGAATGGTTAGGATCATCATCAAAACCATCCAGCTCACATACCCAGCGATGCAAGTCAGTAAAGCGAATATACTGCGGATCCACCTCGGGATGCGCCTCATACAACTCGATCGCAATATCCTGAACATCAATCCACTTCATCATTCACCTCAATGCTTTTCAGAGGCGTGATTGAGAGTATATTTTGGCAGCTCAACCACCAAATCTGTCTCTCCCACCACTGCCTGACAGCTTAAACGTGACTCTGGTTCCAGCCCCCAGGCCTTGTCGAGCATATCCTCTTCTAACTCATCCGCTTCATTTAATGAGCTAAAACCTTCACGTACGATCACATGACAAGTAGTGCAGGCGCAGGACTTTTCACAGGCATGCTCAATTTCAATCCCGTGACGCAACGCCGCATCACAGATCGTCACACCTGGCTCAACGTCAATAACTTTCCCTTCCGGGCACACTTCCTCATGGGGCAGAAAAATAATCTGTGTCATAGCTACCTCAAAACTCGTCAACCCGGTGCCCTTGCAAAGCAAGGCGAACACTCTTGTCCATTCGGCGAGCAGCAAAATACTCACTTGCATCAGCTAACTGCTGCACACCTGCGGCCAAAGCTTTATGGTCTCCGCCGTTATACAGCTCACGCAGTTTGCTCATTTGCTGCTGCAGCTGTTCCAGCTCACTACCACACAACAGCTCCGCATCGTCACGCAGGGCAGCTTCCAGCGATTCCAACAACCGCGCCGCCTCCACCTGTTGCTCACGCAGTGCACGCGCAGCCATATCTTCTTCCGCATGAGCAAAAGAAGATTGCAGCATCGTGGCAATCTCATCTTCAGCCAAGCCATAGGATGGCTTCACTTCAATACGGCTTTCCACCCCCGTTGACTGCTCCCGAGCCGATACACTCAACAACCCATCCGCATCGACCTGAAAGGTAACGCGAATACGCGCCGCGCCAGCCGCCATGGGTGGAATACCACGCAATTCAAAACGGGCAAGCGAACGGCAATCACTGACCAATTCACGCTCCCCCTGGAGCACATGAATCATCATCGCCGTCTGACCATCCTTAAAGGTGGTAAAATCCTGCGCCTTGGCAACCGGAATAACAGTATTACGGGCAATCACTCGCTCAACCAAACCACCATAGGTTTCCAGCCCCAATGACAGCGGGATCACATCCAACAACAGCATTTCGCCATCGCGCTTATTGCCCACCAACACATCAGCTTGAATAGCTGCTCCCAGCGCCACCACTTGGTCTGGATCAATCGAGGTCAGGGGTTCACAAGCAAAAAACTGTCCCACCTGCTCACGTACATAAAGCGTACGGGTTGAGCCACCAACCATAACGACCTGCTGTACCTCTTCAACGCTCAACTCTGCATCACGCAAAGCTTTACGGCAGGCACGCAGAGTACGCTTCAGCAGAGGATCGATTAGTTCAGCAAACTGGGTACGGCTCAAGCGCCCCTGCCAGGAGCCTTGCTCACAGGCAAAGCTAAGCACCACCTCTTCTTGCTCAGCCAAGGCTTCTTTCGCCTGACAAGCGATACCTTGTAACTCGCGCCAACGACTACCATCCAGGCTATCTGCCGACCAACCAGCCTGCTGTAACACCCAATGCGCAACTGCCATATCAAAGTCATCACCACCTAAGGCGCTATCACCTCCGGTAGCCATCACTTCAAACACGCCTTTATGTAAACGCAGAATGGAGATATCAAAGGTCCCTCCACCCAGGTCATACACCGCGATCACACCTTCAGCTTGCTGATCAAGACCATAGGCGACAGCAGCTGCAGTCGGCTCATTAAGCAGGCGCAAAACATGCAATCCCGCCAGGCGAGCAGCATCTTTGGTTGCCTGACGTTGAGCATCGTCAAAATAAGCCGGAACGGTAATGACCACTCCATCCAGCTCTCCGCCCAAACTTTCCTGTGCACGCTCTGCCAGCTCTTTCAAAATTTCTGCAGACACCTGCACTGGACTAATGCGCCCTTGACGCGTCAGCAGATACGGCAAACCGTTATCACCCTTTTCTAGCTGATAAGGTAAGCGCAAACCTGCCTCCAGCACGTCTTGATAACCACGCCCCATCAGACGCTTGACCGAAACCACCGTTTGACTGGCGTCCTCCACTCGCGCGGCTTTGGCCTCATAACCTACTACCACCCCCTGCTCGGCATAGCGAACAACGGAAGGCAGCATCGGCCGCCCAAGAGCATCAGGTAACACCTGAGGTTCACCACTGCGCAAGGCTGCGACAAGGGAGTTAGTTGTTCCCAGGTCAATACCCACCGCACGCTTGCGCGCATGCGGCTGAGGGGTTTGTCCAGGCTCAGATATCTGCAATAGCACTCTGAAATCCTTACATCGGGTTAGTCGTCAAGCCGCTCTTCTAGCTCTGCCACTTCGTCCAACAATTTATGCACAAACTGCAGCTGACGCAGACACTGCTCTGCTTGCGGCCATTGCTGCACTTGCCAGGCTGCAACGAAGCTTTGATACAGCCTAGCCTGCTCCGCCTTGGCCTCAACACTGAGCTGATCAAGCGCCTGCCAGGGATCATCGCTATGCTCAGCATCCGCCAGTGCCTCTCGCCACTCCATCTGCTGCATCAGAAAATGACGATCCTTAGTAGTCTGACTGTCTCCAGCGAGGGAATGTCCACTCAATTCGAGCAAATACTGTGCACGACGCAGAGGAGACTTGAGCGTCGCATAGGCTTCGTTGACAAAGGTGGTGTATTGCAAAGACAGACGCCGTTGCTGATCAGTAGCAGCGGCATGACGATCTGGATGGAGTTGTTTCTGTAGCTCCTGGTAGCGCTGACTTAGCGCCACCAGGTCTACCTCAAAGGCACGGGGCAGCTCAAAGAGTAGGAAGTAATCCTGCCGAAAGTCCATAGCCTTCTCTATTTGATCAAACGTTGAAGCTTTCGCCGCAGCCGCACTCGGAACGCACGTTGGGGTTATTGAACTTAAAGCCCTCATTGAGGCCTTCGCGCACATAATCCAACTCAGTACCTTCCAGATAGCTCAGGCTCTTGGGATCAACGAAGATTTTCACCGGACCACTCTCAAACACCTGGTCTTCACTGTCTGCTTCGTCAACAAACTCAAGGACATAAGCCATTCCGGAGCAGCCTGAAGTCCGCACACCCAGGCGAATACCCGCTCCATGACCACGCTTTTCCAAATAGCGTGCCACGTGGCGTTCAGCCGCCGCTGTCATGCTCACTCCCATAGAAACCTTCTCCTCTCACACCCCTAAATTCAGCTAGAGTGCTTCTTTTGATAGTCTTCAATGGCAGCCTTGATCGCATCCTCTGCCAATACAGAACAGTGGATTTTTACCGGCGGCAACGCCAGCTCTTCCGCAATCGAGGTATTCTTGATGTTAGCCGCCTGCTCCAGAGTCATTCCTTTCATCCACTCTGTTACTAAAGAGCTAGAAGCAATGGCAGAGCCACATCCATAAGTTTTGAACTTGGCATCCTCGATTACACCATCATCGCTGACTTTGATCTGTAGACGCATCACGTCACCACAAGCAGGAGCACCAACCATGCCAGTACCGACATGGGGATCGTTGGCATCCATCTTGCCGACGTTACGCGGATTTTCGTAGTGGTCGATAACCTTTTCACTGTAAGCCATAACAGCTCTCCTCAAATTCGCTAACAGGCAGCTTAGTGGTGAGCCCACTCGACCTTACTCAGGTCAACGCCATCTTTATACATATCCCACAACGGTGACAGCTCACGCAGTTTGTCGACCGCTTTATGAATCAGGCTGGCCGCATAGTCCACTTCTTCAATTGTGGTAAAGCGTCCAAAACCAAAACGGATAGAACTGTGCGCCAGTTCATCGTTCAGCCCCAAGGCCCGCAGCACGTAAGAAGGCTCCAGGCTGGCAGAGGTACAGGCAGAACCAGAAGACACCGCCAGATCCTTCAACGACATCAGCAGGGACTCACCTTCAACATAAGCAAAGCTTACATTCAGGTTGCCTTTCACCCGCTGTTCGATATCGCCGTTGACGTACACCGCCTCAATATCCTTGATTTGATTCCAGAAACGGTCACGCAGCATTTGCAGGTGAGCGTTATCTTTTTCCATATCTTCTTTAGCAATACGGTAGGCTTCACCCATACCCACGATTTGATGGGTCGGCAAAGTACCAGAGCGCATACCACGCTCATGACCACCGCCATGCATTTGCGCTTCAATCCGTACCCGAGGCTTACGGCGCACATACAGCGCACCAATCCCCTTCGGGCCATAAACCTTATGTGCAGTAAGAGACATCAGATCAATCTGCATGTCTTCTAAGTTAACAGGTAGCTTGCCAACACTCTGGGCCGCATCCACATGCAACAACACACCCTTGGCACGAGTAATGGCGCCGATGGCAGCCACATCTGTGATGGTGCCAATTTCATTATTAACGTGCATCAGGGTCACCAGAATGGTGTCATCCCGCAGCGCTTCTGCCACCGCCTCAGGCTCAATCAACCCTTTGCTGTTAGGTGTCAGGTAAGTTACCTCAAAGCCCTCGCGCTCCAACTGACGACAGGAGTCCAAGGTAGCTTTGTGCTCAATCTTAGAGGTAATAATGTGCTTACCTTTCTTCTGGTAGAAGTGCGCCACCCCTTTGATCGCCAGGTTACTGGCTTCCGTTGCACCAGAGGTCCACACGATCTCGCGGGGATCAGCACCGATCAAGTCCGCCACATGCTGGCGCGCAGTCTCAACCGCTTCCTCAGCTTTCCAACCAAACACATGGGAGCGTGAGGCCGGGTTGCCGAAGATGCCATCCATCGTCAGACATTCCACCATCTTTTCCGCCACACGCGGATCAACAGGAGTTGTAGACTGATAATCAAGAAAAATGGGTAACTTCATCGCTTCTCTCCAGGGCTTCACCCTTAGCTACAGCGTTCACGGTTTATGTCAGCCGACGGCAATACGGTTCAGCTGCCCGTGCCGCTCAAGATGGCGCCTATCCTGACGCTCTGCAACAACCTGCACATCCCGCCTGGCCACCAAATCGGCCAGACTGATACCACTTAAAAAAGAGTGAATTTGCTCACTGAGATCACACCAGAGATGATGAGTCAGACAGGTTTCCCCATGACTCTGACACCCACCACCTCCACCGCAACCGGTGGCGTCTACGGTCTCATTAACCGCATCAATCACCTGCGCCACATATATTGCTTCCAGACCGCGACTTAACTGATACCCCCCACCAGGTCCGCGCACGCTCTTTACTAAGCCATGACGGCGCAACTTGGCGAAAAGTTGCTCAAGGTAGGATAAAGAGATACCCTGGCGATCCGATATATCCGCCAGACTGGTTGGCCCCTTGCCAACATGCAAGGCCAAATCCAGCATAGCGGTTACGGCATAACGCCCTTTGGTTGTCAGTCGCATCCGAAGCACTCCTGGCCACAGTCTTTGATGGCGACCATTATGCTATTCCCGACTAAATTGATCAAGTATATATCCTAGCTAATTAGTCGGATTTACCCTTAAGTGGCTTTTGCGCCGCCGTCAAAATACCACGCAACACATTCACCTCAACCTGATCCAAACGTGCCCGCATAAAGAGCCGACGCAGACGCGGCATCAATTGGCGAGGGTTGTGCGGATCAAGAAAATCAATATCGATCAGCGCCTGCTCCAGATGAACAAAAAAGCGCTCCACCTCATCGGATGTAGCTAACTTAATATCCCAATCTACTCCCCAATAAGGCGCCTCCACCTCAGCATCCGCCAATTGACGCATACGCAATTCATAGCTGAGCACCTGCACCGCAGCCGCCACATTTAAAGAGCTGAAGTCAGGATTAGTGGGAATGTGCACATGAAACTGGCACTTGTGCAGCTCCTCATTAGTCAATCCCCTGTCTTCACGACCGAACACCAGAGCCACCTCAGCCGACTGAGCTTCTTTAGCAGCTTGCGCTGCCGCCTCATGGGGATTGAGCAGCGGCCAAGGGATATGACGGGAGCGCGCACTGGTACCTATCACCAGCTGACAATCTGCAATCGCCTCATCCAGCGTGGCCACAACCCGTGCCTGCTGCAGAATATCTGTCGCTCCAGAGCTCATCGCATCCGCCTCAGGACTCGGAAAGATCTTAGGCTCCACTAATACCAGCTGACTTAACCCCATGGTTTTCATCGCGCGCGCCGCTGCACCGATGTTTCCAGGATGAGTTGTATTCACTAAAACAATGCGAATCTTGTCCAGCATGCAGGCCTCTCCAAAACGAGGCGCGAATTGTAGCAAACTAAAGGTAAATTTGCGCCCCGTCCTTTATACCCCCAAAGAATATTCTGATATAATTCCGCGCTTGTCCTGACACTAGAGCCGGTATATTGCTGCCATGCAACCAATGTTGAATATCGCACTGCGGGCTGCACGCATTGCTTCTGAAAACCTCGCCCGCGCCCTTGAGCGCCTTGACCTGATTCAATCAGAGGGCCAAGACGTCAATAAGTTTGTAGCGGAGACCTGCGAACGCGCAGAACAAAGCATCGCTCGCACTATTGTCAAAGCCTATCCTCAGCACGCCATCTACGGACGTCAAAGCGGCAAACTGCACACTGCAGAACAAAGCAGCCGCGAACAGCACATTGACACCGAATGGCACATTCTGCCTTTAGATGGCTGGTTGAATTACAGCCGTGGCTTACCGAACTTCTGCCTGGCTTTGATCGCCAAACAAAAAGGCAAAGTTGAGCATGCCCTGGTTATCAACCCCATGACTGGCGAAGAGTTCACTGCCAGCCGCGGTCGAGGCGCTCAACTCAATGGTCGCCGCATTCGCGTTGGTAAAGTTGCTCAGCTGGATGGCGCCCTGATTGGCCACACCTTTGATAACAGTATCAGCAACCGTCACTTGCTAACGCATTTCCTTGATATGCAAAAGCAGCTGTTAATGAGCAATGCCAATCTGCACCATGGCGGCAGCCCCTTGCTGGAAATGGCCAACTTGGCTGCTGGTCGCCTAGACGCAGTGGTACTGCTAAACCTCAATGAACTCGAACTGGAAGCCGGCGCCATGCTGCTCCAAGAGTGCGGCGCACTACTGGGAGATATCCAGGGTAATCCAAGTTATCGCCAGCGCGGCCATCTACTGGCTGCCAATGCCAAACTGTTCAAACAGATTGTGCAACAGCTGCAGAACGTTAGCCTTAGCTAGCCCCAACCCAGCATCAAAAAAGGGCCTCGCGCCCTTTTTTTTTGTGCCCCGCTTTCAACCTGCCCGCACTAACTCGCCAAAACTACCAATAAAAATGGGAGCCGCAGCCCCCACTTTTATCGATACCCTAGCTATCTATACCTTATTAACAAGGCAACATCCCGCTCCCGCTAGGGCGCATCATCCACTAATTCTTCTTTAGGCGGCGGCAGCAAATCCTCACGACGCACATTCAAGTACACCAGCAAACTCGCCGCCACATAGACCGAGGAGTAAGTCCCCACACCAATCCCCACCAACAGCGCCAAAGCAAAGCCATGGATCATTTCGCCACCGAACAAGAATAGCGCCAATACAACCAACAAGGTCGTACCTGAGGTAATAGTGGTGCGCCCTAAGGTATCCGTCATCGCCGTATTGATTACCTCAATTGGCTCAGACTTACGCATTTTGCGGAAATTCTCACGAATACGGTCAGCCACCACGATAGAGTCGTTCAACGAATAACCTATCACCGCCAACACCGCAGCCAATACGGTCAAATCGAAATCCCAACGCAGCAGGGCAAACACCCCTAGCACTACGATTACGTCATGCGCCAGCGCCAATACCGCCGCCAGGGCGAACTTAAACTGGAAACGTGCCGCCACATACAGCATGACCATCCCCAGCGCCAGCAACATCCCCAAGCCTCCCTGCTCACGCAGTTCATCTCCGACCTGGGCACCAACAAACTCAGTACGCTTGATCGTAACCTGGGCCCCATCCTGGGAAAGCGCTGCCAGAACCTGCTCACCCACTTGTGCCGAGTGCCCTTCTCCCAGGCGCACCATCACATCGCGGGCCGAACCAAAGTTCTGCACCACCGCATCGTTGAAACCGGCTTCTTTTAGCTGCTGGCGCACCTCGTCCAAAGGCTGATCTGCCGCAAACTCCACTTCCACCAGCGTACCGCCAGTAAAGTCGAGGCCATAATGCAGACCATTTATTCCTAGCAGCAGCACCGCACCCAGAGTCAACACCAGCGAGATCGCTGCGCACAGATGGCGCAGCTTCATAAAGTCGATGACGCGAGTCGGTTGTTTCGTTTTAGCCATTACCGAACTCCTTTACTAAATACCGGCCAAATGGGTAGGTCATTCAACTTGCGCCCACCGAAGCTCAAGTTAATCAGAGCGCGTCCCACCACCAAGGCGGTAAACATAGAGGTGAGAATGCCGATCGACAGGGTCACCGCAAAGCCTTTCACCGGCCCCGAGCCCAGCGCGAACAGTATCACCCCTACCAACAGGGTCGTCAGGTTGGAGTCCAGAATGGTGGTAAAGGCACGTTCAAAGCCTGCATGAATAGCCAACTGTACCGGCGCCTTGTTTTGCAGCTCCTCTTTAATCCTTGAGAAGATCAACACGTTGGCATCCACCGCCATACCGATAGTCAGCACAATACCCGCTATTCCAGGCAAGGTCAGGGTAAACGACAACATCGACATCACAGAGATCAGAATCGCAATATTGACCAACAACGCCACATTAGCGATCAGACCAAAGGTGCGGTAGAACACGAACATAAAGAACACCACCAGCGCCAGGCCAATCTGCGCTGACATAAAGCCCATTTCGATATTCTTCTGCCCCAAGCTCGGCCCGACGGTACGCTCTTCCACAATATAAACCGGCGCCGCCAGCGAACCCGCACGCAGCAGCAGTGCTAACTCAGATGCCTCAGCCGCACTGTCCAATCCGGTAATACGGAAGCTGTTCCCCAGCGCAGTCTGAATGGTCGCCAAACTGATAATCGACTTCTCCACATAGGGAATACGCTTATCAATCAGCTCGCCATTCTCCACCACCTGTTCGGTACGAGTTTTATGCTCAATAAAGAGCACCGCCATCCGCCGTTTCACCGCATTACGGGTGACACGATTCATCAACTTACCGCCGGCGGAATCCAGATTCACGTTAACCTGTGATTGGCCATTCTCATCAAAAGATGAGGAAGCACTGGAGACATTATTACCGGTGATAATAATGTCACGCTCCAACAAAGATTCCTGATTGGGATTGGCGCGGAAGGGAAAACGCTCGGTGGTTCCAGGCGCCGCATCCAACGTAGCCTCTAAGCGGAACTCCAGGTTGGCGGTAGCCCCCAACACTCGCTTAGCTGCCGCCGTATCCTGCACACCAGGCAACTGCACCACAATGCGGTTACGCCCCTGACGCTGCACCAAAGGCTCCGCCACTCCCAACTCGTTTACCCGGTTACGGATAGTGGTCAGGTTTTGCTGAATCGCATAATCCTCAATTTCACGTACTTTTTGTTCGTTGAGGGTCACATTCAGCTCAAAGTCTTCGCTCTCGACAGCACTAACCAAAAACTCACTGTAGTCTTTATTCAGTAGCTTAATCGCCTCATCCCGATCAGCCTGATCACGGAAGCGAATCTGCAAACTGCCGTCACTTTCATTGTGACTGACACTGCGGTAACGCAATTTGGCATCGCGCAGCTTGGTTTTAATTTCTGCCACGTAAATATCAAGACGCTGACTGACCGCCTGAGCCATATCCACTTCCATCAGGAAGTGCACACCACCACGCAGATCCAAGCCCAGCTTCATCGGCCCCGCCCCTAGATCCACCAACCACTGCGGGGTTGTGGGCGCCAAATTAAGGGCCACCACGTAATTCTGCCCTAGGGCTTTAGCGGCCAGGTCACGGGCCAGCAGCTGATCTTCACTATTGCGCAAGCGCACCAGCAGACTCTGTCCATCTACTGTTGCCTCACTGCCTTTCAACTCTAAACCCTGAGCAGTTAACGCAGTTTCGACTTGTTTAAGGGCACGCTCATCCACCTGCTGACCAGAACGGCTAGCACTAATTTGAATGGCGTAATCATCGGGATACAGGTTAGGGGCGGCATAGAGCCCCGCAACGCACAATACAACCAAAATAAGGATGTATTTCCACAGAGGATAGCGGTTTAACATGAAAGTGCCTTTCCTTGGAGTGGAAAAGGCGCCCTAAGGCGCCTGGATACCGTAAAACGGCTTAAATGTTTTTGATGGTGCCTTTAGGCAGAGCCGCGGCCACATAGACCTTTTGAATCTTCAGCTCAACCTCATCAGATACCGCCAACACCAGGTAATCGTCGGTCACTTTCACCACCCGACCGAGGATACCACCGCTGGTTACCACTTCATCACCCTTGGCCAAGCCCTCGATCAAACTCTTGTGATCCTTTTGACGCTTGGCCTGAGGACGCCACAGGAAAAAGTAGAAAATCAGGGCAAAACCAACCAGAAAGATCAGGTTAAACGCTTCAGCTCCTGCCGGGGCAGCGGCGGTTTCAGCATAAGCAGGGGCAATCAACCAATTCATTTTTGTCTCCTAAGTCCAGTAAAGCTCACACCTAGAGGGCGGGAGTGCTAAGACCACGACGATGATAGAAGTCATCTACAAAGGCGCTCAATGTACCCGCTTCAATAGCTGCGCGCAATCCAGCCATCAGGGTTTGGTAATAACGCAGGTTATGAATGGTATGTAATTGAGCGGCAAGCATTTCTCCGCACTTATCGAGATGATGCAGGTAAGCTCGACTGAAATTACGGCAGGTGTAGCAATCACACTCGGCATCCAAAGGGCCTGTATCATTACGGTGCTTAGCGTTACGAATTTTTACCACCCCATCGGAGGTAAAGAGATGGCCATTGCGTGCATTGCGGGTAGGCATCACGCAGTCGAACATATCCACACCACGGCGCACACCTTCCACCAAATCCTCAGGACGGCCCACTCCCATCAGATAGCGAGGGCGATCCTGTGGCAGTTTCGGCGCGGTATGGCTAAGGATGCGTAACATTTCATCTTTTGGCTCCCCCACCGACAGACCACCAATGGCATAGCCATCGAAGCCAATTTCGCTCAAGCCTGCCAAGGACTCCTCACGCAAAGGCTCATACATCCCACCCTGCACGATACCGAAGAGTGCGGCGGGATTATCACCATGAGCAGCCTTGGAGCGCTTAGCCCAACGCAATGACAAACGCATGGAGTCCGCGGCCTGGCGCTCCGTGGCCGGATAGGGAGTGCACTCATCAAAAATCATCACGATATCAGACCCCAGATCACGCTGCACCTGCATCGAGCGTTCAGGGGTTAACTCGACCTTGGCGCCATCGACAGGGGAACGAAAGGTCACCCCATGCTCAGTGATCTTGCGCATTGCCCCCAGGCTAAACACCTGAAAACCACCGGAGTCCGTCAGGATGGGCTTGGGCCACTGAATAAACTCATGCAGGGAACCGTGCGCCTTTACCACCTCAGTACCAGGACGCAACATCAAGTGAAAGGTGTTACCGAGAATAATATGAGCACCGATGTCCTCAATATCCTTAGGCAACATACCTTTTACCGTTCCGTAGGTGCCAACTGGCATAAAAGCCGGTGTCTCCACTGCCCCACGGGGGAAATTTAACCGTCCGCGCCGGGCCAGACCATCCTGCCCCAGCAGCTCAAACTTCATATAACACTCGCGGCTCATGCCATCTCCAAGCGTGCATCTGGCTGAGGACGCTGAATAAACATCGCATCCCCGTAACTGAAAAACCGTAGTCGTTCAGCCACCGCATAGCGGTAGGCCTCCATCACATGCTGGTAGCCGGCAAAGGCACTCACCAACATCAACAGCGTCGACTCCGGTAAATGGAAGTTAGTAATCAAGGCATCCACGCTACGGAAGCGATAGCCTGGATAAATAAAAATATCCGTATCGCCCGTATAGGGCTCGATTTGCCCACTGCGACTGGCGCTCTCCAACGCACGCACACTGGTGGTACCCACGGCAATCACACGTCCACCGCGGGCACGTGCCTGACGCACCTGTTGGCAGACCTCTGCACTGACCTCTAGGTACTCCGAGTGCATATGGTGCTCTTCGATTTTTTCCACCCGTACCGGCTGAAATGTCCCCGCCCCGACATGCAACGTCACAAAAGCAAACTCGACTCCTTTTTGCTGTAACGCCTGCAACAAGGGCTCATCGAAGTGCAAGCCCGCAGTGGGCGCAGCGACAGCACCTGGGCGCTGGGAATAAACCGTTTGATAGCGCTCACGATCCGCCAGCTCATCTTCGCGGCTCATGTATGGCGGTAAGGGAATGTGCCCTACCTGCTCCAACACCGTCAGCACACCTTCTTCGGTCACAAACTCGAGTTCAAACAAGGCATCCTGACGCCCCAATACTTTAACGCGTACCTGACCTTCTAATATCAGCTCCGTACCCGCTTTCGGTGCTTTACTGGCGCGCACATGCGCCCAAACCCGATGCTGATCCAGCACCCGTTCCACCAGCACCTCAACCTTGCCACCGCTATCCTTTTGCCCAAACAATCGGGCCGGGATAACCCGAGTGTTGTTAAACACCAACAAGTCTTCTGGCTGCACTAACGCTAGCAGCTCTTTAAAGACACGCAGCTCCAGCGCACCGCTCTCCCCATCCAGGCAAAGCATACGACTGGCCGAACGCTCGGGCATCGGATAGCGCGCGATAAGCTCATCGGGTAGCTCGAAATAAAAGTCTTTAACCTGCATAAAACCTGACCCGCCAGCCAAAAAGGCGCTTATTCTAAGCCAAACACCGCCAGGAGTGGAGTCTGACAACATTTCTCACTCTATTGTGCTACCTGAAGACGCCCGTACTTTCCTCTTCGTTGTGGCTAAACCACTGATCTAACAATTTTTTATTAAAGACGATTGACCAACAGCAACAACTCCCTATAATACGCCGCACATACCGCAGTCGCGGTCTGACAGATGTGTGTTGAGTACGCATAGTCTGACAATGTTGCCAGTGTGGTGGAATTGGTAGACACGGTGGATTCAAAATCCACTGCCCTTAAAAGCGTGCCGGTTCGAGTCCGGCCACTGGTACCAAACTTAAAAGGCTTGCAGCGATGCAGGCCTTTTTTGTTTTCCCATACAGACTTCTACCATCCCGTTCGTTCTCTTTGCTGCACCATACCTGCGCTTAATTCCTGACCAATTAGCTCAGCTTTACTAAGACATCCTGGCTATTTTCTGGCATTATTAGCCCCTTCTTTTAATTAGTCTCCAGTAGTGACCATGGTCAAAACAGCCCCCCATATCTTCTCCTATCCCAAGTACTGGGCAGAGTGTTTCGGCACTGCACCCTTTTTACCGACTACCCGTGCGGAGATGGACGCCCTTGGCTGGGATAGCTGTGACATCATCATCGTCACCGGGGATGCCTATGTCGATCATCCCAGTTTTGGCATGGCGGTCATCGGTCGCCTGCTGGAGGCGCAGGGCTTTCGTGTTGGCATTATTGATCAGCCGGATTGGCGCTCTCCAGAGCCCTTTATGGCGTTGGGCAAACCCAATCTTTACTTCGGCGTCACTGCCGGCAACATGGACTCCTTGATCAACCATTACACCGCTGATCTCAAACCGCGCCACGACGACGCCTACACTCCGGACGGCGAACCTGGCCGACGCCCCAACCGGGCGGTCATCGTCTACACCCAGCGCTGTAAAGAAGTCTATCCAGACACCCCCGTAGTCATTGGCGGGATCGAGGCCAGTCTGCGCCGTATCGCGCAATATGACTATTGGAGCAACAAAGTTCGCCGCTCCGTCCTTATTGATGCCAACGCCGATATCTTGCTATACGGCAATGCCGAACGTGCACTGGTCGAACTGAGTCATCGCATTGCCCGTGGCGAGCAAGCCCGCGACATTACCGATCTGCGCGGAACAGCGGTACTGCGGGATGCACCGCCTGCCGGCTACATTGAAGTCGACTCTACCCGTATTGATTGGCCCGGCAATATCGACAAGCTGCCCAACCCCTACGAGTATGAACAACAGCCCGCCGAGCCAGAAAGCTGCAAAAGCAACAAGCAAAACAGCACCGAAGCTCAGCCTTTACGCATTATTCCTGCGCCACTTAAAGGCAAAGAACGCCTACCGGAAACCACCTATATCCGTTTGCCCTCTTATGAGAAGGTCAGCAAGGATCCTGCGCTTTATGCCCATGCATCACGCATTCTGCATCTGGAATCCAACCCCCATAACGCCCGGGCATTAATGCAGCGCCACGGTAATCAGGAGCTCTGGATCAATCCGCCTCCCATTCCGCTGGAAACCGAGGAAATGGACGCTGTCTTTGGTCTCAGTTACCAACGCGTTCCCCATCCCAAGTATGATGGCCATAAGATTCCGGCGTATGACATGATCAAGTTCTCGGTCAATATCATGCGCGGTTGCTTTGGTGGCTGTACCTTCTGTTCGATTACAGAACACGAGGGGCGGATTATTCAAAGCCGTTCCCACGAGTCGATTCTTAATGAAATTGAAGAGATTCGTGACAAAGTGCCAGGCTTTACCGGCGCCATTTCCGATTTGGGTGGCCCCACCTCGAATATGTACCGGCTCAACTGCAAAGACCCGAACATCCAGTCTTCATGTCGTAAGCTGTCCTGTGTGTATCCGACCATCTGCAGTCATTTGAACACCGACCATAGCCCCACTACCGAGCTTTATCGCAAAGCCCGCAAGATAGATGGGGTACATACCGTATCCATTGCCTCAGGCTTACGTTACGACATTGCCGTTGAAGATCCGGAGTATGTGAAGGAGCTAGTCACCCACCATGTGGGGGGTTATCTGAAAATTGCTCCTGAACACAGCGAAGAAGGCACCCTGTCAAAAATGATGAAGCCTGGCATGGGCACCTATGACGCCTTCAAAAAGATGTTTGAGCGTTATTCCAAAGAAGCAGGTAAGAAGCAGTATCTGATCCCCTACTTCATCGCGGCCCACCCTGGCTGTGAAGATGAAGACATGATGAATCTGGCCCGCTGGCTGAAGAAATATAAATTCCGCCCCGATCAGGTGCAGACCTTTTACCCCTCACCGATGGCTCTGGCTACTGCCATGTACCACTCCGGTCGCAATCCCTTGCGTCAGGTAAACTACAAGTCAGAGAAGCTCTATATTCCCAGGGAATACGAGCAGCGACGCTTACAAAAAGCCTTTTTACGTTATCACGATGAGCGTAACTGGCCCTTACTGCGTCAAGCATTAACCGACATGGGCCGTAGCGATCTGATTGGTCACGGGGAACACTGCCTGGTGCCACCGGAAGAGCCTGCCTACCAACGCGGTAAGGCCGGTAGTCAGCGCCCCCATGGGCAGGGAGCCAACAAGGGCAACCGAGCACAGGCCAATACTGGCCGCGCTGGCACTCACTCCGGTACGACTAAGAAGCCTGGCAGTAAAAACAGCAGCAAAGCCCCAGCAACCGGCAAAGCCATTAAGCCTGCCCAGCCAGTGGCTAAACGTAAACCGAAGAAGTCCCAGCCTCGTCCCGGGCAGTAATTTACTTTCCCGTCTGCACCTAGTGTTGGGCTTGCCAGCACTAGTACGGCGTTTAATCCCCATGAGGTTAAACGCCGTGCTAATCTTCCGCTTCGCTACTCTCAACCTCAGCAACAATCATTGGCTCACGCGCTCCTAATAATTGCCTAAGTTGACGCTCCAACCCCTCTAGCTGCGTCTCTAACTTTTGCTGAGCAACTTCATCATCACGTGACAACGCCCAATCGAGACGCTTTTCTACCTGGGCGATTTGCTCTTCAAGGCGTTCAATCTCCCAACGCATGGCTGCCATACCTCCAACCACATGAGAACACAGAATCCAGTAGCCAGTGACGGACGCCACCAGCAGGCAAGCGCGATCTTTATATCTAGCTTAAGCCGCTGAGTACAGCCCCCTTGTGCCGATTTTGGTTAAAAATCTGCCAGTGCCCACACCTCATAGGCCACCTCTTCATAGGGATGCGCAGCCTTCAATGCAGTCACTGCATTAGCAACCAAAGCATCCTCAACGACTAGCTCTACTTTCCACTCTTCTAGCTGCTCAATCTGCCCCTGCTGACCAAGATAAGGCTGACTACCCGCTAACGGGCGGAACTGCCCTATCCCCTTAACTTGCCAACAGCAGCAGTCATATTCACCTATGCGCCCTGCTCCGCAGGCAAACAAGGCTTGCTTGACCACTTCCAAATGACTTTCGGGAACAAAAAACGCCAACTTATACATCGACTTCAAGGACTCATCTGTAAAACCAACAGGATCATGCCAATCACCACCAAGATAACCAGCACCCTTAAACGGCGGCAAAGCATGCAGGTTGAACGTGCTTTAGCCTCTTTGCCTTCCTTCATCATTCACCTTTTGCTCAGCCCCAGACTTCAATCAGGGTTTAGTTCGCAAAACTGGGAAACTCAACTAGCGGCCGCTCGGACTGACTATCCCAATGCTGAGCCTGAGCACAGATATGCTCTAAACGAGCATCCCGCAAGCCACGTAAATTTAACTCTGACAGGGTATTACGCAAATAATCCAAGCTACGTCCACTATGTCCCGCCGCCATTGCCACCGCCAATGCTGCCTGCTCCGGACATAAACGTCCGGCATACTGGGGATGTTCAGCATTAGCCAAAAAGCACAGCGCCGTTACCACGCCTTCAGCGGTATGTACGCGCAGATAACGCGGCTGATAGATCGCTGTCAGCAACTCTCGTTTGGCTAAGTAACTTAATACCTGCCATTGCTGAGCATCCTCCACCCGGTATACCCGGCCACGGCAACAACCACCCTTATCCAGGCCAAACACTAACCCTGGCTGCTCTGGAGTACCTCTATGCTCAATCGACCAAACACAAAGGGCTCGATGGTAACCATACAAACGAGCCTCCCGCACTTCTTGATAATGGAAGCCCGGATTCCAGATTAACGAGCCATAGGCAAACACCCATAATTCCTGCTGTGCGGGTGGCTGAGGTATGGCCAAAGTCATAAACGCTCCTATTGATGCAACTACCAGGATGCCCCGGCATAGAGTTACTATTGGCGATGAGCGAGGTCATTCAAAACCAGAGGAACAGCGGTTTGAGCGCGGATTTAACCATTCTCTTTGCAGATGAGCATCTCGTCATCGTCAACAAACCCAGTGGCCTCCTTTCAGTGCCGGGGCGCGGCCCCGAACGCCATGATTCGGTGTTAAGCCGCATCCGTCAACTTCATCCGCAAGCCGAAGCGGTGCATCGGCTGGATATGAGTACCAGTGGCATCATGCTGCTGGCACTAACCAAGAGCGCAGAGCGCCACCTCAAACGTCAATTTGAATTACGCCAACCCAGCAAGGCTTATATTGCCGATGTATGGGGAAACATGAACGCCGAGCAGGGTCTGGTGGATCTCCCTTTGCGCTGCGACTGGCCCAACCGCCCGCGCCAAATGGTCTGCTTCGAGCACGGCAAAAACGCTCAAACCCGCTATCAGGTGCTGGCCCAGCATACCTGCGGCCAACGTCTGCTGCTGCGCCCAATTACGGGACGCTCCCATCAGCTTAGAGTTCACATGCAGGCGTTGGGCCATCCCATTCTAGGGGATGAGTTTTATGCCCATGATCAAGCCCTCGCTGCTGCGCCACGTCTGCATCTACATGCCTGGCAACTGAGTGTCCGTCATCCAGAACATGATATGCAGCTGCGTATTGAAGCCCCTATTCCCTTCTAACTCTCCTGCCGTAACGGCCAAAACAGTCTCTATTCAGTTTCAATTCAGCTTCGCCTGCTAGGGGTGTTATCTGGCATCTTCCTGACTTTGAAGGAAACTCCGATGCACCCATTAACCATGCTAGGCATGCTAAATAAAGAGCCTGCTCTGACTCGGGGTGATTGGCTATGCGTAACCTCACCATTGCTGTATCAGCTTGGTTCCTCTGCGCGGTCTCGGCGCAAGCGGCGCATCTGGGCCAACTGAAATTTCTCACCTGGGAAGACTATCTCAGCCCGGAAGTAATTGAGCTATGGCACCAGCGCAGTGGCTTAGGGTTGGATATGATCCTGTTTGACAGCGATGAAGCTCGAGACCAAATTCTGCTGGATGCCGAGCGCTTGCAACTCGACTTAGTCATGCTGGGTGCCCAATCAGCTAGACGTTTCCAACAACAAGATTGGCTAGCTCCCCAACCTCCTCTTAGCAACCTTGTGCATCTCGAACCCCAGTGGCAACAACGCTGTGGTACCAGTGCCTTACCCTACATGTGGGGAACCCTGGGTATTGTCTATCGCAAAGACCAGTTCTCCACTCCGCCACAAAGCTGGCAAACGCTACTGCAACCTGATCCGCGCTACGCAGGACGGATCAGCATGCTAGATGATAGCCGCGACACCCTGAGCGCCGCTTTACTCACTCTAGGTTATTCAATCAATAGCGAAACTGAGTCGGAGCTACGTCATGCTTTTGAACTGTTACGCTTGCAAGCTCCCATGCTGATTGGCTATGACTACCCTATTAGCCTGATTCAACAACCTGAACGGGGTAGCAAACTCGTGATGGGACTGGCCTATAGCAGTGACCACCTGACCCTTAATAGCCTGAGTGAACAGGAGGATGCCTGGGGCTTCAGCTTGCCACAAGAAGGCACTCTGATCTGGACTGACTGCCTGGCAGTACTCAACAGCTCAAGACAACAGCAGCAAGCTTGGCAGTTTCAAAACTTCCTGATGGAGCCTGACGTCGCTCGTATCAATGCCGAATACCTGGGTACCGCAACCCCCAATGCTACCGCTCGCCAATTACTACCGCTCAACATTCAACAAGACCCCGGTATTTACCCACCGGCTGAGTACCTGCAAAAAAGCCAAAGTTATCCATCCATGAGCCCAGCGGCACTTAACACCCGCAGCCGAATCCTCAGCACATTAAAAAATCTCCATGAAGCTCAGTAAGCGCGTCCCTCTCCTTATTTTACCGGTACTCTTGAGCAGCTATTTATTGGTTGCCATGGGTGTGTACTGGGTCCAGAAAGATGCCATCCTCAGTATGGAGCAGGCTCGCCTGAGTAATGCCACCCACGAGCTTGCCAGTCACTTCAAGCGTTACCGCAGCTTTCTCGACAGCCTGATTTTCAGCGTGCGCCGCGACCCTCACCTCAGTAGCCTGATCCAATCCCCCGGCACCCCCATGCGGGATATGGTGATGGGACGTCAACTGCAGGAAAGCATTCGCGAGCTAAACCACGAGAAAGCCAATTTTGTCTCCGTGGCACTACTCAATAATCAAGCGGAACCGCTCTACTACTATGAGCAAAGTGCCTCGCCCTTTAGCAGCCTATCACCAGCTCAACAACAATTGGCTAAGCACCTGTTGAACGAGAAAACGAGTAAGAACTGGCAACATCTGTCCGATCCTACCGGCCACTCACTATTACTCACCAACGTCCTGTTAGATCGCCGCACCTTACAGCCCCCACTGCCCGGCCAACTCGACTTCGCCATCGTGCTACAAGCCGCCATCGAACCCCAAAGCTTCGATAACGCTCTGCAAGACTTACAACAACAATACTTAGCCAGCTGGCACTTTAGCACCCAGGCACTCCCGACCAGCCGCTCACCACTGCAACAACAGCTCGCACTTGATAAGAACTATTGGCTGATTTTCACCCCTTCGGCTGACTATTTAGACCAACGCTTGCGCCCCCTAAAACTGGGTTTAAGTTTAGGTTTACTCGTGTTAGTCCTCTGCTCAGCCTTGCTATTACTGTATCTACTGCGGCGACATGTGACCGATCCTGTCAGCCGACTTGAGCTGGAAATGTCCTCACTGGAGCATCAGCAACAGCCCCTCACCCTGGTGACCCGCAATGATGAAATCGGCCAGCTGGCCAGACGCTTCCAACAGCTCTATAACCGCTTGCTTGACCTTTATCAGAATACTCAACAGCAAGCCGATACCGACCCCCTTACCCAACTACCGAACCGCCATAGCTTTCAACGACGCGCTTGCCAGCTGCTAGAACAGGCACATCAACAGCAGCAGGAAGTCGTGCTGCTGTATCTTGATCTGGATAACTTTAAATTCGTCAATGATAAACATGGTCATGAAACCGGTGATGCCTTGCTCAAAGCCGTCGCGCTGCGACTACAACAACTCAGCCAACACTGGCTTGAGCAACATCCGGGAATACTGGCCCGCCTGGCCGGGGATGAGTTTGCCTTGCTGGTGAGCCACATCAATCCAGGTGAAGTCGAGCAATATTGCCAGCGCCTCCTGCAACTGTTTCGCCAAGGTTTCCGTTTTGAGCTGGGACAGTTTCCCGTCACCCTGAGTGTCGGGGTTGCTCGCTACCCGCAGGACGGTCACAGCCTGAGTCAGCTCATCACCAATGCCGATACGGCAATGTATCAAGCCAAACACAGTGGTCGTAACCAACTCGCTTACTACTCACAGGAGCTGGCCATTCGCTCACGGCGTTATAAGGATATTGAGCATGAGCTACGCCATATGGACTATGACCAGGCATTCAAACTGGTGCTGATGCCTATCTGCTCCAAACAGGGGGAGTTGGAGGGAGTTGAAGCGCTACTACGCTGGCATTCCCCCCATCTTGGCTGGGTAGGGCCGGATGAATTTATTCCGATTGCCGAACAAACCGGTCTCTATCAACGTATCGATGAATGGGTATTGCGGCAGGCAGTCTCCCTCTTTCCCAAGTTACAACCCCTGCATGCCACCCCGATAAGACTGGCTATTAACCTGTCAGCAGCCGAGTTAGCCAATAGCAGTTTTGTTGAGTACTGCCAGCAACTTATCAGCCTTCACCCCCAGGCAGCAGGCATGCTAGAGCTTGAGGTCACGGAAACCGTCGAAGTACATAGCCACCAGCACACCCATCAGATGCTAGCCCAACTGCGTCAACTGGGTTTCAGTATTGCCATTGATGACTTTGGCACCGGCTACACCTCTTTCTTACAACTGGTGCACTACCCGGTAGATCGGATCAAACTAGACCGTAGCTTTATTAGCCGCCTCTGCCATCCAGACAAACAAGGGTTATTACAAGCCTTGATTCAACTTTGCCATAGCCAGCAAATTGAGGTGGTTGCAGAAGGAGTTGAAACACTTGAACAAGCGCACCAACTGATTGCCTGCCAGTGCGACTATTTACAAGGATATTATCTTGGCAAACCAATGAGTCTGGAGCAGTTGCAAGAATGGTTAAAGCAGGATTACCCACAACTACGCCAGCAACTAGGCACCCCTTTCCTCAATAGCCTCTAGGGGGAAATCCTGCCATAAAAAAAGAGCCTCGGTGAGGCTCTTAATAACAGGTATAGAGAAGTGGACAAGCATGAGCGGGGGTTACTTACCCTTTTTCTCCGCTTGTTTTTTCAGCACTAGATACAGGCCACCCATAAAGAGCAACATCAAACCTACCGTGCCCACACCTGCGAATACAATGGTATCCATGTACATAACCAACCTCCGAAGCGCTAAATCATGCAGTCATCCTAGGGCAGGCAGAGGGCAAAAATATTGACCTCTATCAAATCCCTTATAGCGCTTAGGGGCATAACCAGGCGAAGCAGGCATAGGCTTGCGCCAGATCAATTTTTAGACGTTTTATGTCGGCAGCCACTGCTGGAGCAAGTTAGCCATATCCTCAATTTGAGGCATACAAAGCTCATGCTCCATCGGATACCAATAGCTCGTCAGGGGCAGCTGCCATTGCTGTAATTGTTGCTGGCAAGCCTTCGCCAACTCAGGCCCTACCACCGTATCGTAATGGCCATGCATCTGTACCACCCGCTGTGGGCATGGCGGGTTGAGCAACTCGGCACAGGGCAAGTAAGTCGACAGCGCCATAATCCCCGCCAAGGGCAGCTGCAGGCTTAGCCCCGCCTGCAGCGCCACCGCCCCACCCTGGGAAAAGCCCACCAGCACGATGGACTCTGAGGGGATGCCAGCATCAAGCTGCTCCTGCACCAAGCGCTTCACCAGCGTGACCGACTCCTGCAACTGAGCGACATCGGTACGGCGAAAGTCCGCACCACTGGCGAGAATGTCATACCAGGAAGGCATCGCGTAGCCCGCATTGATGGTGACAGGCCTGACCGGCGCCTGCGGGAAAACAAAACGCACGCCGCTAAGCTTGAGTAAGGGCACCACATCGACAAAGTCGTGACAATCCGCCCCCAAGCCATGCAACCAAATCACGGCGGCGCGAGCCGGCTGCTGAGGTTCAAGCACTCGCATCAGGGGGCCAACCGTTGAATCAACCAGCCGTCATCCTGACGCACATATTCAAAACGATCATGCAAGCGGGAAGTACGCCCCTGCCAAAACTCAAAACGTTGTGGCAGTAAACGATAGCCGCCCCAACGCGCCGGGCGGGGAACCTGCCCATCCGGATAACGTTCCTGCATTGCCGCCACCGCCGCCTCCAGCACCGCACGATCCGGCACCACTGAACTCTGCTGTGAAGCTGCCGCACTTAAGCGACTGCCCAAAGGGCGACTATTAAAGTATTGATCCGCTTCGGCAGCGGAGACCGCCTCCACTCGTCCCTGAATCCGCACCTGACGCTCTAGTCCTTTCCAATAAAACAGCAGTTCCGCACGTGGGTTAGCCGCTAATGCCTGCCCCTTGCGGCTGTGTGTATCGGTGTACCAGACCAGCCCCTGCTCATCAAAATGCTTCAGCAGCACGATACGTGCACTGGGCCAACCCTGGCTGTCCACGGTTGCCAGAGACATTGAGGTTGCATCATCCGGATGTTTTTCCTGAGCGGCCGCTAGCCACTGACCAAACTGTTCCATCGGGCTTGCCGCTAACATGGTGCGGCGTAACGCCTCGGCATCGTATTCGCGACGAAGGTCACGATAATCCTGTTCGCTCATATTGTTACCTATTCTGTATTCAGGCATCCGCCTAAGGATCGGTTTGGGCACCGCCAAGCAGGGCATGGTATGACTCCCTGCCCACTACACTGTTGATATTAATCAAGCTCTGTCGTGGCTAACCGATAATCTCATATCAGGGTCGGCAGCCTAGCACCGCTAGGTAGTGGCAGGTAGCCTGCCTCCCTCATGGATAGTTAATTTATGCTAATCTTGGCCGCACCCGTATGACAAACTTCGATATCGCCTTGCTAAGATTCAGACTCCCCCTGGCCCTGCTAGCTACCCTGTTGTTGAGCTTGCTCCTCGGTGGCTGCCAAACCTTACCCCAACCCCGGCTACAAAATTTGGCCAAGAGCGATGTCGATATGATTGCCGATGCCTACATCGACGAGCTGGAAGCCCTGACCCGTGAGCTGACCGTTAAACTCTACAAACGCAACCCAAAAGAACTGCGCAAACATCCACAGATGAGTCTGGAACGCCGGCTTGGTATGTTATTTCGCCGTCCACGAATTCTGCGCTTTTATGAGTTGGAAATGAAAACCGGTACCCAGGCAGTAGAGCTGGCCTTTGATCCTGCCTTTAAGGGTGACCGGGTGTTTGCCTTGATGTCCGGTATTAACGGTATGCTGGATGCCGCCTATGGCAACCGTACCGAATTTTTTCTGCTGGATAGTCTAGATGACCGTGCTCTTTATCAAAGTGCCCGCAATCTGGAGATTATCCTCTGGCGCCTGCACAACAAACTTGGCCCAGATGGCCAGCCCTGGCTCCTCAGTACCAGCCTTGACCCTGACCACCCCAACCTGAGTTTCGAGCGGCTATTTGGCAAGATGATCGCCCTGCAAGACATGATGGCCGTCATTGGTGGTGGCGGTGTGGAACGGGGCGTTAACCGTGCCATCCAAAGCCTGGCCACCGCGACGCTATTCCCCTTGGGTATTTGACGGCCCCCGCCACCTCGCTACAGCGGGCGCAAATCAATTTGCGCTATCTGGTGAAAAGCATTGAGATGCAAGGTCACCTCCGCCCGTTGCGGCATTTCTTCTAATTGGTAACGGGTAATTCGCTCGTAATGCATGATAAAACGCCGAATCTGTGCTTCATCCATAATCCGCAACCCTTCGGTGGCATGATGGCTGCCCACCATCCGCACCCGCTCGGCTAGCTTTTGCTCCTGCTGAGTACGCCAGCGGTAGACAGACTCCATATCCGGCACTCGCAGCATCACCAGGGTATCGAGCTTGGCAAACAGCTGGGCATAACGTCCCTGCAATTGCTGATTAACGTAATGCCGCCAAATGCCTTGGCTATCCTCCTCAGCCTCCAAACTATTCACCGGCTGCTGCAACGCCTGCTCAGGTTGAGCGCTCGCCCCAACACACCAACCTTCAAACAGGATTAAGTCGGCACTGCCTTCCCACTCCTGCCAGAACAAAGGCTCACAGCGATCATCAATCGACTTATCAAAGACCGGAATTTTGGTTGCCTGCCCAGGCTTGGCATGTACCAGCGAATCCAACAAATCCAAGCCCAGCTCTACATCATGGGTACCGGGCACACCACGGGTCAGCAGCAGGGGATGCACCTGCTCCGCCAGGTCTTGCCGCTCTTTACGGGTTTTATACAAATCATCAATGGAAAAATTCACCACCCGCTTGGCCAACCCCTGGGTCAGGATAATTTCGAGCAGATTGCTCAGGGTAGATTTACCCGCCCCCTGGGCACCATTGATTCCAACAATCATCGGCCGTCCCAACTGCTGCTGGCGCTGCGCCAACCAAGCAGCCAGAGGCACATAGACAGACTCCAGTACCCGACTGAGGCCGATATCCAATTGCAGACTGGCAAGAGTGCGGGAAAACGCCTGTAGCGTGGCCTCTGTTGCCTGATGACGCTGTTGCTCTGACAGGGCCAGAAACTCCGCTGGCCAAACACAGGTAGCAGTCATGTCGACTCCTCAGTAGCATTTTGCAACATCTACTTGCACCGACTTTGCATAGGAAAATTCACAATACCCTGCCTGCTAATGGGTGCGGCAGCTATAGTAACCCGAGACGGGAATACTCGCCCCGACCTTTTTGACCACTCTGATAGGGAATTATCGCTCATGGGAGCATCCTGGCGTTTATCTGACTGGGGCCGCAAGGCGGTGTTACCCGTCTTGGTTATCGCACTGGCTCTGGCCGCTTTTTATTGGTTGAAGCAGAGTAAAACCAAACCTCCTGCCCGTCCCATCCAGGAAAAAGTCTGGCCGGTGCAATCGATGCGCCTGCAAAGTGGTAAATACCCAGCGGAGAGCGATCTATTTGGTGCAGTGGAAACCCCGGCTTACAGCACCCTGAGTGCTGCCAGCAGCAGCGAGGTGGTGGAGGTGCTGGCATTGGAAGGCGACAGCGTGCGCCAGGGCCAGCCGCTGATCAAACTGGATGAACGCGACCTGCAACTGCAACTGCAACAGCGCCAGGCCGAGTTGGCCGAGCTGGATGCCCGCATCGAGCAAGAATACAACCGCCACCAGAATGACCTCAGCGCCCTGGAGCGCGAGCAACAACTGGTCAAACTGGCCCAACAGAGTGTTGAGCGCCAACAACAACTGGCCTCCAGCAAAGTCAGTGCCCAGGTCAACCTGGATGAAGCCAAGCGTGCCCTGCACCAGCAACAACTCAGTCTCTTGAGTCGGCGCCAAAATATTGCTGATCACCCCGCCCGCCTGGCGCAGTTAAAAGCACAACACAGTCGCCTGCGCGCGCAACTACAGCAAACCGAATTGGATCTGGCACGTACCACCATCACCGCCCCCTTTGCCGGGCGCATTGCCAAGGTCAATGTCAGCCAGGGGGAACGGGTCAGCCCTGGCACTGCCTTAGTCAGCCTTTACCCTCGTGACCGCTTAGAAGTCCGTGCTTTGATAGCCGATAAGCTCCTCGCCCAGCTTCAGCCCCTGTTGCAGCAGGGCATCAGTATTGAAGCCGAACTAAATAGCGAGCAATCCAAGCTGCCATTATTACGTCTCGCCAGCGAGCTGAACCCCAGCCGCGGCGGGGTGGATGCCTTCTTTGCCCTGCCTGGTGACACCCAACTGGAACTTGGCCGACGCCTGCAGCTGACCCTAAAGCTGCCGCCCCGACAGGACAGCTTCGCCGTCCCCCCGCAGGCACTCTATGCCAATAGCCGTGTTTTCATTATTGAGGACAGCCGCCTAAAAGGGGTCGAAGTCCGCGTACTGGGAGAATGGCGCCATCCCAGCGGCCAGCGCTGGCCGCTGGTCATCGCCCCTGAGCTGCAGGCTGGCCAACTCCTCCTGACCACCGCCCTGGCCAATGCCATGACCGGTCTGAAAGTACGGGTACAGGAATAACAAGATGAGCCACCCCCGTCCAACCAACCTCATTACGCTATTTGCCACCCACCCGGTTGCCGCCAACCTTTTTATGGTGATCCTGTTACTGGCAGGGGTGTGGGGGTTACGTCAACTCAATACCCAGTTCTTTCCCGATTTTGAGCTCGATATTGTCAATGTGTCCGTGGTCTGGCCGGGGGCCGCCGCCGAAGACGTACAAAACAGTATCAGCATTCCTATCGAGCAAAGCCTGAAAGGCTTGGGGGAGATTAAACAGCTCACCACCATCTCTCGCCAGGGCATTAGCAGCATGCGCATTGAGCTGCATGAAGGTGTCAATGCCAGCCAGGCCAAGGATGATATCGAACAACGGGTGCTGGCACTGAGTAGCCTGCCCACCGAGGCTGAGCGCCCGCAGGTCAGCCTACTGAGCCGCTATGAGGGCATTGCCCGGGTGTTAGTGGTGGGGGATAACCTCGAAGAGCTGCGCTACCAGGCCCGTTTGCTGGAGCAGTCCTTACTGGATCAAGGCATTAGCAAAGTCGATATTAGCGGCTTACCGGAGCAGGAAATTAGCCTGCAGGTACCGCTGGAAACCTTACATGGTCTGGGCTTAAGCCTGGAGCAACTGGCCCAGCACATTCAAAATCGCAGCCTCGATACGCCAGCGGGTAACGCCGGCCTGGACGATGGCGAACGCAGCCTGCGCACGCAAAACCAGCAGCGTGATGAGCAAGGCTTTCGTCAACTGCCCCTGATGGCAGATGCCCAGGGACAATTACTACGCCTGGGGGATATTGCCAGCGTCAGCAAACGCGCCCGGGAGAACCAGACCCTGTTGTGGTACCAGGGCCGCCCGGCGATTGAGCTCTACACCCGCCGTAACTCCGATGAAGACACGCTGAACACCGCCGAACTCCTGAACACCTGGTTGGCCGAAACCCGCCCCACCCTGCCCCCCAATGTCGAACTGGTGGTTTACGATGAAAGCTGGCGGGCGCTGGAGGACCGTATTGATTTGCTGATCACCAATGGACTGGGTGGACTAGCTCTGGTGGTGCTGATGCTGTACCTGTTCCTCAATGCCCGAGTGGCCTGGTGGGTCACCTTTGGTATTCCCGTCTCCTTCATGGCGACCTTTGCCATTCTCTGGCTCGTCGGTGGCAGCATCAACATGATCAGCCTTTTTGGCCTGATCATGGCGCTGGGTATCATCGTCGACGACGCCATCGTGGTGGGCGAGGACACTCTCAGCCATGTGCAACGCGGCGAACCCAGCCTCTCTTCCGCATTGGGCGGAGCGATGCGGATGTTTGCCCCGGTAGTCGCCTCCTCCCTGACTACCATTGCTGCATTCTTACCCCTGCTGTTAGTCGGCGGACGCTTTGGTGCCATTCTCGGTGACATTCCCCTGGTGGTCATCTGCGTCATCATTGCCTCGGTGTTGGAGTGCTTCCTGATTCTGCCGGGTCACCTCTATCACAGCCTGAACAAACCAGGTGCAGCACCGAGTAAACTGCGTCAACGCTTGGATAAAGGCTTCGAACGCTTTCGTGACGGTCCCTTTCGGCGTTTGGTACGCGCCTGCTTGACCTACCGGCAGCTCACCCTCGCCCTCGCCATTGCCGCCTTTATCTTGGCCATGGGCTTATTTGCCGGAGGTATCCTGCGCTTTACCTTCTTCCCTAATGTGGATGGCGATACCCTGCGCCTGAGTGTGCAATTTAGCAGTGGCACCCCCGCCAGCGCCGTCCCCGAATTTCTTGAACGGGCCGAACAGAGTCTAAAACAGGTAGAACAGGAAGTGGGGCGTCCGCTGGTACGTACCCTGGTGCAACACCATGGCAGTGGCTTCTTTGCCCGTAGCAGTGGGGGTGTCAATCAAGGTGATAGCCTCGGCGGCCTCTATGTTGAGCTTTACTCCGATAAGCGTCCGATCAGCAACCTAGAATTGATCCGGCGTTGGCGCCAGGCGCTGGCCTTGCCCCAGGGAGTTGAGCGCTTTGAAATCACCCAACAGATGGCAGGGCCCAGTCGTAAAGCCATTGAAGTACAGCTCTTCGGCAGCGATGTGCAGGCTCTCAAGAATGCCTCCCTGGAATTACAGCAGGCATTGCGGCCCTATAACGGCGTGACCAATGTCGATGATGATCTGCCCTATGGCCGTGAGCAGTGGATTCTGCGTTTAACGGCCAATGGCGAAGCGCTTGGCCTGACCCTTAATGAAGTGGCCCGCCAGCTACGCCACGCCTTTGATGGGCGTAAGGTACAGGTGTTCTACGACCACCTGGACGAGGTTGAAGTGCGACTCACCCTGCCTGACCAACAGCGCCACCAATTCAGCACCCTGCTTAACCTGCCGCTGCTGTTGCCCTCAGGGCAGACCACCCTGCTCAGCAATGTCGCCGAGTTTCAGGTGCAGCCTGGGCTGGACTCCCTTAACCGTGTCGATGGGCGCTTAGCCATCGTGGTCAGCTCCGATCTGGATGACAATGTCGGTAATGCCAACGAAATCCTGGCCAGCTTACGCCAAAGCGTCTTGCCAGAGCTCGCCGCCCGTTATGGCATCAGCTATGAATTTGGTGGCAGTCAGGCTGATCAACGCGAAACCCTCAGCGATATGCGCCTGGGGCTGATCCTGGCGATCTGTCTTATTTACATCATTCTGGCTTGGGTATTTGCCAGCTATCTGTGGCCAATCGCCGTCATGCTCGCCATCCCTTTTGGCTTGAGCGGAGCCCTGTTTGGCCATTGGCTGATGGGCTTTGACCTCACCATCCTGTCTCTGTTCGGATGCTTTGGCCTATCGGGGATAGTGATCAACGACTCCATCGTCTTAATCAGCTTCTATCAAAAGCTGCGGGGCCAGGGCATGAGTGCCCTGCAAGCGGTGGAGGAGGCTGCCTGTCAGCGCTTACGAGCGGTGCTGCTGACCTCCCTCACGACCATTGCAGGCCTCACACCGATCCTGTTTGAGACCTCTTTGCAGGCACAGTTCCTGATTCCCATGGCCACCTCAATCGTCTTTGGCCTGGGTTTTGGCACGTTGCTGATTCTGCTGGTGGTGCCCTCCGTACTGCTCATGCTGGACCACGGCCAGCAACGCTGGCAAGGACGGAAATCCGTGCAGAGCCTGGCAAACTCCTCTAAGGTATAGCGCCCTGCCAGCAAGGGAACGCTGGCCACCGACACCCCCTAGGCGCACTGCCTAGGGACTCCCTAGCTAGTGATGCCCTGGCGCAGAGGATACCGCCACGGCTGAGTGAGGAAGTCGCCCGCATGAGCAGCCTATCCCTGGATGCCTTTTTGCAAAACATAGGTACAGACCCACAACTGGATTTTGAACACTGCATGCAAGTGATCCAGCAACACTATGACTACACTCCGACCGCCTTCAGTAATGGTCTGGAAGGTGACCTGATCGTGAACGACGCGGGGCGCAATGAAGGCTCTTGCAAAATTTTCGCCTTTGCTCGACTGCATAAGCTATCTGAAGCCCAGACCCTAGCCTGTTTTGGGCGCTACTATCGGGTCGATGTATTACAGCACCCAGAAGGTACGGATCACCAGAATATCCGCCTGTTTATGCGTTATGGCTGGGAAGGTATCAACTTTTTCCAAGAGCCTCTGCGCCCCAAAGTTTTCCCACACTAGATAGCTACGGCCATTAAAAAGGGCCGGTCATTGCTGACCGACCCTTGGCATGTTACTGCTGGCCTTACATACGCACGTAAGCGCGCTGAATATCCTTTACATCCAGTTCCAGTACCGTGGCATAAACGTCCTCTTGCACCGGATAGGTCTTCACTACCCGAGCACCCCGGACAATCCCCGATACCGCCGACTGCAGTTGCTCACCCTGTAACACCATATCCCGGGCACCGGTCTGATACTGAATCACCTGGCCATGCACCACCGCCGCCAATTCTTGGTAGGCCTGCAGTTTCGAGGCACGCATGGCCATCAGAATCTTATGCTGCTGATTTTGCCCAGGCTGCAAACTAATGGGGGCGTAGCCCACCACCGTAATCACCTGGGGTTGATTGGCATAACCACAGCAGGGTTCAGGTGCTGCCGGGGCATAGGCTTGCTGGGTCACCGGCTGGCAGGCCACCAGACTCAGCATGGCCAGAGTAAGCAGCAGAATACGCACTTACTTCACCAGCTTGGTGTTGTAGAGGTAAACCTTGGGCGCGACATGCTGCTCAATGATTTTCCCCTTGAAATGACGAGTGGCATCATAGCCGCCCATAATCCCTTCGACTTCATCTGTGGGTAAGAAGCCCTGAGCTGTCGACATCACCACCTTGGTTTGCAAGTCGATGACCCGCGCATTGACCAATACCCCATCGGGGAAACCTGTATAGGTCCCCGTCACCACATAGTTGATCCGATACTGGCGAGTCAGTTCTTCAAGTTTCCGGCTAAAAGCAAAGTCACCGGTTTCGGTGACCTTAATCACCCCAGTGGTTTTAAAGTCCACTACTTTGTAACCCCGAACCTGCAGCTCGTGGATCATATTTTCCGACAACTGGTTGCCAAGTTTATTGGTCTCGCCCAGGTTCTCTACATTGACAAAGGAGGTGATCGCAACCGGGGTATCCTGGATATTGGCAAAGTCTTTATTAACCGACAGTTGATCTGCCATAAAGCTGACCATGTCGGTCAATACGCTAGGCGCTGAGCCACCTGCCCCCGCTCGGTCATAGACCATCCCGCCCATAAAGCGGCTAGGCATGGCCTGTTGCGGTTGAGGAGGCTGAGTACAGGCGGTAAGCAGCAGGCTGGTAGCGCAGAGCAACAGCAGCGAAGATTTCATGGTACGTCTCCTTAGTTGCCAGCCTTAATACAGGGCGGGCCCATGTAACGATCGTCCTGGCGCACCGTCACACTAAAGTTGCCACAACTTGAACACGCGGCTCGATAATTCACACGGGCCACTTCTTTGGCGCACTGGGTGGTAATCTTGGGTACAACCAGTACGCGCTCACGACACTCGGGACAATTTTGCGGCTGGCTCATGGCATGAGGTTGCTGCTGACATTGGTTACCGGTACAGGGCTTGTCATTTGCCTGGCTTAGGGGCAGCATCCCCAGCATAAGAATGAGGGCAAACAGGGTTCGCAGCATCATAATCAGTATTCCTTTGCCTATAATAGTGGCGGCCTGGAGTCCGCCAAGTTCGCAGGCTATCGGCCAGCAGGCGAACAACTTTACCGGATGATTCTCTCTATAGTGAATAGCGGCAAGCCGTACAAGGCCCACACAAGGATAAAACATGAGCTGGAAAAGCTATAGCTTCCTTTTACTACTGTTACTTGGCTGGGGTCAGGTTGCCAGTGCGCTAACCGTCGAAGCTGAAGGGCAAGCGCTTATTACGCAAGGGGACAAACGCTTGGCGCGGGAGCTGGCGATCCGCGATGCTTCACAGCTGGCCCTGTTGCAGGCAGGTAGTTGGTTTAGCAGTACCCAGCAAATGCAAAATGGCGTGCTCCAGCTCGAAACCCTGCGCATGAGCAGCGAAGGCCGCATTGAGGATGTACAGGTACTACGCGAGCAAGTGCAGGGGGATGTGCTCAAAGTGTGGATTCGTGCCGAAGTGGCACCAGCACCTCAGTGTGCCCAGGCAGGCACTAGCAATTATCGTAAACAGGTGGCAATTACGGCTTTCCCCCTCAATCAGCCTGATCACGCTACTCTGGGGCGTCTGGATAATATTGTTTCTGGGTTAAGTCTGGAGCTGGCGCGGCGTCTGCAAAATAGCAAGGGGCTGGAGCTACGCCCCAATGGACAGTTACTGGTACTGCCTCCCCCCTATGCCAATAAAGACCCCACCGATATTAGCGCTGTGGTTCCCCGCCTGCATCAGATGGGGATCCACTATGTGGTCTCCGGGCGCATTCTGGATATGTCCTTGAGTCAAGCTGGCGTCAATGAGGACCGTTTATTTGTCACCGACGCCCTGCGCCGTGTCCTACCTAAGCATCCTGACCACCAGCGTTTTTTTGCCTTGGAGGTATATGTCCATGATGCGCTTTCCGGCCAGCTGCTGTATCAGGATCAATTTTCTACCAGCGGCTATTGGCTGAAAGATCATCACCTCAAAACCGGCTTCGCTACTGATGCTTTCTGGAGTAGTGATTACGGCAATCAGGTGCAAAAGCTACTCAACAAAATCAGCAACCGCCTGGATGACACCCTTAGCTGTCAGCCCTTTAGCGCCCGTATTGTTCGCACCGAAGGTAGACGATTGCTGGTAGCCGCTGGCAGTCGGGCAGGATTGCGTACCGGGGATACCTTGGTGGTCTATCGCCAGCGTTATGACTATGGCCCTAGTGGTGAGCGCTACTCCCAACTAGAAGATACCCAGACCGCGGCGCGGGTTAGTCAGGTTCAGGGGGACTCTGCCTGGCTCGAACTGCCGGTGGAAGCGATCTCCATCAATATTCAACAAGATGACCGGGTGATGGCATGGTAGCCGGAGCCCGGCTTTCCTATAATGCCCGCACATTCATTCCATTCGCAGGATGACATTATGCCTAACGAACTCTTAGCTAACCTTGACCGTAAAATCCAAAGCCTGATTGAAGAGGTTGAATTACTGCGCCTGGAAGTCAATGAACTGCGTCAGGCAAAAAGCCACCTGGAACAAGAGCGCAGTGATTGGGAAACCTCAGTAAAAGGCTTACTGAGCAAGTTTGAACAAATCGAAAACGCTTAATCCTGCCTCTTGACGATCAAGGGCGCCTAAGCGCCCTTGATGATACTTTCTCCCTGCCCGCTGTTACATGGGGCGAATCTGTAGCTCAACCCGGCGGTTTTGCGCCCGGCCCTGCTCAGTGTCATTGCTGGCAATAGGGTAGCGCTCACCCAGGCCACGACTGGTTACCCGGCTGCCAGGAATACCAGACTGCATCAGATAGGTCGCCACCGAATTAGCGCGGCGTTCAGACAGCATTTGGTTATGCTCAAACGAGCCCTTAGAGTCGGTATAGCCGATCACATCCAGGTGGGTCTTTTCGAACTTAGCCAACACCCGCACCACTCCATCCAGAGTTTGGTAGAACGTAGGAGAAATCTGTTCGCTATTAGTAGCAAAGGTAATATTGCCCGGCATGATCAGGTTGATGTTATCGCCATTACGTACCACCGACACCCCAGAGCTTTCCAACTCCTGGCGCAGCGCTGCTTCTTGCTGATCCATGTAATAACCAATGCCACCGCCAACAGCAGCCCCGACCAAGGCCCCTGTAGCCGCCCCTTTACCGCGATCACTCTTACTGGAAACCGCCGCCCCCAATACCGCTCCTGCTACTGCACCAATACCGGCGCCCTTAGCCGTTTGCCCCACTTTCTGTTCACGTGTATAGGGGTCGGTTGTCATACAGCCAGCCAGCAGGCTGGTGATAACGGCCACACCTAAAAGTTTCTTTGCTTGCATTGTCGTGCTCCTGTATCCGACTTAATTCCCATTTGCGTCATGCTCTGGTCACAAAGCGCTACGCTCTATACAATGCGGGATATTTTACACCTTATCAGCCAATCACCCTCGAGAGGATGTATCCTTGTCTTACTTACCCGTGATTGTCGGTTTTGGTGGGGTTAACCCCGCCGGACGGTCCTCTTTTCACCATGCTTACCGCCGTCTGGTAATCGATCATATCCCCGAGGCAGCCGCACAGGAAACCTGGCTCAGTCTGGCAACCATGATGGGGCTGGTCAAGTCAGTGGATGGCCAGCTGCGCGATTCACAAAATCAGCT
Source organism: Balneatrix alpica DSM 16621 (assembly GCF_000619885.1). Taxonomy (GTDB): domain Bacteria; phylum Pseudomonadota; class Gammaproteobacteria; order Pseudomonadales; family Balneatricaceae; genus Balneatrix; species Balneatrix alpica. Next base: position 347,153 of record NZ_KK211041.1, on the reverse strand, counting down.
GTTAACCCCCGCTGAAGTCACCGCTCAGCTGAGTGATTACATTCGAGCCAACACCCTGATTCGCCGTATTAATCACGAAGCCTTTGATGTTAACAATGTGCCCTATCATGTGGCGACCAAGCTGGCCCCCTCCTTCAACGGAGATCACCAGTTTGTAATTCGTAAACGCCACCTGCCTGAACACATCCCAGTTAACTGGCGCATGGATGACCTGGGTAATGGTTATGTCCAGGTTAACACCAGTGAAGCTCTGGATGTCTTGCTATACGACTACCGCTGCGCTCCGGTGCAAAGTGCTGGCCAACTACCCACTGGTTTTCAGCCCGGCGACCTCTACCAGTCCCGCAATCACCCGCGCAATTTGCAAATGTCGATTTACTCGGCCTCGGATTGCTTAGGCTCCACTGGTTTGGATTGGAATCTAATTCGCGATCATGTCGCCCCCGACCAAATCGCCGTCTATGCCGGTAACTCCATTGGTCAAATGGATGATAATGGCTTTGGCGGCATGCTGAAGTCGCACTATCAGGGCAAACGCATTACCTCCAAGCAGCTACCCTTAGGCTACGGCCAGATGCCCGCCGACTTTATTAATGCCTATGTACTGGGCAGTGTCGGTGCTACCGGTGCCTCTCTCGGGGCCTGCGCCTCCTTCCTCTACAACCTGCAACAGGGGGTGGATGCCATCCGCTCCGGCAAACGCAAGGTAGTATTAGTTGGCGGCAGCGATGCTCCGATTTTGCCGGAAGTGATTGAAGGCTTCCGTGCAATGGGTGCACTGGCAGAGGATAAAGACCTGCGCGCCCTGGATAATCTGGACGAGCTGAGCGATGAACACTATCGCCGCGCCTGCCGCCCCTTTTCCACCAACTGTGGCTTCACCATTGGTGAATCCTCGCAGTTTGTAATGCTGATGGCAGATGACTTGGCCCTGCAGCTCGGGGCGCAAATCTATGGTGCAGTTCCCGATGTCTTTGTCAGCGCCGATGGCCATAAAAAGTCCATCTCCGCTCCCGGTATTGGTAACTATGTCACCCTGGGCAAAATCACCTCGCTGGTGGAAAAAATTATTGGCAGCGATGCACTCAAGCAACGCACCTTTATCCAGGCACACGGCACCAGCACTCCGCAAAATCGAGTGACCGAGTCCCATGTCCTGAATGAAGTTGCCAAAGCTTTTAATATCCCGGCCTGGAAGGTGTCGGCCGTGAAGTGTTTCCTCGGTCACTCCCAGGGCACCGCCGGTGGCGATCAGCTCAGCACAGCGCTAGGTGTCTGGCGCTATGGTCTGATTCCCGGCATTGCCACCATTAATCACGTTGCCGAGGATGTTCATCGCTCCAATCTCAGCATTCAGGCTGAACACTATCAGGTTGGTAACGATGGCATTGATGCGGTTTTCCTCAACTCCAAAGGTTTTGGCGGCAACAATGCCAGCTCCGCGGTATTAGCCCCCCATATTGCGCTACGCATGCTGGAGCGCAAACACGGCCAGGCAGCCATGCATGCCTTCCGTGACCGTCAACAACAAACCCAGGCCCAAGCCGAGCAATATGATCAAGCCTGCAGCCGCGGCGAAACTCGCCCACTGTATCTGTTTGGCCATAACGTCTTGGAAGGGGAAGATTTACAGATTGATGCCAAATCGATCCGACTACCGGGTTATCTCAACCCAATCAATCTGGATGAAGAAAATCCCTATGGGGACATGAGCTAACCCTCTTGCCCCCCTAATACAAACGGCGCCCTAGGCGCCGTTTGTATTAAATAACACTCTCTCCGCTTAAAGCTTAAATCCCGTCACCTAGCGACAAAGGCTCCTCCGCCTCCAACAAGGCTTGACGCCAAGCAGGTAATTGCGGCCCTGGCCGACCAATGTGATAGCCCTGGGCTAAATCAATCCCTACCGACTGCACATAGGCCAAGACTTCAGCACTCTCAACATACTCCGCCACCGTTTTCGCCCCAAGCTCACGAGCCAGCCCCGCAATCGAGCGGACAAAAGCGCCATCACGATCATCATGGATGGCATTGGCGATGAACTCCCCTTCAATCTTGACGAAATCAATCGGGAAGCGCTTGAGATAGTGGAAAGAAGAGAAACCCGAGCCAAAGTCGTCTATCGCCAACTGAAAGCCAACGCTCTTGAGATTGGCAATGAACTTCTCTAGCAGGCTTAGGTTCTTCACCGTATCCCGCTCAGTGATTTCAAATACGATACGCTCAGGGGCAATCTGGTAGGTCTCCACCAGATTTTTCACCTGCAAAATAAACTCTCCGATTAACAATGATTTAGGAGAAAGGTTAATAAACAGCATCCCTTCATAAGCCTGCTGCTGAGCCAACGCAAAAGCCTTGTCCATCACGATGTAATCAATCTGATGGATCACCCCCAGTGACTCTGCTATTTCAATAAACTCATGGGCCCCCATAATGCCATCGGCCCCCAGGTCGATACGACTAAGCACCTCCACCGCCGCCAACTTACCATCTGCCATACTCATCAAAGGCTGGAAGTACGGAATAATCAGACGCTTTTCAATCGCCTTCTGCACCAGCAGACTCTTTTCACTCAGGCCACGGAACACTTCCAATACATCTTCCGAGGTCGGCAGGCACACTTGGTTTTTCCCCAGTGATTTGGCCTTGTACATCATATTGTCGGCAAACATGAAAAGATCACGGGTACTGCCCGCATGATCCGGAAAAATGCCCATCCCGATAGAGATCGTCGCCTTCACCTCATCACCACTGGGGGCAAACAGCACTATATCCCGCACCTGGCTCAAGACTCGCTCGGCAATCATGCTGGCCTGCTCAAGTTCCGCCTCCGGCAGAATAATGACAAACTCGTCGCCGCCATAACGGGCCAATACATCCCCATGGCGCAAAGCAATCTGTAGCCGCTGAGCGAATTCCTGCAAGAAACGATCACCAAAAGCATGACCATGGCTATCGTTAATGGTTTTAAAGTTATCAAAGTCGATAATCAGCAAACCAAATTTGTAGTCATGGCGCTGACTACGGTCTGCTTCATACTCCAACAACTCCCAAAACAGACGCTGGTTATACAGATGGGTCAAGGGATCACGGGTCGCGTAGTACTCTAAGTCCTTGGTGTACTTGTAAATCGCTTTCACCGAGCCCACCACATTCAACAGGGTGGAGAGAATACTCTCCACCACCAGCACCCGTGTTTGGTCTTTGACGATATCAGTATGGACACCGATACCGACAATCCCGCCAATTTTGGGTGCCTCCACCAACAAGGACTTGGTTTGTACCTCAACCTCTGCTGCCGCCAGCTCCAACAAGGGCCCATCACGATTGGCAATGTTATGCACTACTTTCAAGTTACTGGTATCGATAAAGGCTGTCCCCTGCTGCAGACTGCGGCGCACACTGTGCTCCATCATCTGCTTGGTCTGCTCACTGGGCGGATACAGCCAGAAGATTTCCAGGTCAAAAATCTCCTCATCGACCTTAAAGATGGAGAACAGGGTGTAGGCATGAATCACCTGATTGATATCGCGCAGCAGGATGCAGACATATTCACGCCAGTCACGCACCACTTCTGAGGTAATCACGAACTTTTCCAACAAACGGATCTCGAACTCCAGCAGATCCTTATCCACCGCCACCTCACGCATCTTGCGGGTCAGGCTATCGATACGCCAGAAAATGTCGCTGAGTTCTTTGAAGCCCAAATGCGTGGTGCGCAGCTCCATTTGAGTCAAATCAGATACCGTTTTGACCTTATCAATGCTGTCTTCGAGGAAGGTCACCGAACGCCGAATGCGCCGATCCATAAAACGGATAACCAGCAACGAGAGCAGTATCGGGAAGGGCGCTATCGCCAACAAATAGAGCAACAAGTCGGCATTGGCACGGTCTAACAGGGGCGCCAGACGTTGGCGAACTTCGATCACCCCCAGGGTTTCCCCCACCGCTGTTTGGCTATGGCAGGTCGTACAGTCAGCCTGGGCCACCAATGGATAGAAGTACAGGAACTCATCCCCACGCTCGAGCGTGCTGGACTGCCCACTGCGGAACACCTGCTGAATCTCCGCTGCTGGTGTCGCAACAGGGGCATTGATATCTGTGCTTAAACCCGGCGGAATACTGGCAGTGGGGCTGGCATATATACGGGTGCTGTAACCATTCGGCTGTTGCCGCTGCAGGCTGCTAAGGTGCTGTTCTAACTGGGATTTTGACCAGCCCTGACTCATTACCTGCATCATCGTCAGGAAGGTGTTATTCGCCAGGGTATGAGCCACCTGCTCGGCACTATGGCGGATCGAAGCCTGATAGGCAGTTGATGCTGCCCAGAAAATAACCATAAAGCCCAGCGCCGAAAACAACAGCGAGGTGCGTAAAATAAATCCCTTTATCGTAAGCGTGTTGCTTTTTGGCATGATTTCTACTTGACACTCGTTCAGTTACTTCATCTGAAACTCTGGTCACTATGCCATGTTCAGCTCAAAACGCCAGTATCCTATAGTTATCCTTTATCAGTACCTTGAGACAGATCAGCCTTCTTTAACATGGTGTTTTAGCTGCTGCCAAACCAGGTAGCACCTGCAGGGTTTGTGCAGTTAAGCGTGCCGCCGCCTGCTCAGGACTCAGCTGCCATAACTGAGCAATATGCTGGAGCACCTCCAGGATCCGATGCGGCAAATTAGGCTCCCCTTGATACCCCATCAGCGGCATGGAAGGCGCATCCGTTTCCAATACCCAGGCATCCGGCAACGCTTTTACCAAACGATGTAAACGCTGTGCTCTGGGGTAGGTCAACGCACCGCCCACCCCCAATTTAAACCCCCTACGCAAATAGGGCTCAGCTTGCTCAGCACTGCCACTAAAGGCATGAACAATCCCACCGTGGCTAAAACCCACCTGTTTCAGTAATGCCTGCATCTCTTGATGAGCCTTACGCACATGTAAAATCACCGGCAGCCCTGCTTGTTCCGCCAGGCGCAACTGCTGCTCACAGAGTTGCAGCTGCCATTGCCAATGTAGCGGCTCGATGCACTTATCCAGCCCAATCTCCCCGACTGCCAGCGGCGCTTGCTGCTTCAATAGCTGCGCCAGCCACACCACATCCTGAGGGCGATGTTCAGCAATAAAGTAAGGATGCAAACCCAGCGCGGGATAGGCTCCTGGCTGCTGCTGGCAAAATTCCAGCAAACTCTGCCAAGTCGCCGCTGTGACGCCAGGCACCAACCAGGTATCCACCCCCGCTGCCCTGGCTTGGGCTAAGCTTGTTTGCAGCCAAGGTCGCAGTTCGGTGAAGTCCAGATGGCAATGACTATCGATGACTCTCATTCAGCTTCCTCTTTGGAAAAGCCCCGCTATGCATTAGCATAGTCCGTTCCGTTACCCATACCCTCTTGTCCTGATCATGCGTACTTTGCTTCCTGTTGTTTTGCTCCTCAGCCTTCCTATGGCCACGTTAGCCAATAGTGATGCGCCTGCTCGTCCGCAGCCTTTAGCTGATCCAGGCGCACACTGGACGGCAAACTTTTACCTGGATAATGACCTCTTTACCAACACTGACCAGGACTATACCAACGGCATTAAAGCCTCCTGGATTTCGCCTGATCTGCAAAACTATGTAGATGATCCTCAGTTACCTGCCTGGGTGCGCAATATCAACCAGCAACTGACTCTGCTGCATGGCAACAAACCACGGGAACAGCGCAACCTGGTGATTTCCCTGGCACAAACCATGTATACCCCTGGGGATCGTTATGCCACGGACATTATTGCTAACGACCGTCCCTACGCCGGCTGGCTGTATATGGGTCTGGCTTATCAGCGTCGCCACGACAATTTACTCGATATTGCCGAACTCAACCTGGGCATCGTTGGGCCAGCCGCTCTGGCTAAAGAATCACAGGATATCGTCCATGATTTGCGCGGCATTGAACGCTTTGATGGTTGGCATAACCAACTGCATAACGAACCGGGCATCAACCTGCACCTAACCCGCAAGGCCCGCTTATTCCGCTATGGCTTGGGGGGACGCTATAGCCATGACCTCATCGGCCACGCCGGTGTATCCCTTGGTAATGTGCTCACTCAAGCCAGCACAGGCTTTGAGTACCGCATTGGTTACCGATTGCCCTCTGACTTTGGCTCCTCCTCTATTCGCCCGGCAGGTGATAACAGTGCACCCGGAGAGCGTTGGGATAGTCGCATTCTGGATAAAGGCTGGGGCTGGCATCTGTTCGTTTCCGCTGAGGGGCGCTTAGTGGCACGCAACATCTTCCTCGATGGCAACACCTTCCGCGACAGCCACTCGGTGGATAAAGAGCATATCGTTGGAGATATTAGCGCCGGCTTGGCACTTAACTATGGCAGTTTGAAGCTGACTTTTTCACGGGTAATGCGCAGTCGCGAGTTTAAGACACAGGGCAATGCCCATAGCTACGGTTCGCTGGCGCTGTCTTACACCTATTAAGGCCTAGTTGATCGTAGCAAAAACAAACCCGGCCCAAGCCGGGTTTGTTTTACAGATGGCTGCTTAACCCATGCGTTCAGCCAGACGCTGCTGTTCCTGCGCCTGATCCGCCACATGAGTCACCGCCCCAGCGGTATCACTGATCTTGGCAGTCATGCGGTCTGCAGCAGTGGAGATTTCCCCCACACTTTGGTTGATCGTATCCGCCACCTGGCTTTGCTGCTCAGCGGCGGCAGCAATATTCTGTGCCCGATCCCCCAAATCATCCATGCCCTGGGCAATACGCGCCAACATATCGCCAGCATCACGAACACTGGCCACCCCTTGCTCGGTGCCTTCACGGCTTTGCTGGATAGCGCCTACTGCCTGCTCCGCTTCCTGCTGCAGTTTGCCGATAATCTCTTGAATTTGCTGAGTTGCCTCTTGGGTACGTGTCGCCAAACTGCGCACCTCGTCGGCCACCACAGCAAAACCACGCCCTTGTTCACCGGCACGGGCCGCCTCAATCGCAGCATTCAATGCCAGCAAGTTAGTCTGCTCAGCGATGCTTCGGATCGCATTAACAAAGTTGCCGATTTCATCCGCCTGACTAGCCAAACGCTCGACCACCGTCGCGGTGTGCTGCACATGAGTATTGAGGCCTTCTATCGTATCAATGGTGCGCAACAACAGTTTACGCCCCTTTTCCGACTCTCCCCCCAGCTCGTCTGTCACCCCGGCAGAGTCACGGGCATGGCGCGCAACCTCAGCAATAGAAGCTGCCATCTGATGCATCGCCGTCGACAGCTGATCCGCCTGATAGTGCTGACGACGAATGTCTTCCTGTACCCCTTTAACCAGGGCCTGAGAACGATCCGCCTCTTTAGCGACTTTGCCTGCACTGCTAGACAAACGATAGATCACCGTCCGTGCACGACTATGGAGGGCATAAAGGGCCATGCGCACTGAAGCTACCGGATTATCACGGCCAAAATACATATAACTGGCCAAGGGGTTGTGAAAAATCGACTTAGCGCTGTCGATCATCTCACCCAGTCCCATGCGCAGGTTATAGAGTGCAGCCCCCGCCCCCGCCACAGCCAAGGCTCCAGCCGCTGGCCATAACCAGGGTGAGTCATGTAAGCCTTGCCCCAAACCCGCACCGGCCAATACTCCAGCACCGGCCCAAACCAGGCTAATAAAGGCCGTGGGGATGCGCTCACTCCACTTAATCGGCGCCTTACCTTCAGCAATACGCTTATACAGGGTTTCCGCTCGGGCAATCTGCTCCGGCGTTGCCGGGTGGCGCACAGACTCATAGCCCACCACCTGCCCCTTGTCCCAAATCGGCGTGACATAGGCATCAACCCAGTAATGGTCACCACTTTTCGCCCGGTTTTTGACGATCCCCATCCAGGGGCGGCCCGCTTTGAGGTTATTCCACAGATCAGCAAATACCGCTGGCGGTACATCTGGGTGGCGCACCACGTTGTGGTTCTTCCCCAGCAGCTCATCTTCAGTGAATCCGCTGATATCAATAAAATCCTGATTGCAGTAGGTAGTAATACCCTTTAAATCCGTTCCAGAAATCAATACCTGCCCAGGGCGCATCTGGATCGCCTTCTGGGTGACCGGCAAATTTTTCTTCATAACCTACTTCTCGCTTGGGCTCCTGACATCCTGTCAAGTTCGGCCATCCATTTTTGCTCGACCTTGAGTATGGCTGCAAAATGCCAAGTTTCCTAATTTAGATCAATGCAACACAAGGCCAAAACTGCTGACAAAAAGCTATTAAAAACAAAGGGCGCCGTTGCGCCCTTTGCGTCCCGCCGAAGACGGGGAAGGATACTGAGCTTAATGCTCGCGGGTGGCGCGGAAGCGCACATCCGGATAACGCTCTTGCGCCAGGCTCAAATTGACCCGGGTCGGTGCCAGATAGGTCAGCAAGCCACCACCATCAATCGACAGGTTATCGGCACACTTACGCTTAAAGTCTTCCAACTTCTTCGCATCACTGCACTCAACCCAGCGGGCCGTGGCAACGTTAACCGGCTCGTAAATGCACTCCACCTTGTATTCATCTTTCAAGCGGTAGGCCACCACCTCAAACTGCAGCACCCCCACCGCTCCCAGGATCAAGTCATTGTTATTTAACGGTTGGAATACCTGAGTTGCGCCCTCTTCCGACAACTGCTGCAAGCCTTTTTGCAGTTGCTTCATCTTTAACGGATCTTTCAGGCGTACACGACGGAACAGCTCGGGAGCAAAGTGCGGAATACCGGTAAACTTCAGCTCTTCCCCTTCAGTAAAGGTATCACCGATCTGAATCGTGCCATGGTTATGCAGGCCGATAATGTCTCCGGCCCAGGCCTCTTCCACCGCTTCACGCTCACCCGCAATAAAGGTCACCGCATCGGCAATACGCACATCTTTACCTGTACGGCAGTGGCGCATCTTCATACCCTGGGTGTACTTCCCGGAGCAGACTCGCAAAAAGGCAATGCGGTCACGATGCTTCGGGTCCATGTTGGCCTGAATCTTAAACACAAAGCCAGAGAACTTGGCTTCACTGGCCTCAACCGGACGCTGCTCGGTCTGACGGGTAGCAGGAGCCGGGGCCCACTCGACGAAACCATCGAGCATTTCCCGCACACCAAAGTTAGCCAGGGCGGTACCGAAAAATACCGGCGTTTGCTTACCAGCCCGGTAAGCTTCCAAATCAAAAGTATGGCTGGCGCCTCGCACTAGCTCCACCTCATCCAACAGCTCTTGCCATTGATCACCAAGGAACTGCTTGGCCTCATCTGACTCTATCCCTTTAATCTGGATATCCTCAGGAATGGTGTGACCCTGACCAGGGGTAAAGACGTGAATAGTGTCGCTATAGAGGTTGTACACCCCACGGAACAGCTTACCCATACCGATAGGCCAGGTGATGGGAGCTGCTTCGATATTGAGGACGGTTTCAATTTCATCCAACAGCTCAATTGGCTCGCGGATATCGCGGTCCATCTTGTTGACGAAGGACAAAATCGGCGTATCACGTAAACGGCAGACTTCCATCAGTTTAATGGTGCGATCTTCAACACCCTTGGCGCCATCCACCACCATCAGCGCAGAATCCACCGCGGTCAGAGTGCGGTAGGTATCTTCGGAAAAGTCTTCGTGTCCGGGGGTATCGAGCAGGTTGACGACTTCATTCCGATAAGGAAACTGCATCACCGAAGAGGTAATCGAAATACCCCGCTCCTGCTCCATCGTCATCCAGTCCGAGGTTGCATGACGGTCGCTTTTACGGCCTTTTACCGTACCTGCTTTTTGGATGATCTGTCCGAACAGCAGCAGCTTTTCAGTAATCGTTGTTTTACCCGCATCAGGGTGCGAGATAATAGCAAAAGTCCTGCGCTTGTTGATTTCATTCAGAAAATCTTGGGTTGCCATGTATAAATTCTTTTCGCCTGTACGCGGATTTGCACACACTTGTGCAACGTTACGCGGGTCAAATCCGTTGTGTGAATCGTAATTGGCGGCCATTTTCGCTGATCGTGAGTTGATAAACAATCAATGTTCACCCGATCCATTGCCCTTGACTCTCGGCCTGTGCTGGCGCGCAGCGGTATTATTTATCACTTGCTTCCTCCGCTCATCAGAGTGACAGCCTCCTTCGTCACTGATAACCGCCATAGCCGCTGCCAAGATCAACCCCTCTACACTGGCTCAGCACCACAAAGTGAGAGATATTCAAGAATAACAAAAAATAAATCAATTTAACTCATACATGAAGTCCCTGTATAACATCCTCAACATTTTCAAAACCAGATTAAATTTGAAGGTTGGGATACCTAGTAACCATGAGTAAGGGCTTCACATACACCATTAAGAGTATTCGGTTTGATGAGCACTATCAGCCTACCGACAACACGCGCCTGACAACCAACTTTGCCAATCTCGCTCGCGGCGAAAAGCGCCAGGAAAACTTGCGCCGAGCCATCGACATGATTAACAACTGCTTTAATAGCCTGGCGCATTGGGATAATCCAAGTAAAGACCGCTACTCCGTTGAGCTTGAAATCATCCATGTAGATATCGATGTAGAGGGTAATGGCGAGACCTTCCCCACCATTGAAATGCTAAAAACCTACATCATTGATCACAAGAACCATAAACGTATTGAAGGCATCGTAGGCAATAATTTCTCCTCCTATGTGCGCGATTACGACTTTAGCGTTGCATTGCGCAACCACAATAAGGGAAAAGAGCACTTTACTGTGCCGGAGCACTATGGTGATTTACATGGCAAGATGTTTAAAGACTTTATCAACTCAGATACCTATAAAAAGCATTTCAAAAAACTGCCGGTTATATGCCTGAGTGTCTCTGACAATAAGATTTACCATCGCACCAGTAATCAGCACGCTATTTTAGGTATTGAATATCTACCGAATGAGTCCTCTTTGACAGAGCAGTATTTCAAAAAAATGGGAATGGAAGTGCGTTATTTTATGCCGCCCAATAGCGTCGCACCTTACGCCTTTTATTTCTTTGGCGATTTGCTAAACGACTACAGCACACTGGAGTTATTCAGCACGCTCAGCACCATGGAAACCTTTCAAAAAATCTATCGTCCAGAGATTTACAATGCCAACTCCGTTGCAGGGGAAGTGTATCAACCAAGCTTGAAAAACCAGGACTGCTCGCTAACACAAGTTGTCTATGACCGGGAGGAGCGTACACGCCTAGCGATTGAGCAAGGCAAGTGGTGTGAAGAAAACTTCATTCAGCGCTACCAGTCAATACTAGAAAAATGGGCGGCCAGCTTTTCCGACCCCTCAATTCAATATTAATGGGTACTTTTATGAAAAAACTACTTCCTACCTCCACTGCCGGTAGTTTGCCTAAACCCTCCTGGTTGGCTGAACCTGAAAAACTCTGGTCTCCTTGGAAACTAGAAGGCGAAGCACTCATTAATGGCAAGCAGGACGCCCTGCGCATCACCCTGCAAGAGCAGGAAAGAGCCGGAATTGATATTGTCAGTGACGGCGAACAAACCCGTCAGCATTTTGTAACGACATTTATTGAGAATTTGAGCGGGGTAGATTTTGAAAATAAGAAAACCGTGAGGATTCGCAACCGTTACGATGCCAGTGTGCCAGGAATTGTTGGCCCTGTTAGCCGCCAGAAACCGGTATTTATTGAAGACGCCAAATTCCTGCGCAGCCAAACCAACCAACCTATTAAGTGGGCACTGCCGGGTCCGATGACCATGGTGGATACACTCTATGATGACTATTACAAAGATCGCAAAAAGCTGGCATTCGAATTCGCCAAAGCCTTGAATGAAGAGGCCAAAGAGCTGGAAGCCGCCGGCGTTAACATAATCCAGTTTGATGAACCCGCCTTTAATGTATTTCTCGATGAAGTCAATGAATGGGGTATCGAAGCGCTAGAAAGAGCGACAGAAGGACTAAAATGCGAGACAGCCGTACACATTTGCTATGGCTATGGCATTAAAGCCAATACCGACTGGAAAAAGACCCTGGGGGAGGAATGGCGCCACTACGAACAAACTTTCCCCGCCATTCAAAAATCCAGTATTGATATTGTTTCTTTGGAATGCCACAACGGTCGTGTCCCCTTTGCAGTGCTCGGGTTGCTCAAGGGTAAAAAAGTCATGGTTGGCGCAATTGATGTCGCTACCGATGTGGTTGAAACCGCGGAAGAAGTGGCCGCTACCCTGCGCGAAGCACTTAAGTATGTCGAGGCAGACAAACTTTATCCATGTACCAATTGTGGTATGGCCCCCCTGTCACGGGAGCTGGCAAGAGCCAAGCTGGATGCACTTGCGGCAGGTGCGGAAATTGTGAGAAACGAGCTTTCAACCTAACTCGCTACTCAGGCCCATTAGAGATCGGCAAATGCCCTACTCGTTGACGTCATTTTGATGTCACACCAATTGAAGTAATTGGCGAATGAACATGATTGAGTTTTTAACAAGCAATATATCAACGCTTTTAGCGTTGGTTGCCACCGGGGCATTTGCAGGGATTTTGGCAGGCTTACTAGGCGTAGGTGGCGGCATCGTCATTGTGCCGGTGCTGTTTTTTGTATTTCAGGGTTTTGGCGTTTCGCCGGAGTCCGCCATGGTCATCGCCACCGCTACCTCATTAGCCACCATTGTACCGACATCAATCAGTTCCATTCGCTCGCACCAGCAAAAAGGCAACGTTGACTTTGCTCTGTTACGGCGCTGGACCGTCTTTATTTTTATAGGCGTATTAGCAGGAAGCTGGCTGGTCACTCGTGTTGATGGCACCTGGCTTACCGCCCTGTTCGGGATCATTGCGACTTTATCGGCGCTGAATATGCTCTTCAGAACAGGTAAGTCCGCACTGTTCCCAGCGCTACCAGGCAAGGCTGGGCAAACTGCCATGGGCACATCCATTGGCTTTTTCAGCTCAATGGTTGGCATTGGCGGCGGCACTATTTCTGTTCCGCTCCTCACCCTTTATAACTATCCCGCCCATAAAGCGGTTGGTACCGCAGCGGCAATAGGTCTCATCATTTCATTACCTGGTGCCTTAACGATGCTTGTTTTTGGCAGCGCGCCTGCCGATGCCCCGGTAGGCACGTTTGGCCTAGTCAATCTGCTGGGCTTCCTATGTATTGTGCCTCTAACGGTCTTATTCGCTCCCTTAGGGGCATCGTTAGCCGCTAAATTAGACTCCGCCAAACTGAAAAAAGTGTTTGCTGTCGTCTTGCTGATCACCGGCATGCGGATGTTGATACAGCTATTGCTATAAGCGCCTTTTAGAGCTCCCGTCACCCACTCCCCTCTTTTGCTGAAACGCCATCCCATACTGTCCGTCTAGTGGGCAGTATCGGGACGAGGAGTGCAGTGCCTAGGTTCCTTTTTACGACCTGCAGAAGCACTCAACCGACACCTGGCTTGCCGACCCCTTAGTGGTTAAGGCATAACCCTGGACCACCGTCCATGTATGAGAGTTCGCTAGATGAGCCGCGCCTTTGTCAATGAAGAACACTACGACGATAGCCTGCCCAGCTTAGTGCGCCAGCACCCCTGCTATCTGACAACATCAGGTTATCTGCGCCTCAGTGAACAACTACGCCAATACCAGCAGGACTACCTGCGTTTACAGCAACAGCGTGACAACCTGGAAGCTCAGCGACAATTACCCCGACTGCGCCAGCTCCGGGATTTTTGGCAACAGCGACTGACCAGCGCCAAGGTGATAGAGGTGCCAGCACAGCCTAGCCAGGTCAGCTTCGGCTGCTGGGTACAGTGCCTGGATCAACAAGGCCATCGTTGGCAATTTCAGTTGGTAGGTGAGGACGAAGCCGATCCCAATCATTGGCGCATTAGCCTGTTCTCCCCACTGGGGCAGAGCTTGCTAGCCAAACAGTGTGGGGATCAACTCCTCTGGCAACGGGATGGGCAGAGACTGGAGCTGGAAGTGATAAATATAAGCAACACCCTGTAAAGTTTTTGCTCAAAAGGCCTGTCTTGCGGATAATGGCGCCCTTATTTGATCAGGGTGTTATCACGATGCCACGCCATCCCCTTTATGAAGATTTATTAGCACTCATCGTCGCCTCCAGCCTGGTCTCACTGGGGGTCTTTCTATTTAAAGAAGTGGGGCTGCTGACTGGCGGCACCGCTGGGTTAACCTTGCTGCTCACCCATCTCACTGACTTCAGTTTTGGCCAATGGTTCTTTGTGTTGAACCTGCCATTCTATTACCTGGCCTGGCAACAAATGGGGCGACGCTTCACCCTCAATACCTTTTTATCGGTCAGCGTGGTGTCAATCTGTGTCGATAACCTGCACTGGCTTATTCAACTGCAGCAGATTGATGCCATCTATGCCGCCTTAGCCGGCGGCATGTTAATTGGGGTGGGAATGCTGGTGATGTTTCGCCATCACTCCAGCCTCGGTGGCTTTGGGATTCTGGCGCTCTACCTGCAAAAAAGCCGAGGTGTGCGAGCAGGATTGGTACAGATGGTGCTGGACTGCCTGATTGTAGTGGCCTCATTCTTTATTGTGCCCTGGTGGGTGCTCGCACTGTCAGTATTGGCCGCCATTATGTGCAACCTTGTTTTGACGCTTAACCACAAGCCAGGGCGCTATCAGATTGCCTGATTGGGATGACGCAAAAACAAAAGCCGCCCGATCAGGCGGCTTTATTAACCCAGAGCAAGCTTAACGGGTAATTCGCTTAAACAGGTCGAAGTATTCGGGGAAGGTTTTGCGGGTACAGCCCGGGTCATTGATGGTAATAGGCACGCTACCAAAGGCGGCAAGGGAAAAGCACATCGCCATCCGGTGATCATCATAGGTGTCGATCGCCGCGGAGGTGAGCTGAGCTGGCGGAGTAATCTCGATAAAGTCGTGCCCTTCTACTACCTCTGCTCCTACTTTGCGCAGTTCCGTCGCCATGGCATGGAGTCGATCCGTCTCCTTTACCCGCCAGTTATAGACATTGCGAATCGCGGTTTTACCCTCGGCAAAGAGCGCGGTGGTGGCAATGGTCATCGCCGCATCAGGAATGGCGTTCAGATCAAGGTCCACCCCTTTCAATTCACCCCGGCTGACTTCCACCCAGGTAGGGCCATAGGTCACCTTGGCGCCCATTTTGCCCAGTACTTCGGCAAAGGCTTTATCTCCTTGTACTGACTCGGAGCCAACGCCGTACACCCGCACAGTGCCACCAGCAATGGCGGCAGCGGCCAGGAAGTATGAGGCCGAGGAGGCATCCCCCTCCACCATAACCTCACCAGGTGAACGGTAACGCTGTCCACCCTGCACCACAAAGCGCTGATAGTTTTGGTTGTCCACACTCACCCCAAACAGGCGCATGGCGTGCAGGGTAATGTCGATATAAGGCTTGGAGACCAACTCGCCATCCATCTCAATCACCAGCTCGGTTTGCGCCAGGGGCGCCGCCATCAGCAGGGCGGTTAAAAACTGGCTGGAGATATTGCCTTTAATACTGACGCTGCCGCCTTGCAGGCCATTTGCCTTGATCCGCAGCGGTGGAAAGCCTGGCTCACCTAAGTATTCCACCTCGGCCCCCAGGGGTAAGAGCGCATCCACCAAGTCACCGATGGGGCGTTCATACATACGCGGTTCACCGGTCAGGACAAACTCGCCTTTGCCCAGGCAAAGGGCGGCGGTCAACGGGCGCATCGCTGTCCCGGCATTACCCAGGAACAGTTCTGCCGCTTCGGCAGCAAAGGCCCCGCCCACACCATTCACCACACAGCTACGCTTGTCAGCAGCCAGCTCATAACTCACCCCTAATTTGCTCAGGGCATTGAGCATGTGGCGCACATCATCAGAGTCGAGCAGGTTAACGACTTTGGTCTGGCCTTCGGCCAGGGCGGCCAATAACAGTAAACGGTTTGACAGGCTCTTGGAGCCGGGCAATTGCACCTCGCCTTCGGCGTGGCTAAGCGGAGAAAGAGTCAGGGTTTCCATGGATCAGCGTTTCTATCTTGCACAGGTCGGTATCAGGGCCGCGCCCTTTATAAGAGCATGGATAATGCCGCTATGCCGGGCTGGCATCAAGTTTAGATTCGGATAAGAGGATAGCGGCCTGCCCCTGGCTGTTCATTCCTCACTATCCGGCCTGATATTTGCCTATGCTGCATGACATACCTCACCCTGATAGATGGTAATCCTCATGCAACAGATTCGCCCTGCCACCCCGCACGATGCCCCCGCCCTGGCTGACCTCTATAACCACTATATCCGCCACAGCATTATCACCTTTGAGGAGGAGCCGGTATCTGCCCAGACCATGGCAATACGTCTCAAAAAGGTGCAACAGGAGCAGGGGCTGCCCTGGTTAGTGGCAGAGCATCAGGGACAGCTGCTGGGCTATAGCTATGCCAGCCAATGGAAAGAGCGCCAGGGCTATCGCTATACCGTGGAAGGTACCCTTTACCTACAGCCGACTGCCCAGGGTCAGGGCTTAGGCAGCCGCCTCTATCAACAGTTGCTTGAGCAACTGCAAGCACTGGGGAAACGCCAGTTTATTGGGGTGATTGCCCTACCCAATGACGCCAGCGTGGCGCTGCATGAAAAACTCGGCATGGTCAAGGTTGCCCACTTTCATCAGGTGGGCTTTAAGTTTGAGCGCTGGATTGATGTGGGCTATTGGCAGAAAGCCCTCTGACTGCTCAGGCAGAAGGCTGCAGCAAGGCTTTTAACTCAAACAGGTTTTGCACCTGATAGTGGGGAGCGATTCCCGCTGGGGCAGGTTCTTGCCTGGCATTGATCCAGCAGGTGTGAATGCCGGCATTCAGACCACCCAGAATATCCGAATGTGGATTATCCCCCACCATCAATACCCGCTGTTTATCCGGTTGTCCCATCAGGCTAAAGGCATGCTCGAAGATGGCTTTATCCGGCTTGGCCACTCCCACTTGCTCCGAGATCACCAGGGTGGAGAAGGCATGGGCCAGCCCCGTGCGTTGCAAGCGCACCTGCTGTAGCTCCGTAAAACCATTGGTAATAATGCCCAGATTGACCCGACCGTGCAGAGCCTCCACCAGCTCCCGCGCCCCCGGCAAGGGTGCACAAATGTCCGCCATCGAGGCCAAAAACCGTGAGTTCAGTTCCGCCGCTGTCACCTTGAGCTTGTCCGCCCAGGGGGTAAAACGCTCGGTTTGCAACTGTGCGGCAGTGATCTGCCCATCCTGGTAGGCCACCCACAGAGGCTTATTTACCGCTTGATAGGCAGCAAAGTCCTCCACGCCGAAATGATAGCCAAGCTGAGCAAACATATGGCGCAAGCCCGCCTCGGCATCAAAGCTAAACAGGGTTTCATCCGCATCAAACAGAATCCATTCGTACTGCATTACTACCACCTCACTGCCAACACCGCTCTTTAATAGCGGCTACCTTGGCAGCCCCTCCCTGTGCTGTCAACGCAGCTCCCCTCTGATGGCATTGCCCCCTTTTTCATTCACAGCACTTCCGTATCAACACCTAGGTGCTAGGCGGCACAACGTAAAGAAGCATGGTCAAGGCAATACACAAATGATAATTAGTTGCATTTAGTCAACAAACCCAAGGAGTCTCCCATGTCAATCAAGCCCTGGTTCACTGCTTTGCTGCTCAGCAGCTGCACTCAAAGCGCGCTGGCCGCCGAACATATCGTACAAATGAAAAATAAAGGCAGTGACGGCACCATGGTGTTTGAGCCTGCCGTGTTGAAGGTGGCGGTAGGCGACACCGTTCATTTTGAGCCGAGTGATCCTGGCCATAATGCCGAGTCCATCCCTGCACTTAGCCCTGCAGGTGCAACGGGCTGGAAGGGTGAAATGGGCCAGAAAGTCTCCATCACTCTGGATAAAGAGGGGGTCTACCTGTATCAGTGCCTGCCCCATAGCATCATGGCCATGGTGGGGGTCATTGTCGCCGGAGAGGCCAGCAACCTGGCTGAAATCAAAGCCAATGCCCCCGCTTTGAGCAGCACCTTTGTGATGAATAAAGACCGTCTGCAGGGCTATCTAAGCCAAGTACAGTAATCCCGCCAACAGCCTTAGCCCCATGCGGCTAAGGCTTCTTGATTATCGTCAATGCCGCATGACCTGGCTTTTCCGACAATCCCGCTCGGGTATCACTTGATGCCAAGGATGAGGAGAGCCGTGATGAATGAAACCTTTACCAAATCCATGGCCAGAAACATCTTTTATGGAGGCAGCCTGTTCTTCATTTTGGTGTTTTTAGGCCTGACCCTGCATACCGAATCGGTACTACCCAAGACCGATAACCGGGCCAACATCACTCCCCAGGTTTCCCTGGGCAAAAAAGTCTGGGAAGAAAATAACTGCATCGGTTGCCATACCCTGCTCGGTGAGGGTGCTTACTACGCACCGGAGCTGGGCAATGTTTACCAGCGCTTCGGCCATTCGACCGATGCCATCGTCGCCTTTATCAAGAGTCGCCCTGCCGAAGGCATTCCGGGCCGCCGCTCCATGCCCCAGTTCAACCTGAGCGAAGAAGAGCTACAGGCCGTGGCGGAATTCCTCAAGTACAGCTCGCAGATTAATGCCGCTGGCTGGCCACCCAATATTCAGGGCTAAGGAGAGACGACCATGAAATATGCTTCACAAAAAGTGGCGATGCCCTACTTTATTGCCGCCCTGGCGTTGTTTGCCGGGCAAATTCTGTTTGGCCTGATTCTCGGCATGCAATATGTGGTAGGGGATTTTCTCTTTCCAGAAATCCCCTTTAACGTCGCCCGCATGGTGCATACCAACTTACTGATTGTCTGGCTGCTGTTTGGCTTTATGGGCGCCGCTTATTACCTGATTCCGGAGGAATCCGAAACCGAACTCTATAGCCCCAAACTGGCGATGGCATTGTTTTGGATTTTCCTGGTGGCCGGTGCCTTGACTGTTTTGGGCTATCTCCTCGTTCCCTATGCCGGCCTGGCCAAACTCACTGGCAATGATTTGCTGCCCACCATGGGACGGGAGTTTTTAGAGCAACCCACCATTACCAAAATCGGCATCGTTATCGTTGCCCTGGGTTTCCTGTTTAACCTCGGCATGACCATGCTACGTGGCCGCAAGACCGTCATTACCCTGGTGCTGATGATTGGCCTGGTCGGGCTGGCGCTGATGTTCCTGTTCTCTTTCTATAACCCGGACAACCTGGTCAAAGACAAATTCTACTGGTGGTGGGTGGTGCATCTGTGGGTAGAGGGGGTGTGGGAACTGATCCTCGGGGCGATCCTCGCCTTTGTACTGATCAAAACCACCGGTGTGGATCGGGAGGTGATTGAGAAGTGGCTGTATATGATTATCGCCATGGCGCTGATCACCGGCATTATCGGCACCGGTCACCATTATTTCTGGATCGGCACCCCAGCATACTGGCAAATACTCGGCTCGATCTTCTCCGCACTGGAGCCCATTCCCTTCTTTTTAATGACCCTGTTTGCCTTCAATATGGTCAATCAGCGCCGCCGTGAACATCCCAATAAGGCTGCCGTACTCTGGGCCATGGGCACCGGGGTGATGGCCTTCCTCGGTGCAGGGGTATGGGGCTTTTTGCATACGCTGGCCCCGGTCAACTTCTATACCCACGGCACCCAGGTTACCGCCGCCCATGGTCACATGGCCTTCTATGGTGCCTACGCCATGATCGTGATGTGCATGATTTCCTACGCCATGCCCATTATGCGCGGCCGGGTTGCCAACTCGAATGCCGCCCAGGTATGGGAAATGTGGGGGTTCTGGCTGATGACCATTTCCATGGTATTCATCACCCTATTCCTTACCGCCGCAGGCGTCCTGCAAGTGTGGCTGCAACGCTATACCGAAACACCGCTGCCCTTCATGCTCACCCAGGACAAAATTGCCCTGTTCTACTGGCTGCGCTTAGCCGCGGGGGCAACCTTCCTGATTGGTCTGGTGGTGTATTTCTATTCCTTCTTCGTCAAGGGTAAGGAAGAGGAGGTCGCCCTCGCCCAGCCTGTTTAATCCGTCCGCGTTACAACCTAGCACTGTCCACTCCTCTGCACGCTCATGCTAGGAGTCTTGCCCGCCAACTCTGGCGGGCTTTTTCTTATGTCGATGCTGCCTAAAGCTGATCCTGGTCAACTTTGCTACAGGATATTTCCAGCTGCCGAGCTGATTTGATGACCATCAAGTTAGTTTACAGCCAACCTACCTAGCATGGCTCCACGGTTGTAGGAGCCCGCCGTGAAGCCCGTGATGCAGGATTAAGGAGAGAGACCATGCATGCCCGTTTCCGTCCAGGAAAAGTCAGCTTGCTGACCCTGACCGCACTCGCTATCGCCATCGGCACTGCCCAGGCCGAAACCAAACACAGCACGCAAAGCGCTGCCGAAGCCACCTACCAGAGCGCTCCTTCCACCGTCGACAGTGCCAATCTGGTCATGACCCCAGGCGCCCCCGATATGACGGTTGAAGAGTTTGAACAAGCCAAGCAGATTTTCTTTGAACGCTGCGCAGGCTGCCACGGGGTGCTCCGCAAGGGGGCAACTGGCAAACCCCTCACCCCCGATGTCACTCAGCCCAAGGGTAGCCAATATCTGAAAACCCTGATCAGTTATGGCACTGCCGCCGGGATGCCTAACTGGGGCACCTCCGGTGAGCTATCCGAGCAACAAATCGACATCATGGCCCGCTATATTCAGCACGAACCCCCAACGCCACCAGAGTGGGGCATGCCGGAGATGAAAAATAGCTGGAAGGTGCTGGTTGCGCCGGAACAGCGCCCCAGTAAACAAATGAATAAATACAATCTCAAAAATGTGTTTGGCGTCACCCTGCGCGATTCCGGCGAGGTGGCCCTGATTGATGGGGATAGCAAAGAAATCATCAACATCGTCAAAACCGGTTACGCCGTGCACATCTCTCGCCCCTCCTCTTCAGGTCGTTACCTGTTCACCATCGGTCGTGATGCCAAGATCGATATGATCGACCTGTGGATGGAAAAACCTGATCGGGTAGCGGAGATTAAAATAGGCCTGGAAGCCCGCTCGGTGGAAACCTCAAAATACAAAGGCTTTGAGGATAAGTACGCTATTGCTGGCTCATACTGGCCACCTCAATACGTCATCATGGATGGCAATACGTTGGAGCCACTTAAAATTGTCTCCACCCGTGGCATGACCGTCGACACCCAGGAATACCATCCTGAGCCCCGGGTCGCCGCTATTGTGGCCTCCCACGAAAAGCCTGAGTTTATTGTCAACGTCAAAGAGACCGGCAAAATTCTGATGGTGAACTACGAGGACATCGATAACCTTAGCGTGACTGAAGCCCCGGCAGCCCGCTTCCTGCATGATGGCGGTTGGGACTCGACCCACCGTTACTTTATGACCGCCGCCAACCAGTCGAATAAAGTCGCCGTCTTAGACTCGAAAGAAGGCAAAATCACCGCCATGGTTGATGTAGGTAAAATTCCTCATCCAGGTCGCGGAGCCAACTTTGTTGATCCTGAGTTTGGTCCTGTATGGATGACAGGCCACCTGGGTGATGAGACCTTCTCCCTGATCGGTACAGATCCTAGCGGACATCCGCAGCAAGCCTGGCAAGTAGTACGCACCCTGAAGGGTCAGGGCGGTGGCAATCTGTTCGTCAAGACCCATCCAGAGTCCAAGCATATCTATGCCGATACGGCGCTTAATCCCCTGGAAGCAATCAGCCAATCCGTCGCCGTCTGGCGTGTCGATCAGCTCGACCAACCCTATCAGGTACTCCCCATCGCTGAATGGGCCGATCTGGGCGAAGGCCCCAAGCGGGTTGTACAGCCGGAATACAATCAAGCCGGGGATGAAGTCTGGTTCTCGGTCTGGAACGGCAAAGAGCAAAAATCTGCCATCGTGGTGGTCGATGACAAAACCCTCAAACTCAAGAAAGTCATCAAGGATGAGCGTCTGATCACCCCCACCGGCAAATTCAATATGTACAACACAATGCACGATATTTACTAATCACTACCTCAAGGAAGCAACCTGAGAAGTTGCTGCAAACGCCCCTTCCCCCCGCTTCGGCGGGGGTTTTTCCTCCCCAAAAACCCAGTATTTCAGTCAAGCATTGACCCTTATCAACCCCATCACAGCCGCGCCAGGCTAGCATCAGGGCAGTTGAATGGAGTGTCTATGTCCCTTGCCCTAAGCCCAAGCCTCACCAAACCCAGCATCCCCGGTGATCTGGCGATGTGGTGCTTTATTCTGGCCGAGCTGGCGGTGTTTGCCCTGTTGTTTCTGGTCTGGCTGATTTTCCGCCATCAACAGCCTCTGTTGTTTAGTAACGGCCAGGATTTGCTCCACCCCTGGCTTGGTGTCATCAATACCCTAGCGCTGCTCAGTGGCAGCTATGCCGTCGCCATGGCCATGGAGCTGCAACAAACACAACCGCGCCCCAAGCAGGCAGCAGCCTGGCTGCTTGGCGCCTGGCTCTGTGGCCTGGCCTATTGCCTGCTCAAAGGCTGGGAATACCAGCAACTGTGGCAACAGGGCTGGCAACTCGATAGCAATGCCTTCTTTAGCAGTTATTACCTGCTCACCGCCTTCCACTTGCTGCACGTCATATTGGGTATGCTGATTCTGGCCTGGATGGCCTGGCACCTTTACGCTGACCATGCTGACAGCAACCACAGTCAAGGGCTGCAATCCGGTGCCAGCTACTGGCATATGGTGGATCTGGTCTGGTTGATTCTCTTTCCGCTGGTATACCTGTTATGAGCGCGCTCCTCAGCGGCGGCCATCGCCTTACCCTGCTCTGGGCCATTCTACTGCTGTTGACCCTGAGTGCCGCTCTGCTATCCCCGCCGCAACGCCCCGTGATCGCCGCAGCGATTCTCACCCTGAGCATGCTCAAGGCCGCCCTGGTGGTCGATCACTTTATGCAGTTACGTCAGGCCCCCGGCTGGCTGCGCTTATTGCTGCAAGCCTATTGCCCCAGCATCGCTCTGGCCGCCTGGCTACTGCTCTATGCCTAATCCTGCTTAGGAGCCCTTCATGCACACTGCCCCTCAACTTACTGACTTGCCCTTCTATCAACCCCAGGGGGAAGAAATCGCCCTCTTCGAACACGCTTACCGACAACGTCTGCCGGTACTGCTCAAGGGGCCGACTGGCTGTGGCAAAACCCGCTTTATCTGCCATATGGCCGCCCGCCTGGCTCTGCCCCTGCACACGGTAGCCTGCCATGATGACCTGACCGCAGCCGACCTGGTTGGCCGCCATCTGATCGGCCAGGGTGATACGCTTTGGCAGGATGGCCCCCTCACCCGTGCAGTACGCCAGGGGGGTATTTGCTACCTCGATGAAGTGGTGGAAGCACGCAAGGACACCACCGTGGTCATTCACCCCCTGACCGATGACCGCCGCCTGTTGCCGCTTGACCGCACCGGTGAGCTGCTGCAGGCCCCCGCAAACTTTATGCTGGTAATGAGCTACAACCCCGGCTACCAGTCACTGATGAAAGGACTCAAACCCAGTACCCGCCAACGCTTTATCGCCATCAGCTTCGACTATCTCCCCCTCGAACAGGAAATCGCCGTAGTCGCCCAGGAGTCAGGGCTGGACCCACAGCGTTGCCGCCCCCTGGTACGCATCGCCCAGGGGCTACGCAAATTACAGGATGTTGACCTGGAAGAAGCCGCCAGCACCCGCCTGCTAATTTACGCCGCCAGCCTGATTCGTTCCGGTATCGCCCCCCTGACCGCCTGCCAAGCTGCCCTGATCGAACCCTTATCGGATGATCAAGACACCCTGGCCGCCCTGCGGGCAGTGGTGGCGGCCAATCTGGATCTCTAGCCTGTAAGGAAAATGTGATGGAAGAAGCGGTTGGCCAATACTGGGACAAGTGGATTACCCGCCTGGCGGATAACCGTCATAGCCAGGCCCAGGTCAGTCTGGAACAGATGCGTAAAGTCCTGGGCATCTACTTTCGCGCTCTGGGGGGCGATGCAGGCCTCAGCCTCAGTGCCGCCACCCCAACCCGTTATCAGCAAAGGCGTAACTGGCTGCAACGGCTGGCGGGCAGCCACACCCGGGTAGAACTGGCCTGGCGCGACGGCAATACCCTGCATCTGCCCGCCCAACTGGCCCTCTTTGCCGAGGCTGATCTCAACCGCCAACTGTATTTTTGGTTAGCCGCCCTGGCCTGTGCCCCCGCCTTGCCTGGTCACTGGTATCAACGCAGTCAGGCCCAGGTCAACTGGGTGCTGGTGCACTTTCCCGGCCTAGTCCACAGCTACGCTCAATTGGTGCAGGCCCATCTCGCCCAACGTCCAGCTCCTGCCACCCTGCCAAGCCCGGAGGCCGAGCAAGAACGCCTGCTCCGCCAAGCGCTGACCCAGCCCGGTTCCGTCAGCCAATTGCCCCACTGCCGCTACCAGCCCCAGCCCGTTGCACTCTGGTTACATCCTGTCCCCCCCCTCAGTGCCCTGGACACCAGTCAGGCCGATGCCGTGCAGGACGGCGGCCAGACTCCTGCGGGTGGCCCTCAGCAGGACAGCCGGGCGCAAAAGCGTCAGGCCGAACGCACAGAGATGCCCAAGGATGAAGGCGGGCTCTTGGCCCTGCGCCATGAAACCAGCCTCTTTACCCTGGCCGACTTCATCAAGCTGGACCGCCGCTGCGAAGAGGACGATGACCTCAGCCAGGCCGAGCAGAATGCTGACGACAGTGAACGCCTCAGCATCGCCCGCGACCAGGACAGCCTCGCCTCCCGCATTCGCTTTGACCTCGACCTGCCCGCTGCCGCAGTGGATGCCCGCCCCCTGGCGGGCCCTATCAGCCTGCCGGAGTGGGACTATCGCCAACAACGCCTGCTGCCCAATCAGTGTTTACTCCACACCCTCGCTCCTCTTAACTGCCCAGCCCAGCCCCTGCCATCACACTTGCAGGTTCTGGCCAAGCGTCTGCGCCGCCAGTTTGAGGCATTGCAAAACCGTCGCCAGTGGCTCCGTCAGCAAGAAGATGGCAGTGAGATTGACCTGGAAGCCTACCTTAACTTCCGTGGTCAACTTGGCACTGGCCACAGCCAGCCCAGTCCCAAGCTCTATCGCCAACTGCATAAGCAAGAGCGGGATCTGGCCTGCTTATTGTTGGCCGATCTATCCCTCTCCACCGATGCCTGGGTCGGCAAGGAAAGCCGCATCATCGACCTGATCCGCGATGGATTGTTGCTGTTTAGTGAAAGCCTGAATCGCAGCGGCGATGCCTTTGCCCTCTATGGTTTTTCCTCGCGCACCCGCGAACAGGTACGCTTTAGCTGCCTGAAACATTTTCACGAACCCTATAACGCCCAAATCCGCGGCCGCATCCAGGCGATTGAACCCGGCTACTACACCCGCATGGGAGCAGCGATTCGCCAGTCCAGCCAACTGCTGCTGGAGCAGGATGCGCAGCATCGGCTGCTGTTGATCCTGACCGATGGCAAGCCCAATGATCTTGACCACTATGAAGGGCGCTATGGCATTGAAGACACCCGGATGGCGATACGGGAAGCCCGCCAGGCAGGGCTGATTCCCTTCTGCCTGACCATCGATGATCGTGCCGAAGATTATTTGCCCTACTTATTCGGCCAGGGTCACTATGCCCATGTGCGCCGCCCGGCCCAATTACCCCGAGCCCTCCCCAAACTCTACGCACGCCTCACCGCCAGCCTTGGTCAGTAGCCAGGGCTTGATAACCCCCTCAGCCACACCCATAAGCCTAACTTGAATGGATGCTTCGGGTGTGGTGCTGTCCCCGAAGTGGGTTACAGCTTCCACAACTGATTCACCTCCCATGCCTTTACTGGAATACGAAACCACCAAAGTTGATGTTTATGTCGAGCACCTGGCTGAGGTTAATAACCACAATACGGTGCTGGCATCCGATGACTTGTATAACGAGCAAGGGGTGCTGCTGGCTAAAAAAGGCATGGCCATTAACAGCAAAACTGCCGAGCGTTTAATCCGTCACAAGCTTAAACAGCCGCTGGAACAAAGCGTCACCCTGGCCCATAGCCTGACTCGTGAGCAGCTCTGGGCAGACCTCAACCAGCAGTTCAAACATTCCGCTGACTTATTGGCCTTAAGCCAGCATTTAACTGAAGCCAGCCTGCTTGAGGCCCGCGACTGGGTGATGCGCCTGCCACTGGTGGTGCAAAAGCTGACGGTATTACGTGCCCGCCTGCCTGATCAGTATCGCAAAGCGCTGTTCTGTGCCTGGTTTGGCTTTGCTATTGCCAGCCGGCTACAACGGCCTGATGTGATTCCACGGGAAATATTCCTCGCGGGACTGGTACATGACATTGGCATGCTGCATCTGCGGCCGGAAATTCTCAATAAAGAACGGGAACTTAGCCCGGAAGAATGGCGCGCCATTCAAAGCCATGTGCTGATTGGCAAAATGTTTCTGGAGACCATCAAAGAAGTACCCAAAACGGTGATCAGTGCTGTGTTGGAACACCATGAGCGTTGTGATGGTTCAGGCTACCCCAGTGCCCGCTTTAAAGAGGAAATCAGCACCGCCAGTCAGGTCATCGCCATCGCCGATACTCTCTATGCTCTGCGCTTTAGTAAGGGGCATGCCCAGCATGATTTTTTGATGTTACTGCCGGTATTACAAATCAACGACTTTTGGTTTCAGCCGGAGGTTTATGAAGCCAGCCGCAGCCTGATCAAACTGGCGGGTATTCGCCCCAGCCGTCTATTTGGCAACGATGAAGATTTACTGGCGGCGCTACCTAAACTGGTTAAAACCGCCAAACAGTTAAACAGCTATGCCGAACAAACCATCAAACTCTTGGAACTCCTCCCCAAAGAGCCTTCCAAGCACCGCTACTTACGCAGTTTGCAGGCTATCACTCAAGCGTTGGATGCCTTGGTCTCCCGTTCGGGCATTCTGACCGATGGCATTCAACGCTGGATCGCCCACGTCTATCAAAACAAACTTGATAGCTCCTATGCGGAGATGGAAGAAATCATTCTGATGTATGACGAGTTACTCTGGCGTTTTCGCGAACAAAAACGGGTACTGCATATCGTTGAGCAAGAAGCCCCTGAACCCCTGAAAACTCAGCTCAGCGCCCTGTATGCTCAAATGGAGCCCCAGGCCACCCAAGCAAAAAGTGCCTAGTCCTGCCTATCCTGCCAGAGTAGGCAGGGCTGTCAGGTACTCTCCCGTACCACTAACTCAAAGCCCAGATCCCGCACCCGCTGCGCCTCCCCCTGCCCAACCAACAGCTGCAGTAAAAGCTGAGCGGACTGCTTGCCGATTTCATAACGTGGCGTGGCAATACTGGTGATGGAGGGTACTGTCCAGGCCGATGCAGCCAAGTCGTTAAAACCCGCGATAGCCAACTGCTCAGGCACGGCAATCCCCTGACGTTGGCAAAAGAACAAGGCTCCCTGGGCCAAGTCATCGTTACAGCAAAACAGCGCATCCAACTGCGGAGCCTGTTGCAGTAGTTGCTGGGCCAGGCGCGCCCCTAACCCCACCGAGGAGGCATCCGCCACACTGATTTCCTGCTCTGCCCGATAACATCCCTGCTCCTGCAGTACCTGCCGATAGCCTTCCCGTCTTTTCAGGGTACGGGCATCTAACTGAGCAGCAATAAAACCAATGCGGCGGTAGCCTTGCGCCAGCAAATACTCCGTCATGGCTCTGCCGCAATCCAATTGGGAAAAACCCACGCAGGGGCGTTGTGGATCAAGTTCCATCATATGCACCACCGGGCAACCACTGCCGGCCAGTTGTGCCTCCACCTCCGCCGTGTGTTCAAAGCCCGTCATCAGGATGCCATCCGGATTATGGGCCAGATAAGCACGCAGCAACTTGGCTTCTTCCTCACTGGAGTAGCGGGTATTACCGATCAGTACCTGATAACCCTGGGGGTGCAGCACGTCATAGATCCCCGCCAGGGTATCCACAAATACCTCGTTCGCCAGCGATGGCACCAATACCACAACCGTATTGGAACGGGCCGATGCTAATGCGCGGGCGGCCTGATTGGGGCGATAGCCCAATTCCTCGACCACTTCCTCAATTCGCTGACGCAACGTTGCGGAGACTTTCTCCGGGGTGCGCAACGCCCGGGAGATGGTAATCGCGCTTACCCCTACTTTTTCCGCCACCTCATTCAGGGTGACTTTACCGGCCGCACTGCGTTTGGCCCTGGCTGGGATCTTCATCGCACATCCTTGACGGTTGTTCTTGTTGGCTGTTTTGCTGGCTGACTAAGGAATTTTCACACTTGACAGCGCCAATGTTACCGCTAACATTATCTCCAGCCTAGTCATCTTGCGCAGCAGGATGATCATCACGCCACCCTAACAGGTGCAACCCTCTGGCTAAAGCCAGTCTGAGTGATCTGTTAGCCCGGCGTTTTTTTAGCAAGAAGGATGTTAGCGCTAACATGACAGCTTCAATCCCCCCCGAACAGCCTTGTCATTTGGTCGTGATGGGAGTCTGCGGTAGTGGCAAGAGCCTGATGGGACAACGCCTGGCACAACAACTGGGCCTGCCCTTTATTGAAGGGGATGAACATCATCCAGAGGCAAATCTGCACAAAATGCGCCAAGGCATTCCTTTACAGGACAGTGATCGTCAGGGCTGGCTAGAGCGCTTAGGCCAGTTACTTGCGGCCCATCCGCAAGGCGCAGTGCTCAGCTGCTCTGCCCTCAAGCTGCGCTACCGTGAGCAACTACGCCACCACTGTCCCCGGCTGGGCTTTGTCTATTTACACGGCGATTACAGCACCATTGAGTCCCGCCTATTACAACGTCAGGGGCACTTTATGCCTCCTGCGCTGCTTGCCAGCCAATTTGCAGATTTAGAGATTCCCCATAACGAACCTCGGGTATGGCAACTGGATGTGCGTGACACCCCCGAACAACTGCTAGCCCAACTCCTGCCGCAACTGCCCCGTAGCGGCGCATGTTAAAGCAGGCTCAGGATCGCGACGAGGATAAGAATAAGATGATCAAATTGCACACCCTACTCACCCGCACCCTGGAATACCTG
Source organism: Balneatrix alpica DSM 16621 (assembly GCF_000619885.1). Taxonomy (GTDB): domain Bacteria; phylum Pseudomonadota; class Gammaproteobacteria; order Pseudomonadales; family Balneatricaceae; genus Balneatrix; species Balneatrix alpica. The sequence continues at coordinate 318,182 of NZ_KK211041.1, read as the reverse complement.
ATGGCCGCCGCGTTAGCGGTGATGTTTATTGCCGTGCTCGGCAATGTCATTTTGCGCTATGGCTTTAACTCCGGTCTGGCTGTCTCCGAAGAACTGGCCCGCTTACTTTTTGTCTGGCTGATTTTCATTGGTGCCGTATTAGCCATGGCCCGCCATGCCCACCTGGGGTTTGACCTGCTGCAGCGGCGCCTGCCTGCCCCCTTGCGTTTCGCCTGCGCGCTGATCAGCCATGCTCTGATGCTTTATGCCCTGTGGTTACTCTGGCAGGGCAGCTGGGTGCAATTTGAGATTGGTTGGCGCGTCCGCTCTACCGTTATGCAATACCCCCTCGCCCTGATGGCCGCCGCCGGTTTATTCACCGCCTTTGGTATGGCCTGCTGCTTGCTGCTTAATCTGTACCGACTGCTCAGGGGTGATCCCCAGGCGTACTTAGCCGGTGCCCCCCGTCTTCAGCAGGAGGAACAGGCATGACACTGGCGCTGTTTCTCGGCTCCCTGTTTGGTTTGATGAGCCTCGGCATGCCCATTGCCTTTGCCCTGATCTTGGCGGGGGTCGTACTGATGTGGCATCTGGACTTTTTCGATGCCCAATTGGTCGCCCAAAACCTGCTTAACGGGGCCGATAGTTTCCCCCTGATGGCCGTCCCCTTCTTTATCCTGGCGGGCGAAATCATGAACGCCGGCGGTCTATCCCGCCGCATTATCAACCTGGCGATCAGCTGCGTCGGCCATCGCCACGGCGGTCTGGGGTATGTCGCCATCATTGCCGCCATCATCCTCGCCAGCCTGTCTGGTTCCGCCATCGCCGACACCGCGGCCCTGGCTACTCTGCTGTTACCGATGATGCGTAATCATGGTTACCCCGTTGGCCGCAGTGGTGGGCTCATTGCCGCCGGTGGCATCATTGCACCGGTTATTCCCCCCAGTATGCCCTTCATTATCTTTGGCGTGACCACCAACCTGTCGATCAGCCAGTTATTTATGGCCGGCATCGTTCCCGGCATCCTGATGGGGTTCGGCTTGGTATTGGCATGGCGTTGGAGCCTGGGGGGCATTGAGTTGCAACTGCAGCCCAAACAGAGCCGCCAGCAACGCTGGCTGGCGGTGAAGGATGGCCTGCTCGCCCTGCTGATGCCGGTGATTATCATCGGTGGCCTGCGTGGGGGCATCTTTACCCCAACCGAAGCCGCTGTAGTGGCCGCCGCCTATGCCTTGTTGATCAGCACCCTGGTCTATCGTGAACTGAACCTGAAACAGCTGTTGCCGCTGTTTATCCAGGCGGCTTACACCACCAGCATCGTCATGTTCCTCTGCGCAGCCGCCATCGTTTCCTCTTATATGATTACCCTGGCGGATCTGCCCCAGGAGCTGATTGAGCTGCTTTCCCCCTTACTCGACAGCCCCCGCACCCTGATGCTGGCAATCGTCATCGCCATGCTGCTGATCGGCATGGTGATGGACCTGACTCCAACCATTTTGATTCTTGGCCCCGTACTGATGCCGCTCGTCATCAAGGCCGGAATCGACCCTATCTACTTTGGCGTGATGTTTGTCATGGTCGGCTGTGTTGGCCTGATTACCCCGCCAATTGGAACCGTCTTGAGTGTGGTTTCCGGTGTTGCGCGCGAACCGATGGAAACCCTGGTGAAGGGCATTCTGCCTTTCCTGCTCATGTACCTGGGCCTGATTGCCCTGTTTGTGCTGTTCCCACAACTGATCACTGTGCCGGCCAGCCTGCTCAACTAACCCATGCCTATCACTGAAGGACAACAACAATGAAAAAACTCGTGAAAACTCTGACTGCTCTGGCCCTGGGGGCCAGCCTGGGTCTAACCAGCCTGGCGCAAGCCGCCGAGGTACAAAACCGCATTATTCGCTTCGGCTACGGCCTGAATGAAGACAGTAACCAAGGCCGCGCGGTGAACTACTTTGCCGAGGAGCTCAAGCGCCTGTCTGACGGCAAACTCAAGGTCAAAGGCTTTGCCGGTGCCAGCCTAGGCAGTGATATGCAGATGCAAAATGCCTTGATCGGCGGTGCCCAGGAAATGATGGTAGGCTCCACCGCCACCCTGGTCGGTATCGTCAAAGACTTTGCCGTGTGGGATCTGCCCTTCTTGTTTAATAACGAACAGGAAGCCGATCAGGTGCTGGATGGCCCCTTTGGCCAAGCCTTGTTGGCCAAGCTTGATGAACAGGGTCTGGTGGGTCTGGTGTACTGGGAAAACGGCTTTCGTAACCTGACCAACAGCAAGCGTCCGGTGGAAAAACTGGAAGATCTGCACGGCATCAAACTGCGCGTCATGCAGAACCCGGTATTCCTCGACCTCTTTAACCGGATGGGTGCCAATGCGGTGCCGATGTCCTTCTCCGAGCTGTTTACCGCACTGGAAACCAAGACCGTGGATGGCCAGGAAAACCCGGTGACCACCATTCAATCCAGCAAGTTCTATGAAGTGCAGCAGTACTTGAGCCTCACCCGTCATGTTTATAGCCCCTGGATTATGCTGGCGAGTAAAAGCTGGTGGGATAAGCTCAGCGCCGATGAACAGCAGCTGATCCAACAGGCCGCGCTGGCAGCCCGGGACTATGAGCGTCAGGACAGTCGTGCCCAGAGCTTGGCGGCGATGGACTTCCTCAAAGCACAAGGCATGCAGATTAATGAAGTCAGCCCGGCAGAACTGGAACGGATGCGTGCCCAGGCTAAGGCCACTATCGAAGCCCAAGCCCAGGAAATTGGCCCTGAACTCGTGGCTGAACTCTTTGCTGCCATCGACAGCGCCCGCCACTAACCCACTCATCAACCCATAGTGGACTCACCCCGCACAGTATTAGGCCCTGACCTGTACTGTGCGGTCTTTGTCAGGATGCTGTTTTATCTCAACTCTGCGGCGCATTGCCCTGCCCCTTAGCTAGCGGTTCTTGATCAGGGGCCGGCAACTGCGCAATAAAATGGGCCAGGCTCGGCTCCGCCAGTTTCGGGTAATGACGGGTGAGGGTTACCAGCTGATGAATGCGATCCAAACGAAAGTTGCGATAATCCTGACGCAGCTCGCACCAACCTACTAGCGTCCAACACTGTCCCCAAAACACCAATCCCAACGGCCAAAGACTACGCTGACTGTGCTGCCCTTGCGCATCCCGATAGTCCACCTGCACTACCCGGTATTGCTCGCAGGCCTCCCTTAGCTGCTGATGCAACGCGGCCTGCACTGGCGTCTGGCAGATATCCGGCACTAAATAGGGGGTACGCTCGGCACGCTGCTTGGCTTCTTCTGGTAACACTGCACGAATTTTGTCGATCGCCCGCAGTGCCCCTGCCGCCAGAGTCGGGTCACTCCAGGCCTTAACCATATGACAACCCAGCAGTAGCGCCAGGGCTTCTTCGGCATCAAACATAATCGGTGGCAAGGCGCTGCCGGGGCGCAGGCGATAACCTACCCCGGCCTCACCTTCAATTGGAAAGCCGGCTAAGCTGAGCGCCTGCATATCCCGATAAAGGGTACGGACTGACACTTCCAAACGCGCCGCCAGCTGTTCCGCCGTCAGCACTGTACGTCTGCCCTTTAATAACGTCAGGATTAATAACAGTCGCTCTGCCTTGCTCATGCTGCTCCGCTATCTCGCATCGTCCCTTCCAGTCGATAGGCTATCTGGCTATGACTGAGGTGGACAGAGTCTGGCTCAATTAAAGCCATTAAAGCCTGACTTTCACTGGCCTGCATAAAACCAGCACTGGCGGCTTGCGCCTGCTCCAGGCTTTGCCAATAGACCACATCGACCCACAGGCCGTCTTCTTGCTGGGACAGACTACGGTACAAAAAGCCCGACTGACGCTGCAACCAGGGGCTCAGTTGTTGGCTGGCCTCTAACACCTCGGCCTGACTCACGCCCTGACGGCTACGAAACAAGGCTAACTCTAACGCTTCCATTGTCTTTTCCTTTACTGGGTGAACAGCCCACAGTGTGCCCCCCTCCTCCTGACATCTCCTGTCAGGACTCTTTTCCTGTTACAGATCAAGACCTCAGCAGCAAACTCGCCTAGAATGCCAACACGAAGCGTTCTTATTCTCTTTCTCTGTACTAGGATAGCCCGTGTTCCAGCCTCATCTGTACTCCTGCCTGCTCGCGCTCTTAAGCTGCCTGCCTGTTAGCGCACTCAGCGATACGACTAGCACCGAGCAGAGCGCCATGGCAGCGCTCGGTCAGCAGCTCTACTTTGACAAGAACTTATCCGCAAACCGTAGTCAGGCCTGTGCCAGTTGCCATGATCCGGCTGCCGCTTTTGTCGATCCTCGCAGCACCACTCCTGCCCTGGCTGGCTCCTTGGGGGCCGATGGTCATTCCCGTGGGGATCGTCAGGCTCCGATGGCTGCCTATGCCGCCTTCAGCCCTGAATTTCATCAGAACAGTGATGGAGACTATGTCGGAGGACAGTTTTGGGATGGCCGTGCACAGGATCTCAGCGAACAGGCAGGCGGTCCTCCCCTGAATCCAGGGGAAATGGCCATGGCGGATCAGGCCAGTGTGCTCACTCGACTGTTGGAAAATCCGCTTTATGTTGAGCGCTTTCCGGCTATTTTTGGCCCCCAGGTGTTGCATCAAGCCGATACCGCCTATACGGCGCTGCGTCAAAGTATTGCTGCCTTTGAACAGTCAGAACTGTTTAGCCCCTTTGACTCCAAGTATGACCGCTATCTGCGGGGCGAATACCAGCCTACTGAACAGGAAGAGTTAGGGATGACGCTGTTTTTCTCCCAGCAATTCACCAATTGCAACCAGTGTCATCAACTGCAACCCCGGGCACAAATGGCGGAGGAAACCTTCACTAATTACCGCTACCACAATATTGGCGTCCCCACTAACACCGCATTAAGGGTCAACAATGGCGTGGCCTCTAGCAGCCAGGATCAAGGTTTGGGACAAAACCCCAAACTCAGCCCAGCGCAGCAAGCCCTACAGGCCGGCAAATTCAAAGTGCCCAGCCTGCGCAATGTAGCGGTCACCGCGCCCTATATGCATAACGGCGTCTTTGCCGATTTACGCACCGTGGTGCTGTTTTACGATAAGTACAACAGCAAAAGTGCCAGACGCCAGATCAATCCGGAAACAGGGCAGCCCTGGGGCCCACCAGAGGTGGCGGCAAACCTGGCACTGCCAGAGTTAGAGCACGGCCCTGCGCTGGATGATAAACGGGTAGAGGCGCTGGTCGCCTTTCTTAACATGCTGACCGACCAACGCTATGAGCACCTGCTCACCCGCTAAACCCAGTAAACCGAGCGGGCGCTTAAATCGCGCTCGCCTCGACCAATACCTGGGTTAAGACATGATCTTCTAACACTTGCCAGTTGGCCTTCATGCTGGATGCCCGCTGCCCCTTGCTGACGGCCTCGGCATAGCGGGCCGGGGTCAGTCCCCAGGTCGTTAAGCTGGGGATTTGCCAGTGTTGGCAGCACTGCTCCACCCACTCTACCCCCTGCTCGGCCCGAGCATCAGGCTGACCAGTCAAGAGCGCGGCAACCCGCTGGTAGCGCGCCAGACCGGCCTGGCTGTTGGCATCTGACTGCTGGCGCAATTGGTTAATATTGGCCCGCATCACCGGAGCCAGGAGTGCCGCACAGAGCATGCCATGGGGCGCGCCTAGCATCCCCCCCAGTGGTCCCGCCAAGCCATGAACAGCCCCGAGACCACTGTTGGCTAACGCCAGCCCCCCACTCAGACTGACATAGGCCATGGCTTCTCGAGCGGGACGACTATCAGGCTCCTGCCGCAGTCGCGGCAAAGCCCAGGCGGCCTGTTCAATAGCAGCAAGCGCCAGGGCATCGGTAAGCGGATTGGCCTTGGCACTGACATAGGGTTCGATCACCTGGGTCAGAGCATCCATCCCGGTACTGGCGGTGACACTGGCAGGTAAACTCAGGGTGAGTTGTGGATCAATCAATGCCAGGCTGGGTAACATCCACGGCGAGCGCAGACTCACCTTCACCCCCTGTTCCGGCACATCCAATACCGCATTACGGGTCACCTCGGCTCCCGTACCGGCAGTACTGGGAATCGCAATATAAGGCAGTCCTGGCTGTTCTATTTGTCGCCCGGCGCCCACCACCTCCAGATAGTCCAAAAGAGGGCCTTGCTGGCGCAGCATAATCGCCACCACCTTACCCAAATCAATAACGCTGCCCCCACCCAAACCTATCACCGCTTGGGGGGCAAAATTCGCCACCTCAGCCAGCAGCTGCTGAGCCATCTGCACATCAGGCTCTTTCGTCACCGGGTAGAACGCTAACTCAAAGCCCTGCTGCTGTAAGGGAGCAAGCAAGTCCTGGCACTGGGCTACACGACTGCCACAGAGCACCGCCAAGCGGCTGACGCCAGAGGGCATCCAGGAAGCTAAATGGGCGAGCTGCCCCCAACCAAATTCGATACGCTGGCTGGTGGTAAAACTAAAGGCATTCATATTGATCTCGCTATAACGGGTCGCTGCTATTTGCTATAGCCCTTCTGGCTGTCTATTTGACCGCTCGGGCTAAGCCACTTTCCTGACCCTCCGGAGGCTTCCATCAGTCTTGTTATTGTTATGCTGTACTTATATTCAAACTCGCTAATCCTGCTTCACGCCTAGCAAAATAACGCTTGTTATGAAGCAGCACGATAAGCCATAAGTTGAAGTAATGATGACTAGCTTGCGGAACATTGATCTTGATCAACTTCCGTCCTAGGTCGAGTCTAGCGCCCATGCTAGAGTGAGCAACTGTTTTTCTTCCCCAATTTGAAGCCCCCCAGCATGTCTAACCGATCCTCCACTGAGCGTGTTCTGCACTACCAAGTTTTTGCTATGGTGGGCCTGGTACTGCTGGTCTCGCTAAGTATTTTTGCCTACTTCCTCAGTAAAAATCTGTTCAATAACGAACAACGCTTGCAGCAACTGGAGCAGGATATTCGCCACTCCCAGCAGGCAAACCTGGAAACCGAAGTGCACTCTGTCCTGCAATACCTGAGCTATATGCGCCAGCGTGCAGAGGAAGTGCTGAAAAAAGAGTCAAAAAACCAAGTCGAGCAAGCTCTTAGTATTGCCCGCACCCTACAGCGGCAACACCCCCAAGCCTCCCGCTCCGAGCTGGAAGGTCTGATCCGCGAGACGCTACGCGACATTCGCTTCTTCAGCGGGCGCGGCTATCTGTTCATTGATGACTTAGCCGGTAACTGTGTCCTCCTACCCACAGCGCCTCATCTGGAGGGACAATCACTACTGGATAACCAGGATGATAGTGGTCACTACATTATGCGGGGGCTGTTAGACGCAGTGGATAACCCAGAAGGGGCAGGCTACTCCCGTTACCGCTGGTACGCCCCCGGCAATAACCAGCAAATGCGCGACAAAATCTCCTACGTGGCGCGCTTCGAGCCTTTGGACTGGATCATCGGTACCGGCGATTACATTTTCCAGATTGAAAATGATCTCAAGTTGATTGCTCTAGAACGCCTAAAGCGCATGCGCTTTGGTATGGATGGCTATATCAGTGTGTTGGATCAACATGGTCAGTTGCTGGTGAACATTGGGGATAACGCCTTACTAGGACAAAACTACCAACAACTGCGCTCCAAAGAGCTGAAACAAAATTTGGAAAATATTCTGATGCAGGCCAGCCAAGGGGGCGGCATCCTCGAACATAGTAGTCTGCTCAGTGAACAGCCGGGCCAACCGCGTTTGTCCTTAATCACCACCATGGAGGAGTGGGGTTGGGTAATCGTTGCGGGCATTAACCCCAGCCAGTTGCATCAACTGATCGCCAAACAACGCCAGGAGTTACAGGCGGATTTTCGCCGTGACACCCAGCATCTTCTATTGGTAATGGGAGTGGCGTTGTTACTGACGCTAGTATTGGCGCTGGCTTACTCCGCTTGGCTAAGGCGTCAATTCAAGCGTTACCAACTTAACATCGAACATCAACATCAGCGCCTGCGTGACAATGCTCACCAGCTAGAAGTCGCTGCCCGAGTCTTCGAGGCCGCCAATGAAGGCATTCTGATTACCGATGCGCGCAACAAGATCATTGCCTGTAATGCCTCCTTTACCGAGATCACCGGCTATAGCCGTGAGGAAGTACTGGGGCAGGATCCGTCTATCCTCTCGTCCGGTAAACATGATGCCGAGTTTTATCAGCAACTCTGGCAGGATTTGACAGCCCATGGGCACTGGCAGGGAGAAATCTATAACCGCCGCAAAAATGGCACCATCTATCCGGAATGGTTATCGATCACTCTGTACAAAGATGCCCAAGGCAAGGTGTTGAATTTTATTGCCTCAATTGCTGATATCAGTGAGCGCAAAAAAGTGGAGGCGCGGTTACGTTATCTGGCCGAGTATGACCCCCTTACTAACCTGCCCAATCGTCGCCTGTTAGAGGATAGAGCCAACCAGCTCATCCAAATCAGCCGACGCCATCCTGAGCGCAAACTAGCCCTGCTATTTATTGACCTGGATCGCTTCAAAACCATCAATGATTCCCTCGGTCATCGCAGTGGCGACAAACTACTGCAAGCTATGGCACAACGCCTACGTCATGTCGCCCGCAGCTGCGACACGGTCAGCCGTATTGGTGGTGATGAGTTTATTGTTTTAATGCACGACCTCGATATTCCTGAGGCGGCGGCCAAGATAGCCCACCGCCTGCAACAGGCAATCAGTATGCCGGTGGATATTGATGGCCACCGCATTATTACTACTCCCTCGATTGGTATCGCCTGTCATCCCGAAGATGGGGAAAGCTTCGAAGAGCTGATGCGCAATGCCGATGCGGCGCTCTATCAGGCCAAACACCTGGGGCGGAATAATTTCCAGTTCTACACCCAGTCCCTGAATGCCCATGCCAGTGAATATCTGCAACTCCAGACTGACCTGCATGAGGCCCTGGCCTACCACCAACTGTTACTCCATTATCAACCGCAGTTTGACTTGGCCAGTGGCCAATTGCAGGGTTGTGAAGCACTGGTACGCTGGCAACACCCCAGCCGTGGCATGGTTTCACCAGGGGTGTTCATTCCGCTGGCAGAAGAAAGCGGCCTGATTCACGGCATTGGCCAGTTCGTGCTACAGGAGGCATGCCGTCAGGGAGCTGCTTGGCTGAATGCCGGCCTGGAGTTTGGCAACATTGCGGTCAATCTATCTGCGAGCCAGTTCTCCACCGACCTGGTCGACTGGGTAGCCAGTACCCTTAAGCAAACCGGTATGCCAGCCACCCGTCTGACACTGGAAGTCACCGAAAGTATGCTGATGGAAGATGCCAATACCGCCGCCGCTGTGCTCGCCCAACTTAAACAGCTAGGGGTTAGCATTGCGCTGGATGACTTTGGTACCGGCTACTCCAGTCTGGCGTACTTGAAAGGCTTTGCCCTGGATAAACTCAAAATCGATAAAGCCTTTATCGACAACCTACCGAGCAACCAGGATGACGCTGCTATCACCCGTGCCATTATCGACATTGCCCGCCACCTGCAACTGCAAACAGTAGCTGAAGGTATCGAGCATCAGGCGCAATGGGACTTCCTCCGTCAGGTAGGCTGCGATGCCGGTCAGGGCTACCTCTATGCCCGCCCCCTAACCCCTGCCCAACTGGAAGAGCGGCTTAAGCATCCTCCAAACGCGTAATTCTGGCGAAATAGTGGCCCTGGCAAATATGGCAGGGCTGCAATACCGCAGCGCTGGTCAAACAGAGCATATGACCACAGTGGCTACAGGTAAAAGTGCCAGGACTGGCCACTTCGCCCTGCATATAGGTTTCTTCACCATGCTGTAGGCGATGCTGTAACTCGACCCACTCCACCAAAGTGGGGTCGGCCAAGCCTAATAACCAATCCGCCATCTGCTGTTCAAGCAAGTCCAAATCAAAACGTAACCAGGCTTTAAGATCCTCCTGTGTCTCTATAGCCTCCTGCCCTAATGCACGTAAATCGCGGCTAATCCAGGCCTTGAGCAGATCCACCTCCTCGCGGGTCAGCTCCTCCGCCGCTAACTCCAGCTTTGCGGCATCCTCCAATGCCTGATTAATCGCCTGCCAGGAACGCTGCTCCAAGGTGTCCAGGCTAGCGTGCAGGCGCGCCAGCATACGCTGGTAACCTTTAACTCTGGCTTGATCCCGTTGTTGCTGTTCACTCATTTCTCGCTCCTCCTTCGCCATTGGCGAAAGCCTTGGCAATCCGCACACCACTACAGTGGCGCAACCCTATCACTAGGTTATAATGCATTCCTTCGTGAACCGCGACCCACCGCCTAACCGGCGTCAAGTGGCCGGGCGTCAATTCCAAGGACAAACGACAACAGCCAGCATGAACGAGCACTATCAGCCGCACGAGATTGAAGCCAGCGCGCAACAATTCTGGGAAACCGAGCAGGTTTTCAAAGTCCAGCAGGACGACTCCAAAGAGAAGTTCTACTGCCTATCCATGTTCCCCTACCCCAGCGGCCGCCTGCACATGGGCCATGTGCGTAACTACACCATTGGTGATGTAATCAGCCGTCACCAGCGCATGCTTGGTAAGAACGTACTCCAGCCAATGGGCTGGGATGCCTTCGGTCTGCCGGCGGAAAACGCCGCCATCAAAAACAACGTGCCCCCCGCCAAGTGGACCTACGAAAACATTGACTACATGCGTAACCAACTTAAGCGTCTGGGCTTTGGTTATGACTGGGATCGTGAAATCGCCACCTGCCATCCGCAGTATTACCGCTGGGAACAGTGGTTCTTCACCAAACTGCTGGAAAAGGGCCTGGTTTACAAAAAGAACGCTGTGGTTAACTGGGACCCGGTTGATCAAACCGTGCTGGCCAACGAGCAGGTTATTGATGGTAAAGGCTGGCGCTCCGGCGCACCGGTTGAACGCAAAGAGATTCCCCAGTGGTTCCTTAAGATCACCGCCTATGCCGAAGAGTTGCTCAGCGATCTCGACGCGATGGAAGGCTGGCCGGAGCAGGTCAAAACCATGCAGCGTAACTGGATTGGTCGCTCCGAAGGGGTTGAGCTGACCTTTGAGGTGGTCGGTGAGAAGTCACTGGAAGTGTTCACCACTCGCCCTGACACCCTCTTTGGCGTCACCTATGTTGCGGTTGCGCCCCAACACCCCTTGGCTCTCAAAGCGGCCCAAAACAACCCTGCCATCGCTGACTTTATTGAGCGCTGCTCACACCTAAAGGTGGCAGAGGCGGAAATGGCCAAGCTGGAGAAAGAGGGTTTTGATACCGGCTTCCGTGCCATTCACCCCCTAACAGGCAAAGAAGTCCCTGTCTGGACAGCTAACTTTGTCCTGATGGACTACGGCTCTGGTGCCGTGATGGCGGTTCCCGCCCACGACCAGCGCGACTGGGAATTTGCGCACAAGTATCAGCTGCCATTGCAGCAAGTGATTCGCCCCGAAGACGGTGAAACCCAAGTCGACCTCAGCCAAGGCGCTTACACTGAAAAAGGTGTACTGGTTAACTCCGGCGACTTTGATGACCTTAGCTTTGATATTGCCTTTAAAGCCATTGCCGCCACCCTGGAAGAGCAGAAAAAAGGCAAGGTAGTAGTGAACTATCGTCTGCGCGATTGGGGGGTATCCCGTCAGCGTTACTGGGGCGCGCCCATTCCAGTGATCAACTGCGATCACTGTGGCCCGGTCCCCGTGCCGGAAGATCAACTGCCGGTGGTGCTGCCGGAGGATATCGAATTTGATGGGGTGGGCTCGCCAATCAAAAAGATGCCTTCGTTCTATCAGACCAGCTGTCCCAAGTGCGGCGCCGATGCCCAGCGTGAAACCGATACCTTTGACACCTTTATGGAGTCATCCTGGTACTACGCACGCTTCGCCAGCCGTAACTGCAATGAAGCCATGCTCGATGGTGAAGCCAACTACTGGGCACCTGTCGATCAGTATGTTGGGGGGATTGAGCATGCGATTCTGCACCTGCTTTACGCTCGCTTCTTCCACAAACTGATGCGTGACCTGGGCCTGGTTAATTCCGACGAGCCCTTCAAGCGCCTGCTGACCCAAGGCATGGTGCTGGCAGAAACCTACTATCGCGAAGACGAGAAAGGCGGTAAGCACTGGTTCTCTCCGCAGGATGTACAAGTCAAGCGCGACGAGAAAGGCAACATTGTCAGTGCCACCCTGCTCAGCGACGGTGAGCCCGTGCTGCCAGCTGGCATGAGCAAGATGTCCAAATCCAAGAATAACGGTATCGATCCACAAGTGATGATCGACCGTTACGGTGCCGACACCGTGCGACTGTTTATGATGTTTGCAGCGCCTCCTGAGTTGTCACTGGAATGGTCAGATACCGGTGTTGAGGGTGCTCACCGCTTCATCCGCCGTCTGTGGAAACTGGTAACGGATCATCTCAACAAAGGTCAGGCTGGTAACCTTGATAAAAACGCCCTGACTGACGAGCAAAAAGAGCTGCGCCGCAAGGCCCATGAAACCTTGCAGAAAGTGACGGATGATATCGAGCGTCGCCACACCTTCAACACGGCGATTGCCGCAGTGATGGAGCTGTGTAATGCCATTAGCAAATTCGAAGACCATAGCCCTCAGGGCTTGGCCGTTGAGCGCGAGGCACTGGAGCTGGCCGTGCTGATGCTGTCGCCGATTATTCCACACGTCACCCATCAACTGTGGACCGACCTCGGCCATCAGGATGCCATCTGCAGTGCTAGCTGGCCTGCGGTTGACTCCAGTGCCCTGGTACGAGACACCCTGGAACTGGTGGTACAGGTCAATGGCAAGGTGCGTGGCAAAATCCAAGTAGCCGCCGATGCAGACCGCAACGTCATCCAGCAACTGGCCTTGGCGGAAGATAATGTCCAACGCCATGTCGCTGACCTGACTGTCCGCAAAGTCATCGTCGTTCCCGGTAAGCTGGTCAACATCGTGGTAGGAAGCTAAGGAGTAAGCATGCGTATTCTGGTTTGGGCACTGGCCCTGGTATTAGCAGGTTGTGGTTTTCAACTACGCGGCTATCAAAGTGGTGGAGAAGGCGGATTGCCTATCGCCACCTCTGACAGTGCCTTACAGGATCGCCTGACTGCGGTACTGAGCCAAATGGGCATTAACACCGAACAGGGTAGCGGTGACTATGTGCAAGTTCTGCTGCTGGATGAACGTCAGGATCGCAGTCTGATCGACAGCCGAGGCAATGCCACCGAAAACCTGTTGGTAACCCGTATCAGTTATCGCATGGTTCGCCCTGGCGCTGAGTTCCCTGAGGTACCCAAGCATCTGCAGGTAGAGCGTACTTATCGCGTCGATGAGAATGCTCAACTGGCTTCAGACACCCAGGCTGGCCAAATCCGTGAAGAAATGCTACGCGAACTGCTGATCCAGCTACAAGCGCGGTTTGAGGCGTTTAAGCGTCAATAACGGATGAAACTGAAAGCCGAGCAGCTGGCCAGCCAGCTGCAAAAAGGGCTCGCTCCACTTTACTTTATCTGTGGAGACGAGCCCTTGTTACTCCAGGAATGCGCTGATCAGGTACGCCAAGCTGCACGTGAGCGTGGCTTTGCCGACCGCCAAGTGTTTCATGTCGAAGCTGGATTCGCCTGGGAAGAAGTATTGGCCAGTGCCAACAGCCTCTCTCTCTTTGCAGAACAAAAGCTGCTCGACATTCGCCTGCAGGGCAAGCCGAATGATAAAGGCATGCAAACTCTGCTGAGCTATGCCAATTCCCCCCCTGCCGACACCCTGCTGCTGCTCACTGCTCCCAAGCTCGATAGTAGTGCTCTCAAAGCCAAATGGGCTACCGCCTTGGAACAAGCAGGGGTTCTGGTGCAAATCTGGCCCCTTGACACCCAGGCGCTACCTGGCTGGCTCAGTCAGCGGGCACGTCAGCTGGGCTTACAGCTCAGTCCAGATGCTGCACAATTATTGGCGCAGCGAGTGGAAGGCAACCTGCTAGCAGCTATTCAGGAACTTAATCTGTTAGCGCTGCTCTGTGAACCGGGCGTGTTGCAGGCAGAACAAATTGAAGAAGTGGTCGCCCATCATGCCCGCCATGATGTGTTTGACCTCTGTAAGCAGGCATTTAGTGGTGACTGGCCTGCCACCCTGCGGATTCTGCGTAGTCTGCAACTCGAAGAAACAGAACCTACCCTGTTGCTTTGGGCCCTGAGTCGCGAACTACGGGCACTGCTTGAACTGAGTCAGGTCACTCGCCAGGGCCAGTCCTTTGACCAGGCCTGCCGTCAGTTAAAAATTTGGAATCAACGCCAAGCCCCCTTACGCCAAGCCCTCCAACGCTGCCGCCCCAATCTGCTACTGGCACTGCAAAAGCAGACCCACTACCTCGATAGCTACAGCAAAACCGGCCAGCATGCATTGTTCTGGCAAGAGTTGCAGCTGTGGCTAAGTCATCTATGTGGTAGGCCGTTACCTCTGCCCTTTGCTCATTAAGAACTACTCTGCACAAATAAAGGCAGCAGCAAAAATGCAAGAAGCCGCCAAAGGCAGCTTCTTGTAATGGAGCATTTCTAACTAAGCTAACTATTTTTGGGGTCAGCCCTTAGCTAACTTTTTCGCCATGCGCCTGTTTGTCCGCATGGTAGCTGGAACGTACCAGAGGGCCGCTGGCGACATGGCTGAAACCCATTTCCTCTGCGATCCGCCCCAGCTCAGCAAACTCCTCTGGCGGCACAAAGCGCGCAACAGGCAAGTGATGCTTAGAGGGTTGCAGGTACTGCCCCAGAGTTAACATATCCACATCATGGGCACGTAAATCACGCATAACCTGCACGATTTCCTCGTTGGTCTCCCCCAATCCCAGCATTAAACCAGATTTGGTACGCACTTCAGGACGCAATGCCTTGTAGCGCTGCAGCAGTGTCAACGACCACTGATAGTCTGAGCCTGGACGAATCTTGCGATAGAGACGCGGTACCGATTCCATATTGTGGTTAAACACATCAGGAGGGGTAGCAGCCAGGACTTCCAGCGCAACATCCATCCGACCACGGAAATCCGGTACCAAAGTTTCAATCTCAATCCCTGGGCTCGCCGCTCGGA
This sequence comes from Balneatrix alpica DSM 16621, assembly GCF_000619885.1. Taxonomy (GTDB): domain Bacteria; phylum Pseudomonadota; class Gammaproteobacteria; order Pseudomonadales; family Balneatricaceae; genus Balneatrix; species Balneatrix alpica. The sequence continues at coordinate 303,156 of NZ_KK211041.1, read as the reverse complement.
CTTCTCGAATACACTCAGCAAAGTGATTGGCACCACCATCGCGCAAATCATCGCGATCCACCGACGTAATCACCACATAGCGCAGCCCCATATCACTAATCGCAGCGGCCAGTTCACGGGGTTCATCAGGACTCAAAGCATTGGGTCGACCATGAGCAACATCACAGAAAGGGCAACGGCGAGTACAGATTTCGCCCATGATCATAAAGGTGGCTGTACCCTTGCTGAAACACTCCCCCAGGTTAGGGCAACTTGCCTCTTCACATACCGAAGCCAGCTTATGCTTGCGCAGCTTGTTTTTAATCCGCTGTACTTCAGGCGAAGCTGGCAAACGCACTTTTAGCCAAGCCGGCTTACGTGGCATCTCTTCGGTAGGTAGCACCTTAACCGGAATCCGCGCCATTTTATCAGCGCCACGCAACTTCACCCCTTGTTCAACTTTAGCGGGGGCTTCAGGTTTGGTTTCGGCTTGTACGTGCTCAGACATAGCGTGCATCCAGACTGGGGTAACGAAGCGCCTGAGTATACCCTATTCTTTCGATCAAGTATTTTTCCAAGGCCTGAGTTACCGATTCAAGTTTCACATCGGAAACCAAGTTTCTCATATGGGTCATTTGTAGGCCAGCATAGCCACAGGGATTAATCCGTTGAAAAGGCGTCAGATCCATATCCACATTCAAGGCCAAGCCATGGAAGGAGCAGCCACGACGCACACGCAAGCCTAGCGAGCAAATTTTGGCCTCATCTACATAAACACCAGGCGCATCCTTTTTCGGATAGCCCTCAATCCCCCACTGTGCCAATACCGCTACCACCCCCTCTTCCATCAGGGTGACCAACTCCCGCACGCCTAAGCCCCCGCGACGCAGATCCAGCAACAAATAGGCAATCAACTGACCTGGTCCGTGGTAAGTCACCTGACCACCACGATCCACCTTCACAACAGGAATGTCACCCGGCGCTAGCAGATGCTCTTCTTTGCCCGCCTGCCCCTGGGTGAACACCGGTTCATGCTGCAATAACCACAGCTCATCTGGCTGTTCAGGGGTGCGGGTGTCGGTGAAATGCTGCATGGCCTGCCAAATCGGCTGATAAGGTTGCAGGCCTAGCTCACGGATGATCAAGGTACTCATCAGAGCACCATTTTGACTTGCGGTAAGGTGCGCAGCTCATCAAACAGGGCCTGTAACTGCTCCACGCCAGTAGCGGTAATCAGGAAACGAATCGACTTGAAACGTTGATTACGACTCAGGTTTTCGCTGATCTGTTGTATATCCAGATCAGGGGCATGCTTGAGCATAATTTGAGTCACCTGCTCACGAAAGTTAGGAACATTGTCCCCCATCACTTTGATCGGATAATTCTCACAGGGAAACTCAATTTTAGGAGCGGGTTGTTGCTCATCAGTCATGAAAATCATTACTCCTGCATAGCCCACGCCTGATAGAGTGCCGCCAGTTGTCGCCATAACGACCCAGGCTGCCCATCGGCAATGACATGCTGATCAATTTGAACCACGGGAAGCACGCCTCGGCTGGAACTACTGATCCAGACCTCTTCGGCCTGCAGCAATTCCGCCAGGGTAAACTCCCGCTCTTGCAGATTAATGTTGGCCTGCGCCGCCAGACGCAAGACTAAGGCGCGCGTAGTACCGGGTAAACGCTCTTGGTCCAGGGGAGGGGTAATAAGCTGACCATACTGCACCATAAAAATGGATGAGCTGGCCCCTTCAATTACCCGTCCTTGCTTAACCAGCAAGGCTTCCTCTGCCTGAGCACGCTTAGCCGCCTGGCGAGCCATGACATTAGGTAGCAGCATGGTGGACTTAATATCGCAACGTCCCCAGCGCAGATCCTCTTGCACAACTAACTTAATGCCCTGGGTCTGTTCAGGGGGCAATGCCAAGGGGCGGCTAATGGGTTGTGCACAGGCAAAGATGGTCGGACGAATATCTACCGGCCAGTCAGCTCGGCGCCGACTGTCAGCTCCCCGGCTCACCTGTAGATAAATACTCTGGTTACCACCACCATTACGTGCAGCAAGCTCTGTACAAATCCATTGCCAGTTTGCTTCCGCACGAATGTCCAACTCACTCAGGCTACGCTGCAGGCGCTGCAAATGCTCTTCCATTTGCAGCCCTTGGCCATCAATCACCGGAATCAGTTCGTAAACACTGTCAGCAAACAAAAAACCACGATCAAATACCGAGATTTTTGCCTGCTCTGCTGCAATAAACTCACCATTCAGGTAGACGATAGCCATCGCCTGTAACCTCAAAACCAGCTTTGAACTCGACGCAGTACCGCATCAGAAGCCCGCTTAAAGAAACCGCCTTCCGCTACCGCATTCAATGCGACCAGAGGCAGTTCACGAATGGTTTCTTCGCCTAATTTGACGCGAACAACACCGAGTTGCTGACCTGCCTCAATCGGCGTATCCAGGCTGCTGGTCACTTCCATCGTAGCTTGCAGATTAGCCGCCTGCCCGCGTGGAATCAGTACTGTTAGCGGTTCATTCAAGCCAATGGCGACCTGATCAACATCCCCGCCCCACACACGCAGCTGTTCAAGAGGCTGCCCGGCAGCATAGAGAGTCTGGGTTTCAAAGTAACGGAAGCCGTAAGCAAAGAGCTTAGATACTTCCTGGGCCCGAGCTTCAGGGCTCTTGGTACCAAACACCACTGCAATCAAACGCATATCATCGCGCTTGGAGGAAGCCACCAAGCAATAACCTGCCGCTTCGGTATAACCCGTTTTCAAACCATCAACTGTGGGGTCGCGATAGAGCAACAGGTTACGATTGGGCTGGCGGATATTGTTATAGGTGAACTCTTTTTCGGAATAGATAGTGTAGTGCTCTGGGAACTTGTTGATGATCGCCTGGGCCAGCAACGCCATGTCATAGGCACTGGATAGGTGATTATCTGCCGGCAAACCATCTGAGTTAACAAAGTGGCTGTTATTCATGCCCAGCTGCTTGGCATGCTGGTTCATCAGATCGGCAAAGGCCCCTTCGGAACCTGCAATGTGTTCCGCCATGGCAACACTGGCATCATTACCAGACTGGATCACAATGCCACGCATCAGATCCATTACCGATACCTGAGTGCCCTCACGCAGGAACATCCGTGAGCCACCGGTCTTCCAGGCTTTAACACTAACATTAACCATGTCATCGGGCTTGATCCGGCCTCGAGCCAACTCAAATTCAGCCACATAGGCGGTCATCAGCTTGGTCAAGCTGGCAGGCGGCAGGGGTTGATGCTCATTCGAGCCCAACAGCACCCGCCCGGAACTGGCTTCCATTAACACATAGGAGGAGGCTGCAATCTGGGGTGCACTCGGCACAATCGTTTGCGCCTGTACTGGACTTGCCAGCACTGCAGCAGCCCATACGGAAACAGCAAAGAAACGGTTACTCAGCGAACGTAGCAATCTCATGATAGTTTTTTAGTTGCGTTTCAGTATTGAGAAAGAATTAGGGCACATGCACCAGATGGGGCTGTCCCAAGCCTATATTCAGTAATCCCGACTCCAATGCGCCGATGTTTTCACCGGAGCTTAAAGGGCCGATTTTCACTCGATAGAAGGTTTGCCCATTGATGTTGACGGGAAACACCCGGGTGCGTCCTTCGCCAAGCTCGACCTTCACCCGCTGCTGCAACTGTTGTGCTGCCTGTTCAGAGCTAAATGCAGCAACTTGCAGGTAGTCTCCTGTGCCAGGGTTAACCGTTGCGGTCGGAGTAGCAGGCTTAATCACCGGTTGTGGCTTATTAATCGTCACCTGTGGCTGAGTAGGTTTCACCACCGAATGACTCACGCGCTGTTCAACAGGACGAGACTCAATCACTTCGGCTGTGATCCCTGTACTGCCAATCGCTGTCGCTTTGGCCACCTGGCTTGAGCCAACCTCTCGCTGCCAGCGGGCAGCATCAATACCCTCTACCCGTACCCGCGCAGTGCCTTTGTCAGCATAGCCAAGCTTGGCGGCGGCGGCATAGGACAGGTCAATTTCACGATCATCGTGGAAAGGACCACGGTCATTGACCCGCACAATGACCGAACGGCCATTGTCCAGATTCGTGACCCGCACATAGCTGGGAATCGGTAAGCTCTTATGTGCTGCTGTCATTCCATAAAGATCATAAAGCTCACCATTAGAGGTTTTATGACCATGAAATTTTTCTCCATACCAGGAGGCAATACCGTCTTTACGGTAACCGATATGGCTGGGCAACACGTTGTAGCTCTTTCCCCATACCTGATATGGATTGCGGTTACCCCACTTGGAGTAGGGTTCCACTTGCGGTTCCGCATCGGGAATCAGAGACACGTCACGCTGCACACTCGGACCACGGTCTTTATCCATGGCATAGCGCCCACCAGAAGACTTACTCGAAGGCGTTGAGGAACACCCACTGAGCACTAGTGCCAACAGGGTGACGAATAGCAGCGACAGGCGCATCTCAGCCCCCTTTTGCATTTGCACGCGCATTGCGAATCTCCGCCGCCAACTCATGTACCGCCAAGGCATACAGGCGGCTATGGTTGTAACGGGTAATCACGTAAAAATTATGTAGACCTAACCACAGCTGAGGACCGGAAGCTGTTTCCATTTCCATCAGCAAGCCATCCTGGTCTCCCAGAAAAGCGGGCACACTTAAACCCTGGCTGCGCATACTAGAGAGAGGCGTGCTGGGTTTCAAACCCTCCGCCAGCAAGCCACGCCATTCTTGTGTTTCAGGCTGTTTCACCGGTAATACCGCCACACCGTTGGCCTTCCAACCATGTGCCACGAAGTAGTTGGCAACACTACCAATCGCATCCACTGGGTTGTCCCAAATATCACGGCGACCATCGCCATCGAAATCGATTGCATAGTGTCGATAACTGCTGGGCATAAATTGACCGTACCCCATGGCGCCAGCATAAGAGCCCACATGCTTCAGCGGATCGACTTTCTCTTCTCGGGTTAAGCGTAAATACTCGCCAAGCTCTTTGAGGAAAAACTCGGAACGTTTGGGATAGTCAAACCCTAGCGTAGCCAGCGCATCTAGCACACGGTAGCGGCCCATATTGCGGCCAAAATTGGTTTCTACACCAATGATGGCCACGATAATCTCTGCTGGTACACCAAACTGCTGCTCAGCCCGACTCAGGCTATTGGCATACTGATCCCAGAAGGCTACCCCACCCTGAATCCGTGCCTGCTTAATAAAGATGTCACGGTATTCTCCCCAGGTAAGACGCCGTTCTGCAGGGCGGCTCATCGCTTCCAAAATGCTGTCTTTACGCTCAGCTTGAGAGAGGATGTGCAGCAGTTCTGCACGGTTAAATCCTTCCTTTTCCAGCTTAGCAACAAACTCGGAAGCCAACTGGTGATCGGCATAACCGCCAGCAATCACCTGGCTGCTCATCAACAGGCCACAGAGTGCACCTGCAACTTTTGCAATCCTCAACATGGATAAATCGACGCTCCTAGCGCGTTCGGATATTTCGATGGGCATGAATGGACATCACCATACCAAAGCTGGTCAGCAAAGTAACCACCGAGGTACCGCCGTAGCTGACCAAGGGCAGAGGCACCCCCACCACTGGTAGCAAGCCACTCACCATTCCAATATTAACGAAAACATAAACGAAAAAGGTCAACACCAAGCTACCGGATAACAATCGTCCAAAGGCATCGCCAGCTTGGGTTGAAAGATAGAGTCCACGAGCAACGATCAGGGCATAAAGCACCAATAACAGCAGCACTCCAAGCAGGCCAAACTCCTCGGCCATCACTGCAATAATGAAGTCCGTATGGCTTTCCGGCAGAAAATCTAACTGTGATTGGGTGCCGAGCATCCATCCCTTTCCTTCAATGCCCCCCGAACCGATAGCCGTTTTCGATTGGATAATATTCCAGCCAGTTCCCAATGGGTCACTCTCAGGATCAAGGAAAGTCAGTACCCGCTGACGCTGATAGTCATGCATGACCATCCATAAAGGGTACAGACAGGCTAACCCCACCCCCATTGCAGAAAATACCCAACGCCAGGGAATCCCTGCCAGCAAAATGACGAAGATGCCTGAGGCACCGATCAGTATGGACGTTCCCAAGTCGGGCTGTTTGGCAATCAATACCACCGGAATCGCGATAATCAGCAACGCCACCAGCACATGGGACAACTTAGGAGGAATAGGCTTGTAAGCAAACCACAGCGCCATGACCATCGGCAGAATCAGCTTCATCAGTTCGGAAGGTTGAAAGCGCGGCCCACCCGGCAATTGCAACCAACGCTGCGCCCCCTTGGCATGCACTCCTACTAACAACACAGCCACCAGCAACCCCACTACCGCCAAATATAACCAAGGCGCCAAAAGCTGTAAGTTACGCGGGGATATCCAGCTCACCCCCCACATAATGGCTAATGCCAAGCCAAAACGGAGTCCTTGTTTTTCCACCGCTTCAATGCTGCCACCTGAAGCACTATAGAGCACCACCAAGCCATACCCCATCAGCAGCAACAGTGGCAACATCAGCCAAGGATCCAAGTGGATTCGCTGCCAAAAGGACGGGGGACTCGATAATCCCTGTAGTCCGCCATGTAAGGAGCGTTGAAAGTCGGTTTGCTTCACTCAGACTGCTCCTTATCCATCACCAGGCTGTCCAAACGCATCACTCCGAGGAAAAGTCCTGCAGGTTTTCAATATTGGTATTCACTTTGCCCAACAAATAGGCGTCAAACAGGCGCCGCGCGACAGGCGCCGCCGCCGCGCTGCCCCCCCCACCGTTTTCCACAATGACAGCGACCACCAGCTTGGGATCTTCCGCAGGGGCATAACCGATAAAGAGGCCATGGTCATGAAAACGCTTGGACAGTTTGCTGGCATCATATTTTTCATCTTGCTTAATCCCCACTACCTGCGCCGTACCGGTTTTACCTGCAATACGGTAGGGGATCCCCTCGCCAATTTTACGTGCGGTGCCACTGCGCCCATGCACCACATCAACCATTGAGTTGTGGATGTAGTCCCACAGTTGTGGCGTCTTCAATTCAATATTGCCTGGCATTCCCGCCAGGTGTTCCTGCTCCAGGCGAGCATAGTCCTGGGTCAGGGGATGCTCATAACCGATTTCCTGCGCAGGCGCACCAAAATGCTTGAGCATTCTAGGCACCACCCAGGTGCCACGATTGGCCACCACCGCCGTCGCGGCGGCCAACTGCAGGGGCGTTGCTAACATAAAACCCTGACCAATACTGAGGTTCACTGTATCTCCTGGATACCAGGATTGCCGATACATGCGTTTTTTCCACTCCCGCGAGGGCAAAACGGCACGGCTTGCTTCGGGCAAATCCAGACTTGTTACCTGGCCAAAACCAAACTGTCCCAGGTAGTCAGACATCACATCGATCCCCATGCGATGACCCACATCGTAAAAATAGGTATCACAGGACTCCGCAATCGCTTTATTTAAATCAACGGTACCATGCCCCCAACGCTTCCAGTCCCGATAAAAGCGCCCTTTCTGATTGATCTGATACCAGCCTGGGTCCCAGACTTTGTAGTTAAAACCAACGGTACCTGACTCAATACCGGCAATGCCTATCATCGGTTTAACCGTCGAAGCCGGTGGATATCGCCCGGTCAGGGCACGATTAAATAGGGGCAAATCCACATCGTCCTGTAACGCCTTATAGCGCTCGAAGCTAATGCCGGTCACAAACTCATTGGGGTCATAGGCGGGCTCACTCACCAACGCGAGAATGCCACCGGTTTTCGGGTCCATCGCCACCACCGCCCCCCGCTGCCCCGCCAGCGCTTCTTTGGCCACACGCTGCAAATCCAAATCCATATACAGGGTCAAATCCAGGCCAGGGGCAGGGTTATCTTTCTCCAACACGCGTAAAATGCGCCCACGGGCATTGGTTTCCACCTTTTGCAAACCCACCCGACCATGCAAAGCGTCTTCGTAATACTTCTCGACCCCTAATTTGCCGATATAGTGGGTAGCCGAGTAATTCTCAGCATCCACCTGCTGCAGCTCACGTTCATTGATGCGTCCCACATAACCCAGGGCGTGCACCAAATCCTTACCAAAGGGGTAATGACGGACTAAGTCCGCTTCAACCTGTACTCCAGGCAGGCGATAGAGATTGACCGACAGGGTAGCGATCTCTTCTTCGCTCAAAGAGAGCTTTAATGGCACCGACTCATAAGGACGACGACGAAGTTTAAGCCGACGCTTAAAACGCTCACGATCCGCCTCACTGATTTCGATCAGGGTTCCTAGGCGGTTCAGCATGGCCTCCATATCCCCTACCTTTTCCTTGGTTAGGGTCAATGAAAAGTTAGGGCGATTATCCGCCAGCAATGTGCCTTTACTGTCGTAAATTAACCCACGGGTGGGTGCAACTGGCACCAGCTGCACCCGATTTTCGTCGGACAGAGTGACATAGCGCTCGTGCTGCCAAACCTGCAGATAAATTAGACGGGCGATCAATACCATTACCAGCACAGCCACCACCGCAGCGGCAGCCCAGACTCGACTGGTATAAAGCTGCCCCTCCTGGCGATGATTGCGCAGGGTGAGACTATCGCGATTAAAGGAACTCGGCGGCATAGCTACTTATGGTATGGATGACCCTGGAGAATGGTCCAGGCCCGATAAAATTGTTCCGCCAGTACGATACGTACCAGCGGATGAGGCAGGGTCAAAGCAGACAGCGACCAACGTGCTTCCGCCCTTTGCACACAACGCGGATCAAGCCCATCGGGGCCGCCAATCAGGAAGCTCAGAGGGCGACCATCCATACGCCATTCCCCTAACCTGGCAGCCAAGTCTTCGGTGCTCCAGTTCTTACCCTGTACATCCAAAGCAATCACATGGTCCTGCTGTCCAATACTGGCTAGCATGGCATCACCTTCCTGACGAATCGCACGAGCCAGATCCGCATTCTTGCCACGGTGCCCGAGTGCCAGTTCTTGAAACTCCAACGGCATATCCGGGGGCAGGCGTTTGGTGTATTCCTTTACTCCCTGCTCCACCCAGGCTGGCATTTTGGTACCAACGGCCAGCACCCGAATACGCATTAGTGCGCTTGCCCTTCTGGTTTACCCCAGAGGCGCTCCAGATCATAGAAGTTACGTGCTTGAGGCTGCATGACATGCACCACCACATCACCCAGGTCTACCAGCACCCACTCTGCTGCATCTGTCCCTTCAACGCCCATCGGCTGCACGCCACGCTTCTTCACTTCTTCAGTGAGGTAGTCAGCAATCGCTTTCACATGACGACTGGAGGTACCGGAGGCCACTACCATGTAGTCGGTAATTGTTGATAAGCCCTGCACATCCAGAACTTTCACATCTTTTGCTTTCATATCAGCCAGCAGGTCATTTACCTGTGCCAGCAATGCTTGGATTTCCATTTGACCTCTTTCAATGTCATGAATCACCGCTCTGGTAGAGCTGGTGTTGTTGGATAAAGGTTATCACTGCCTGGGGCAGCAGATACTGCACCGAAGCGTGCCGCGCAATACGCGCGCGAATCTCGGATGAACTAATCCCCAAAGGCGGCAATGTCACACGCCAGAGCGCACCCGCTGCCGGCGGCTGGGGAGGTGGCTGCTGGGCCTCAAGCTGCCGCCACTCTTGCCGAGCAAGCCATTCCGCTAACTCTGAATTAGGTTGCCATGGCGTCTGTGCCCGGCTAACGACTAACAAATTGGCCAGACCGAGCAGTTCCTGCCAACGGTACCAGCGGTTCAACCCTAAAAACGCATCCTCTCCCATCACCCAAAACAGTGGACGCTGTTGGCCATATTCGGCGCGCATCTCCTGCAAGGTGAGATAGGTATACGAAGGCTCTTCACGCTGCAGTTCCCGCCCATCCAAGGCCAAATGCGATCCTTCAACCGCCAACTGCAACATTTGCCAACGCTGCCCTGCACTGGCCCCTGTTGCGACCTTATGAACCGGCTGCTGACAGGGTAACAAACAGACTTTTGCCCGCCCCTGAAACCATTCGTGCAGCTCTAAGGCTGCACGCAAGTGGCCATGATGCACAGGGTCAAACGTCCCCCCGAGCACCACTAGGGGGGACAACTCAACGACGGATATGGCCATCACCCAACACGATATATTTCTGCGACGTGAGCCCTTCCAATCCAACCGGTCCCCGCGCATGAATCTTATCTGTAGAGATGCCTATTTCAGCACCCAGGCCATACTCAAAACCGTCGGCAAAACGTGTTGAGGCATTCACCATCACTGAGCTGGAGTCCACTTCGCGCAGGAAGCGCATGGCTCGGCTGTGATTTTCAGTAATAATGGCGTCGGTATGCTGTGAGCTGTACTCGTTGATATGAGCGATCGCCTCATCTAAACCAGCCACGACCCGAATCGCCAGCACGGGGGCTAAATACTCCGTCCGCCAATCTTCTTCTGTCGCCGCCAGAGCCTGGGGCACCAACGCTTGAGTTTGCGCACAGCCACGCAGCTCTACTCCCAGCTCCAGGTAACGCTGTGCCAGTAGTGGCAACAACTCTGCCGCGCGAGCAACATCAACCAGCAGCGTCTCCATCGTGTTACAGGTGCCATAACGATGGGTTTTGGCATTAATGGCAATATTGATCGCCTTGCTGGCATCAGCTGCCTCATCAATAAACACATGGCAGATGCCATCCAAGTGTTTGATGACCGGCACCCGCGCATCACGACTAATCCGCTCAATTAGGCCCTTACCACCACGGGGGACGATCACATCCACATACTCCGGCATGCTGATCAACTGACCGACTGCCTCCCGATCGGTGGTCTCCACTACCTGTACTGCGGCGGCAGGCAAACCTGCTTGCTCTAAGCCCTGCGCGATACAAGCGGCTAATGCGCGATTAGAGGCAATCGCTTCTGAGCCACCACGCAAAATACAGGCATTACCGGATTTCAGGCACAGGCTAGCTGCTTCGGTCGTTACATTGGGACGAGATTCATAAATGATGCCGATGACTCCCAGAGGCACCCGCATTTTACCAACCTGAATGCCGGTGGGACGGTAGGTCATATTAGTGATCGCGCCGACTGGATCAGGCAGAGACGCAACTTGGCGCAGCCCCTCAACAATGCCTTGAATACGTGCGGGAGTCAGTTCCAGACGATCCAGCAGTGGGGCATCAAGACCATTGTCTCGCCCACGCACTAGGTCTTCCTGGTTAGCCTGCAGCAATTGAGCTTGCTGCGCCTCCACCGCCGCGGCGATGGCCAGGAGTGCATTGTTCTTCTGCTCGGTGGTGGCACGCGCCATCGCCCGGGAAGCCTGTCTGGCTGCCTGGCCCAGGCCGAGCATATAAGCCTGCACTGTCATCTGGATAATCCTCCACTGTTTTCAGGCACAGTTTTTTAGCGAAGGGGGATTATACCTGCAGGCTGGGCAAGGCTCCATCGTTGAAACATGTTGAGATAGGGAGCCCCATCACTCGTCATCTCCACGCTCTAACCAAGCATGGAGCATATTCAAGCGAGTACTGGTGCACTCTGCGCTAAGCAAACCCAACTGCGAGTCCGCAGACAAAGGCAGGCACGAGGATAACTGCCAACTCAGCATCGTAGCCGAGTCCACTTGCGCAATAGCAGGCTGGCTCAGGGGCGCAGTATTGGCATTCAATAACAGGGGATGACTATAGAGTGCCTGCCAGAGTTCATAGAGGTATTGATGTTCTTCCAGTAGAGGGATCTCCGGTTCTAACCAAGGCTCAACCTCCCCCATCCATAAGCCATCACGCTCCACCCACCAGTGCCGCAGACGCACACGCTCTACTCCCTGCACACTAATATGCAGCAATCCCTCATTCAGCTCATGGAAATCTAATACTTTGAGTTTGCAACCCACTGCCGCAAAACGCTGTCCATTTGGGCTGGCCTCCTCCCCTGCCAGCAACAGGCTGGACACAAAGCAACCTTCCCCACGCAGCACCTGGCTCAGCATGCGTAAATAACGAGGCTCAAACAGGCGCAGAGGCAGCGTCACTCCAGGGAATGTCACCACAGACAGCGGGAACAACGGCAGTATTTGCATTGTTTATCTAATTATTTCTCTGGCGGGGCCTTCCCTATTCTTGGGGATGCCCCTGCACCTCTTGCAAGCCCTGTTGCAACCAAGCTTCCCCCCAGGCAGGCATCAATTCTTGACTGATGCCCAACTGATTAAGAATACGGGCCACAATAAAGTCGATAAGGTCCTCAATCCGTTGTGGACGATGATAAAAACCGGGACTGGCTGGCAAAATCACTGCCCCCATCTGAGTCAACTTCAACATATGTTCCAGATGAATGGCTGAATACGGGCTTTCCCGAGGGACTAAAATCAGCTGACGCCGCTCTTTTAACGCGACGTCGGCAGCACGCTCAATCAGATTATTACTCGCCCCTGTCGCAATTGCCGATAACGTACCGGTACTACAAGGACAAACCACCATAGCCGAAGGAGCACTTGAGCCTGAGGCCACGGGCGCTAACCACTGCTCCCGCCCCAACACTCTTAACTGACCAGGTTTGGCCCCCAAGCGCGCACTCAAATACTCCTCAGCCGCCTGGGGCTGGCCCGGTAGCTGCCAATCAGTTTCGGTTGCTGCCACCACTTGCGCAGCCTTGGAGATCATTACCAACACTTGTTTATCCGCCTGCACCAGGCAGTGCAACAAGCGCAACCCATACTGCAACCCAGAAGCCCCTGTCAGGGCCACACTGACCCGCCCAGGATTAGTCTGCCACATTGCTCGCCTCCTGCTGCTCTCGCTGTTGCAAGGCGGTGAGCAGGCGCTGGTGCACCCCGGCAAAGCCGCCATTACTCATGATCACCACATGACTGCCCGCAGGGGCGTCTGTCACCACCCGGGAGATTAACTGGTCGATATCACTAAATAATTGGGCTGGCACCGGCGACTCAGCCACCACCCCCTGCAGATCCCAGTCCAGACCTGGCGGCTGATACCAGCATACCTGATCCGCCTCCCGCACCGACTCACCTAAGCGACTTTTGTGTACCCCTAAACGCATCGTATTGGAGCGTGGCTCAATTAACACCCACAAAGGAGTCGAGCCTATTTGCCGCCGAATACCCGCCAGAGTCATCTCAATAGCGGTGGGGTGATGAGCAAAATCATCGTATACATGAACGCCTGCGGGCTGTCCTATTTTTTCCATACGCCGCTTCGGCGCCTGAAACTCAGCCAAAGCAGCCAGTGCCTGACTTACCGGCACCCCCACATGACGCGCAGCCAAAATCGCATGTAAGGCATTCTGCAGATTATGCTGACCCGTCAAGCCCCAGCATACTCGCCCAGCCTCTTCTCCATTTTGATAGAGCGCAAACTCACTACCATCTGACTGCAAGGCACGTATCTGCCAACCTGCCCCACTTGCCCCGCCACAGGCCTCCACCTCGCTCCAACAACCCGTCGCTACAACCTCCTGCAACGCCTGATCATCCTCTGGATAGATCACCCGCCCCTGACCAGGCACCGTGCGCAATAAATGCTGAAACTGCCGCTGAATTGCCGCCAGATCTGGAAAAATATCCGCGTGATCGTACTCCAGATTATTCATCACCAGGGTACGAGGACGGTAATGCACAAACTTGGAACGCTTATCAAAAAAAGCGCTGTCATACTCATCCGCCTCCACCACAAAAAAAGGCGTGCCCCCCAAGCGAGCAGAAACCCCAAAATTACGTGGCACCCCGCCAATCAAAAATCCCGGAGCCATCCCTGCTGATTCCAAAATCCAGGCCAACATTGAGGCGGTTGTTGTTTTGCCATGAGTGCCCGCCACCGCCAGCACCCAGCGCCCTGGCAACACATGTTGCGCCAACCACTCAGGCCCAGAGCAATAGGGAATATCACTATTTAGCAGTTCCTCAACCGCGGCCTGTTTACCACGCGACATGGCATTACCCACCACCACCATATCGGGCCGCTGCTCAAACTGCAGCCGCTCATAACCGGAGAACACCTCAATCCCTGCCTCTGCCAATTGCGTACTCATCGGTGGATAAACATTGGCATCTGCACCACTGACCCGCCAGCCTAACTGCTTGGCCAATAAGGCCAAACTGCCCATAAAGGTGCCGCAAATACCGAGAATATGAACATGGCCTGTACGCGAATCAGACATAAAGCGTCCTTGGATTGCATGAAAAGTTGCTCTTGATAACGTATCATTACGCGCCCAGCAAGGCTGTTCAAGAACGGGCCTCTATTTTCCATGTCACCGCCGGGATACCAATCTCATGAAAAGGCTGCATCAGTTTCTGCGTGAGCAACAAACCTCTCCTGACCTGATCGAACTCATCGATACCATTTTGGTGGCCTGCAAAGATGTCGCCTACAAACTCCAACAGGGCGCCCTGGCGGGGATTTTAGGCTCCGCCGATGCAGAGAACATCCAGGGGGAAACCCAAAAGAAACTGGATGTGCTCTCCAATGACCTGCTCAAAAAGAGCCTGCTGAACTGCCATCTGGTCAAGGGACTCGCCTCTGAAGAGGAAGACTTCCCGGTTGCCGGCAACCCAGAGGGCAAATATCTGGTCACCTTCGACCCGCTGGATGGCTCATCCAACATTGACATCAACGTTTCTGTCGGGACCATCTTCTCTATTCTGCAAGCCCCCAAAGATTTGCGCGGCGATGATGAGAGCGCATTTTTACAGGCAGGCGCTAAGCAGATTGCTGCCGGCTATGTACTCTATGGCCCCGCTAACATCCTGACCCTGACTACTGGCAAAGGGGTCAATATGTTTACCCTGTCACCAACCGGTGACTTTTTCCTGACGCGCGAGCTTATTAAAGTACCCAGCACCACACAAGAATTCGCCATCAACATGTCGAACCAGCGCTTCTGGGAGCCCGCCATGCAAGCCTACGTGGCAGACATGCTGCAAGGGGAAGAAGGCCCTCTGCAAAAGCGCTATAACATGCGCTGGATTGCCTCCATGGTGGCGGAAGTACACCGCATCCTGACCCGTGGTGGTATTTTCATGTACCCCTACGATTACCGTGAGCCCAAGAAACCCGGCAAACTGCGCCTGATGTATGAAGGCAACCCCATGAGCTTTCTGATTGAGCAGGCCGGTGGACTCAGCACTAATGCCTATGAGCCCATCATGCAGATTGAACCTGAAGGTATTCACGAACGAGTGGCGGTTGTATTAGGTTCAAAAGACGAAGTGGAAATAGCGCTACGCTATCATCGTGAGCATGCGGGCCGCGGCTAAACCGCCGCATCGCCCATGCTACAACCTCGTGAGAGGGCAGGGACAGCAACACTGCTGTCCCCAATTACAAACCAACTAAGAATCAAGCTGCCTTGCCGCCCGCAATCTCGCAGCTTCAGCAGCCTCTTGCTGCTCCAGTGTATTTAGCTCCCGACTTAACTCATTAGGCTCTATTTGCCCCAAACGGGTCATGCTATCGCGAATCCTATTCTGTAACCCTCGCATAAATGCATCAGGGTTTACCCAACGCCCCAACTCTCGCTGAGCATGGCGATACATAATCAACGCCTGCTCTACCCGGGCTTCATCTTCCAATAACTGCCCCTGATGCATCAGGGTGCAAACTTTCATCCGCGAGGTTAAACGCTTTAAACGTTGCTGCAGTGCTTTAGCATGAACATCGGCAATCCCCATCGCCTGCGCTAACGCCTGCAAACCATGCAAGCCCTGCAGCAGCTTAAGCTGTAAGTATTCGACCTCCCGCAGCGACTGCTTGGTCAAATAGAGCACTTCATCTTTATTTTGCGGCTTAAGCTGGAGTACATCTTCCATTTCACTCACCAACCCAGCCTGAGATGCACCGTAGGGCTTAAGCTCCGCCACAACTCGACGCAGAAGCGTCCGAAAAGGCTCATAAAGCACTTCCTCAGAACAACAGTCATGCAACGCATCCAGTGCATCAATCAACTCACGCGCATGCTGGACATAAAGACGCCGCCGCTTTTCTTTAATTTGCCAGCGACGCCAGTAGCCCTGCAGCCACACCCCCAACACCCCTACTAAAATCAGCAGTATTGAGGCGACCAACATCGTTTTAAGCCATACCGGCATACATCCTCCGTGCCCTTCACCCCAGCGCCCTATTCAGACACCATCCTTTTGACCCCGCAATAATTGCTTTGGTCTTATTGGTGTTCAAGCCCCCAGCCTTTTATAATCTGCGCCAGCCATTTGACTGTTCAAGACTAAGAAGGCCTTTCCATGAGCTTTACTCAGGTTCCTGCAGGTAAAGACCTGCCCAATGACATCTATGTCATCATCGAAATCCCGGCCAACAGCAGCCCGGTAAAATACGAAATCGACAAAGATGCCGATGCCCTTATGGTAGATCGCTTCATGAGCGCCCCCATGTTCTACCCGGCCAACTATGGCTATATCAACAACACCCTAGCTGATGACGGTGACCCCCTGGATGTGCTGGTAGTCACTCCTTATCCCGTCGTCCCTGGCTCCGTTATCCGTGCCCGTCCGATCGGCATTCTGAATATGTCCGACGAAGCCGGCCAGGATGCCAAATTGCTGGCAGTGCCCCATGACAAGCTGAGCACCCTTTACACCAACGTCAAAGAAATCGAAGATCTGCCCGAGCTGTTGCTGCAACAGATCAAGCACTTCTTCGAAAACTACAAAGGCCTGGATAAGGGCAAGTGGGTCAAGCTAGATGGCTGGTCCAATGCAGAAAGTGCTCGCCAAGCCATTCTTGAGTCTGCCAAGGCATACGAAAACGCCAAGTAAGACACAAGGCAAAAAGGCCAGCAAAGCTGGCCTTTTTTATCACTGCGCTCGCCTAGTCGCCGTGCAGTCCTGTCCTTTACAGGCCTATTTCATGGCTCCTTGTCTCGCTAACCCTCAGGCGATGCTCGCCTGAAGCTGGCAAGCAACTTCTGAGTTTTTTGCACTTCTTTCGAGCAATGCTCTAGCTGCCCTGCATGCATTTCTAGAAAAAAAGCTTCTTCCGTATCGGTACTGAGTTTGCGGATAGCCTCGGCCAACAACTGGAGCTCCCCCTCCACTGCACTTAGCCGATCCATCAGTTCCTGGTACTGCATCGAACCTCCAGGGGTATCTGAGGAAAGCTTGGAACGTAACTTTATGTTACTACTCTAAAGGCATCCCCTGGACTTCACAAGCGAATCCTGTCCATCTCGGTAAAAAATACCGCATTACCGCCAACTACCTGGCCTTGCCAATCCTCAGAGGTCACATCCACACAAGGAACCCTTAACCCAGCTCACGCCATAAATCAGCAAATGCCTGGGTTAATTTATGCTTGGGGGCAAACTGCAGCAAAGGCAAACGACGCTGATGCGATTCCCGCATAATCACCGAAGCCGGCAGCTTAATTTGACAAACTGGCAGTCCCTCTTGCTCCAGTTCCGCCACTAAGCGCTGTGGCAGAGCAGCACGAGGCTGATATTGATTCACCACGATCCCCTCAACCTGCAAGTCCGGATTATGGTCGGCTCGCACCTCATGGAGGTTATCCAACAGGGTATAGAGCCCCTGGCGAGCAAACTCATCACAATCAAACGGGATCAGACAACGATCAGCGGCTACCAGAGCAGAAAGAGAATAAAAATTAAGCGCGGGTGGGGTATCAATCAGAATGTGGTCATAATCCCTACGCACTGCTGCCAAGGCTTCACGCAACTTATAAATCTTGTGCTTAGCCTCTAATTTGGCCTGCAGATTACCGAGCTCAGCATGGGCGGCAGCGACATCCAGGCCACTGACCTTTGAAGGCTGCACTACCGTTGCCAAAGTAGGCGGTTGCAAACGAAAAGCCAGGGTAGACTCAAAAAAATCATAGAGAGTGGGCTCCGCTACCTGATCCAACAAGTAGTGGCTTGCATTACCTTGCACATCCAAGTCGACCAACAAGACACGCTTGCCTTCACTAGCCGCCTGCGCCGCCAGATTCACCGCAATACTGGACTTGCCCACCCCACCTTTTTGGTTAAATACCACCCTGATCATCAACGCTCTCCTTGGCTTAGCCTTTCGCTAACAACTCACGCAGATCAATAATGGCCGCATTAGCACGGGAAATATAGTTAGCCATCACCAACGAATGATTGGCAAACACCCCAAAACCCGTGCCATTCAAAATGACCGGACTCCACACGGTTTGCTGTGCTGCTTCCAGTTCACGAATAATCTGGCGCAGACTGATAAGGGCATTCTTTTTCTGCAGAGTCGTTTCAAAGTCAACCTCTACCGCCTGCAGCAGATGCAGCAGCGCCCAGGTCGTCCCTCGTGCCTCATAGAACACATCATCAATTTCCAACCAAGGCGTTTTAATTTCGACTTCCAACATGGGCTCGGCGGCCTGTTCGGTTCCTACCTCACCGGCCATGCTGGTATTTAAGCGGCGCTGCCCAACGCTGGCAGATAAGCGCTGAGACAAACTACCCAAACGAGTTGAGACATCTCCCAACCAGTTATTGAGATTATCAGCACGGGCATAGAATTGTGCCCCTGGCGTCTGCTTATCCGCTAACTTTGCCAGATAAGCCTCGAGAAAACCGATACCATCGCGATACTGACTCTCGGAAGAGGGCAGCATCCAACTGGAGGCATTAAAAGAAAAGCGAGGTTCCGCTTCAGCCAAATCTATCTGCTCACGTGACTGTGACTGCGAGCGACTGAAATCTTTGCGCATAGCGCGCGCCAGATCGCGCACCTGCACCAGCACGCCAAACTCCCACGCACGCATATTATCCAGCCACACACCAGGGGGCAGACGATCGTTATGCAGATAGCCGCCTGGTTTATCCAGCAACGTTTGCGCCACTTTCACCAGGGTAGCAGTAGTGGTGTAACCGGTTACGGACTTTTCCTGGCGCTGTTCAGCCAAGGCTTGCGCCTCTTGTTTGGCATCAAACCCACTCGGCGTGAAGGACCACACCAACCCCACCAGAATCGCCAGCACCAGATACCCACCCAGCGCTACGCCAATAATCCTCCAGTAGAAACGTCCTTCTGCGTCAAACAACCATGCTTTAAGCCAATCGCGCATCTGCTTCCTCATCCTTTGCTCAGGGGCAGCTGCTTCCTGCCCGGCTAGCCTAATTCGGCTAAAAGTTAACTTTTAATCGGCACTGCCTGGGGACGTCCTAATAGATAACCCATTCCCCCATCAACCCCCAGGGTCTGCAACTGTTCCCATTCCCCTTCATGCTCAATGCCCTCTGCCAACAGCAAAATATCCTGGCCGTGAGCAATCTGAGCCATCGACAACATAAAAAACTGACTGTCCCGCTTAGCCTGAATATCCTTAACAAAGCTGCGATGTACCTTGACGCAGCTCAGGGGAAGCAATTTCAGGTAGGAGAATGCCACCCCGCCAGTACCAAAGTGATCTACCGAGAAACCAATACCCAGGCTACGCAGGCGTTCCATCTGCCCCTGAATCAAGCTTTGATATTGGCGCAAGGCAAATTCCGGCACTTCAAGTAACAACTGTTTCGCTACCTGCGGATGACTTGCCAGAATGGACTTCATCCAGCTGACCAAGCCTTCATCCTGCCAAGAGGCCAACGACAGGTTGACGCAAAACTTACCCTGATTGCGACTCAGGCTCAGGTTATTGATCAACAATTGCAGCACCTGACGATCTAATGCCGGCATCAAGCCAAACTGCTCCGCCATTGGCAAAAACTGCCCAGCAGCCAGCACTCCCTGGCTATCCTGCACCCTGACATAGACTTCATGATGTAACAGTTTGCGCTGCCCATCGTAGACTGGCTGGTAATAAAGCAGCAGTTCATTACGGGCAATCACCCCTTCCAGGAACTGACGCCACTCCGATGCACTACGCGCATGCTCTTGCGGGGTAGCCAAATGACAGGCATTCAGTCCCTCTTGCTGGGCTTGGCGCAGTGCTAAATCTGCTTCTGAAAATGCTGCCCCTAACTCAAAAGCTTCTTGCGGGTAGAGGTATACCCCGCCTAAGTGCAGACGATCACGCCAGATACTTTCTGACATCACCTCCAACTGCACCAAATGCTGAAACAAAGTACGCAGAGTGTCGGCTGCCTGATCCTGTGCGATACCCGGCACAAATACCGCAAAATCGGTACCTGTACGACGGCACACCAGGGCATCATTCTGATCGGTACTCTCCTGCAATCGCACCGCCAGACGTTTAAGCACATCATCCCCTGCTTCACGTCCAAAACGCTTGTTAAAGTCCTCCAGGCCTCGTACCTGCACTAGAACCAATAAGCCAGAACGCGCGCCCTCTTCACGCAGAGTCAACAATGAGCGCAAGCGTTCATCAAAGGCACTACGGTTGAGCAGCCCCGTCAAAGGATCTTCACAGACTTGATGACGCAGATGGTCAATGACACCCAACTGATCGGAAAACATCGACTCCAGGCGCTGTACCATCTTATTCATCACGCCGACCAAGCTACCCAATTCACGCGTAGTGGGCTCCATCTTGATCGGACTAAAACGGCGCTCTGCCCAAGCCTTTGCATGCAACTCCAAGACATGTAACGGTTTCAATACCGCCCAGCTAAGCAGCACATGTAACAAGATAAAGGCTACCAGTAGCGCACCGCCAAACTGCAATGACACCTTAACCAGGTAGCTCCAAAGGTCATGGTACGCCTGCGCCGGATGCCCCTGTACTTTTACTAGCCCCAGCTGCAACCAACCACTGGTAACATGCGCCTCCGCCAGAGGTGCAGGCAAATCAGCATAACGTACAAACCAACCCGGTAAATCCTCTACTCCGCGTCCAGTCTGACGCACTACCTGCACCTTGCCATTAGTATCCAGGTACTCGATACGCTGGTAGTAGCCGCGATCAAACACTGCATCGATCATCCGCTCTGCCGTCGCCTTATCCCCCTCTGCTACTGCAGTCGTCAATACGATACCCAAGGAGGTCGCCGCATCCTGCGCATGTGCCTGCAACTGATTCTGCAAATAGCTGCGATAGTTTTGTACCGCCGACAACAGATTCAATCCGAGCAATGCCAGAAAGAGGCAAACCAAAAAGGAAAACAGCAGATTACGCAAACTCATGCAGTCTTCTCCCGCCATACCTCAAGCTGAGGCTACTTATATAAGGTTTTGCTAAGTCTGACAGAGCCCCCCCGAGGATGCCAGCCCTTAACCTGCGGCAAAAACGATCATTGCGCAGCCCATTTAAGAAAAAATATAGGGCAAATTTGGCAGGAAAAGTCGGGGTAATGAAGTGAAATCACAGCGAACTAGACTATGTTTATGTTTTTCGGCAAACTTAGCCGCCACTGTAACAGCGGTCATAAGCGCGCCTTGCAGGAACAAGATTGTCGGTTACCTTTTCCCTGAGTCAAAAAGGTAGCTGGTCTAGAGCAAAATGGGTCAACAAAGCGGGAAAAGATGGCAAAACTGCTAGTTCTTCATGGTCCCAATCTGAACTTGTTAGGCACGAGAGAACCCCAGATTTACGGGGCCACTACCCTGGCTGACATTAATCAAAGCCTGCAGGCTCAAGCCCAGCAGGCTGGCCACGAGCTAGATGCCTTTCAAAGCAATGCTGAGCATGAGCTGATCGAACGTGTTCATCAGGCACGCCAGCAGGGCATCAGTTTTATCCTGATTAACCCTGCCGCCTTTACCCATACCAGCGTTGCCCTGCGCGATGCCCTGGCTGCTGTCGCGATTCCTTTTATCGAAGTGCACCTTTCCAACGTGCACAAGCGAGAGCCCTTCCGTCATCACTCTTACTTCTCCGACCTGGCCGTAGGGGTGATTTGTGGTTTGGGCGCCCAAGGTTACAACCTAGCACTGGCTGCCGCGCTGAATCAGCTGCAGGCTGCCTGAGTGACGCAAAAAACGAGAACGAAAGCATGGATATCCGCAAAGTAAAAAAACTGATTGAGTTGCTGGAAGAGTCTGACATTAACGAGATTGAGATTAAGGAAGGCGAAGAGTCTGTTCGCATCAGTCGTGTCTCTACCGTAGCCGTTCAGCCCCAGATGGCTTATGCCGCTCCTGCTGCCCCGGCTCCTGTTCCTGCCGCCGCTCCCGCTCCTGCTGCTGCCCCCGCAGCGGCGCCTGCCAGCGAAGCTCTGAGTGGCCACGTTGTGACCTCCCCCATGGTCGGCACCTGTTATCGCTCACCTGCCCCTGGCGCCAAATCCTTCGTTGAAGTGGGTCAGTCCGTAAAAGCAGGTGATGTAATCTGCATCATCGAAGCAATGAAGATGATGAACCACATTGAAGCCGATAAGTCCGGCACCATTGGCGCTATCCTGGTTGAAGACGGTCAGCCTGTCGAGTTTGATCAGCCGCTGGTCACCATCGTCTAATCCACTCACCGGCTGAGGATTCCTTCATGTTGGAAAAAGTTCTGATTGCCAACCGCGGTGAGATCGCCCTGCGCATTCTGCGTGCCTGTAAAGAACTGGGCATCAAGACCGTGGCGGTTCACTCCAAAGCCGACCGGGACCTCAAGCATGTGCGCCTGGCTGATGAGGCCGTCTGTATCGGCCCCAACTCCTCCAGCGACAGCTATCTGAACATTCCCCGGTTGATTGCTGCGGCAGAGATCACCGATGCCACCGCCATCCATCCTGGCTATGGTTTCCTGGCGGAAAACGCCAACTTTGCCGAACAGGTCGAAAAAAGCGGCTTCGTCTTTATTGGCCCCACCGCCAGCGTTATTCGCCTGATGGGTGACAAGGTTTCAGCGATTGAAGCCATGCGTGCTGCTGGAGTGCCAACCGTTCCCGGTTCTAACGGCCCGCTGAATGACAACCCCGATGAGATCATGGCTACTGCCAAGCGCATCGGCTACCCCGTTATTATCAAGGCGGCCGCCGGTGGTGGTGGTCGTGGTATGCGCGTGGTACACACTGAAGCCAGCCTGCTGAGTTCCATCCATGTCACCCGCACCGAAGCTAAAGCCGCTTTTGGCGATAGCACGGTATACATGGAAAAATTCCTGGAAAATCCTCGTCACATTGAGGTTCAGGTATTGGCAGATGGTCAGGGCAATGCGATCCACCTCTATGACCGTGACTGCTCTTTGCAGCGCCGTCACCAAAAGGTATTGGAAGAAGCCCCGGCGCCTCACGTCGATCCTGCCGCCCGCGCTCAGGTACTGCAGGCCTGTGTGGATGCTTGTATCAAGATTGGCTACCGCGGCGCAGGCACCTTTGAGTTCCTTTATGAGGATGGCGGCTTCTACTTTATCGAAATGAACACCCGGGTTCAGGTTGAACATCCTGTTACCGAGATGATCACTGGTATCGACATTGTTAAAGAGCAACTGCGGATTGCTGCAGGCCAGCCGCTCTCGATCAAGCAGGAAGACGTCAAGGTCCGGGGCCATGCTTTCGAGTGCCGAGTCAACGCAGAAGACCCGAAAACCTTTATGCCCAGCCCCGGTTTGGTCAAAACCTACCATGCCGCCGGTGGCCTCGGGGTTCGTGTCGACTCCCATCTGTATAGTGGCTACAGCGTACCGCCCTACTATGACTCTCTGATCGCCAAGCTGATCACCCATGGTGAAGATCGCAGCACCGCCCTGGCACGGATGCGGGTTGCCCTGGAAGAGATGGTTGTGGATGGCATTAAAACCAATATCCCCTTGCATAAGGATTTGGTACGGGATACTCACTTCGCCGAAGGCGGGGTTAATATCCACTATCTTGAGAAGAAGTTAGCCGCTAAGTGAGGCTGCTTCGGCCCTATCAGCCTCTTTGCGGCACGCCGTGAAGAGGCTTTTTTTTGGAGATTGCTATGTCCTGGTTACAAATGCGCCTGGATATCGAGCCTGCCCAGGCCAGCCAACTGGAAGACCTGTTACTGGAAGTGGGGGCTGTATCCGTCACTTATCAGGATGCGGCAGACCAGCCGATTTTTGAGCCTGATTTAGGCACCACCCCGCTTTGGCAACAGACCCATCTGCTCGGTCTGTTTAGCGGCGATACCGACATTGATGCTGCATTAACTGAACTACAACTGCTCTTTGCCGCGCACTATCCCGATCAGGCCTTCCCACCCGCCAAGGTGGAGATTCTTGAGGATAAGGATTGGGAGCGTGCCTGGATGGAGCACTTTCATCCCATCCAGTTTGGTCAGCGTTTGTGGGTATGTCCGAGCTGGAAAGAGGTACCCGATCCAAGCGCCGCTAACCTGATGCTGGATCCAGGCCTCGCCTTTGGCACCGGCAGCCACCCCACCACCGCTCTGTGTTTAGAGTGGCTGGCTGGCCTCGACTTACAGGATAAGGTTGTCGTCGACTATGGCTGCGGTTCCGGCATCCTAGGTATTGCAGCGCTCCTGCTCGGCGCTAAGCAGGTATATGCCATCGACATTGACCCCCAGGCCCTGGAGGCTACTCGTGATAACGCCGAGCGTAACCAGATTGCCTCTTCGCGCTTATTGACCCTCTACCCAGAGCAAGTGCCTGAGCTGCATGCAGACGTTCTGGTGGCCAATATCCTGGCGGGCCCACTTACCAGCCTTGCCCCTACGTTAACGGCACTGGTTGCAGAGCATGGTCAACTCGCACTATCGGGCCTGCTCAGTCATCAGCGTGAGCAAGTGGAAGCCGCTTATTGCCAGGACTTCCAACTGAGCCCCGCCGCCAGCAAAGAAGATTGGATACGTATCCAAGGCATTCGCAAGAGTCAGTAACCATGAACCCCGTGATCGCACGCTGCCCACATTGCCAAACCCAGTTTCGAGTCACCCAGACTCAGCTGCAACAGGCCGCTGGACGAGTGCGCTGCGGGGTGTGTATGCAAGTTTTTCACGCACAACCGGCTACAGGCCTAGCCTCCTCCGCTGCCAACACGCCCCGCTCTTTTGCTAAAGAACGCTTGGCCCTCGATCCACTACCCAAGCCTCTAGCACCTTTAGAGGTGTTAGGTCAGCTTAGTGCCGAGCCTCCGCTTCTGCCGCAGCGCAAGAAAAAGAGCAAAGGTCGTTGGCTGAATGGATTACTGCTCTTAGCCATTCCTCTGCAAGCACTCTGGTGGTGGCGCCAGGAACTGGCCTGGCAAGCACCGCTGGCTCCTGCTTTCGAGTGGGCTTGTCAATATCTACCCTGTGGACTGCAAGCCCGCTCAAATCTAGCGGCCATCCGCAGCCAGCACCTGTACATTCGTGATCATCCCGATTACGAAAAAATGCTGCTGGTCAGCACCCTGATTGAAAACCAGGCGGACTTTGCCCAACCCTTTCCTGTGCTTGGTCTCACCTTCTATGACCTACAAGGTCGCCCCAGCGCCCAACGCTATCTACGCCCACAGGACTATCTGCAAGGCGAGCTGGTCAACCTGGAGTTGATGCCCGCCCATACTCCGATTCAGCTGGAGCTCGGCCTAGAAGACCCAGGTTTGCCCAGCATCAGCTATACCCTGCAGTTCTACCCAACGAATAGCGACATTCCCTCTTTAACCGCTCCCATCGAAAGAGTAGAATAGGCGCCCTTGTTCAGAAAGTGGCCACCAGCAACCTTATTTTGGGGAGGTTTGAGTGTTTCAGATCGGTCCCTACCGAGTGGATAGCCAGGTTATTCTGGCGCCGATGGCCGGGGTTACCGACTTACCATTTCGCCACCTGTGCCGTCGCATGGGAGCAGGATTGGTAGTAGCAGAAATGCTCACCGCGGATCATCGTCTCTGGCATACCCGTAAGTCACAATTACGGATGGTGCACGCAGACGAACCCGAACCCCGAATGGTGCAGATCGCCGGCGGCGATCCCCAAATGCTGGCTGAAGCGGCTCGCCTCAATGCAGAGCGAGGCGCTCAGATCATCGACATCAACATGGGATGTCCGGCCAAAAAGGTCTGTAATAAAGCAGCAGGTTCCGCCTTATTAAAAGACGAAGCCTTAGTTGCTGACATCCTGAACGCTGTCGTTCAGGCCGTAGATGTGCCCGTCACCCTCAAGATTCGCACCGGCTGGTGTCAAGACAGCCGTAACGGGGTCACTGTCGCCCGGTTAGCGGAATCCTGTGGGATCGCTGCCCTAGCAGTTCACGGGCGCACCCGGGCAGATGGTTTTCGTGGTGAAGCAGAATACGACACCCTGGCTGCCATCAAGGCCGCTGTGTCCATACCTGTCTTTGCTAATGGAGATATCGACAGCCCCGCCAAAGCAGCAGCGGTTCTAGCTCATACAGGAGCCGATGCTGTGATGATAGGCAGGGCTGCGCAGGGACGCCCCTGGATCTTTCGCGAGATAGATCATTATTTACGGGAAGGTAAGTTGCTGTCCCCACCGCCTCTGGCGGAGGTCAGGCAACTATTGCTGGAGCATCTGGCCGCCCTGCACGCCTTTTATGGTAAAGAGCAGGGAGCCCGCATTGCCCGTAAGCATGTGGGCTGGTACCTGGCACAGCAGCCAGGCGGACAGAACTTCCGCAAAGAGTTCAACACTATCGATTCCGCAGAACAGCAAGTGGAAGCGCTGAGCAAGTACTTTAACCACCTCAGCGAGATAACCGAGGTAGCGGCATAAATGAATATGGCACTGACGAAATTGAATACTCAAGAAACGCCGAGCGAAGTTAAAAAGACACTGACGCCTGTTGTGCCCGCAGAGACTTCACAAACTCTGCGCGATACCGTGGCCCGATCCTTGGAAAACTACTTCAAGCAACTGGACGGTCAGCAAGTACAAGATGTCTATCAAATGGTGTTGGCGGAAATTGAACAACCCCTGTTTGAAACGGTGATGCACTACACCAAAGACAACCAGACCAAAGCCTCCAAGGTGCTGGGACTGAATCGCGGTACCCTGCGTAAAAAACTCAAGCAGTACGATCTGCTCTAATCCTGAAAAGGCGGCTTGTCCGCCTTTTTGCTTTTTTAACCTGTAGGTTTATTTTCGCCGTGATCGTGCCAGTCACGGCGAACACTCTTTAGCATATTGTGGGGATTCACACCATGTCAGACCAACACCTTAGCCCTGTACGCCGCGCCCTGCTCAGCGTCTCTGATAAAGCTGGCCTGCTGGACTTTGCCCGTGCCCTCAGCGCCCGTGGCGTCGAGTTGCTGTCTACCGGCGGCACCTATCGCCTGCTCAAGGAACAGGGTGTGGCCGTTACCGAAGTCTCCGACTACACCGGTTTTCCGGAAATGATGGATGGCCGGGTCAAAACCCTGCACCCCAAAGTGCACGGCGGTATCCTCGGCCGTCGCGGTCAGGACGATGACGTCATGCAGCAGCACGGTATCGCCCCTATCGACATGGTGGTGGTCAATCTCTATCCCTTTGCCCAAACCGTTGCCCGCGCAGACTGCAGCTTCGCCGATGCAATTGAAAATATTGATATCGGTGGCCCCACCATGGTGCGTTCTGCCGCTAAGAACCACGCCCATGTAGCCATCGTCACCGATGTTGCAGACTATGAGCGCGTACTCGCCGAGCTGGAGGCCAATCAGGGTCAACTCAGCCAAGCGCTGCGCTATGATCTGGCCATCAAAGCCTTTGAGCACACGGCCCGCTATGACGGCATGATTGCCAACTACTTTGGTGCCCGTAACGAAGTAGGCGAACAGGTCAGCGATTTCCCCCGTACTTACTCTACCCAGTTAGTGAAGAAGCAAGACATGCGCTATGGCGAGAATCCCCACCAGCGCGCCGCCTTTTATGTGGAACACCAGGTAGGGGAAGCCAGTGTCGCCACTGCCCAGCAGTTACAAGGCAAAGAGCTGTCCTACAACAATGTGGCCGATACCGATGCCGCCTTGGAATGTGTCAAACCCTTCAAGGACCCCGCCTGCGTCATCGTCAAACACGCTAATCCCTGTGGAGTGGCCATTGGCACTGATCTGCTGGACGCCTATAACCGCGCTTACAAAACTGATCCCACTTCCGCCTTCGGCGGCATCATTGCCTTTAACCGCGAACTGGATGGTGATACTGCCCAGGCCATCATCGACCGCCAGTTTGTCGAAGTCATCATTGCCCCCAGCGTCAGCAAAGCGGCCCAGGACATCCTGGCAGCCAAACAGAACGTACGGGTCTTGGCTTGCGGCAGCTGGGACAGCGAACGCCAGCCCGAGCTGGACTACAAGCGTGTCTGTGGTGGCCTGCTGTTACAGGATCGTGACCAGGGCATGGTCAGCCAGCAGGACCTGAAAATTGTCAGCAAGCGCCAACCCAGCGAACAAGAACTGCGTGACCTATTGTTTGCCTGGGAAGTGGCCAAGTTCGTCAAGTCCAACGCTATCGTCTACGCCAAAGAGGGCATGACCATTGGCGTTGGTGCAGGCCAGATGAGCCGGGTGTACAGCGCTAAAATCGCCGGCATTAAAGCCGCCGATGAAGGCCTCGAAGTCGCGGGTTCGGTGATGGCTTCTGATGCCTTCTTCCCCTTCCGTGATGGCATTGATGCCGCTGCCAAAGCCGGTATCACCGCCGTGATCCAGCCCGGTGGCTCCATGCGTGATCAGGAAGTGATTGATGCGGCTAATGAACATGGCATTGCCATGGTCTTCACTGGCATGCGCCACTTCCGCCACTAATCCTGAGTAGGAGTCCTTGATGAAAATTCTAGTGATTGGTAATGGCGGTCGTGAACATGCACTGGCCTGGAAAGCCGCCCAAGACCCCCGGGTAAGCACCGTTTACGTGGCTCCCGGTAATGCTGGTACAGCCCTTGAGCCCAAGTTGGAAAACATTGCGATTGATGTTCTGGCACTGGAAGAGCTGGCCAACTTTGCCGAGCGTGAGCAGGTTGCCCTGACCATCGTTGGCCCAGAGGCGCCCTTGGTTGCTGGAGTGGTGGACTTATTCCAACAACGTGGCCTGCCTATTTTTGGGCCTAGTCAAGCCGCCGCGCAGCTGGAAGGCTCCAAAGCCTTTACTAAAGACTTTCTGGCACGCCACCAAATTCCTACCGCCAACTATGGTAATTTCACCGAGATCGAACCCGCCCTGGCTTATCTACGCGAGCAGGGTGCCCCCATCGTGGTTAAGGCCGATGGTCTCGCTGCGGGCAAGGGTGTGATCGTCGCCATGACGCTGGAAGAAGCCGAAGCCGCGGTCAAAGACATGCTCTCTGGCAATGCCTTTGGTGATGCCGGTTGCCGGGTGGTGATCGAAGAATTTTTGCAGGGTGAAGAGGCCAGCTTTATCGTCATGGTCGATGGCGAAAATGTGCTGCCGATGGCCACCAGCCAGGATCATAAGCGTGTCGGAGATGGTGATACCGGCCCCAATACCGGCGGTATGGGTGCTTACTCTCCCGCTCCTGTGGTGACCCCTGAGGTGCATCAGCGGGTGATGGAAGAAGTCATTCTGCCCACCGTGCGGGGTATGGCGGCAGAAGGTGCTCCCTATACCGGTTTTCTCTATGCCGGTTTGATGATTGATGCCAGCGGCGCCCCCAAGGTCATCGAGTACAACTGCCGCTTTGGTGATCCGGAGACACAACCGATCATGCTACGCCTGCAAACCTCCCTGGTCAGCCTCTGCGAAGCTGCCTTGGCGAAGCAGCTGGATCAGGTAGAAGCACAGTGGGACCCACGCCCAAGCTTGGGAGTGGTCTTGGCGGCAGCGGGCTATCCTGGCAACTACCCCAAAGGGGATGCGATCAGCCTACCTCAATCTAATAGCCATGAAGCCAAGGTATTCCATGCTGGAACCCGTCTGGACGGTGAGCAAGTGCTAACCAACGGTGGCCGGGTACTCTGCGCAACAGCACTGGGAGAAGACATCGCCGCTGCCCAACGTCAAGCCTATGCATTGGCGGAACAAATCAGTTGGGAGGGTATGTTCTATCGCAAAGATATCGGCTGGCGTGCGCTGCAGCGCTAAGCCTGGTCAGCATCTAGCGATATTCGACAGTAACCACTCTGACAATAACTTTTCTGTTAATAAAATAAGGGGAGCCACTGCTCCCCTTGATTTATCCAGTCTGGACTACAGCTGCAAGCTGAAGTCATCCGCATCCTGCCAGGCAGGAAACTCTTGTCGATAACCTTGTAGCTCCGCCAGGCTCAGACTGGCCTGTACTACCCCTGCTTGATGAGGGGGCAACCCTGCCAGACTCTGCCCTTGGGGGGCAAAAATGCAGGAATCACCGCTAAACTGCCAACCATTACCATCCTCACCAATGCGATTACAGAGCCCTACATAGGCCTGGTTTTCGATCGCCCGGGCTTGTCCCAATGCCAGCCAGTGGGCGCGTCTGCGCTCCGGCCAATTGGCCGTGACCAGCAACAGGTCATAGTCATTGCGATTACGACTCCACACCGGAAAACGCAGGTCATAGCAAATCAAAGGCATAATCCGCCAGCCCTGGTGTTCAATCACCACTCGGCGCTGCCCCGCCTGATAATGCTGATGCTCATTGCCCATCCGAAACAGATGGCGCTTGTCGTAATAGCTAAAGGCACCACTGGGGGGCATCCAAATAAAGCGGTTAACATAGCCTTCGCTAGTCGCCATCACCACACTGCCACAGACTACCGCCGCGCTGGCTTCCGCCTGCTCACGCAGCCACTGCATCACCTCCCCATCCAGACTTTGCGCTTGGCTGGCCACCTCCATGGTAAAACCGGAACTAAACATCTCCGGCAGCACGATCACATCCGTCTGACCATAGAGGGGCTGCATTTGCCCCTGCAAATGAGCACGGTTGGCCTGCCAGTCATGCCAATGCAGGGTGGTCTGCAGCAAACTTAAACGCAATTCATCCATGGTGATCTCTCTTTCGTCTCAGGCCTAAATGGCGTTCAGGCGTGCCGCCGCCTGCTGCAAGGTGTCAGTATTTTTGGCAAAACAGAAACGCAAATAACGCAGCTCCTGTGGCGGCTCGGCATAAAACACCGATATGGGTATCGCCGCTACCCCGATCTCAGTGGTTAACCAACGTGCCATTTCCACATCGCCCTTATCACTGATTTCGCTGTAATCCAGCAACTGGAAATAGGTGCCCTGGGCGGGGCGATAATGGAAACGTCCGCCACTGACTAACTGACAAAACTCGTCACGCTTGGTCTGATAAAAAGCCGGTAGCTGTTGATAATGCTGCGGCTGTTGCTGCACAAAGTCCGCCAGGGCCAGCTGTACCGGAGTAATGGTGCTAAAGGTCAGGTACTGGTGAACCTTGCGTACCTCGGCGGTTAAGGGCGCTGGGGCAATGCAATAACCCACCTTCCAGCCAGTGGTGTGATAGGTTTTGCCAAACGAAGATACCACCAGTGAGCGCTGCGCCAACTCTGGGTGGCTAAGTAGACTGGCATGGGGCTGCCCATCAAAGACAATGTGCTCATACACCTCATCCCCCAGCAGCAACACGTCCGTATCCCGCAGTAACTCCGCCAACTGCTGCAAGTCAGCAGCGCTGAGCAACGCACCAGTGGGGTTATGGGGGTTATTCAGAATGATCAGCCGGGTGCCCGCATGAATCGCTTCGGCCAAACGCTGCCAGTCAATGCTGAAATCAGGCGGCATCAAGGGGAGATGATGGGTCAAGCCCCCATTGAGGCTGATCGCCGGCTCATAGCAGTCATAGGCAGGATCAAACACGATGACCTCATCCCCCGTGCGCACCAACGCACTGATCACCGCAAAAATCGCCTCCGTCGCCCCCGAGGTAATGGTGACCTCAGTATCTGGGCAAGTCTTACGGCCATACAGCTGCTCGGTCTTCAGCGCCAGCGCCTGGCGTAACGCGGGCACACCGGTCATCGGCGCGTACTGGTTAAACCCCTGCTCAAGGTAATGACTGACCCTGGCCTTCAACAGGGCCGGGCCATCAAAATCCGGAAAGCCTTGCGACAGGTTGATGGCTCCGTGTTCGGCAGCCAACTGGGACATCTGCGTGAAGATGGTCGTGCCCACCTGGGGCAGCTTAGAAGCAGGATAGCGCATGGGGAATCATCATCAGCCTAGGTGCGAATATTAGGGATTGTGCCTGCAAGCCTAGTCCAGCAGCAAGATCTCAGGGCGTTTCGTCCTGTATCAGGCAGCTTCTTCCCAGCAAGCCAAACGATCACGCCCATCATCTTTGGCTCGATATAACATTTGGTCCGCGGCCTCAATCCAGTCATCGTAGCGACGCCAACCCACTTCCGCCGCCACCATTCCTACACTAAGCGTAGACTCAAGCCCCTGGGCTGCCATTCGTTGCTGATATTCTCGACGCACCCTTTGCATCTGCTTGATCGCCTCCTCCCTGCTGATTTCCCGCCATAGGATGCCGAACTCCTCACCACCATAACGGCCACAGATACCGGCTTTCACCTGTTGCTGCAGCACCTCTGCCAACAGCCGCAGGGCTTCATCACCTTGGCGATGACCATGTTGGTCATTAATTTTCTTGAAGTGATCAATATCCAACATCGCCAAGACGCCCTTACCCCCACACTGGAGAAAATGCATCGCGACCATTTCTTCCCAGTACAGACGATTGAACAAGCCTGTCAGCCCATCACGCCGGCTCAGCTCTCTGAATTGATTTTTCTGCTCATTTAAATGCCGCGCCTGCGCATAGGTGATAATGGCCGAGGCCAGACTGCAGGTTAACAACATCGGTAAGGCCGCCAGCGAGACCAGCAGACTGCTCTGCGGCAACCACAGCCCGCCA
Source organism: Balneatrix alpica DSM 16621 (assembly GCF_000619885.1). Classification (GTDB taxonomy): domain Bacteria; phylum Pseudomonadota; class Gammaproteobacteria; order Pseudomonadales; family Balneatricaceae; genus Balneatrix; species Balneatrix alpica. The sequence continues at coordinate 270,560 of NZ_KK211041.1, read as the reverse complement.
CTGATAAGCGCCCCTAGGGGCAAACCAAGTAACCAGCTCCCCAGGCTTTTCAGCATAAAACGCTGTCCACCGACGGAACCGGATTCCATCATTAAGATGGTAAACAGAATCACACTGGGAACCAGACTAAAGCCCAATAATGCCACCACCACAGCGCCAATCAGGTTATCAATCAGCACATGTTGTCGTTCAGCTAAATAGGGCTTGCTATGGCGCAGCGTACGACGCCTGGCCAGATGCGGCCAAACCACGCCTGTACCGAGAATCCCCCACCACATCCACCAGGGAGACTGCTGCTCCCACAATAGTGCGCTACAGGCAATAGACTGCATGCTACAGGCTAATAACCTGAGCAAATACATCTGACGGCCAAACTTCAAACCAACGCGAGGGGGTACCTGTGCGACCACGGGTTTTCGACCTTCTTCAAACGCAAAAGGAGTGCATGTGCACTCCTTCTTATCGGCAAATCAGCTGGGACGCAACATCAGGGCTAATCCGCATATATGCCCTGCTTACCCCTTATGCCTGCTTAACCCCGCTAACCAGCACTAGGGATACAAGCACTGGCATGTTGTACCAACATTAACTCCTCATTAGTGGGAATCACCCAAACCCCCACCCGAGAGGACTCGGTATGCAGGTGTAATTGGTGCTGCTGGTTTGCCAACTCATCCGTTTGCACCCCTAGCCATCCTAGCTGCTGCAAAATCTCTGCCCGGGTTTGAGCATCGTGCTCCCCCACCCCGCCGGTAAAGACCAAAGCATCCAGCCCCTGTAACGCCGCCACCAAACTGCCAATTTCCCGCACACAGCGATAAATAAATACCTCAATCGCTTCCTCTGCCCGAGGATCCTGGCTGGCGCGCAGGGTTTTCATTTCACTGCTGATCCCGCCGGACATACCAAACCAACCACACTCCTTGTAGAGGAACTGCTCCAACCGCTGTGCATCCCAGCCATGTTCCCGCATGAGGTGCACCAACACCCCCGGATCCAGGCTGCCACTGCGGCTACCCATCGGTAGTCCCTCTACCGCGGTAAACCCCATGGTGGAGGCAATCGACTGACCATTCTTAATCGCACACATGCTCGCCCCTGCCCCCAGATGACAAATGATCACCTTGCCCTGGGCCTGCCGTGGCGATAGCTGCTGTAACTGCTGATAAACATAGGCATAAGACAAGCCATGAAAGCCATAACGCAGGATGCCCTGCTCCGTTAACTCGCGGGGAATAGCAAAACGAGTGGCAACCTTAGGCATCCCTGCATGGAACATGGTGTCAAAACAAGCCACCTGAGCCACCCCAGGCAGCGCCTCAGCCGCCAACTCCAGCAGTTGCAGATTATAGGGTTGATGTAAGGGGGCCAGAGAGTTAAACGTACGCAGCTCTGCCAACACCGCTTTGGTCACCCGTATGGGCTGTTGATAGCGCTGCCCACCGTGCACCACCCGATGTCCCACTACCTGTACCTGGGCAAGCCACCCCTTACTGCGCCAGTGACTGAACAGATGGTCCAGCGCTGCCTTGGCTCGCTCTGACTGTGGCTGCTGACCCAGCCAGGGCAGCGGCTCCTTCACGACTCTTTCATGTTCTTGCCACTGGCACTGGGGCTCCGCCTGGGTCAAGCCACTAATATGAGCCTGACTCAACGGCTGCCAGTGCGCACCCTGACGCTGATAAAGCGCTGTCTTAAGACTGGAAGAACCAGCATTAATGGTGAGCACTAGCATCATTTATTCCTCGTCCTGTTTGGGATGCATAAAGAGTGCAGCCAAGGCGCAAGAGGCTAAGCGCCCCAAGGTTTTCTCCGCACGGCTGGTCAAAATCAGCGGCACCCGTGCCCCCAACACCAAACCAGCCGACTTGGCGCCAGAGAGGTAAATCAGCTGTTTACCCAGCATATTGGCTGCTTCCAAGTCAGGAGCCAGCAGGATATCCACATCCCCTGCGACCGGTGACTCAATATGCTTATCCCGTGCCGCTTCGGCGGAGATGGCGTTGTCGAAGGCTAAGGGGCCATCCAGAATAGCGCCTTGAATTTGCCCTCTGTCCGCCATCTTGCACAGGGCGGCGGCATCCAGGGTGCTGGGCATCCGCGCATTGACCTTTTCAATCGCCGCCAGAATGCCAACTTTAGGGGTCTGAATACCGAGGCGCTGACAGAAGTCGATGGTATTTTGCAGAATATCCCGCTTAGCACTGAGATCAGGGGCAATATTAATCGCCGCATCGGTAATAAATAGCGGCTTATGGTAAAGCGGTACATCCAACACAAAGACATGGGATAAACGACGAGCGGTGCGGATGCCGGCCTCTTTATCCATTACCGCTGACAAAAACTCATCGGAGGAAATCCCGCCCTTCATCAAGGCCTGCACTTCCCCTTTGCGCACTAGCTGGCAAGACATCGCTGCCGCCGCATGGCTGTGTTCCACATCAATCAAACGATAGGGGGAGAGATCCAGGCCCAACTGCTTGGCACAGGCCTCGATTTTATGCGCAGGCCCCACTAGCACTGGCTCAATCAAGTTATGTTTGGCCGCCTCTATCGCACCTTCCAAACTGTTAGGATCAACCGGATGCACCACCGCAGTCGGCATCGGTGGCGTGGTTTCCGCCATACGAACAAAATATTCAAGCTGCTCATGGGCGGGGGCATTATGGATACTGGCGTGCATTGAGGGCTCCTTCGCGCTGCGCGCAAGTGCAAAGATGCCCTCAAGCTTAGCAAAGAAGCAGTTCCATGGTGCAACGCACAAAGAACTGCCTGACCCACATCAAAAGATTAACCAGATGGCTGGAAAAGAAAGCCGCAATCAGGGTAGTCAGAGAGGATTTTTCCAACCTGGCACTGCTACATCACCTGTCCATATCAGGGATGCAGGGCGCCACCGCTGCAACCTGCCCAGCGACAGCCCCTTCATGCAATGACTTACCCTTGTTTCATCACCTCGGTATAGGGTGGCCAACCCAGGGGCTTACCCGCCAGCATATGCAGATGGATGTGATACACCGTCTGCCCCGCCTGCTGATTGCAATTCATCACCACCCGGTAACCATCCTCAGCGACCCCCCACTCCTTCGCCAACTTGGCTGCCGTGGTGTAGAGCTTACCGACCAACGCCTCATCTTCTGGCTGAATGTCATTGATGGTGGGGATTTCCTTCTTGGGGATAATCAGCACATGAATCGGCGCTTGCGGATTAATATCGCGAAACGCCAGCACCTGTTCATCTTCATAGACGATATCCGCTGGAATCTCGCGGCTGATAATCTTGCTAAAAATAGTGGCCATAATCTCTCCTTGTCTGTTGTGCCATCTTACCCCGCTGCTGGTGACGGTCAATCACTGGGAGTGGGTTGAAAGCTGGCCTGTATCTCCTGCTCAAGCAGGCGGTGAAAGCGCTCAAACAAGCGAGTACGGGCCAGGGCTGGATGGTGAATCAGACAAAACTCATGCATCACTGCTGGCTTAAAGGGTCGCCAGCAAATATCCATCCGCTCATATTGGGACACCATCAGCGCATTGCCCAAGGAGATCCCCAGGCCTGCCTCCACCAGCGCACAGGCCGCCCGGGTGTCATGCACCACTAATGACATCTCCACCTCGATTTCACGGGTTTTCAGCAGGTTCGCAATATCCTGCCAAAAGGTCACCGCTCCCCCCAGCACAATCAGGCGCTGCCCTTGCAGATCACGCGGGGTGACCACCTCCAACTGCGCCAACGCATGATTTTTAGGCAGAATCACCACCGTCTGGGCACTGCAGAGGGGAATCGCCTGCAGCTCCCGTTGAATCAATGGCAGCTTCACCACCCCCACATCAATTTTCCGCTCTGCCACCATTTCCTGAATATTTTCATAGGGTTTGACGTAAACGCTGAGCTTGGCCTTGGGGGCTTCCTGCTGTAGTTGTTTTAATACGCTAATTAGCGCCCGCTCGGTCAAGCTGCCGGGTACCGCAACCCGTAACACCCCATCCTGCTGCTGCTTCAAACTGTCGGCTAAACGGGTCAGGGTATCGACTTCCTGCAACACCAGTTGCACCTGCTGAAAAATTTCCTCTGCCTCCGGGCGCATCTGTAAACGGCCCTTTTCCCGCTCATAGAGGGGAAAACCTAACTCCTTTTCGAATTGACTCAGCAGGCTGCTGATACTCGATTGCGATAAACCCAGCTGCCGGGTCGCTGCCACGGTACTGCCCAAAGTATGGATGGCATGGAATGCCTTAAGCTGCCCCAGTTTCATACGCGACCCTATTGGTTTTTTCGATAGCTCAACAGGAATTAGCCATCCTATTTCCCCATCGTCAAGAGGGGGTTATTTATTAGTCATGCAAATAACAACAACAGGTCAGAAGCGATTCTGGCCAGCCTGAGGAAAAACTATGGCTGTGTTTATTGTGCGCCGACTCCTACAGAGTCTGGTCGTGCTCTGGTTGGTGTCCATGATCGTCTTCTTTGGCATCTACGCCATTGGCGACCCCATTGAGCTGATGATTCACCCTGAGTCGACTCAGGCGGAAATCGAAGCAGCCATTCGCAATCTAGGGCTCGATCAACCCATCTGGCAGCAGTATCTGACCTTTGTCAGCAATGCCTTGCAGGGCGATCTGGGCACCTCCTTCGTCTATAACCGCCCAACCCTGGAGCTGGTGATCGAACGGATGCCCGCCTCCTTTGAGTTAGCCTTGGTGGCTCTGCTCCTTGCCCTGCTGATCGGCATGCCATTAGGGATGCTGGCTGGCCTCTATCCTGATACTTGGTTGGATCGCAGCCTGATGACAGGTTCGATCCTCGGTTTCAGTATCCCCAACTTCTGGCAGGGGCTAATGCTGATCATGGTGTTCTCGGTGATCTTGGGCGTACTGCCGCCCAACGGCCGTGGCGAAACCGGCACCTTACTGGGTATTGAAACCAGCCTGGTCACCTGGGATGGCCTGCGCCATCTGTTGCTGCCAGCCCTCAATCTGGCGCTGTTCAAAATCGCCATTGTCATGCGCATGACCCGCAGCGGCCTGCGCGAGGTGATGCTCAGCGACTACATCAAGTTCGCCCGTGCCAAGGGCTTAACCCCGCGGCGCATAGTGCTGGTGCACGCGATGAAGAACACCATGATTCCGCTGATCACCATCATCGGCATGGAGTTTGGTTCGCTGATTGCCTATGGCGTGGTGACGGAAACCATCTTTGCCTGGCCCGGCATGGGCAAATTGACCATCGACAGTATCAACAACCTCGATCGCCCGGTGGTGGTGGGTTATCTGATGCTGGTGGTGTTCATGTTTATCACCATCAACCTGATCGTCGACATCCTCTACTCCCTGTTTGATCCCCGTATTCGTCTGGGAGGCTCGCAACAATGACCCACCCCACTTCATCGCACGCCTCGCTACAGGGCTCCACTGCTGCCCTGCGCATTGTCCGCCAACTGTTGAGCAAGCCGCTGTCCGCCTTAGCTTTGCTCTGCTGCCTGCTGGTCATCCTGGCTGCGCTCTTTGCCCCCTGGCTGGCGCCGCTAAATCCCTATGACTTAGCCAGCATCGACATCATGGATGCCCAGCTGGCCCCCGGCAGCCAGAACTTTGCCGCCACCCTGACCTATTACCTGGGCACTGACGGCCAGGGCCGTGACATGTTCTCCGCGATTCTGTACGGCCTGCGCACCAGTCTCTTTGTGGGAGTGTTCTCCGGCTTGATCGCCATGACTATCGGCACCTTTCTCGGCCTGATCGCCGCTTACTATGGTGGCCGCACTGACACCCTGATCATGCGGGCGGTGGATATCATGCTCGGCTTCCCCACCATCATGGTAGCCCTGCTGTTGCTGGCCATGCTCGGTCAGGGGGTAGAAAAGGTCATCTTTGCCTTAGTCGTGGTGCAGTGGGCCTATTACACCCGCGCGGTACGCAGTAGTGCCCTGGTGGAGTCCAACCAAGAGTACATGGAGGCTGCCCGCTGTCTGGCCCTGCCCTCCCAACGGATTCTGCTACGCCACCTGCTGCCCAATTGTCTGTCGCCCCTGATCGTCATTGGCACCATCCAAACCGCCAGCGCGATTAGCACCGAAGCGACCCTAAGCTTTCTTGGCCTGGGCGTGCCCATTACCGAACCCTCGCTAGGCTTGCTGATTGCCAATGGCTCCCAGTTTCTGTTGTCCGGCAGCTATTGGATCAGCCTCTACCCAGGTCTGGTACTGCTGCTGACCCTGTTCTCCATCAACATCCTTGGGGATCGCCTACGCGACCTCCTCAATCCACGCCTGCAGAAGTGAGGCCATCGATGAGCACGCCATTACTCGATATCCAGCATCTGCACACTCACTTCTTTACCGAAGCAGGGATCGTCAAAGCGGTTAACGATGTCAGCCTGCAAATCCAGCCCGGCGAAGTGGTCGGTCTGGTGGGGGAGTCTGGCTCCGGTAAGTCCATCCTTGGCTTCTCTATTCTGGGGTTGATCGATCAGCCAGGACGCATCGTCTCCGGTGACATCCGCTTTCGCGGCCAGTCCTTGCTCGGGCTGGAGGATGAGGCTTTGCGCCAACTGCGTGGCCGTCAAATCGCCATGGTGTTTCAAGACCCGATGATGACCCTCAACCCCGTGCTGAGCATCGAAACGCAGATGGTGGAAGCCCTGCAAGCCCATGACAAGATCAGCCACAAAGCTGCTCGGGCACGGGCCCTGCAGGTGCTTGAGCAAGTCGGCATTCCGGCGGCCAATGAGCGCTTAAGCGCCTACCCCCATCAGTTTTCCGGTGGCATGCGCCAACGGGTCGCCATTGCTATCGCTTTCTTGCACAACCCGGCCTTGATTATCTGTGATGAGCCCACCACTGCCCTGGACGTCACCATTCAGGGGCAGATCATCTACCAATTCCAGCAGCTCTGTGCCGAACAGGGCACTGCCCTGTTGTGGATCAGCCATGATCTGGCGGCGGTTTCCAGCTTGGCGGATCGTATTCTGACGATGTACGCCGGTCGACTGATTGAGTCCGGCCCCGCCCAACAAGTGTTGCAGCAACCGCATCACCCCTATACCTCGGGCCTGCTGCGCTCCCTGCCCAGCCAAAACAGCCGTGGTCAGGCGCTTTACCAAATTCCTGGCAGCACCCCCAACCTGCTTGCCTTGGAAGAGGGTTGCCCCTTCCGCAGCCGCTGCCCCCAGGCTGACAGTCAGTGCCAGCAGATGCCCGATATCCGCCAGGCCACCCCACATCACCAATACCGCTGCTGGCATCCGGAGGCATCGGCATGAATAACGCCCCCTTATTGCAACTGCAAAATCTGAGCAAGGTATTCACCCCTCCGCAGGACTTTACCGACAGGCTCCTCACCCGGATTGGCCTCAGCCAACCAGCACGCTCCCTGCATGCCGTCAGTGAGGTCAACCTGGAGATCAACAAGGGTCAGGTGGTGGGCATTGTCGGTGAGTCCGGCTGTGGCAAATCGACCCTGGCCCGTTTGATCGCGCAGTTATTAACCCCAAGCAGCGGTCAGGTCAGCTTTCAGGGCCAGGATCGTGCCCAGATGTCAGCACAACAGCAGCGCCAGGTGCAGTTAGCGGTACAGATGATTTTTCAGAATCCCTATGCCTCCCTGAACCCGCGCCGCCGTGTGGCGGACATCATTATGGAAGCCCCCTTGGTGCACGGTTTGGTCAGCAAGCAGGAGGCACCAGCCCGGCTGGAGCAACTGCTGCAGATGGTGGGGCTGGATATGGGCATCCGCCATCGCTTCCCCCATCAGTTTTCCGGTGGGCAACGCCAGCGCATTGGCATTGCCCGTGCCCTGGCGGTCAATCCTGAACTGATTATCTGCGATGAGTCAGTGGCGGCTCTGGATGTCTCCATTCAGGCTCAGGTACTCAACCTGCTGATGGAGCTGCGCCAGCAGCGACAGCTTACCTACCTGTTTATCAGCCATGATCTGGGGGTGGTGGAACACCTCTGCGATGAAGTGGTGATCATGTACCTGGGCCGCATTGTCGAGCAGGCGCCGGTGGAGACCCTCTTCAGCCGCCCCCTGCATCCCTATACCCAGGCCTTGCTCAACGCCATCCCGCAAATCAGCCTGGGCAAAAAACACTATCAACCAATTCAGGGGGAAATCCCCTCACCGCTCAACCCACCTGCGGGTTGTCCATTTCACCCACGCTGCCCTCAGGCCATGCCCGAATGCAGCCAAAAACGCCCCCCCTTGCGCACCCTTAGCAGCGGCCAGCGCATTGCCTGCCATTTAATCGAGGCCTAACAGGAGTACAACAATGAAAAGCATCCTGACCACATCCTTATTGCTGTCCAGCATCTTGGCAACCAGCGTGCAGGCCGCCAGCCTGACCCTGGGCATTGCCGCCGAGCAACCCTCTATGGACCCGCATTACTCGCGCACCTCCCCCAATCAGGCCACCGCTTCACAGTTTTTTGAGCGACTGGTGCGCTATGACCAGGACATGCGCATGCAGCCGCACCTGGCGGAATCCTGGCGCCAGCTGGATCTGCTCACCTGGGAAATCAAACTGCGCCAAGGGGTCAAGTTCAGTGACGGCAGTGACTTTGATGCCGCTGATGTGGTCTACACTGTCAAGCGCATTCCCCAGGTGCAGAATAGCCCGGCCTCCTTCGATAGCGATGTCGCCAAAATTATTAGTATCGAAGCCAAGGATGCCCACACCCTGGTGATCAAACTCAGCGAGGCCTCCCCGCGCTTTATCAAGGAAATCGGCAACCTCTATATCCTGCCCTCCGAACTGGCACTGGATGTCAGCAGCGATGACTTCAATAACGGCCCGGCGATGATCGGTACTGGCCCTTACCAATTTGTGGAGTGGCGCCGTGGGGAGTTTGTTAAAGCGGTACGCAATCCACACTACTGGGGCAAACAACCTCACTTTGATGAAGTCACCTTCCGCTTCATTACTAATGGCGCCTCCAGGGTAGCCTCGCTGCTGTCTGGCAGTGTCGACATGATTGAGGACATCCCCACCCAAGACTTACCCAACCTGCAGAGCAAAGCCGAGCTACAGGTATGGCAAAAAGCCTCTGCCCGCCTGATCTACCTGCACATGGACTCCAACCGCGAACAAACGCCCTTTATTACCGCTAAAGATGGCAGCGCCATTAACAACCCCCTGCGTGATGCCAGAGTACGTCAGGCCCTCAGCCTACTAATCGACCGCCAGGCCATTAGTGAGCGGATTATGCGCGGTGCCGCCGAACCTACCGGCCAGTTTGTCCCCGCCGGCTTAGAAGGCTTTATTGATAATTTCCCCGTGCCCCAAGCCAATGTCGAGCAGGCCAAGGCACTGCTGGCGGAAGCCGGTTATGGTGATGGCTTCAAAATGGTGCTGCATAGCTCCAATAACCGCTACCAGAATGATGCCCAGGTGATTCAAGCCGTCGCCCAATTATTGAGCCGGGGTGGCCTGGAGGTTGCCGTTGAGGTGATGCCCGCCAACGTGTATTTCAAACGTGCCTCCGCACTGGATTTCAGCATGTTCCTGATGGGCTTTGGCTCCAGCACCGGCAGCTCACTGCGGGGCCTCAACCAGGTGCTGCATAGCTATGACAAAGACCTCGGTCATGGTCTGTTTAACCGAGGCCGCTACAGCAACAGCGAATTTGACCGGGTGATTGAGTCCGCCGAGCAGGAGGCCGACCCCGCTCAGCATGAAGAACTGCTGCAGCTCGCAACCCAGGTGGCGATGGAAGATTACGGCATTCTGCCGCTGTATTTTGAAAAACAAACCTGGGCGGCGCGTCAGGGTCTGATTTTCGAAACCGGTCGCCAAGAGGCCACCCTGGCCGCTGACATCCGCCAGTAATACCCAGGGGCTGGCAACAGCCCCTCCGCCCTTTTTGCAATGGAATCCATACCATGCACACCCAGGATGCAACTGCACCTCAACAGGATATCCAGATCCTGCGCTCCATCATGGTCCCCATGCGTGACGGCATTCGCCTGGCAACTGACATTTATCTGCCCGGCTCCAGTCACCAGCAACCCTGGCCCGTCATCCTCGAGCGTACCCCCTACGGCAAACAGGCCATTTCCCAGCGTGAGTACAGTCGTGCCCAGCCCACTCCTTTAACCCGGGAGCAACTGGCCAAGCGTTTTGCCGCCGCCGGTTTTGCTGTGGTCATGCAAGACTGTCGTGGCCGCTATGAGTCAGAGGGCGAATTCAGCAAATACATTAACGAAGCGGAAGATGGCTACGACACCCTCGAGTGGATCACCCAACAACCCTGGTGCAATGGCAAAATCGGCATGACCGGCATGTCCTATGCCGCCCATACCCAACTGGCTGCCGCCTGCCTGAATCCACCGGGTTTGGCCTGCATGTTTATGGACTCCGGCGGCTTTGCCAATGCCTACCAGGCGGGCATTCGCCAAGGGGGTGCCTTTGAACTCAAGCAGGTCACCTGGGCCTATCGCCATGCTCTGGCCAGCCCAGAGGCACAAAACGATCCTGTCCTGCATCAGGCTTTGGCCCAGGAAGACTTACGGGCCTGGTTTAGCCGCCTGCCCTGGAAGCCTGGCCACTCGCCGCTACGCTGGCATCCGCAATATGAGCAATATCTGTTTAAACAGTGGCAGTCGATTAACTTTGATGAACAATGGCAGCGCCTTGGACTGTGGGCGGAGGGCTATTATCAGCAGTGTGCCGATGTGCCTACTTTTATGCTGTGCAGTTGGTATGACCCCTATGCCGGCACCATTCCAGCCAACTTTATTGGCCTGAGCCAACATCATCGCGGCCCTTACTACATGGCCATGGGCCCCTGGATTCACGGCTCACGCAGTGAACAACATGCAGGTGAGGTGGACTTTGGCCACAACGCAGTCCTCGATGGCCAATTAGCCGAGGACTACTTCCAGCTACGCCTTAACTGGTTCCGCCGTTGGCTATTCGATGAGCAGCCCGCTTGGAGTCCTCAAACCCCCAAAGTGCAGTATTTCCGTATGGGAGGGGGGCCAGCCCAGCTGAATGATAAAGGTCACCTGCAGCATGGCGGGGAATGGCTGCAAAGCCAACAATGGCCACCGGAACAACTGAGTCCCTTACAGTTTTACCTGAGCAGTCAGGGTAACTTAAGCCATCATCCTGAGCCCCAAGCCAGCCTGCGCCAGTTCCGCTTTGACCCCAGCCACCCGGTGCCCGCTATTGGGGGCGCCATTACCTCCGGTGCCCCCTTGATGGAGGGCGGGGCCTTCAACCAGGTTGAACGGGAAGGACTCTATGGCTGCACCCCACCTTACCTGCCGCTGAGCTCCCGTGCCGATGTACTGATTTTTGAGACCGAGCCCCTGCAGCGGGATTTGGAAGTCACCGGCCCGGTCGAGGTACAACTGTGGATCAGCTCCGACTGCCCTGATACCGACTTCACCGCCAAATTAGTCGATGTCTATCCTTCCAGCAGCAACCTGCCCCAGGGCTACGCGATGAACCTGTGCGATGGCATTATGCGTGCCCGTTTCCATTCGTCCTGGCAACAACCCAGCCTGCTGGAGCCCGGTAAATGCTACCCACTCACCCTGCAGCTGATGCCCACCAGCAATCTGTTCAAATCGGGTCATCGTCTGCGTCTGGAAATCTCCAGCTCCAAATTTCCCCATTTTGATGTCAACCCCAACACCGGCGAAAACCCGGTACAGGCCAGCCATTGGCGCGTGGCCCTCAACCGCGTCCACCTGGGGGGCCATACCCCCTCCCGCCTGCAGCTATGGGGCCGCTACTGTTAAACCACCTCGCCAGCAGAGCTCCTCTGCTGGCTCCTCATGCTGCGCTCGAATCCATCACTCTATCCCGCCAAACAGACTCATTGTCATACCTTTGTCATCCAACCTTCATAAGCTGCCCGCGTTCTCTCTTCAGCCGTAGGACACTTATGCGAATCTCCACCGCCACCCGGGTTTCTACCTTTATTAATGTATTGCTGGTGATTCTGCTGGCCACCACCCTCAGTTGGGGACTGATGCGCCTGCAACAGGCATTCACCGAGCTGCATCACTTCAATCAACTGAAAGACCGGATTCAGTTAGAACTCAAGGATGTGTTGGCCAGTTATCTACGCTCGGGTGATGCCCTCACCCTCACCGCCGCCGAACAAAACCTGCAACAGTTGCGCAGCGACCTCCAGGCACAGTATCGCCTTGAGCTCGTTGAACTATTGCTGCCGCAATTTGAGTCGCTGGAACAACAGATGGCGATTAACCTGCGAGGCGCTGGCAAATTGGCGGGCGATCCGCAAGCCCTGCTGGCACAGAACGAACGGGAGCAGCGCCAACACCTTGATCAGTTGAAAGATTACATTGTGGCGGGACGCAGCAATGCCAGACAGGAGGTGCTGTTCCGTTTTGTCGATCTCAATGTTGAGTTACTCGGCGGCCTGCAAAAACTCACCAATGACCGTAGCCGCTATTTCCAACAACAAAACAGCGACATGCGTACCATTTTGCTGGCCTCCCTGACCCAGTTACGTCAGCAGGCGGAAAGTCTGAATAAACTGCCGACCCTGGGGGTAAAAGAGAAACAGCAAGAGGACGACTTTGCCGCCCTGCTCGGTATCCAGCGTGATAATCAGCAGCAAGAGGCCGCCGATAAGCTGCCCCAGATTCGTCAGGAGTTATTATCGCTACTCAAGCGCTACCAGGCCGAACTGGAAAATACCGAGCGTCTGCTACAACTACGCCTGGACAGCCATACCCAGGTCAATCAGCAAATTGCCCAACTCAGTGCCGCTATTGCCACTGCCCAGCAACTGCTGGATCAACAGCGTGCCCAGGTTATCGATAGTGTGATGCTGGCCTTTGCCCTGTTGATCATGCTGATGGTGATCGTGGCCGTGGGTATGCATATTTTTCTGCATCGCATGGTGCTGTCCGGATTGCGTGAATTACGCCGTGCCATCCGGGAGTTGGTGGAAACCCGCATCATTCATCCAATCAAGGTGCGTAACCGCCGCTCTGAGTTGGGGGAGATTGCCCAGTACTTCAATCTGTTTGCCGAGCATAATCAGGCCGAACAGCAACGCCGTACCGAACAGCTACAGATGGTGCAGGCGGCCCTGGCAGAAATGCAGCAAGCCTTTGCCCATATCCGCCAATCTACCGATGAAAGCGAGCTCACCCTGGCGGAAGTCTACACCCAGGTAGAGGATTTGGATCACCTAGCAGATCAGGTCAGTGCCCGCTCCAATCAGGTTGAAGAAGTTGCCCTGCAGACCGAACACACCATGGAGGCCAGCCACCAGGATACCCAGCAGGCACGCCATGTCAGTGACCTCACCCACGAGCGGGTCAGCCATAGTCGCCAAGCGCTGGAGTCCTTACAAGGCTCGGTGCAGAGTGCCACCGGCATGCTGGATGCCATCCGTAATATCGCCGAGCAAACCAACCTGCTCGCACTGAACGCGGCGATTGAGGCCGCACGGGCCGGTGAAGCAGGGCGGGGATTCGCCGTGGTCGCCGATGAAGTACGGGGATTATCGCAAAAGACCCAGCAATCGCTGGAGGACATCCAGCAAAACCTAAGTCAACTACGTGATGCTGCCGCAGGCCTGACCCAGACCATGGAAGGGATTCGCACTGCTTCCGAGCAACAACAGCAGGTCGCCAGTCGCTTAAGTCACAACGCCCATGAGGTCAAAAACCAAGCGCAGAATGTCGCCTCCCTGTCGAAGGAAGGCAAAGACCTGGCCCAGGCCCAACGCCTGCAGGTGGCCCGCTTCCGCCAGGCGATGCATGACCTGCGCCAGCAAGCCAGCCAAACCGGCCAACAGGTCAGCCAGCTGGAACAGCAGGTCAGCACCAAGGCCAGTGAAATCAGCCGTATGCTCGGACTTGCCGCCGCTTAATACGCACAGGCACAGGTAGGCATCCCTGCCTGTGCGCCTGGCTTAGCTGGCAAAAAAGCTTAAGAACTGCCGCTCCTGCTGTTGGGCGGCAAATAAACTCAGGGGGGTGAAACGCAGCTTGGCTCCAGGCATCCTCTGGGCCAATGCGCTAATGCCGGCGGCGGTGAGTACCCCCAACTTCGGATAGCCACCGATGGTTTGCCGATCCTGTAACAGGATGATGGGCTGACCATCTGCCGGAATCTGAATACTGCCAAGGGCAATCCCTTCGGACACCATACCCGGCAGCTTTACCTCCACCGCAGGCCCCTGCAACCGAGCCCCCATCCGGTCAGATCGGGGAGACAGCAGGTAGTCGCTGTTAAAAAACGTCTGCAGAGCGGCGCTGCTGAAGTGCTGCCACTGCGCCGCCAACACCACCGGCAAAGCATGCTCAGCCTGATAGTCCGGCACATACTGGGCAGGCACCCGGCGCATCTGTCCTTCGCGCACGCTCAAGCAGGGCAATACCTCCCCACTCTGCAGTTTCTGACCATCATTGCGGCTGCCACCCAAGCCTTCACGACTGACACTGGCACAGCTGCCCCCCAAGCCTGGGGCCAGTTGCAGTCCACCTGCTACCGCCAAGTAGGCTCGTAAACCCTGACGTGGCTGGGCAAACTGCAGCACATCACCCGCTTTAACCATGAAGCTTTGCCAGATCGGCTGAGGCTGACCATTCAGCCGCAGTTGCAGATCCGCCCCTGTGACGGCCACCCAGGTATCAACCTGAGCTTCCAGCTTGAGTCCACCGAGGGTGATCTCAACAGCCGGACTACGCCAGGGATTGCCCAGTAAACGATTAGCCCAGGCAAAGGCATGGCGGTCTAGCGGCCCGGACTGGGTCAAGCCCGTATGCATCACACCACGGCGCCCGCCATCCTGAACCAGGGCTAAAGGGCCGGCCTGCAGTACTTTTAAACCTTGCATGTGCCCTCCTCTAGCTGCCCACCCAAGGCAACAAACTCTGCTTGGCTAATCGCCTGAAAACGCACCCGCTGGCCCGCTGCCAATAGGCTGGCTGGCACACGGCCAGCATCAAACATGCGTAGGGGTGTGCGGCCAAGCAAATTCCAGCCGCCAGGCGAGTTAAGGGGGTAAATGGCGGTTTGCCGCTCGGCAATCCCGACACTGCCTGCAGGCACCTGCAAACGGGGAGTCGCCAGACGGGGACTCGCCAAACGCTCATCCACCTGACCCAAGTAAGCGAAACCAGGAGCAAAGCCGATGGCATAGACCCGATAGATCGTTGCCGTGTGCAAGGCGATGACTTCCTCCACACTGAGGCCAGTACGCTGCGCCAGGGGCAATAAATCCGGGCCGGTTTCGGCGCTGTAATAAACCGGGATTTCGATTAGCTGCCCTTCATCCTGAGGCAGCTGTTCCGGCAGCTGTGCCAGGATGGCCAGCACTGCCTGGCGCATCGCAGCATAGTCAGCGTGCAACACATCATATTGCAGCAATAAACTGGTGTAGGACGGCACCAGCTCCACTAACTGCTGGGCGAGGCCAGCACGCAGTGCCTGGGCAGCCTGCTGGATACGGGCAGAGGTCTGCTCTGCAACAGGGGCATCGGCATAAATCAGCAGGGTATCGACGCCGCCAATTTCAATCCGCCAGTTCATCCCTGTGCTCCACTCTGGCCCTGTTTTAACACCTGACGAATACCACGCACCACAGCAACAGACTCCGGGTTATCGCCATGTACACAGAGACTCTGCACCGGCAGGCTGAGCCAAGTCCCTGCCGTGGTTTTCACCTGGCCACTGGCGAAATCAAGCGCCTGCTGCAGAATCCGGCTGGAGTCATGGTATACCGCTCCGGCCTGATTGCGTGGCTGCAGACGTCCCTCAGGGGTATAGGCACGATCGGCAAAGGCTTCCCACCACAGTGGCACGCCAAGCTCATCGGCTAACTGCTGAAAACGGGCATGATCTGGCACCGCCATCGCCAGTAGGTGTAATTCGCCAGGTAAACCTGCTACCGCCTCTAACACGGCACGAAATACTTCTGGCTGCGCCATCATGTCGTTATAGAGCGCACCGTGAGGCTTTACATAGCGTACCTGCCCCCCCTCCGCTGCAGCGATGGCCTGCAATGCCCCCACTTGATAGCGAATCAAAGCCACCAGCTCTGCATGACTGCAGGCCAAGGAACGGCGACCAAAACCCACCAGATCCGGATAGCCAGGGTGAGCTCCCAACATTACCCCGTGCTGCAGTGCCAGGCGCACGGTTTGCTGCATGGTTAACGGGTCCGACGCATGAAAACCACAGGCGATATTGGCCTGATCGATAAAGGGCATGACTTCCGCATCACAGCCCATCTGCCAGTTGCCGAAGCTCTCACCGAGATCACAGTTCAGCCACATAGGTACCTCTCCCCCGCTCAGGTAGCGCTTCCCGCGGCACCTGGCTGTGTTCTTATTTGCTGTAGGCCTGCCGAGCAGTGTATCCGATTCTGCCGCCCAGCACTGACTAGTAAATCACCAGACTTAACTAATAATTTATTAATAAATTGTTGGCAAACAATATTCATATTTTTTTAAAAATACTTTAAAACTGTTTGACGACATCTTCACAGCTGTCTACTTTGATAAGGGTCTCTGTACAAAAGCTAACCACTTCCTGCATGCGCACCCTCCTGCATGTCGGGAGTTATCCAACAACACTAACAAGGATAACAACGATGCAAACCAGAACTCCGCGCCTGACCTTCACCGCGATGCTCAGCGCTCTGGGCCTCAGCGCCACCCTGCTGGCAAGTAGCGTGCAGGCTGCCACCACCTGGGATATGCCAACTCCCTATGGCGATAAAACCTTCCATACCGAAAACATCCGTGAGTTTGCCAAAGAAGTAGCAGAGGCCAGCGCAGGTGAGCTGCAAATCACCGTGCACTCTAACGGCTCCCTGATTAAACATCCGGAAATTAAAAATGCCGTGCGCAAGGGCTTGGTTCCTATTGGCGAACTGATCATGTCGCGCCTGGCCAATGAAGATGCACTCTTTGAGGTCGACTCCGTGCCTTTCCTGGCAACCAACTACGATGAAGCCTGGAAACTCTGGCAAGCCTCCAAACAAGCCCTGTCCACCAAGCTGGAAGCCCAAGGTCTACAACTACTATTTGCTGTGCCCTGGCCTCCCCAGGGGATTTACACCAAATTCCCGGTCAACCAGATCGAAGACCTGGCCGGGGTAAAAATGCGTGCCTATAACGAGTCCAGTGAAACTCTGGCGGTGCTGCTCGGCTCAGTGCCCACCCAGGTGGAAGTGCCTGATATCCCCACTGCCTTCAGCACTGGCCGGGTAGATGCCATGATCACCTCTCCCTCCACTGGGGTGAACTCCAAAGCCTGGGATTTCCTCAGTGACTTCAACCATGCTCAGCTGTGGCTACCGAAAAATATGGTGATTGTGAATGCCAAGGCCTTTAAGCGTCTGGACGCCGACACCCAGGCCAAACTACTTAAGGCTGCCGAAACCGCCGAACAGCGTGGCTGGGAAATGAGCCGTCAAGAGACCGCCAAAATGCTAGACGAGCTGAAAGCCAATGGCATTAAAGTATCCGAGCCCAATGCGGATCTGACCTCCGATCTGAAAAAGGTAGGCGCGCAGATGGAGCAGAACTGGCTGGAAAACGCTGGTGCCGAAGGTCAAGCGGTGCTGGACGCTTACCGTCAATAAGCCTGGGGCCCACCATTCTCAGGATTGGGAAGGGTGGGCCAGGAGTGTTCTATGCACGCGCTAAATAATCTCTATCGCTTTAGTGGCGCCCTGGCCGCGCTCAACCTGTGCGCCATCATGGGGTTAATTCTGTTACAGGTATTAGGCCGGGTATGGGATAAGTTGCTGAGTCTGATCGGCCAGCAACCCTGGGGATTACATATCCCGGGCCTCGCTGAAATCACCGGTTTTATGCTGTTAACCGCCACCTTTGCCGGCCTTAGTTATACCTTTCGTGTCGGTGGCCATATTCGCGTGACTCTGCTGATTCAACGCCTTGGCTGGCTATGGCGCCGCCGCCTGGAGTTACTGATTCTGGCCATTGCCTTGGCGCTTAGCCTCTATGCCTGCTGGTTTGCCTTGACCCTCACCCTGGAAAGTTACCAATTTAATGATGTTTCCATTGGCATGGTGCCGATTCTGCTGTGGATCCCACAAAGCTTGATGACCCTCGGCCTTGCGCTGTTAAGTTTGGCGCTGGCACACACCTGGGTTGAAGTCTGGCAAGGTGATTTCCACACCCTCGAACTCAGCGGCCATCAGGAGTAAGTCGATGGATATGCTCAGTATCAGCCTGTTTTTACTCTGTGCCCTGTTGCTCTTGTTGGGTGCGGGGTTATGGGTGGCCTTTGCCCTGACTGGGGTAGCTTGGTTGACCCTTTCTCTGTTTACCTCGATTCCCGCTGGTGACAGCCTGGCCCTCACTCTCTTTGGCCACAGCAGCTCCTGGGAGCTGGCCGCCCTACCGATGTTTATCTGGATGGGGGAAGTGCTATTTCGCTCCAAACTGTCGGAAGACATGTTTACTGGCTTAGCCCCCTGGCTCGGCCGGGTACCGGGTCGTTTACTGCACACCAACGTGCTGGGCTGCGGTATTTTTGCGGCGGTTTCCGGCTCTTCCGCCGCCACCGCCGCCACCATTGGCAAGATGTCGATTCCTGAGCTGACCAAACGCGGTTATGACCAGAAACAGATCCTCGGCACCCTGGCAGGCTCCGCTACCCTGGGCTTGCTGATTCCCCCCTCCATCATTCTGATTGTGTACGGGGTGGCCACCGATCAGTCGATTGCCCGCCTGTTTATTGCCGGGGTACTGCCTGGCTTAATGCTGATGGCCATGTTTGCTGGCTACCTTTGTATCTGGTCCTGGCTCAATCCGAGCAAAGTCCCGCAAGAACACGAGCATTTAAGCCTGGGGGAAAAGTTGTATCGCTCCCGCCGGCTGATTCCGGTGCTGCTCTTAATCATCGGTGTCATCGGTAGTATCTATGCAGGCTTCGCCTCCCCGACCGAGTCTGCCGCCGTTGGGGTGGCCTTGGCTCACTTACTGTCCTGGCGTTATGGCTCCCTTAGCCTGCGTACTTTTAAAGAAGCCCTGATGGGGACTGTCAGCACCTCCACCATGATCGCCTTTATCTTGCTGGGGGCCGCCTATCTCACCACCGCCATGGGCTTTAGTGGTCTGCCACGCGAACTGGCAGCCTGGATTGGCCAGTTTGAGCTCTCTCCCTATGCTCTGCTGTTGGCACTGACCCTGTTCTTTATCCTGCTGGGCTGCTTTCTCGATGGTATTTCTGTGGTGGTGCTGACCACTTCAGTGATTCTGCCGATGGTTGAGGCAGCAGGGATAGATCTGCTTTGGTTTGGTGTCTACCTGGTGATCGTAGTGGAAATGTCACAGATCACTCCACCGGTTGGCTTTAACCTTTTTGTCATCCAGGGGCTCACCGGACAAAATATTCTGCGGGTTGCCCAGGCAGCATTGCCTTACTTCCTGTTGATTTTCAGTGCAGTGGTTTTAATCACCCTGTTTCCGGATATAGTTACCTACCTGCCAAATCAGATGGGTAATTAAGGAGTCACGATGAGCGAAGACAACAATAAAGACATCCAAGCAGCGGCCTTTAAAGCCTCGCTGGTGGGGCCGATCGTGTCTTCTGCTCATCTCTCTGCCAAGGCGGCGGAAATGTCTGAATTTGAGTTTGGTTTGATTATGGCCAGCCATGCCTTCAACCGTTGGATGGTGCGCTGTATGGCGGCCAGTGGCCTGCCGGAGCTGGGTTCACTGGATATTCTGGTGCTGCACTCAATCAATCACCGCGAGCGAGCCAAACGGGTAGCGGATATCTGTCTGGTATTGAATATCGAAGACACCCATACCGTTTCCTATGCGCTGAAAAAGCTGGTGAAACTGAAGGTGGTCAGCTCGGAAAAACGCGGTAAAGAGGCCCTCTATCGCACCACCGAGCTAGGCCAGCAAATGTGCCAGCGTTATCGTGAAATTCGTGAAGACTGCCTGCTGGAGTCGGTGAAAGCCTTGGGTTTTGCGCCGCAGGATATCAGCAACACAGGAGCCTTTCTGCGCGCCCTGTCGGGGATTTATGATCAGGCAGCCCGTGCCGCGGCTTCCCTCTAGGCTGAGCCTACCGCATGTACCTAAGTGAGCTGCGAGCCTTCGTTGCCCTCTGTGATAGTGGTTCGATTCAGGCGGCTGCCAAGCAGCTGCACCTGAGTCAACCCGCGGTCTCGCGCCAGATACAACGCTTGGAAGAATTCCTGGGCACCACATTGCTCGATCGTAGCGTCAAGCCGCCACGGTTAGCCCCACAGGGACGCAAAGCCCTGCCCCAGTGCCGCAAACTGTTGCAAGAGTGGCAGCAGTTACAGCAACTCTTTCAGCCTCAACTGGCCAGCCGCTGCCGCCTGGGTCTCAGCAATGGTGCCACCCACTTGCTGGATGGCCCACAACTACAGCGCTTGCGGCAACATTTTCCCCAGTTGGAGTTAAGCATCAGCTGCGGCTGGAGCCATGAGTTATTGCAGCAGGTGGCGGAAGGCCAATTGGATATTCTGCTTGCCATGGTTGGCCCACGACTCAAACTACCCAGCGCTATCCATCATCATCCCCTGCATAAAGAATCCCTTAGCCTGATTGGCCCACTGGGCAGCGAGCATCCGCAAAGTTGGGCCGAGCTGGATGGCGCCAGTTTTGTGGTATTGCCCCAGGGCTGTGGCCAGCGTCGTCTGCTGTTACACCGCTTACAACAACATCAGGCCAGTCCCGGCGGTCTGCTGGAGGTGGGTAGCTATAATTTGCAGCTGGAATGGATTGCCGCCGGTGCCGGTTACGGTTATATCCCTACTAATCTGCTGCGTCATCAAGCCCCCCGCGGGGTAGAAGCTCTGGACTGGGCACAGGATGATCACAATGCCCAGGCCTGGCTATTCAGTCGGCCACAACTGGGGGAGTTGCAGCCCCTATTCGATTGGCTCAGCCTACATACCCAAGCAAACTAAATAGGGTCAGCAGTTGGCTTGCATGGCCGACTCCTTGCACTGCACACCGGTATTGCAGACTGAATCACACACTTATCTTTCCACCTGCACTTCATACTGCAAACGCATAAAGATGCTGCAAATTATGCATTAGCCTCAACATCAAGCCATGCATACAATGCAGAGCATGATCGTTGCCGCTGCGACGCAGCAGCGCTGATGCAAGGAGCCAGCATGTCTGTACTATCCCACCCTCGCGCCATCTTGGCCGCGGGCTGTCTGATTCTCGGCTTAAACCTGGGGGTACGCCAAACCCTCAGCCTGCTAATCCCGGATATGGTCGCCGCCACCAGCCTGACCCTGACCGGTGTTGGCCTCGCCTTTGCCATTCAAAACCTGATGTGGGGACTGGCCTCCCCCTTCGCCGGCATCCTCGCTGACCGTTACGGCACAGGACGAGTGCTAGCAATCGGCGCCCTGCTCTACAGCCTGAGTCTGATTGGTTGTGCCTGGGTCAGTTATAACTGGCAGTTACACATGCTACTTGGCATTGTGCTGGGGTTAGGGGTAGGCGCCACCACCTTTGGCTTGGTTCTCGGTGCAGTGGGGCGTGCCTTCCCGCCACAAAAGCGGGCACAAGCGCTTGGACTGGCGTCCGCAGGTGGCTCGCTTGGCCAATTTTTAATGGCCCCCTTGCTGGATCTACTCAACCGCGAGCTCGGTTGGCAAGATGCCTATATTTTCCTCGGCCTGCTCTGCCTGACTATTATCCCCGCTGCTTACCTGCTGAAAGGTAAGGCACAACTGGGTGTGCAAGCTCCGAGCCAAAGCATTAGCCAGGCCCTGCGCCAAGCTGGCCAGGATCGTAATTACTGGCTGTTGAATATGGGTTTCTTTGTCTGTGGTTTTCATGTGGCCTTTATTGCCACCTATTTGCCTGCGTTTGTCAGCCTCTGTGGTCTACCCAGTCAGGTGTCTGCTCAAGGATTGGCGATGATTGGTTTAGCCAATATTGTCGGCACCTTAGGTGCAGGCTATTTAGGCAGCCGCTACCGACCGAAAAACCTGTTATCACTGATTTATGGTCTGCGGGCACTGGTGATCCTGGTGTTTTGGTTAGCCCCAAAAACCCAGGCCACGATTTTGCTGTTCTCTGCCGCTATGGGCTTGTTATGGCTCTCCACCGTGCCCTTAACCAGTGGCACCGTTGCCAACCTGTTTGGCCCTACGTATATGGCCACACTGTTTGGGGTGGTGATGCTATCGCACCAAATCGGCGGCTTCTTTGGCGCCTTCTTAGGGGGCTGGGTGATGGAACTTACCGGTAGCTTTGATCTGATGTGGTGGCTGTCGATTGGCCTGGGGCTGTTCGCTATGTTTATTCACCTGCCAATCAAAGATCAGGATCGTTTTAGCGAACTGGCCGTCGCCAAGTAATCATCCGAGCAGGAAGCCTGCCATCGCAAGCAAAGGGAGTGGGGGTCAAAGCTGGCCCCCATAACGGCTGGAGCAGGCAGGTCAGACTGACTTAGCGCCCGGCAAAGGTCTCGATAAAGAGGGCTTCCACCTTGTCCCGCGCCCAAGGTGTTTTGCGCAAGAACTTTAAGCTGGACTTGATCGAAGGATCATTTTTAAAGCAGTTCAATGCCACCCGCTCAGCCAGCCCTTGCCACCCATAGTGTGCCTGCAGACGGGTAACAACCTGCTCCAGGGTAATGCCATGCAGGGGATTATTGGCTTGGCTATTCATTCTCAATCCTTGTTATTGGCCCCTCGGCAAGCCGGCCCAAGATAGCGGCCGGGCTCCCTTCAGGCAGCGATCCAGCCCCGTTAGGCTGCTGCGATGATTTCATAAGAATGGGTAATTTCCACCCCACCCTGGCTCAACATAATGGAGGCTGAACAATACTTCTCGGCTGACAGCTCCACCGCACGCTTCACCTGGGCTTCTTTCAAATTATGGCCGGTTACCACAAAGTGCACATGGATCTTGGTGAATACCGCCGGTACCGCATCGGCACGCTCCGCCGTTAATTCGGTACGGCAATCGGTGACCTCCTGACGGGATTTCTTCAGCATCAGCATCACATCAAAGGAGGTACAGCCCCCCAGGCCAACCAAGAGTAACTCCATCGGCCGGGCCCCTTTGTTTTGCCCACCGTGGTCTGGTGAGCCATCCATCATAATCTGATGGCCACTACCGGTTTCGGCCAGAAAGTTAACGTTGTCTTGCCAGTTGATAACGGCTTTCATGGACACTCAGGCTCCTTCATTGGTACAGCCGGACTTCTGCCGGCTGCCTAATAATGACAGTGCCTGCAACAAGCAGGCACTGATGTTCAGTCTGCACCCTATTAAGGTTGGAACAACTCAGCCAGCTGGGCACCAGGATCACTCGCCCGCATAAAGGCTTCACCTACCAGGAAAGCGTTGACCTGATGGGCACGCATCGCCTGCACATCGTCCCGGCAGTGAATACCGCTCTCGGTCACAACGATACGATCCGCTGGAATCTTCTCCAGCAAACGGTAGGTGTTGTCCAGGCTGACTTCGAAGGTATGCAAGTTACGGTTATTAATGCCGATCAGAGGAGTCGACAGGCGCAGAGCACGTTCCAGCTCCGCCTCATCATGCACCTCCACCAGCACATCCATCCCCAACTCCAGGGCAAGATCGTGCAAGGCTTGCATGGGGCCATCCTCCAGCGCTGAAACAATCAGCAGGATGCAATCCGCACCAATCGCCCGGGCCTCATAGACCTGATAGGGGTCGATAATAAAGTCTTTGCGAATCACCGGCAGTTGGCAGGCAGCACGGGCTTCAATCAGATAGTCCTCGTGGCCCTGAAAGAAGTCACGATCGGTCAACACCGACAGGCAGGCCGCACCACCCCGCTCATAGGAGGCGGCAATTTCCGCCGGACGAAAATCCGCCCGCAGCAAACCTTTACTGGGGGAAGCCTTTTTGGCCTCGGCAATTACTGCCGACTGACCGGCAGCCAGCTTGGCCTGCATCGCCTGGTAAAAGCCCCGACAGGGCAATTGGCTGGCAATACGTGCCTGTAGATCACTGATACTGACGCTGGCCTGGCGCTCCTGCACCTCTTGCACTTTGCGCTCAATAATGCGGCGTAATACGGTGGGGGCGCAGCTGCTCATCCGGCCTGATTCTCCGTCAGTTGTTGGGTAAAGTCGGCCAGCTGCTTGAGCTTGGCCAGGGCGGCGCCACTGACAATCACATCAGTGGCCTGGTCAATTCCCTGCTGTAGTGAGTCCGCTAAACCGCAGGCATAAATAGCTGCGCCGGCATTCAAGCGAACAATATCCGTGGCGGAGCCACCCTCACCGGATAGCGCCAGCTTAATCATCGCTAAACTCGCTTCAGGGGTTTCCACACAGAGTTCATTCAAGGGGCTACGGGCAATGCCAAACTGCTCAGGGTTAATCTGATACTCACGAATACGACCGTCTTTGAGTTCGGCAACGAAGGTTTCCGAAGCGACGCTGATTTCATCCAAGCCATCGGAGGCGTGAACTACCAATACGTGCTCTGCCCCCAGAGACTGCAACACTTCGGCGATTGGCCGGATCCAACGATGGCTGAACACGCCCAGCACCTGATTCGGCGCCTGGGCAGGATTAGTCAAGGGACCCAGCAGATTGAAAATCGTGCGCACTCCCATTTCCCGCCGGGGGCCAATCGCATGCTTCATTGCACTGTGATGGGCGGGGGCAAACATAAAGCCGACACCCACTTGCTCAACGCAAGCAGCCACCTGCTCAGGTGATAAGCTCAACGCCACTCCTGCCGCCTCCAACACATCGGCAGAGCCGCTGGACGAAGACACCGAGCGGTTACCATGCTTGGCCACCTGGCCACCTGCCGCCGCAACCACAAAGGCACTAGCCGTAGAGATGTTAAACACATGGGCACCATCACCACCGGTACCACAGGTATCCACCAGATGTTGTCCTGCCAGATTCACTTTGGTGGCCAACCCGCGCATGGCCCTGGCGGCACCGGTGATTTCCGCCACCGTCTCGCCTTTCATGGCCAAGCCAATCAGAAAGCCGCCTATTTGGGCGGGGGTCGCCTCGCCGGTCATGATTAATTCCACCACTTCCTGCATTTGTTCAGTGCTGAAGTCATGGCGTTGCATCACATGGCGGATGGCCTGTTGCATATTCATTAGCTGCCCCCTAGCGTTTCAGAAAGTTGGCCAGCAGTGCATGTCCCTGCTCGGTCAGAATGGATTCTGGGTGAAACTGTACCCCTTCCACATCAAGGGTAGTATGACGAACGCCCATTATCTCTTCTATATGGCCGTCCTCCCGCTCAGTCCAAGCGGTAATCTCTAAACATTCTGGTAAGGATGCTTTGTCGATCACCAAAGAATGGTAACGGGTCGCGGTCAGAGGGTTATTCAAGCCAGCAAATACCCCCAGATTCTTATGATGTACCAGGGAGGTCTTGCCATGCATCACCTGGCCAGCACGGACAATATTGCCACCAAACACCTGACCAATACTCTGATGTCCCAGGCAAATACCCAGGATCGGCAGCTGACCGGCAAAGTGACGAATGGCAGCCATTGAGATGCCCGCTTCATTCGGTGTACAGGGGCCAGGAGAAATCACCAGATGACGCGGCTGCATCGCCTCAATATCCGCCAGGGTAATTTCATCATTACGCATCACCTTGACCTTGGCCCCCAACTCGCCAAAGTACTGCACCACGTTATAGGTGAAGGAGTCGTAGTTATCGATCATTAACAGCATAAAGCACCTCAAATCCCATCCAGACCCTGTTCAGCCATTGCTACCGCACGAAAAAGTGCGCGGCCCTTATTAAGGGTCTCCTGCCATTCCAGCTCAGGGACCGAATCCGCGACCACCCCTGCACCCGCTTGCAGATAGAGGGTGTCGTCTTTAATCACAGCGGTGCGAATGGCAATCGCCGTATCCATATTACCGCTCCAGGACAGGTAGCCGACCGCACCGCCATAGACGCCCCGTTTAACCGGCTCCAGTTCATCGATAATTTCCATTGCCCGGATTTTCGGCGCCCCGCTCAGGGTGCCCGCCGGATGTGCAGCCCGCAGTACATCCATTGCCCCTAAGCCTTCGCGCAGACGGCCCTGTACATTGGAGACGATATGCATCACGTGGGAATAACGCTCGACCACCATTTTGTCGGTCAATTGCACCGTGCCGATCTCCGCCACCCGACCCACATCATTCCGGCCCAGGTCAATCAGCATCAGGTGCTCCGCCAGTTCTTTTGGATCCTGCAGCAGATCCTGCTCCAGTGCCTTATCCTGCTCCGTGGTGGCGCCACGCTTACGGGTTCCGGCAATGGGACGCACGGTAACCATGCCATCTTCCAGACGGGCCAGGATTTCCGGTGACGAGCCGACAATATGGAAGGCATCCAGATTAAACAGATACATATAAGGAGAGGGATTAAGGCTACGCAGGGCGCGATAGAGTTCCAGCGGTTTGGCCTTGAATGGCACACTCATACGCTGGGAGAGCACGACCTGCATGCAGTCACCGGCGAGGATGTAATCCTTGATTTTATCCACCGCCGTTTTGAACCCCTGCTCGGTAAAGCCGGAGCGGAAGTCCTGCTCTTCAACCTGACGTTGATGGGCCAACAGCGGACGTGCCGTCAACGGTTGCCGCAAACGGGCAATCAGTTCATCCAGACGCTGATGCGCCTTGGCCAGGGCATCTGCCTCACTCGGATCCGCATGGACGATTACCATCAACTTGCCGCTGAGGTTATCAAATACCACCACCTCATCGGACACCAGTAACAGCACATCTGGAGTATGCAGCTCATCTTGAGGCTGGCCCGCCAGCAGTCGTGGCTCAATATAGCGCACGCTGTCATAGCCAAAGTAGCCCACTAAACCACCGGTAAAACGCGGCAACTCAGGGCGCTGGGGAACAAGGTAGCGTTGTTGGAACTGCTCAACAAACACCAGGGGATCAGCCATTTCGGTCTGTTCCAGCACCTGATCATCCTGCTCTACCTGAATCTGGCTGCCATTGATGCGCAAGCGGGTACGGCAGGGCAAACCGATAATGGAATAGCGCCCCCATTGCTCGCCACCCTGTACCGATTCGAGCAAATAAGAATAAGGGCCATCGGCCAGTTTCAAATAACAGGAAAGAGGGGTATCGAGATCAGCCAAGACTTCTTTGGCTACAGGAATACGGTTAAAACCCTGGTCAGCCAGGGCCGCAAATTCATCGCGGGTCATGATGTCCACTCACTAGCAAAAGGAAAACGAAGGTACTGCGGAGCTTCAGCTCAGGCCCGCCATCGCCAACGTTCATTGCCTAACCGCGCCTGCAGGGCGCAGCAGTGGTGCAGACTCATCATGGTGAAGAATAAAACTCTAAGATTGACCGGGCCCTACACTATAACAGCGCATCCAGGCGCGCAACTACCTTATCAGGCTGACTCAGTTCGATAGGTTCACCGTGGTTATAACCATAAGGCAGCGCCACCACTTTGATCCCAGCGGCTTTGGCCGCCGCCACATCGTGACGCGAGTCCCCTACCATCAACGCCTGCTGCGGCTCTACCTCTAAGCGCTGACAGGCCACCAGCAGTGGCAGAGGATGGGGCTTCCGTTCTGGCAGGCACTCCCCCCCCAATACCACCGCAAAGGTGTCACTGAGGGCAAAGTGCGCCAAGATCGGCAAGGTAAACTCCAAGGGTTTATTAGTCACCAGGCCCAGCGCCACGCCTTGTTGACGGGCGCGTTGCAGCGCTGCCATCACCCCTGGATATAACCGGCTGCGGCTGGCACCAGTCGCTGCGTAGGCCTGGCGAAAGGCCGCCATCGCACGGCTGAACAACGCAGCATCAACAGCCTCTGCTGTTATCGCTTGCTGCCCCGTGAGGGCGCGTGCTACCAATACCGCCGCGCCATTGCCCACCCAGGCACGCACCTGCTCTTCACTGGCTGGGGGCATCCCCAGCCCTGCCTGCATTTGTTGTACCGCCCAGGCCAAATCCGGCACCGAGTCGATCAGGGTGCCGTCCAGGTCAAACAGAATAGCCCGGGGTAAATCACCAGCAAAAAGTGTTCGCAGCAACTGGCTCATCCGTTAGACGACACCTTGGCCAGCTCTGCCCGCATCGCTGCCAAAGTGGCAGCATAATCAGGGCTGTTAAAAATAGCGGAACCCGCCACAAAGGTATCTGCTCCGGCGGCCGCGATTTCGGCAATATTGGCCACCCCGACTCCGCCATCAATTTCCAGACGAATATCCAGCCCACTCTTGTCGATCAGCTCGCGCGCCTGGCGCAGCTTATCCAGCGTCCCTGGAATAAATTTCTGCCCACCAAATCCCGGGTTAACCGACATCAATAGAATCATGTCGACCTTGTCCAGCACATACTCCAAGCAATGCAACGGCGTCGCTGGGTTAAATACCAGACCGCTCTTGCACCCACCTGCGCGAATTAACTGCAGCGAGCGGTCAATATGTTCGGATGCTTCGGGATGGAAGGTGATGTAACTGGCCCCTGCTTCGATAAAGTCACCGATCATGCGGTCAACCGGTTTCACCATCAGATGCACATCGATAGGAGCCTGAATGCCGTACTTACGCAGGGCTTGGCAGACCATCGGACCGATGGTCAAGTTCGGCACATAGTGGTTATCCATCACATCGAAATGAACAATATCCGCTCCAGCCGCCAGGACGGCCTCGACTTCTGCGCCCAAACGGGCAAAATCGGCAGAAAGGATGGAAGGTGCAATCAGGTAATCAGCCATGAGAATTTCCCGCTTTCGCAAACCAGCAACAGGGGCGCCATTGTACGTGAAAAGCCGCCGAATTGCAGGACGCGACTGGATCGCTGGCCTGGGCCTTGCTCTTATCCTGGCGTTGAGCCCAGCGCATGCCGAAGAACAACCCGCTAGCGAAGCCGCTGCTGCCAACGAGTCTCCCTCCGGCAGTGATGAGAGTGCCCCAAACGCACCTACTGAGCATATCCACCTTGACCCTCAAGCCTTGCAGCTTGCTGTGCTGGCGCAACAGCAGCATCCCCCCACTCAGGTACTGAGTTTAGGTGAAGCCGAGGATGCGTTCCTCGGCCTCTATGTACTGCATAACACTCCCCAGGCCATGGGGGGTATCGTTTTGGTGGCGGAGGATGGCACCCACCCCGACTGGCCGGGACCAGTACAGGCATTGCGTACAGGCTTAGCCGACTACGGCTGGCAGACCCTGAGCATTGCCATCCCACCTTTACCCGTTCACCCCCACCCCAAACGGGACTTGCCCGTCTTAATCAATCCAGACGAGGTCACACCTGCTGCCAATGAGGAAAACAGCGCAGCCCAGGATAGCGCCGCTCCCCCTGTAGCAAACCCTGCGCTACCCGAGGGAAAACCAGCTACAGCGGAGGCTGCCCCCCCTTCCCCCAGCGAACCGCTAGGCGAAGAAGTCGTCTATGCCGAGCTGATTAATCAACGTTTGCAATTAGCGGAGGATTACCTCAAAGCCCGAGGTCTGGAAAAGGTGGTCTTTATTGGTGTTGGCACAGGGGCAAGCCTGGCCGCACGTTACCTGGCTGCACGCGCCGATGCAGAACTGACGCTAGTGATGGTGAATGCCAAAGAGGCGGGAGATCCAGAGCCCATTGATCTGCTCAGTACCCTGGCGGGCTTGGATAATCCAGTGCTAGACCTTTACCTGGCTAATCAAATCCAGGGGGCCGCCAAGTTACGCCGTGACAATGCCCGCCGCTATAACCGCTTAAGCTATGAACAACTGCGCCTTAGCCCTCGCCCTCACCATCCAGCTGCAGAAGGCAAAGTCTTGGTCCAGCGTATTCGTGGCTGGCTAAAGACACGTCAGCAAGAACGCCCTGTTGATCTCAGTGCAAACGCCGCTGCAACCTAGCCACGCATTACTAACTGAGAGTGCTAATTGAAAAGTGCTGACAGTATAGGTAAACGCCGCTTATTTACCGCCAAGCGGCGTCACACGACAGAGAGCAGAGCGTAAAGGCAAACAGAAGGGCTCCACGAGCTATACCATACCTCTGGCACTTTTCACTCGCTCGTAGGCGGCTTGGATTTCCTGAGTTTTTTCTTTAGCCAACTGTAGCATTTCATCCGGCAGCCCTTTTGCCACTAGCTTATCCGGATGATGCTGACTCATTAGACGGCGGTAGGCTTTTTTCACCTCTGCATCGCTGTTCTCAGCGCTTACCCCCAGCACCCCATAAGCTTCTTGCAAGCCGCCTTGGCTGGAGCTCGCCTGGCCTCCGTTTTGGTGCTGCCAGCGATGAAACTCTTGTTGCGCCTGCACTCGACGCACCATCAGCTGGAACTCAGGCAACCCAATCCCCAGACTGACACAGACTCGCTGCAGAATTTCAAGCTCCGGCTGTGAGAGCTGTCCATCCACCAAAGCTGCTTGGATCTGCACCTCAACAAACATTAAACGCAGCGAAAGGCTGTGCTTAAAGGCTCGCTCCAGCGGCTCCAGCACCTCAGCTAGCTCAATCTCTGCGCTCTTACCTCGGTTAAAGAGAGCAATCGCCTCCTGACGCAGACTGGCGGTCAGGTTCATCCGCCGCATCACTTCTTCAGCAAAGGCAATCTCATGCTCGGTTACCCGCCCATCAGCCTTGGCCAAACGGCCCATCACTGTAAAAGTGGCCTCGAAGAAAGTGCGCTGCACCTCTAGCTGGCTACCTGGATCCAGGTGCTCGCGCAGCTTTTTATCCAACCAATAGCCCACACCGGCACCGAAGATGACTCCTACCGGACCACCACTGAGTCCCAGTAAGCCACCAATCAAGACACCGGTACGGTGCTGACGCAAATTAGCTAACCAGGGACTACTCACTTGGCACTAACTCGCGCATCCAGTTCAGCCAAACGTTCCGGGGTGCCGACATCGACCCAATCCCCTTGGAACAGCTCACCACTCACCCGCCCTTCCAGCATGGCTAAGCGCAGCAGGGGAGCGAGACGGAAGCGTTCGGCCTCCCCTTCACAGTAAGTGAAGAGCAAGGGGTGCAGCAGGCTCAAACCCGCAAAGGTACAGGGAGTACCCAGCTCTTTATCCAGATATAGACGGCCTTCATAGAGAGCAAAGTCTGCATCCGGGTTATGGGCAGGGTTAGGCACCATCACCAAATGGGCCACGTCTTTGTCATGCAGGCTGGGGAGTTGGCTGAAGTCATAATCTATCCAGACATCACCATTGATCACCAGAAAGGGATCATTTCCTAGCAAAGGCAGTGCCTTAAAAATGCCGCCGCCAGTTTCCAGCACCTGCTCACCTTCAACGGAGTACTGAATCTGCACGCCATAGCGACTACCGTCGCCCAGTAGCTGCTCAATCTGGTCACCCAACCAGGCATGGTTAATAACAACCTCATTAATACCCGCCTGCGCCAAACGCTGCAGGTGGTACTCAATCAGGGCTTGCCCCCCTACTTGCAGCAGAGGCTTGGGCTGGGTATCGGTCAGCGGACGCATACGCTCCCCGCGTCCGGCGGCCAGAATCATTGCTTTCATAGTATCCAGTCCTTCTGGGCTTCACAGCTGAACATCCCTGAGTGCTGCAAGGCAGGAATCACCTGTTGCTGCAGCATCGCCCCCAGGGCATGCAGACCAGCATAACGCTGGCACTGTTCTACAACATAACTCAGGGTACGGGGAATGGCATCTAAATAGCCGGGCTTGCCATCCCGACGAGCAAGGCGAATAAAGAGCCCCACTGCCTTCAGATGCCGCTGCACCCCAATCAAGTCGAACCAACGTTCAAAATCAGCACTGCTGTGCTCGGACGTCAGCACACCTGCCTGACGATACAAGGCTTCCGCCTCTTGACGCAAACTTTGCACCAGTGCCACCGGCCAACGTAAATAACAATCCCGCAGTAGCGATACCGCATCATAGGCAAGAGGCCCACGCACCGCCCCCTGAATATCAATCAGACGTAACTGGCCTTGGGGATCAAGCATCAGATTGCGACTATGAAAATCCCGATGCACACAAACCTGTGGCTGGGAAAGAGCAGCATCAATCAAATAATCCTGAGCCTGTTGATAAGTCTGCAACCATTCACCCGGTGCCCAGCACAGCTCCCGTTCTAATACCCACTCTTGAAAAATCCCCAACTCAAAAGCCAGCATCTTGGCATCGTATTGAGGTAACGGATAAGCCAGCGGATCACTTTGTACCGCCAGCAAGGGCAACAACTGTAACGCCCGTTGATACTGCTGAGCGGCGTTCTGTGGCTGAATCTGACTGGCCAGATCACAATCACCTAAGTCTTCGAGCAACAAAAAGCCCTGTTGATAATCCCAACCCAATACTTCTGGCACAGGTAGCTTCGCAACCCGCCAGTGCTGAGCCAGCGCCACGAATGCCTGACTATTTTCCGTTGCTGGCGGCGCATCAGCCGCAATCCAACTCCGCCCACCGTCGGCGGACAGGCGAAAATAACGACGAAAGCTCGCATCCGCAGAGGCTATCGACCAATGCCAACCCGCAGGCCAACCGCCCGTATGCTCTTGCTGTAATCCGAGCTGCTGTTTCACCCATCTTTGCAGTGCCCACTCACGCCCCTGCTTATCCACCACACTAGCCAACCCTGTCATTCCTCTGATCTACGATCTGGTTTATCATGCCCACCTTGTCCCGAGCGCATCAACAAATGGAACCGGCATGGCAGCCCCTCGCTTCGTCAAAACACCCTTGATGTTGGCTATCAGCACCGCCCTCATTGTAATGCAGCAGTCCCAGAGTGTCGCTGCTGCCCAAGGCAATGACTGGCAGTGCAGCCAACTAGCCAATGGCCAATGGAATTGCAGCCCCAACCCTGAGGCCGGCAGTGCCGTTCAGTCTTATGCCATTGACGCAGCACCAGCAGTGACAACTGACGCAGTGGCGCCAGAGATGAGCGCTGCTAGTCAGGAGCAAGCGCCTCCTGCACCTTCTAGCACCCAAGCACCGCCAAGCGCACCTGAGCCTACCCCTGCTGCAGTCCAACCCAGCGCGCAGGCGAGTGATGCCACAGCAGAAGCTGCTACTAGCACCCTGGCCGCGGAAACCAGCAGCCGTATTTTGCCAGAGGCCGTTGCCGAACCAGCGGCAACTACAAATACTGCAACAGCAACAAACAGTGCGGAAGCCTCTGCCACCACCACTAACCGCGCCACCGACAGCGTTGCCTCGCCCACCTTGGCACAACCGCGGCAATATGCCGGCGTCCAAGGTTGGCCGTTGGAATCCCCCCCGGCCAATGCCATTGCAGGTCAGCATTCATATCTGGACTGGTACGCTAATCCGCAGGGAGTCGATCCGCTCAGCCATTGCAGTGGCCAATACATTGAGCCTGCTTTCAGTGCAGATGATCTGCAGCTGCCCAGCGACCAGCAACAGACCTACTTGCTGGCAGAACGCTCAGAAACCCGACTGAATGAAAACACTCAGCTGTACGGCCCAGTGCAGATGCGACGTGGTGCTCAGCGCATCAGCGCCGACTATGCCGAATATGACCAAGCGCAAGAGCTAGTCAGTTTGAAGGGCAACATTCGCTACCGAGAGCCAGGCCTCTTGGTAGTGGGGCAAAGTGGTCAACTGGATATGGCCAATGGCCGTAATCAGCTCAACAATGTGGAATATGTCCAGCAGGCGCGCCAATTGCGTGGTGAAGCCGTTGCCATCCAGACATATCCAGGCGCCGTCACCCAGCTACGCCAGGCCTCTTTTACCCGCTGCGAACCCGGTAATAACAGCTGGTCAATTCTCGGCACTGAGATCAACCTTTATCATGCCGAAGGTTTTGGCGAGGCTCGCAACGCCACCCTGCGCCTGGGCAATGTGCCGGTGTTCTACCTGCCCTGGTTCAGTTTCCCGATTTCCGATGAGCGTAAGTCAGGCTTCCTTTACCCCAGCGTGCGCCACACCAAGAATTCAGGTCTGGAGATCGCATTACCCTACTACCTTAATCTGGCGCCCAACTATGACGCCACCCTGACCCCTCGCATCATCGAAAAGCGCGGCCTGCTGGTGGAGAGTGAATTCCGTTACCTCAATCACTACTCTTACAACGTCTTTAACGCCGCCTTACTGCCTTACGATGACAAAACCGGTGATGCTCGATGGCTAGCTGGCATCACTCACCAGGGCACCCCCTGGCAGGGTTGGCATAGCACTATTAATGCGACCAAAGTCAGTGACAAAGACTATCTGCGTGATCTATCCACTAAGCTAAAAGTGGATACGGATAGCCACCTCGACCAAGAAGTCAGTCTGCGCTACTACCAGCCCCTGTGGAATGCGGGGATTCGCTTCAAGCGCTATCAAACGCTGGATGCCACCACCACAGGCCCCTACCAGGAAATGCCCCGTCTAGATGTACAAGGGACAATTCCGGAAGATAATCGGGCCCTGGCCGCCAACTATCGTGGCCAATACACCTACTTTACCCGTCATCCACAAAATCTGACTGCCACCACTAAAGTCGAAGGGCAGCGCAGTCTGGCTGAGTTGAACAGTCGTTATGAGTGGATTCGCCCCTGGGCCCATGTCATTCCTCGTGTTCGCTTAAACCAACGTTTCTATCAGCTGGAAAACACCCAAGCCGGGCAAGACACCTCGCCTAGTATTTTCCTGCCAACCTTCAGTTTGGATACCGGACTGGCCGCCGAACGGGAGTACCAACTAGGCAATCAACGCCTGCGCCAAACTTTAGAGCCGCGCTTATTCTATGTGTACACCCCCTACCGAGATCAGGATCAACTGCCGCTGTTTGATACTGACCAATTCAGCTTTAACTATGATCAACTCTGGCGCGATCGACGCTTCAGCGGTGAAGATCGCTTAGCTGACATGAACCAGGTTTCCTATGGCCTGACTACCCGTTTCTTTGACGATGAAGGGGTTCAACGTCTGCTACTAGGAGCCGGCCAGGCTTACTATTTCAGCGACCGCAAAGTCCGCCTCAACGCCAGCGATCCAGACCTCACAACCCAAGTGTCACCTATTGCTGGGCGAGCCGAGGTTGGGCTGCATGAAAATGTCCGCCTCTATGGCGATCTGGTCTACAGCGGCAAATACGACCTGCTCACCGACCGCAGTTTAACGCTACGCTATCAAAGCGATCAGGATCACATCGCCAGTTTCCGGGTACGGCGCTACTTCAAAGACCACCCTGAAGCCGATGGGCTGGACAGAAATAACGAAGAGTATCAGACTGATCTGTCGTTTATTTGGCCGCTCTCAGCACAGTACTCTCTGCTGGCGCGCTGGAATCACGACCTGAAAGAAAAGCGCTCACTTGAGACCTTGATTGGTTTGGAATATGAAAACTGCTGCTGGCGCATCCGTGGCATGCATCGTCACTGGTACGACGGCGACGCCCCGGTGGCAGAGCGCAACCGCAATGGCGTCTTTTTACAATTTATCTTGAAGGGATTGGCCGGCTTTGACACCGTGCAGGGAGATGGCGCCAATACTAAATCCGTACTGGAAGGCATTACAGGATTCAATGAACGTGAACTTAACAGCCGTTAAACACCGACTTCTGTGCCCACTGCTCTTGGTGGGCGCCCTGCTTGCCCCTCAAACGCAAGCTGCACAAACCATTGACGCTATTGCTGCCATCGTGGATAACGATGTGGTCTTGGTCAGTGATCTGCAACAGCGTGTCCGCATTGTGCAGGACCGTTTTCGGGGACAACCACTGCCACCCATGGAGCAGCTACAACGCCAGGTGCTGGAGCAACTGGCCGTCGAGCGTTTGCAGGTTAACCTCGCTAAAGAGCGGGGAATTCGAGTAAGCGATAGCGAGCTCAACCAAACCCTAATGCGCACTGCAGAAAGCAATGGCATGACGCTGGCGCAATTCCGAGATGCGCTCCAGGCCGAGGGCAATTCCTTTGAGCATTTCCGCGATGAAATCCGCAATACCCTGCTGATCCAACGGCTGCAAGCCCAGGCAGTCAACAGCCGGATTCGGATCTCCGATCAGGAAGTAAAACAGCTGCTGAGCAGCCCTAACTCCATTCTGGGCACGCTGCGTTACCGTCTCTCCCATATTTTGCTCCCCCTGCCTGATGCCCCCTCCCCTGAGCAGATTCAGCAGGTACAGCAAGCCGCTGAGACTCTGTATCAGCAGCTGCAACAGGGGGCGGACTTTGCCCAGTTAGCGGTTGCTCACTCACGCGGACAGACTGCCCTCGAAGGAGGAGATCTGGGCTGGCGTGCCCCGGCAGAAATTCCCAGCATCTTTGCCGATGTGGTGCCAGACATGACCATTGGTGAAGTTTCCCAGCCCATTCGTACCCCCAGCGGTTTTCATCTGCTGAAGTTGGTCGCGCGGGAAGGAGCACAGCAATCCATCATTCAACAGACCCATGCTCGTCATATTCTGATCAAGCCCACCGCGATTCGTTCTGACGAGCAAGCCCGCTTATTGGCCGAGCAAATCCATAGCCGCATTCAAAAAGGCGAAGATTTTGGCAACCTGGCGCGCGAGTACACCGATGATACCGGCTCCAAACTAGCCGGCGGCGATCTTAACTGGGTCAACCCTGGCCAGACCGTCGAAGTCTTCGAGCAAACCATGAACAACCTCGCTGTCGGCGCCATGAGCCAACCCGTTCGCTCTGAATTTGGCTGGCATATTATCCAGGTGCTGGAGCGCCGTGATACCGATATGAGTCAGACTCTGCTGGAAGCGGAAGCCCGCAATATTCTGCGTAAGCGTCGCTATGACGAAGAGCTGCAGAACTGGCTACGAGAAATCCAGGCCAATGCCTACATTGACTACAAGATCTAAACCCCTGGCAATTACCTGCGGCGAGCCTGCAGGTATTGGCCCCGATATTCTGCTGCAACTGGCACAACAAAATCGTCAGCAGGGATGGGTTGCTGTGACTTCGGCGGAGTTGTTACAGCAACGCGCTGCCCAACTGCAGCTGCCTATTCAGCTCCACCCCTGGCAAACGGGGCAAGACAGCTATTGCGCTGCCGGTCAGCTCAGCGTGCTTGACATCCCCCTTTCCAGCCCCGTGCAAGCAGGCCTACTCAACCCTGCCAATGCCCAGGCAGTGCTGCAAACCCTGGATACAGCCATTGATGGCTGCTTGGCCGGTGACTTTGCCGCCATGGTGACCGCACCTGTACACAAGGGCGTCATTAATGAAGCGGGCATTGCCTTTAGTGGTCATACCGAATACCTGCAGGAGCGCTGTGGGGTAGAACGGGTGGTGATGATGCTCGCCTGCCCCGGCCTCAAGGTGGCACTGGTCACCACCCATTTGCCCTTACGCCAGGTAGCCGATGCCATCACTCCTGCCCGTATCAGCCAGGTCAGCCGCATCCTGCAGCAGGACTTACAACGCTGGTTCGGTTTGCCCGCACCACGCATTCTGGTAGCGGGCCTCAACCCCCACGCCGGAGAAGGTGGCCACTTAGGTCGGGAAGAGCTGGACATTATCATTCCCACCCTTGAACAACTACGCGACGAGGGGCTGAACCTGATCGGACCTCTACCTGCCGACACCCTGTTCACCCCCAAATATCTGCAGAATGCCGATGCCGTGTTGGCCATGTACCATGATCAGGGCCTACCTGTGCTGAAACATCTAGGCTTTGGCAATGCCGTCAATATCACCCTTGGACTGCCCATCATCCGCACTTCTGTAGACCACGGCACCGCCCTAGATCTTGCCGCCACCGGCCAAGCAGACAGTGGCAGCCTCCGCACCGCTTTAGCCTATGCAGCCGAAATGGCTGCCATGAACGATTCAATATGAGCAACAAACCCCAAGCATTTCAGGCGCGTAAGCGCTTTGGCCAAAACTTTTTGCATGATGCCGGCGTCATTGGCCGCATCGTCAAAGCGATACATCCACAACCAGGCCAACGCCTGGTGGAAATCGGCCCTGGCATGGGCGCCCTGACCCAGGAAATTATTGCCGCCGCAGGCGAAATGGATGTAGTGGAGCTGGATCGTGATCTGATCCCCATTTTGCGCACTAACCTTTTCCGCCATATTGATGGCCTACGTGTGCACGAGGCCGATGCACTTAAGTTTGACTTTGCCAGTCTGGCGCAGCCCGGCGAGAAGTTACGCATCGTGGGCAACCTGCCCTATAACATCTCAACCCCGCTGATCTTCCATCTGCTGTCTTACACCGGCCTGGTGGCCGATATGCACTTTATGCTGCAGAAGGAAGTAGTGGAGCGTTTAGCCGCCGGTCCAGGTGATGCCAACTATGGCCGTCTTGGCATCATGGCCCAGTACGACTGTGCCGTGCAGCCACTGTTTATTGTCGGCCCCGGCGCCTTTAACCCTCCCCCCAAGGTGGATTCGGCTATTGTCCGTCTGGTTCCCCATAACGAACGCCCCCATCCCGCCCAGGACCGCAAAGCCCTGGAGGAAGTCGTGCGCACTGCGTTCAGTCAGCGCCGCAAAACGCTACGCAATACCCTCAAGCCACTCCTCAGCAGTGAGCAAATTGAAAGCCTTGGCCTTAATCCCTCTGATCGTCCAGAGCACCTAACATTGGCCGACTATGTCCGCCTGAGTGACCTGTTAGTGAGTCTGCGCCAGCAACAAGGAGAGGCAGATGAGTGATTACGCCATTGCCGTTGAGGTACGTACCCGCTATATGGAAGACCAATCGGTACCAGAAGAAAACCGCTACGTCTTCACCTATACCATCAACATTCGCAATACCGGCCAATTGAGCGCCCAGCTCCTTAGCCGTTACTGGTTGATTACTGATGGCAACGAAGAAGTACAGGAAGTCCAGGGAATGGGCGTGGTAGGCGAACAACCGCTAATCGCCCCTGGCGAGAGCTATGAATACACCAGCGGCTGCGTCCTGGCCACCGCAGTTGGCAGCATGCGCGGTCACTACCTCTTTCAGGCCGAGGATGGCCATGAATTCCAGGCAGAGATCCCTGCTTTTACCCTGGCCCGCCCCCACGCATTACATTAAGGCGCTATGGCAACCTACGTTATCGGTGATATTCAAGGCTGTTACGCCGAACTTTGCCAACTCCTTGAACTGATTGAATTCAATCAGGATGACCGGCTCTGGTTGACCGGTGATTTAGTCAACCGGGGCCCTGGCTCGCTGGAAACCCTGCGCCTGGTGAAAAGTCTCGGCCAACGCGCCGTCACCGTCCTCGGCAACCATGACCTGCACTTGTTGGCCGTGGCCGCAGGCTTAGCCCATCAGAAGAAAGGCGACACCCTGCAAGCGATTCTGGATGCGCCAGATCGGGAAGAGTTGCTCGACTGGTTACGCCAGCAGCCGTTATTGCACGTTGAGGGACGCCAGGTGTTAGTCCACGCCGGACTGCCGCCCATTTGGTCAGTGAATGAAGCCCAAGCCCGCGCCCAGGAACTTCAGCAAGTGCTGCGCAGCCCCCGCTATCAGAGCTTTCTGGCACAGATGTATGGCAATCAACCAGACTGCTGGCGCCCTGACTTACAAGGGATCGAACGGCTGCGCTTGATTACCAACTATTTCACCCGCATGCGTTTTGTCGGCCCCCATGGCGAACTCGAATTAAAGAGTAAGAGCGAACTCGACAAGGCCCCCCTCGGTTATCAGGCCTGGTTTTATTACCCCAACCCGGAATGGGCCGGGGCCCATATTTACTTTGGGCACTGGGCAGCCCTGCAGGGGAAAACCGGCATGCATGACGCCATTGCGCTGGATACCGGTTGTGTTTGGGGCAATTGCCTGACCGCTCAGCGCCTGGAAGACGGACAACGCTTTAGCGTCGCCAGCCAGCAACCTCAGTCTCTCGAATAAGCTAACCCTCAGGAGCCCACCATGAGTTATCAATGCATTGAACCGGCCCAAGCCAAAACCATGCTGGAGCAGCCGCTGCAGATTGCCGACATCCGAGATCCGGCCAGCTTTGCCCAGGGCCATCTGCCCGGCGCCGTTCACCTGAGTAACCAAAACCTAGAGCAGTTTTTGCAGGAGGCGGACCCCGATCAGCCCTTATTGGTGGTGTGCTATCACGGCCACTCCAGCCAAAGTGCAGCTAACTTCCTGGCGGAGCGTGGTTTTGATCAGGTGTTTAGCCTTAACGGTGGCTTTGAACAATGGCGCGGGCTCTATCCTGAACTGGTCAGCCAGGACTAAGCATGCAGATTTATCTGGTTGGGGGCGCGGTACGGGATGAGTTGCTCGGTCGCCCCGTCAGCGAACGGGACTGGTTAGTGGTGGGGGCCACACCGGAGCAAATGCTGGCGCTTGGTTACCAGCCTGTGGGGAAAGACTTTCCCGTCTTTTTACACCCCCAAACCCAGGAAGAATACGCTCTGGCCCGTACCGAACGTAAAAGCGGCCACGGTTACACCGGTTTTGCCTGCATCAGTGACCCCAGCGTTACCCTGGAGCAAGACTTACTCAGACGCGATCTCAGCATCAACGCCATGGCGAAAGATCAGCAAGGCGTACTCCATGACCCCTATGGTGGTCTGCAGGACTTGCAACAACGTCGCTTACGCCATTTATCCCCCGCATTTGCCGAAGATCCATTGCGCGTATTGCGGGTAGCCCGCTTTGCCGCCCGTTATCAGGAGTATGGTTTTCAGGTTGCCGAAGAGACGCTGAGCTTGATGAGCCAACTGAGTCAAAGCGGTGAACTCAGCTACCTCACCCCTGAGCGGATCTGGAAAGAAATGAGCCGGGCACTGTTAGAGCCGCATCCAGAAACCTTCTTCCAGGTACTGGATGCCTGTCAGGCGCTGCCTCATCTTTTGCCAGACTTAATCCCCTGGTCAGCGCAAGCCGATATCGTGCTGCGACGTGCACAGCAACAGGCCCTGCCACTGGCAGGTCGTTATGCCCTAGTGTGCGAACTGGCTAACTTTCCTGCCAACTGGGCCAACGCCTTACGCCCCCCAAAAGACTGCCTGCAACTGGCACAACTCTGCCAACAACAGGGGCCGGCACTGCTGCAGTCCCAGCCCAGCAGCGAGCATCTCTTAGCCACCCTGGAAGGCTGTGATGCCCTACGCCGCCCGGAGCGCTTTACTCTGCTCTTAGCCACACTGCAATGCAGTCACGACCAGCTAGCAGCAACAGACTGGCAACACGCACTTGAGTGCTTACAACAACTGGATTATCGCGATCTGCAGCAGGCTGGCTTGCGGGGGAAAGCCTTTGGTGCGGCCTTACGCCAGTTACGCCTGGATGCCCTCAGAACACTTAACTTGCCTGGGGGATAGCCAGGGGAGCCTGCCAGTCGAGCCGCACTTCCTCATAATTGAGCCCTGCCAGACCCGCAGGAAAATGTAGCTGCCATAACTGCTGACAACTCTGTGCCTGGCCAGGCGCACAAGCCTCCGGTGCCAGAGCCGCCAAGGGTGCCAAGACAAAGGGCTGGAGCAAGTCTTCACGTGGCAATTGCACGCGCTGCCGCCCGGCCAAAGGATAACTGCCGCAATAATCGGCATAGCTCAAAATATCAATATCCAGGGTGCGGCCACTGTATTTTTGCGCCTGCGCCGGTCGACCATAGCGATACTCCAGCTGTCGCAACCACTGCGCCAGGGAGTCCAGGCTCCAATCCGTATGCAACTCCACCACCAGGTTATAGAAAGCCGGGCCACTAAAGCCTACCGCCGCACAGCGATAAATCGGCGACACCCGCAAATGACCAAACACCTGCTGCAAAGCCTGTAAGCCAGCGGCAATGTGATAGTCAGCTTGCTGATTCGAGCCCAGCCCCAGCCATACCTTCACCATCAGCGCCACTCACCCCGTTCGATTTCCACCCCTACCGTTTCCGCCGCTACGACTGCACCGGGTTTAGCCACCCGCAGCCGTAGCCAGGGCACCTGGAACTCTTGCTGTAGCAGACGCGCCACTTCCTCCGCCAGAGTCTCTACCAATAAGAACTCACTCTCTCCGACAAACTGTTGCAGACGATCTGCCACCGTTTTGTAGCTCAGAGTATGCTCAATATCATCCCCTGCAGCGGCTTGGCGAATATCGACCGCCAGCTCCAAATCCAACAGTAAGCGCTGGCGAATTTGCCGCTCCCAGTCATAGATGCCAATCAGGGTCTCAATCGCCAACCCCTTGATAAATACCTTATCCATCGCTCTCTCATCGGGCCGCTGCATTAACGACCTTTAAATGCTATCTTGCAGGCTTCACTGACAAGCAGGATGCACCTGTGGAAGTAAACGCCACCCTTGGCTCAGCCTTGCTGCTGATGCTGCTGGCCTACCTGATTGGCTCGGTTAACTCCGCCATTCTGGTTTGTCGCGCCTTCAAGCTCGGCGATCCTCGCCAACAGGGTTCAGGCAATCCAGGAGCAACCAATGTATTGCGCCTGGGCGGACGGGGTGCAGCCCTCATCACCCTGCTTGGCGACGTGGGCAAAGGCGCCCTCCCCACCTGGCTGGCCTTAACTCAGCATTTCGCCGCAGAAGCCGTTGCCCTGGTTGCCCTGGCAGCCGTATTAGGCCACCTTTATCCGGTTTTTTTCCAATTCCAGGGCGGCAAAGGCGTCGCTACAACCTTCGGCGCCCTGATCTTGATTGAACTCAGCCTGGCCCTGAGCCTACTTGTACTTTGGCTGGGTGCGAACCGCATCTTTCATCGCTCCGCCGCTGGCGCCCTCTGCGCTGCACTCGCCACTCCAGCCCTCAGCTACTGGCTCAGTCCAGACTATTGGCAAATCTTCAGCTTGCTAAGCCTCATAGTGATCTGGCGTCACCGCAGCAATATCCGCCGCTGGCTGGCTCAGGCTGACTGATGGCCCGGTACCTGTAACTCATGCAGCGGCCAGCGCGGGCGCACCTGCACGCTTAATTCGGCCTGCTCACCAGCCAGCAGACGCTGGCAGCCAGCATAGGCGATCATGGCGCCATTATCCGTACAGAAACGCGGTCGCGCATAAAACACCTGGGCGTTAATCTGTGCCAGCTCCTGTTGTAAACGCTGGCGCAAATGCTGATTGGCACTGACACCACCGGCAATAATCAAACGCTTCAGACGACTCTCCTGCAGGGCACGTTTGCACTTGATCACCAACGTCTCCACCACAGCTTCCTGAAAGGCATAACAGACATCTGCTTTGGCCTGTTCATCCAGGGCTGAGGTTTGCTGTAACTCCGTCACCGTATTGAGTACCGCGGTTTTCAGACCACTAAAGCTAAACTCAAGGCCAGGGCGGTTAATCATCGGCCTTGGGAATTGGA
This sequence comes from Balneatrix alpica DSM 16621, assembly GCF_000619885.1. GTDB lineage: Bacteria > Pseudomonadota > Gammaproteobacteria > Pseudomonadales > Balneatricaceae > Balneatrix > Balneatrix alpica. Next base: position 227,422 of record NZ_KK211041.1, on the reverse strand, counting down.
AACGCCCTGGTCGCCCTTTTTCTGCCAGAGCGGCCAAACGCGGCCCACCGGGGTAGCCCAAATCCAACATCTTGGCGGCCTTATCAAAGGCCTCTCCCGCCGCATCATCCAAGGACTCACCTAACAGACGATACTGACCGATCCCCATCACCTGTACCAACTGGGTATGCCCACCCGACACCAACAACGCAACAAAAGGAAATTGCGGGGGATTTTCCTCCAGCATCGGTGCCAGCAAATGGCCTTCCATATGATGTACACCCAAGGCAGGCACCTGCCAGGCATAGGCCAACGCACGTGCAGTGGAGGCCCCCACCAACAACGCACCAATCAGACCAGGGCCACTCGTATAGGCCACACCATCCACCTGTCCGAGCGCCAGATCAGCCTGCTTAAATACCTCACGAATCAGAGGTAGCAGTTTACGCACATGGTCACGGGAGGCGAGTTCAGGAACGACACCGCCATACTCGGCGTGCATCGCCACCTGGGAATAGAGCGCATCCCCTAACAATCCGTGCTCACTGTCATACAGGGCAACGCCGGTTTCATCACAGGAGGTTTCAATACCCAGGACTCGCATGCCTTACCACTCTCTAACACTAATGTTTGCTAACACTGCAGGCCGTCATTCAGCCCAGCTGACAAAGGCGGCTATGATAGCAGTTCCCCTGCCTGGCACCCAGTTTAAACAAATGCAGTTTACATCCCTCTTGCACAGCACTAGAATATTCGCGCCCCGTAGTGGGCTTTATTTGTTTTTTAACCCTTAAAATTAGCAAAGGTTTGTCGATGCCTAGCGTAAAAGTAAAAGATAACGAACCCTTTGACGTAGCCCTGCGCCGTTTCAAGCGCTCTTGTGAAAAAGCCGGTATCCTGGCTGAAGTTCGCCGTCGCGAGCATTATGAAAAGCCCACCACCGTTCGTAAGCGTGAAGCAGCTGCCGCCGTTAAGCGTCACCTGAAGAAACTGCAGCGCGAACAGCGTCGCATGCAGCGTCTGTACTAAGCCAAACACTTAGACAACACTCAGGCTTTTACACCCACTCAATACGCGAGATTGTCATGGCCGATGCAGCCCTGAAACTCAAGCTCACTGAAGCGATGAAGGACGCCATGCGCGCCCGTGCACAGCAACGTCTGGGCACCATCCGTTTAGTGCTGGCTGAGGTAAAGCGTATTGAAGTCGACGAACGCATCGAGTTAGATGACGCCCGCATTCTTGTTGTGCTGGACAAAATGCTCAAACAGCGTCGCGATGCCGCCAGCCAGTTTAGTCAGGCCGGCCGCCAAGACCTAGTCGACAAAGAGAACGCCGAAATGGAGGTGATTCAATCTTTTCTTCCAGCACCCCTTACAAAAGACGAATTAATAGTCCTGGTCACGCAAGCGATCGCCACCTCTGGCGCCACCTCAGTACGTGATCTGGGCAAGGTGATGGCCCTGTTAAAGCCGCAGGTACAGGGCCGCGCCGACATGACCGCAGTTAGCCAATTGGCTAAAGAATCTCTACCCGGCTAAGCTTGGAGCCTCGGCCAACCTCGCTAGCACGCACTTGTCCACACCATGGCAGGTAAAATACCCCAGCATTTTATTGATGATCTGCTCGCCCGAGTGGATATCGTCGATATCATTGATGAACGCGTACCGCTAAAAAAAGCCGGTAAGAACTACGTTGCCTGTTGCCCATTTCACCAGGAAAAAACGCCCTCCTTCTCCGTAAGCCCTGACAAACAGTTCTATTACTGCTTTGGTTGTGGCGCCTCTGGCACAGCCCTGAGTTTTGTGATGGAGTTTGAGCGCCTGGAGTTTCCTCTCGCCGTAGAAGCCCTGGCCAAACGAGCCGGCATGGAAGTCCCCCGTGAACAGCAAGACAGCGTGCAACTTGCCCAGCAACGGGAGCAACACCAGGCTATCTATGACATCCTGGAAGAAGCTGCCGAATGGTATAGCCAGCAACTTAAACATCACCCCGCCCGTCAAAACGCAGTTAACTACCTCAAAGGGCGCGGATTAAGCGGCCAAGCCGCGCAAGCTTTTCGCCTCGGCTTCGCCCCACCCGGCTGGGACAACTTGCTCAATGCTTTAGGCACGAGTGCTAGCCGCCGTCAGGCACTGATTGACGCCGGCCTGGTGATAGATAAACCAGAAGAAGGCAAAACCTACGACCGCTTCCGTGATCGCATTCAGTTTCCTATCCGCGATAAACGCGGGCGTATTATCGGCTTCGGTGGACGGGTACTCGGTGATGATAAGCCCAAATACCTCAACTCACCGGAAACCCCGGTTTTTCACAAAAACCAGGAACTCTACGGCTTTTTTGAAGCACGCAAGTATGGCCGTAAGCAACAGCGTTTCCTGATCGTCGAAGGCTATATGGATGTCATCATGCTCGCCCAATATGGCCTGCATGACGCCGTTGCCACCCTCGGTACCGCCACTAGCAGCACCCACTTGGAAGTCCTCTATCGCCAGGTGGAAGAGATCGTCTTCTGTTTCGATGGCGACCAGGCCGGGCGCAAGGCTGCAGAACGGGCACTGCACAGCGTTTTACCGCTCCTAAAAGATGGCCGCCAGGCCCGTTTTTTATTCCTGCCCGAAGGGGAAGACCCTGACACTTTGGTACAACAGGAAGGGCTCGCTGAATTTGAGCGACGCATTAACCGTGCCCTCAGTTGCTCAGACTTCCTGTTCGACTTTGCCCAGCAGGGCCTGGATCTACACCAGGCAGAACACAAAGCCCTGCTCTGTAAACGCGCCCTGCCTTTGCTCAACCTGTTGCCCGCCGATAGCTTTATCAAACCCCTGATGCTGGACAATCTGGCGCACCGCACTGGCTTAGATAAAGCGCAAATTCAGCAGTTAGCTGAACATAGCCCAGTGGCTACGCCACCCACCCCTGCTCCCGTCAGCCAGCCCAATGAGTGGGATGACACCGCTCATTGGCAACCGATGGAGATGGATGAGCAGGATTATTACTATCTACCAGAGACAGCCACTGCCAGCAAAGCTCCGCGCAAGCCTTTTAAGAAGCGCCAAGGATATGGTGATAAGCGTGGCTTCAAGGAGCAGGATGAACCCCCTCAGCCGCCCTTACCCAAAGCCAGTATCCACTTCTCCCCAACTCGTGCAGCCATCATTGCGTTGCTACGGGATCCAGGCTTAGCTGCTGAACAAGAGAACGAACTCGATTACCTGAAGGTGTTAGCAGATGAGGAAATCGACCTGCTGCTTAGCTTGCTGGACTACCTGAAACAGCAACCCCAAGCAGATTTTGCCGAACTAGCAGCACACTTTGACTTTGATCAGCAGCCCGCTCGGCGCATCCTGCAACAGTCATCGGACATCAGCTATCAAGCCATTCCCGGTGAAGAGGCGCGCTTTTTCCGCAATAACCTGATTCGCCTACAAATTGATGCTATTCAACGTCAATTTGACAGCATGCAGCTAAAACTCACCCAGGGAATTCGCTTTAGTGAAGCAGAGATGCAAGAGTATCGCGACCTTCAACCCAAGCGTTTAGCACTACAGCAACAATTGAAAATGCAGGGTTAGCCTTGAAAAGGCGGCAGCCCGGCTCAATTAAGCTAGAATATTGTTTCACAACACAAAAAAGTATAGCTGTCAATGCTCATGCGTCTGGCACCCCAGTGGTCGCTTGAGCTATAATACGCGGCTTTGTTTTCACTCGCGTCACTTGCTTCTGAAGGGTACCTATGGCCGGAAATTCACAGCAGTCCCGTCTCAAAGAGCTTATTGCCCGTGGCAAAGAGCAGGGCTACCTCACCTACGCCGAGGTAAACGATCACCTGCCTGAGGATATTTCAGATCCGGATCAGGTGGAAGACATTATCCGCATGATCAATGACATGGGCATTGCCGTAGTGGAAGAAGCACCCGATGCCGACTCCCTCATGCTCAGCGATAGCGATACCGATGACGCAGCCGCCGAAGAAGCCGCTGCGGTACTAGCCTCCGTTGAAACCGATGTCGGCCGCACCACTGACCCAGTACGAATGTACATGCGCGAGATGGGTACAGTCGAGCTGCTCACCCGGGAAGGTGAAATCGTCATTGCCAAACGTATCGAAGAAGGCATACGTGAGGTGATGTCAGCCCTGGTCTATTACCCCGGCTCGGTAGCAGAGGTGCTGGCAGCATACGAAATCGCCCAGAGTGAAGAAGGCCGTCTAAGCGATCTGTTCAGTGGCTATATTGACCCTGATGACAGCGAGTTTTTGCCGAACGAAGCCAGTGATGAAGACCTGGATCTCGTTGACGATGAAAGCAATGACGACGAGGACGAAGACGAGGACGAAGATGGCGACGACAGCAAAGATGAAGGCGAGAAGGGCCCAGACCCTGAAGAAGCCCGTCTGCGCTTTGGTGAATTGCTGAATCAATACGGCGTGGTGCTGGATGCCATTGAACGTCATGGCCGCAACAGCAAAGAAGCGGAAGAAGCGCTGCAACGCCTGGGTGAAGTCTTTGCACCAATCAAGCTGGTACCGCGCATCTTCGACAAGCTGGTAAACCGTGTACGCCTGGCTGTAGAGCGCCTGCGGGAACAAGAGCGTAACGTGATGCAGATTTGCACCCGTAAAGCGCGCATGCCCCGTAAGGACTTTATTAAGAGCTTCCCCGGTAACGAAGTGAACCCAGAGTGGATTGAGAAACTGATTGACGCGAATCAGCCTTACTCCGCCCTGATCAAGCAGTACCGTGAAGACCTGCAGCGTTGTCAGCGCAAACTGCGCCAGATTCAAGAAGAAGTGGGCCTCGACCTGGCCGACATCAAAGAAGTCAATCGCCGCATTTCTATCGGTGAAGCCCGGGCTCGTCGCGCCAAGAAAGAAATGGTGGAGGCGAACCTGCGTCTGGTTATCTCAATCGCCAAAAAATACACCAACCGTGGTCTGCAGTTCCTGGATTTGATTCAGGAAGGCAACATTGGTCTGATGAAAGCCGTCGACAAGTTCGAATACCGTCGTGGCTACAAGTTCTCAACCTACGCCACCTGGTGGATTCGTCAGGCGATCACCCGCTCCATTGCTGACCAGGCACGCACCATCCGTATTCCGGTGCATATGATTGAGACCATCAACAAGCTCAATCGCATTTCCCGTCAGATGTTGCAGGAAATGGGTCGTGAGCCCACTCCGGAAGAGCTGGGTGAGCGGATGGATATGCCCGAGGATAAAATCCGTAAGGTATTGAAGATCGCCAAAGAGCCTATCTCCATGGAGACCCCGATTGGGGATGACGAAGACTCATCACTGGGTGATTTTATTGAGGATACCAACCTGGCCTCACCGATGGAGGCAGCCACCTCTGAAGGCCTGCGAGAAGCCACCCGTGAAGTACTCTCCAGCCTGACTGCGCGGGAAGCCAAGGTGCTGCGGATGCGTTTCGGTATCGATATGAACACTGACCACACCTTAGAAGAGGTAGGTAAGCAGTTCGATGTTACTCGTGAACGTATTCGTCAGATTGAGGCCAAGGCACTGCGTAAGCTGCGCCACCCGACTCGATCAGAACACCTGCGTTCCTTCCTCGACGAGTAAGCCGTAACGGGCAGCACAACAAAAAGGCGCACTTAGCGCCTTTTTGTTTATCTACATCCAGCCTATCAGGGAGCTGCGCAAACTCGGTTACGCCCCTGTTTTTTCGCCTCATACAAAGCTGCATCGGCCTCTGCCAACATCTGCTCAATCCGCTGACCGGGCTGAAGACTACTCACCCCGGCACTAAAAGTGACAAACACTCTATCCTGATCAGTGACTGGCATACTGATACTGCCAAAAAGCGCCAACAAAAGTTCAGCCACCGCCACAGCCTGCTCTTTGCTATAACCCGGTAAGGCCAACGCAAACTCCTCACCGCCGTAACGGCTGATATAGGCTCCAGCCGGTCCACGCTGTTTCAACAAGCGCGCCAGTGACTTAATCACCACGTCACCAGCTGCATGGCCATAATTATCATTAATGCTCTTAAAGCGATCGATATCGAGCATAATCAGGCTCAGCACTGGGCGTTCCTGTTTAGCACGCAACTCCTGATCCAGTACCTCTTTAAAACTGGCATGGGTCAACAAGTGGGTCATACGATCTTGTTGCACCAGGTTGCGTAATTGCCGCATCCGCTGCGCCCGCGATAGCACTAAAGACACCAACTGATCCGGCTTAAATGGCTTACTGATAAAGTCATCACCGCCAGTAGCCAGCGCTTGGCGCTGACGCCCCAACTCTTTTTCTGCCGACAAAAACATGATCGGCAGACTATCGAAAGCCTCTTGCTGACGAATGACCTGGGCCAACTCATCCCCAGTACAATCCGGCATATAGAGATCCAAAAGCGCAACGTCAGGACGAAAACGGTAAAGCACATCCAGTACCTGCAAGGGATCTTCAACACGCTGAACCTCCATCCCCGACTTGGTGAGGAGCTTGGTGGTCAACATCGCCGAGACAGGATCATCCTCCATCATCAACACTTTGTAAGGGGAAGGGTCTGTCTCTTCCAAGAGGCGATCAATATGGTCCAATAACCGAAACGCTTGGATAGGACGATAGAAAAAACCCTCCGCTCCCATCCGGATCGCCTGTAGGCGGGTTTGCACATCTTGCTCATCGGCAACTAACAGTACTGTGCCATAGCCATCGGAAGAGGCTGAGTTCGCCAACATCTGCATGTCGGCCACCAACAGTCTCTGCCCTGCCTCTGCCGCTACGGAGTCCTGCAAGTCAGCAAGCAATCTGACTTCATAACCATAAGGGCGCATGATGCCACTTAGGGCTTCCGCCTCCTCTTTTGGTAACAGCAAGTCAATCGCTGTCGTTACCGCCATCCGCTCACTCCTTTATGCTCGGGGATATCCACTTGCACTCGCTCTTTAGCCCAGGCAACGATGCAAAGCCTGCAACAGACTCGCAAAGGTTACAGGTTTACCAAGATGCAAATTTATCCCTACCTCTTCACACTTTTGCAAGGTTTCCGGCAGGATATCTGCCGATAACGCAATAATAGGCACATCCCGCTGCGGACCTGATTGACTTCGAATAGCCTGAGCAAGAGCTAAGCCATCCATCACGGGCATGTGCAAGTCAGTAATGACTAAACCAAAATCCCCCGTCTGCAGCTTCGTCAGCGCATCCTTACCCTCCGGACTCAAAACCGCCGCGACCCCTAAACGCTTGAGCATTTGCATAATCACAAACTGGTTCACCTGGTTGTCTTCCACCACCAGTACCTTCGCCGCACCCAAACGCGGAAAGCTCTCCTCTTTTTTCTGTGCCTGCTGCGGGCGTTTAATCCGTCCTAACAACTCACTGCGGTTAAGCGGCCAAGTTAATGCTTCAACCCCCACGCCACGCTCATCTTCTAATTGGTTAAAAGGACGCAATACAAAAATTCGTTCGCCCTCTTTTAAGCCCATCTGTTGTCGCGGCACCTGCTGCCAATACTGCTGATCCACTAACAAATAGCCTGGACGACAGCTTTGCCATGCCTGCCACCACTCCCCTGCCGGCATCACCGGCAATACGCGAACAATGGCCCCTCGCCCACGCAGCTCCTGCGCCAGCTCTGTCGCCCTTGCAGGCGGCAACGCCAGACCAAGATTAATACCCTGCCAAATGCCAGGTTGTAGGCGCTGATAGGTTTTAATCGGCACACTAAAGAAGAACTCGCTTCCTACACCCTCCTGGCTACGTAAACTGATCGCCCCTCCCATCAGCTCTAATAAGCGGCTAGCGATACTGAGGCCCAAACCCGAGCCACCGTAGCGACGGGAAACAGAGCTATCTGCCTGAGAGAACGGCTGAAATAACCGCTCCTGAGCATCAGCGGGAATCCCAATGCCCGTATCCACCACCGCCACCTGTAACTCACCTAACTCACCTTGCTGCTGCCAGCTTACCCGCAGCTGCACCTCACCTTGCTCAGTAAACTTAATTGCATTACCCAGCAGGTTAAGCAACACCTGACGCAATCGTCCCTCATCCCCCCATAACCGCTCCGGCACTTCAGGGGCAATAAAGAGCTGCAGCTGTAAGCTCTTTTCCGCCGCGGCCATGGCAACCATTTCCAAGGCAGATTCATGCAGGTGATAAAGATCAAACTCATCCTCAACTAACGACAACTTACCTGCTTCCAAACGGGAGAAGTCCAAAACATCGTTAATAACATTGAGCAGCACTTGCGAGGAGTTATGAATCACTTGGAGCAAACGACGCGGTTCACTAGCGGTCACTTGCTGATTAAGCATTTCCGTCATGGCGATAATGCCATTCATCGGCGTGCGCAGCTCATGACTCATGGAGGTTAAAAAGTCAGTCTTCATCTTCGCCACCTGCTCAGCCTGACGCTTGGCCTGCTGCAGTGCTTGCTCTGCCTGCACAGCATCCGTCACATTGTTAAGTGAGGTCTGCACGGCGGCAATCTTGCCCCAGGCCAGTGGACGCACCTCCACCTCAAACCACCATTGTTGCCCATGTAAGTTCAACTCAAAGCGATTGTGACGCTCGGTCTCGATGGAGGCGTGATGGCTCAGGGATAGCAACTGGAGTAACACCGGGGCATAGGCTTGGGCGGCAAAGTCAGCAAAAGTATCGGCGAACGACCGATTAAAATAGAGCACCTCTTCTGCCCGGGTAATTAAAATTAACTGGGAGGCACCATCCAGCACCCGTCGGTACTGCTGCTCACTTTGCTCAACCTGGCGCCGCCGCTCTTCACTCTCTTTTTGAAAGTAATCAATGGTGGCTGCAATCTGATTCAGCTCATCCACTCCTCCCAAATCAAAATCCTGCTGCACCCCTTCCAAGCGTTGCAACATGACAGTATTCAGGCGGGTCAAGCGGTTACTCAGTGCGCGACGGATATAAAAAAACAATGCCACCACTAAGATTGAGGCAGCGCCGACACTGGCAGCAATCACCCCCAGACTTTGCTGGCGTCGCAGTGACAATGCGGCCGCCGATTCCTCAATCGCCGCTGCTGTTTGGTTTTGCAACAGACTGCTGGCCCGTACCCCTTCTTCCACCAGCAACCGTGCCTGCTGACCCAGACCTTGCACACGGCTCAGTACCTGCTGCTGGCGCTCCAGTAATAACAGCAACCCCTGCTCGCCCTGCACATAGGCCTGCAAACGGTGCTGCTGTTTAGTCACCCAGCCCTGGAGTGGTGGCGGGACGGCCTTGGCTAATGCAGTGCTTTGCTGTAACTCCAATAGCAACGCCTGCTTGAAGCTTTTCAACTCACGTAATGACATTGGCCCCAAACCAGCCAACAAGTGCACCATCAACTGTTTACTATGCTGACGCCAAGGCAACACACTGCCTGCACCCGCTTGTTCAGCGCGCTCTAGCTCATCCACCCAGTCACGCAGCTCCCGCACCTGAATTTTCACTCCCTGCGCCAGCTCTAATGCGATCTGCACTTGTCTATCGAGTGCCTCCACGGAGCCACGCAACGTGACTAACAAACCAGCCGAACTGGCAGCCTGCGTCCAATTGGGCGCACGACTAACCAACGCTTCCTGCAGAGCTTCCACTTGCTGAAGGTGCGACTCAATTTCCACCACCACCAAACGTCGCAAAGGGGGGCTATCCACATTTTCCAACCGCTCTAACAACGGCAACAGTTGCTGCAATGCCGTCGCCAATTGACTGGCACTGACCATCTTCGGCATCGCGATCGACACTAACTCATCGACCTGCTGCTGGTAGCGCCTCATATCGTAAAGATAGAGCCCGCCCATCAGGAACACGGCAAGTAGCATCGACAGCACCCCAGCCCCCACCTTAGTGGCGATACGTCTAGACCAGGGTAAAGCAACCATTGGGGTAGCCATTAGCACCTACTATTTCAGTACTTTCCAGCGCCCTTCCAGGCGTGGAGATATTTCAGCCTGCTGCTGGACATAGGCAGCGACAACCTCCCACACCTGCAAACGCTCATAACTTGGCGTCAAGATTTTGGCTGCATTTAACATGGCAAAATCATCCCCCCCAGCAATTAAATAATCGTAAGTCGCCACTCGATAATTTTTGGCTAACTCAAGTGGCTTTCCCGCCACCGTCACCGCTCGAATACGCTGTCCTTGGGGTGCCAACGGCTCCCACTCAACTTGCATATTCGCCAATTGCAAAAAGCGCCCCTTCAGTTCGTCGACACGACTGACACTATGCTCCAGTGCCTGCCAAATCTGCTCGCCACTGAGCTCAACCAACACCACCTGATTAGCAAATGGCAACTCCCGCTGTAACAGTCCTCGGCTAATGGGGGTCTTCGCGGGGTACTGACGATCACCGCGGATACTACCGGCATTAAAGAACGCCAGCTCAGCCTGCACATGATGACGCATGGCATCCGCCACTAAATTGCCAAAGGCGGTTTCACCAGAACGAACGCTACTGCGACGGGTATCCAGTGGCATTAAGCTGATACCTAACTCGACACTGAGCAACGCATCTAAGCGCTGCTGGTAGTCCTGCACACGCTGGCTAAACTCCCGGCTGGCGCCTAAATGGCCGAGATAGCGAAGATGCGCTTCAACTTGCCACTCCTGCTTAGAACAACCTCGACACAGCTGCAGATAAACACCATAGGTACGCATGGAGCCTGTGGCGACTCGGATAAAGTCAGGTTCCTGACTTAATTCCAGCTGCTGTGAGCGTGCCTCCAGCAGCACACTAACCCCCAAATCCCGTGCCAGTTGGCGTAGATTGTCATCGGCAAAATCCGCCATCAGCACAACCAGTTCTGCACCCTGCTGCTTTAACTGAGCAACCTGCTGGCGCAGCACTTCTAATGGCTCCAGCACCTGAGTACGGGGAGCAAGGTACTCCGCTTTTACCTCTTCTGAGGTGACCGCCACGATGCCAATCCTAATCCCCCCCTTGCTCAGCAACAGAGATTGTTCACTGCCACGCAAAGGCTCATCCGCATGCATATCCAGCAGGTTAGCGGATAGCAAAGGAAAACTTGCCTCCTGCATCCGCAGGATCAGCTCATCCTCTAAATAAGCAAACTCACGCTTGGCAATAGCCATCGCATCGGGCTCAAGCATGTTCAACAAATCAATCATGTGCGCCCCTTTATCAAAGGACGCCAAGGTACTCGGCCCCAGCGAATCGCCACCGTGCAAAAACAGCACTGGCTCCCCTTGCCGACGTAGCTCCGCCAGCCAAGTCGCTAACTCTGCCAGCCCTGGTTGAGGGGCTAATACATCCGGCATATTGGCAACATAAACCAAATGCACCCGATCCACCGCCCAACTTGCCCCTGTGAATAACCACAACCCCAGTAACCAACCTCGCCAACTCCTGATCTTCCCCAGCCATGCTCCTATTCTGTGCTTGCCCATCGCAGCCTCCCTCATGATCTGCTCCGCCTACAATTAGATTGGTTCAAGCTCAGACCAAGCACAATCAGAGCGGCAAGATAAGAGGGGTCTTTGACATCCAAAGAGGGGGATATTTCGCTCACTCCCTTAACCCGCTAATAAAAACCACCTGGGCGCTACAACGGTTGGCACACTGATATTGGATATGTATAATCGCGCCCGCCGGGCCTATAGCTCAGTGGTTAGAGCAGGGGACTCATAATCCCTTGGTCCTAGGTTCAAGTCCTAGTGGGCCCACCAGATTCAAAGCCAGTGTTCATGTGAGCACTGGCTTTTTTCTTTTCCTGCTCCATCTTTTTTCTTTGCCTCTTTTCACCTTCCATCCACACCCTAAAACTCTGGCCTCCTAAGCTGCCGCAAAGCAGCCTAGCACCCAGCTCAACTTGCCGACTGCTACCTCAACTTCTACTTTTAATACAGTGTCTGCTGCTTGCTTGGGAGCCTTGTGCATCCTGTTTGATCATTTATCCAGCATCCACTGACTAGCAAACCCCTTAGTTCAACTTGTATTCACACTGGCACTAACAAAGAGGATCACCCCTTACTGGGTCAGTCCAGTCTAGCGATACAGCCTGCCCCTGCTTTGCTGCCCTTTATCCAGGCAACTGGCTCAACACGACGGTGGCACAGCGGTTGCAGTCTCCTTATCAGCATAAGCGCTATGGTGAGCGCTATATCGCCCTTACTCAGGCCGCGTTGCCTAGCCAATAAAGAGGACACTCCTCCATGATCAACAGATGGAACGACTACGAGATCAACGGCTTGTTTGATGAGTTGATCGACCACCAGGGCGCCCCCAGACAACCCGCCGAAAAACTGATCAGCTACCTTAACAGCCTGGATAATGAAGAGCTGGAACAACGCCGCCTGATGGCGGAGGCCACCATCCGTGAGATGGGCATCAGCTTCACCGTCTATACCGAAGAGGGCAATATCGACCGTGCCTGGCCCTTTGATATCGTCCCCCGGGTGATTGCCGCCAGCCAGTGGCGTACCACCGAGCGTGGTCTCACCCAGCGTCTCACGGCATTAAATCGCTTTATTGATGATCTCTACCATGATCAGCAGATCATCAAAGATGGCATCCTCCCGGCCCACCTGATTGAACACTCGAAAAACTTCCGCCCCGAATGCGTGGGCATTAATCCCCGTTTTGGCGTCTGGGCGCATATCTGCGGCACCGACTTGGTGCGGGATGTGGATGGCCAATTCTATGTGCTGGAGGATAACCTGCGGGTGCCTTCCGGGGTGTCTTACATGCTGGAAAACCGCGCCATTACCAAGCGGGTACTGCCGGAGTTGTTTGAGAATGACAACATTCTGCCGGTCAACACCTACACCTCCCAGCTGTTTGATACCCTGGCGGCGCTCTCGCCCAGGGAAATTGAACAACCGGAAATCGTGGTGCTCACCCCCGGTATCTTCAACTCTGCCTACTTTGAACACGCTTTCTTAGCCCAGCAGATGGGGGCCGAACTGGTGGAAGGTCGTGACCTGTTCGTCGCCAGTGATGACTGCGTCTACATGAAAACCATCGAAGGCCCCGAGCGGGTGGATGTGATCTACCGTCGCATTGATGATCTTTTCATTGATCCGGAAGCCTTTATCAAAGACTCCATGCTAGGGGTGCCAGGACTGATGCGGGCCTGGCGCAAGGGCAATGTCGCCCTGGCCAATGCCCCAGGCGCTGGGGTAGCCGATGACAAGGTGATTTACGCCTATGTGCCGCAAATCATCGAATACTATCTGAACGAAAAGCCCATTCTGCCCAACGTCAAAACCTTCCTCTGTGATGATCCGGAGCAACGCGCCTATGTGCTAGCCCATTTGGACGAGTTGGTGGTCAAACCCGCTAACGAGTCCGGCGGTTACGGCATGCTGGTTGGCCCCCACTCCACTAAGAAAGAGCAAAACCTGTTTGCCAAACTGATCCAGGACAACCCACGTAACTATATCGCCCAGCCCACCCTCAGCCTTTCCACTGCCCCCACTCTGGTGGGCAAAGGCCGGTTTGAGCCGCGCCACCTTGATCTGCGCCCCTTTATTTTGCAAAGCGACAAAACCTACGTCACCACCGGCGGCCTCACCCGGGTAGCGATGCGCAAGGGCTCCTTAGTGGTGAACTCCTCCCAAGGCGGGGGCAGTAAAGACACCTGGATTGTGGAAACGGAGGTATAACCATGCTGTCGACTGTAGCCGAGCGTATTTACTGGAGCGCCCGTTATTTAGAACGGGTAGAGAACACCGCCCGTCTGGTCAGCGTCTATGACAACCTGTTGTTCGACCTGCCACGGGACATCAATATCAGCTGGTTTAACCTGGTCACCATCAACAGTGGCGAAGATTTGTTTAACGAACGCTACAAGGTGCGGGACGAGCGCAATGTGGTGAAGTTCACCCTCGCCGATGACACTAACCCCAGCTCCATGCTGTCCTCCCTCAAGATGATCCGCGAGAACATCCGCACCACCCGCGATGTGGTGCCTCAGGATACCTGGGAGCTGATTAACGAGCTGGATCTCTACGCCAACAACAATATCAACTACGGTATCAACCGCAGTCAGCGCCATGTCTACCTTGATGAAGTCATCAAAGGCTGCCAGCAGATCAACGGCCTGCTGAGCGGCGAAATGAGCCGCGATGCGGCCTGGCAGTTCGTCATGCTGGGCCGCAACCTGGAGCGAGCCGACATGACCACCCGTATCCTCGATGCCGGCGCCAGCATTCTGATGCAACCCAATGAGGGCAACAGCACCAATCTCGCCCAGGTCATCTGGGGCAATGTGCTGCGCTCCCTCAGTGGTTACCTCAACTACCGCCGTGCGGTACGCACCTCGGTACGGGGCAACCAGGTTGCCCACTATCTGCTGGAAGACCCGCACTTCCCGCGGACCCTGCAGTTCTGTACCGAGATGATGCGCCAGGCCACCCTCAAACTACCCCACGGGGAGGAAGTCCTGCCGGAACTGAAAAAGCTGGCCGCCAGCCGTTATGCGGTGGATGAACAGCTCGATTTTGGTGCCGACTTCCACGACTACCTTAATGATCTGCAACTGCAGCTCGCCGACCTGCATAGCTGCATTACCCGCACCTGGTTTAACTTTGACTCCCGCAATGGAGGTGGCAAGGCATGACCATTCGGGTAGCACTGCAACACGTCACCACCTATAAGTTTGACCGTCTGGTGAACCTCTCCCCGCATATTTTACGCCTGCGACCCGCGCCCCACTCCCGTACCCATATCCATGCCTATTCATTAAAGGTCACCCCCGAACAGCACTTTATCAATTGGCAGCAGGACCCCTTCGGCAACTATCAGGCTCGCCTGGTGTTTCCGGAAAAAACCAAGGAGCTGAGCGTGGCGGTGGAGGTGATTGCCGATATGACGGTGATCAACCCCTTCGACTTCTTTATCGAAAGCTATGCCGAGCACTTCCCTTTTCGCTATGACGCCCAACTGCGGAAAGAGCTGATTCCCTATCTGGAGTGCGAAGAGGCCGGGGCAAAGATGTCCGCCCTGATCGACAGTGTCAGCCGGGAAAAACGCGCCATGATCGACTTTTTGGTCGATCTCAATATCCGCCTGAGCCAACTGATTCAGTACGGCATCCGCATGGAGCCCGGTATCCAAAGCTGTGAAGAAACCCTCAGCCTGGGCAAAGGCTCCTGCCGCGACAGTGCCTGGCTAATGGTGCAATTGTTGCGTCACCTTGGCCTGGCGGCACGCTTTGCCTCCGGCTACCTGGTGCAACTGTCCGCCGATGTTAAGGCCCTGGATGGCCCCTCCGGCCCGGAGCAAGACTTCACTGACCTGCATGCCTGGTGTGAGGTGTACATTCCCGGGGCAGGCTGGATCGGCCTCGACCCCACCTCCGGCCTGCTGGCGGGGGAAGGCCACATCCCCCTTTGCTGCACCCCTGACCCCATCTCCGCCGCCCCCATTACCGGCTTTACCGATCAATGCGAAACCGAGTTTGAGTTCTCCAACAAGGTCACCCGTATCCTCGAAGATCCAAGGGTCACCAAGCCCTACAGCGAAGAGCAGTGGCAAAATATTCTTGCCCTCGGCCATGCGGTGGATCAGCGCCTGGAGCAACAGGATGTACGCCTGACCATGGGGGGTGAGCCCACCTTTATCTCCATCGACGATATGGACTCCGCCCAGTGGAACACCCACGCCCTGGGAGCCGATAAGCTGCGACTGGCCAAAGACCTGTTGCTACGCCTGCGCCAGCAGTTTGCCCCCAACGGCGTGCTGCACTACGGCCAGGGCAAATGGTATCCCGGTGAAGAGGTGCCACGCTGGGCCCTGAGCTGCTTCTGGCGCACCGATGGCCAACCGCTGTGGCAGGATAAATCCCTGCTGGCACGGGTGGATCAGGATTATCGCCACGGCATTGAGCACGGCCTGGAATTTGGCCAACAACTGTGCCAGCAACTGGGACTGGCAACGGACTATCTGTTACCCGCCTACGAGGACAGCCTCTATTACCTGTGGAAGGAGCAACAACTGCCCGCCAATGTCGACCCGCGCAAGGCCGATTTGGCGGATGCATTGGAGCGCAAGCGCTTGGCCCGCCTGCTCAGCCGTGGCCTCAACCAAGCCAGTGGCTATGTGTTGCCGTTACAGTGGCATCCCCAGCAACAACGCTGGATCAGCTCCCCCTGGCCCACCCGCCATGACCTGCTCACCCTCATTCCCGGTGATTCGCCGCTGGGCTATCGCCTGCCGCTTGCCTCCCTGCCCTGGCTCAGCCCGGAGGAACGCGAACAGGAACCCGAGCCGGACCCCTTTGCCCCGCACCAGCCCCTGGCTTCATCCCAACCGGCAGGCCAGGACCCACGCACCCTGATGCCGCCAGCGGACCCGCAACAAATCGGCGCCAAAGAGGTGATCCGTACCGCGCTCTGTATTGAGCCCCGAGAGGGCAAGCTGCACCTGTTTTTACCACCGCTGAATCAGCTGGAGCCCTATGTGCACTTGTTGGGGCAAATTGAAGCCTGCGCCGCCAAGCTGGGCTTACCGGTGATTTTGGAAGGCTACGAGCCACCCAAGGATGACCGCCTGCAACGCTTCCAGATCACCCCGGACCCGGGGGTGATTGAGGTCAATATCCACCCCTCCAGCAACTGGCAGGAACTGGTGCACCATACCCAGACCCTGTACGAGCAGGCCCATCAGGCTCGTCTCGGCACCGAGAAATTTATGCTCGATGGCCGCCACAGTGGCACCGGCGGTGGCAACCATATCACCCTGGGGGGGCGCACCCCGGCGGATAGCCCCTTACTGCGCCGGCCGGACTTACTGCGTAGCCTGGTAACCTTCTGGCAGCATCATCCTGGCCTGTCGTACCTGTTCTCCGGCATGTTTATCGGCCCCACTTCCCAGGCACCCCGGGTGGATGAGGGACGGGATGAGATGCTGTATGAGCTGGAAATCGCCTTCGCTCAAATGCCTGAGGGCCTGGTCCAGCAACCCTGGTTAGTGGATCGACTAATGCGCAATCTGCTGATCGACATTACCGGCAACACCCATCGCTCTGAGTTCTGTATCGACAAACTCTACGCCGCCGGCAGCGCCAGTGGTCGTCAGGGATTATTGGAGTTTCGTGGTTTTGAAATGCCGCCACATCCACAGATGGCACTGGTACAAACCCTGTTACTACGGGCACTGGTGGCGCGCTTCTGGCAAACCCCTTATCGCCAGCCCCTGGTACGTTGGGGCACCAATTTACATGACCGCTTTATGCTACCGCACTATGTCTGGGCGGATATTAAAGAGGTGGTGCAGGATCTGCAGCAGCATGGCATTCCCTTCCAGCTGGAGTGGCTGGCGCCCTTTGAGGAGTTCCGCTTCCCCCACTATGGCCGGGTACAGATTGACGATATCGAGCTGGAACTGCGTTGGGCGATTGAACCCTGGCATGTGCTGGGAGAAGAAATCTCCAGCTTTGGTACCGCCCGCTATGTCGACTCCTCAGTAGAGCGCTTGCAGGTCAAGCTAAGTGGCCTGACCGACGGCCGCCACGTACTCTGCTGCAATGGTCGCCGGGTGCCGCTACGCAGTACCGGACGCCAGGGGGAATATGTCGGAGCAGTGCGCTATCGTGCCTGGCAACCCCCTTCTGCCCTGCACCCCACCATTGGCGTCCATACCCCGCTAGTATTTGATCTGGTGGATAGCTGGAATGGCCTGTCGATTGGCGGTTGCAGCTACCATGTCTCCCACCCTGGTGGACGCAATTACGACACCTTGCCGGTCAATGGCAACGAAGCCGAAGCTCGCCGGGTCAAACGCTTTGAGGAAGGCGGATTTAGCCAGGGCCACTTCAGCCCACCGCCGGAATTCAGCGCAATCCGCCAGTTCTTCCCCCATCAACGCCAACCGGTGCCGATGGCTCCCCCGCCAGAGGAACCCGCTGGAGAATATCCGCATACATTAGATTTGCGCCGTCCCTATAAAGGCGGCTAAATGTCAGCTTCAAATCTTATGTAGTAGTGGATGCCCATGACGGAGTTACCCTCCCAGCCCAATCTACCCACTCAGGATGCCAGCCAGCCAGGCTGGTATCCTGGCGTAGCGGGTAGCTTCGACGAAGCCTTCGCCGCGGGCGGCCAGCCTCGCCAGCATTGGCAGTTCCTCTATGAGGCGATTAGCCAGATGGGCAACAGTGTGCTGGCTGAGCGGCAGAAGAAAGCCCAGCACATTCTGCGCGATGATGGCGCCACCTATAACCTCTCCGCTGATTCCTTTGCCCAGCAGCCCTGGGCGCTGGATGTGCTACCCAATCTGATTGATAGCCAGGAATGGCATCAGCTGGAGGCAGGGCTGATTGAACGGGCACAGCTGTTCGATCTGATTCTGAAAGACTTCTATGGTCCCCGTTTGCTGCTGCAGGAGGGCATCCTGCCGGCGGAAATCCTCTACGGCCATCCCGGTTTTTTACGCGCTTGCCAGGGTTTGTTTAACAGCCAAAGTCCGCAATTGGTGCTACATGCCGCCGATCTGGCCCGGGCACCAAACGGCCAATTCCAAGTGATTGGCGACCGCACCCAGACCCCCAATGGTTCCGGCTTCGCCCTAGAGAACCGCATCGTTTGCTCCAAGGTGATGCCCCTGCTTTATCGCAACCAGCGGGTGCACCGGCTGTCGCACTTTTTCCAGACCCTCAAACACACCCTCAGCGATCTGGCACCGAAAAAGACCGAAAGCCCGCTGATCGTGGTACTGACACCCGGCGCCTATAACGAGTCCTATTTCGAGCATGCCTACCTGTCCAACTACCTGGGGTATCCCCTGGTACAAGGGGGTGATCTCAGTGTGCGCAATGGCCATGTCTGGCTGAAATCCCTGCACGGTCTGATCCGTGTCGATGTCATTCTGCGCTTTGTGGTGGATCATCACTGCGATCAGGTGGAGCTGAGCTCCAACTCCCTGCATGGCGTACCTGGACTGCTGGAAGTGGTGCGGGCGGGTAATGTGGTAGTGAGCAATCCGCTGGGATCCGGGGTGCTGGAAACCCCGGCGCTGCTGAAATTCCTGCCGCAGATCAGCCGTTTTCTACTCGGCCATGAGCCCAAGCTCGGCTCGGTACAAACCTGGTGGTGTGGTGATGCAGAAGACCGCGCCTATGTGGAAAGCAACCTACAGGATCTGATCATCAAGCCGGCGGTACGCCACTCCCATAAGCCCAGCATCTATGGCCATCGCCTCAGCGAAAAAGACCAACAGCGGGTATTAGCAGCAATTGAGCGCGCCCCCCATCAGTATGTGGCCCAGCCATACCTGGCTGCCTCCCATGTGCCTACCTGGCATGAGCAACAGCTGCACTCCCGCCCGGCCCTGCTGCGTACCTTTGCCGTTGCCTATCAGGACAGCTACACCCTGATGGCTGGAGGCCTGACCCGAGTAGGGCTCTCGGATCAACAGTCACTGGTGAAAAGCCAAGGCAGCCCGGTCAGTAAGGACACCTGGGTACTGGCGGACGAGCATGAGCAAGTACTGGGCGCCAGCAGCGCCAGCACGCCTTTCCAGGACGTGGCTCAACAGGTGATTCTGCCCAGCCGGGTACTGGAAAACTTCTTCTGGCTCGGTCGCTATGCTGAGCGGGCCGAGGCCAGCCTGCGGTTAATGCGCACCCTGCTGCTGCAACTGAATAACCTTGATCCCCTGCCGGAACAGGGCATGGCGATGCTGTATCGCGCCCTTTCCGGTCAGATTGCGCCCCAGACGGACGCGACATTCAGTGAAGCAGAGTTGATCCAATATGTGTTGGATGCCAAGCAACCCAACTCCATCCGCGCTACCCTCAATGCCTTACTGAACTGCACTGAAGAAGTGAAGGAAATGTTGTCGGCGGATACCCGTCGCATCGTCAATGACCTGCGCGATCACTTAAAAGAACTGGATCAGGCCTTTGCCGAGGGATTGCCTTCTGCCGCCGAGGAAAGCCTCGATCCGCTGGTGACTTCCCTGTTGGCCCTGGCGGGGCTCAACAATGAAAGCATGTTGCGTGGGGTGAGTTGGAAATTCCAGGAAATGGGCCGCCGCACCGAGCGGGCACTACAGATTGTCAGCCTGCTCAACGCCACCCTGACCGAACGCCTGGATGAGCTGCCCCAGCATCAGATGCTGGAGTCGGTTCTGCAAACCATGGAGGCGATGATCTCCTTCCGTCGTCGCTACCGCTCCCGCGCTAAAATCGAGCATGGCCTCGACCTGCTGCTGGTCGACCCCAGCAATCCACGCTCATTGCTCTATCAATTGGAACTGTTGCGCCGTTATCTGGATGAATTGCCCCAGCCGGTGGGCTTGCCCTCCCAACTCCCGCCAGAGAAACGTCTGGTATTGGAGGCGCTTAGTCAGGTGCAGTTGGCCGATCTGGCCATTCTCGCCAGCAGTGAGGAACCCTCCGGCAAACGTGCCAAGCTGCAGGCCTTTACGCAGCTGCTGGATCGCCGCCTGAAGCGCTTTGCCACCCAATTAAGCGATAAATACTTCGACCACACCGCTGGGCCGCAACAGTTGGTGCATTCCCAATGGGAGGGCGAGCTATGATCTACCGGGTGCGTCATCTGACCGAGTATCGCTATCACAGCCATGTTTCCCTGTGCTACAACCTGGCCCACCTCGCCCCACGGGATACCCACTACCAGCGCTGTTTAAGCAGTCGGCTGGAGATCAGCCCACGTCCGGCCTATCAACAGGCGCGCCTGGATTACTTTGGTAACCATGCGCACTATTTCTCGATTCAGGAGGCGCACCAGCTGCTCAGCATCGAGATCATCAGTGAGATCGAAACCGATCAGGGACGCGAATCCCTTAACCTTGATCTAGGTATCAGCTGCGCCCAGGCCAAACAATTGCTGGCGGCACGGCAACAGCCGGAGATAATTGAGGCGCTGGAATACTGCCTCGACTCGCCGATGTTGGAGCTCAGCCCCAGCCTGCGCCAACAGCTACGTGAATTTGCTGAGCCCTTTTTCCAGCCAGAGCGTCCGTTACTGTCCTGCGTACGTGACTTTAACAGTCATATTTTCCAAGGTTTTAAGTACGATCCAGGTTTTTCCAGTGTGGCCACACCACTGGCGGAGGTATTTGAACATCGCAAAGGGGTCTGTCAGGACTTCGCCCATCTGGCCATTGCCTGCCTGCGGGTGCTGGGTTTTCCGGCGCGCTATGTCAGCGGCTATCTCGAAACCCTGCCCCCCCCCGGGCAGGAAAAACTAGTGGGGTCAGATGCCTCCCACGCGTGGTTTGCGGTCTACTCACCCGGTGAAGGCTGGTTTGAATTTGACCCCACCAACGACATCATGCCCTCGGAGCAACATATCACCACCGCTTGGGGACGGGATTATGCCGATGTCACTCCCTTAAGAGGGGTGATTTTTGAAGGGGGCGGCACCCAGGCGTTAAAGGTCGCAGTGGATGTCATGCGGATCAGCTGATTCCTACCCTACCCCAACAGGGCAGCAGCAGTGCCGTAGAAAATAAAGCCGGACAACACTGCCCGGCTTGCTAGCTCAGTTAGAGGGTTACAGCCAGGCGAGTGCCCTGGTCAATGGCCCGTTTGGCATCCAACTCGGAAGCCAGATCCGCCCCGCCAATCAGATGCACACTATCATGCTGGCCGGCTAAGGCCTGCGCCAGGCTACGCTCTGACTCTTGGCCGGCACAGATAATGATGTTATCCACCTCCAGCACCTGCTCCTCGCCATTGACCAACAGGTGCAGACCCTGATCATCAATACGCTGGTATTCACAGCCCGCCACAAAGTGCACACCTTTCTTTTTCAGATCCGCCACATGCACCCAGCCGGTGGTTTTACCCAGGTTTTTACCCACCTTGGACTTCTTCCGCTGCAGCAGGTAGATCTGCCGCGGCGAGGGGGCAAAGCTCGGCTTCATCCCTTCAATGCCACCACGGGCCTGCATCTGCATATCCACCCCCCATTCCTGCATAAACTCACTGATGCTCTTGGGGGCATCGCCATGGCTGGGGTCATGGCTGAGGTATTCGCTGATATCAAAACCAATCCCACCGGCACCGATCACCGCCACCTTCTGCCCGACTTCTGCCCCCTGCATCACCTGCAGATAGCTCAGCACCTTAGGATGCTCCACCCCCTCAATGGCCGGAGTCCGGGGCACGATACCAGTCGCCAGGAGGATATGATCATAGCCTTCAGCCAACAGTTGCTCCGCCGTCACCCGGGTATTCAGGCGCAGCTGCACGCCGGTTAACTCAATCTGGCGGGAAAAGTAACGCAGGGTTTCGTAGAACTCCTCCTTGCCTGGGATACGCTTGGCGATATTAAACTGGCCGCCAATTTCGCTGGCGGCATCAAACAGGGTGACCTGATGGCCACGTTTGGCAGCGGTGGTAGCCGCGGCTAATCCGGCTGGGCCTGCTCCCACCACGGCAATGCGCTTCACCTCAGTGGCAGGGGTCAGCAGAATTTCCGTCTCATGACAGGCACGGGGGTTGACCAGACAGGAGGTCAACTTGCCAGCAAACACATGATCCAAGCAGGCCTGGTTACAACCAATGCAGGTGTTGATTTCATCTGCCCGCCCTTGCGCGGCCTTGATGACAAATTCCGGGTCCGCCAGGAAGGGACGCGCCATTGACACCATATCGGCATCACCACGGGCCAGCACCTGCTCCGCCACATGGGGCATATTGATCCGGTTAGAGGTAATGGTGGGAATACTCAGGGCTTCACGCACCTTGGCCGTCACCCAGGTAAAGGCGGCGCGTGGCACCTTGGTGGAAATAGTCGGAATGCGCGCCTCATGCCAGCCAATGCCGGTGTTGATAATGGTGGCGCCGGCCTGCTCAAGGGCTTTACCAAGCAGGATGATCTCCTCCAGACTGCTGCCCTCTTCCACCAGATCCAGCATCGACAGACGGTAGATAATAATAAAGTTAGGCCCCACCGCCTCCCGCACCCGGCGAACCACCTCAATCGGGAAACGAATACGCTGCTCATATTCCCCCCCCCACTCATCCTCACGCTTATTGGTACGGCGGACGATGAATTGGTTGAGCAGATAGCCCTCCGAACCCATGATTTCCACCCCGTCATAGCCGGCCTCTTTAGCCAGGCTGGCACAGCGGACAAAATCATTGAGCTGCTGCTCAATCTCATCCTGCTCCAGTGCCTTGGGCTGGAAAGGGTTAATCGGTGCCTGTACAGCAGAAGGCGCCACCAAGTTAGGGCTATAGGCATAACGGCCAGTGTGCAGAATCTGCATACAGATTTTGCCACCCTCAGCATGTACCGCCTCGGTAATCTGACGGTGATTGGCCACATCCTGCTCACTGGCCATCACCGCCGCATGGGCATGGACTGCGCCTTCTTTGTTAGGACCAATACCGCCGGTGACAATCAAAGCCACCCCGCCGCGTGCCCGTTCCGCATAAAAACTCGCCATTCGGGCAAAACCATTGGGGGCTTCTTCCAGTCCCAGGTGCATAGAGCCCATCAACACTCGGTTTTTCAGGGTGGTAAAGCCTAAATCCAGGGGCTTAAGCAGATGAGGGTAACTGGCTTGCAAATCAGCCTGGCTGGTCAGCGGAGTGGTCATGGTGGTTCTCTCGTTCAGCTAAGGGTTGTTATAGGTATAAAGCGCTTAGCGCTTGAAAGGTTCAGGCGCCAGGGGGCGCAAGTCCTCATAACTGGCCGCTTTGCCCTGCATCTTGGCGGCAAAGCCCTGCAACATATCATTGGGGTGGAACATGCCCGCCTGCCAGGTGGCCATCATTTTCAGGCTGTCCGCCACACTGTGGTCGCGGCCATAATTAAGCATCTGCTTGCAGCCGGTTATCGCCAAAGGCGAATGACTGGCGATCTGTTCTGCCAGCGCCAATACTCCCTCAAGCAGGCTGCCATGGTCGGCAAATACTTGGTTCACCAGTCCCAGCCGCAGGGCTTCCTCGGCATAGCATTTACGCCCGCTGTAAATCAGCTCGCGGGCCATACCATCAGCAATCAGGCGTGGCAAACGCTGCAAGGTACCTAAGTCCGCCGTCATGCCCAGTTCGGTTTCTTTGACGGTAAAAAAAGCATCGGCGCTGCAATAACGCATATCACTGGCGCAAACCAAGTCCAGCGCCCCGCCAATACAGCCCCCCTGAATCGCCGTCAACACCGGCATCCGCACCTGCTCCAAAGCATTAAAAACCTCCTGCAGTTGCAGCACCAAACGGCGCATCGCCTCGGCCCGACGGCCTGGCTCTCCCTGAAATAACTGCGGGTCAGGCGACTGGAAAATCTTCAAATCCATCCCAGCGCTAAAGTGTTTGCCAGTTGAGCTGATCACCAGCGCCCGTACCTGACCGGATTGATCCAGCTCAAGCACCGCCTGACCAAATTCCGCCCAAAAATCGGCGGTCATCACGTTCAACTGCTCGGGACGATTAAATTGCAGATGGGCGACCGCCCCTTGCAGGTGAAGATCAAAGCTCTGATAAGGCATGACAAACCCCGGTCAGTAATTATCTGGACAGCGTCAAGATAGGCCGCCATTTTGACAGTGTCAAGATTGCTTGTTAGATTGCCGCCAGCCCTCCCTGAGTTTGAGAATGCCTCCGTGTCCGATGAAAAAAAGCCCTACCACCATGGTGATTTAAAACAAAGCCTGCTGGATGCGGCGATCAAACTGTTGCGCGAAGGCGGGGTAGAAGCCCTCAGTATTCGCAAGTTGGCGGATCAGGTAGGGGTATCGCGGATGGCGCCCTATCATCACTTTAAGGATAAAAACGAGCTGCTTTGCGCCCTGGCGGAAGAAGGTTTTCGCTATCACGAGCAGGAAGTCCGCACCATTCCCGAGCGTTTCCCCGAGCTAAGTGGTCGTGAACTCTTTGCTCGTTATGTGCAAGCTTATATCCGCTTTGCTGTGGAACATACCGAAACCTATGACCTGATGTTCGGTCGCGAGATCTGGAAAAACGGCCAACCCACCGATTCCCTGCGGCAGGTCTCCAAAGCCAGTTTTCGCCAGTGGGTAAGCTGGGTGGAGGCCCTGCAGCAACAGGGCGTTCTGCCCGCCAGTGACCGTCCGTTGCGGGTGGCCCAAACCAGCTGGGCTACACTGCATGGCCTTTGCCGGTTATTGAACGACGGCATCTATGTCGATGCCCATGAACTGGAAGAGATGGCACAAAGCACCATCAGGCTGCTACTGCGCGAATAACGCTTCCCCGTCCAACCAATATTTTTTCTCCACTTGATCCAAAACAACGGCAAATATTTGAGTCTGCAACTAGTCTGTTAGGAGCCCTTACAGCGGCTGTGGATTTTTTTCCACGAATCCGTACAAGGCGTAAATTATTTCCCTTTTAAACAAAAAATCCTTTTGCTAGCTTTCGGTCACTTGCACTGAATGCCGGTTAGTTGTTGTCCCATCCGGTGCAGTTGCAACTATTCCCACTCAGGAGAACACATCTATGGTGCATAACAAAAACAAGCTGGCGGTCGCCGTACTGCTGGCCGCAGGATTGGCTTCTACCTCTGTTCTGGCCGCTGAAGTACCCGCTGGTACCCAATTGGCCGAAGTACAAAAAGTCGTTAAAGGTAACGGTGCCGAGCCTGCCACCCTGGACCCCCATAAGATTGAAGGTCATCCCGAGTCCAACATCGCCCGTGATCTGTTTGAAGGTCTGGTGATTCAAAACGGCCAGGGCGACATCCTGCCTGGCGTAGCAGAAAAATGGGAAGTTAACGGCGACAACACCGTCTTCACCTTCCATCTGCGTAAAGATGCCAAGTGGTCTAACGGCGACACCGTAACCGCCGGAGACTTCGTATTTGGCTGGCAGCGTGCGGTTGATCCCGCTACCGCCTCCCCCTATGCCTGGTACGTGGAATACACCTCCATGGCCAATGCTTCCGACATTATCGCTGGTAAAAAGCCCGCCTCTGAGCTGGGGGTAAAAGCCATCGATGACCACACCCTGGAAGTTACCCTGTCCAAGCCTGTGCCCTACTTTATCCGCATGCTGGCGCACACCACCATGGTACCGGCGCATAAAGCCACCATCGAAGCCCATGGCGACAAGTGGACCAGCCCGGAAAACTTCGTCGGCAACGGCGCGTTCAAGCTGAAAGACTGGGTGGTCAACGAGCGCATCGTATTAGAGCGCAACACCAACTACTGGGATAACGCCAAAACCGTTATCAATGAAGTGACCTACCTGCCGATCGAGTCGCAGAACTCCGAACTGGCCCGCTACAAGGCCGGTGAAGTGGATCTGACCAACGAAATCGCCATTGAGCACTTCAAGACCCTGCAAAAAGAAATCCCCAATGAAGTTAAAGTAACCGGCCAGATCGGTACCTATTACTACCAGTTCAACACTCAGAAAGCGCCTTTCGACGATATTCGTGTACGTAAGGCACTGTCACTGTCCATCGACCGTGACATCATCGTGGACAAGGTAATGGGTCAAGGCCAAATCGCCGCTTACAACTTCACCCCCGACATCACCGCCGGTTTCACCCCTGAAACTCCTCAGTGGGCAGGCATGACCCAAGAACAGCGTAATGAAATGGCGAAGAAACTGCTGGAAGAAGCAGGCTTTGGCCCTGGCAAACCGCTGAGCTTTGAACTGCTGTACAACACCAGCGAAAACCACAAAAAAGTCGCCCTGGCGATCAGCTCAATGTGGAAAAAGAACCTGGGTGTCAATGTCGATCTGGTGAACCAGGAATGGAAAACCTACCTGGAAACCAAGAAGAACGGTCAGTTCTCCGTTGCTCGCGCCGGCTGGATCGGTGACTACAACGAAGCCTCCACCATGTTGGATCTGCTGACCTCTGCCCACGGTAACAACGACGGCAAATACTCCAACGCTGAGTATGACAAGCTGCTGTCTGACTCCAAGGCCATCGTCGATGAAAACGAACGCGCCAGCTATTACAACAAGGCTGAGAAAATCCTCGCCCGTGATATGCCTGTCGCACCGATTTATCAGTACGTGACTGCACGTCTGGTGAAGCCCTATGTCGGCGGCTACCCCACTGCTAACCCGGAAGACATGGTGTACTCCAAAGACCTGTACATCATTGCCCACTAAGTTGGCAGCCTCCCTGTGAGACCCACCCGACTGCCCTCGGCAGTCGGGTATTTGCTTCTACAATAATAACCATGACGTTCGGACTCAGGTCATCGGCTACAGGCGCAGGAAGACTGCCTTACGCCGTGCTGATCTGCTTTGGTGAATTTTAGGTAATCCCTTATGTTGAACTTTATTCTGCGACGATTGTTCGAGGCGATTCCGACGTTGTTGGTCCTCATCACCGTCTCGTTTCTGTTAATGCACATGGCTCCGGGCAGTCCCTTCTCCAGTGAACGCGCCCTGCCACCGGAAATTTTGGCCAATATCGAAGCCAAATACGGCCTGGACAAACCCCTGTATCAGCAGTATTTCACCTACCTGGGTAATTTAATCCAGGGGGATTTAGGCCCCTCCTTCAAATACAAAGACTTTACCGTCAATGAACTGGTCAGCCAGAGCTTCCCCGTCTCGGCGGAAATCGGCATCTGGGCCTTTGTCACCGCAGTGGTGCTGGGAGTGTTGTTCGGCATTGTTGCCGCCCTCAAGCAAAACACCTGGGTCGACTACAGCGTCATGTCCCTGGCGATGACCGGTGTGGTGGTGCCAAGCTTCGTCCTTGCCCCCCTGTTGGTACTGATTTTTGCCATTAAATTGCGCTGGTTACCTGCCGGTGGCTGGCAAGGTGGGCAATGGATGTTCCTATTGCTGCCGGTGATTGCCATGGCCGCCCACTATGTCTCCTCTATCGCCCGTATCATGCGCGGCAGCATGATCGAAGTGATGCACTCCAACTTTATCCGTACTGCCCGCGCCAAGGGGTTGCCGGCACGTCATATCATCTTCAAGCATGCCCTCAAGCCTGCGCTGCTGCCGGTGATTTCCTACTTAGGCCCAGCCTTTGTCGGCATCATTACCGGATCAGTGGTCATTGAGACCATTTTTGGTCTCCCCGGTATTGGTCAGTTGTTTGTTAATGGCTCACTTAACCGCGACTACTCCATGGTGCTCGGTCTGACCATCCTGATTGGCGCCCTGACCATCGCCTTTAATGCCATCGTAGATATTCTCTACGCTTACATTGATCCCAAGATTCGCTACTGAGGTTGCCGATGCTGTCGAACAAAATCTCTGGCGAAGCTGTGGAACGCTTTGCCGATCAACTCGCCGACTCCAGCATGGAAGTGGAAGGCCGTAGCCTGTGGCAGGATGCCCGTCGTCGCTTTATGCGCAACAAGGCCGCTATGGCCAGTCTGATTGCCCTGATTATCATCACCCTGCTGTGCCTGGCGGCCCCCTATCTCAGCCCCCACGCCTATGATGATATTGACTGGAACTACATGCAGTCGCCGCCCGATATGGAAAGTGGCCATTACTTTGGCACCGACACCCTGGGCCGTGACCTCTTTGTCCGCACCCTGATGGGCGGGCAGATCTCCCTGATGGTTGGGGTACTGGGGGCGCTGGTCGCCATCATTATCGGCACCGTCTATGGCGCCGCCTCCGGCTTTATCGGTGGCCGGGTTGACTCCCTGATGATGCGCACCCTGGAGATCCTCAACTCCTTCCCCTTTATGTTCTTCGTCATCCTGCTGGTGACCTTCTTTGGCCGTAACATCCTGCTGATCTTTATCGCCATTGGCGCCGTTTCCTGGCTGGACATGGCTCGTATTGTGCGGGGTCAAACCCTCAGCCTGAAGAGCAAGGAATTTATCGAAGCTGCCCACGTCTGTGGGGTGAGCACCTGGTCGATCATCATTCGCCACATCGTGCCCAACGTCCTCGGTATTGTGGTGGTGTACGCCACCCTGCTAGTGCCCTCAATGATCCTGTTTGAATCCTTCTTGAGCTACCTTGGTCTCGGCGTACAAGAGCCGATGACCAGCTGGGGTGCCCTGCTGGAGGAAGGCTCCAAAACCATGGACATTGCCCCCTGGCAACTGCTGTTCCCGGCCGGTTTCCTGGTGACCACCCTGTTCTGTTTCAACTTCCTTGGCGACGGTCTGCGCGACGCCCTGGACCCGAAAGATCGCTAAGGAGGCACCGATGAAACTGCTTGAAGTGAAAGACTTACAGGTGCACTTCCACACTCCGGATGGCACCGTCACTGCGGTCAACAAACTCAACTTTGCCCTCGAAGCCGGGCAAACCCTCGGCATCGTCGGCGAATCCGGCTCCGGCAAAAGCCAAACCGCCTTTGCCCTGATGGGATTGCTGGCCGCCAATGGTCGTGTCAGTGGTGAAGCCCTGTTTCAGGGTAAATCCATCCTCGGCCTGCCAGAGCAAATGCTCAACCGCATTCGTGCCGAACAGATCGCCATGATATTCCAAGACCCGATGACCTCCCTCAACCCCTACATGAAAGTAGGTGAGCAGTTGATGGAGGTACTCAAACTGCACAAAGGCATGAGCAACAGCGAAGCCTTTGAAGAATCCGTGCGCATGCTCGACGCGGTCAAAATCCCTGAGGCCCGCAGCCGCATGAAGATGTACCCGCACGAATTCTCCGGCGGTATGCGTCAACGGGTGATGATTGCCATGGCTCTGCTCTGTCGACCCAAACTACTGATTGCCGACGAGCCCACCACCGCCCTCGACGTCACCGTGCAGGCACAGATTCTGACCCTGCTGGGTGAGCTGCAGCGCGACTTTAACACCGCCATCATTATGATCACCCATGATCTTGGGGTGGTAGCGGGTATCTGCGACAAAGTACTGGTGATGTACGCTGGCCGCACCATGGAGTACGGCAGCGCCCAGGACATCTTCCATCGTCCCACCCACCCTTACACCCAAGGCCTGCTGAGCGCCATCCCGCGTCTAGATACCGAAGGCGAAGTGCTGCCCACCATCCCCGGCAACCCACCCAACCTGCTCAAACTGCCCATAGGCTGCCCCTTCCAGGAACGCTGCCAGCATGTCAGTGAGCAGTGCCGTCAACAGGAACCGGAACTGACCTTCTTCGGTAACGAGCGTCAACGCGCCTGCCATTGGCAAGCACAGGAGGCCTGCGCATGAGTCAGCAACCCATTATGGAAATCCGCGATCTGAAAGTGCATTTCAGCATCAAAGACGATCGCGCCTGGCCCTGGCAACCGAGCCTGACCCTGAAAGCCGTAGATGGCGTCAATCTCGACATCTACCCCGGCGAAACCCTGGGCGTGGTAGGGGAATCCGGTTGCGGCAAATCCACCTTTGCCCGCGCCCTGATCGGCCTGGTCAAAGCCCGTTCCGGCAGTGTGAAGTGGCAAGGGCAGGAACTCACCAGCCTGGATAAAAACGGCTGGCGTGAGATTCGTAAAGATATCCAGATGATATTTCAGGACCCACTGGCCTCCCTCAACCCACGGATGACCATTGGTGACATCATCGCCGAGCCGCTGAAAACCTTTTACCCCGAGCTGTCCAAGCAAGAAGTAAAAGACCGGGTGAAAGCGATGATGATGAAAGTGGGGCTCCTGCCCAACGTCATCAACCGCTACCCCCACGAGTTCTCCGGTGGCCAGTGCCAGCGCATTGGCATTGCCCGCGCCCTGATTGTTGAGCCCAAGCTGGTGATTTGTGACGAGCCTGTCTCGGCGCTGGATGTTTCCATCCAAGCCCAGGTGGTCAACCTGCTCAAATCGCTGCAAAAAGAAATGGGACTGTCGCTGGTGTTTATCGCCCACGACCTGTCCGTGGTGAAACATATCAGCGACCGCGTCATGGTGATGTACCTCGGCAACCAGGTGGAACTGGGAGAAGGCAAAGCCCTCTATGCTGACCCCTTGCACCCCTACACCCGTGCCCTGATGTCCGCTGTGCCCATCCCCGATCCGGATATTGAGCGGGGCAAGCAGATTCAGCTGCTCGAAGGTGAACTGCCCTCCCCCATCAACCCGCCATCCGGCTGTGTGTTCCGCACCCGCTGCCCACTGGCAGAAGCCCAGTGTGCCCAGCAGCGACCGCAACTACTTGGGGATAACCGCCATCAAGTAGCCTGCCCCAAAACCTGTGGAGAAAGTGCCGCCGCCTAAGTGCGCGGCCTGCTTCTGCGGGTTAAGGCTCGACAAGCCACCGCCTCAACCGAGGGGTGGCTTGTTTCAGCCTATCTCTGCCCTTTGCTGCTCAACTGACAGCCCCCTCACCGCATACCGCTTGAGCCGTTATTTAGCCTGCGCCCTGCTGGGCTCATGGCCATCGTAGCGGGGCAACTGCGCATCCAAATCATCCCAACAGGCTTTGGAAGAAACAAAATTATGTGAAAGGGGCCTTTCCGTAATCGCGGAATCCAAAATACCCAAGCGAATTCTTAACTTGCTGGGATTATCCGCATTCGAGCTAAAGATCGGCGACGCACAGACTGTACAAAAATGCCGCTTTTTACCCGGCTTCATCTCATAAAAGCCCAGCTTATTCTGGGGGTCAACCACCTTAAACTCACTGGTATTGATAAAGCCATTAGTGGCATAAGCGGTGCCGCTATTTTTACGACATAGGGAACAATGACAATGGATGATATCGGTTATTGCGCCGACTAATTCCACCCTAATTGCACCGCATAAGCAGGAGCCTTGATACATTATTGAACCGTCTAATGTGATATGGGTTTTGAGTTGATAAGAGTGGCATAGGCTTTTCTTACTAACCAGCGTCGCAGGGTTCACTCTTAATATTTTTATCAGTGCACCCAAGCCACTTAGTCGATGTGGGCAAAGTAATGATTTCGCCTTTCACCGGTGCCCCGCATTTTCCAATCGTTAAAAAGGTGGATAAAAAACGTCTCCCCCGTTATCGCTGATTCTTGAGTCTACTGGTGCTTAATGCGGACGCTTAGATGCGCCATCCAGGCGCGCTAAGCTGGGCTCGCGTCCTGCTCGCCCCCGCAGCCGCCCTGCGTATCCTCAAGGCGATAACGAAGGGAGCAAGGGTCGCGCGGCTAGATTGGGGTTAGACCATTAGAAAATAGTAGCTGGAGTTAAAGTAAATCGAATAATAGAAAGTGACTGGATTTCGTTGGTAACTCGGAAATATAAAGCCCGCATTTTCGGCTAGCGCAGCGGAAAACCAGTCCGACAACAGCACCTTGCTACATTTCGATCTTGTAGATCACCTTTAATCTCTTATATAACTCGTTGCTCAGATCTCTGTAGCCTTGTCCATTTGGCAAATACTTCAATGCCCTATGATGTCCAAGATCTGACGGGATATCATCTAGCGATTGCGTTATTGGTATTACTGTTTTTCCAAGAGTATGAGCGATTCCAGTTTCATACATGACATTCGGGTTTCTGCCCGTGAAATCAACAACAATGACCTTTGCACAAAAAATCAAATCAAATATATCCTGCATAAACGTGGAGTTATCCCATATATCATCGGCTCTAAGGCACTCCAACTTCATATACTCAGCTACACGCTTAATTGCCTCATAGGTGTCAGCAAAGCTGGCATTGAAAGGCATCATCACTGAAATTAGCTTTTCATTTTGGGACTTTTTCGGAACATTAAAAACACTTGGTTTAAAACTGATCAGTTGTTCCGTAGGAACCTCTTCGTGAGATGAAGATACAAATTGCCCATGCGCAGGACAAAGCTTTACAACCCCATTTGATTGTTGTGCAACCGTTAGTTCATAGGTTTTCAGGCATGTTTCGACCGCCTGAATCGACTTTTCTCGGTCTACATTTTCATTAAATAAAAAGTGGTCCGGGTGCAAGAGATATTCAATCACCTTCTTCATTTCCGAAGATGGCATATTCTCTTGGAGCGCTTTGCGTTCATTTAACTCTTTAAGTACGTCATTTACCCATACACGGCGGGTTGATCCATCGTGTACATAATCAAGATCGAGATCTACAAAGAAACGAGTTAAATAGGAAGAACTGCGGTAAGGAAAGCTTCGAAATGGATCATCGCCGCAAATCATTTCCGCGATTTTCATTAATCCTGCGGCTCCAATCTTCATTCAGCACCCCCCAACACTCTAATTAGAAATGTAAATTTTAATCCTGTCATGCTTTTCATACCCGAACAAAGCCGGATATTTTCAAATTAAGCAACTGATATTCAAACAGAAAATACAACTTCAGAACTGGTCTTTTCCGTCAAAAGCACGTATACGCATTTTTCTGCCAAGCATTGCACATTATCTTGCAGCTCGCCTTCCGTAACAGGCTGATATTCGTCCAGTTTTTCCAAAAATTCCAGAGGGATATAAGCAGACTTTGGTAGAAAATCGCTCACGCTGATATTTATCAAGCACTCGGTTGGTTCTCCCTGGAACGTAGGTCGGATAAGCCACAACGTGGCGCCATCCGACATAGCTGCATCCTGTTGGAAGGCGCCTGCGGCTTTTCCAACCTACATCCGCTAGCAGCCAAACTAAACTCGGATTGGCAGACGACTAACCGCCCCAGGAGTCAGCGCCTTGTGGACGCGTAGGGCGACTGCGGGGGCGAGCAGGACGCGAGCCCAGCTTAGCGCGCCTGGATGGCGCATCTAAGCGTCCGCACCAAGACCAAGCGGGAGCAAGTTGCGCTGACGCGGGGCAGTCTTTTTGGTGACCTTGTTTAACAGGTAAAGAGGGACGCTTGAAAAAAGTCACTCGCCCGCAGGGTGAAACAATACAACCGATTTAAGCTATGACAGCTATAGCCATAAATGCAGCTTCGATTAGTGATCTAACATCCGTATGTGTACCCACGCGGGAGCATGGGTACAAGAGTGTGGGATGACTCGCCCGTAGGGTGAAACCCTTTAGCGTTTCGCACAGATCCTTGGACACGAACGTATGTCGAATAAGCACAACGTGGCGTCATCCGACATAGCCGCCTCCTGTTGGAAGGCGCCTGCGGCTTTTCCAACCTACGATCCCTATGCAACCCAACCACCACACCTATCCAACCAAACTCGGAATTGGCAGACGATTAACGGCCCCAGGAGTCAGCGCCTTGTGAATGCAGCTTCGGTGAGTGATCTAACATCCGTATGTGTACCCACGCGGGAGCATGGGTACAAGGGTGGGGAGTTACTCGCCCGCAAGGTGAACCCCTTTAGCGTTTCGCACAAATACTTGGCCACGAACGTAGGTCGGATAAGCCACAGCGTGGCGCCATCCGACATAACCGCATCCGTTGTAAGGCGCCTGCGGCTTTGCCAACCGACGATCCACTATGCAGCCAAGCAGAACGATCCCCCTAAATACTCCCCTCTTCCTCTATCACCAACACCCGCGCCACTCCCAGCGGATGAGCCACATGCTCCGTCCCCAGCGAGGCATAAAAAATATCCCCGGCCTGCAGCAGCACCTGTTGCTCTTGCCCCTGTTGGCGGTAATGCATCCGCACCTGCCCATCGAGTACCACAAAGACTTCCTCACCCTGGTTGATGTGCCATTGATAGGGTTGGTCGGTCCAGTGCAGGCGAGTGGTGATGCCGTTCATATTAGCGATATCCAACGCCCCCCAGGCGCGTTCAGCACTAAACTCACGGCTACGGATGGTTTTCATTATGGCTCCTGCAGCAGCTAAAAAAACGGCAACCTTAGCTGCCGAGGGAAAGGAAGAACAGGATCAACAACGGTGAACTCAGTGACAGGATAAAACCACTGACAATGGCCACCGGCACGCAGCTCATACCGCCGCTTTTCTGAATAATCGGCAGGGTGAAGTCCATCGCGGTGGCGCCACCGTAGCCAATCGCCATCGGCGGCGCGCGACGAATCAAAATGGGGATCAGCAACAAGGCCACCAGCTCCCGCGCCAGGTCATTAAAGAAGGCCGCACCGCCCCACACCGGGCCCATGCCCTCGCCAATCAAAATGGCGGAGAGGCTGTACCAACCAAAACCAGAGGCCAACGCCAGGCTTTGGTTCCAGCTCAGTTGCAGGTAGGGCGCCATCAGCAGACCGGCCAGCAAGGAACTGCCAATCACCGCCAGGGCAATGATCAGCCCCTGTGGATTAAGCAGGATTTGCTTAAGGGGAATACCGCTGGAGCGCAGTTGGCAGCCGATAAACAGTAACAACAGCATCAGGGTATATTCCGCTCCCTGTTCAGCCATGCCCTGGGGCAGCGGCAGCCAGGCACCCAGGGCCACACCAGCGGCGACCACCCCCAGCAATTGCAGTGAGCCCTTGAGCATATGCAGGCGGGAAAACTGTACCTGTTCCTCTGTGTGTAAACGCCAGCCACTAAAGCGTGCCCAGCCCCCTAATGCCAATAGGTTGGCCAGCCCCAAACCAAGCAGCAGCACCAGGGCCTGGCTGGACATCTGTTTGAGCTGCAGAGCGAGATTATCCAGCGCCCCCAAACTCAGCCCCATCAGGGCCAAAATCAGGTACACCAGATATTCGATCAGGCGATTCATGCTCTGGCGCAACCGCCCTTCCGGCAGTTTGCACAGATAGCCAATAAAAAGAGGCGCCAGGATTAATAAGAAGCCGCCGTACATCCTTGCTTACTCCAAACAGACTGAGGAAAGTTGGCAGCATAGCAGCCCGCTATCATCAGCCAAGCTAATTTTATTAAAGCCAGATTAGCGTGATTGATATGAGGGCGGCCGCCAAAGGCGATCTTCCCGCATTATCACCGCCCTTAACCTTGCTCACTCAGAGGCTTGCCCCAACTGGGCGCCGCCAGACGTTTTTGCAACAGCATCAACAGGGGATAGAGCACCAGCACATAGAGCATGGCCGCCCCCAGCGTCCAGGCCAGTGCCAGGCATACCAGTAGCCCCAGCAGAGATAGCAACCGGTAGCGCCGGGCCAGCAGGCGCCAGCCCGCCACCATGGTGAGGATGTAAACCAGCACGATAATGCCGTTAGCAGCCTTGATCATCGCCTCCAGATCTAAGCCAAGCAGGGTCAGGATGCTGATGCTCAGTGCCGCCATTAAGGCCAGGCTATAGAGTGCCCAGGCCGGCACCCGATAGCGGTTCAGCTGGCTTAGACGGGATAAGCGTGGTTCCTCTTGCGCCAGGCTCCACAACAGGCGGGAAGCACTGCCAAGGTAGATATTCATGGTGGCCACGCAGGATAAAAAGCCAAAGCTGCCTATCACTTGCGCACCATGCTGGCCCAACCAACCGCCGAGCAGGGATTCCACCAGGTAGATCATCGCCGGTTGCTGGCCCTGATAGTCCGCGGCATAGGCGTACACCAGCCAGGAGCCAAGCCAGTACAGCCCGCCCACCAGAGTCACCCCTAAAATCAGCGCTAGCGGA
Organism: Balneatrix alpica DSM 16621; assembly: GCF_000619885.1. Classification (GTDB taxonomy): domain Bacteria; phylum Pseudomonadota; class Gammaproteobacteria; order Pseudomonadales; family Balneatricaceae; genus Balneatrix; species Balneatrix alpica. The sequence continues at coordinate 191,252 of NZ_KK211041.1, read as the reverse complement.
AAGTCACGCTCAGGCCGCTTAAACTCGGTGGACAGGTGGGCAATCACCTCAATACCGATAAAGCTCCAAAAGCCCAACGCCAGGGCCGGCGCCATACTCAGCCAGCCCTGCCAGGGCAACGCATCAAGTTGGCGAGCAGGGGCAACCGGCTGCCCCCAACTGGCAACCACCAAGCCCAGCAATAACAGGCTGACCAGGGCGGCAATCACCGCCTGCACATTACCGGACAAGCTAATACCCTGGATGCTAATCAACACCATCAGGCCCAGCAGCAATAATTTGGTCAACCAGCTTTGCAGGGGGGAAAGGGGCAACAGCACCTGTAAAAACCACAGCGCCATTTCCATCGCGGCGGGCATACCAACACTGAGCAGCGCCAGAAATAACCAGCCGATCAGCCGTCCCTGCTGTTGGCCCAACGCCATGCTGATGTAGTGGGAGGCACCGCCAGCATGGGGATAGGCGCGCCCCAACAGGGCAAATACGAAAGCCACCGGCAATATCGCCAATGCCAGCAACGCCCAGCTCCACAGTGCCCCGGCCTGGGCAGCCTTAACGGTCAGCTCCGGCACAATAAAGACCCCCGTGCCTAGCAGGGCCGCCATCAGGGTGCCTAGGCCCTGGTATAAATTTAGTGAAGGCTGTAGCGGACTCATGCTCACTTCCTTGCTGATCGGATTATGTTGCCAAGCTTACTGCATGCAAGGATTGCAAACTGACGCTTATGCCGGTCAAAATGCCGCTTTCACCGCCACTTTGCAGCCTACACCATGCCCAGTCTGGATAAGTTTGATCAGCTGATTATCAACGCCCTGCGTGCCAATGCGCGCCAGAGCCTGTCGGCAATTGCCGAGCAGGTCAATTTATCCCGCACGGCGGTGAGTGAGCGCCTGCGCAAACTGGAGCAGCAGGGGGTGATCAAGGGCTATCAGGTGTTGCTCAGCCAGGAGGCCAGCGAAGGGGTGAGTGCCTATATCGAGATCAGCTATAACGAGATTGATTGTGCCGATATGGCGGCACGCTTGCGCCAGCTGCCGGAGATCAAGCTGTGCCATGGGGTGTCCGGTGAAACCGATATGATGCTGCTGGTGCAGACCAGTTCAATGGAGGCGCTACAGCGCCTGCGCGAACAGATTGTGAAGATACCCGGCGTAGGCCGGGTCAAGACCCATGTCACCCTGGCGGAATATATCCGCAATCTTTAAGCCTGACGGTGCAGACAGCCGCTAGGCTTCGGTGGGCATCTGGTTCAGATTCAGCAGCGCCTGCTCATCCATCTCCACGGTTAAAGCGGGTTCGGGCAACTGTGCCAACAGGCGATGCATCGCCCGCTCACCACTGCGGTAAAAGTCCAGTAACAGCGGCCAATAGGCCCGCGGAATCCAGGCATGCAGGTAGTGGCTGCCCGCCTCGCTGTGTAGATAATGCCAGCGCTGGGGATTGGCCTGTGCCTGCAGGACAAACCGCTGCCAATGGGCTGGGCTCATGCCGGGGGTATCGCAGGGGCTCAGCAGCAACACCTGTACCGAATCAGCAAGTTGTGGCAAGGCAGCACAGATGCCTGCCAGGGGGCCTGCGTAGGTTTCGGCAGGTTCCTCATCTTGCAACAAGCGATCAGCATAGGGCTGATACTGCGACGGGTTGCGGTTACAGCTGATCCATAACTCATCCACCAATGGACGGATTGCTGTTGCCGGATAGCTCACCAGGGGCTGTCCCTGCCAACGCAGCAGGCCCTTATCTTGACCGCCGACCCGGCGCCCGGCACCACCGGCCAATATCAGCCCCACTCGTTGCGTTGCGCTGGCCTCAGTCATGCTTCATCCAGCGCTTGGCTGCCTCCGTATCGGACTCCCGCGCATCCACCCAGTAGCTGCCCTGGTCGGTATCTTCCTTCTTCCAGAACGGCGCCTGGGTTTTCAGAATATCCATCACATAGGCACAGGCGGCAAAGGCATCGGCACGATGGCTGGCAGCCACCGCCACCACTACGATGACTTCGGTGGGCTGCATCGGTCCCACGCGGTGGGCGATGATCACCTGCTGCAAAGGCCAACGGGTAAGCGCCTGTTGGCGGATTTTCTCCAGCACCTTTTCCGTCATGCCAGGGTAATGTTCCAGGGTGAGGGTGCTGACCTCCGGCCGCTCATTAAAATCCCGCACCAGACCACTAAAGCTGACCACGGCACCGGTTTTCGGATTGCCATACAGGGGGGCACAGAGCGCCTGGGGATCAAGAGGGGCAAAGGTAACCTGTACAGGTTCCATCTTCAGCCTCCCGTGACCGGCGGGAAGAAGGCCACTTCATCGCCATCCACCACTTCTGCCTGCCCATCCACCAGCTCCTGGTTCAGGGCCATCAGCAGATTGGGTTGGCCAAGGACTTCCTGCCAGCGTTCTCCGCGGCCTTGCAGCTGCGCCAATAAGCTGGAAAGCGGTGCAGCCTGGGGCCATTCCAGGCGTAATTCAGCACACCCTAATTGATCACGGAAGCTGGCAAAAAACAGCACTTTAATCATCGCTGTGCTCTCCTTCCTGCCCTGCCTGCCAATGGCCGGACTTACCCCCCAGCTTTTCCAACAGGCGCACCTGCTCAATCAGCATGCCTTTATCCACCGCTTTGCACATATCGTACAGAGTCAGGGCAGCGACAGAGGCGGCGGTCAGGGCTTCCATCTCCACCCCGGTTTGCCCCGCCAGTTTGCAGCGGCTTTCGATCCGCACCCGTTGCTGTTCCGGCAAGGCGGTGAGTTCCACCTTCACCGAGGTCAATAACAGCGGATGACAAAGGGGGATCAACTCCCAGGTACGCTTGGCCGCCTGGATACCGGCGATGCGGGCTACGGCAAACACATCGCCCTTGGGATGCTGGCCATCGACCAACAATTGCATGCACTGGGCTGACATCTTGACCCAGGCCTCGGCCCGGGCTTCACGTTCGGTCACACCTTTGGCGGTGACGTCCACCATATGGGCCTGCCCTTGGGCATCCAGATGGGTAAATTCTTGGCTCATAATGACACTCTTACACAATCAAACAGCTCAGGCAGGTGCCTGTAGTGAGACGGCCAGCGGGGTGAGGATACGCAATACCTGCTCCAGATCCTCGGGCGGGGCCAGCTGCCCTTTGCGTTTCTTATAACCCAACTCATAGAGCAATACCGGATGACTGGCCTGCACCCCTCGTTCGGCCAAACAGGCCTGCACACAATGCAACGGGCAGCCATCAATGGCAATAATGGCGCGCCCTGATTGCGCGACCCGCACCAGGGCAGGCACATTGCCCCCCACTCCGGCGATACAGGACATTTCCGCCAGCCCCTGCTGATCCAACGCCAGGGCAGCATCATTGGCCAGCTGGGCCACATTGGAGCAACCGGAGCAGGCATACACCAGGGGGCGCTGGGGGGCTTTCATTCGCCAAAATCCTTCAGGGCCTGCACATCGAGAATCTGCAGTTGCCGCCCCTGCACACTGAGAATCTGCCGCTCTTTCAGCTCATGCATGATGCGCGAGAAGGTCTCCGGCTGCATCGCCAGTTTAGAGGCAATCAGGCGCTTGGCCATCGGCAGCTCAATCTGTGCCTGGGCCACCTGCAACGAGGGCAACTGGTTGAGCAGGTAGCGTACCACCCGGTGGGTGGCATTCTGCATAGTGAGGTTTTCAATCTCATTGATACGCATGTGCAGACGCTTGGCCATATCCGCCAGCAAACGGGTGGCGTAGTCGGCATGCTCGGTCAGCAGGCTTTTATAGAAACCATTGTGCACGCTGAGCAGTACCGTCTCCCCCAATGCCTGGGCATTAACCGGATAGGCCTGCTGCTCCATAAACATAATGGCTTCGGCAAAGGTTTGCTGGGGGCCGAAGACCTCAATCACCTTTTCCTGCCCATCGGCTGAGAGGCGATTGAGCTTGATATGGCCACTGACCACATAGAAAAAGCGATTAGCCTTGTCCCCCTGGCGAAACAGGATTTCCTCATTCCCCAGGCGGTGCAAACGCGCCTGCTCTCCCAGCTCCTGAAAGTGCTCCTCACTAAAGGCCGAGAACAGCATATGCTGACGCGCCTTGGCTAAAGCCTGTTGCAGGGGGGAGCGTGGCGTCCCGACCCGGAGAATGGCATCCATCAGTTAAACACCTCGCTCAAGGGAATAAAGTCCAACTCATCGCCAGGATTCAGCGCATGGCCTGCCGGAATCACCAGCAAGCCCTGGGCCTGACAGGCACTGAAGAGGACACCTGAGCTTTGGTTACCCGCCACCACGGCCTCGGGGCGACCGTCCGCACCCTGCGCCACACTGACCCGCAGGTATTCGGTGCGCTTGCCAGGCTTGGCCGCAGGCAAAGCGGAACGAATCCGTAGCGCCAGGGGGTACACCTGCTCGACTCCTAAACAACGCAGCAGGAAGGGCCGCGCCAGCAGACAGAAGGTCACCAGCACGGAGCTGGGGTTGCCCGGCAAGCCGAGGAAGGGGGTGCCCTGTACCTCACCGAAGGCAAAGGGTTTGCCCGGCTTGATCGCCAGTTTCCAGATATGCAGTTGGCCGAGGGCCTCAACCTGCGCCTTGACATGGTCTTCCTCCCCGACCGAAACCCCGCCACTGCTGAAGATCAGATCGCACTCGGAGGCGGCCTGTAATAAGGCGGCGCGGGTAGCCTCAGGGGTATCGGCAATAATGCCGTAGTTACGAATCTCGCAGCCCAGTGCCTGTAACAGGCCAATCAGGGTAAAGCCATTGGAGTTGTAGATTTTGCCCGGCGCCAGGGGCTGGCCCGGCATCACCAGCTCATCACCGGTGGAAAGAATAGCGGCCTTTAAGGGCTGCACCACCCGTACCTCGGCATGGCCAACGGAGGCAATCACCCCCAGATGAGCCGGGCCCAGGCGAGTTCCAGCGGGCAGTAACTCCGCACCGGCGCGGATATCCTGCCCGGCGGCACGGATATGCTGGCCTTGCTTGAGGCTATCGAGCTTGATGTAAAGCGCGCCATCGCGCTCTTCGCAGTCCTCCTGCATCACCACGGTATCCGCCCCGGCGGGCATCGCGGCACCGGTAAAGATACGGGCTGCGCTACCGCCTTCCAGCGGCTGGGGCCAGACCCCTGCGGGGATCCGCTGGGAAATCGGCAAAGGCTGACCGGCTTGCCAATCCTGCAGGCGCAGGCAGTAGCCATCCATCGCACTGTTGGCATAGGGAGGCACATCCACCTGGGAGGCAATCGGCTGCGCCAGCACCCGCCCCAGGGCGGCGGATAGCGGTACCACCTCGGACTCGGTCATCCGCCGGGCACGGCTGAGCAGTTGTTCCAGCACTTCCTGTACCGGACGCAGGCATTCCCGCTCGCAACCGCAGCCACTCATGAGCGGCTACCACAGGCGGTGTGGGTGTGAGGCTTGACCATCTCGACAAAGTTACAGGGGCGATGACGGCTATCGAGCTGTTCACGAATGATTTTGTGCCAGGCGGTTTGACAGGCACGGGTCGAACCCGGCATGCAGAAAATCACCGTCCGGTTAGCAATCCCGGCCAGGGCGCGGGACTGAATGGTGGAGGTACCAATCTCCTCATAGGAAATCTGGCGGAACAGTTCGCCGTAGCCTTCCACCACCTTATCAAACAACGGCAGCATGGCCTCGGGGGTAGAGTCACGGGCGGTGAAACCGGTGCCCCCGGTAATCAGGATGGCGTGCACCTCAGCATCGGCAATCCATTGGGAAACCTGGGCACGAATCTGGTAGATGTCATCTTTGACGATCGCCCGTCCACCGAGGAAGTGACCGGCGTCGGTCAGCCCTTCCACCAGGGCATCACCGGAGCTATCGGTATCGAAGTTGCGGGTATCAGAAACGGTTAAGACGGCGATATTCAGCGGCTCAAAGGCCACCTCTTTGGTTACATGTCCCATACTGGCTCCTGCAACCGGTGCCTGGGCTCAGCCACCGGTCATATTCATAAAGCGTAAAATCTGCGGCTCATCGTTGAGGGCAAAATGATGCCGTTCAGGTTTGAGCGCCATCGCATCAAGCAACGCCTGACGCAGGCGGGCGGGTTCGCCGGGATATTGGCGAATCACCTTTTTCAAATCCACCGAGTGTTCATTCCCCAGGCACAGCAGCAAACGCCCTTCCACCGTGACCCGCACCCGATTACAGGTGGAGCAAAAGTTATGGCTGTGGGGCGAGATAAAACCAATACGGCTGCTCTGCCCTGGGATGCGGAAATAACGCGCCGGACCACCGCTGCTCTCGGTTGAAGCCACCAGGCCAAAGCGCTGACCCAGGCGTGCCTGCAACTGGTCATTACCGACATACGTCTGCGCCAGTTGACGGGTACGCACCTCACCCAGCGGCATTTCCTCAATAAAACAGATATCCAGGCCACGATCCAGGGAAAAGTTGACCATTGATTCAACTTCATCAACATTGCGCCCCTGCATCACCACCATATTCAGCTTAATCCGCTTAAAGCCCGCTTCACGCGCCGCTTCAATCCCGGCTAACACTTCCGCCAATTTGTCGCGGCGGGTCAGCTCGGCAAAACGCTGGGGGTCGAGGGTATCCAGGCTGATATTAAGACGATCCACCCCGGCCTGCTGGAGCGGCTTGGCCAAGCGCACCAGCTGGGAGCCATTGGTGGTCAGGGTCAGTTCCTGCAAACCCTGACTTTTTAAACTGCCCAGTTCCTGCACCAGACTCAGCACATTGGGACGCACCAGTGGCTCACCGCCGGTCAGACGAATCTTCTTCACCCCCAGCCCGACAAAGGTGGAGCCAAGCAATGCCAGCTCTTCCAGACTGAGAATTTGCGCCCGCCGCAGAAAGCGGGTGTCTTCATTCATGCAATAGACACAGCGAAAATCACAACGATCAGTGACCGAGAGACGCACATAGTCGACCCGGCGGCCAAAGTTATCGATGAGTTGAGTGGGCTCTGTCATATGCCATTCCTATCTTGATCCCGCTGACTTGGATCAGGCGCGGTTTGCAGCCTTGCCAGTGTAGGCAAGACTGAGGCTGACGACGCTTGATCCAGGTCAGGCCATGGCGGCTGCGCCCTACCCCTGAAGGGTTAATCCAGACACAGCCGGGAGTACTTCTTGTTAGTCTTGATGGCCCTGCTGATGCTGCCAATGACGGTAAATCCAGCGTGCCACCGCAGCCGGGTCATTAATATCCAATAGCGGCAGGGGCGCTGGGCCATCGGGCCAGTCACCACCGTTCCACACTAAGGCGCGTACCTGCTTATCCTGTTCGAACAGAAACGGGTGGCCAAGTTCCCGCCGGTACAGCTCCAGCTTGGGCCAGGGCGCATGACGAAAGCCCTCTACCAATACCATATCCAGTTCATCCCATTGCAGCAGTGCCAATTCCGACGCCAAGTCTGGCTCGCTGCGACTGCCCTTCTCTTTAAAGACAAAACTGCGCCAGGGGGTGGCCAGCACCGTCTGCACGCTGCCGGCAGCACGCAGGCGCTGGCTATCTTTGCCGGGTTGGTCTAAGTCGAGATCGTGATGGGAATGTTTAACCACGCCAACCCGTACCCCAGCCTGCACCAAATAAGGGATAACCTGGCTGAGCAAGGTGGTTTTACCGGTGCCGCTATGGGCAGCGAAGATCAACACAAAGGGCGGATTCATGGGCTTGGGCCTGTGTCATAACGCGCATAGGAACCTTACCCCATGCAAAAGTTATGCACCACAGTGCCGCCTTTGTGCCAAGCAGACAATACCCCTGATGGGGCAAGCCAGACTGAGAGACTCTTATTTACCTAAATTATTTATCTCACTGACTTGCCGGACTGACTTGCCTAACTTACTTGCCTAGATAGGCGTCCAGCAGCTGTTGACGCTGCTGCTGATATGCGGAGGAATTCAGCACTTGCTCCAAGTCCTGCACCAACTTAGCGGCATTGGGATGATTGCTACGTATCCCTAAATGGAAGGGAATAAGAGAGTCGGGAATAAAGTCGACCTTTTGTAGGGCAAGGCGCTCCTCCATGCCCAGTTGTTGGGCAAGATAGCGAGCCTGCTCCGGCTGCATAATGGCAAAGTCACCACTACGCCGCTCCAGCAGGAGCTTCATCAGCGTAGTGAGCTCAGGGGCGTAGGCCCGAACAATAAAGCTTGGCACATTGTCATCTTCCCACTCCGCGCCAAGCTGACCGATCATGGTCAGGCTACGCAAGTCCTCAAACGAGCGGGCATGCTCTAGCTGTAAGCGATAAGGATTGTCTTTATGAAAAACCAGATAACCAAAATCAAGAAAGTAGGCAGGGCTTGGGGTAAATTGCATATAGCCCTTGCGCTTCGCAGATGGGTAAGTAAACAACCCATCATGTTGGCCCGACTCCACCATGTACTGCGCTCGGGCCCAGGGATAGGCATGCAGGCCTGGGTCATGCTCCTGTTGCAGGCTAAAAATCAAACGTAACAGCTCAGGTAAAATTCCAACAACTTGAACCTCACCATGGTGGAAGGTGCGGTAACTGACCGGTGGCTCATCATCGGCAAAGGCAAAACTGATATGTTCCGCAGCGACTGACTGTGACCACATCAAGCCCAACGCAAATAACCAACTCAGACTCCTACTGACGCCCTTCATCAATCCGCCGCCCCTTTAAACTGCCCGATATATTTCTGCAACTCATGGGCAAGGTTAGCAATACGCCCGCCGGTTTGCGCGGTCTGATTGGAGGCATCATTGTTTCCTTCCGCTATGCGGTTAATCCGGTGAATACGGGTACTGATATCCTCCGCGACCTTTTGTTGCTCCGCTGAGGCTTGCGCCACCTCGGCATTCATCCGCGCAATATCACTGATGTAATGGATAATATCCGCCAGGGCTGTGCGCATTTGCTCAGCCTGTTCCACCGTTGTCCGCGCCTGATCACGCCCTAATTGGGTTTTGGCAACCGCATCCTTGGTGCCAGCCTGTAAGCGTTCCACCATGGCGTGGATTTCTTTAGTCGAATCCTGAGTACGCTGCGCCAAGGCGCGTACTTCGTCTGCCACCACGGCAAAACCACGACCCTGTTCACCTGCGCGAGCCGCCTCAATAGCAGCATTCAGTGCCAACAGGTTCGTCTGCTCTGCAATCCCCTGAATCACCCCGAGCACACCGCTGATGTTATTGCTGTCTTCCGCAACCTTGGAGATCAACGCCCCCACCTGCTCGACTTCACCGGCCAGGGTGCCAATCGACTCAACACTATTATGAATAATCCGTTGCCCCTCACTGCCTAAACGGTTGGCCTCATGGGTGGCTTTAGCCGCTTGTTCAGCATTATCGGCAATAGACAGTATGGTCTGGCTCATCTGCGTCGCCGCTGTGGCGACCAACTGGCTCTCCTGCAACTGCTCAGCCACGCCATGGTTGAGCTCCCCCGTCATGTTTTCCATCTGTCCGGAGGTGTCATTCAGGGTATGGATGGTTTTATCCAGGTACTTGAGGGTGTCCTGAAACTTCACTAACAGATTATTAATTGCCTTGGCACTCTGCCCAATTTCATCGTTGCCCTCGACAGGTAGGCGTTGACGCAAATCCGAATGGGCATTGATATCACTAATCAAGGTCGTAAAGGTATTGATGGGGCGCGTCAGCAGGCCTGCCAGCCAACTCGTGAGCAGCGCCACCACCACAATGGTGCCCAGAATACTGGCAGCGACCAGCCACCCCACATCCTGCACCAGGGCACGACTGGGGGCGAAGGCCTCTTCTTCGTCAATCTCACTCATAATCGCCCACTGCAAACCGGGTATCGCCAACGGCGCATAGGCAGATAACACCGGCACCCCACGATAATCCGGGAAGATGGCAAAGTCCGTTTTACCACTGATAGCTGCCTCTGTGCCCTGGGTACGAACCGGCTGCAGGCCAATGGAAGTCAACTTATTGGCTAGCTGGGTTAACAACGGGTTCGATAGCCCCACCTCCTGCATCAGCTGTAAATAGCCTTTGGGGTCCTCGATCAGGAAACGACTCATACTGCGCATGGTGAAATCCGCGCCGACCAGATAGGTTTCTCCGGAGCTGCCCAGGCCAGACTCCTGCCAGCGCTGATCATGGGTCATGATGCTGTTAATGCGATCAATCGGCATCTGGAAGATCAACACCCCCAACTTCTTACCCTGTTGCCAGATCGGCATGCCAATAAAAGAAGCAGGATCATTATAAGAAGGCAGGTAAGGAGCAAAGTCAGTTAAGGCTGCCTGGCCCGGTTGTTCAATCGCCATGGCCCGTTTAAAAGCTTCACCAATACCGGTATTGGCATAAGCGCCATTTTTTAATGAGGTGGCGAAATCCAGCTCTTTAAACACCGAATAGACGATATAGCCGTTCTCCGGCTCCACCAGGAAGATATCGTAATAACCAAACTGTTCCAGATACTGTCGAAACACCGGATGATATTGGCTATGGGCCTGCTGATAAGCACTGGCTAATGCTGGCTGATCGAGCAAATGCTTAGAGCCTAACGGATTCTCATTGGCCCGGATCAGGGCGTGCTGCAATGCCACCCCGTTACTATCGAGCTGATTCAAAAGCGCCTGCACATCGGTCTGCTGCCCACCATTGCGACGCTGATACTCGGGTAGAAACTCCTGCTGGTAATAGCTGGCCAGGGACTCTTTCAAGCCACTCTGATTGCCCACCTCTTGCTGATAAGCGGCAAACGCACGACGAAAGTCCTCAATTGCCGCCACCGTCATCAGATTAATCGATAAGGTCTGCACCTGTTTATTGATGGTATCGAAATAGGACTCAATCTGGTTTTTCTTGATGTCCCGAATCGAGATTAACTGCGCCTCGGCCTGGGCTTCTAGTGATGCCTTACCTGTACTGATGGAGTAACCACCGACTACCAGACCAACCAGCGTCACAGGCACGATCGACATAATCAGGCAAGCGATCAGTAGCTTCCAACGAATACTCATAGGGGCCCCCAGTTTCCTTTTCTGGTCAGGTCCTTTACCGGTCGACTACCTACTGGCCGGGTCAGGTTCACCTGCCCATGCTGTAGCTGCTATTGCAGCGTGCTTCACCGGTTAGTACTTACACTTGCCCCTAATCCCAAGCCTGATTGGTAAAAAATGGGGGAGAAATGACAGGCTTATGCTAGTTTGGGCACTGTTTGAGCCACCTTGGATGCCCTGTCATGACGACCCTGACCAGTCTGGATCAACTACGTGCGTATTACGGCCCAGCCAAAACCCGCTCGGTACAAAAGCAGTTGGCTTACCTGGATCCACACTGCCAGCACTTTATCCAACGCTCCCCACTATTGCTGTTAGCCAGTAGCAATCAGGCCGGTTGGCTGGATACCTCCCCCCGAGGGGGTGCCCCTGGTTTTTGTAAGATATTGGATCAACAACGTTTGTTAATTCCGGATGCGCCCGGTAATAACCGTCTGGATAGCCTGGCGAACCTGCTTGAGAACCCCCGCCTTGGTCTCCTGTTCCTATTACCAGGAGTCGATGAAACCCTCAGGGTCAATGGCCGAGCCAGTCTGGATACCCGCATGGAGTGGCGGGAGTTATGCCAAGATGAACGGCGTCTGCCCAAGCTGGTGATCTGTGTTGAAGTGGAAGAAGCCTACATTCACTGTGCCAAGGCACTGATGCGGGCCAAACTCTGGGACCCAGGCAGTCAGATCGAACGCAGCAGCTTTCCCAGCATGGGTGAGATCATGCGTGATCACATTGGCGAGCAGGAGATTCAGGAAAGCCAAGCACAGATGCTCGCGCGCTATCAACAGGAGCTATAACACGCCACCCTGCTCCTTCGCGGCTTAATAATCCCGCACCTGCCCACGTCCGGCCTTGACCTGACCCCGCTTGCTCTTGCCATCCAGCCGTTTACGTTGGGAAGAACGGCTGGGCTTGGTAGCCACCCGCTTGGCCGCCACCTGGGCGACACTGCGAATCAGGCTAAGCAAACGCGCCAGGGCATCCTCACGATTCTGCTCCTGGCTACGATACTGCTGCGCCTTAATCACAATCACGCCGCTCTGACTGATGCGCTGATCCTGTAAGGCCAGCAAGCGACTTTTATAGAATTCCGGCAGGCTGGAGGCATGGATATCGAAACGCAACTGGATCGCCGTCGAGACTTTATTGACGTGCTGACCACCCGCCCCCTGGGCACGGATGGCGGTCATTTCCACTTCGGCTTCAGCCAGTTGTACTGAGCGTGAAATCTGCAGCAAAGCCGTACCTACTTGGAACGCTGTTGCAGGGCGGCGGCGATTTTCTCATCGGTCTTGTATTGGCTTAAGGCGTACACCGACCAAATCGCCGCAGGTAACCAGCCAATCAAGGTAATCTGTAAAATCAGGCAGAAGATTCCCGCCCAGGGACGGCCAATGGTGAAGAACTGCAACCAGGGCAGCAACAGGGCTAACAGTAAACGCATTAGTGTGCCTCCTTTTTCATCGGCTGGATCACCACCCAAGGGCGCACCACCACCGCCCAAAATTCCTGTTCATCCGCTTGCCACTGGCTGGCTTGATCATCCTGCACCCGCTGCACCAAGCCAGCGGCTAACCACTGCTGTAACTGCGCCGCATTATCAGAGGCCAGTTGGTAGGCCACTTCAATCAAATCCAGTTCCGCCGCTACGCTAATCAGCTTGCCCGCAGCAAAGTAGCGCTGCAGCTCCTGCCAGTGGATGCGTGCCGTTTCCGTATTCAGTTTTGCCCGCAGTAATTGCTGATCGGCACTAGAAAGAGGTGAGGTATCCGTCATGGTTAAGGCTCAAACAAATATGCAATGCGCCAAGGATACCCGCTTGTGCGCTGATCGCCAAAAAAGAGGCTAGAGCTGAATATCGTTTTACCGCTATGCTCAGTGGCCCATCGCCTAGGATTACACCATGACTTCCTCCGCTGAACTTTGCTTGCTGATTGGCAATAAAAACTATTCATCCTGGTCATTACGCCCCTGGTTGCTGCTCAAACAACTCGGTCTGCCTTTCCAGGAAAAGCGCGTTTCGCTCTATCAAACCGAAACACGCGAGCAAATTATGCGCCACAGCCCCAGCGGCAAAGTACCTGCCCTTTATCTAGATGGTCAGTGGGTCTGGGATAGTCTTGCCATATGCGAAACCCTGGCCGAGCGCTACCCCCAGGCCTGGCCACAGGATGCCAAAGCCCGCGCCCAGGCACGGGCTATCGTGGCCGAGATGCACTCCGGCTTTTTCGAATTACGTAATCAAATGCCAATGAATTGCCGCCGTCGTCAGGCACTGAGCTATTGCAATGAGTTTCTGCTGGAGGATATGCGCCGTATTCAGCAAATCTGGCAGGACTGCCTGGAGCAATCGGCAGGCCCATTCCTGTTCGGCGACTTTAGTATTGCCGATGCGTTTTATGCCCCGGTGGTACTGCGCTTTTACAGTTATGAAGTTGAGTTAGATCAGCCGCTACGAGGCTACATGGACACTATACTGAGCCTGCCCGCGCTGCAGGAGTGGATGGCCGCCGCCCAGGCGGAAACCGAAGTCATTAGTGCAGCCGAGGTGCAGGACTAACCCCTTGCATCTCAGTGCTGAACGAGTAGCCTAAGCAGCACCCAGGGCGGCCTATTGCGCCGCCCCGCTTAAAACAGGTTCGAGCATGCAGTTAAGCCGTTTTACCGATTACAGCCTGCGGGTGTTGTTCTATGTGGGCACCCACAATGATCGCCTCACCACCCTGGCGGAAATTGCCGACTTCTACCAAATCTCCCTGGAGCATCTGCGTAAGGTTGTGCATAACCTCAGTAAAGCAGGTTATTTAGCGACCTATCGCGGTAAAAATGGGGGGATTCGCTTAGCCCGGCCTGCACAGGAAATTAATATCGGTGATGTTATCCTCGCCTCAGAAGGCCGCACCCCCTTAGTGGACTGTGCCAAGCAGGATTGCTGCCTCACCTACAGCTGCTCTTTACAACCAGTCTTAGCCAAAGCCCAGGAAGCCTTTATCAGTACCCTGCGTCAATACACCCTGGCCAGTCTGCTTAGTACCCCGGCCATGCAACAGGAACTGATTCGTCTGCATCCACTAGAAGGCTGAGCCCGTCTCTGCCAGTGGCGCTGCGCCCTGACAAAGTTGTCCCGCCTGCCAGTGCAACCGTCCCTGCTGCACCAGCTCCTCGATACGCGGAAACACCTGACGCTCCTCAAAACGGACATGAGCACGTAACAGGGTAGCAAACTGCTGGGCTGCACTCAGATCCCCCTGCCGTACCAACAGGCGCAAACGGGCATGTTCCACCACCAACTGACTCACCAGTGCCTGCTCTCCCACTGCTAATAAAGCGGGTAGCAGCTGCAACTCTTCTTCAATAAAGTGCAACTCCAGCTCGGTGAAAGACTCCCGCACCCAGGCCCAGAGCGGACGAGCCTCTGCCCGCTGCAGGGCACGCTCTAAACGTAAGCACATCACCAAAGCCTGATGATGATCATGACTGAACGGCTGCAGAGCTTGTTGACGTGGCATTTTATCTCTCCAAATAAAATGTATTGACAGCACACTTTATAGCAGCAAAATACATGCATTAAAAATACATTTTAAAGGAGCCAAATGATGATGCTGGAAACCACCGCAGTCGGGGCCGCCTTAATTGCTATGGTTGGACTGAAATTCTGGACAGTTTGGCGCGTCGCTAAAGACGCCCAAGCGAATCGTGAAGGGAAGTGGCTTTTCCTGGGCATCCTCACTGGGCTCAGTGTATTTGCCCTGTTAGCCAAGGTATTTATCAGCTATCAGCTCAGTCAGTTCGGCACAGCAGCCTGAGGCCCTAAGCCCCAGGCAACCCACACGACCGCTTTAGTAAGGGGTGAGATGGGCGTCCAGCTGCTGGGTCTGCACATGGCAGGCACCCGCCGTCACCGTCACCTCCCCCTGCCAGGGTTGGTACTGCTGTTGCTCGATCATGACCTGATAAGTTCCGGGACGCTCCAGTGCCCCCACCAAGGGGAAAGCAGGGTTGCAATCGAGCTGCTCTAGGCTGCGAATTTCCTCAACATAATCGCCATCTATGAGGCGAATATAGGCTCCGCAGGTAATCGGCTTACCATTACTCTGATCAAACACCTTGATACTGACCCCCGGCTCCATCGACAGGGTGCAGGCTTCAGGCGCAGGCTCTGAAGTCAACCAGCTACAGCCACCTAGTAGCGTACCTGTTAGTAATAGGATAGCGACACGCATCTTTCCCTCCTGGTGAATCCCTGTCGCCATCATACCGACTTCCCTCTTCTGCGCCACCTGCTTAGAAGAAGCGCTCCAGCGTCAACTGCAGGTGATCATCCTTACGCAGGTTGTAAGCTGGATCAGCCTGATCAGAGACACTGAAGAAGCGCCCTTCCAGACTGACTTTCCAGTTAGCATCCAAACGGGTACTGGCCTCCAGCATCAACGACTTGCTGTGATAGTCCAGGTCATAGCTGACGCCACCGAGGAACTCACTGGAATCTTCATCATTGAGTGCAATCCGGCTGCCGAGATAAAGATCACGCTGGGCCAGGGCGCCGCCCTTTTCACCACGCTGATCCCAACCATACTCCAATAGGACACCCACATCTGCCGCTGAGTCCATCACCCCATAAAAGGTGTACTCAAAACCAGCTTGTGCGGCCCACCAGTTGGCCTGACTGCTATCGCGATACAGGGTTTCCAGCTTCCATAACCAGCTCCCCAGGGTGGCCTGGGCATCCACTCCCACCTGCTCAACCTGCAGGTAGTGCGGTGCCAGCACTAACTGACCATTGCCGTTAGTCTTAGCCTGCAACAGCGGATCACGCTGGGTACCCTTAAACCAGTGCACCCCCAAGTCAAAGGGACCAATGCTATTGCTCCAGCGTAGCGCCAGATCAACATGCTTATCCTCCGCCCCCGACTCATAACTGGTCAGATCGGTATCCACCAACAAGCCAGTACGTAAACGGCCCTTCACCCCAGGGAAGGTACGCTCACGAAAGCCGGGCAGCAGATAAGCATCAATAATGCCGTAATCCGTCACCCGCGACAGGTTCAGCATCGGCTGGCCGAGTTTGTCCTCACCGTCCAGGTCTTCCACCTGATCACTCTGGTTGAGGGTATCCACCAGGTGCTGGAACTCCGTCACCCCCCAGAACACCTTGCGTAATCCCGCACGCACCTCCCATTCGTCCCCGACATGGACCCAGGACAGTTCACGAATATCCACATGACTACGCTCTGGATCATGCTGATCAAGTCGCACGTAAGGCACAAAGGTGAGAGCATCCGCCCCCTCATTCCAGCTCCAATACAACTCCGGCCGGGCAAAGACGGACAGGTTGGCCGTACCCTGTTGACCGCTAAACTGGGCCGACTCGGTAAACAGACGCAACTCCGTGCCTACCTTGCCACTCAGTTCAAACTCGGCCTGGGCCAGGCCAGGCAGGGCCAACAGCCCTGCAACAAGCCATTTATTCATCTCAACGCGCCCGCTTTAGTGAGTTCTGGTTAAAGTCAGCCTCAGACAAACCAGTACGGAACTGGTAGTTGCTCCACTTCAGCTCAGTACTCTTGCCGGTCTGGTGATTCACCATATTCATGCTGTCTGGGCGCCAAAACTTGTCCAGGTACTGCTGATAACCACTAAAAGTCAGGGTTTTCAGCAGCGCATTTTTACGGTCATAGAACTCAACTTTCTGGATGCGGTACTCCGCCTTATCCGTCCAAACCACCCGACGGGTGTAGCCGGAGTCTTTATCCACCGGGTACTGTTCCACCACAAAGGTATCTACACCGTTCAGGCTTTCATCCTGCAGATACTTGTAGCTGTACTTCTCCACCTCGAAGGAGGTCAGGTCTTCATAAGCAAATTCAGAGCCCATAAAGGGACCAGACTTGTTATTCGAGGCAATCCGCTTCACCCGTTTTAACGCCGGCAGATAAAGCCACTGTTCATCCGCCTCAAGGGGATGAGAGAAGCTCAAAAAGGCCGTGCCCTTCACATCCTTGGGGTTATCGAACACCGTCAGACTTTTATCGCCATCATTTTCCACTTCCAGCGACTGCATGCGGATATCACGAATCGACTCCTCACCTTGCTGGTTGCGCAGGATCATCTTCATCTCCGCCTGCATGTCCCCCCAGCCCAGATCGCGCTGTTTGGTTTCCTGGGCAATTTGCAGCCCTTGCTCTTCTGGCGTGGCAGCCAAGGCCAGGCTGGCACTCAAGCCAGCGGCGATAACGAAGGCTTTAAGCGGCATTTTTAACATGAGTCGCATCCTCTTGTTGCGCAACAGATTTGTGTTTGTCCAGAAGCATCAACAGCGGGGGTAAGAACAGGAAGTC
Organism: Balneatrix alpica DSM 16621; assembly: GCF_000619885.1. Lineage (GTDB taxonomy): Bacteria > Pseudomonadota > Gammaproteobacteria > Pseudomonadales > Balneatricaceae > Balneatrix > Balneatrix alpica. The sequence goes on along the minus strand of NZ_KK211041.1, from coordinate 173,946 downwards.
CACCGCCAGTGCAATCAGAATGGTAACAGCGGTCAGCAGCCCCATATCGGCATTGACCTTAAAGCTGGACTGGGCCAGTACCATAAAGCCTGCCACCAGAACCAGGGTGGTAATCCACAGGGCGCGGCCAACACTGGCAAAGGCGTAACGTACGGCCTGCTCGGTGGTTTTACCCTTGTCACGACGGGCATGCAGATACTTACTTAAGAAGTGCACGGTATCGTCCACCACAATCCCCAGTGTCATCCCCGCCACCACCGACAAGGCCAAGCCCACCTGGCCATCGATAAAATACCAGAGGCCAAAGCCCATCGCCGCTGGCGCCAGGTTAGGCAGCAAACTGATCAAGCCAAACTTGACCGAGCGTAGTGCGATGCCCAACAGTGCCGAGATCAATACCAACGCCAGAGCAGTACCTGTCAACATCGAGTCGATATTGCGCTGGCCAATATGGGCGAACATCAGACTGGGACTGGCCACCTGCACCTGGTAAGAGGTGGGGTGCTCAGTAAACCAGCCATAGATACGCTGCTCCAGATCGAGCTGCTCATTGCTGGTCAGGTTACGGAAGGTCACCACCACCCGGGTGGAGGATTTGTCCACATTCAGCTGGTTATTCAGATCCAGGCCATAGGGCAATGACATCTCGTACAGCAACAGATACTGAGCCGCTAACTCCTGGGAATCCGGCAGGCGGTAGTAACTATCATCATCGCCATGCATATTGCGATTTAGGCGTTTAATGATGTCTGTCAGAGTGGTGACATGGTCGGTCTCTGGCTGGGCACGCAACCACTGACTGAACTCTTCCACGGTAGCCAGATACGCAGGGCTATTAATACCGCTGCTTTCACCTGAATCGATGGAGATTTCCATGGTGGTCATACCGGACAGATTATCCTGCATGTAGTCCGTCGCCTGACGGAAGGCGACCCGCTCGTCGAAATACTTGACGAAGTCATCGTTAAGTACGTTTTTCGGCAAGAACAACACCAGGCCAATGATGACCGCACTGCTGGCCGGCAACAGCCAACGGCGCTGGGTTACCACAAAATTAGCCAGCTTATGCATCAGATCATTGGACTCTTCCACCTGACGCACCTTAATCGGCATGACCGCTAACAGCGCCGGAAATACCGTCACTGAGAACACAAACGCCAGCATTACCCCGATCGCTACCATATTGCCCAGATCACGGAAGGGAGGAGAATCCGAGAAATTCATACTCAGAAAACCCACCGCTGTAGTCGCACTGGTCAGGAAAATAGGCTGCAAGTTGACCTTTAAGCTATCGATAATCGCCAGACGCTTCTCTACCCCTTGGCGCATTTCATGGAACATCGTGGCAAGAATATGAATACAGTCCGCCACCGCTAAGGTCAGGATCATGGTAGGCGCCGAGGCAGAAGGCCCGGTGATATAGAAGCCCATCCAGCCAGCCAGCCAAACCCATGGTGGCAACAATGGAGTAAATAATGATCACCACCGTCGACAGGGTGCCGCTCAGGGTACGCAGCAGCAGGCTGATGCCCACAATCACCATCAAGAACATCAGCGGTACCAGCGTAGCGCTATCACTCATCGAGGCTTCGCTGAAGGTCTGATTCATCATGATCATGCCAGACAGACGCACCTCAACATCCGGATGCGCCTGTTCAAAGGCCGCTTTGATTTCCCGTACTTTTTCCACCACCTCAGGCACTTCCGTCACCGGGCTGATACCAGGCAACTGGGTCGTCACGTTCACCACAGTGACATGCCCCTGGGGCGATATCAGCTTATGCACCAGCAAGGGTTCTGTGGTCGCAATAGCTTTAATATCAGCCAGTTCTGCGCCGCTCAGGTTAGCCGGATCATCGACCAGATCCGCCACCGTCAGATCATCTTCCACCGCCGTGGTGTGCTGATAATTGGTGATGGAATCCACTCGAGTGGAATAGGGAGTTTGCCAGGCTGCTTCGGTCAATTCCTGTACCGCCTGCAGGGTAGAAGCAGTGAAGACCTCGCCATCCTTTGGCGACAAAATAAAAGCGACGTTATCGCTTTTCGAATAGATTTTCTGCATGGCCTCAAAGGCCAATAGTTGCGGGTTTTCTTCACTGAAGAACACCCGATAATCACCTTTAAATACTAACCGTTGTGCGCCCATCGCGGCGGCCATTACCAGCACCAGGCTGCTAATCAGTATCCACCAGCGGTAGCGAATCACAGCGCTGAAGAACCGCGCTTTCATTGTGCCCCCTATTTTGACGAATCGTCACCTTATAGTTAAAAAAAAATGGCTCGCCGTTAAAAATGCAACGGCTTGCCCTGTTCTTGCAGTAGTGTCATTTCCGCACTAAAAAGCTCTTCCCCCAAACGCCGGAATACCTCGGCGGTGGACTGCCGCCAACTCATTGGATTCCAACGCAGACCATCCAACACCACTGTGCTGTTGGCCATATAAACCTGTTCCATACTGATATCCGCTGCACCACAGGGCATGTCATTGTGGCAACTTAACAAGGCAATAGTGCCAAACCCCATGGCCCAGGCAGAAAAAGCCGGAAACGCAGCAGGAATACCAGGAGGCAAGGTAAGCTCACCTAAATCCATTGCCTCTTCAATAATATTGATTGCCCCTTGCATCATGCGATCTTCCAGCCACTCATGTGCCTGCCAACGCTCCGGCGTACACTTATCCTGGAAGCCTGGCGTTTTCATGGTCACCACCAGCATAAAGTGGGTCGGGTACAGCAAGGCATAGAGTAAATAAGCCAAGTGATAGCCCTGCATACGCTCACGGGTATTGCCCTCAAACTTGGCTATCCGTGAGAACAACTCACCCAGAATGGCCATACCTCGGTTGCACAGCGCCAAAAGCAGGTCTTCTTTACCGGAAAAGTGGCCATAGACCGTGCCCTTTGAGTAGGGCACACGAGCAACCACCTTATCCATGGTGACGGCCCCGATCCCCAGCTCTTCAATCAACTGTAAGGCCTCGGTCAGAATGGCTTCTTCCCGCTGCTGCTGAGTAAAATCATCAAGAACCTTAGGTGACATACGACTTCCACACTATTGACGCTTCGTCAAAATAGACAATTAACAACAACAATACAAGGCAAAATTGTTCCATTTATAGAACAACATGTTGGCATTAATGCCAAACTCACTTAAACCATTGAAATTGAACAACATTAGCCATCTAAAAGCGCTGTAAGGCTAACGCTGTGACAGAAAACCCAGTGTACCAACTGAGCGTACACTGGGTTGTCAGGCTCCCTTATTGAGCAGGGGCAGCCTGGGCGTAGGTCTCAAGGCGGGCAATAAAACTGCGTTTGCGCTCATCACTAATAAAAGAAGCGAGGAAACTATTACGGGCTAACTCCACCAGCTCCTCTTCAGTTAAATTGAGTGCCTGCCAGGCAGCAATAAAATTCTGATTGAGATAACCACCAAAGTAGGCCGGATCATCAGCATTCAGCGTGACGGCGACTCCCTGCTTTAGTAGATCTCGCAGGTTATGATCCTCCATCCGCTCAAACACCTTGAGTTTAACGTTAGACAAAGGACATACCGTCAAGGGCATACGGGTTTGTGCTAAGCGCTGCATCAATAAAGGGTCTTCCATGGCCCGCACGCCATGGTCAATGCGCTCAACCTGGAGTAAATCCAATGCCTCATAAATATAGGCAGGCGGCCCCTCTTCCCCGGCATGGGCAACCCGATGCCAGCCTTCTGCCTTAGCACGGGCAAACACCTCAATAAACTTACTCGGCGGATGGCCAAGCTCAGAGGAGTCCAGCCCCACGCCTAAAATCCAGTCTTTAAAAGGTAATGCCTGCTCCAGCGTGGCCATAGCCGACTCAGCACTTAAGTGACGCAGAAAACACATTATTAATTTAGCGGACATCCCCCACTCTGCCTCGGCATCGACAATGGCCCGCTGCAGGCCATTGATCACCGTGGCGAACTCGACGCCTCGCTCGGTATGGGTTTGCGGATCAAAAAAAATCTCCGCATGAATCACACGCTCATCATGGCAGCGCCGCAGGTAAGCCATCATCAGGTCATAAAAATCCTGCTCCTGCAGCAACACCTGAGCACCTTGGTAATAAATATCGAGAAAGGATTGCAGATTACTGAACTGATAAGCCTGACGTACCTCCTCCACCGAGGCATAGGGCAACTGCACACCATTGCGCTCCGCCAAGCTAAACAGCATCTCCGGCTCCAACGAACCCTCAATATGCAAATGCAGCTCTGCTTTGGGCAAGCCCTGGATAAAGCGTTCCATCTCTACGGCTCCTGTTCACTTTTTTACATAATGGCATTCCTGACGTGACTGTCAAAAACAACTACGCCAGGCAAGCGCCTGGCGTAGCTCTAATCTAATATGCTGAATAGTTAAGGCTTAGCAGGGCACCTCGGCATTTTTACGGCCATACCACCACCAAGTGACGAAGATGCACACTACGTAGTAGGCGATAAAGGCGTAGAAAGCGGCTTCAGGGCCACCAGTCATGGCAATAGAAGTACCGTAAGATTTGGGAATAAAGAAGGCGCCGTAGGCAGCAATCGCGGAGGTAAAGCCCAGTACCGCGGCAGACTCTTTACCGGCATCTTTCATCGCCTGAGCCATGGCAGCCTCACCTTTACCAGCCGCTTCACGGCTGCGCTCGGTGCGGAAGATAATCGGAATCATGCGGAAGGTAGAGCCGTTACCAATCCCAGTGGTCACAAACAGCAGCATAAACATCAGGAAGAAGCCGACGAAGTTACCACCTTCACCGTTGCTTGGCAGGAAGGCCAGCACCCCAAAGACAGCGGCGGCCATCACCACAAAGTTCCAGAAAGTCACTCGGGCACCGCCCAGTTTATCCGACATCCAGCCACCCACAGGGCGAATCAGAGCACCTACGAACGGGCCAAGCCAAGCAAACTTGAGTACGTCTACATCCGGAAACTGGGTTTTCATCAACATCGGGAAGCCTGCGGCATAGCCGATAAAGGAGCCGAAGGTAGCGATATACAACCAGGTCATAATCCAGTTGTGTTTACGCTTGAAGATCACCGCCTGCTCTTTAAAGGAAGCATTAGCGCTGGAAAGGTCATTCATGCCAAACCAGGCCGCTACCGCGAAGATCAAAATAAAGGGCACCCAAATAAAGCCGGCGTTTTGCAACCAGATCTGTGCACCGCTACTCAGGGTCTGAGGTTCACCACCAAAGGCGCCGAAGATACCGGCAGTAATCACCAGCGGCACCATGAACTGCATGGTGGACACACCGAGGTTACCGAGACCGGCATTCAATCCCAGGGCAGTACCCTGTTGAGCTTTGGGGAAAAAGAAGGAGATGTTGGCCATAGAGGAGGCGAAGTTACCACCACCAAAGCCGCACAGCAGCGCAATCACAACGAACTGCCAATAGGGGGTATCCGGATTCTGTACTGCCAATCCCATCCAGAAGGCCGGAATAGCGAGTGACAGAGTGCTGAGGGTGGTCCACAGACGGCCACCAAAAATCGGCACCATAAAGGAATAGAAAATCCGCAAGGTTGCCCCAGTCAAACCAGGCAGTGCCACCAGCCAGAACTTCTCACCAACGGTAAATTGAAAGCCGATGGCCTCCATTTTTACCACCACCGCTGACCACACCATCCACACGGCGAAAGCCAACAACAGACAGGGAATCGAAATCCACAGATTACGCTGAGCAATCTTGCGGCCCTGCGCCTCCCAAAACTGGGCATCCTCCGGGCGCCAATCGTGCAGCACATGCCCTTCCTGGGCTGGCTTGGTCATCATGGTAGAAGACATAGGTTACTCCTGACGTTCGCTCGAACCACCCTGACCCGACCAACCGCTTGTGCGCTCGTCCAGCCAGAGAAAATTGTTGGCTACCGCGTCCTGCCACCGTTGACTGCGCTCTTCCCAGCGTATGCCGTAGTACATCACCACCATGCATAGCGCCAGCAGACCATACATCAACATGAAGCAGGAGCTGCGTACCCCCACCCAATCCGCCGCCAGACCAAACAGCACTGGCAACAGGAAACCACCAATACCGCCAAATACGCCGACGGCACCGCCCACTACGCCCATCCGCTCGGGGTAGTAGTCATAAATAATTCGGTACACACTGGCCTGACCCAGGCCCAGAACCATCCCCACCACTAGAATCAGCGCCATAAACAGCCACAGTGGCATCACCAAGGTGATGCTGACTTCAGTGTTAATCCCGTGGATGGTCATAGTGGTGGGGGGATAGGAGAGGAAGAACAGGCAAACCAAAGCCACCCAAAACACAGTCCAGTTGACTTGGCGGGCGCCAACCTTATCGGCCAGCCAACCGCCGAGAATACGCATTAGCGCCCCAGGCAGGGTGAAGATCAGGGTGTAGAAAGAGGCGGTTTGCAAATCCAGCTCATAATGAGAAACCAAATAACCCGGCAACCACAGGGCCAGGGCGACATAACCACCCAAACAGAAGAAGTAATAGAGGCCAAAACGCCATACCCGCATATCCGCCAGGGGCAGGCATTGCTCCTTGAGACTGGGCTGACGCTCACGACTCATTCCCTCGGTAAAGGGGTCTTCACTGGTGACCAGCCAAAACAGCAGAGCAATCACCAACAGGCCCAAGGCAAACACCTCCGGCACCATGCGCCAGCCGTAAGCAAACATAATCAGGGGGGCGATTAAGTTGGTGATCGCCGCCCCCAGGGTACCGGCACCAAAGATGCCCATTACCAGGCCCTGGTGTGCTGGACCAAACCAGGCGGACACATAGTGAATCCCCACCGCAAAGGTGCTGCCCGCCAGGCCCAGTAAAAAGCCAGCAAGCAGGAATTGCTGGTAGCTCTGTGCTTTGCTCAGGAAGTAAACCGGCATCGCCACCAGTAACATCACTACAGGCATCAGTGCCCTGCCGCCTATGCGCTCGACCAGAATCCCTACCGGTAAACGGGCCAGCGCCCCTGACAACATGGGACTGGCAAGCAGCAGACCAAACTCCGTTTCACTGAGTTGCAACTCCGAGCGAATCTGCACCCCAATCACCGCCAACAAGGTCCATACCGCAAAGCACACCACAAAAGCGAGGGTGCTCATCAGCAAGGCAGAACTTTGATGTTGGGTGTCATTGAGGGTCATGGCGCACCTGCAAAGCACGGGAATGTGCTCAAGCTACGCCTGCCGGGCAGGTGCAAAGTTGACTCAAATCAACTTCTAAATGGCTGAAATTGCTAGGCTTTTACCCCTATACCCCTGAAGGGGTAGCTCTTATGCCCTTTGTAAAGGCCTGTTTTGCCTGATAATTTCTGGGGTTATCGAAACCAAGGCGGTAAAACTACCCCTATTACCGCTCTTTGTGAGTAGCTCATGCCAATCCCGCTAAAATCCCTGCGTAAATCCATTGTGGCCCGTTTAGGCTCGGCCATGTTTGCCATCAGCCTGATGGCCTTGGTCAGCATGCTTGGTTCCGTGATTGTGGCGGAAAGCACCCGTGGCACCGCGACCGGGATAAATATTGCCGGCTCCCTGCGCATGCAGTCCTATCGCATTGGCAAAGATCTGGTACTCCATAGCCAGGCCCCGACTGCCGCCTCCCAAGCGCAATTACAGCAGCGCTTACAAGCCATGCAAGCAAGGCTAGAGCATGCCAACCTGGCCTCGGTCATACCCTCTGCCGCAGAGCACGAGCTCAACCGTCAGTATCAGCTCATTCTGAGTCTTTGGCGTGAGCAACTCGCCCCCCAGCTTTTTGCCACAACGGCCATTGATACAGCCACCATTGCCGCTGCAGACACCCCCCCTGCCTGGCTAGCGGAACTGGATGCCTTCGTCGAGCAGGTGGACTTGATGGTGCATCAGCTGGAGCAAAGCACTGAGGCCAAGATCAAACTCTTGAGTCTGGTACAGGGCATCAGCCTGTTTATGACAGTGGTGATCATCTTTATCGCCATGTTTGATATCAGCAATAACGTGATCACCCCGCTACGGGAACTGGTTGGCATGGCGAGGGAGGCCAGCCGAGGCAATTTCAAGCAACGCTCCAGTTATAGTAATGATGATGAGCTGGGGTTACTGAGCGAAACCTTTAACCAGATGGCCACCGAGCTGCAAAAAATCTACAGCGATCTGGAACAACGGGTAGAGCGAAAGACCGCTCAATTACAGCAAAGCAATGATGCTCTACGCCTGCTGTATGAAACCAGCCAACACTTTAACTCCAGTGATGACCTATGCCGCCGTTTAATCCCGGTGCTCAAACGCCTGGAGGAGGTCACCCCCTTTAGCCCGATCAGCGTGACACTGCGCGACCCAGACTCCCAGCGCCCTTATCGGCAGGTCACCACCTCGTTACAGGAGCGACCAGTCTATTGCCACGATGATCAGTGTTTTGACTGCATGACCCCACACCGCCAACCCATGCCAGGACAAAAAGCCATCATGCTGCCGGTGCAGAGTAAGGACTACAGCTTTGGAGAAATCTGCGCAGAATACCCCCCTCACCTCAGCCCCAACGACAACACCATCAAACTCTTGGAAACCATTGCCGACCATCTAAGTCGTGCCCTGTTACTGGAAGTCAAAACCGAGCAACAGCAGCAGCTCTCGCTAATGGAAGAGCGGGCCGTCATCGCCCGTGAACTACACGACTCGCTGGCCCAGTCACTGTCATACCTGAAAATGCAGGTATCACGTCTCCATATCCTGCTCAGCAAGGACAGTGGTAAAGACAAGCTGGATGCCGTTGTTGATGAACTACGTGAAGGTTTAAACAACGCCTATCGCCAACTACGTGAGCTCCTCACTACCTTCCGCCTCAAGCTGGACGAACCGGGTCTGGAGCCTGCGCTCCAGAGCACAGTGCGGGAGTTTTCGGAACGGCTGGACTTTGAGGTCGAGCTGGAATACGGCCTGGGTCGTCTGGCGCTAAACCCCAATGAGGAGATTCACGTCCTGCAAATTGTGCGGGAAGCGCTCGCCAATGTGGTCAAACATGCCCGCGCCAACTGGGCTAAAGTCAGTGTGCAGGATGAAGAGGATCGCATCCTGGTTTATATCGATGACGATGGTCAGGGGCTGCCAGCAGGCAAAGACCTGACCAACCATTATGGGCTGGTGATCATGCGTGATCGCACCAACACCCTGCACGGACAGCTGCATGTCGCCAACCGCGAAGGTGGCGGAGTACGGGTCAGCCTCGAATTCAGTCCGCAACGTAGCCTCATATACCGAGGCTAACCGTAGGGAACCACTATGCATAACGAAGAACACACCGGCGCTGCCACCGTCCTGTTGATTGATGATCACCCCCTGTTACGCCGAGGGGTGACCCAACTGATCGAACTGGATGACGAGCTTAAAGTCATTGGTGAAGCCAGCCATGCGTTGGAGGGGATTGCCAAGGCTCAGGAGCTTGAGCCGGATCTGATCCTACTCGATTTGAATATGCCGGAAATCAACGGCTTAGAGACCCTTCGCCGCCTGCGCGAGGCGGAGGTGGACTCCCGTATTGTGGTGTTTACTGTGTCCGATAATGAAGAGGATGTGATCGCCGCCCTCAAAGCCGGTGCCGATGGTTACCTGCTCAAGGATATGGAGCCGGAAGACTTACTGGCCCATTTGCGCCAGGCCGCCCACGGCAAAATCGTGATTAGCGAAAAGCTCACCGCCCTACTGGCACAGGCCTTACAGAGTAACCGCAAAGACAATCGTCCGGATATCGACTCCCTCACCCCTCGCGAGCGGCAGATCATCAAACTGATTGCCCAGGGTCTGCCGAATAAGCTGATTGCACGCAAGCTCCATATCACCGAAGCCACAGTCAAAGTCCACGTCAAACATCTATTGAAAAAGCTGCGTTTACGCTCGCGGGTAGAGGTGGCCGTGTGGGCGGTACAGGAAGGGCTGAACTAATAAACCAAGAAAGAAGCGAAAAAAGTGCCATAGGCCGGGATGGGGTGGCCTATGGCAAGCCTGATGAGCTTAACAGTGGTGCCTGCACTGACCCAGACACCCATGAACAGGGCAGAGTCTAGGGAATCCAGGTTAGCCTGCCTATGGCTCTGAAGCGGTAACAGGGCTAACCCACTCGGGTTACCCCTTGCCCACCAAGAAGCCTGTTATCGACCTCTTGCACCTGCTTGCCAGTGCCTTCTCGCTAGCAAGCCAGCGCAGATCACCAAGCTTCTCTATTTGTATACTTGTGTTACTAAGCTGATTAATCCAAACTAGCGCCCTACCGGTCACCCCGAGTGCACTGGTTTTTTGTATATAGTTCATAGTGTTATTGGCGTTACCGGATCGCCCCTGATGGTCCGGTTGTCTGGGGTTGCCCGTGTCAAAAACAACAAATACAAAGCTCATGGGGAGTGGTTATGGCGGTATGCTCCAGTCTCCTAAACAGCGCACACTCGCCTGGCTGATTCTGAGCCTGCTGTTTATTGGCGGCTACGGACTGGGCTTAGCGCTGGCTCCGACCTTTGCCGGTGCCAGCTTGTTTTGGCCCCCACTGGCCATTGCCACCGCTGGGGTCTACTTGCTGGGTCTGCGCTGGTTACCCTTGCTCTTCGGCTTACACCTGTTCAGTCAGGGGTTGTGGGGGGGCATGCCGAGCCTACCTCTCACCGCGCTACTCGCAGCCAACTCATTGCTTGCCCCCAGCCTCGGCGCCTATTTGTTACAACGCCAGCACTTTCGTGCCGACTTAGCCAGAGTCAAAGACGTGGTCAGCCTACTGCTGGCCATCAGCCTCACCACCCTGATCAATGCCACAGGTTTATCGCTGATTTTAAGTTTAAGCATAGGGGCCGACTCTTTCTTTAACCTCTGGCTGCGCTCCATTCAGGGCGATCTCTATAGCCTGTTATTTGTGCTGCCCCCCATCCTGACCTGGTCTGTCCCCCAACCGCCTGGACGAGTGGGCAGTCGGCGCGAGCTGGTCAGCTGGCAGCTGATGTTCTTCAGCCTGCTGGTTCTGGGTGTGGTCTTGCATCACTTCACCCCGTTAAAGGATATTGCCCACAACTGGAGCCATCTGCTCTTTGTGATTCTTGGCTTTGCCATGCTGCTGTGGAATGCCCTGCGTTTCAGCCCCCGCTGTGTCGCCAGCGCCTCTCTACTAAATCTGGCCAGTGCTGCCTATCATCTGCTGCACAATCACCCCCAACAACTGAGTCAGCACTATGTCAGTGCCGAGCAAAGCGGCAGCCTGTTGCTGGTACTGTCCTCCCTATCCTTATTGATGCTGTTTACCTCCAGTTACACCCAAGAGCGACGACGCGACCAATCCCATCAAGAATGGCTGGCACTGCATGATTCCCTTACCCATTGCTTTAACCGTCGCGGCTTGGAAAAACAGTTAAAGGAGCTGCCCACCGGCCAGCATCTGTTGATTGCGATACGCAACCTGCAACTGAATAACATCTATCGCGTCTGTGGCTTTGTTGCGGGTGATAAGTTGCAACAGGAGTTGGTGCGCTACACCAAGCCCTTGCTCGGTGGCCGCCATATTCTGGGGCAGGTCAGTGCCAGCTTACTGGTCATTATCGTACCGGACTGCCAAGCGCCAGAGCAGCGACTGAATGAGCTGCGCCAGCGTTTACAAGGCTTCCGCTTTAATTGGCAGGACTCCAGCTTTCCGATGCAGTTCGCCCTGGGAGGCACTCAGTTCGATGCCAATGTCAGCCTGCGGCAGTTAATTCACGAAGCGAGCAGCGCGGCCCAGGTAGCCCAGGATATGGGGCTGAATCGTAGTTACTTGGCTAACCCCGATGACCGTCGTTTTCAACAGCAGTTTCTTGATCTCAACTGGCTATCCGATGTGCATTCCGCACTGGAAAATGAACGCCTCACCCTCTTTGGGCAAACCATTAAGGCCAGCCCCAAACAACCGGACTTAACTCTGTGGGCACAACCGATTCAGGCTCATGGAGACGAGCAAGGGCTCTATTTTGAAGTGCTGGTACGGATGCGGCGAGAAGATGGCAGCTTGATTCCACCCGGCGAGTTTATTCCCACCCTGGAACGCTATGGCCTGGCGCCCAAACTCGACCATTGGGTATTTGAACACACCCTGACCAAATTACAGCAGCCCGGCATGCTGGAACGGGTCAGCTGTTGCTCGATCAATCTGTCCGGCCTCAGCCTCTGTGATCAGGAGCTGATCAGCCATATCCAGCAGCGTCTGCAGCAGGTACCGGAGATTGCCCGCAAACTCTGTTTCGAAATCACCGAAACCGCCCTGATCCGTAACTACGAAGAAGCCTTGGATACCATCCGGGTGCTGACTGCCTGTGGCTGCCGTTTTGCCCTGGATGACTTTGGTACCGGGCTGTCTTCCATGAGTCATCTGAAATCACTGCCGGTTCATATCCTCAAGATTGACGGAGCCTTTATCCAGCATCTCGCCAACAGTCAGGTTGATCAGCAACTGGTCAAGCTGGTTCAGGGAGTCGCCAAGGCACTGGGCAAAATCACGGTGGCGGAGTTTGTCGAAGATGAAGCCACCAGCCGCAAACTGGCAGAGCTGGAGGTGGACTACCAACAAGGCTACTTCCACGCCCGCCCCTGTCCGTTAGATGAACTCCTGCCACTGCCAGCCAACCAGCAGGCCTAACGCCCTCACAGCGGCGTCCCTAAGGCTCTAATTGCGCCAGCAGCAAACGCAGGCTGGCGTCAATCTGCTCACGCTGCTGGGGACTGAGATTAGCGAGAATCCGCTGCTGATTAGCCACATGGGCCTCTGCTGCCTGCTCAATTAACTGCAACCCTGCAGGGGTCAGCTTCACTAACATACTACGGGCATCCTCAGGGTTCGCCAGGCGTTCAATCCAGCCACTGTTTTCCAGGCTTTTGAGGCGGTGGGTCATGGTGCCTGAGGTGATCATCAGGGTCGAAAACAGCGCAGTTGGTGCCAAGCAGTAGGGTGCACCGCTGCGCCTTAAGGTCGCCAGCACATCAAACTCCCACGCCGTCATGCCAAATTGACTAAAGGCTAACTCCAATTGACGTGACATCAACGCCGCCGAGCGGCTTAAGCGTCCGATAATCGCCATTGGCCCTACATCCAAGTCCGGTCGTTCCTGATGCCACTGGGCGAGGATACGATCCACTGCATCCTCTTGTCGTTGCTCACTCATTGCCTTCCCCTCTCTCATCATCCCAATCAAACAAAATTAACTTGAACTCAAGATAAATAGCTGCCAGACTCATTTTATCTTGAATTGAAGGTAAATAACATCATGACTTCTTTCAGCACCCTCTACTTAACCCTCAGCACCGCGCTGGCGCCGATTATTTGGGGCTCGACCTACATCGTCACCAGTGAGTTGCTGCCACCCGACCGCCCCTTTATTGCCGCTGTGATCCGCGTCCTGCCAGCCGGGCTACTGCTGGTCTTAGCTAGTCGATACTGGCCCCAACGTCAGCAATGGCGTCCGCTGCTGATTCTGGCGCTGCTCAATATTGGCCTATTCCAAGCCCTGTTATTTATCAGTGCCTATCGGCTGCCTGGCGGCCTGGCCGCCATTGTCGGTGCCCTGCAACCGTTATTGATCATGCTATTGGCCTGGCTGTTTGAGCAGCGCATTCCCCGTGCATACAGCCTGGCTGCCGCCGCGCTCGGGGTGGTGGGGATGGCGCTGCTGTTACTCTCACCGCAAAGCAGCTGGGACTATCTCGGTGTGCTGGCCGCCTTTGCCAGTGCCATCAGCATGGCCGCCGGTACCTATCTGGCCCAACGCTGGCAACTGGGTATCCCGCTGCTGACCTTCACCGGCTGGCAGCTACTGTTGGGGGGTATCATGCTGGCTCCCCTGGCCTGGTGGTGGGACCCAGCCCTCCCTGCACTCAGCGCCGTACAAGGTTGGAGCTATGCCTACCTCAGTCTGGCAGGTGCACTGCTGGCCTATAGCCTCTGGTTCCGTGGCCTAAGCCGCCTGTCGCCGGTCGCGGTGTCATCCTTGGGCTTATTAAGCCCGCTCACCGCCGTCATGCTCGGTTGGTACTGGTTGCAGCAAAGCCTCAGCGGCCTCGCCCTGTTCGGCATGTTTGCTGTGCTCAGTAGCGTCCTCCTTATCCAACACTTCAATCGTCCGGGGGCTATCCGCCCTCAACCCCGCTCTTCTTCCCACTCTGTAATAACAGGAGCCTAAGATGAATACTGCCGCCCTTAACCTGATTGCCCAGCGTCGTTCTGTTGGCCGTTACCAAGCCAATCGTACCGTCAGCGATGACTGCCTGCGCGAACTGACCCGCCTGGCCACCCTCGCGCCCTCTGCCTTTAACCTGCAAAATTGGAAAATTCTGGTGGTGCGCAGTGTCGAGGCCAAAGCCCGCCTGCGCGCCCTGGCCTTTGGCCAACCCCAGGTAGAAGAGGCCGCCGCCACCTTTATTATCTGCGGCACCCTGAGCGCTTATCGCGGTTTGCAGCAGACCCTGCAACCAGCGGTTGACGCCAATATTCTCAATACGGAGATTCAACAAGCCTGGGTGCAAATGGCCACCGACAGCCACCAGCAGGACCCACAATTGCAACGTGATGAAGCGATTCGCTCCGCCTCCCTGGCAGCCATGACATTGATGCATGCCGCCGAGGCAATGGGATTGGCAACGGGTGCCATGGGGGGCTTTGATGCAGCAGGCGTAGCGAAGGCCTTTGAACTAAGCCAGGACGAGCTTCCGGTGATGCTGATTACCCTGGGTTATCCAGCGGCCAATACCTGGCCGCAGAAACCTCGTAAACCGCTGGAACAGGTGATGAGCCTGTACTGATTAGCCTTTCACACCCAGATAAAGCCCGGCGCTAGCCATGATAGAACCCGCTACCCGATTCAGGCCTCGCATTGCTTGCGGGGAGCGGAAATAACGGCGCGCCCGGGCAGCCGCCCAAGCAATCAGCATCAATCCCAACATCAAGGCGATCAGGGTCAGCACCGCTGCCAGGAACACATCCTCATGGCTGAGTTGGCTTAAATCCATAAAGGTGGGCAAAAAGGCGATATAAAACAGAATCACCTTGGGATTGGAAGCGGAAATCAAAAAGCCCTGCAAAAAGCTCAACAGCGCCCCCCGTCGGCTGGTATCAACCTCGCCCTGGGCTAACTCCGGCACCGCCCGCCACATTTTCCAACCCAGATAGAGCAGATAGGCCGCCCCCAGCAAGCGGATTAAGGTAAAGACTTCCTCCCAGTGGGTAGCCACCATCGCCAGGCCATAACAGGCCATCACCAGGTAGCAGATATCGCTAATCACCATCCCCAACGCCAGCCAGGAACAGGCCCAGGCCCCCTGCGCTAAAGCCCGGGCTAAAATAGCGAACACCCCTGGGCCCGGAGTGATGCCAAAAATAAAAACAGCAAGGAAAAAGGTCAGTGCGGCCTGGGCTGTCATGCTAGCGATCTCATCTAAACGGCCAAATTGAAATGCCTATACTCAGGCAAACAGAGGGGCAATGGGAAGCCCCCCGATAACGCCTACTCTTGGAGCAGGGCCAACAAACCGGCTAGGCCTCCAGGCAGACCTCGCAAGCCACACTAAGGTCGTTGTATCACCATGGGCTGATAAATCAGTCCGGCGGACTCCCCCACCTCATCAGAACAGACAAACCCATAGTGTTGATAAGCTGGCACCGAGGATAAAGATGCCTTCACCGTCACCTGGGTCACGCGGGCATGTTGCAAGGCGGTGGCCAGCAGTGCCTTGCCTACCCCCTGGCGCTGCATCTGCGGATCGACAAATAACATCGCGATATGCCGCCCTGCTTTTAATTCAATCACCCCCTGCACCTGGCCATCCTGCTCCGCCACCCAGAGCAGATTGTCACCGGCCATTCTGGCCAGAAAAGCCTCAGCAGCGGCGATGCTGGCAAAGGTAGCTACCCCCTCGGCACTCAGGGTGGGGGCAACCGCCTGCTGAAACGCCGCCAGACAGAGCCGACTCACTGCGGCGGCATCCTGTGGGTGCATGGCTCTGATCATCTTCATCCTTCCTTAGGTTTGCTGGATTATAAGTTCGCGCCCTTAAGCATGCTTAAGCCGCCCTTTACTGGGAGCGTAACCAAAATGCCGTTTAAATTCGCGGCTAAACTGCGACAGGCTTTCATAACCCACCTGCTGGGCCGCCACACTGGCGCGCCAGCCTTGGCTCTCAATGCCTTGGCGGGCGCGATCCAGACGCAGTTTTTTCAAATACTGCAACGGTGATTCCAGGGTAACCTGGCGAAAAGCCCGATAAAAAGCCGACTCACTCATGCCTGCCTCCTGTGCCAGCTCCTCCATCGCCAGGGGCGCAGCATAATCACGCTGAATCCGCAGTAACGCCTTGGCAATCTGCGCATACTTACCGTTATAGCTGGCCAAGCCCGATAGAATCCCACCCTGGGGCCCCGTCAACACCCGGTACAGAATCTCCTGCAGGATCGCCGGGCCAAGCAATTCTGCTTCCAACGGGTTAGCCAGCACCTTAGCCAAACGCACCACCGCATCTTCCATCTCGCCAACCAAGGGCACCGCATCAATCGCACAGGGTAGCTGTTCCTCAGCCGAAGTCAGCAGACCGGTTTGCCGTAAACGCTCTACCATTTCCCCCAGCAGCCCCAAGTCAATATCAATACTGAGACCCAGCAACGGATCTTGCTCAGTGGCAAAGGTTTCACACATAAAGGGGATAGAGACCCCCAGAATCAGGTAATTGTTGGCGTCATAACGCAACACTCGCTCACCAACATGACCAATCTTATGGCCCTGACCAATAATAATGAGCCCCGCCTCATACACTAATGGCGTGGGCGGGCAGTATTGAGTCACTTGAAACAGGCGTACGCCGGCCAGATTAAAGCTGACCGCTCCCTGCTTTAACTCCGGCTGATATTGCTGAGCCAGGGCGCGCAAGGCTTGTGCAATCGGCATAAAGAACCCTTCCTTCGCAGACATGACAGCGCTGATATGACAGCCCAGAACCGAGCATGATTAGACAAAATTATCGCCACTCATGTCGAGAACAGGCCTGCCATAAAGCAGAAATAGGCAAAACTTTGCCAGAAATAGGTATTCAAGCCTGTGCTTGCGCCCCTTAGTATTCAGCCTCATAAATTGTTGAGCCAACGGTGGAGAAGCCCATGAAATTCAGTTTTCACAATCCAACCCGCATCCAGTTCGGTCAGGGCCAAATTGCCAGCCTGGCTGAGCTGATTCCGGCTGGTGCCAGAGTACTGATGGTATACGGTGGCGGCTCCATTAAAGCCAACGGGGTGTACCAGCAGGTGACACAGGCCCTCAGCAGCTTCAGCTGGTACGAGTTTGCCGGCGTAGAGGCCAACCCTACCCGTGAGACGTTGGATAAGGCGGTGGCGCTGATTCGCGCGGAAAAGCTG
This sequence comes from Balneatrix alpica DSM 16621, assembly GCF_000619885.1. Classification (GTDB taxonomy): domain Bacteria; phylum Pseudomonadota; class Gammaproteobacteria; order Pseudomonadales; family Balneatricaceae; genus Balneatrix; species Balneatrix alpica. The sequence goes on along the minus strand of NZ_KK211041.1, from coordinate 156,583 downwards.
GACTTTATCCTGGCGGTAGGTGGGGGCTCCGTCGCTGATGGCTGCAAATACATCGCCGCCGCAGCCTGCTACGAGGGGGAAGGCTGGGATATTTTGACCGGTGCCTATCAGATTCAGCAGGCTCTGCCACTGGGGGTGGTATTGACTCTGCCAGCCACAGGATCAGAGTCCAACCCTGCCGCGGTGATCAGCAACCAAGCCACCGGTGAGAAGCTGTCCTTTATGCATCCGGCGGTGTACCCACGTTTTGCCGTGCTCGATCCTGAAACCATGAGCACCCTGCCAGACCGGCAACTGGCCAATGGCGTGGTGGATGCCTTCGTCCATGTCTGTGAGCAATACCTGACCTACCCGACCGGCGCGTTGGTGCAGGATGCCCAGGCAGAAGCGCTGCTACGGGTTCTGCGCCAACTGGCGGAAACCTTTAACGAGCGTCACACCCCGGCTTGGCGCGCCAATCTTATGTGGGCCGCCAACCAGGCACTCAACGGGGTGATTGGTTTGGGCGTACCCCAGGACTGGGCTACCCACATGATCGGCCATGAGCTGACCGCCTTCTACGGCATTGACCATGCCCGTACCCTGGCCATTGTGCAGCCGGCACTCTTGAAAGAGTTCGAGCAGGAAAAGGCCGCCAAACTGGCACAACTGGGGCAGCAGGTGTTTGGCCTGGAGGAGGAAGATGCCACCCCCAGCATAGTGATTGCCGCCATTGAGCAGCTCTATCACCGGGTCGAGGTGCCCACGCGCCTGCAACCCTATGGCCTGCATGACAGCCTGGAGCAGGTTCAACAGAGGGTTGCCGATGCCTTGCAACGCCACGGCTATACCGCCATTGGCGAACGCGGAGACATCACCCCTGAGGATGTCAAAAACCTGCTGGCACATGCCTGGTAAGAGCAAACTTTGCCCTGCCGGCTAAGCTAAATCCGGGACAGAAAAAAGGCTGATGCTTCACGCACCAGCCTTTTAGTTTTGCCTCATTGGCCGCAAACGGGGCTAGCTAGCTGTCGATGCTTCCTCATCCAACCGCTCCTTCTGTTTGCGCGGCCGTGCCAGGGCATCGAAGGCGAAGTCATCCACCGTCAGCATCTCCAGCACCCGTGCCTCAAAATACTGCATAAAGGTGGCCTGATTGGCGGTTAATACCCCCGCTTGCAACGCCGCTTCTATCGCCTCTTCAGGGTGCAGCGCCTGCAGCGGCAGCTTGCCCTCATTCGCCGCCTGATTAATCAACTTATACAGGGGCTCCGCCTCGGCATAGTCCTCCAGTAACTGGTTATAACTGGCCAAAGGATTATCCTTCTGCCCTGACTGCCAGTTTTGCCAGGCTCCCTGTAATAGCTTGCGTCTCAAGGGTGAGTTGACCGATACCGCACGGGCAATGCGACGGGTCAGCTCATCCTTAGGCATTCCCCAGCGTCGTCCCAGCGGCAAAATAGTGGCCCGCAGTTTGAAGCGGATATACGCATTGGGCAGATTGCTCAGCAACTCATCAATGGCACTTTCCAGACGGTGCAACAGCCACTGGCAGCTGTACTCCATCAAGGCCTCCTCGTCCGCCACCTTGTCCCCTTCATGCCAGGCTTTCAGGGTGAGGGAGAGCAAATAAAGATTGGCGAGGATATCCCCCAGGCGGGCGGAGATCAGCTCGCGCTTTTTCAGACTGCTGCCGAGCAAGCCCATGGCCACATCGGACAACAGCCCCAGGGCCGCACTAAAACGCTCCACTTCCTGGGCATAGCGCCCCGCCTCCCCGCGGAAGGGGGTCGACGCCTGCCACCCCAAGGCACCACAAAAAGCCCGTGCCGCATTGCGATAGACATACCCAAGATGCCCCATCAGCGCCTGATCAAAGCCCGCCAGATCATCCGTATCCTTGGCCGCCAGCTCTTTCAATACCCAAGGGTGACAGCGAATGACCCCTTGGCCGAAGATCATCAGGCTGCGGGTCATAATATTGGCCCCTTCCACCGTGATCGCCACCGGGGTGGCGGCAAACAGGATGCCAAGATAGTTACGCGGCCCCAAGGTCACTGCCTTACCACCATGGATATCCATGGCATCCATCGCCATCTGCCGCTGCATCTCGGTTAAATGGTATTTGAGGATCGCCGAAGGTACGGCGGGCTTCTGACCGTTATCGATCATCTGTGCTGTGTGATTGACCGCCGCCGAGGCCACATAAACATTGGCCGCCAGACGCGCCAGGGGCGCCTGCACCCCCTCCATCTCCGCCACCGGCAACTTGAACTGGCGCCGTACCCGGGCAAAGCCGCCACTCCAACCTAAACAGTAGCGACCACTACCCGCCGCCGAGGAGGGCAAGGTAATGCAACGCCCTACCGACAGGCACTCCACTAGCATGCGCCAACCCTGCCCCACCATGGTCTGGCCACCAATCACAAACTCCAGCGGGATAAACACATCCCGTCCCCATATCGGCCCATTCATAAAGGGGCCGCCGATCGGGTGATGACGTCGGCCTATCTGCATGCCGGCAATGTCACGGGGCACCAGGGCACAGGTGATCCCCAAATCTTCCTCTTCACCGAGCAAGTGTTCAGGGTCAAACAGGCGGAAGGCCAACCCTACCACCGTGGCCACTGGGGCGAGGGTAATCCAACGTTTTTCGAAGTTAAGGCGAATGCCCAGTACCGACTGACCGTTGTATTCCCCCTGACAGAGGATACCGGTATCGGGAATCGAGGTCGCATCCGAGCCAGCCCGTGGGCCGGTCAGGCCAAAGCAGGGGATCTCCCGCCCATCCGCCAGACGGGGCAGGTAATAATCTTTTTGCTCCTGGGTGCCGTACTTCAGCAACAGCTCCCCCGGGCCAAGTGAGTTAGGCACCCCAACAGTACTCATCAGGGTTTCATTAACCGCCAGCTTCTGCAGCACCGCCGATTGCGCCTTGGCGGAAAACTCCAGACCGCCATAGGCCTTGGGAATAATCATGCCGAAGAAGCGTTCCTGCTTGAGGTAATCCCACAGCTCCTCCGGTAAATCGGCACGTTCAATGGCGACGTCATAGCCATTCACCATGCCCAGCGCTACCTCACACTGATGATCGAGGAAAGCCTGCTCTTCTTTACTCAAACCCGTGTAAGGCTGCTTGATCAGCTCATCCCAGTTCGGCGCCCCACTAAACAGCTCACCATCCCAACCAACGGTACCGGCATCCAGCGCCACCTGTTCGGTAGGGGACACCCGGGGGGCGACCTTTTTAAACAAAGCGAAGGCTTTCGGTGTTAACCACTGACGGCGCAGGCTGTCCACACTGAGCAAGGCACACAGCCCGCCCACCACCAACACCAGCAGCGCCAGAATGGCCCAACTGAGGCTAAAACCTAATACACCACTTATTAACAGTACGGCAGCTGCGGCTCTCAGGCCCCAGCCCTGCCGGGCCACCAGCAACAGAGCTAACCAGGTAACCACCAACCAAATCAGGGTATTCATGCGCTAAGGCTCCTTATTATGCGCACCCGCTTACAGGGGGCATTTTTTTATTCGCCCTGTATCTGTAGCCCTAAAGCGCAGCAGGAGCAAGCCTCTTGCGCTTTGCGCATAAAAAAGGGAAGCCCGCAGGCTTCCCGAATCCGCTGTCCTCTCCCGCCCTTAGGCGTGGCAGTAGAGGACAACGGCCACCGAGCTGTTATCTGGTGTCAACCTATCGTTAACGGGCCACCGCTTTCGGCGCCGCCAACTCACCCTGCTTATGCATGGCATCAAACATCGGGCTAAAGGCCGGACGATGCAGGTAACGCCCTGCGCCCCGTTCGGCGCGCAGGTCACCCTTGGCCCACACCACCTTGCCCTGACTGAGGGTATAAGAGGGGATGCCCTTCACCGTGCGCCCTTCAAAGATATTGAAGTCGATATTCTGGTGATGGGTCTTGGCGGAGATGGTGCGTGTGCCCTGTGGGTCCCACACCACCAGATCCGCATCGGCCCCCACGCTGACACTGCCCTTGCGCGGATAGAGATTAAAAATCTTGGCGGCATTGGCGGAGGTCACGGCAACAAACTCATTCAGAGTCAGGCGGCCCGTGTTCACTCCGGCATCCCAGATCACCGCCATGCGATCCTCTACCCCGGCGGTACCGTTGGGTATCTTGGTGAAGTTATCCCGTCCGGCGGCTTTTTGCTCGGCGCAGAAGCAGCAGTGATCGGTGGCGGTGGTTTGCAGATTCCCCCCTTGCAGACCGCGCCAAAGCGCTTCCTGATGCTCCTTGGAACGGAAGGGCGGGCTCATCACATGGGCTGCAGCAAACTCAAAATCGGGATGGCGATAGACCGAGTCATCGACAATCAAATGCCCGGCCAGACACTCCCCAAACACCCGCTGGCCTTCATTGCGGGCACGGGTAATGGCATCCAGCGACTCCTTGCAGGAGACATGGACGATATAGATAGGCACATTCATCACCTGGGCGATACGGATGGCGCGATTGGCAGCCTCCCCCTCCACCGCCGGTGGCCGTGACAATGGGTGCCCTTCCGGCCCGGTAATGCCCTGGGCCAGCAGCTCCTGCTGCAACTGGAACACCAGCTCGCCGTTTTCCGCATGCACGGTGGGCATCGCCCCCAACTCCATGCAGCGGCGGAAGCTTTTCACCAGCACTTCATCGTCCGCCATGATGGCATTTTTATAGGCCATAAAGTGCTTGAAGCTGTTCACTCCATGCTCATGCACCAGGGTACCCATATCGCGGTGCACCGACTCATCCCACCAAGTGATAGCCACATGGAAGGAGTAATCCGCCGCGGCCTTGGCCGACCAGTCACGCCACTGGTGGAAGGCATCCATCAACGGCTGCTGCGGATTGGGAATGACAAAATCGATGATGCTGGTATTCCCCCCCGCCAGACCTGCGGCGGTACCGGTATAGAAGTCATCCGAGGCGACCGTTCCCATAAAGGGCAGCTGCATGTGGGTATGGGGGTCAATGCCGCCTGGCATCACATATTGGCCACAGGCATCAATCACCTCCGCATTGGCAGGCACCTCCAGGTTCGGGCCAATGGCCTTAATCACCCCATCGGCACAGTACACATCGGCCTCAAAGCTATGCTCGGCGGTGACCACTGTCCCGCCACGAATCACGACAGACATGGGCATTTCCTTCTGAGTAAGTCGCCCCGGCAGCCGCGCCACCGGGGCGCAGGGTTAGGAGTTAACCGCCGCACCGGTCAGTGCAGGGCTGCTGGCACGATTACCCAGCATGAAGTAGACCAGGCCACCGAGCAGCGAGCCGGTGAACCAGCCATATTGATAGAACCAGCCCAGGGTACCGGTACTGAGGGAGAACAGGGTCAGCCCCACCGGCACGGCAAAGGCAATCAGGCCGGCACTGTTAAAACCGGCATAGATGCCATTGGTTTTATACAGCTCCGCCAGGTTGAGTTGCTGACGTTTAATCAGGAAGTAATCGACGATCATAATCCCGGCGATCGGCCCCAGCAGGCTGGAGTAACCCAGCAGCCAGTTGGTGTACATTGCCTCGACACTGACATCGGACTGAATCCAGCCAAGCTTTTTCAACAGCTCCCAGCCCATCAACGCCACACCAATGGCACCGGTGAGCAGCACGCCACGGGTCTGGTTGATCTTTTTCGGCGCCAGGTTCTGGAAGTCATTGGTGGGGGAGACGATATTGGCCGCCGTATTAGTAGAGATGGTGGCGATGATGATCATCAGCATCGCAATCACTACCCAGAAGGGGCTGTCGATCTTACCGATCAGGTTAATCGGATCAGAGATGGTTTCGCCAACCAGGCTGGCGGAAGCCGCCGTCATCACCACCCCCAGGGCAGCAAAGAAGAACATGGTCAGCGGCAGGCCGATAATCTGCCCCATCACCTGATCTTTCTGCGAGCGCACGTAACGGCTGAAGTCGGGGATGTTAAGTGACAGGGTGGCCCAGAAGCCCACCATGGCAGTCAAACCACCAAAGAAGTAAGAGGCAAAGGACGCCTCCTCCGGACGATTAGCCGGCACCGCCATCAGCTCGGTGATGGACACCTTCGGCATCGCCCACAGCATCAGGCCGATCCCCACCGCCAGCAATAAGGGTGCGGACAGGGTCTCCAGTATCTTGATCGACTCGGAGCCACGGATGACCACCATCAAGTTCAAGGCTAAAAAGAGGAAGAAGCCAATCACCTCACCGGTACCCCCTAAGGCGGCCCAGCCGGGAATCAGGGCAGAGAAAAGAATATGGATGGCAATGCCACCAAACAGTGTTTGGATACCAAACCAGCCGCAGGCCACCAGGGCACGGATCAAACAGGGGATGTTAGAGCCCAGCACACCAAAGGAGGAGCGCAGCAATACCGGAAAGGGGATACCGTATTTGGTACCGGAAAAAGCATTCAGGGTCAGGGGAATCAAGACCACTACGTTAGCCAGCAAGATGGTCAGCAGCGCCTCCCCCACTGACAAACCAAAGTAGGCGGTCAGCACGCCACCCAGGGTATAGGTTGGCACGCAGATCGCCATCCCCACCCACAGGGCTGCCACGTTCCAGGTATTCCAGGTGCGCTCCTGCACCTTCGTCGGCGCAATATCCTCATTAAAGTGGGCGCTGTCAGCGACATCCGGGCCCACCTCCAGTTCATAGAACTCTCCAACCTTAACGGCGCTGGAGCTGCCGGATTGATGGCTACTCATCGTGGTTCCTCTATTTGTTCTTATTTGCGGTACCTGTCAGCCCTGCCAGGCCTTCAGATGATCAGCACTAGAATGGCCAAGCCGCCCGGCTTGCCATCCCGCGGCTACAGCCTGCCCAGCTCCCACCGTCCAACGGGGGAGTCGGGCAAGCCATAACATTCAATGATCAGGAGCGGTCAGATCGCCATAGAGGTCGGGGCGGCGGTCACGGAAAAACTGCCAGCCCTTGCGCACCTCACGGATCAGGTTGAGATCAATCTCATGCACCAACAGCTCATCTTCGCCATAGCTGGCCTGGGCTTCGATTTTGCCCAGTGGATTGACGATATAGCTGGAGCCGTAGAACTCCCCCATGCGCTCATCCCAGGGAGCTTCACGCCCTACCCGGTTGATGGCACCGATAAAGACGCCGTTGGCCGCTGCCGCAGCTGGTTGCTCCAGCTCCCACAGGTATTTGCTTTTACCGGCAACGGTGGCAGAGGGATTGACGATGTATTCCGCCCCATTCAAGGCCAGGGCGCGCCAGCCCTCGGGGAAGTGGCGGTCGTAGCAGATGTACACCCCTAACTTGCAATAGGCGGTGTCAAACACGGGGTAGCCCAGGTTGCCGGGCTTGAAGTAGAGCTTCTCCCAGAAGCCGGGAGCGGTATCGGGGATATGGGTCTTGCGGTATTTGCCCAGGTAACGGCCATCGGCATCAATTACCGCGGCGGTGTTGTAATACACCCCGGGCAAGTCTTCCTCGTAGATGGGCACCACAATCACCATCTGATGCTTTTTCGCATATTCCTGCATCAGGCGGGTGGTGGGGCCATCCGGAATCGACTCGGCGGCAGCGTACCACTTGCTGTCCTGGCTGGGGCAAAAGTAAGGCTGGGTAAAGACCTCCTGAAAACACAGCACCTGCACACCTTGCCGCCCGGCCTCATCAATCAGGGGCAGATGGGCCTCCAGCATATGCTGGCGGATTTGCTCAGGGCTCATGGAGGTGTCCCCCTTGAGGGACATCTGGATCAGGCCGCACTTCAGTGTCGGCGCCTTCAATGTTGTCATGGTGTCGCCTTTTATTGTTATTGGATGGCTGACGTCATGACCGCAAACACGTGCTTGCATTGGTCAATAAAACGTCATGTTTTTACCTGATGGTAAATACTAGACCGCTTTCTGACCTCTGCAAGGTTATTTTTGCCAATTGGCAAAACAAAAATTTAACTCGAATAAATTCAAATACTTAACTGGCAGACAAACGCCGCATATCGATATGTGGAATACCATCCTCCAGATACACATTGGAAACTGGCATAAACCCCAGACGGCGATAAAATTCTTCCAGATACTGCTGCGCCCCCAGCTCCACCATGGTGGCCGGACGCTCCTGCGCAATCCGCTTTAACGCCGCCTGCATTAACTTCGCTGCCAGCCCCTGCCCACGCCCGGCGGGCGCCACCACCACCCGGCCGATCCGCACCGGGGTATCCTGCATAAACACCCGCAGGTAACCCTGTAGCTCATTGCCCTGCCAGGCCAGCAAATGCAAAGCCTGGGGGTCATTGCCATCAATATCCGGATACAAACACTGCTGCTCCAACACAAACACCTGCTGACGCAACGCCAAGACCTGATAAAGCTGGCTGGCACTTAATTCACTAAAAGCTAACCACTGCAATGACAGGCTCATCCTCTGCTCCTCCGCTAATCCTGAATCTGGCTCATTCTAACCTGAATAGCTTCCATCGCCTTTAGCGCCAAAATCAGGTAAAGTGCGCGCCGCCTATGGGTGCTTGGCCAGCGAAGGGAAAGGCGGCCGAGCTGAAAAGGGAATAGGGTGCAAATCCCTAGCTGTCCCCGCAACTGTGAAGGTGAGTCGGTATTGAGCCACTGTCAGCCAGGCTGATGGGAAGGGGTACCAGACGTTGAACCGAGCCAGGAGACCTGCCCAAGGCCTCACGTCGTCATGCTGCAAACGGGGTGTTTTGCGGCCGGTGAAGCCCATCGTCGACGGCGAAAGTTTTCCTGAACCGGATTGGAGACTGACGCTGTGAAGCACTCTGCATCACTCTTGCAGGCGGCTACTGCACGCCCGCTATTTGCCCTTGCCCCCCTGACCCTGGCCTTACTGGCCAACCCTGCTCAAGCCAATGATCATGGTAGTGAAGCCGATGTCCTGGTCACCGCCAGCCGTCTGCCGCAAAGCCAGACCAGCGTCGGCAGCAGCGTCACGGTAATCACCCGTGCTGAGCTGGAAAAACGCCAAGTCCGCACCCTGGCTGATGCCCTGCATGGTGCTCCCGGCGTGAACGTATTTGCCACCTCTACCCCGGGCTCACTGACACCGATTCGTCTGCGTGGCCTGCACCAGCGCTTTACCCAGGTGGTGATTGATGGCGTACCGGTCAATGACCCCTCCAACGTCGAAAACGACATGGACATCGGCACCCTGCAAGTGGCTGATATCGAGCGAATCGAAATCGTCCGCGGCCCGCAGAGCGCCCTCTGGGGCAGCGATGCCATTGGTGGTGTGGTGCATATCATTACCCGCAAAGGCCAGGGCAAGCCGGTGACCGAAATTGACACCGAAGTCGGCAGTCACGGTACCCAGCAGATCAGCCTATCCCGCCGCGCCCAGTATGAGCGCCTGGGTTATGCCATCAACGTCAGCAACCTGCACTCCAATGGTTTCTCCGCGGCTAACGAAAAGCGCGGCGCCAGCGAAGCGGACGGCATTGAAAGCCGCCAGGCCAGTGGTTCTGTCAGCTATCAACTGACCGATAGCTGGAAGGTCAGTGCCAATCTCAGCCATAACCTCAGCACCTATGACATTGATGCCAGCTGGCCCACCGTTAGCGACAACCGCGACTGGAGCAAAGCCGAGCGCAATACCCTGCGCCTGCAAAGCGAGTGGGACCTGCTCGGCGGCGACTGGCAGCACCGCTTGGGGTACAGCAAGAGCAATACCCTGCGTCACCAGTACACCAGTTTTGGTGGTTTCTTTGATGGTGAGCGCGAAGTGGTCGACTACCAGACCCAGTATCACTTTGCCTCCGACCTCTTTGGTGGGCTGGAAAACAGCGTGATTTTTGCTGCCGAGCATGAGAACGAATCAGCCCACACCGGCTCCATCAACAAGAGCGTCAGCGCCGACTCCCTGGCCCTGGAATATGTGGCCAACTGGCAGGACACCCTGAGCGCCAGCCTCAGTCATCGCCTCGATAACAACCACGAATTTGCCGATGAAGACAGCAGCCGTATTGCCCTGTCCTGGCAAGTGCTGGACGGTACCCGCCTGCACTCCAGCTACGGCACCGGGGTCAAAAACCCCAGTCTTAACCAGCTGTTTGGCCCCTGGGGCGGCAATGCCAACCTGCAAGCACAAAGCAGTAGGGGTTGGGATCTGGGCGTCAGTCAACAACTGGGCGACTGGCAACTGGATCTGACCTGGTTTGATAACCGCGTCGATAACCTGATTGGCTACACCACCGGCTACTTCAACGTAGCAGGCATTACCCGCAGCCAAGGGGTAGAAACCAGCCTGCGTGGCGCCCTGAGCGAGCAACTGGATCTGCAGGCCAGCTATACCTACACCGATGTGGATAACGATGCCGGTGACAGCAACTCCCTGCTTCGCCAACCCTGGCATGAAGCCGCCCTTAACCTGGATTACCGCTTAGGCTTTATCCCCGCAGCGCTGAATCTGGATGTGCACTTCAAGGGCCGCCGCCTGGATACCGGCAGCAAGGTATTGCCAAGCTACACCCTGGTGAATCTGGGTGGCCGTTATGAGCTGAATGAAACCTGGCAAGTTCATGCCCGGGTGCATAACCTGTTCGATCGTGACTACGAAGAACTTTACGGTTATGGCACCTCTAAACGCGCCTTCTATGCCGGGGTCAATGCCCGCTTCTAAGCGCCTGGCAGGCTGCCTTGCCAGCCTGCTGCTTTTGTTGCCGCTACTGGCCAGTGCCAGTAGCGTGGCCCCTGCACGGGTGGTGTCCATTCACCAGTGCAGTGACCGCCTGGCCTTGCAACTGGCCTCCCCTTCCCAGTTGCAAGCGCTGTCCTATCTCAGTGCCGATGAAGCCAAAGCCCGTCAGTTGCCTACCCTCCATGCTGGTGCCGATGAAGTCGCCTGGCTGCAACCGGATTTGGTTTTGGCCGATTCGTTTTCCTCGCCCCACACCCTGAGCTTGCTCCGCCAGCTCAATATTCCAGTACACAGCCTTAACTGGGTCAGCAACTTTGCCGATATTGCCCCCCGCCTGCGTGCCCTCGGCCAAGCACTTGGCCAGCATCAAGCCGGGCAACAACAGGCCCAGCAGCTGGAAGAGCGTCTGCAACAGCTCCGGCCCCAAGGCCAGCAACGTCAGACCCTGCTCATCAGCCAGGGCGGCTGGACCCCCGCCACCGATACTCTGAGTGGCGACCTGCTACAACGCCTGCAGCTACGGGATGCCCGCGGCCCAGGCCAGCATGGCTGGCAACGCCTGACGCTGGAGCAAATCTGGCGCTTGCAGCCACAGCTGATTATTGTGCTGGAAGACGATAGCCCCCTGCCCTCCCTCGGAGCCCCCTATTGGCAACTGGCCAGCCTGAGCCGTGGTCCCTGGCAACTGCTACGGCTGCCCGGCACTGGCCTAAGCTGCGCCGAACCCAGCGCCCTGCACACCCTGGAGCGTTTAAACCTGTTACTGGAGAAGCTGCCCCATGGCTGAACGGCCCTTTATCCGTTTAATGGCCCTGCTGGCCGGCGCCGTGCTCTTGGCCATGCTGCTGTCATTACTGCTCAGCCCCGGTGGCACCCTGCATTGGCCCAACCAAGGCTGGCAATGGCAACTGCTACTCGAAGTACGCTTGCCCCGCACCCTGCTCACTCTGCTATGCGGTGCCAGCCTGGGGCTGGCCGGTGCCGCCCTGCAGGGTTACCTGCATAATCCCCTGGCGGAACCGGGCCTGCTCGGCATTTCCAGCTGGGCGGGCCTGGGGGCAGTGTTGGTGTTTTATTTTGGCCCCGTCGCAACCCTGGCCTGGTGGTTGCCCGCCGGTGGCATTATTGGCGCGCTGATCAGCCTGACTGCCCTAAGCTGGCTGGCGGGGCGCCACCCCAGTGTTAGCCTGTTTATTCTGGCAGGGGTGGCCCTGGCCAGCCTCGGCGGTGCTTTGATGAGCCTGGCGCTGAACCTGGCCCCCAATCCCTTTGCTGCGCTTGAAGTGATCTTCTGGCTACTTGGCTCCACCGCCGACCGCAGTCTGGAACAGGTGCTGCTAATCCTGCCGCCGGTATTGCTCGGCAACCTGATGCTGCTACGCCTGGGCCCCTCTCTCTATGCCTGGTCACTCGGACAAGAAGCGGCAACCAGTCTCGGCATCAACCCCCATTGGCTGCGCCGTCAGATCCTGCTTGGCTGCGGCCTCAGTGTCGGCAGTTGCGTGGCGATGAGTGGCGGCATCGGCTTTGTTGGCCTGGTCGTTCCCCATCTGCTGCGCCCCTGGTTACGCCAGCGGCCCGATGCCCTGCTCGCCGCCAGCGCCCTGGGTGGCGCCCTGTTATTGCTATTGGCAGATCTGGGGGTGCGTCTATTACCCACCGGCACCGAGTTAAAACTCGGGGTGCTCACCGCGCTGATCGGCGCACCGGTGTTCTTCCAACTGCTACTGCAGAAAAAACGGGAGCTGTGGTAATGCCCATCTTGCTTGATGCCCAACACCTCAGCCTGCCTCACCCGCTACAACCGCGCCCGATGTTAGCGCCGGTTAATCTGCAACTGCGCAGCGGCCAGCTTTGTGTCCTGCTCGGCCCCAATGGTGCAGGCAAGTCCACCCTGTTGCGTACCCTGGCCGGGCTGCAGGCCAACTACCAGGGCCAGTTACACTGGCTTAACCAGCCCCTGCAACAATTGGACTATCAGGCCCGCAGCCGTCTGCTCGCCTACCTGCCGCAACAGCCCCAATGCGCCTGGGGCCTGCAGGTGGAGGATGTAGTCGCCCTTGGCCGCCTGCCCCATGGCAAGGCCCAGTTGGATAACGTGGTGGAAGCCATCCTGAGCCAAACCGACTGCCAACGTCTGCGCCAGCGCTCCCTGCATCAACTTTCCGGCGGCGAACAGGCACGGGTATTACTGGCCCGCGCCCTGGCGGTACAGGCCCCGCTGCTACTGGCGGATGAACCCATTGCCGGCCTTGATCCCCGCCATCAATTGCAGATGATGCAACTACTACAGGATTACAGCCGTGAGCAAGGGGTGTTGCTGGTACTCCATGACTTGAACCTGGCCGCCCGCTTTGCCGATCAGATCTGGCTATTGGATGAACAGGGTCAGCTTACCCAGGGCCCACCCGCCGAGGTGTTAACCGCCGAGCGCCTGCAGCAGGTATACGGCCCCCGTTTTGCCTGTGACTGGCAACGCCAGCCACCCCTGGTGGAAATGCTGGGGCCCTGATGCCGACGGGCTGGCATACCCACCGCCTCAAGCGCTGGCTGCTGCTATCGCTGCTGGCCCATGCACTGCTGGCGCTCTGGCTGGTACTGCTGCCCCCCACTTTGCTAACCCCCTCTGCCAATAGCAGCCAGGTACTCACCCTGAGCCTCAGCCCCCAGCCTGCAACCGCCGTGGTGGAACCCAGCCAAAGCACGCCCTCCACCTCGGTAGCCCAGCGCAGCGAACAGGGCGCATCACAGCCACAGCCACAGCCACAGCCACAGCCACAGCCACAGCCACAGCC
>NZ_KK211041.1:0-143000 GCF_000619885.1 Balneatrix alpica DSM 16621 | reverse complement strand
GGCTCAGGCTCAGGCTCAGGCTCAGGCTCAGGCTCAACAGTCAGCCTCCGCCAACCGTCGTGCCTCGTCTATCCTGCAGGCACCACGTTATGTATTGGGCTCAGCCGCTAATCCGCATCCCCCCTATCCAGAGCGCGCCCGTCGCCAGGGCTGGCAAGGGCAAGTGGTGTTGGAGGTATGGGTCAATAGCAACGGCGAGGTAGTGGATATTGCCGTGCAACAAAGTAGCGGCTACGCCTTGCTTGATCGCAGTGCCCTCTCTACCCTGAAGCGCTGGCAATTCAAACCCAGTGGCCTGGCACGCCAACACCTGCCGATTCGTATTGAGTTTCGCCTGGATCAGTAACCTGAAGGATTAGCACAGATGACCAGCCCCTCCCCCCGTCCGGCACTGAGCACACGGGAGTTTATTGCCCTCTTTGCCCTGATGATGTCACTCACCGCCATGAGTATCGACGCCATCCTGCCGGCGCTGCCTGCCATTGCCACCGACCTGGCCATCCGTGATGCCAACTCCGTACAGCTAACCATCTCCATGCTGATTTTCGGCATGGCCTTTGGCGAAATCCTGTTTGGCCCCCTGTCCGATGCCATTGGCCGCAAGAAAGCGATTTACCTGGGTATCGCCATCTACTGTTTGGGCTCCTTACTGGCCATCTTTGCCCACTCATTGGAGATGCTTTTGCTTGGCCGAGTGGTGCAGGGGTTAGGAGTCTCTGGCCCCAAAATCGCTTCCCGGGCACTGATTCGGGATCAATTCAGCGGCAATGCCATGGCCCGCATCACCTCCTTTATCATGGTGGTATTTATTCTGACGCCGATGCTGGCCCCCGCCATCGGTCAGGCTATCCTCTGGATCGGCAGCTGGCGCAGCATCTTCCTGGCATTTTTATTGATGGCTCTCGTCGCCTGCCTGTGGATGGGCATACGCCAGCCCGAAACCCTGGCCAAAGAACGCCGGATACCGCTCTCCCCAGCCAAACTGCTGGAATCCAGCAAACTGATCCTCTGCCATGCCCGAGTCATGGCCTACACCCTGACCGCCGGGGTGGTGTTTGGCACCCTGCTCACCTTTATTGCCACCAGTCAGGCCATGTTTGCTGACCTTTATCAGATAGAGGCGGAATTCCCCCTCTACTTTGCCCTGCTTGCCTTTGGTGCAGGCCTGGCTGCCCTAACCAATGGCCGCCTGGTGATGCGCCTGGGCATGCAACGCCTCACCCTCTGCGCGCTGGGCGGCATGCTGCTGATGGGCAGCCTCTACCTGCTGATCTGCTGGCTGTATCAAGGCCGCCCGCCCCTGCTGTTCTTTATGCTGTGCAGCTTTGTGCTGTTCTTCTGCCACGGCATGGTGTTTGGCAATATCAATGCGTTGGGTATGCAATACCTGGGACGAGTCGCGGGGATTGGCTCCTCCATCATGTCATCCCTTTCCAGCCTAGTAGCGGTGGCCTACAGCATTCCCTTTGGCCGCCTGTACCAAGCCAGCGCATACCATATCCCCCTCAGTTATATGCTGGGCGGATTGCTGGGCCTGCTGCTGGTATTAGGGGTGCGGCAACGCCATGAAAATGCGGTGTAGGGCTGCTTATATATTGGCTGCCCCTCATACATAAGTCTGATTATTTTTACTGGCGAACAGACTGAATTTGATTAAAAATCAGATTGTTATGCCATTTAATCAGGAAGATACTGAGCAAGGAGAAGCAGATATGTATGCATGCGCATTTTCAAGCAAGAAAACCAGTTACAATTCAAAGATTATTCTTTATTTATCAAGCACTTAATAAAAATTCGTACGACTTATATCGTGCAGAAAAACGCGCATGCGCAGTATTAAAATGTTAGCCAAAGATAAGATGAAATGAAATATTATGAAAGTATTGACTGATAAAAACATAAAGGCATTTCTCGAAGAAGCGCCGCTATATGTTTGGTATGAGTTCAAGGCTCCAGTTTCAACCAGGTCTAGTTTGTGGATCAATGCAATAGATTCCTTTTGCGAAATATGTAAAACAATTAGACCATTCCATAACATGCGAAGTAGAGGTGGTGGTGCTGGCATGGTAGCTAAGGCGCTTTCTACAGGCGAGTCTTATTTTAAATTTACCTGTGTATCATGCCAAAAACAACACCATGAATATTTGGTTGAGCAGGTGGCAAATGAAGAGACTATTAAGTTTCAAAAATATGGGCAATTACCAAGAAAGCATTTAGAGCGTGACAAGGTTTTACAAAAATTCTTCTCGGAAGATTCTGAAAACTATGAAAAAGCCGTTGTTTGCCTATCTCATGGGTACGGCATTGGAGCTTTTGTATATCTACGAAGAATTATAGAAAATAATATATACAAACTATTAGACTTGGTTTTGGAGGATGCAACTAGTTCAGAGCCAAATGAAGCAATAATTGCTTCATTATCAGACCTTCGAACCGAATCGCCTATGAGTGAAAAAATCAAGGTTGCGAATAATGCTTTACCTTCATATTTAAAACCTGACGGCCTTAATCCTTTGGGAAGGTTGTACCAAGTTTTAAGTGAAGGAGTACATAACTTGTCTGATGAGGAGTGTTTGCGTAGAGCAAACATTGTGAAAGAGTGCCTTAAGTATCTAGTTAGTGAGCTTTCGTCAAGAAAAGAAAATAGAGCAAAATTCAAAAGCATGATCGGTGAATTATGAAATGGCTAACAAGGCGTTCCAGCATCGTTACGGCTTCGCCTTCACTGGACAGTTTGTAAGTTGCGCTTTTGTGGCTTTGCTTCGCAAAAGTATTTCACAACGTACAACTTACAAACTGCCGCTGAACTTAACGTTAGATTTTAGGGATACTCATGGAAGGTAAAGTTAAAAAAACTATTAAAAGCGCCTCTCAAACGCTAACTTTACTCAGCAAAGTTCGGTGCGTTAAGAGCTACTCACTCTCACCTGAATATAAACCTAAAAGGTTGCATTCTTGGCCCTCTCAATTTGAAAGTGATGATGAAGTTATATCGCTTCTCAAGTCTAATGGGGTTTCATTTGAAAACCATCACAGGGTCAAGTCACATCCCGTTGAATACAGTTTATATAAAAGCTTAAATGTTATTGATATTGACGAGATTTCTGATATTCGTGTGGCTCGAACGCAGTTGAACATCTTTCAGATTATTTCTGAGGGCGAAAATATAAAAAAAATAACTGCAATATGTGACACATCAAAGCATCCAGAGCGCACAATCCCTGTATCAATGTCAGATATTAATGGTTTGAATGAGTTTTCAAAATATAGAGACTCAATGCTTTTGATTGAACGTGAAAATTCCAAGTATGACATTAAATTACCAGCATTTGCCTATCGATCTGCACTAGAAGGGATTGCTGGAATTGAAGGGCATTCAATATTTCATGAAGATAGAAGCAATTTCATTGGTGACAATGTTGATAAAAAAGGTCGAAGCAAAAGATTTATCGTGCACGAAGGCAATAAAGATCACCTAATAAAAGTCTTAACAAAAACAATGGAGTCTATTGATAAACTAGTTGGTGATTATAGCTGGGTAGAGATTTTGAAAAAAGACGGCAAAATGTATTACAGTAAGAAAATCTAACAAAGCGTTGAAAATCATTCGCTTTGCTCACTGGGACCTCAAAAGCTACGCTTTTTCGGCCCTTTAACCGCGGCGTTATGTGCTATAGAAGGAAATTCACATGGAAGTGGTAGAAGCAAGCCCAAGCTTAGCTCCAATATTAGCTAGTTATGCGAAGGAGTGTTTTGAGTCAGGCATCCCTAAATATTCTGGTGTTGCAGAAGATCCAAAAGCTTATTTATCTGGGCTGGTTAAACGCTCTAAGGCTGTAACAGAATTACCAAATGGACTCTTACCAAGCACAACTTATTACTGTGCATCTAACTCTGAAATCTTAGGTGCTATTCGAATTCGAAAAGGCACTAATACTAATGTAGAAAATGTCATTGGGCATATCGGGTATGAAACCAGACCCTCTGCGCGTGGTAAAGGTGTTGCGTCATTTCTGTTAGCTTGGGTTCGTGACCATATTGTAATCGACCAGTTATTGTTACTTGTTCGACTAATAATCCAGCCTCACAGAAGGATATTGAAAATTGCGGTGGTGTTTATCTTGGTAACTACACCGATGAAAGTGAGAGCACAGTAAAACGCTACCGTTTAGCACGTACATAACGAAGCATTTAAGCGTGATACTTTTGCTATACGTAACTTGTGCGTATAAGTTGCTTATATTGTTTACTACGTTCGTGGGGAAAAACCACAAACACCATCGCATAGGCTCCTTCTTACCACCTGTGTTTTGTCTCTTAGCAGGGAGTTATGCACTGAAAGAAATTTGCTTAACGCCCTACTGCGCAAGCAGGGCTGATATCTGCTATCGTTGCCTCGGCCGTCTATGTTTCGCATTTATTATTTGAGTTCAGGAAACCATTGGACAAAAATTTAGAGTAAAAGCACACACACCCTATCGAGAATAAAAAAATGAAAGATTCACTGCCTTTACCAGAAAGCAAAAAGCTAACCGTCACTTATCGTGTAGAGCCAGGAAGCCTCGGCCCACTGGGTAAGAACTTGATCGATGAGTTTTGTGCGTTTGCCCAAAACAATGTCGAATCACTCGATGCTGATTACATCATCTGGAGCATTATTCCGAGAAACGATAAAACGCTACCAGAAATTCAATACAACCTGCTCGGCAAGAGGATAAGCCATGAGCAAGCCGATCAATACTTGAGCATTTTTGGTAAAAGCCTCGATGAATTCGAGGATCATTTAGATGATAGGCTGACGAATTTAATCGATGAGTTTTCAGAAAAATAAACCACTGTTACCCATCAGCTAACAAGGCGTTCGTTTCCCTCACTGGGACGTCCGCAAGCGATGCTTCCGGCCGCCCCTTAACCTATTTTCAGGTACGTGCTACACCAGCAGTGGCAGAGTAGCGCCGCTTTAACTTTGGGGCGCAGTGTTTAAGAAAGTGGAAGCCATTACCACACAGCCGCCCCGCTAGCCTGGGCTCATTTTTGCCAACGCTGCAATATCCGCCGGGCCAGTGCGACAACAGCCACCAATCAACTGCGCTCCTAGCTGCTGCCATTGCTCGGCCTGCTGAGCGAAGCTGAGTGTGTCCCCCTGACCATGCCAGCATTTTTGCTGAGGGTCATAGTGCTCACCGGAGTTGGGGTACACCAACAGGGCTTTACTGGTGTGCCCTGCCACGCTTTGCAGCAAAGAGGGGATAAACTCCGGTGCGCTGCAGTTAATCCCTACCGCAATAATTTGCGGATAAGGCTCCAGCGTTTGTACAGCATCGCGCAATAACTGCCCTTCACAGGTATGCAGACCATCGCGGCAGCTAAAGCTGATCCAGGCCTCTGCGGTGGCAAATTCTCGGGCCAGTAATTTGGCCAACGCCAGCGCCTCGCTGAGGCTGGGTAGAGTTTCACAGGCCAGTAGATCCGCCCCTGCGGCCAACAGTGCCTGAATACGCGGACGATGAAAGTCCATCAGGGTGGCCTCATCCACCCCATATTGCCCCCGATACTCAGAGCCGTCCGCCAGCATGGCACCATAGGGGCCAACTGAGCCCGCCACCAAGGGCCGGGGGCGCTGCGCCTGTTCGCTGGCATTGAGGCTTTGCCAATAACGCTGGCGGGCCTGATCAAGCAACTTCACCGAGAGCTTAATCAGCTCCAACGCCTGCTCGGCGCTATAACCACGAGTTACAAAGCCGGCAATGCTAGCCTGATAACTAGCGCTAATGCCAATATCGGCACCCGCGGCAAAATAGTCGTAGTGAACGGCCTCAATCAGCTCCGGCTGCTCCAATAACACCTTGGCCGACCACAGGGGGTCGTTGAGGTGGCAACCACGCGCCTCCAACTCGGTGGCCAGGGCACCATCGACAAGCAGGCGTTGGTGGCGGGCCAGTAATTCAGGCAAATGAATCGACATATCACAGCATCCTTGAAGCCAAACAGAATGAGGCTCGTATCCTTCGGTTATCTAACTCTGAGCCATCTAATATAAATCGCTATTACCAAGGCAATATCCCATTTTCTACACAAATATAGTCACGGCTATTAAATTGTTGCTTTCTCAGCAGCTCTACAATTCTTGCTGCTGATTCATCAGCTGACATACAGGCATCATGGGATGCCATCTTGGTTAATAATCGCCCTGGATGAACTGCGATTACCTTTATCCCCCATTCATCCAAATCATCTGCCAAACATAGCGTTAGCATATTCTGCGCTGCTTTACTAATACGATATGAGTAGGAACAGCCAGAACCCTTTGCGGCCATTTCCGACTGCAGTTTTAGTGAGCCACGACGAGAGCTAATATTAATCACCACCCCCGCCCTGGAACACTGCAGGGCTGATAAACACCCCTTAACTGTAGACAATACAGCAACGCAATTGGTCTCGAATTCTTTATGTAAATGCTCTGCTGTGGTTTCTGCCAAGGTTGGGGCTTTACTGCCAGAACCTGCATTATTAATTACTACATCCAGCGTAACTGACGTTAACCATTCCTTTAGCTTTGACTCATAAAAGTCATCCCTCAGATCACACTGTAAAACATTAGCACCAGGAAAAGCATGTGATAGTTCTAATTGGGCAGCCTCAGAGCGAACCACCAAGTACAAGCCATAACCTTCCTTATGAAAAGCATGAGCCAAAGCCAAACCTAGTCCACGATTAGCCCCTGTGATTAGTACATTACTCATGACACTCCCTTGCTTTTACTTTAGACAAACAGTTCTAGCGCTAACTAAAACCGTATTAATAACATCAAAAAAGAGCAAATCCTTTAATAACGCATAAGATAATTATTTGATATATCTGTAATACACATTACCCCAGGAGCATCTAACACTGATGCGTCCTAATATAAACCGTTATGACCAGAGCAACATCCCATTTCCGACCCCAGCCATATGTGCAGCCATTACATAGGTCGGATAAGCCACAGCGTGGCGCCATCCGACATCCCGCACCTTGTTGCCCGCACCTTGTTGGAAGGCGCCTACGGCTTTCCAACCTACACCAGACCCACACCGCCATTACGTAGGTCGGATAAGCCACAACGTGGCGCCATCCAACATCCCGCACCTTGTTGCAAGGCGCCTGCGGCTTTTCCAACCGACAACCAACAACCCACCCAAAACCTCCACCCCCCTACCAAATCAGCGCCTTTTTCGTTCCAAAGTACCATTCATGCCGGCTCCCTCCCCTGCCTATCATCCTCAAGGTGCAATCCGGCACCACAACAACAAAATGAGGATAGCCAAATGTGGATCACTCCTGCTTACACTGACCTGCGCATCGGTTTCGAAGTCACCATGTACTTCTCTAACCGCTAATCGCGCCTTGGCGGTGCTGGCCCATCACAACTAGCGCCGCCTTGGATTCCTCTCCCCCTACCGGGAGTCGAGTATGCATATTCAGGTTTTAGGTTCCGCCGCCGGTGGTGGTTTCCCACAGTGGAACTGTAACTGCCATAACTGTGCCGGAGTGCGCCAGGGCAGTATCCAAGCTCGCCCCCGCAGCCAGTCCTCCATCGCGATCAGTACCAATGGCGAAGACTGGTTACTCTTTAACGCCTCCCCGGATATTCGCAGCCAGATTGAAGCCTTTCCCCCGTTGCAACCCAGCAAGGGCCTGCGCGGCAGCGGCATCAAGGCCGTGGTGCTAATGGACTCCCAGCTGGATCACAGCACCGGCCTGCTGTTTTTACGTGAGGGTTGTCCGCTGCCAGTCTGGTGTACCGAAATGGTCAAGCAGGATCTCAGCAGTGGTTTTCCGGTCTTCCCCATTCTGGAAGCCTGGAACGGTGGCCTGAGCTGGCATCCGATTACCATTGGCAGCGAATTACAGCCTTTTCATATCCCCGAGTTCCCGCTACTGCGCCTCACCGCCATTCCGTTGCGCTCCAGCGCACCACCCTATTCACCCCACCGCCACGATCCCCATCGGGGCGACAATATTGGTCTCTTTATTGAGGACATCGCCAGCGGTGGCAGCCTGCTGTATGCGCCAGGCCTGGGGGAGATCAGTGCGGAGTTACGGCCCTGGTTCGGGCAGGCGGACTGTGTCCTGGTGGATGGCACCCTCTGGCAGGAAGATGAGCTGATTGTCAGCGGTGTGGGCGACAAGCTGGGCACCGCCATGGGCCACCTGCCCCAGTCTGGCCCCAACGGCATGCTGGCCTTTCTCGATACCCTGGAGAAGCCGCGCAAGGTGCTGATTCATATCAACAACACCAATCCCATTTTGAACGAGCAGTCGCCCGAGCGCGCCATCCTGGCTGAACACCAGGTGGAGGTCGCCTATGACGGCATGCAGATTCTGTTGTAGGAGTTGCCCATGAGCTGTTCCGCCGCCCACCAGCCCCTGAGCCGTGATGATTTTGCCGCCGCCCTGCAAGCCAAGGGGGCGTTCTACCATATTCACCACCCCTTCCATGTGGCCATGTATGAGGGTCGCGCCACCCCTGAGCAGCTGCGTGGCTGGGTGGCCAACCGCTTTTATTACCAGATTATGATTCCGGTGAAGGATGCCGCCATCCTCGCCAATTGCCCGGATCGGGATACCCGCCGCCACTGGGTGCAGCGCATTCTCGATCACGATGGTTATGCCGACGCAGAAGGCGGCATTGAGGCCTGGCTACGCCTGGGGGAGGCGGTGGGACTCTCGCGGGAGGAGATTCTCTCCCAGCAGCATGTGTTGCCGGGAGTGCGTTTTGCCGTGGATGCTTACGTCAACTTTGCCCGCCGCGCCAACTGGCAGGAGGCGGCCAGCTCCTCTCTGACCGAGCTGTTTGCCCCCCACATTCACCAGTCACGCCTGGATAGCTGGCCTAGTCATTACCCCTGGATCAAGGCGGAAGGCTACCAGTATTTCCGTAATCGCCTGACCGAAGCCCGCCGGGATGTGCAGCATGGCCTGCAGATCACCCTGGATCACTATGTCACCCGCGAGCAGCAGGAGCGCATGCTGGAAATCCTGCAGTTCAAGCTGGATGTGTTGTGGAGCATGCTCGATGCCATGACCCTGGCCTATGAGCTGGAGCGCCCGCCCTATCACAACCTGACCCGCGAGCAGGTCTACCACAAGGGGTTATTCCGATGAATGCCGAACTCTATCAGGTGCCCCAGCTGAATAGCCTGTTCCGCCTGCAATGGGAGCCCGCTCAGCAGGCCCACGTGCTGCTCTATCCCGAGGGCATGGTCAAGCTCAACGCCTCCGCCGGTGCCATCCTGGCCCTGGTGGATGGCCAAGCCTGCCTGGCGGAGATTATCGCCCTGTTGCAGCACCAGTTCCCCGAGGCGAATGGCCTGAGTGAGGACGTGCTGCATTTTATCCAGATCGCCCAGCAGCAAAACTGGCTGCGTCTGCAAGCCCCCAGTTAAGCCCGGAGCCAAGCATGAGTGGAGCCTGCAACCTGCCCGCCTCGCCCCCTGCCAGCCACGGTCAGCCGTTCTGGCTACTGGCGGAGCTCACCTATCGCTGCCCGTTACAGTGCCCGTACTGTTCCAACCCGGTGGACTTTGCCCGCTATCAGGAAGAGCTCAGCACTGCACAATGGCTGGATGTGTTTGCGCAGGGTCGGGCCCTGGGGGCGGTGCAACTGGGCTTTTCCGGCGGTGAGCCACTGGTGCGCCAGGATTTGCTCGAACTGATCAGCGGTGCCCGCCAACTGGGCTATTACAGCAATCTGATCACCTCCGGGGTGGGGCTGACCGAGGGCAAGGTCGCCGCCTTTCGTCAGGCTGGGCTGGATCATATTCAGGTCAGCTTCCAGGCTGCTGATGCCGAGGTCAACGCCATGCTGGCCGGCTCCAGCAAAGCCTTTGCCCATAAGCTGGCGATGGCCCGCGAGGTCAAAGCCAACGGCTACCCGATGGTGCTCAACTTTGTCACCCATCGCCATAACATTGACCAGATCGAACGCATTATTGAGCTTTGTATTGAACTGCAGGCGGACTACGTGGAGCTGGCCACCTGCCAGTACTATGGCTGGGGCCTGAGCAACCGCGATCAACTGCTGCCGAGTCGGGCCCAGCTTGAGCGGGCCGAGCGCATCACCAATGACTACCGCGCCAAGCTGGCGGCGGCGGGTCATCCGCTGAAGCTGATTTTTGTTACTCCCGACTATTACGAACAACGCCCCAAAGCCTGCATGAATGGCTGGGGGCAGATTTTCCTCACCATCGCCCCCGATGGCACTGCCCTGCCCTGCCATAGCGCGCGCATGCTGCCCCTGGAGTTTCCTAATGTGCAGGAACACAGCCTGGAACAGATCTGGCAGCACTCCAGCGGCTTTAACGCCTTTCGCGGTTATGACTGGATGCAGGAACCCTGCCGCAGCTGCAGTGAGAAGGAGCAGGATTTTGGCGGCTGCCGCTGCCAGGCTTTTATGCTGACCGGTGATGCCCGTCAGGCCGATCCGGTCTGCAGCAAATCCCCCCAGCATCATCTGATCAAGGAGGCCATCGCCCAAGCCGCCAGTTGTCAGGATGACTCCCCCACTTTCACCTACCGCAACCTGGCCAACTCGCGCCTGATTTGCCGCTCAAGCGACTAGCAGTACTGGCTCTGGCCGCGACTAGCCTGCTAGACTGACGCCCTGTTTAGCCGCCCCGGCCTGGGTCTCCGCTGCCCCTGGTTCGCTTGGGCCAGATTGAGAGTTCAAGGTGCTATCCCCGCTACGCTGGCTGCTATTTATCGGTTGTTGCGCCCTGTTGGCCTATGGTTTGTTTCGTCCTGAGGCGCCCCCCTGGCTGTTCCGCCATTCCGATAAGCTATTCCACCTGCTTGCCCTGGCTGGCCTCGCTATCAGTGGTCGCCTCGCCATGCCACGCCTACCGGGCTGGTTGTTTTGGGGGGGGCTCTTGCTGCTCGCACCTGGGCTGGAGTATCTGCAACATATCATCCAGCCCCGGCGCAAATTCAGCGAGTGGGATGCACTGGCTAACCTGGCCGGCGTATTACTGGCCTGGATTCCGCTAGTGTTACTCCCGGCCTTGCTAAAGGCCTGGCGCCAGTATCGGCAAACCCGGCGCCACCGCATCAACCTCTAAATACCCTTCCCGCTCCGGCGGCTCCGCCTTAAGTTGTACGCCGCTATAGCCTAAAGGTCAGTTGTCGCCCTCTACGACTTCTGCCTAAGATGGCAGCCCAGGAGCCCAATAATAACAACGACAAAGCGCCCAACGCTTTGCAGGCCAAGCCCCATGAGTGATATCAGTCGACTGCGTAAGTTTGTCTCACCCGAGATCATCTTTGGCCTAGGTGCCCGTAAGATGGTCGCCAACTATGCCCGCACCTTTGCTGTGCGCAAGATTCTGCTGGTCTCAGACCCTGGCGTGGTCGCCGCAGGCTGGGTCGCTGACATTGCCGCCCTGCTGGATCAGGAGGGCATCGACTTTGTCACCTTCACCGAGGTATCCGCCAACCCCCGCGCCCAGGAGGTCATGCAAGGGGCGGAACTGTATCGCCAGCAGGGTTGTAACCTGATTGTGGCGATTGGCGGGGGCAGCCCGATGGATTGCGCCAAGGGCATTGGCATTATCAGCGCCAATGGCCAACATATTCTCGAATACGAGGGGATAGACCGCATTCATAGTCCCATCCCGCCGCTCATTTTTATTCCGACCACCGCTGGCACCTCGGCGGATGTCTCCCAGTTCGCCATCATTAATGATGAAAGTGAACGGGTGAAAATTTCGATTATCAGCAAGGCGCTGGTGCCCGACGTGGCGCTGATCGATCCAGAAACCAGCGCCACCATGGACCCCTTCCTCAGTGCCTGCACCGGGGTGGACGCCCTGGTACATGCCATCGAAGCCTTTGTCTCCACTGCCGCTGGCCCCCTGACCGATATGCACGCGCTGGAGGCCATCCGCCTGATCAATACCCACCTGGTGGCGATGGTAGCCAACCCGCTCGACTTGCACCTGCGCGAGCAGATGATGCTGGCCTCCCTCAAGGCCGGATTGGCTTTTTCCAATGCCATCCTCGGCGCTGTGCATGCCATGTCCCACAGTTTGGGTGGCTTCCTCGATCTGCCCCACGGCCTCTGCAATGCCATGCTGATTGAGCATGTGGTGGCCTATAACTATCCGGCGGCGGAAGAACGCTTCCGCGTGGTCGCCAGCCAGATGGGCTTGGATGTGCGGGGTCTGAATGGACGCCAAGTGAAGCAAAAACTGCTCGGGCGGATTATCGAACTCAAGCAACAGGTCGGCTTACAGCAATCCCTTGGCCAGCTGGGGGTTAAAGCCACCGATATTCCTATTCTGTCGCGCAAGGCGGTCAAAGACCCCTGCCTGCTCACCAACCCGCGCAAGTCCAGCCAGCGCGATGTGGAAAGCGTCTATGCCGAGGCACTCTGACCAGGATCAACCGCTGCGACTGGAGGATCTGATCGGCCTGGGCAGTTCCTCCGCCCGCAAGAGCCACTACGCCGAGCTGGAAACCAAGCTGGCGGAGCTGGAGGCCGAACGCAACCGCTATAAATGGCTGTTTGAAAACGCTCTGCATGGCATCTTCCAGGCCGAGCTGGATGGCCCACTGCGCACCGCCAACCCTGCCCTGGCGGGTATTTGTGGCTACTTTGACAGCCGTCAGCTATTGGAACAGCTGCCGGATCTGGCCAGCCTGTTTGCCGACCGCTCAAGCTACCTGCGTCTGCGCCAGCAACTGCTCAGCCAGGGCCGCCTCTATCGTTTTGAAACCCAGCTGCTGCGCCCCGATGGCGAACACATTTATGTTTCCCTCAATGCCCTGTTAAAGCAGGAGGGCGATACCCCACTGGTGGAAGCCTTTGTGCAGGACATCAGCGAGCGGGTGCGCGCCCAGCAGGCCCAGGAGCAACTGAATGAAGAGCTGGAGGCACGGGTGCGCAGCCGCACCCAGGAGCTCACCCGTCTCAACCAGCAACTGCATCAGGCCAAGGTCGAAGCGGAACAGGCCAACCTCAGTAAAGACAAGTATCTGGCCGCCGCCAGCCATGATCTGCTGCAACCCCTGAATGCAGCCCGCCTGCTGGTCGCCGCACTTGGCGAGCGGGCACTGCCGGAGGCCGAGGCCGAGTTGGTCGAACATGTGCAACTGGCGTTGGATGGCGCAGAAGAGCTGCTGGCCGATCTGCTGGAGATTTCCAAGCTGGATCAGAATGCCGTACAACCGCAGTGGGAGGAGTGTGATCTGCACACCCTGCTCTGTGGCCTGGAGCAGGAATTTCAGCCACTGGCACGACAGGAAGGATTGGCGCTGAAGGTGCGCCCACGGCAAGGGCAACTGCGCTCCGACCCGCACCTGCTGCGTCGTATTCTGCGCAACTTTATCAGCAATGCCCTGCGCTATACCCAACACGGGCGCATCCTGATCAGCGCCCGTCGGCGGGGAGCTTACTGGCAACTACAGGTGTGGGACACCGGCGCCGGCATTCCTAACCACCAGCTCAGTGAAATTTTTCAGGAGTTTCGCCAACTGCCGCAGCATCAGCGCAATGCCAAGAGCAAAGGGGTGGGACTGGGCTTAGCCATCGTCGAGCGGATGGCCAGGGTACTGGGCCACCCGGTGGAGGTGCGCTCACGCCAGGGCCGGGGCTCGGTATTTAGTATCAGGGTGCCACTCCTTGCCACTACCCCCGCCTCCCCCCCCAACCCACATAAAAGCAGTCACCAGCCTGGGCAATTACCCGCCGCCCATATTCTGGTGGTGGATAACGATGAAGCCATCTTGCTCAGCATGGCCACCCTGTTGGGACAATGGGGCTGTCAGGTCAGCCTGGCCACGAATCTTGAGCAAGCACTGCATATCAGCAAGCGTCAGCCCCCCGCCCTGTTACTGGTGGATTACCACCTCGATCACGGCCAAACCGGCCTGCAGGTGCTGGATGCACTGCGTCGCCAGCAGCCAGATTTACCCGCCGTGATCATCAGCGCCGATCGCAGCGATAGCAACCGCCAACACTGGCGTGAACGCCAACTGCCAGTGCTACCCAAGCCGGTCAAGGCGGGTAAACTACGGGCGGTGATTAGTCATTTATTAAGCTTAGGCTAGTCACCTGCCTAGGCTCTGCTACGCTTTCAACTCAATACTATTACCCCTTGGATACGATGGATGGCAGACCAACCACATCAGCGAACCAAGCCCAGCCGGGAAGTGCTGATTCGCTCAGTTGCGAGTTCTACAGCAATTGAAAGCGGCGAAGATATTGCGGCTATTGAACAACGATTAAAGTCAGGCAAACGTCAGTTTCCTCATATCGGCCTTGCCCAACCTCCCACCAAAGCCCAAGCCGAACCAGCACCGAAGTAGTATGTCGGTGGCGGCCCTGGCCTCCTTACAATCACTAGGCACCTTATTACTGTCTACCGGTTTGGCTTGTTCGGTATAGGCAGCACCTGCGCTTTTGAGTGATGCCAAAAGCGCAGGGGTGTTTTTCTCCTGGCAACGGCGCCAGGAAGTCTGCCGAGGAGGAGTCCAGGTGACCCAGGCGTATATTGCCGCCGCCAGTTCTGCGACCGATGCGAGCCAGGCCGCCCATGAGTTACGCCAGCAGCTCGACCATGCCGATCTCGGCTTTGTGCTGTTTTTTTGCTCAGCGGCCTATGATCTCGCCAGTTTAGAGCAAGCGCTCAACCAGGCCTTTGCCGGGCTACCCCTGGCGGGCTGTACCACCGCCGGGGAGATTACCAGCCAGGGCTATAGCCAGGGTTGTATCAGCGCCCTCGGTTTTTTGCGCCCACACTTTGCCATCGCCGCCACCCTGATCGACAACCTGCAGGACTTCAGCCTGCTTAAGGCACAGCAGCGGGTAGATCGCTTGATTGCCGATTGTCGCGCCCATCAGGTTGCCCCCATTCAGGGCCATAGCTTTGCCATGACCCTGCTCGATGGCCTTTCCAGTAATGAGGAACTGACCCTGGTGGCGCTCAATGCTGCCCTGGGCAGTATTCCCCACTTTGGCGGTTCCGCCGGGGATGATGTGCACCTCAGCCATACCCATGTGTTCTATCAAGGCCGCTTTCACTGCCAGGCCGCCATTGTGATGTTGGTGAACACCCCTTACCCCTTCGAGGTGTTCAGCCTGCACCACCTGCAACAGCCGGGGGAGAAGATGGTGGTGACCGCCGCCCTGCCGGAACAGCGGCGGGTGTTGGAACTTAACGCCGAGCCCGCCGCCCTTGAATACGCCCGCCTGCTGAACTTGCCATTAGCCGCCCTGACACCAGCGGTTTTTGCCCTGCATCCGCTGGCGATCCGTCTGGGGGAGGATTACTACGTGCGCTCGATCCAGAGCGTCAATGCTGACCTCAGCCTGACCTTCTATTGTGCGATTGATACCGGTCTGGTGCTCACCCGCATGCAGCCTACTGCCATTTTGCAGCAACTGGAGCAACGTCTGCTCAGCCTGCAGCGTCAGCTGGGGCCACCACAGTTAGTGATTGGCTGTGACTGTTTTTTACGCCGCCTGGAAATCGAGCAACGCCAATTGGAGCCACAGGGATCAGCGCTATTACGCCAGCATCGGGTGATTGGCTTTAACACCTATGGCGAGCATGTGCAGGGCATGCACATCAATCAAACCTTCACCGGGGTCGCCATTGGTCACCCCCGCCCCCAGGTGAACTAGCATGAGTGCAGCCGAGCTACGTCAGCGTCTGGCGCAATTGGAGCAGGAGAACACCAAGCTCAAGCGCATCAATGCCGCGCTAATCAGCCGGGTCGAAGCCGGGGTCGGTCAAGACCCCAGTGCCTTTGCCGCCTTTTCCCATGCCGTCACCCTGGCGGAGCAGGTGCGTGAACGCACCGATGCCCTCAATACCGCCCTGGCGGAGTTAAAAATCAGCCATCAGGCGCTGCAGGAGGCCAAACACCAGGCGGAAACCTCGCACCAGCACCTGCTCGAAGCCATCGACAGCATCTCCGATGCCTTTGTGCTCTTTGATGCCCAGGGACGGATTCGCCTGTTCAATCGTCACTTTGCCGCCTTCTGGCAACACAGTGGCCACCCGATTCAAATCGGCAGTCACTTAAACGACATGCAGCAGGCCGCCAGCAGCCTGCAACTGATTCAGGAATCAGCGTTGCTGGATGGCTGTCAGGTCTACCATCTGCGTGACGGCCGTTGGCTGCAAATGCGCGAAAAGCCCACCCGCGATGGTGGCAAGGTGGTGCTCTATACCGATATTTCCGCCCTCAAGGCACGGGAAAACGCCCGCCGCGAACTGGCGCTGGCCGAGCAGGCCCATAAGCTGCAGCTCACCCTCGACAACCTCTCCCAGGGGGTGGCACTGATCAATCCCCAGGGTTTGCTGGAACTGGCTAATCAACACTTTTTGCGCCTGGGGGAGCTACCACCACTGCAGGCGGGGGAGTCCTTCCTCGCTCTGATGCATGAACAGGCCGAGTACGCCGCTCTGCTGCAACTGGCACTGGCCACTGGCCGCGCCCAGGAATATCCCCAGGCCCAGGGACGGATGCTGGAGTTACAGGTACACCCCCTGCCGGATCAGAGCCTGGTGGTCACCCATACCGACATTACCGAGCGCCATCAGCACAGCCAGACCCTCAAGCGTAACGAAGCCTGGATTCGTCTGATTACCGATAATGTTCCCGCCCTGATCGCCTATGTCGGCGCCGATCTGCGCTATCGCTTTACCAACAAGGTCTATGACGAGTGGTATGGCCGCCCCCGTGGCAGCCTCTATGGTCAAGCCATTGAGCAGGTTCACCCCCAGGCGCAGATGCGTCAGCTGCTGCCCTTTATTGAGCAGGCGCTGCGTGGACGCGCAGTCACCTTTGAGATTGATGAAGGCCGGGGCGAGCAACTGCGCCATATGCGCAAGTCCTATGTGCCCAATCGCAACAGCCAGGGCCAGGTGGATGGCTTCTTCGTGATGATCCAGGACATCAGCAAACAAAGACGCACCGCGCTGGAGCTGCAACAAGCCTATAGTCACCTGGAGCAACGGGTGAAGGAACGCACCGCCGAGCTGACCACCCTCAACCAGCAACTCCGTCAGGAAATCCATGAGCGTGCCGAGGCGGAAGTCCGGCTACGCGATGCCACCCGCGCCGCCGAGCAGGCGAACCAGTCCAAGACCAAGTTTCTCGCCGCAGTCAGCCATGACCTGCTGCAACCCCTGAATGCGGCGCGCCTGTTTACCGGTGCCCTGGCGGAAAAAAACCTGGCCGAGGAGCTGCGTCCGCTGGTGCACTCCACCAGCAATGCCCTGGAGGATGTCGAGTCCCTGCTCGGCTCCCTGGTGGATATCTCCAAACTGGATGCCGGGGTGGTCAAAGCTGACATCACCCATTTTCATCTCAGTGAACTGCTGGATCACCTTGCCCACGAATACCAGCACCTGGCCCAGCAGCAAGGGCTACGCCTGCACTTTGTCCCCTGCTCCGCCATTGTCCGTACCGATTCCCAGCTATTAGCACGCATCCTGCGCAACCTGTTAAGCAACGCCCTGCGCTATACCCCGACGGGGCGGGTCTTACTTGGCTGCCGCCGCCTGCCTGACGCCATTCGTATTGAGGTATGGGATAGCGGCCTCGGTATTCCGGCCCACAAACTGCAGGACATTTTCCATGAATTTGAACGCCTGCAGCGGCCACAGAACGGTCAGGATAAAGGGCTGGGATTAGGCCTCGCCATCGTCGACAAGATCAGCAAAGTACTGGGGCACCGCATTAGTGTGCACTCGCAACTGGGTCGTGGCTCAACCTTTGCGGTCGAGGTACCTGTTGGCCAGCAGGCTGCCCTTAGCCCTCAGCAACACTTACCGCAACCCGATAACGAGCGCCTGAGCGGGGCACGGATATGGCTGGTGGACAATGATCAAACCATCTGCACCGCCATGCAGCAGTTACTCAGTGGTTGGGGGGTAGAACTCTGTTGGGGCCTGAGTGCTGCAGAACTGCTGGCGAAAGGACGGGGCCAGCAGCCACAGCTGTTGATTGCCGACTATCACCTCGACCATGGTGAACAGGGACTGGATGCCGTCAGCTTGATTCAGCAGCAGCTCGGCTGTGCCCTGCCGGTATTAATGATTACCGCCAACCACAGCCAGGAATTGAAAGAGCAGATTCGCACCCAGGGCTATCGTTTGCTGCACAAGCCGGTGAAGCCGCTCAAGCTCAAACTGAGCCTGATCCATCTCCTGGAGCAACCGGCCCCAGCATCCACCTAGCGGCGCAGGTACAGCGCAAAATCAATACTGCCGGTGGAGAGCACCGCCTGAATACGGTTATGTACATTGAGCTTGCGTAAAATCGCGGACACATGAGCCTTTACCGTGGTTTCGGCAATATTGAGATTGTAGGCAATCTGCTTGTTCGACTCCCCCTTCGACATCCGCTCCAGCACCAAGAGTTGGCGGCGGGTCAGGGTCTCCAGCAGCTCCGGCGGCAGTTGGTATTCCTCCTGCTGGCCATGACGGCGGCCTTCCCGCGCATTGGCACGGATAATATCCGATGGCAGATAGACATTGCCCTCGACAATCTGCTGCAGGGCTTCAGCCATTTTCTGGCGCGGGGAGGACTTGGTAATAAAGCCGATCGCACCGGAGGTAATCGCCTGTAGCACGACCTGCTTGCTCTCTTCCGCCGAGACAATCACCACCGGAATGGTCGGCACCGTATTACGCAAGCTGATCAGCCCCTGCAGGCCATTCATGCCCGGCATGTTCAAATCCAGCAGAATCAGATCCAGGTCTTCTTCTTGCTGGGTCAGCTCCAGGGTGGCCTCCAGGGTATCGGTGGTGTGAATCTCAGCGCCTGCAAAGCAGGACTCAATCACGCTCTGGATCGCCTCACGAAATAAGGGGTGATCATCCGCAATCAGGATTTTGTACATTCTCGGCTCCTCGGTCACGTCATGCGTGGCCCCTGTTTTATTGTTGTTTTCAACCAGCCGATTAGCCGACTGTGCTGCATTAGCCTTATTGTGCCTGAGTCTCCGGCTTGGCTTCAGGACGACCTTGGTCTAGCGGCAGGCCTGCCTGTTGCCAGGCATCCACGCCATCGCGGTACCAGTACAAGGGCGCAAAGCCCAACTCCGCCGCACGCTTAGCGGCATTCCAGGAGTGCCAGCAGTCGGAACGGCAATAGAACACCAGGGGTGCGCCCGGCTGCTGTGCCTGCCACTGCTGGAGATGCTGTTGTAAATAGGCCAGCCAATCGTCACTCAGCTGCCCCTTGCCAACATTGGGTAGCCAGTAGCTGCCCGGCAATTGCTGCACCGGTTGATCTTCGATAAAGCGGCCATGCTGATAACTCAGCGGGAGTACGTTAATCAACAGGCTATGGGGCTGCGCCAGCAACAGCTGTTGCAGGGCCTGGGTATCCAGTACCTGAGCCTGCTCATGTTGTAACGGGGTAGGACTGCGGTAATGTTCCAGGCGATAGCCCTGGGCAGAAAAGAGGGCCTGCTCCGCCCAGCTGGCAGAACAGGCCAAAGCTCCCCAAAGTAAAACCAGCAGTTGTCGGGTTACTTGGGTAAGCGCAAGGGTGCCAAGGCGAGGGTTAACGCCTTGCACCTTACCACCGAGGTTGAGTGACAACATAGAGCAAACTCCAGTGGAACAACAGTGCGATTCCTGCATTAGACCCCCGTCAGCCAGGATGCGCCATGCTACTTCGCCACGAAAAAAGCAGTACTAAAGTCGTAATTTTAGCGATGCACAGGCCAGTCAACGCCCCACTACTCGCAGCGGCTGAAAACTCCACAAGGCCAACCCACCAAGCAACAGTGCCAGACTCGCGGTGATCGCCAGTGCCTGCCACTGCCATTGCAGGTAGAGGGCAAAACGCACCGCCTCCACCGCATGGGTAAAGGGGTTAAGCTGGCACAGCCAATACAGCCACAACGAGGCTTCCTGCATTTTCCACAGGGGATAGAGTGCCGACGACAGGAAAAACATCGGGAAGATGACAAAGTTCATCACCCCGGCAAAGTTCTCCAGCTGCTTGATATGGCTGGCCATAAACAGCCCCAGCGCGGTCAGCAGCCAGGAGGCCAGCAATAGCACCGGTAAGGCCTGCAACCAACCCCACCAGGGCGGTTCAATGCCATAGAGCCAGGCCAGCAGCAAAAAGGTGTACACCTGCAGCAAGGACACCAGCGACACCGCCAGCATCTTTGCCAACAGCAAGAACCAGCGCGGCAAGGGGCTGATCAACAACAATTTCATGCTGCCCATCTCGCGGTCATACACCATCGACAGGCTACTCTGCATGGCATTAAACAGCAGAATCATGCAGCACAGACCCGGCACGATATACACCTCATAGGGGATGTAAGTGCTATAGGGCGGCATAATCGACACCCCCAGGGCGGCGCGAAAACCGGCAGCAAATACCAGCAGCCATAACAAAGGCCGTACCAGGGCGCTGAAGAAACGGCTTTTCTGATTGATAAAGCGCCACAGTTCACGCTGCACAATACCGCTCAAACAACGCTGATAATGCTGCCAGCGCCCAGGCCCGACCGTTTGGCGCAGGGTAGTGGACACAACCTCCATCAGCATTCTCCTGTTTGTGCCAGCCAGTGTTGTACCAGACTGGGTAAATCCGGCTGTTGCTGGCGCTGACAAATCTGCGCCACCTGCCCCTGCTCCAATAGCCGCCCCTGGTGTAACCAGAGCAACTGATCCTCGCTGCTGACTTCTTCCAGCAAATGGGTGGCCCAGAGCACACTGATGCCCCGCTCTGCACAGAGTTGATGCACATGCTGCAGCAGGCGTTGACGACTCTGCACATCCATTCCGGCACTGGCTTCATCCAGCAATAAGATGCTCGGCTGATGCAGCAGCGCCCGGGCAATCTCCAGACGACGCCGATGACCGCCATTAAGCTCCCGCACCCGCTCATGCAGGCGCGGCAGCATCTGCATCCGCTCCAGCTCCTGCTCAATCCGCCGTTGCCCCTCCGCACGGGATAGCCCCTGCAAGGCAGCGTGATAGCTGAGGTTTTGCTGCACGGTTAAATCCAGGTCCAGGGTGCTTTGCTGAAATACCACCCCCAACTGGCGCAGCACCTCGGCCTGGGTCTGGCGGCTGGCCTGCGGAAAATGAATCCGACCCTGCTGCAACGCCAACAAGCGAGTGAGCAAATTAAACAGGGTGGTTTTCCCTGCCCCATTGACGCCAAGCAGGGCATAGAAGCCACCGGACTGCAGGCTGAAACTGACCTCCTGCAGCACTCGTTTGCCACCATAGGCGAAGCTGAGCTGGCTGACTTCCAGGGTGGTCATGGGCACCTCCTCTTGGCCAGGCAGGCTCAGGGCTTCACCGCCAGCCCCCAGGGGTAGCGCCCCACCTTGATGCTATGGGTCACCTTCAGCTTATCGACATCGATGATCGACACATCGCCGCTGACACCATTGGTGGTCAATAACAGTTTTTCATCCGGACTAAAGGCCAGATGCCATACCCGGCGCCCCACCAGCAGGTAATCGAGCACTTCATAACTTTGCGCATCCACCACCGCCACGTGATTAGAGGGCCCCAGGGCAACAAAGGCATAGCGGCCATCACTGCTGAGCTTGATCCCCACCGGCTGTACCTTGTCTGGCGAGACGCCACGAATGGCAAAACTGATTTTTTTCAGCTCCTGGCGGCTATCCACATCCAGCACCGTGACGGTACCGCCGATTTCCGCCGAGGCCCACAACACCTTGGAATCCTGACTGAACTCCACATGGCGCGGGCGCTGATCCACCAGGGTGTTATCCACCAACTGATGGGTTTGGGTATCAATCCAGTGCAGCATATTGGTGGTTTCGCTGGTATTGACTGCCCACTTGCCATCGGGGCTGACGGCCATGCCTTCCGGCTCCACTCCCACCTCAATCTGCGCCTGCACACTGCGGTTGGTAACATCCACCACCGTCACCAGTGCATCATCTTCATTAGCGATATAGAGGTGGCGGTTATCCGGATGCAGGGCAAACTGCTCCGGGTCTTCACCGGAGGGCAGTTCGGCAATAATGCGGTGATCGGCCAAGTCCATGATCTGCACGGTGTCGGAGTCACTGGCGCAGATGTACAGGTACTTCATGTCCTTCGACAGGGTAATCCCACGTGGGCGCTTGCCCACCGGCAGGGTGTTGATCACCTCCAGGGTATTGAGGTCAATCAGGGAGAGGCTGTTGTCCTTCTCATTGGAAACATAGGCCACACTGGCCGCTGCCAGGCTGGAACAAAGCAGCAGCGGCACACTGAATAACGAGGTACGCAGGGCAGTTTTTATCATTATCAGGCTCCTGTAGGGGCAGACTCAGCCATTCGCCCCGCACTGTACTTCCGGCTGGTCAAAGCCCAGGGTATCGAGTTCGGTACGGGGATGAAGGAAACCCTCCTGCGGTGACTGACTCACCAACGCACGAGGATGGACAAGGGGAATAGGTTGGCGCAGCTGGCCACTCCAAGGGCGGAAATTGAGCTTACGCCCCTGAAAAGCCGCCAGTTCAAAGTGCTCGTCCACCAGCAGATTGCGGATAACGGCTGGCTGCAGCTGTTCGGGCTGTTTGAGCTTGAGCTGAATCACGGCCTCACTGAGGGCACGGGCCGCCACCCAGGCAGCATAATCCTGCTCCTGCATATCCCGACCGGCCAGCTTGATAAAGCGGTTTTGCAACTGGGCCGCGCCCCATTGCTCCACCACCCGATGCCAGCCCAGCGGCCGCAACCCTTGAGTGCCGGCCACCGGACGAGGCAACCAGGTGTTGTAGAGCACATACTCACCAAAGTCGCCGGACTCATCCGCCAACACCACCAGGTCGTACTCATCCGTCTGGGTAAAACGCACCAGCTCCGTCTGCGCACTGCGGCGCAAGTCGGTGTCGTAATCCCAGGTTTTCTCTGCCACCAGCTGCAGACCAAAGCGCTGCACGCTGCGTTTCAGGGCGGTAGCAAAGGCCACATCCTCTGGCCGACTGCCCTGAATCAACAACCATTTTTTCCAATTACGGCTCACCGCCCACTGGGCCAGGGCATCCGCCTTCATGGCATAGCTGGGCAGGGTGTGCAGCACCCCCGGCAGGCAAAGTTGGCTACGCAGGGCATCATCACTGCTACCGGCATTAAAGATCAGCACCTCAGGCCCCAAACGGGCCGATAGCTGCTGCAATGCTTGGGCGGGTAGACGGGTGATAAAAAAACGCTGGCCCTGCTGATAGAGGGCCTCGGCTTTTACCAAGAGCGGCTCCAGCTCGGTTTCCACCACAGTATGCAGGCGGTAATCCTGCTTGAGGAAACGACCGGTGCTGTTGTTATCGGCGATGCCCAGCTCCGCCCCCCTTGCGCCCAAATCCTCGGGTTCCGGCAGGATATTGGACAGCACCGGCGGACGCTCCGGCTGGTATTGCAGGTAGACCATCTCAATCAACAGCTTGTCAGATGCCGTCGCCTGCACCGCCAAGCTCTGGGTCTGCGCCGCCAAACTCTGGGGCACACCATTGACCGTGAGCCAGACACTGAGCAACACCACCGTCCAGCGCAACGCCAATAACATTGCCTTGACCAGGCGCCTGAGCAGACGCCATGCGTGCTGATGCAACGGGTAAATCAGGGAGGTCTCCATGCCATTGGCCCCAGATGATCATTCGAGGCCTTCAGCATAGGCAGCTGCGCGCCAGGACTAAATGGCAAGAAAGTAGCAATCAATTCGTCCCTAAGTAGGATGTTTCCACTGCGCCCGCTTTGCATGATGGAGTGGCATCGATCGACGCCGACTCACTTCAATAACTCACTTCAATAAAAAAGGAGCCACACCTCATGCGTCCCTTCCTTAGCCACGCTTTACTGACCAGCCTGCTCAGCTTGAGCCTGCTGCTCCCCGCCCTGCCCACCCAGGCCGCCGGTGACCTTTCCCTGCGCCCGGAAAAACTACCCGACCTGGTGCTGGGCACAGAAGACGATCACTTTTTCATGTCGCACAAACGCTATGAGCTGGAAACCGGCAAAGCCTACAAGCTGGCCATCATCTCCAGCGGACAGAGTGAATACGCCATGCAGGCACCGGAGTTTTTTGCCTCGATTTTCCTGCGCAAGGTGGAAGCCGGCGGCCTGGAGATCAAAGCCATCAGCCTGACCGAATTGGAGTTTGAGCAAGAGGGGGAAGCGGAGTTGTACTTTGTGCCGATTAAGCCCGGTGAATATGCCTTCTACGCCGAAGGGCTGGAAGCGAAAGGGATGACTGCTGTTTTCGTGGTGCAGTAACGCTTTTTACTACCAACGAAGGAGGGGGTTAGGCCGCAAAGTAGCATGTTGAGGCCAACGCCCCTGGGCCAAGATAAGGCTGAACCCGCTAACCCGGCCTGATTTTTTGTCAGCGATCACCGTCCCCTATTAACGCTTCCACATAAACAACAGGTATCCGCCATGCGTCATAACAATAAGCCTTTAGGCACCCTGAACCTGACTTTAGCGAGCTTGCTGAGCCTTTCCACCGCTATGGCCTTCGCCCACGGCGATGTCACCCCCCAGGCGGTCGATACCGCTGGCCTGACCCAACTGGGGGAAGAATGGGTGGATGAAAACCCCTACCGCGCCCCCTACGAAAACCAGGAACTGGCGATCAAGATTGGTGATTCTGCCTACAACCAGAACTGTGCCCGCTGCCATGGCCTGGAGGCCATCTCCGGCGGTATCGCCCCTGATCTGCGTAACCTGGAGCCGGGGATTGATGGGGATGAGTGGTTCAAGTATCGGGTGATTAACGGCGCCGTCCGCGATGGCGCCGTCTATATGCCAAGAATGGCGGATTACCTGAGCCAGGAAGCCCTCTGGGCGATTCGTACCTACATTGAGTCCCGCCGTGAAAACTAAGGCGGCATACCTGCTCCGCAGCCTGGGGTGGGGTTGGCTTAGCCTGCTGCTAAGCGGCCTCAGCCCGGGGCTAATGGCGCGGGAGTATGATCATGTTATCGCCAGTGGCCATATTTACATCGGCCTCTACCGCGACTTTCCGCCCTATTCCTTTGTTGATGAGCAGGGCCAGCCCCGCGGGGTGGATGTCGAGATTGGTCAACACATTGCTGCCGGTCTGGGGGTCGAGTTTCGTCCCCACTGGATCACCCCGGATGAGAATCTGGAGGATGACCTGCGCAATCACGTCTGGAAAGGGCATTACCTGGATAAGGACGAAGCCAACCCCCTCGCCGCCAAACACCTGGCCGACGTGATGCTGCGGGTGCCCTACGACCGGGAATTCTCCTACATGCGCGACTCCACCGGTGAGCTGATTAATGAGCAGGTGGTGATGTTTGCCCCTTACCAGCGTGAGCGCTGGCAACTGGCCTATGACCGTCGCCAACTCAGCGAAGTCAGCACCCTGGCACTGTTCCAATACCACCCTATCGGCGTGGAGATCGACTCCCTGCCAGCTTTTTACCTGACCTCGGCCCTGCAAGGGCGGCTGCGTGACCAAGCCCGCCATTATCCCAATGTCGGCCAGGCTTTTCAGGCCATGCAGGCACAGCAGGTGGCGGCGGTAATGGGGATGGGGGCCGAAATCGATTGGCAACTGCGACAAGCCAACAACCCTGACTTTGCTGCCGGCAGTAATGCCTTCCCGCTGATTGGCAAACAAAAGTGGGATATCGGCATGGCGGTCAAACACACCTATCGCCAACTGGGTTACGCGGTGGAGGCGATTGTCGAGCAGATGATTCTGTCCGGCGAAATGGCTGCCCTGTTCCAGCGTTACGGCCTGCACTACGAGCTTCCGCCCATGTATAGCAACTGAACGTATAGCCACTGAACGTATAGCCACTGAACGTATAGCAACTAAATGCCCAGCAACTCACTCAACCAGCGGGGAGAGAAGGATGGCCCACTCACCTAGCCGCATGCTCCGGCGTGCACTGTCTTGGCTTACCCTGAGCCTCTACTGTCCCTGGTTGTTGGCCTCCCCGCCGGACCCACTCAATTCGGTGATGTGGGACTTTACCCGCAAGGCCTTTCTCGGTGCCGAGGCCCCTTATGAGTTCAGCGAGGCGATTCAGCTCAGCACCGCCCCCTTTGCCGAAAATGCCACCCAGGTGCCGATCAGTATCGACGCCAGTCAATTCGCTAAAAAAATCATCAAGATGCAGGTCTGGGCGGAACTTAATCCACTGCAGCACATTCTCACTTACGAGCCGCTGCTGCCGATGCCTTTGCAACTGTCTGTGCGCATCAAGGTGCAACAGAGCACCCCGGTGCGGGCGGCCATTCTCGCCGATGATGGCCGCTGGTATGTCGGCAGTACCCGCATTGATGCCCACGGCGGTGGCTGCACGGCCCCGCGCCCGGCCGCCGCCAGCCAGCTCTGGCAAACCCAGTTGGGGCAGATTCAGGCGCGGCTATTCCCCCTGGCAGAGGGGCCACGGCTTAAATTGCGGGTAATTCATCCGATGGATACCGGTCTGGTGAACAACATTCCGGAGTTTTATTTACAAAGCCTGGAGATCAGTGACCAGCAGGGGCCCCTGGCACGCCTGCAGCTGAATGCCTCCATCAGCCCTGATCCGGTTTTCACCCTGTCTTTGCCAAACCGCACCCGCGCGGTGCAACTGGCGCTGCGGGATAACAATGGCAATGAGTTCCACTACCCCCCACAGGGAGGTAACTAAGATGCGCCTCACTGTGCTGCTATGGCTTGGCCCGTTATGGAGCCTGGTACTAAGCCCCTGGCTCCACGCCAGCCCGCTGGATTACGCCTTAACACCCATCGCCATTGCCGACAATGTCTGGTTATTGGAGGGCAAACAGGAGGCCTTTAGTCGCCTCAATGGCGGCAATATCGTCAATACCGGCTTTATCCTCACTCCGGCTGGGGTGGTCGTGATCGATACCGGCCCCTCGGTACGCTATGGCAAGGCCATGCGCAAGGTCATCGCCAGCCTGACGGACAAGCCGGTGGTGCTGGTGCTCAATACCCATCACCATCCGGATCATGTGCTTGGCAACCTGGCCTTTGCCGAGGAGGCACCGATTGCCGCCCTGCCCGCGACCCTGCAGCAGCTCGAACAAGAGGGTGATGCGGTGGCAGAAACCCTCTACACCCTGGTGGGGGACTGGATGCGGGACACCCAGGTCCAGCTGCCTAACCAAACGCTGGGGCCGGACAGCCTGAACACTGGCATCGAGATTGGTGGCCAGCGTTTGCGCTTATTGGCCCTGCGCGGTCACTCCGGTGCGGATCTGGCCATTTTGCATGAACCCAGCGGCACCCTGTTTGCCGGTGATCTGGTATTCCATCAACGCGCCCTGACGACTCCCCATACCCCCGGCTTGGCGCTGTGGCAGCAGGAGCTTGGGCTGCTGGCCCGTCAGCCCTTTAACCAACTGGTGCCGGGGCATGGCCCCCTTAGTCAGGGCACGGCAGCCATCGAACAAACCCAGGCTTATCTCGGCTGGCTTGATCAACTGCTCCAACAGGCTGCTCAGGCCGGCCTGAGCATGACCGAAGCCATGCAGTTACCCATCCCTGCGCATTTCAACGGCATCGCCCTGTCACGCTATGAGCTGCAACGCTCGGTCGCTCACCTCTACAACCAGTATGAGCAGCAGGCCTTTGCCGAGCCCAGCAGCACTTCCGCCCAGGCCAGTAGTACGACCAAGGAATGACAGGGTTAGCACCGCCGGGCAATGTTCCCGGCCTGCTGGCTTTACAAGAATGACTAAGTCGAAGGCCACGCCTTCAGTCCTAATAAAAAAACAACTGCCCGAAAGGAGCGAGTGATGAAAAGACCAGGCCAGTGCTTCAAGCTTAGTCTCGCCGCCTTACTGATCAGTGCCAGCTATGCTGGTAGCAGCGTGGCTGCTGTGACCGATCAGGATATTCTCAATGACCAGGCCACCGCCGAAGACGTTGTCTCCAACGGCATGGGCCTCCAGGGCCAGCGTTACAGCCCCCTCGATAAAATTAATCCTGATACCGTGAAAGAATTGCGCCCGGTGTGGGCTTTCTCCTTTGGTGGTGAGAAACAGCGCGGGCAAGAAGCCCAGCCTCTGGTAAAAGACGGCGTCATGTACGTTACCGCCTCTTACTCACGGGTATTTGCCATTGATGTGAAGAGCGGCGATGAGCTCTGGCAGTACGATGCCCGCCTGCCCGATGGCATCATGCCCTGCTGTGATGTGATTAACCGGGGTGTAGCCCTCTATGATGATCTGGTGATCTTCGCCACCCTCGACGCCAAACTGGTTGCCCTGAATAAAGACAGCGGCAAGGTGGTATGGAAAAAGACCGTAGCCGACTATCAGGCCGGTTACTCCATTACCGCTGCTCCCCTGGTGGTGAAAGGCAAGGTGATTACCGGGGTATCCGGGGGGGAATTCGGTATCGTCGGTAAAGTCGAAGCCTACGATGCAAAAACCGGGCAAATCGTCTGGACCCGCCCCACCGTTGAAGGCCACATGGGCTACATCTGGAAAGATGGCAAGCAAGTCGAAAACGGTATCTCCGGTGGCGAAGCCGGTAAAACCTGGCCTGGCGATCTGTGGAAAACCGGTGGCGCCGCTACCTGGCTAGGGGGCACCTATGATCCGGAAGTGGATTTGCTGTTCTTCGGTACCGGTAACCCGGCCCCCTGGAACTCCCACCTGCGCCCCGGCGACAACCTGTTCTCCTCCTCCCGGTTGGCGATTAACCCCGATGACGGCAGTATCGTTTGGCACTTCCAAACCACGCCGAACGATGGCTGGGACTTTGACGGCGTCAACGAGCTGATCTCCTTCAACTATCAGGATCAGGGCAAAGAAGTAAAGGCAGCAGCCACCGCTGACCGTAACGGCTTCTTCTATGTACTGAACCGGGAAAACGGCAGCTTTATCCGCGGCTTCCCCTTTGTCGATAAGATCACCTGGGCCGAAGGCCTGGATGACAAGGGCCGCCCCATCTACAGCAAGGATGGCCGCCCCGGCAATCCTGCCAACAGTCAGGATGGCAAAAAAGGCGAGTCAGTGTTCTCCACCCCGTCTTTCCTCGGTGGGAAAAACTGGATGCCAATGGCCTATAGCCAGGATACCGGCCTGTTCTATGTTCCCTCTAATGAGTGGGGCATGGATATCTGGAACGAACCCGTCTCTTATAAGAAGGGCGCAGCCTACCTGGGTGCAGGCTTTACCATTAAGCCGCTTAACGATGAATACATTGGCGTACTGCGCGCCATCGATCCGAAAACCGGGCAAGAAAAATGGCGCTATAAGAACTACGCACCGCTGTGGGGCGGCGTAATGACCACCAAGGGTAATCTGGTGTTCTTCGGCAATCCGGAAGGCTATCTGCTCGGCCTCAATGCCCAGACCGGCGAGGTGGTGTACAAATTCAATACCGGCTCCGGTATTGTCGGCTCCCCCATCACCTGGGAAATGGATGGTGAGCAGTACATCAGCGTGGTCTCCGGCTGGGGTGGCGCCGTCCCGCTCTGGGGTGGCGAAGTGGCCAAACGGGTAAAAGACTTTAACCAGGGTGGCTCCGTCTGGACCTTTAAACTGCCGCAAAGCTAAGACTTAACGAGATAGCAAGGTCCCCCACTGCTGGACGGTGGGGGATTGTGGCGTTTATAGCAGCGGCTGATCCAACTTTAATAACCACAGCATTGAATGGGCATCCTCTCCCTTGAGCGGCTGTAGGGAAAGGCGAGCCTGTACAGGTTGTCCCTCAAACCATAACTGACCTTCGCCATCGGTCAGGTAATCCTCAATATCCTCTCCTCCCTTGGCAGCTTGTTGCACCTGGATGCCAACACCAAAGTCGTTATCGCTGGCTACCGCCAGGGTACGTTCATCCACCAGAGCCAGTCCTTCGGCTTTCTCAACCTGCCAACCCAACGCACGCAGATCCGCTTTAAGGCTCTTGTTTGCCATTTTTATCCCTGCCGCCGCCAGTTGTTCCGCACTGGCATACTCCAACTCCTTGCCTTCGATTTGCAGATTGCTCAGGTCAGTAGCTTCACTCAGATCGACTAAATAAATCAGGTTGCGCATGTTCTTATCCGCACCCTTGCCCTGTTCAATCAATAAAAAGCGCTGATTATCCAAAGCGAGCAAGTCACCAATTTTGGCATCACGGCTGCGCTTATAGGCGCTGATGTCATGGGGATAGGCAAACATCCGGGTCGCTCCCGTGGAGGGGTCTAGCTCGACAATACGGATAAACTGGGCGCTATCACGGGTGTTACCCTCAATATTGAGGGTACTCTGTACCACCGCATAAACCTTACCCGCCGGGGTCATGGCCACCCCTTCAAAACCACGGTTAGGCTGGCGCCACTTGAGAAGATTAGGCAAGCCCCCCGCAACCCCCTGCTCACCGGTTGCGGCTTCGGGGCCAAACTTGCGTAAGATGCGGCCTTCGGCATTTATTTGCGCGATAAAGGGACCATACTCATCACAGATCCAAAATCCACCCTGACCATCACTCACCATCCCTTCTGTATCGAGTCCATTAGATTGCTGTACCGCGATTGGCTTGAGCAGCTCATCCAGTGCCACCTCATTGGTCGAACCTATTACTCCTATGGGCAGGGGGAGGCCACTAATGGGCCCGTTCTCATCTTGCAACGCTCGGGGAGCCGAGGCCAACGCCTGCTGCCCTTGGATACGGACTTCCATAAAAGTGGGTACAAAATCCGGACTGGGGAAGACTTTAGTGGCGGCTTTACCCTGCCCCTGTTGCAACTTGGGCGCATCGGTATTGGGGCCACGATCCGTCAGCGCATAGAAACTCAAACTGCCATCGGCATGTTTACCTTTAAACGCCAAGCCTGAACCTAACCCTGGAGCAAAACCTTGCGGGAACAGGTTTTTGAAAGCCCCTTGATAGGGCACCCGATTTTCCGCCGCAATCTCAACCTGATACCGTTCAACCTGAATTTCC
Organism: Balneatrix alpica DSM 16621; assembly: GCF_000619885.1. GTDB lineage: Bacteria > Pseudomonadota > Gammaproteobacteria > Pseudomonadales > Balneatricaceae > Balneatrix > Balneatrix alpica. The sequence goes on along the minus strand of NZ_KK211041.1, from coordinate 112,091 downwards.
GCTTTGACCGTCGCCACGCTTAAGCTGGCGGCCAACGCTGTTAATAGCCAAGTCGCTTTCATCGCTTCTCACTCCCCGCGTTAAAGAAGCTGGCAGTATGGGAAGGCTAAATGACAACTGCATGACGTCCGCTTGGCAGCACACATAAAAAAACCCGCGGCATAAGCGGCGGGCTTGTTGTGGCAGGCTAATCACCTAGCCAGGGCGTTTCAGTGAGGAGGACAGTGGCGAGGCACCGCCAGGGTGCAGGCCACACTCACGCAGGTCAGCGTTTTCCCACCACCAGCGGCCCGAGCGCACATCTTCACCCACTGTTACCGAGCGGGTGCAGGGGGCACAGCCAATGCTGGGGTAGTGGCGATCATGCAGGGCGTTATAGGGCACATTAAAAGCACGGATATAAGCCCAGACTTCTTTCTCGCTCCAGTCCGCCAGCGGATTGACCTTATCCAGGCCATTGCTGAGGTCATACTCACTAAAGGGCACCTGCTCCCGGGTCACTGACTGCTCACGGCGAATGCCGGTAATCCAGGCATCCTGCCCGGCCAGTGCACGCTTGAGCGGCTTGATTTTACGCACGTTACAGCAGGCTTTGCGCAGCTCCAGGCTTTCATAGAAGGCGTTAATGCCATTGGCACTGACATAGGCCTCGACATCGGCAGCCTCGGGGTAGAACACCTGTACCTTGATACCCAGCTCCTGCTGGATTTTCGCCAGCAGGTTAAGGGTTTCTTCCGGCAGCCGGCCAGTATCCAGGCAGAATTGGCTGATTCCCGGCGCATGCTGGCTGATCAGATGGGCAATGACCACATCCTCCGCCCCCAGGCTATTGGCAAAGGTCACCTTGGCATATTTGCCTTCGGCTTCTTGCAGCAGGCTGATGGCATGCTGAACTTTTGCCTCTAACGCAGCTTCCAGTTGGCTCATACGGGGCCCCTTGCGGTTTTCTCTATCAATCAAAGCGTGAAGCGGCTCCGTCTGTGCGGGCCGCCTTCTATTTTATTGCCAGCGTTTAAACAGGGGACGCGGCTCATTGGCCGTGGCCTGATAGGTCACACTGACTTCATTCAGAGCAGCCAGATATTCTGGCTTAAAGCGTTCTTCCGCCATCACAAAGGCATTGATGCCACAGTGACTCATATATTGCAGGCGATCACGACCGATATCCCCCAGTGCCCGCAGCTGGCCACTAAAGCCTAAGCGCCGCAGGATGCGGGCATGGCTAAAGCCACGGCCATCGGTAAACACCGGAAAGTGGATACCAATCAACTCCAGCTGCCCCACATAAGGAGCCAGACTTTCGCTGTTATCATCAGGCTCCACCAGGGGAGCTACTTTACCGTCATGGGCAGCCAGGCTATCCTGCTCGGCTAAAAAGCGTTTCAACGGGATAATCACATCACCGCTGGGCAGAGGGCCCTCTTCCAGGTGCAGTTGCCAGGAATCCTGATCTATCAACTGCTGATCAATGATGACTGGCATACACACGCTCCTTAAAGGGTTCAACACCTACCCGACGCACGGTTTCGAGGAAGCTTTCTGCTTCGCTCTCCCGCACATCCACGTACACCTGCAACAGGGTGGCGATGGTGTCCGGCACCTCGCTCTGGTGTACGGCCTTACCGATGACTTTACCCAGGCTGGCATCTTCTGCCGCCGAGCCACCGATGGTGATCTGGTACCACTGTTCGCCTTTCTTATCGACCCCGAGGATACCGATATTGCCGACATGGTGGTGACCACAGGCATTCATGCAGCCGGACATTTTCAGGCTGATATCCCCCAGGTCGTGGACGAAGTCCAACTGCTCCAAGCGCTGGTTGATCGCCTCGGCCACCGGAATGGTCTGGGCATTGGCCAGGGAGCAGAAATCATAGCCGGGGCAGCAGATCATATCGGTGACGCTGCCCACATTGGGACGGGCCACGTTAATTTGCTGCGCACGCTGCCACACGGCAAACAGATCGCGTTCGGCCACATCCGCCAGCACCAGGTTCTGGTCGTGGGTCACCCGCACTTCAGCAAAGGAGTACTCATCGGCCAGATCGGCAATGGCATCCATCTGCTCAGCGGTACAGTCGCCAGGGGCAACCAGCAGCGGTTTCAATGACAGCACCACGATGCGATAACCCGCTACCCGATGCTCACGGGTATTGCGCTCATACCACACGCGGAAATCACTGTTATTCGCCAACTGCTCGGCCAGGCCAGCAAAGGCGGCGCTTTCGCTTTGATAGGCAGGCTCGCTGAAGTAACCCTTCAGGCGTTGCACTTCTGCTTCGTCCAGGGTCAGTTCGCTGTCTTTCAGATGCGCCCACTCTTTCTCAACCGCCGCACGGAAGGCTTCTACCCCCATCGCGCCGACCAGAATCTTGATTCGCGCCTTGTACTTGTTGTCACGACGGCCATGCAGGTTATACACCCGCAGAATGGCTTCGAGGTAAGACAACAGATGCTTCTTCTCCAGCCATGGGCAGATTACCTGACCAATCATCGGCGTGCGGCCCAAACCGCCACCCACCAAGACCTGGAAGCCTACTTCACCCTCGGCATTACGGCACAGATGCAGGCCGATATCGTGTACCTGGGTGGCGGCACGGTCATTAGCATGGCCTGTCACCGCAATCTTGAACTTACGCGGCAGGTAGGCAAATTCCGGATGCAGGGTGGACCACTGGCGGATCAGCTCACACCAGGGGCGAGGATCTTCCACCTCACCGGCAATCACCCCGGCATACTGGTCAGTGGTGGTATTGCGGATACAGTTACCGCTGGTCTGGATGGCGTGCATTTGCACTTCCGCCAGCTCGGCAAGAATATCCGGCACCTCTTCCAGCTTGGGCCAGTTGAACTGAATATTGGTACGGGTGGTGAAGTGACCAAAGCCCTTATCATAGGTACGGGCAATATGGGCCAACTTGCGCAATTGATAGGTTGCCAGCAAGCCGTAAGGAATGGCGACCCGCAACATAGGGGCAAAGCGCTGGATATAGAGGCCATTCATCAAACGTAGGGCACGGAACTCATCGTCCGGCAGCTCACCGGCCAGGAAACGGCGGGTTTGATCGCGGAACTGAGCTACCCGCTCATTCACTATCCGCTGATCATATTCGTTATAAATGTACATAGAGCTGTTACTCTCGGGCTCAAATCCGGCCCGCTCTACGTGGAGCAAGCCTGGTGTTCTGGGGTCGGGTTGGCCCGACACTCATCAAAGCGCGTGGTACACTGTGCGACCCAGTGCCACTAAGATAGCTAAGCATCTTAGGGGATAGTTTTTATAACTCAAAAGAATAATTTTGAATTTGCATATCACTTTTGCTGATGAAATCTTGTTCAAGTTGTTATTACCAATAGGAACTAGACCATGCAAATTTATTCTTTTTTGTTTTATTAACTCCTCATTATGATGGGCACACCGGCTATCCCCAGGCCGGGCTCCGCCTGCGACAGCGGATGATTACCAGGGGAGATGAACCTGATGCCTGCTTTGATCTCTTTCAACAGGTAGCTAGTTAAGGAACGAGCATGTCCATTGCGGTATTTTATGGCTCCACCACCGGTAACACCGAAGAGGTGGGCAACAAGATTGTCGCCAAACTGTCTGGCCTCGACATCGACACCTACAACGTCTCCGACACTCCGGTGGCGGTGGTTGAAGCCTACGACCTGATTATTTTTGGTATCCCCACCTGGGATTACGGTGAAATCCAGGAAAACTGGCTGGAAGTATGGGAAGAGGTCGACGACCTCGACCTCAGCGGCAAGACCGTTGCCTTCTATGGCCTGGGGGATCAGTACGGCTATCCCGAGTGGTTCCTTGATGCCATGGGCATGCTGCACGACAAAGTCGTTGCACGCGGCGCCAAGGTAGTGGGGCACTGGCCAGTCGAAGGCTACGAGTTTGAGGCCTCCAAGGCCCTGACTGCCGATGGCAAACACTTTGTCGGCCTCGCCATTGACGAGGACTGGCAACGGGATCAAACCGATGAGCGCATCACGCGCTGGACCCAACAATTGTTAACAGAAACCGGCCTGTCCACCTGACGGCGGCTAACTGACAGAGGGCACCATGTCCGACCTGAAATTGAGTGACTATCAGCTCACCCACCTCAAACAGCTTGAGGCGGAATCGATCCATATTATCCGCGAGGTAGCCGCCGAGTTTGAAAACCCGGTGATGCTCTACTCCATCGGCAAAGACTCAGCTGTGATGCTGCACCTGGCGCAAAAAGCGTTTTACCCCGGTAAACCGCCCTTCCCGCTGATGCACGTCGACACCACCTGGAAATTCCGGGAAATGATCAGCTTTCGTGATCAAATGGCCAAACAGCTGGGGATGGAACTGATCGTCCACATCAACCAGGAAGGGGTTAAGCAGGGCATCGGCCCCTTCACCCACGGCTCCAAAGTCCATACCGATGTGATGAAGACCGAATCCCTCAAGCAGGCCCTGGACAAATACGGCTTCGATGCCGCCTTTGGTGGTGCCCGCCGTGACGAGGAGAAGTCTCGCGCCAAAGAGCGGGTCTACTCCTTCCGCGATAAAAAGCACCGTTGGGACCCGAAAAACCAGCGTCCCGAACTGTGGAACGTCTACAACGGCAAAGTGAACCGGGGTGAATCCATCCGCGTCTTCCCCCTGTCCAACTGGACCGAGCTCGACATCTGGCAATACATCTACCTGGAAAGCATCCCCATTGTGCCGCTGTACTACGCTGCCGAGCGCCCCGTGGTAGAACGCAACGGCACCCTAATCATGGTGGATGACGAGCGCATGCCGCTTAACGAAGGGGAAACCCCGCAAATGAAATGGGTGCGCTTCCGTACCCTGGGCTGCTACCCCCTCACCGGCGCGGTGGAATCCAAAGCCGCCACCCTGCCTGAAATTATTCAGGAAATGCTGTTGACCAAGACCTCTGAACGTCAGGGCCGGGTAATCGACCACGATCAGGCCGGTTCAATGGAACAGAAAAAGCGCGAAGGTTATTTCTAAGGAGGCCTTATGTCACACCAGTCTGAATTGATCAGCCAGGACATTCTGGCCTACCTGAAACAGCACGAACAAAAAGACCTGCTGCGCTTTATCACCTGCGGCAGCGTCGACGACGGCAAATCCACCCTGATTGGCCGCCTGCTGTACGATACCAAGCTCATTTTTGAAGACCACCTGAGCGCCCTGCACAAAGACAACGAGCGAGTCGGTAATGCCGGTGAAGAGCTCGACCTCGCCCTGCTGGTAGACGGCCTGCAATCCGAGCGTGAGCAAGGCATCACCATCGACGTGGCCTATCGCTACTTCTCCACCGACAAGCGCAAATTTATTATTGCCGACACCCCCGGACACGAGCAGTACACCCGCAACATGGCCACCGGTGCCTCCACCGCCAACCTCGCCATCATCCTTATTGATGCGCGCCGTGGCGTGTTGACTCAAACCCGTCGCCATAGCTTTATCGTCGACCTGCTCGGCATCCAGCACGCCGTGGTTGCCATCAACAAAATGGACCTGGTCGACTACAGCGAAGAAGTCTTCAACCAAATCAAGGCCGACTACCTGGAATTCGCCAAAGCCCTGAATATCAAAGATATTCGCTTTGTGCCCCTGTCTGCCCTGCGCGGCGACAACGTAGTCAACCTGTCCGAGCGCCTGCCCTGGTACCAAGGCCTGCCGCTGATGAACATCCTGGAAACCGTTGAAGTCACCAAAGACATCAACTTCAACGACTTCCGCTTCCCGGTGCAATACGTTAACCGTCCCAACCTCGACTTCCGTGGTTTCTGCGGCACCATTGCCTCCGGCATCATCCGCAAAGGCGACGAAATCACCGCCCTGCCCTCCGGCAAAAAGAGCAAGGTCAAATCCATTGTCACCTTCGATGGCGAACTGGAAGAAGCCTACCCACCGCTGGCCGTTACCCTGGTGCTGGAAGATGAAATCGACATCAGCCGTGGCGACGTCATCGTCAAAAGTGACAACCAGCCCAGCGTCACCGACTGCTTTGAAGCCAACCTGGTGTGGATGAACGAAGAACCCCTGCAGAAGAACAAGCGCTACTGGATCAAAGCCGCCAGCAAACTGGTCCCGGCCCGTCTGGACGCCATCCTCTACAAGACCGACGTCAACACCCTGGAACGCTCTGAAGCCGAACAGCTGGAACTGAATGAAATTGCCCTGTGCCGTTTCATCACCGACGAACCCATTGCCCTGGACCCATACCGCAAAATCCACGGCACTGGCAGCTTTATCCTGATTGACCGCCTCTCCAACGTCACCGTAGGCGCGGGCATGGTTGCCAACACCCTGCAAGCACAGGCTGGCCCAGCCGCCGACGGCAGCCGCTTCTCAGAGTTTGAGCTGGAATTCAATGCCCTGGTGCGCAAGCACTTCCCCCATTGGCAAGCGGTGGATATCAGCAAATTAAAATAAGCTGACTCATCACTAGCTGCACCCTACAAACGGCCAGGCAACACGCTTGGCCGTTTTGTTTTTTGGGGGAGAAAGAGGGGGTGATGTGGATAGGGCGTGCAACCCTTGAGTCACCCCGCCAGAAGCCGACTGACTCAGATGCTTATTTACCATCACAGCACAAAGACCTACAATCAGACCTATTAACAGGTCTCTTAGGGGAAACATGATGACTTACCAAATACTGACAGATATTGCAGCCAGCATATCCGAATTAAAAACCAATCCGATGAAGGTAGTTGCCAGCGGTAATGGCATGCCCATCGCTGTGCTTAACAGAAACGAACCTGCATTTTATTGTGTCCCTGCTCAAACATATGAGGCTCTCATGGAGCTAATAGAGGATGCTGAACTATTAAAAATAGTAAAAGAGAGAATGGACGAAGAAAACATTAAGGTAAGCCTTGATGACCTATAGTTTAGCGTTTAAAAAGTCAGCGTTAAAAGAATGGAACAAGTTAGGGCATACCATTCGTGACCAGCTTAAAAAGAAATTGGAAGAGCGCTTGAAAAACCCTCACGTTCCCTCCTCTGCCATATCCGGCGCCTCCAATTTATATAAAATAAAACTCCGCCAACTTGGCTATCGTCTTGTTTACTCCGTTAATGATAATGTCGTTGTGGTAACGGTTATTGCCGTAGGGAAAAGAAATCGCAATGAAGTTTATGATATTGCACTTTCACGAATGCAGCAGGATGAGTGAACGATATATAAAAACATCTAACTATCTGTACAAGTCCAGCAATCACCTGACCCCGTTCTAGAACTGCATCCGGCGATCACTAAATCTATACATTCCATCAGCCCTAGATGGAATGGCTATGCAGATGCATTTTCAATGGGTACTAATAAAAACTTACTAATTGAACCTTCCTGACGTGCTTTTTTATAAGGTGCGTACTCTTCTGAATGATAAAACTCCATGGCCTTTTCCTTGGTGGGAAATTCAGCCACAAGAGAATACTGAGGCCTATCACAACCTTCCAGAAGCTCGATAGACGATGTTCTTGTAATATATTTTCCCGAAAACTTAGATATCAGCTGCGCAACCTTAACAAGGTAATTTTTAACCCAGGAAGGATCACTGATATTTTTTCGACTATCAATCAATGCTTCTCTCTAAAAGCCTCTTCATTTTTCGCTCATCTACAGCTGCTACACATTTACCCACTCATTTCATAATATCTCTCGAAATTTTCCGATACTTTGACATTTACCTTTTACTGACAGCATTCTAATACTTATTTATCGAAAAATTCCTAGCACGTATCAAACTGATTAAAATTCTTAAATCTTGAGCAACTTTTAAAAATAAGCATCCTAGCTTTTTATATGTAAGGCCTTTGTAGTAAATTAGCCCTGCTTTAGCTGCAGAAAGAGCTTTTTCCGGGGCTAAGGAAGCCCTTCAGTGTAATTTTTGACATTCCACCTCTGACTACGCATAACGCCCTATTAATATGCTGACAATGTTGACAAAAAAGTATAACGAAGCGAAACCGAGCCAAAATTTAACAACCCTGCTTCAATAGCTTGTTAACTGTTGGGTCCCTGATGATTGGATAGTTCGCCGAAGCTTTCCGCTCTTCCAGGCAAGAGCGGTTTTCGCTAGCCTATTCACTTCCACTCGCGAGGCTCGATCTTGAATATTCGGCTCCACAAAAATGCTCGTACCACTCCCGCTGTGCGCGCCTACATTCGCCACTCCAACAAGACTCAACGCGAATTAGCCGAGGAGCTTGGACTCGGCATTGGCACCATTCGTAAGTGGCAACGTCGTGAGTCGACTGAAGACCGTTCACACACCGCGCATAATCTGCAGACCACCCTCACCAAGGCTCAAGAGGCTTTGGTCATTGAGCTGCGCACCACGCTGAGGCTGCCATTGGATGATCTCTTGGCCGTTACCCGAGAGTTCATCAACGAGAAAGTGTCACGGGCAGGGCTGGACCGCTGCCTGCGTCGTCATGGTGTCGCCAGGTTGGCTGATCTGCAACCTCAGGCAGAGACCCAGGCCACTCCCTCTAAACGCTTCCAGTCCTACCAATCTGGGTTTATTCACATGGATGTGAAGTATCTGCCACAGATGCCGGATGAAAGTCATCGCCGCTATTTGTTTGTCGCCATTGATCGTGCCTCACGATGGGTGTTTGCGCAGATTTTGCCGCGCAAAACGGCAACCAATGCCAAGCGTTTTCTTAATGCACTGGCCAAAGCTGCGCCGTTCAGGATTCATACTTTATTGACTGACAACGGCAGTGAATTCACCGATCGACTGTTCAATAAGCAAAAAACCCCCTCTGGCGAGCATGAGTTTGATCGGTTGTGCACGGCCCTGGGCATTGAGCACCGACTGACGAAGCCACGTCATCCGCAAACCAATGGTATGGTAGAGCGTTTCAATGGACGTATTGCTGATGTCTTAGCGACTAATCGCTTTAACTCTGCCTTGGATCTTGAGCAAACGCTGGAACGTTATCTCTGGCTCTACAACCATCAAATTCCCCAGAAAGCGTTAAACCATACTGCACCTATTCATGCACTGAAGGAGTGGCAAAAAAAGCAGCCCGATTTATTTGTTAAACGGGTTTCTAATCGTACGGGACCTAACAGTTAACTCCTAATTCTCTCTAGATATCCCCTAATAGAAAAGCTATCGAATTTATGCTGAATTATTCTTTCTTTACCATACCTATCTATGTAGCTTGCACGGAGTATCAAATTAACCCGACTAGGTGTAAATATACACTTAAGATCGATAGGAAAAACAAACTCAAGCGGATTATCTGTCCTATCGATAATTACGTTTGAAATGTTTGGATTATAAGGTACAGCACAGCAAGCAAGTGGATCGCTAGGGTTATAAAAGTAAAATAAAAAAGAAAGACTATTGATATTCGCCTGATACTCAGAGATGTTAGTTAGCTTACATCGGTAAAAAATAGTATCACCTTCAAACTTATCTACTCCACCCACAACATTGAAAGTTGGATTTGATTTAAAATATCGATCATATTTATTCCACTCAAACTCACAAGTTTGCAATTTATGACTTTTGTAAGCATAAACAGCAGCTAAAACTGCTGCCAAACTACCTAATGTTGTTATGATATCCATATTGAACACTTATACGATTATTGAATAACAATATAACACTCAAAACAGCGACACATTAAGCATTCGCCTAATCTTGTTTGTTAGCATTTTTTATCAAAATTTTCTCCATGAGGTATCGCTTCAATATTCCTTTGGCAGATACCACTCTTTTAGCGCGAAACTCAGCCTTACCTTCCCCCCCTTGAGCGTGGTGCATTGACCAAAAACCATGTAATAATAAAGGTACATCGTACATATCAAGTCGATGAAGGTCGTCATCTCTACCTTTGCATGAAAGTTTTATTTGAATTTTCTTCATAATCCCTTATTTCTACTCCGACGTAATTTTAGAAAGAAAGGCTAACGATTAAGCCAAGAGGTGGATTTTAGCCCGTCCCAGCAATAAATTGGGAGATTTTAGCTCATTGATAGCCGCAACGCGAATTCAACTCCGAAGTGCCCCCCTCAACACTATACAACCTGAAGTAGCTCTCTAAACACCATTCCCCCCCAACTACAACAACTCCCCCGCTAATTCACGCAAATAGGTCTGCATAAAGGTTACGCGCCGCTCGGCCTCGTGTTTGGCTGCGCGGGTCTGCATCTGCTCCGGCAGGCGCAGTAACTTGGTGTAGAAGTGGTCAAGGCCATAACGCTGGTCGTCCGGCGGACGCTGTTGGCAGAACGGGTCTTGCTCGGCATAGAGCGATCGCTGCAAGGCACCGCTCACCAGCATGCAGCGGGCAATCCCAATCGCCCCCAGGGCATCCAAGCGATCGGCATCCTGCACAATTTTGGCTTCCAGGCTGCGGGGCGGGATGCCCGCCGAAAAGCTATGGGCTTCAATAGCGTGGGCTACCCCGGCCAGCCAGTCTGCCTCAAAGTCCGCCAGCTGTTGCAGTTGCTCCTGTGCCCAGGCAGCACTCAGGCGCGAGGCCTGACGGCGCTCGGGGTGATCCTTGCTCAGGCATACCGCATCATGCAACCAGGCGGCTACCACCACGATGGACAGCTCCGCCCCTTCCGCCCGTGCCAGTTGTTTGGCGCTACGCACCACCCGGCGGATATGGGCCAAATCATGGGCAGGGTCGCTGCCGATGCGGCTACTCATCCAGCGTTCACAGTGTTGTTCCAGCTGTTCCAGGCTGAGTCTATCCAGGCTAGGCATCCAAGGCTCCTTGGCTCAAACGGGGTTAGCCAGCCCTTATACTCCCTTTGGCGAAGGCTTGCAGCAACCTGAGCTAGGTCAAAGGCAAAGCCGGCAAAAGCGGTAACACTCGCGGCAACTGGAAGGCATCTGCGCTTCCCCCTGTTTGATTGGAGCCTGCTCCTACCGCGTGCGGAGAATAACAATGAACCTAGCCGAGCTGATTTTGCACAGCCTGAAGGCCCACGGTGCCCAGGCGATTTTCGGGATTCCCGGTGACTTTGCCCTGCCCTTTTTCAAGGTGCTGGAAGAAAGCGAGCTACTGCCCCTCTATACCCTCAGCCACGAGCCGGGCATTGGTTTTGCCGCCGATGCCTGTGGCCGTTTTCAGGGCGGCCTGGGGGTGGCGGCGGTTACATACGGTGCCGGGGCGCTGAATATGGTGAATCCGGTGGCGGGTGCCTATGCCGAAAAGGTGCCCTTGGTGGTGCTGGCTGGTGCCCCGGGGGAGGCGGAAAGCGCCAACGGCATGTTGCTGCATCATCAGGTTAAGACCCTGGATTCCCAGTTTCGCATTTATGAGGAGATCACCTGCGCCCAGGCGCGCCTGCATGATCCTGCCACCGCTGCCGCGGAATTAGCCCGGGTGCTGCGCACCTGTCTGGAGGAGTCGCGTCCGGTGTTGATTGAGATCCCCCGTGATCAGGTGTTCAAGCCGGTGCCCAATAGCCTGGATAACATTCCAGTATTAGCCGCAAGTCCCTATCGGCAGGAAGCAGTGGAGGCCTGTGCCGAGGCCATTTTGCGCAAGCTCGATCAGGCTATCCGCCCTACCCTGCTGGTCGGGGTGGAGATTCGCCGCTTCGGTCTGGAGGCCAAGGTGGCCGAGCTGGCCAGCCGTTTGCAGATGCCGGTGGTCACCACCTTTATGGGGCGCGGCTTGCTGGCCTCTACTCCGGTGCAGGTGCTGGGCACCTATCTGGGTGCCGCCTGTGAGGAACGGGTGCGGCTCCAGGTGGAGCAATCCGACGGTCTCTTTATGCTGGGGGTGATTCTGTCGGACACCAACTTCGCCATCTCGGTGGAGAAAATTCAGGACTGCCACGCCATTCACGCCGCGGATCGCTGTGTGCGCCTGGGCTATCATGAGTATGCCAATATCCCCCTGGCCGCCTTGCTTGATGCGCTATTGGCGCGCTTACCCCCGAGCGCTTGGCAGGCCATCCCTGCGCCCGCGCCCCTCCCTGCCATGCGCCCACCACAGAGTGCGTTATCCCCAGCGGATATCGCCCAAGCCATTAGCGCCCTGATGCAGCGCCACGGCAAGATGCCGATTGCCTCCGATATGGGCGATTGCCTGTTTACCGCGCTGGATATGGACTACACCGAACTGGTAGCCCCCGGCTATTACGCCACCATGGGTTATGGCGTACCGGCGGGGCTGGGCATTCAGGCCGCCAGTGGCCAACGGCCGTTGATTCTGGTGGGGGATGGCGCCTTCCAGATGACCGGCTGGGAGCTGGGTAACTGCCGTCGCTATGGCTGGAATCCGATTGTGGTGGTGTTTAACAATGCCAGCTGGGAGATGCTGCGGGTGTTCCAGCCCGAGTCACGCTTTAGTCAGCTGGGTGAATGGGATTACCACAGCCTCGCCAATGCCTTGGGTGGGCGTGGCCAGCGGGTACATAACCGGGCCGAACTGGACGCAGCGCTGGAGTCCGCCTGGCAAGATAAAAGCGGCTTCCAACTGGTGGAGGTCGTGCTGCAGCCAGGGCAGCTCTCCAGTACCCTCAGCCGCTTTGTCGAAAGTTTTAAAGCCAAGCGGTTGCGTGATCAGGGCTAAGCGCATCACATACGCCGCTACCCCCAAAGGATCAGGGTGGGTTCCAAACCCACCCCAGCCTTGCCATAACCAGAAAAAATTAATAGAAATCAAATGATTAGAGGAAATCCAGAGCTACCCACAAAGGAGTAAAACCAGCCCCACGTCTCCCCCTGTCCCCTGCCTTGTGCCGCCAGGGGTTGATACATATCAACAGCAGACACGCCCCCAAGCCCTAGAGTGAACTCGCCCCCTTAGCACTTTCAAGGATGCCCCATGCACCTGCCTGCCGATCTCAAGCTCACCACGGCACAAATCAGCCTGACCGGGTTAAAAGCCCGCAATGAGGACTGCCTGAGCTTCTTTATGCCGGTGGGCAACCTGCTGATCACCAAGGGCGCCTGCGCCCTGATTGCCGATGGCGTCAGCACCGCAGAAGCGGGGGCCGAGGCGGCGGAATATGCGGTGCGTGAGTTTATTAATGATTACTTCGATACGCCGGATATCTGGACGGTCAAAAAATCCGCGCAAAAAGTTCTGACCGCCATTAACCGCACCCTCTATGGTCGCAGCCACAGTTACAGCGAACACCGGGGCCATATCTGCACCCTCAGCGTGCTGGTGCTGAAGTCACGCACCGCCCACATCTTCCATATTGGCGATAGCCGGGTGTACCTGATTCGGCGGGGCAAGCTGGAACTGCTCACCCAGGACCATCTGGTGCCGCTGTCCGCCTCCAACTCCTGCCTGAGCCGGGCCATGGGGATGGATACCCATCTCGATATCGACTACCGCGCCGTGCCGATGGAGGAGGGGGACCTGTTCCTGCTCAGCACCGATGGCATCCATGACTTTATTGAAGGCCACCAGCTGGTGGATACCTGCCTGCACAGCGCCAGCCTCGATCAGGCCTGCCAGAGCCTGACCGAACAAGCCCTGGCCAATGGCTCCGGCGATAACCTCAGTTGCCAGCTGGTGAAGGTCGATCACCTCGGCAGCGAAAGCCTGGATGACCTCACCCAGAAGCTGACCCGCCTGCCCTTTCCCCCGGCCTTACAGCCGGGCCTCAAGCTCGATGGCTATCGGGTGTTGGAGCAGCTGTATGCCAGTAATCGCAGCCAGCTTTACCGGGTCGAGGATGAACACAACGGCCAGCTGCTGGTGATGAAAACTCCCTCCCCCAACTTCGATGATGATCCGGCCTATATCGAGCGCTTCATCATGGAGGAATGGGTCGGCAGCCGTATCCAGAGCCCCCATGTGGTCAAGGTGGTCAATAGCAATCGCCCCAAGAGTTTCCTCTATTACCTGATGGAGCAGGTGCCCGGCGTGTCCCTTGAGCGCTGGATGACAGAGCACCCCAATCCGCGCCCCAGTGAAGCCATTCATCTGGTGCGTCAGATTGCCGAGGGGCTGAAGGCCTTCCACCAACGCGAGACCCTGCACCAGGATTTAAAACCGGGCAACATCATGGTGGGGCCAGAGCAGCAGGTTAAGATCGTCGACTTTGGCTCGGTCTATGTCGCCGGTATCGATGAAATCTTTGTGCCGCTGGAGCGGGACAAAATCCTCGGTACTGTCCATTACACCGACCCGGTACTGCGTCTGGGACAGCACTCCGGCATCAAGAGCGACCTGTTCTCCCTCGCCAGCATCACCTACGAGCTGTTCACCGGTCGCCTGCCCTATGGCAACCACCTAGAACACTGCGACAGTCCGCAACAGCTGCTGCGCCTGCGTTATGTGCCCTGCTATCGCTTTAATCCCATCCTGCCGGTGTGGTTTGACCGCACCCTGGAAAAGGCCCTGGCCCCCGACCCGGAACAACGTTATCCCAGTCTGGATGCCTTCCTCGAAGACCTGACCTACCCCAACCCGGCCTTCGTCAACGAGCGCGAAGAAGAGCAAAAATCCAGCCAGCCAGTGCTGCTGTGGCAGGTACTCTCCGCCGTGTGGTTAATCTCGCTGGTATTTGTGCTGCTGGTGTTTTGGCTCAACAGCGGGCACTGATGCCGTTAGACAAAGGTCGTAATTAGCAACTATTCTTGCCCCACCCAATTGGATAAGTTTTGTTGCGCCTTCATGATCGACCCACGTTTACCCCTGACTGACCTGCACCGTCATTTGGACGGCAATATCCGCCCACAAACCATTCTGGAGCTGGGCCAGCAATTTCGTCTGCCCTTACCTGCCAGTGATCTGGAGGGCCTGCGCCCTCATGTACAGGTGATCGACACCTGTCCGGATCTGGTCAGCTTTCTCAGCAAGCTCGATTGGGGGGTAAAAGTACTGGGGGACTATCAAGCCTGCCGCCGGGTCGCCTATGAAAATGTCGAGGATGCCTACCGCGCCGGGCTGGATTACGCCGAGCTGCGCTTTAGCCCCAGCTACATGGCCCAGACCCACCAGCTTGATCCCACCGCGGTGGTGGAAGCGGTGATTGATGGCGTGCGTGCCGGCTGCCGTGACTTTCCGGTGCAGATTCAACTGATTGGCATTATGAGCCGCACCTTTGGCCAACAGGCCTGCCAACGTGAGCTGGATGCCTGCCTGCACTTTGCCGATCAGTTAGTCGGCATGGACTTAGCCGGTGATGAACTGGGTTTTCCCGGTGAGCTGTTCCGTGAGCATTTTCGCCAGATCCGCGAGCATGGCCTGCAAATCAGTGTCCATGCCGGCGAAGCCGCTGGCCCAGAGAGTATCTGGCAAGCGATTAACGAGCTGGGCGCCAGCCGCATCGGTCACGGCGTTAATGCCATCCAGGATCCGGCATTGATGAGTTTTCTGGCGGAGCGGGGAATTGGCATCGAGTCCTGCCTGACCTCCAACGTGCAAACCAGCACCGTCGCCAGCCTAGCCCAGCACCCCCTCAAGACTTTTTTAGCACACGGCATTCTGGCCTGTATCAATACCGATGACCCAGCGGTTGAAGGCATCGATATCCAGCATGAATATCAGCAGGCCGCCCCCGCCGCCGGCCTCTCCCCCGAGCAAATCCGCCAGGCTCAGCGCAATGGCCTGACTCTGGCATGGATCAGTGAAGCTGAAAAGCAGGCTTTGCTGGCCAAGGCTCAAGCCCGTTCTGAGCCTTCTTCCCCCCAGCCATAAGGAGCGCAGCATGGATAGAAAGGATGTAACACTCAGCCGTCTCAGCCTGGCCATTGGCCTGGCACTGGTGGCCAGCAGCCCCAGCCAGCTACTGGCTTATGAGCAGGACAAAAGCTACCAACTGACCATCCTCCACACCAATGATCACCATGGCCGCTTCTGGCATAACGAACATGGCGAATACGGTATGGCCGCACGCAAGACCCTGATCGACCGTATCCGTCAGGAGGTGGAAGGCCAGGGTGGCTCCGTGCTGCTGCTGTCCGGTGGTGATATCAACACCGGGGTGCCGGAGTCAGACTTACAGGATGCCGAACCCGACTTTAAAGGCATGAACAAGATCGGCTATGACGCCATGGCCCTGGGTAACCACGAGTTTGATAACGCCCTGGAGGTGCTGTTCAAGCAAAAAGACTGGGCTGGATTCCCCTTCCTGTCCGCTAACATCTATGCCAAAGACAGTGGCCAGCGTCTGTTCGATCCCTACCATATTTTTGAGCGCCAGGGCCTGAAGATCGGCGTCCTTGGCCTCACCACCGAAGACACCGCCAAAATCGGCAATCCGGAGTTTCTGGCCAATATCGAATTCCGCAACCCCATTAACGAAGCCAGCCAGCTGGTGCCGGAGCTGCGCTCCCAGGTGGATGTGCTGATCGCCGCCACCCATATGGGCCATTATGAGGATGCCAAGCACGGCATCAACGCCCCGGGGGATGTCAGCCTGGCCCGTCAGGTCAAGGGGCTGGATATGATCATTGGCGGCCATTCCCAGGACCCGGTCTGTATGAGCGCCGAGAATCAGGTCAATGCAGCCTTCCAACCCGGTGATGCCTGTATGCCTGACAGCCAGAACGGCACCCTGATTATGCAGGCGCACGAATGGGGCAAATATGTGGGCCGCGCCGACTTTACCTTTAAAAACGGCGAACTCAGTCTGCAGAGCTACCAGCTGATCCCGGTCAACCTGACGAAGAAAGTCGAAGAAAACGGCGAGAAAAAGCGGGTGCTGATCAATGAGGAAATCCCCAAGGATGCCGAGCTGCAAGCCTTCCTGCAGCCCTATCAGGACAAGGGCCAGGAAGAACTGAGCGTCGTCGTCACCCAGTCCGATGGTCGCCTGGAGGGGGATCGCAAGGTGGTACGCTTCCAGCCCACTAACCTGGGTGAACTCATTGCGGTGGCCCAGATGCACGCCGCCCAGGCCGACATGGCGGTGGTGAACTCCGGTGGGGTACGTGACAGCATCGAAGCCGGACAAATCACCTATAAAGACCTGCTCAAGGTGCAGCCCTTTGGCAATATCGTCAGCTACGTCGAGTTAAGCGGCAAAGAGCTGAAGGAGTATCTCGCCGTGGTGGCCGGCATGCCGGTGGACTCTGGCGCCTTCGCCCAGTTTGGTGGTGCCCGCTTTAGCCTCAAAGATGGCCAAATCGACAATTTAGTGGTCAGTGGCCGGGGCGAAAAAACCGTGAAGGATGACGGCACCTATCGCTTGGCCCTCAACTCTTTTGTTGCCTCCGGCGGGGACAAGTATCCACAGCTGGATAATCACCCCAACTACGTCAATACCGGCCTGGTGGATGCGGCGGTATTCAAAAGCTATCTGGAGAAGCTCGGCAGCCTGAAAGTGGCCGACTATGAACCAGGGGACAAGGTGGTTCGCCACTCCCCCTAATGCTTGAAGTGAGCAACGGCCAGCTCCGGCTGGCTGTTGCCCCCTACTGGCGGCGCAGTTGTCACCCAGGCGTTTTGTAACCAAGCCGCTTTTTTGCTTGCCCTACTCGCTCACTGGGGTAAAGTGCGCGCTCTGGCCTGTATAGGCATTGGATTCCGCCTGACTCGTTTTGATCATGCTATGTCGCTGCGTTGTTACCCTGGGTTAGCCTTGCCCCCCATTTTGACCCTTTATACTGCCGTGCTGGGTCTACTGCTGCCCCTGCTGAGCTGGGCCAATCCCCATAACCTAGCACTGGAGATTTACACCCAAGAATTTCCACCGCTGCACTTTGCAGACTCCCAAGGCCAGCTGGAAGGCTGCCTGATTGAGCCGATCCAGACCTTAGTCCAGCGTGCCCAACAGCGTTATCCCTTTACCTCCCACCCCATCGCTATCGTGCCATTAAAGCGCGCCCTCTATCTGGCCCAAAGCCATGCCCATGTGCTGGCTTTTTCGATTGCTCGCACTCCAGAGCGGGAAGATGACTTCCACTGGATTGGCCCCCTGCTAACCAATCAGGTGGCGGCCTATCGCCTGGCCAGCCGTACGGATATTCAAGCCAGTGAGCTTGCACAACTCCTGGACAAGGGCCTGCGCATTGGTAGCCAAAGCCAGAGCAATATTGAGGAACACCTGCTTAGCCTTGGCTTTGGCAGCCAGCCGCACTACTCCACCATTGATAACGTCGATCGCAACAGCCGTAATATTGAACGGCTGCTGGCGGGCCATATCGATGTCCTGATTTTTCCAGAACTGTCCCTGCCGAGCCGGCTTTGTGAGTTAGGCATTGCTGCCGACACCCTGGAACGCATTGGCCCCATTCCTGCCTTATCCCAACCGCTGTGGCTGCTTGCCAGTCTCTCCACTCCGGCTGAGCTGGTGCAGGTGCTGCGTGATGAACTTAGCCGTCTTACCCAGGCACCTGAATTCATGCAGGACAAGCAACGACAACTGCAACAGTGGCAACAACAGCGTTGCCTCGCCCTTCCCCAACAAGATTAGAGGTACTCCTGACTACTCCTTAGGGAGTAGTAGCGGGGCATTGGATGTACTGACCCGCTACCTTTGACCTTGATCAACCTCTGTCCTGAGCAGGGGTCGACAATGGTGCCATCCCATTCATAACGATGGAGATCATCATGGGCACCAATGATTTCAAGCTGCTGTCATTCAGCGGCAAAATGAAGATCCTGCATTTGAGCTGGATCGCATTTTTTATCACCTTCTTCGTCTGGTTTAACTTTGCGCCGATGCTACAGGCGATGAAGGAGAGCTTGGGCTTAACCACTGCCGAAGTGAAAACCCTGCTGATCCTGAACGTGGCCCTGACCATCCCCGCCCGAGTCATCATCGGCATGCTGACGGATAAATATGGCCCCCGCCTGATTTACTCTGCCCTGCTGATCATCTGCTCCATTCCCTGCTTTATGTTTGCCCTGGCCGATAACTTTACCCAGGCCGCTATTGCGCGCTTCTTACTGGGCTTTATCGGTGCCGGTTTCGTCATTGGTATTCGTCTGGTATCAGAGTGGTTTCCCCACCATGAGCTGGGCACTGCCGAGGGCATCTATGGCGGTTGGGGTAACTTTGGCTCCGCTGCCGCGGCCTTTACCCTGCCCACCATTGCACTGATTTTTGGCGGTGAAGATGGCTGGCGCTGGGCGATTGGCCTGACAGGTGCCATCAGCCTGGTGTACGGCTTTATCTTTTATGCCACTGCGGCTAACACCCCCAAAGGCTCTACCTACTTCCGCCCCAAAAACCTGGGAGCGATGGAAGTCACCTCCACTGGCGATTTCTACCTGCTGCTGCTGATGAAGGTTCCCATGTATGCCGCCCTGGCCCTGCTGGCCTGGAAACTTTCCCCCGCCGGGGTGAAGATGCTGGACGAGTCCGTGGTCAATGCCATTTACCTTGGCCTGATCGCCCTCTATCTGCTGGAGGTCTACAAAGTCTGGCAGGTCAACAAAAACGTGTTCAAAGAGCCGGTGCCGGAAATTCACCGCTACCGCTTCAAGCAGGTTGCCGTACTCAACATCCTCTACTTCACTAACTTTGGTTCCGAGCTGGCGGTAGTGTCCATGCTGCCGCTGTTCTTCGCAGAAACCTTTAGCCTCGACCCTGTGCTGGCGGGCCTGGTAGCCGGTGCCTATGCCTTTATGAACCTGATGTCTCGCCCCGCCGGTGGCTGGATTTCCGACAAATTCGGGCGTAAGTCCACCCTGTTGATTCTGACTGCCGGTTTAGCGGTGGGTTACTGGATGATGGGTCTGGTAAATGGCAGCTGGCCGCTGTGGCTGGCGGTCACTGTCGCCATGGCCTGCTCGTTCTTCGTCCAGTCTGGTGAGGGTGCAGTCTTTGCCGTGGTGCCACTGATCAAGCGTCGTATGACTGGTCAGATCGCCGGTATGACCGGTGCCTACGGTAACGTCGGGGCGGTGACCTTCCTCACCGTGCTATCACTGGTGGATTACAGCACCTTCTTCTACGTGATTGCCGGTACCGCTGTGCTTGGCTTTATCACTCTGTTCTTTATGGAAGAACCCCGTGGCCAGATTGCCGAAATTCGTGAGGATGGTTCCGTCGAACTAATCGACGTGTCCAAAGCCTAATCAGCCACTTTGCCCTGTTGTCATCCGCAACCCCCGTGTTCACACGGGGGTTTGCCATTGCTGCTCAAGCTGTCTTTGCACCTGAGCTTACTGATCCGACCAGACCGCAAACTCATTACCGCTAGGCTCCAAAAAATGAAAACGGCGCCCACCGGGAAAACTGAAAATCGCTTTGCAAATCTCCCCACCTGCAGCTGCCACCTTAGCTTGGGTGGCCTCCAGGTTGGCCGAATAAAACACCAGCAAGGCAGCACCCTGCTCACTGCGACTGGCCAGGGGCGCTCGATAAAAACCACCCTCTAAACCGGCACTGGCAACGGAAAAGGCCGCATAGTCCGGGCCATAGTCGCTAAACTGCCAGGCAAACACCGTGCTAAAAAACGCCTTGGTCTGCTCAAGCTTGGCGGCGGCCAGTTCCACATAATTCAGTTTTTCATGTTGATTCATAAGCGCTCCTCCCGATTGCCCTTTAACCCTAGTCGTCTCTCTCACTAATGCAAAGCGCAGGCGAGGCTTGCTTGCCCCTATGTAAGCTTCTACCCTTGCCCCACTACTTACTGACAGGGATGCCATGATGCGCTCTTTTTTGCCCACCCGTTCTCCTCGTCTGCTGGCCACCACGGCCCTGGCCTCATTGCTGGCCCTGCCTGCTCTGGCTAATGATAGTGCCTACCCCAGCCAAGCCGAGTTCTATGCCAATGCAGCCAACCAGCGCCAGCTGGAACTGGCGCAAAGCAATGGCGCCTTAGCCCAAAGCCGTGAGCAAATGGTGGCAATCTGTGTGGAGGATATTAAAAGCGGCAAGAGCAGTGCCCAACAGTGTGACTGCCTCAAGCAGGAATTGACTAAGGTAGAGGACGCCGAGCTGTTCTATGCCAGCCTGCGCGCTTATGAGTTGTTTATGCGCCGTGCCGAGGCCAAGCAGCAGAGTGAAGCGGCCTATGAAGCGCTAAAAGCGGAGCACGACCAGCTCCCCTCCTTGGATAAAACCCTACAGCAACGCTGCCCACTTTAACCATTACGCCAGCTGAACTGAGTAAAGAGAGTACGCAGATAAGCCATCAGCTCCACCCGCTGTTGTGGAGTGGGGCCCGGCAAGGCCTGATAGCCTGAGGTACTGCGTACATCCTGCCAAACATAGTTCGCTACCCCCGCCTGACTCAGTTGCTCCGCCAGCGCCAGCCAACGGGCCAGGGGCAAACGCCCCCAGGCCACGCTGGTGCGCACCTCATAGGCCAAGCCCTGGTCGGCGGCCTCCAAGACCTGCTGCAAAGCGTGCTGATTGGCCAGATACATCCGTGGCCGGCCGCTAATCAGCTGGTAATACTCCGCTGGCGCTTTGACATCCAGACCAATCCAATCCAATAGCGGTAACACCTGTTGCAGACGCTTGGGGTGGGTGCCCGCCGTATGCAGGCCAAGTTTATAACCCAGGCTTTTGATAGTGGCCAGCGCATCCGCTAAGCCCGGCTGCTGCAGTGGCTCGCCGCCACTAATCACCACCGCCTCCAACAAGTCCTGGCGCTGACGCAGAAACTGCCATAGTTCGGCCCAGTCAAGCTGCCCTGGGCCGCTTTCCAGCAAATGCGGGTTGTGGCAATACACACAGCGTAAGGGGCAACCCTGGGTGTAGAGCACAGCGGCCAGATGCTCAGGAAAGTCCAGCGTGGTGAGCGGTGTGATACCGCTCACCGCCAGCAAAGGCCAGGACTGGTTCGTTTGCTGCATAGGCATCACTTAGGCAGGGCAGGCGCTTCACTGAAGTGGCGACGCTGACGATGCTCCGCCTGCTTGCCAGCGTTAAATTGCGATACCGGGCGGTGATAACCCATGACCCGGGTCCAGACCTCACAGGGTTGGCGCTCTTCATTGCTGAGCAGTTGGGGTACCTTGCTAATTGCATTCATGCTTTTTCTCCTTAGGGTAAATCACTCAAGCACAGCAGGCGGCCTGCTTACGGGCCAGAATTTCCTCATCACAGCGGGGGCAGTACTCATGCTCGCCACTGAGATAACCGTGGGTGGGGCAAATGGAAAAGGTCGGGGTAATGGTTAAATAGGGCAGGCGGAAACGCTCCAATGCCGTACGTACCAGTTGTTTACAGGCACGGCTGCTGGACAGGCGCTCGCGCATATACAGATGCAATACGGTGCCGCCGGTGTAACGGCGTTGCAGCTCATCCTGCAATAACAACGCCTCGAAGGGGTCATCGGTAAAGCCCACCGGCAACTGGGTGGAGTTGGTGTAATAGGGCGCCTGCTCGGTACCGGCCTGCACAATGCCGGGATAACGCTTGTGATCCTCCCGGGCAAAACGGTAGGTGGTGCCCTCCGCCGGGGTAGCCTCCAGATTGTAGAGGTGACCGGTCTCGGCCTGAAACGCCTGCAGACGGGCACGGATATGATCGAGCAGGGCAATCGCCTCCTGCCGCCCCTGGGGATGAGCCATATCAATGGGGCTGCCACTGCGATCGGCATAGAAGTTCTGCAGCATCTCGTTGACGCCGTTAATCCCCAGGGTGGAAAAGTGATTACGCAGAGTGCCGAGGTAACGCTTGGTATAGGGGAACAAGCCCTGATCCATCAGCTCCTGCACCGTTTGCCGCTTCAGTTCCAGGCAGGTTTTGCCCAACTCCAGCAGCTCATCCAGGCGCTGGTATAGCCCCTGCCAATCCCCCTGGTAGAGGTAACCCAGGCGCGCACAGTTAATGGTCACCACGCCAATGGAACCGGTCTGCTCCGCCGAGCCAAACAGGCCATTACCGCGTTTGAGCAGCTCCCGTACATCCAGCTGCAAACGGCAGCACATGGAGCGCACCATATGGGGCTGCAGGTCCGAGTTGAGGAAGTTTTGAAAATAGGGCAGCCCGTACTTGCCGGTCAGCTCAAACAGCAGCTCGGCATTGGCACTGTCCCAATTGAAATCCGGGGTGATGTTGTAAGTGGGAATCGGGAAGGTAAACACCCGTCCCCGCGCATCCCCGGCCTGCATCACCTCCAGATAGGCACGGTTGAGCATGTCCATCTCCGCCTGCAACTCACCATAGCAGAAGGGCATTTCCTCCCCGCCGATTAACGGCACCTGCTCACGCAGATCCTCCGGACAGACCCAGTCAAAAGTCAGGTTGGTAAAGGGCGTTTGCGTACCCCAGCGGGAGGGAACATTGAGGTTATAAATCAACTCCTGCATGCACTGGCGCACCTGGGGATAACTGAGCCGGTCTTTGCGTACATAGGGCGCCAGATAGGTATCGAAGGAGCTAAAGGCCTGGGCACCGGCCCATTCGTTTTGCAGGGTGCCAAGAAAATTGACGATCTGCCCCACCGCACTAGAGAGGTGTTTGGGTGGTGCACTTTCGGCCCTGCCGGCTAGACCGTTAAAACCTTCATGCAACAGAGTGCGCAGTGACCAACCGGCACAGTAGCCGGACAGCATATCCAGATCATGGATGTGGATATCCCCGTCACGGTGAGCCTGCCCCACCGCCTGGGGATAAATCTGATCCAGCCAGTAGTTCGCCACCAGCTTGCCTGCCACATTTAATATCATGCCACCGAGGGAATAGCCCTGGTTGGCATTGGCCTGTACCCGCCAGTCACTACGGTGTAAATACTCCTCCAGGGTAGACTTCACATCAATGCTGGCTGCCATGGCTTCCTCACTACATATAGTTAATTTTTAAAAATTAATAACTAGATATTGTGCCAAAGCCTATTCCCTCCCCTACTCTCTCAGCCTTGATCTGGGTCAAGTTGCCGGCCCTCTGCTCTCACTAGCATTAACCCTCCAGCAGCCAAGGAGCCCGTCATGTTCAAAGCCCTTTTCCGCTCCAGTTTGAATAACCTGATTCGCCAGGGCGACCGCCTCACCCCCTTCCCGTGCAAACGCTTAATCGTTGAAAAAGCCCTGCGCCATACCCTGCAGCAGGCACTGGAATATGGTGACCTGGACTTTATGCAGGGCCGTTATCTGGGCATTGCCGTTGAGGAAATAGAGCTGCGCCTGGTGCTCAGCCTGGTCAATAGCAGCAAAGGCAGCAGGCTCTGCCTGTGCCTGCGCGAAGAGGCGGATGCCTGGATCAAGGGCTCACCAGTGGCCTTTATTAAGATGGTGACCCGTCAGGAAGACCCGGACACCCTGTTCTTCCAGCGTAAGCTGGTGATCGAAGGGGATACCGAGTTGGGTCTGGCGGTCAAAAATATGCTCGATAGCCTGGACACCCCCGCCTGGC
Organism: Balneatrix alpica DSM 16621; assembly: GCF_000619885.1. GTDB lineage: Bacteria > Pseudomonadota > Gammaproteobacteria > Pseudomonadales > Balneatricaceae > Balneatrix > Balneatrix alpica. The sequence goes on along the minus strand of NZ_KK211041.1, from coordinate 87,891 downwards.
CTGCGCCGGTGCAGCAGGGGTTAGCCCTGGGTGAGCGCCTGTATAGCGAGGGCCTCAGCCCTTCAGTTGTGCCTTAATCCGCTCGAAACGCGCTAAGCTCGCCGCGGACCAGATTTTGGAACGCTGGTAATACTCCTCCATCGCTAGCACACCCTGCGGCAGTGGCAGCCAGGGCAGCTTGGTGGAGGTATAAATATGCACATCCGGTGGCAGCCGCTCGGGCTGCTCCAGGGTGCCCACCCGCACGAAACTGATCAGCACACCCGCGCCACCATAGTGGCTCCACAACACCACTTTACAGCTTGGACAACGCAGTACCTGTTGGCCCTTACCCGAGGCACTGGGCAGGGTGTGCAGCTCCGGCTTGCCCGCCAGCAGCTTGACCTCATCACTCTCGATCATCGCATTCAGCGCAAAGGCGCTGCCGCTTTCACGCTGGCACCAGCTGCAATGGCAGGCATGTACCACTAAGGGATGGGCGAGTAACTGATAGCGCACTTCACCACAGCTACAGCGACCCAAAAGCGGGGAAAGGGAAGAAGAACCCGTAGCATTCATCTCTGCCGTGCTCATAACTACTCCTGCAGATTGATTGACCCTAAGGAGTGTAGTCAAAGCCTGCACAGACAGCGTATTGGCCTTTAGCGGCAGTTAGTCAGCCTGGGGCGGCAGGCCAGGAAAACGCTGGCGCCGATCACGTTGACGCTGTTGGCAACGTTGCAGCACTGCCCGGTGCTCTTCCTCGCTCATCTGACTCCAATGGACAATTTCATCCAGGCTGCGACCACAGCCCAGGCAGATATCCTGCTCATCCAGACAGCAGTTACGAACACAGGGGGAGAGGGTACGGGCAGTTGACACTTCGACCTCGGCAGCGACACATAAAAGGGGCTTTTGCTTAGCCCCTTTAGTCTACTCCCGCCTGCGGTACGGTGAAATCACGGCAACCCCATCAGGCCGAATCCACCCACTCCAAGCCAGGTTTGCCATACCAATAACCATTGCAGAAGCTGGCTTGCAACAGGGGTATCTGTTGGCTGCTTTGCCCCTCCAGTGCCGCGGCAAAGCGCTGGATGACCGCCTCCATCCCCGCCAGTTGCGGGCTCAGACGCAGGGCATTAATCCCCAGCTGCTGCAAATCGGCCACTTCCTCCACCAGGTTATAGAGATCACCGGACAGAGTCTGGATGCCATTGAGGGTAAAGACCTCCTTGCCCTCCTGACTGCGCACCATCAGTCCATCGGGATAGTTCAAGCAGCACAGCTGGCAATTATCCTTGGGCAAGTCCAGATGACGGGCGGCAAAACAGCGGGCGGAATAGGCCAACGGCAGCTTGCCATAGGCAAATACCTCGACCTCCAACTGCTGGCGCAAGCCCTCCTCCTGCAACTGACGCAACAGCGCATGCAGGGTAACCCGGCCCAGCTCCACCGGCATCACCCAGCGCTGCATACCCTGCGCCATTAACAGCTTGAGGGTTTCCAGGTTGTAGACGTTAATCGCCGGCCCCACCACAAAGGGCAGCTTGTGTTCACTCAGCAGCTGGATCGCCGCCACATCATTGGCTTCCACCACAAAGTCGCTATTGGCGCAGATACGCTTGAGCATCTTCAACTCGGACTCCGCCTCCAGCAGGGTCAGGGTCGAGAGCACCACCCGCTTGCCCTGCTCGGCCAGCTGTTGGCCCACCTCAATCCAGTCCGGCAGGCGCATTTCCCGCCGTTTCGAGCATACCGTTTCCCCCAGGTAGATCGTCTCCACGGGCTGGCTGGCCATGCGTTGGTAAAAATCCCGTACTTCCTGCTGGGTCCAAAAAAACAGAATCGGCCCCAGGGCCAAGTGTGTGCCTTGCATCGCCTTCTCCTATTGCCAGGAACGGTGGTACGCACCCAGGGTGGTTTGCGAACCTTCCGACAGCTCACCCAGGGTTTGCTGCCACTCGCTATGGGGGCGAAAACCCTGGGGGTTGGCCGCGGCCTGATCCAGCGCCGCACGCCAAACTCGCGCCACCTGAGCCACATAGGCCGGGCTGCGTTGCCGCCCTTCGATTTTTACTGCGGCGATGCCCAGCGCCTGCAACTGCGGAATCAAATCCAGGGTATTAAGACTGGTGGGCTCTTCGATGGCATGGTAGCGCTTGCCATTAACCTCGAAGCGCCCCTTACAAAGAGTGGGATAACCGGCCTTTTCCCCTGGCCCATAGCGGTCAATCAGCACGCCATTAAGGCGTGACTCCAACCCCTGCGGGGTTTCCTGCCAACGCACCGCCTTGGCTGGCGAACAGGCGCCACAGGTATTGGGGGACTCATCGGTCAGGTAAGAGGACAGATAACAGCGTCCCTCCGCCATAATGCACAGACTGCCAAAGGCAAATACCTCCAGCTCCACCGGGCTAGCCGCTGCCAGCTGGGCCACCTGCGCCAAGGACAGCACCCGTGGCAACACCGCCCGGCGGATACCAAAGTGCTCATGGTAGAACTTCAGCGCCGCCTGGTTAGTGGCTGAGCCCTGCACGGACAGGTGCAGATTAAGCTTGGGGTGGCGTTTGGCCACATAACTTAGTACCCCCATGTCGGCGGCGATCAAGGCATCCACCCCCAGGTCGGCGGCGCGATCGGCCGCTGCCGTCCACTGCTGCCAGCCACTGGGCTGAGGATAGGTATTGAGGGCACAAAACACCCGCGTCCCTTTACGGTGGGCATAGTCGATGCCTTCACGGGCGCGGCGCTCATCAAAGTTGAGTCCAGCAAAATGGCGGGCATTGGTGGCATCTTTAAAACCGAAGTAGACCGCATCAGCCCCTTCATCCACCGCGCTTTTCATCGCAGGTAAGCTACCTGCGGGACAGACCAGCTCCATCAGCCGCTCCTTACCACGGGTTGAAACCCCGCCACGCTAGCAGCTCCCTTCCCCTCCCCCTTTGATATGTATCAAGCGTGGGGGCGAGCTACCCCATCAGGGGCAACCCTGGCGGCTGGGTGTACCCCCTGTCCGGCCAAGACGCTTAAGCCAACTAAAGTTCAGCTAAAACACCATCGAAACGTTTGCGCAAACGTTTTTCTTGCACTATAAATGGGCAAAATAATGATAAGCAGGGCCGTCCTGCCCCCTAAGGGAACAGCATGCGACTAGCAAAACTTCTTAACGCCCCCCTGACCCAGGTATTAAGTCGGTTGGGGCATACCGATGAAATCACCCTGGCGGATGCCGGCTTACCCATTGCCCATGAGCATCAGCGCCTGGACTTAGCCCTCTGTCGTGGCGTACCGGATTTGCTGACCACGCTGGACCTGGTACTGGGTGAAGTGGCGATTGAAAGCGTGATCCTGGCCGAAGAGATTCGCCAGATCAGCCCCGCCTTCTACCAGCAATTGCTGCTGCGACTGAGCGAGCGGCAATTACCTGTGCACTTTGTTAGCCACGCCGAGTTCAAACAGCGTAGCCAGCACAGCAAAGCAGTAGTACGCACCGGCGAGTGCACCCCCTACGCCAACATCATTCTGTGCACCGGTGTTGCCTTTGCGGAGCAGGCCTGATGCAGCCGCTCCTGCAACTCAGCGCCATTGATAAGGCCTTTGCCGGGGTACAGGCGCTGCGCCAGGCCGAGCTAAGGGTCTACCCCGGTGAGGTGATGGCTTTGATGGGGGAAAACGGGGCCGGTAAATCGACCCTGATGAAGATCCTGACCGGCATCTACCAGGCCGATGGCGGCCGCCTCGAATACCAGGGCCAGGCCCGCTGGTTTCAAGGCCCGCGTGACTCGCAACAGGCCGGCATCAGCATTATTCACCAGGAGCTGAACCTGCATGCCGAACTCAGCATCGGCGAGAACATCTTCCTGGGCCGCGAACCCCAGCGCTTTGGCTGTATCGACTGGCGCCGTCTGTATCAGCACGCCGCCGAGCTGTTACAACGTCTGGGGCTGAACCTCGACCCACGCCAACGCCTTGGTGACCTGAGCCTGGGTGCCCAGCAAATGGTGGAAATAGCCAAAGCCCTGGCCTTCGAGTCACGGGTGATCATCATGGATGAACCCACCGATGCCCTCACCGATACCGAGGCCGCGCAACTGTTTCGGGTGATCAATGAGCTCAAAGCCGAAGGGCGTGGCATTGTCTATATCTCCCACCGCTTACCGGAAGTCTTTGCCCTAAGTGACCGCATCAGCGTGCTGCGGGATGGCCAGTTTATCCGTGAAGCGGCCACCGCCGAGTGGAGCGAGGACAGTCTGATTGAGGCCATGGTGGGCCGCTCCCTGGATGACTACTACCCCTATCAAAGCGCCACCCTGGGGGAGCAGGTACTGACGCTGGATAACCTGCATGGCCAGGGCGTCAAAGGGGTCAGCCTGAGCCTGCACGCCGGTGAAGTGGTGGGCTTAAGCGGTCTGATTGGCGCCGGCCGCACCGAGTTAATGAAGCTGATCTATGCCGCCAGCCCGGTGCGTCAGGGCCAAATCCACCTGTTGGGTCAAGCGGTGCAGTGGCGTAGCCCCGCCGAGGCCCTGGCTGCCGGGGTGGTCTACATCAGCGAGGATCGCAAGGGCGAAGGTCTGGTGCTGGGCTTATCGGTATTGCACAACATCAGCCTCAGCGCCTTGCCGCGCTTCTGCCATGTCTCAGGTTTACTCCAGCATCGCCAGGAACAACAACAGGCCCGCGAACTGGTGCAACAGCTGCGGATTAAAACCCCCAGCCTGGAGCAACCGCTTATCAACCTGTCCGGTGGCAACCAGCAAAAGGTGGCGATTGCCAAAGCCCTGCTCTGCCAACCCCGGGTGCTGATTCTGGATGAGCCGACCCGTGGCATCGATGTCGGCGCCCGCAAAGAAATCTATCAGCTAATCAATCAGCTCAAGCAACAGGGCCTGGCCATTTTGTTGGTGTCCTCCGATATGCCCGAAGTGCTAGGGCTGAGCGACCGCATTCTGGTGATGCATGAGGGGCGTCTGGCCGGACAATTCAGCCGCGCCGAAGCCACCCAGGAAAACCTGTTGGCCGCCGCCGTTGGCCAAGCTGTCAGTGAGTCAAAATGATGAATATGTCACGAACTGCCATGCTGTCCTGGTTACAGCAACAAAAATCCCTGCTCTGCCTGCTGTTGCTGATTGGGGTGGTATCGGCGCTGACGCCGAACTTTTTCAGTGTCGATAACCTGATGAATATCCTGCGCCAGACCTCCATCAACGCCATTATCGCGGTGGGGATGACCCTGGTAATTCTTACCGCCGGCATTGACTTGAGCGTCGGCTCCATTCTGGCCCTCTGCGGCGCCCTGGCCGCCAGCATGGTGGCCCTGGAACTGCCCTTATTGGTCACCCTCTGTCTGACCCTGGCTGCCGGCCTGGCGCTGGGGGCGATCAGCGGCATCATTATCGCCAAGGGCCATGTGCAGGCCTTTATCGCCACCCTGGTGAGCATGACCATGGTGCGCGGCCTGACTTTGGTGTACACCGAAGGCCGCCCGATTTCGATTGGTTTTTCCGATGCCGGGGATGCCTTTAGCTGGCTCGGTAATGGTTACCTGTTGGGTATCCCCGTCCCCGTCTGGCTGATGTTTGCCGTCTTTGCCCTGGGCTGGCTGGTGCTGCACCACACCCGCTTTGGCCGTTACGTCTATGCCCTGGGTGGCAACGAGGCCGCTACCCGCCTGTCAGGTATCCGGGTCGATCGCATCAAGATTGCCGTCTATGCCCTGTGCGGCATGCTCGCGGCCCTGGCTGGCATTATCGTCACCGCTCGCCTGTCCTCCGCCCAGCCTACCGCAGGGATGGGCTATGAACTGGATGCCATTGCCGCCGTGGTACTTGGCGGCACCAGTCTGGCGGGTGGTAAAGGCCGCATTGTCGGCACCCTGATTGGCGCGCTGATTATCGGTTTTCTCAATAACGCCCTGAATTTGCTCGATGTCTCATCTTATTTCCAGATGATCGCCAAGGCTGGAGTCATCCTGCTGGCGGTACTGGTGGATAAGCAACACAACAACAATAGAGGTTAAATCCATGAAAAAGCTGACTGCCCTGCTGACGACCACCGTACTGGCAACCGCCATCCAAGCCCAGGCCGACACCCTGGCCCTGGTGGTCTCGACCCTCAACAACCCCTTCTTCGTCAGCATGAAAGAAGGCGCCGATGAAGCCGCCAAGGCCCTTGGCCATGAACTGATCGTGCTCGACTCCCAGAATGATCCGGGGAAAGAACTGGCCAACGTCGAAGACCTGACCATCCGCAAAGTGTCCGCCATTCTGATCAACCCCACCGATTCCGATGCGGTGGCCAATGCAGTGCAACTGGCTAACAAGGCCAAGATTCCAGTCTTGACCCTCGACCGGGGTGCCAACGGTGGCGAAGTGGTGAGCCATATCGCCTCTGACAACGTGGCCGGCGGCAAGCTGGCCGGTGACTTTATTGCCAACAAACTCGGTGCCAATGCCAAGGTGATTCAGCTCGAAGGCATCGCCGGTACCTCCGCCGCCCGTGACCGTGGGGAAGGTTTTGCCCAGGCAGTCAGCGCCCATGGCTTTAGCGTGCTGGCCAGCCAGCCTGCTGATTTTGACCGCAGCAAAGGCCTCAACGTGATGGAAAACCTGATCACCGCCCATAGCGATGTGCAGGCGGTCTTTGCCCAGAACGACGAGATGGCACTGGGTGCCATTCGCGCCTTGGAAGCCGCTGGCAAACAGCCGCTGGTAGTGGGCTTTGACGGCACCGATGACGGTGTGCAGGCGGTGAAGCGCGGCAAACTGGCCGCCACCATTGCCCAGAAGCCGGCTGAAATTGGCGCCACTGGCGTGCAGACCGCCGACAAAGTCCTCAAGGGTGAGAGCGTTGCGGCTTATATCCCGGTTGAGCTGATGGTGGTCAGCGAGTAATCCTGACCGCGCCCAGGGACGGGCGCTCCCTGCTTACTTTTGCCAATCTAAGGAATCACCATGACCGATGCCTGCTTAACCGTACTGGGCAGCATTAATCTGGACCATGTTATCCGCCTGCCGCGCTTCCCCGCGCCGGGGGAAACCCTCAGCGGTGAAGACTACCTGCAGGTGCCGGGTGGTAAGGGTGCCAACCAGGCCATTGCCGCCGTGCGCATGCGCCAGGGCCAACTGCCCGTCAACTTTATCGCCTGTCTGGGACAGGAAGCGGCAGGCCAGGCGCTGCTCGACTATTTTCGCGCTGAAGGCCTAAACACCGATGGCATCAGCAGCGTCAGCCAGGCCACCGGCGTGGCACTCATTTACGTTAATCAGCAGGGGGAAAACTGTATTGCCCTGCACCCCGGTGCTAACCAAAGCCTTACTGCGGAGCGGGTACGCCAGCAGCAGGCTCGCCTGCTCGCCAGCCAGCTGCTGCTGATGCAGTTGGAAAGCCCGATAGAGGCACTGATTGAAGCGGCCCGCATAGTCAAAAGCGCAGGCGGCAAGGTGATGCTCAACCCCGCCCCAGCGCCTGCAGGGGCACTTGATCCAGCGCTGCTGGCACTGGTCGATATCCTCACCCCTAACCAACACGAGGCCAGCCAGTTGACCGGCATTGCGGTCACGGATGCTGCCAGCGCCGCCGAAGCCGCGGCCCACCTGCATCAGGCCGGGGTGGAGCAGGTGATCATTACCCTCGGCAGTCAGGGTCTCTATGCCAGCTCCCGGGACACCAGCCAGGGCCAGCATTACCCTGCCTTTGTGGTGGAGCCACTGGACACCACAGCCGCTGGCGACACCTTTAATGGTGCCCTGGCCATCGCCCTGGTGGAGGGCAACAGCCTGCCCGAGGCCCTGCCCCTGGCCCAGGCTGCGGCGGCTATCAGTGTCACCCGCGCCGGTGCCCAGACTTCCATTCCGCGCCGCGCTGAAGTAGAAAGACAGGCCCAGGCCCATGCTTGGTGGTAAATCTTGCCGCTGAATATTCCATTGGTGAAAAGGAGAAGCCCTGTGTCTGCCCCCTCTTGCTGTAACGGAGTCACTGATGGCCACCATTAAAGATGTGGCGCGGGTGGCGGGTGTATCCACCTCCACCGTCTCCCATGTGCTGAACCAGACCCGCTATGTCAGTGACGAGATTCAGCAACGGGTACAGCAAGCGGTCAAGCAGCTCAACTATGCCCCCAGCGCGGTGGCCCGCAGCCTCAAGGTGAATACCACCCGCACCTTCGGCATGCTGGTGACGGTGAGCAGCAACCCCTTCTTTTCCGAACTGGTGCGGGCGGTGGAACACACCTGCTTTCAGCAGGGCTATCACCTGATTCTGTGCAATACCGAGGGAGACCCGCAGCGCCTGCACAATCACCTGCAACTGCTGCTGCAACGGCGGGTCGATGGCCTGCTGCTGATGTGTACCGAAGCCCAGCAGCAGGTATTTGCTGACTTTGGCGGCAACCTGCCGGTGCCCACCGTGGTGATGGACTGGGGCCCACTGCACCCCCAGCTGGATCGGATTCAGGATAACTCCCTGCTCGGTGGCTATCTGGCCGCCAAGCATTTATTGGAGCTGGGTCATCGCCACCTCGGCTGCTTTATCGGCCCCCAGGACAAACAACCGGCACGGGAGCGCTGGCAGGGTTTTCAACAGGCGATGGCGGAGTATCAACTGCCGATTCGGCCGGAATGGGTACTCAGTGGCGAGTTTGACTGCGCCAGTGGTTACCAGGCCATGCAGCAGTTACTGCAGCTGACGGAGCGCCCCACAGGTTTATGTATCGGCAACGATATGATGGCGATGGGGGCACTGAGCGCCGCCCAGGAAGCCGGCCTGCGTCTGCCGCAAGAGCTGTCTATCGTCGGCTACGATGACATTCCCTTTGCCCGCTACCTGAGCCCCAGCCTTACCACTATCCATCAGGATACCGAACGCCTGGGCCAGACCGCCGTGGCCCTGCTATTGCAACGCCTGCAAGAACACCACTCGCTGGAAGCCGGACAAATTCAGCAAATCACCCCGCATTTAGTGGTACGCGGTTCAACCTGCGCCCCCGTAGCCATTTAACCCCAGCCCCGAATAAACATGGCGGGGCCTGTCATCATCCGCCAGGCACCAACATCCGCGCTTGGCGCTTGCGCCAGTATCCAAGCAGCCATTCGTGGCCACTGACCAGGCTAATACCGGCCACCACCAATAGCGCGCCGAGCATAAAGCCAGGCTCGATGGTCTCATCCAGCAGCCAGGCCCCAAGCAGCACCCCGAAAATGGGGGTCATAAAAGACAGCACCCCAATGCGTGAGGCCTGGTAATTACGCAGTAGCCAGAACCAGATCAGCAAGGCGCCAAAGGCGATGATCAGGGTTTGGAAGGCCAGGCTGCCGAGCAACAAGGGGGTAGGGTTAAAGCTGAACTGATCCCACCACCAGGCCAAGGGCGTGAGCAGCGCTGCTGCTACCAGCAGTTGATAGAGTACGGTTTGCTTGGAGGGGAGATTCGACAAACTACTGGTGCGGATCACCACCGTGGTCAGCCCCCAGGCCAAACCGCCCAACAAGGCCAGAAAGTCGCCAAACAACTGCTCGCTGCTGTCGATCGACAGGTTGCCACCAAAGGCGGTGACGATGCCGGCAAAGGCCAGCAGAATACCCAGCCACTGCACCAGTGACATCCGTTCCGTCTCTAGGCGGAAGTGCAGAATCAGGGCAGAGAACATCGGCGAGGTATAGAGAAACACCACCGCATGGCCCGCACTGGTATAACGCAGCGCCTCCGCCAGAAACACATACTCCAGAGCAAACAGCACCCCCACCAACAAGCCCGGCTGCCACACGCCGTTGCGCCAGGTCATGCTTTCCTTTTGCCAGCGCAGCAGGGCATACACCATCGCGGCGCCGAGAATGGAGCGCAAGGCAATTTGCAGCATCGGTGCCATGTCCGGCGCCGCCGCTTTAAGGGCAACCTGTTGCAAACCAAAACAAATACAGAACGGAATCATCAGGCCAATGGCCAATGAGTCCAGGGGTTTCCGGCTATCCATCATCAGGCTCCTCACCTCAATGCGACCATTGTGCGCCTGTCGTGAAGATTGGATATAGTGAGTTTCAGACAATCGCTAGTCGTCAGGTGACAATATGTCGAAAACCGCTCCCCATCGCCTTGCGCCCTTTAATCAACCTCTGTCTGAGCCGATTTTTTTCCGCCAGGCCCAGGTGCCCGCCCATGCGCTCTATCCCACTCACCAGCATCCCAATGGTGAGCTGGTGTATTCCTATTCCGGGGTGATGGAGGTGAAGGTGGCGGATAAGCACTATCTGGTGCCGTCCCAATATGCCCTGTGGCTGCCCCCTAATACTCCGCACCAGGGGCTAAATCGTCATGCGGCCTGGCACTGTTCACTCTATGTCGCCAACCCTGATGCCTATGACTTCCCAAAGCAGACCTGCGCGTTATTGATTACGCCCTTAATCAGCGCCCTGCTGACCCATCTGCGTGAGCATCCCCCCACCCCTCCCTATCGCCCGCAGGATCAGCACCTGCTGCAGGTGTTGATTGAGCAATTGGCCGCCGCCCCTTGTGCCGGCAGTTACTTACCCAGCTCCAGCGACCCCCTATTGGCCCCTGTTTTGAGCACTTTAGAAGCCAATCCTGGAGCCAATACATCGCTGGCAGAGTTGGCTGCGCAGGTTCATACCAGTGAGCGCACCCTCGCCCGTCGCAGTCAGCGTGACCTGGGTATGCCGCTATTGGAGTGGCGTCAGCGTCTGCGGGTACTAAAAGCAATGGAATGGCTGGAGGCCGGCGCCAAGGTGGAAACCATTGCCCTGGAACTGGGCTATAGCAGTGCCTCGGCTTTTATCGGCATGTTTAAACGCTTGATGGGGATGAGTCCGGACGAGTATCGCCGGCAACGGGGAGAAAGCTGACTCCTGCAGCGGCCTGCAGGAGTCGGCAGGGTTATCGATGCGGTTGAATGCGGAAAAACAGGGTGTAAAGCACAGGCAGCACCACCAGGGTCAGCAGGGTAGCCGCCGCCAGACCAAACATGATCACCACCGCCATGCTCTGGAAGAAGGCATCGGTTAGCAGCGGCGCCATCCCCAGAATGGTGGTAAGGGCCGCCATCGCCACCGGCCTGACCCGGCTGATGGAGGCATCCACCACCGAGGCATAGGCATCTTTACCGCTGCTGAGCTGCAGGTTGATTTCATCCACCAGCACAATGCCGTTTTTAATCAGCATCCCCGACAGGCTCAAAAAGCCCAGCAGTGCCATAAAGCCAAAGGGGATGCCGGTACTGAGGAAACCGAGGGTCACCCCAATCACCGCCAGAGGCACGGTAATCCAGATCACTGCGGCTTTTTTGAAGGAGTCAAACAGCAGCACGGTGATGATGAACATCAGCAGATAACCCAGCGGCAAAGCACCAAATACGGCTTTTTGTGCTTTTTGCGAGTTTTCCAGCTCACCGCCCCATTGCAGTTCATAGCCTGGGGGCAGTTCGATCGCCTCGATCGGGCCCTTCACCCGCGCCAACAGTTGCGCGCCGGTTTCACCACTGAGGATGCTGGGGTCCGCCATCACCGTCAGGGTGCGCTTGCGGTCACGCCGCATCATCAAGGGGTTTTCCCACTCGCTGACGAAGGCTGTCACCACCTGACTGATAGGAATATAGGCCTGGAGTGACGGGCTCCACAGTTGCAGGTTATGCATTTGGCTGGCATCTAAGCGCTCCTGTTCCGGCGGCCGGGTAATAATCGGCAGCATGCGGGTGCCATCCCGATACAATCCCACCTGCATGCCGGAGAAGTTCATCAGCAGCACATCGTCCAGCTCGGTTTTATTGATGCCGGTGGCACGGGCCTGGGCTTCATCCAGCTGGGGCCGAATCACCTTACTGCGGTTGCGCCAGTCATGCATGACGCCAGTGGCGGCCTGATCCGCCAGCAGAATGCGCTTGGCCTGCTCACCTAACTGGCGCAACACCTCAGGATCGGGGCCACTAAAGCGGGCTTCCACCTTGGCGCCAGCACCTGGCCCCAACATCAGCTGGCGGAACTTGATATTGGCCTGGGGCAGCAGCTCAGGCCAACGTTGATCCAGCTCGTTAATCAGCGGCACGATGTCCGCCTGTTCACCGGTTCGCACCAGAATCTGGGCGTAGTTGGCGTAACTCTTTTCCGGATCATAGGTGAGGATAAAGCGCATCGCCCCACGCCCCACGCCCCAGGGTGCTGACCGCCCGCTCCACCCGCTGATCCTGCAGGATCAGTTGTTCCAGCTCGATCACTGCCTGTTCCGTGGCCCGAATATCGGTGCCCTGGGGCAGCCACAGATCAACAAAAAACATCGGGGTATTAGAAGGCGGGAAAAAGCTCTGCCGCACCTTGGCAAAACCCAGCACCGATACCAGCAACAACGCTGACAGTAGCACCATGGTCAGCAGCCGATGGCGCATGCACAACCCGAGCAAACGGCGATAACCGCTAAAAATCAGGCCACGGTAGGGATCAACCTCTTCCTCCTGCAGCAGCTGCTCTTTAAACAGCAGGGAGGCAAAGAAAGGGGTGATGCTGATGGCGGTGACCCAGCTCAACAGCAGGGAAATCAGCAGCACCTGGAAGAGTGAATAGCAGTATTCGCCGGTGGCATCATCGGATAGGCCAATGGGCGCGAAGGCCAACACCGCAATCACCGTTGCCCCCAGCAACGGCAAGGCAGTCTGCTTGACCACGGCATTAGCGGCCTGCAGGCGACTCTGTCCCCGCTGCAGCCCCACCAGAATACCTTCCACCACCACGATGGCGTTATCCACCAGCATCCCCAGGGCAATCACCAGCGCCCCCAGGGAGATACGCTGCAACTCGATACCCCAGAGTTTCATAAAGATAAAGCTGCCCAGCACCGTCAGCGCCAGCACCAGACCAATCAACAGACCGGAACGGGCCCCCATAAAGAGCAGCAGCACCGCCACCACAATGGCCACCGAGGCCAGGAAGTTATTAACGAAGTCCTGAATCGAGGCGTCCACCTCCTCGGACTGGTTATAGAAGGTATCCAACTGCATACCGGCAGGACGCTCGGCATCCAGCTGGGCCAGGCGCTGCATGACCGCCATACCGGTATTGACCACGTTCACCCCAGGGGCGAAAGACACTCCCAGCGCCAACGCCGGTTGACCATTAGAGCGATAGAGGTTGCTTGGCACCTCGGCAAAGCCCCGCTGAATCTGGGCGATGTCCCCCAGGTAGATGGCGCGATCACTGCCGGGTTCGCTGATCAGCAGGCGCTCCAGCTCCTCCACCCGGTTAAACTCACCGGTGGGATGCAGACGGATCGACTCCGAGCCCACCCGCACACTGCCCGCATTGGACACCACGTTCTGACTTTGCAGGATGCCAAACACCTGCTGCATCGACAGCCCCAGCAAGGCCAGCTGGGTACGGGAGATTTCGATCTGTACTTCTTCCTGCAAAGTGCCATTGAGGCTGACCTTGCCGACCCCAGGCACCAACACCAGCTCGCGCCGCACCAGGTCGGCAAAATCACGTAGCTCCTGATAGCTGTAACCCTGACCACTGATATTGAGCCAGATGCCAAACACATCGCCAAAGTCATCATTGACCACTGGCGTTTTCACCCCTGGAGGTAAACGGGGAGCCAAATCATTGACCTTGCGCCGCAGTTCATCCCAGATCTGCGGTAACTCATCCGGGCCATAGGTGCTGTGCACATCGACAATAATCTGGGTCAGGCCATTGCTGGAAATGGAGCGAATCTTATCGATATAGGGTAATTGCTGGATGGCGTTCTCCAGCGGATAGGTCACTTCCTCCTCCACCTGCTGTGGCGAGGCACCGGGATACTGGGCGGTAACCATGGCGGTTTTGATGGTAAAGGCTGGGTCTTCCAACCGTCCCAGCTCCATAAAGGCGATTAAACCACCCAGGCCCAGCAGCAGGGTCACCAGCCAGCTGGTAACTTTGCGCTCAATAAAGTAACCGGCGATATTCATTACAGCCCCCGCTCCCGTACCCAGGGTTTGACTTCCATGCCCTCGTGCAGCTCATGCACCCCCGTGGCCACCACCTGCTCACCGGCCGTTAACCCGCTGAGTATCTGAATCCCCTTACTGCTGATCTGCCCCACCTCTACCGCACGTGCCTGCACCTGCCATTTGCCTTGCGCATCCTGGCTGGCCACCCAGACTTGCTTATCTTGCTCGCCTTGCTGATCCGGGCTGAATACCGCCTCCACCGGCACCTCCAGGGTGGCCTGCTGGTTATCACCATAGAGCTGGGCAAAATCGACAATCACCGTTGCCCGCATCCCCGGCAAGGCGGTGAAGTTAGCGGGTTTTTCAAAGCTGACCCGCACCTCGTAGGTCAGGGTTTTGGCATCGGCAACGGTGGAGTACTCCTTCAAGGTTCCTTCCACCATCAGCCCTCCCAAGCTATCCAGGCGCACCTGGGGATGATAATCACGGCCATCCCCCTGGATATTGCCCAGCAGGTTCTCCGGTACCTGGAAGATGGCATCCAGCACATTACCCGCCTGCAGGGTTACCACCGCTTGCTTGGCCTGCACCACTTGGAAGTTTTCTACATAGGTGGCCGCCACCACCCCGGCAAAGGGCGCTTTTAACTGGGTGTAGGCCAGCTCCTGGCGGGCCAGACGCAGGGCCGCCTCCGCCGAACTCAGCTGGGCCTTTTTCTGATCATATTCCGCCTGGGAAACCAAACGCTGACCGAGTAGCTTTTCGATCCGCTGAAACTGGGTCAACGCCAACTGGTAGCTGGCCTCACGATCCTTAAGCTGTAACTGGTAATCGGTGGGATCAAGCTCGGCAATCAATTCGCCCTTTTGGACTCGCTGCCCCTGCAATACCGGCAACTGCCTTAACTCGCCCCCCACCCGGAACGACAAATCCGCCTCCTGGGTGGCGGCAATGCGGGCAGGAAACTCACGTACCAGCTGGTCTTTCGCATCACTCACCTGCACCAATTTAACTGGCCGTACGCTAGTGGTCTGGATAGGTGCGGGGGGCTCACTACAGGCGGTCAGCAACCAGGAACAAAGCAGCACAAAGGAAAGGGAACGGGCAGTCATGTTGGGCTTCCTGCAAAGAGTGCGGTTTACTAAACATAGGTCATAATGATCACCAAGGAGCGCATCTTAAGCGCAACCCGGTTAAGCAGCGAGGAATCACAGTGTATTATGCAACGCACCAAAGGTGGCTGACTGGCCGTACAGCTAAACCTCGCCTTATGTACTTACTATGCACTGACAGGGATCGCTGATGCGTCTGCTATTACTGCTTGTCTTACTGCCCTATAGCCTGCTGGCTCAGGCCAGTAACTTTAAACTGGGGATAGGTCATGACCTGGAACCCATCATGGCCAGCCTGATCGCCCAGTTTGAGCCTGAGGCCGGTCACTCTATTACTCTGGTCAGCGCCCCTGGCAGCACCCTGGAGCAGCAGGCCAAAGCCGGCGAATTGGATATGTTGCTGGCTCCGGATGCCCGTGTTCCCAGCTTGCTGGAATCCCAGGGATTAATCCGTTCCGGCTCCCGCCAAACCTATGCCATCGGCCAGCTCTGGTTGTGGACACCTCGCACCAGCCACCCACAACCCGGCACCCTGCAACAACTCAGCAGCCTGGCGATGGTTAACCCCAAGCTGGATGCTTATGGCCGTGCTGGCCAGAATTTATTGCAAAGCCTGAGCCGCTGGCCCTGGCAACGGGGGCAATTACTGCAAACCTTTGACAGCCCCACCGCCAAGCGGATGGCCGCCAGTGGCCAGGTTGAAGGGGCTTTACTGCCCGCCAGCCTACTGCTGTTGCAAGGCATCCCCCTCAACCAGGTATTAATCATTCCCCCCGGCTACTACCAGCCGTTGGAGCAGCAACTAGTAATCTTGAAAGCCAGCTCTCAGCAGGCCCTGGCGGAGCGTTTAAGTGCTTATTTGCGCTCCGAGCCGGTGCAGCGGCAACTGGCGGACTTTGGCTATCTCCAACCTTAACGGGGCAACAAACTGCGCCACCAGGGGCGGGCGACACTCGCCTGCTCCAGTACCCAGGGCTCACCAATTTGCGGCAATGCCAGCGCTACCCCCTGCTGCTTGGCTAACTGCCAAATCTGCTCGAAGGGGTCATACCAGGCATGAAAGGCGAGGTCGAAGGTGCCATTGTGGATCGGCATCATCACCTTGCCCCCTAAGTCCAGGTGAGCCTGCACACTTTCCTCCGGCAGCATGTGTACACCCGCCCATTGGGGGTCATAGGCACCGGCTTCCATCAGGGTCAGATCAAAGGGCCCAAAGCGGCGGCCAATCTCGGCAAAGCCAGCAAAATAGCCAGAGTCACCACTGAAAAAGATTTTCTGTTGCTCCCCTATCAACACCCAGGAGCACCACAGGCTTTGATTGGCATCCGCCAAGCCGCGTCCAGAAAAGTGTTGTGATGGCGTTGCGATCAAGCGCAAACCCGGCACTTGCCTTTCCTGCCACCAGTCAAACTCATGGATTTTGGTCTCCGGCACTCCCCATTTTCGTAGCGACGCCCCTACCCCCAGCGGCATGTAAAACCCTTCGCTCTTATTGATCAGGGCTTTAATGCTGGCTTTATCCAAATGATCGTAATGATTGTGCGACAGAATCACCCCGGCCAGAGGCGGCAAATCTTCCAGCGCTAGCGGCGGTGCATGGAAACGCTTAGGGCCAATAAAAGAAAAGGGTGAGGCACGCTTGGCAAACACCGGATCAGTGAGCCAGTAACGCCCGCCTATGTGTAATAACAAGCTGGAATGCCCCAGGCGATAAACCTGAGTGTGATCCGGATTCTGTGCGGCCAAGACTGCCTGATTCAGTGGCTGCACCGGGATGGGCAACTTAGGCGTTCCCAGCGGACGAGGTTCAAAGAAAAAGCGCCAGAACAACTGCAACTGCTCTCGCCCTGATAGTTTCGGCAAGGCAGCTTGATTAATAAAACGCCCACCGCGGCGCGGCGCTTGGGTGGAAGGGAAGACATCCTGCTTAACGCGCAAACTGCATGTGGACATGGGGGCTCCTTGTGATAGCCATAAACTACACCGTGCAGTTTACACATCAATTAGCAAAAGTAAACTCGCAAGTGTAGTATTTACCCCCTAACAGCACTCCCGCTTCACTGCTAATCATCAGGTCTTGCTATGCCAGCTGCCCCCACCCTCTCCGAACAAAAACGTGCGGCCATTTTGCAAGCCGCCATCAGCGAGTTCAGCCAGCATGGCTTTCAAGCCACCAGCATGGATCGTCTGGCAGCGGTGGCACAGGTGTCCAAGCGCACGGTGTATAACCACTTTGCCAGTAAAGACGAGCTATTCTTGGCCATGGTGCAACATCTGATCGCCCTGCTCAGTAATGCCATCAGCGTACGTTATCAGCCGGACCGCCCCCTTAAACAACAGCTAAGCGAGATTGCGGCCCAGGAAATGGCGTTACTCACCGATGCTGATTTTATCCTGCTCTCCCGCACGCTGATGGGGGAGGCTATCCACAGTGAACAGGTTGCCCTGTTAGTGGCCCAGGAAATCGGTAAAAGTGCCAGCCAGTTGCAAGCCTGGATTCAAGCGGCCCGAGAAGATGGCCGTCTGGCATTGGATGATGTCGAGCTAGCTGCCAACCAATTCTTATCTTTGTTAAAAAGCAGCGCCTTCTGGCCCCAGCTACTGATGCGCCGCCCAGCCTTAGATGCCGCACAACAACAGCGCTGTATTGATACCTCGGTGCGGATGTTCCTCAGTTGCTACGCCCCGGCTGAACTTGCCTGAGTAAGGTGCTAACCCCATTAAGCATGAATCACTGTTGATCTCGCCGCTGCCGTAGTGCGCTCCACGCGGCCAACCCAAGGGAGGCTGCATGCAGCATGACGTTGCCGACCTGACTGCCTCTGCACTCGGTCAACTGATTATTGCCATTACCCAGGCAGATTCAGAGACCGAAGTCTTTCGCTGTGTCGCGCGCATGCTGCCAAACATTATTCCTGCGCAACGGGCCAGCTTCGCCCAGTTAGATATGGCGAATCAGCAGATGGCGGTGATGGCGCTACATGGCGTCGAGGGGGTGATTCCGCTCGGGGCCAGCGTGCCCGTCCAACACACCCATACCGGTCAGGCAGCCATCACAGGCAAGGCCAAACTAACCCGCCCTCTTGACCCTCAAAGCCCCTGGCTAGACGAAGCCATACTGGCTGCGGATGGCATGCAGGCCATTCTGAACTGCCCTTTGCAGGTAGAAGATAGCTGCCTGGGCTGCCTTAACCTCGCCACTGATGATCAGGCTCTCTACTCCCCTGCCCTGCTAGAGCGTTTCGAGCAAATTGGGGCCTTGGTTTCAACCCAGCTGGAGCGCTTACGCCTGCTTGAACGCACGCAACAACGACTGGAACGTTTCCGTGGCTTTGCCGAACAACTGCAATTGCTCAATCAACTGGCAGCCAAACTGTCAGGAGCGGTCAGTGAATCCGAAGTCTTTGCCCATGTCAGCGCCAGCATCAGCCACTTTATGCCCGTCACCCGGATCAGTTATGCCTTGCCGCGCTTTCTGGAGGGGGAGCTGAAGGCTTTTGAAGTCCGCTTTTTCAGTGGCCAAGCCTGTGTCGATATGCGTGAAATACCCGCTAACCGTGACTCTGGCCTGATGCGTGCCTGGCAGGCCAACCATACCCTGCATACGGCAGATTTACGCCAGTCCAGCCTGCACGAGCATCGGCTGCTGGCCGACGCCGGGTTAATTAGTGCTTGGGCGGTACCGATTCATATCCATGGCCAGCTTTGCGCCCTACTCAACCTGGCCAGCCCCAATAGCATCGCTCAGGGTGAAGAGTTGATGGACATCCTCAATGCCTTGGGCAGCTTACTTGGCAATACCCTGGAGCGTATCCAGGCTCAGAACCAACAGGCGCAAATCCTCGCCAGCCAGCATGACTTTCTCCACTTGCTGATTAATGCCAGCCCAACCCTCACCCTGACCCTAGACCAAGAAGGCTTTATTACCCGGGTGAGCGACTATGGCGCCATGCAACTGGGTTACCAGAGTCAAGAATTGGTGGGGCGTCATTATCTGCAATTGCACCCCGACACTAGCCAGGCGCTGGCCAATAAAAACTGGCAAACGTTGCTTAAGGGGCAAGAGCTGCGCACCGAGGTGCCCATGTTAAAAGCAGACCAAAGCCATATATGGGCACGCCAACGTGGCCGGCAAGTCCGCATGGGGGAGAACGACAGCCTGCGCGTGCTGGTGTGCGAGGACATTACCGAGCTGCATGAGCTCAACGCACGCCTGCAATATCAAGCCAACCATGACAGCCTGACCGGCCTACCCAACCGTCACTTTTTTATGGAGCTGTTGCACCAATGGCTCAGTCACAATGCCCAGGCTCAGTTCGCCCTGCTGTTTACTGATATTGATAAACTCAAGTGGGTCAACGACAACCTCAGCCATCAAGCGGGGGATGAGCTTTTGCGTCAGAGCGTGGCACGCCAACAAAGCCAGCTCCCTGGGGAAGCGATCTTTGCTCGTCTGGGGGGCGATGAGTTTGTCATTCTGTTGCCAGAGGCCACCCTGCAACCCGCCAGTGTCTTGGCCGCACGGCTGGTCCAGGCTTTTTCACTCCCCTTCGCCCTGCAGGGCAGATTGATTGAATGCGGCATCAGCATCGGTATTAGTCTGGCGCCACAGCATGGCAACAGTAGCAACAAGCTGCTGCGCCGCGCCGATGCAGCGATGTACCAGGCTAAGGCCGCCGGCGGCCAGGGCTTCCAGGTATTTGGGGAAGACCCCGCCCTCTCGGATCAAGCCTGACTCCAGCCCCCCAAAAAATAACGCCACAAAAAAGGGAGCCTTGCGGCTCCCAATCGGACTACTGCTTTGACGTAAATCTTAGGATGGGAAGGAGAACTGCGCCCCTTCACGCACGCCACTGGAGGGCCAGCGCTGGGTGATGGTCTTACGCTTGGTATAGAAGCGCACCGCATCCGGCCCATAGGCATGCAGATCACCGAACAGGGAGCGCTTCCAGCCACCAAAGCTGTGATACGCCACCGGCACCGGTAGGGGCACGTTGATGCCCACCATGCCCACCTGAATATGATCGCTAAAGTAACGCGCTGCCTCACCATCACGGGTAAAGATGCAGGTGCCATTACCGTATTCGTGCTCATCAATCAGGCGCATCGCCTCTTCCATGCTATCGACCCGCACGACCGCCAGCACTGGGCCGAAGATTTCTTCCTCATAGCAGCGCATGCCCGGCTGCACCTGATCAATCAGGGTGCCACCGACATAAAAGCCCTGTTCATGGCCCGCCACCTGCACTTCACAACCATTCACCACCACCTTGGCACCCTGCTCACGCGCCTCGGTGATATAACCCATCACCTTCTGCTGGTGCGCCCGGGTAATCAACGGGCCAAAGTCGTTGCTGGCATCATGGTGCGGGCCAACCTTCAGGCTGGTCATCCGCTCCTGCAGCTTGGCTACCAGCGCATCGCCAGTTTGCTGGCCCACCGCCACCGCGACTGAAATCGCCATGCAGCGCTCGCCGGAAGAGCCAAAGGCCGCCCCCATCAGCGCATTCACCGCATTATCCAAATCCGCATCAGGCATGACGATGGCGTGGTTCTTCGCGCCCCCTAGGGCCTGGCAACGCTTGCCGTGCTGGTTGGCGGTTTGATAGACGTATTCGGCAATCGGGGTGGAGCCAACAAAGCTCACCGCCTGGATACGCTTGTCGGTCAGCAGCACATCAACACAGGTTTTATCGCCATTGACCACGTTCAACACCCCAGCAGGTAAACCGGCTTCGTGCAGCAATTGGGCAATAAAGAGCGCAGAAGAGGGATCACGCTCAGAGGGCTTGAGGATAAAGCAGTTGCCGCAAACGATGGCCATCGGATACATCCACAGCGGCACCATCGCCGGGAAGTTAAAGGGTGTAATCCCCGCCACCACTCCCAGGGGCTGGAACTCACTCCAGGAATCAATCGAGGGGCCTACGTTTTTGGAATGCTCGCCCTTGAGCAACTCCGGCGCATAGCACGCGTACTCAACATTTTCGATACCACGCTGCAACTCACCCTGGGCATCATGAACAATCTTGCCATGCTCCTCACCAATCAGGCGGACGATGGTCTCAGCATGCTGCTCCAGCAATTCTTTAAAGCGGAACATAATCCGCGCCCGCTTTTGTGGCGGGGTGTTACGCCAAGCCGGGAAGGCCGCCTGGGCTGAGGCAATGGCCTCCTCCACCGTCGCCAAACCCGCCAGGGCAACTTGCTTGCTCACTGCGCCGGTGGAGGGGTTATACACATCCTGCAAGCGCTCATGGTCCTGGCGCGGCTGGCCGTTAATCAGGTGTCCGACGATTTCCATAGGAGTGTCCTTATGCTAATTCGTTGAGGGAGTCGCCCAGGGCGTTAATCAGGCGGTCAATCTCTTCCCGCTCGACAATAAAGGGCAGGCCAAGCTGGATGGTGTCGCCGCCATAGCGCACATAGAAGCCCTTCTTCCAGCAGCTCATCGCCACCTCATAGGGGCGCAGAGCCGGTTGCCCAGGCGCGGCCTCCAGGGTCAGGGCCCCGGCCAAGCCAAAGTTACGGATATCACTGACATACTTGCTGCCCTTGAGGCTGTGCAGGGCATTCTCAAAAATCGGCGCCATCTCTTTAACGCGATCCACCAGACGATCATTTTCCAGAATATCCAGTGCCGCCAGCCCCGCTGCACAGGCCACCGGGTGGGCGGAATAGGTATAACCGTGGGGCAGCTCCAGCATGTAATCGGGGCCACCGTGCTCCATAAAGCACTGATAAATCTCGTCTTTGACGATCACCGCCCCCATCGGCTGACTACCGTTGGTCAGCTGCTTGGCAACGTTGAGAATATCCGGCGTCACGCCAAAGGCTTCGGCACCGGTATTGGCACCCATGCGGCCAAAGCCGGTGATGACCTCATCAAAAATCAGCAGGATATTGTGCTTGGTGCACAGCTCACGCAGACGCTGCAAATAACCCTGGGGCGGGGGAATCACCCCGGCAGAACCGGCCAAGGGCTCAACGATCACCGCAGCAATATTGGAGGCATCGTGCAGGGCCACCAGCTCTTCCAGCTCGTTGGCCAACTCCGCGCCTGTAGTCGGCATACCACGAGTGAAGCGGTTCTCCGCCAGCATGGTGTGGGAAAGATGATCCGCATCCACTCCCTGGCCATAGAGGGCGCGGTTGGCACCAATGCCCCCCACACTGATACCGCCAAAGTTCACCCCGTGGTAACCCTTGATCCGGCCAATCAGCTTGGTTTTGCTCGGCATACCCTTCTTACGCCAGTAAGCGCGGGCGATTTTTAAGGACGTATCTGCCGACTCAGAGCCGGAACCGGTGAAGAACACATAATCCAACCCGGCTGGGGTCAGGGCTTTAATCCGGTTGGCTAACTCGAAGGACTTGGGGTGACCAAACTGAAATGCCGGGGAGTAATCCAGTTGCCGAATCTGCTGGCTGACCGCCTCGGCGATCTCATCACGGCAGTGGCCGGCGCCACAGGTCCAGAGGCCAGACAGACCATCAAAAATCTGGCGGCCATCGGCATCGGTGTAATAGCAGCCCTTGGCTGCCACGATCATGCGGGGGTCCTGCTTGAAATTGCGGTTGCCGGTATAAGGCATCCAGTGGGCTTCAAGATCCGCCCGGCTCAGGCCTGCCCAGGTTTTATTGCTGTTATCTGACATGGCTGCGTCCTCGATCAGTATCGACTATGGCAGCAGTGTGCAACGACCATTTAGGTAAATAAATTCAAATATATTAATTTTGAGTTAATCTTTTACTTAACTTACTGAGTCGCCTTTTCCAGCCCCCATCTTGTCACCGAGGTAAGCCATGCCCCCAGCCAGTCCCAGCAGCAATTTACCCCTGCGTGGCCAGGTCAGCGAAGCCGATATCCGCCTGCTGCGCATCTTTAAAACCGTGGTGGATTGCGGTGGTTTTTCCGCTGCGGAAGTGGAGCTTAATATCAGCCGGGCCGCGATCAGTATCGCCATTGCCGATCTGGAAAAACGCCTGGGGCTGCGCCTGTGCCAACGCGGGCGCGGCGGCTTTGCCCTCACCGATGAAGGGGCCGAGGTACACACCGCGGCGCTACAAGTGCTGAGTGCGCTGGAATCCTTCAAGACCCATGTCAACGCCCTGCATGCTCAACTCAAGGGCGAGCTGAATATCGGCATTACCGATAATCTCGTCACCATGCCCCATATGCGCATTACCCACGCCCTCGCCGCCCTCAAACAACGGGGGGCGGAGGTGCGCATCAATATCCACATGCTGCCGCCGAATGAAATCGAAATTGCCGTGCTGGATGGCCGCCTGCAAATCGGCATCATCCCTGAACTGCGCCCCTTGCCCAGCCTCAACTACCTGCCGCTTTATACCGAGGAAGCCCTGCTCTACTGCAGCCAGCAACACCCGCTATTTGATGGCGATGATCAACAACTCAATGACAAGACCCTGGCCAAGGTGGATGCCGTCCTCCCGGCCTATGCCCAAACGGCGGACATTAAAGCCCTGCAACAGTGCCTGAAGGCCAGTGCCACCGCCACCGACCGCGAAGGCATCGCCTTTTTAATCCTGACCGGCTGTTTTATTGGCTACCTGCCCACCCACTACGCTGAACTCTGGGTCAACCAAGGCGCCATGCGTCCCCTGGCGCCAGAGCGTTACCGCTATCAAACCGGTTATTTTGCTGTCACCCGTAAAGGCGATAGGCCCCATCTGGTGTTGGAGACTTATCTACAGGAATTGGAAAGAACGGGGTGAGCACTGCTTGGCGTGACCTTTTTCCCAAAATAACGCTATGACTATGATGAGACTTCCTATTAATCTATCGCAATGATCAACATCATCAATTTAAATGATAATCTATACATTAATATAACTCCTTAGCTTCACTCCCCAACTCAGAGAAAAATTGAAGCACGGAGCAAATTGATACGTGTATTTTTTGTCATCCACTTCCTCTTGAAATTTGCGGCTCACCTAACAAAAATATATTAAACCATTGTTCAAGCTGAGATATTTTTTCATTAAAAATTGACTCGTATGATATATTAACAACTGTTGAGCGCTGTATCGTTTCATAGCTACAACCAATAATATCTTGGTCGTTTCCGCACACCTGACTATTAATTTCAAAGGGTGCTTCTGCAACATCTGGAAGTCTAAATTTTAGAAGTTTAGCATTCCGATTTTTCTCAGAAATCTCTTCCGTATATTCAGAAAGTGGAGCCACAGGTATATATGCTTCTTTTTGACTTTCAATGGCAAGATTTTTA
This sequence comes from Balneatrix alpica DSM 16621, assembly GCF_000619885.1. GTDB lineage: Bacteria > Pseudomonadota > Gammaproteobacteria > Pseudomonadales > Balneatricaceae > Balneatrix > Balneatrix alpica. The sequence continues at coordinate 63,619 of NZ_KK211041.1, read as the reverse complement.
TGGCGCCACAACTCTCGAACACCATCTTGTTGTGCAAAAATCTCTCCTGAATCCGAAACAAATGAAACACTTACATTTCTTGCCGTAACATCTGAGATATTTTTTATTACCATTACCACATAAGGCTCGTTAACCTTGTAAAAACTTTTTAACTCAATTCTATCAATTACAATTTTCGTCTTATGAGAGTCTATAACTAGCTTCTCCGAAGGTAGCATTTCAGTATCATCATTTAGCATCAAAAAACTTATCTGAATCATTACTCCCAATATGGTTGCAACGCTTCCAGCACAACCAATTTTTTCAATTAAACTCATTTTTTTCCATCTACCAGCATATGGAATTAATTTCGCAAGCATGACTGTATCCCTTACGGCTAACACTTCATTCTAAGTATACTTATTTGCGCCCCAAACAAAGTTAAAAAATTTTAAGAAAATCATTTAATACTTAAGCATAACTAATTTCCTCTGTGAAAAATTCACATGTGGGGCATCTTGCTGCTCGCCTTCCCTAATGGGTTGATATTCGTCCAGTTTTGCCAAAAATGCCAGGGCCCTTTGGTAGCAGTGCGCGCACTGCTAGCATACCAACCAACAATACACTGCTTGGAATGCAGCATTATCGGGAAATAAGTCGTTGATTCAGCCACCTATTAGCCCCTCTACTCTCTGGGAGCGTCACCACAAGCACCGGATGTAGGTTGGATAAGCCGCCACGCGGCGCCATCCAACAGAGTATTGCGCGATCTGGCATAGCAGCTATGTTGGAAGGCCCTACGGCTTTTCCAACCTACGCCATCCGTTCAAGGAGTGGGCGAAGTTCCGTATGCGTATCCACGCGGGAGCATGGATACGAGCACAAAGCTGCAGGGCGCCTACGACTTCTCCAACCTCCCCCAGCAAAGCGGAATTAGCAATCACGGGGTAAGCGCAAGTGTGGCTCACGCCAGCGTCTGGCAGCTTGATAAAGGGTGCAAAAGCCTAGGCTGTTCATCCAACCCACCTAACGTACGATAGCCCCTACTCGCCTGAAAAAATCATGCAAATAGGGGCCATCTGAGTCAGAGCAAAAGCAGTTATCTTGCCATTACCGGGCACTGATTAAGCTTGGTAGGTAAGTCGCGGCCTCTGGCACCAATACCACAATTGCCAAGACTAATAACTGCAGCAGCACAAAGGGCACCACTCCTTTATACATATGCCGGTAAGTCATCTCCGGCGGTGCGATCGACTTCAAGTAAAAAATCGAAGGTGCCATGGGAGGAGTCAGGTAGGAAGTTTGAATAACCACCATAAACATCACAGCAAACCAGATAGGATCAATGCCTGCCGCTTTAACCAGCGGAGTAAAAATAGGCACAAAAATGAGCACAACTGAAATCCAGTCCAGTACAAAACCGGCAACAAATACCACTGCCATCAAAAAGAAGATCAAGCCATAAGTGCCCATATCCAGGCTATCGACCCAGTCAGAGATCATCCAACCACCACCAGCGACAGCAAAAATACTGGTGAACATGGTGCCACCCATCACAATGAGCATGATCATGGCAGTAATTTTGATGGTAGTTTGCAACGCACTGACAAACTTAGCCCAGCTCAGTTCTCGGAATGCCAATGCTAGGATTGCAGCCCCAGCCGCCCCCACTGCCGCCGCCTCTGTTGGCGAGGCAATCCCCAGCAGCAATGAGCCGAGTACCGCCGCAATCAACAACACCGGGGGAATAATCGCCGATAATGTCAGCCGTATTTTTTCGTGAGTGCTGACGGAGTCGCTTTCATTTGCAGGAGGCCCCAAAGTTTTGTTGATTCGGCAGGCAATCAACACATACACCATAAACAAAACCACCATCAGCAAACCGGGAATCACACTGGCAGCAAACAACTGGCCAATTGATAGCTGCGCCATAGAGGAGTACACCACTACCACGATAGAAGGCGGAATAATGGTGCCTAATGATCCCCCCGCACACACGGTGCCAGCCATCAGCCCCTGGTCATAGCGGTACTTGCTCATTGCCGGTAACGCCATCATCCCCACCACAATTTCCACTGCCCCTACCACACCGGATGCCGCAGCAAAAATGGCGCACATGGTGATGGTGGCTAATGCCAGACCACCGGGAAAACGTCCCATCCACAACTGTAGTGCGTTAAATAAACGCAACGCTAAACCTGTTTGCTCAAGAATTGCTCCCATCAGAATAAACAGGGGAATAGCCGACAAGGTAAAGTTAGAAGCCGTATGCAAAATAGCGCCATACAGCTGCAAAAAGGCACTATCGCCAAATACCATTATTCCAAAACCGGTCGCAACGATAATAAGTGAGAGTGCAACCGGAATACCCATAAACACAAAGGTGAAAAGAGCGATAAACATCCATACTGGAATCAGCTCAATCATGGGACACATCTCCTGCTTCTGCACAGTGCCCCGGAGCCGCGACTCGCAACATAAACTTGCTAGCCTCCAGGTACAGCTGCAAGGTAAAGGCGATCAGCCCTATCGCCAACGCTGCATAAAATGGCCAAATCAGAGGTGCCCAGGGACTGGTACTTTCAACCTCACCGGTTAGATAAGCTTTGTATGTCTTTTCTGTGGCGATCCAGGCAAATACCGCAAAAGCAGGGCCCGCTAAAAAGGCATAAACCAGCCCATTAAGATTTTGTTGGATAACGATGGGTAATTGCCGCGATAAAAAGTCGATACGGACATGCGCCTCATGCTTTAGCGAATAAGCCCCTGCCAGCAAAAACAAACTGCCATTAAACATATACGACAGATCAAATGCCCAAAGGGTCGGTGCTTGAAATACATAGCGTGCTGCTACCTCAAACAACATAGAGCCAACCAGTAAACAGACCAGCAACATGGCAACCTGGCCAAGAAAAATAGAAACATGATCGAGATACTTGTGGGCATTGCGCATAAATAAAGCCTCACAAGGGCGCCACAGCGCCCTGGCGACTGAGTTAGTTGGCGTCACGAACAAAAATACTGGAGTTGCGACTCCAGGCCGCCTGGTAAGACAGGTACTCATCAAGAATGGTGTTCATTGCCTCATTTCCACTCTCAGCTTGCTCTTGAGCGCGAGCCTTCATCCACTGCTGGCCATAGCCGCGAATTTGGTCAAGTACCGGTTTCTCCAGGGTAATAATCTGCGCCCCAAAATCGCGGTATTTGTCCATCGCGCCGATGTCGGCATTAGCAAAGCTCCACACGGCTTCCAACGTGGTTAAGCGTGCGGCAGCTTCAATTTGCGCTTGTAACTCAGGTGAGAGCTTGTCCCAGTTTTCTGCTTTGACCACTACTTCCCAAACGAAAGTAGGCTGATGAATGCCTGGCACCACGATATAAGGCGCAACTTCATGGAAGCCTTCCGATAAGTTAGATCCCGGCGTAGCCCACTCCACTGCATCCACGCCCTTACGTTGCAGCAGCGTATAAATTTCACCCGGTGGCACCACCGTAGGCACCCCATTTAAGTAGTCTTTCAGCACCCCCGCCCATGCACCGGAGGTGCGATATTTCAGATTGGCGAAATCTTCAATGTTATGAATTGGCTTATTGGCATGAGCCAACACTTCAGATGTACCGACGCCAACAATCAGGCTATGCAGCCCCATCTTTTCGCGGCGGTAATCCTGCATACGCTTTGCCCCACCGTCTTCATATAGCCAAGCAATGGTTGCTTCAGGAGACATTCCCCCAGGGAAGCCCGCAAAAATAGCGTTGGTTGGATCCTGGTTGACTAAATAACTGGGGGTAGAATGACCTGCCTCTACCACTCCTTCCTGTACCGACTCATAAACCTTAAAGGCAGGCACTACCACACCTGCACCGAAGGGGCGAATGTTGAGTTTATCGTTGGTCATGCTGCCAACGTGATCAGCAAAGCGCTTAAGAAAGTTGTTATAGAAAAATGATCCTTCCGGGACTGAGGAGGGCACTTTCCAAGTTATTTCCGCAGCATGAGCCAAGGGTGCCAGCAATGCGCCACTGACAAGCGCAGAGGCAATAAGCGTCTTAATGGTTTTCATGGGTGTCTCCGTAGTGGGTTTTATTGCTGTTATAAGGAGCCGATCAATGCCAGATCGAAATAAAATATATTGTATAAAATATATTCCTACAAACATTTATATTGATCTTAGCTCCCCCCTACAGTGATGTTTGAACAACCACACTGTGCATCGACTGATTCACATCTCGGCAAAAAACAACGATAGGAGCAGAAGGCAAACATAACCTGCGCACAGGCAAGCAAAACTGAAGAGCCTTGCTTGATGCACAATGAGACAGAGATTCAGTGGAAATAGAGGCGCGCGACTAAGCTTTTTTAGAAACTCTCAGCCTGCGTTGAAGGGCTATGTTGATGCTCTAAACACCCCTTACTCATAAACACACTCATGGGATCATCCCGGTAGGTGCCAAAAGGCCCGCAACGGCGATAGCCGCATGCCTGGTAAAACGCCAGTGCCTCCGGCTGCAGGGGGCCGGTCTCCAGAGTAAAGCGGCTAGCGCCCCGTGCGATGGCCTGGGCTTCCAGCAGCGCCAATAGGGCTTTGGCTACCCCCTGGCCACGGCACTCGGGGCTAACATACATGCGCTTCAGCTCGGCATAGCCCGGATTTAATACGATGGCGCCGCAGGCTTGTGCCCGTTGCTGCGCATCTCGAGCCACGGCAAAAACAACCTGCGGCTGTTGCAGGGCGGTTAAGTCCAGGGCGTAACGACACTCAGGTGGATAAAGGCTGTCCTGATAGGCGTCGAGCGCGGCGATCAGGGCAAGCACATCGGCCTGATTGGGGGATTCCAACTGGATATTCATCTTGCCTCCGCCACGTCACGCCACACTCGGCCAGGGTTGAGTGTTACACCGCCAAACGCGGATCGGTCGCCTGCACGCCTGGGCGTTGCTGGTTTTGCTGCCAAAACTTCTGCAAGGCTGGATAGTCGCTCAGCGCAACCAATTCACGGAAGGCGACCCAATCGAGCATGCAGTAGAGGCAGATACTGGCAAAGTTCCACTCATTGAACGCCCCTTGTGCCGCCTGCTGCTCCAGCGCCGCCAGACAGGATGCCGTCCGCTCCCGCTGCAAACGGTAATAGAGGCGATCTTCCTCTACGGGCAGTTCTGAACGTTTAGAGAGCAGCAAGACCACATTGGCGTCATTGACGGCATCCGCCAGGGTGAGCAGGTTTTCCTGCTGCCAGCTCAGGGGGGCATGGCCCAGTTTGGCGCAGAGGTAACGGCCAATAATGCGGGAGTCATAGAGCGCCTGCTCACCATCTTGCAGCATCGGTATTTGCAGGGTGGGGCTATGCTGACGCAGGACTTCACGGCCTTCACCATAGATATTCAGGTCAACAAATTCATAGGGTTGATCCACCAACAACAGGCGAATACGACGGACATAGGGTGACGTACCCGAACCTACCAATTTCATAACCACTCCTTCTGTTAGTCGGTGTAGAGGGATAAAGCCCAGAGGCCTTTTATGGGCCATGCCAGCGTTTTTTTCCATCCTCAGCAGCAAAAAATATCATCGCTTGCCCCTCTGGGTTTATCGCCGTCATTTGCATTGAATAGGAGCAGGCCAGATGGCCGTATTGATGGAAGCTAGAAGATGTCGATGACGCTGTATTTGCTTGCTGGTTTTGCCATTCTCACCCTCGGTGCCGAGGCGTTGGTGCGTGGCAGTGTTGCCCTGGCGTTACGCCTGGGCCTGACTCCTTTATTAATCGGCCTCACCATCGTGGCGATGGGGACCAGTACCCCTGAGCTGGCCGTGAGTGTGAAGGCCGCTCTCAGTGAAAATAGCGGGATTGCCCTGGGTAACGTGGTGGGCTCTAACATCGCTAACATCGGTTTGATCCTGGGCCTGGCGGCGATGATTCGCCCAGTACAGGTGCAGTTGCAGATGATTAAGCGTGATCTGCCGATTCTGGTGGCCATCTCCGTACTGCTATGGGCACTGGTGTGGGATGGTGGCCTGAGCCGCTTGGATGGTGCCTTGCTGGTGTTATTACTGCTTGGCTATATCGGCTTTAGCTATTGGGAGTCGCGTCAGGAATCCCGTAGTGAAGAGGAAATGGAGCTGCATCAACATGGCCCTGCTATCGCAGCGGTATTGGTGGTTACCGGTATCGCTATGCTGGTCGGCGGCGGCATGCTGTTTGTGGAGGGCGCGGTACAACTGGCCACCAGCCTAGGCATTAGTCAGGTGGTGATCGGCCTGACCATTGTGGCGGTGGGTACCAGTATGCCGGAGCTGGTGACCTCCATCGTCGCCGCCCTGCGTGGCCATAGCGATATCGCCATTGGCAACGTGGTGGGCTCCAACACCTTTAACATCCTCGGTATTTTGGGGGTGACTGCGCTGGTGTACCCGGTCAGTGCCGCCGGCTTTAATAGCCTGGATTTTGCGGTGATGCTGGGCTTTGCCCTGGTGCTGCTGCCCTTTGCCCGTACAGGCCTGGTGGTGGGACGCGGTGAAGGCTTGGTGCTGGTTGTCGCCTATCTGGGCTACTTAGGCTGGCTGGTCAGCCAGGTTTAAGCGAAAAGAAGCGAAAAGAAACGAAGTGAACTGAGCGGATCAGGCTGCCTGCAACCCGATCTGCTCAGGCCACTCACGGCCCTTATGCTTGTGTTTGCCCGCCTTGGCGGCTTTTTTGCGGTCGATAAAAGTCCGCGCCTGGTTAAACTGCTCGGCATACTTGGCCACCAGATTGTTCACCACCACAGCGCTTGTCTGCGCCTGCTTGCTGCGCTTTTTATGTGCCATCACGGCCTCCTGTATTACCTCATCTGACCCTTGTTGAGTCAGGGGCGCGCATTGTAATCCCTGTTCATTTTTTAGCCAAGCATCAGCACGACTTATTCCCAACGAGCCTCCCCTTCCTCCAACTGAAAGTGGATATCCGCTCCGGCCGAGGTCAGCTGTACCACTCGCCGTGGCCGCCCTTCTGCATCCAGTTCAAGTAAGCCAAGCCCGGCCTGATTGACTAAGCGGGTGCCGGGCTCCGCTCCCTGCGGACGGCGCGGAATCACCCTCATCCGTCGTCGCTTGGTCAGCCAGTTAAGTGGCGAACGGGGGGAGTAAAGCCAGCGATTAAGGCGATCAAACACCCGCAATAAGCGGGGCGGGAACTCGTTTTTGATGCCGCTACTGGTGATTTGCCAGATATCCGGCCCCCGGTCGTGGCCACGTAGCTCCACATCGTAGACAAAGGAGTAGTGCACATCGCCGGACAAGATCACAAAATGGCGCGGGGTGCGGGGGTGCCAGAACAGATTCATCAGGGCATAGGCCGCCCCCGAGTGAGCCATCCAGTTCTCGGCATCCACCATCAGGGGTTTGCCAATCCAGGTAAACAGACGTTGCACCGACTCAATCAGCTTGACGCCAAACACCGGCGCTGGCGACACCAGTACCACCGCCTCTAAGCCCAGTAATTGCTGTTGCAGATCCGTCAGTGCCTCCCAGTCCATCAGGCCAGAAGGTGCCTGCAACGAGCGCTCCGAACGCCAGCGATGGGTGCGGGTATCCAATACCAACAGCGGCGGATTCGTCTCCCATTGATAATGCCAGTGATGAAAACGTAGCAACTGATCCAGCACCTGTTGATGCGCCTCACCGCCTGGTTCAGCGCAGGCCTGACGCACCCTTTCCATAAGTTCCAGGGGGAAGTGCTGGGGCGCATTACCCCACCCCTGGCAGAGCAAATAAGCCAGCAGGGCATTGCCGATAATGCGTTTGGAGAAAGGATGACCATAAGCGGTTTGCTCCCAGGCGGCGGTCAGGTTCCAGTCATCGGTGACATCATGGTCATCAAAAATCATGGCACAGGGTAAATGGGCCATTAACCGCCGTACCCGAGTCAGCCCCGCCTGGAAACCATCCAGCGCTTGTTGTTCCTGTTGATAACGTTGCTGCTGGCTAGGGGTCAGGCCGCTTGGCATCGCCTCAGGCGCAACCAGTGCCCAGGGCGCAGGTGACCACACCAGCAGGTACATCGCCAGCATCTCGGCCAGGGTCAGCAAATGGTTATGGGCATTATCCGAGGTGAAGATGGGCTTGCGTGCCCCAGCAAAGAGCTTACGCGCGACCTGCTCGCTGGCCGGATCATCCGGCAACAGGGCCTCGCGCTGATAATAAAAAGGCTGTTGATAAAGTGCCTCGCTATCTGCCACCTGCTGGGATGACAGTCCCTCCGGCAACGTTTCGTTGTAGCACCCTAATCGCTTAATCAACTGATGAATGGCGACCAGCATCGGCCCTGCCACATCATCCACATACACCTGATCACCACTGAGCATCAGCAGGCTGGGCCATTGTTCAGGTGGTTGCGTGGCCAGCCACTGCTCACCACGCAGCAGACCATCCGCACTGGGGTGATGGGGCTTGCGGCAGGAGCCATGCAGCAACCGCGTTAGCCCTGGCTGCAACACAAAGCCTGGGGTGGCATAACCGGGTAAAGCCAAATCCGCCCCCCACTGCTGCCAGTCCAACCATTGCGGTTGCCCCCGTGGCAATAACGCCAGCTCATAACCAATAAAGGTGCGCAGGGGCAAGGGCTGACTAAAGGGAAGATCAATCAGCTGCAGGTAGAGCTGCTGCCCTGCCTGAATGGTCGTGGTGGCACTGGCCAGTGCCTCCTCATCCAGCAGGCGCGGAGACTCGCCCTGGGGTAGCAAACGCAAGCGTACCGCTACCGGCTGGCTGGTGGCCAGCCACAGGGTCAGGCGCTTGGCTTGTAAGCGGCGCAGTATCGGCCCAGCTAATACCAGGGGCGTTGCAGTCTCCATTAATCCCGCTCTTGTTAGGGTGGCCCTGCTATTAATAAAAATTCCGCCGGTGCCGGCAAGGCCAGGAAAAGCACTGCAACATCTCTTTAAGCGATCTTTGCATCGCCGTTCCTGCATCTGCTTGATCCAGCGCCTGCCCTTCCCTACTCTGAATAACCTCGTTCAACCAGTGAAGGTGCCCCATGAGCAAGCCCGGCAAGCTAAGCAAAGCAGAATACGAAACGGAACTCGAACGCCTGCAACTTGAGCTGGTGCACGTGCAGGAGTGGGTCAAGCGCAGCAAACAACGGGTGGTGGTGATTTTTGAAGGACGCGATGCCTCCGGTAAAGGCGGCATGATTAAAGCCATTACCGCTCGCCTTAATCCGCGTATTGTGCGCATCGCCGCCCTGGGGGTGCCCACGGAGAAGGAGCGCAGCCAGTGGTATTTTCAACGCTATGTGGCCGAGCTACCCAGTGGTGGTGAGATGGTGCTGTTTGACCGCAGCTGGTACAACCGCGCCGGGGTCGAGAAGGTGATGGGCTTTTGCACCGATCTGGAATACAACGAATTTCTGCGCGCCTGCCCAGAGTTTGAAAACATGCTGATTCGCTCCGGCATTATTCTGCTCAAGTACTGGCTGTCCGTCTCCGATGAAGAGCAGGAGAAACGCTTTAAAGAACGGCTAAGTACGCCGATCAAGCGGTGGAAGTTCAGTGAAATGGATCTGTACAGCCGTTCGCGCTGGGTCGACTATTCCAAGGCACGGGATGAGATGTTCCGCTTTACCGATACCCCCTCCAGCCCCTGGTTTGTGGTGGAGGCGGATCATAAAAAGCGCGCCCGGTTAAACTGCATTCACCACCTGCTCAGTCAGATTCCCTATCAGCAGATGGAGTTTGCCAAGCTGCAACTGCCGGAAGTGGAGCGTGAAGGCTATATCCGCCCACCCAAGTGGGAGTATCACTATGTTCCTGAGCAATATTAAAGAAGGCCTACCCGCATGACCCTGACCACTCTGGCACTGTTTATCCCCGCCTGCTTTGCCCTCAACATGGCACCCGGCCCCAACAACCTGTTGGCTCTGCATAACGGCAAATGCCACGGCATTGGCCAAGCCTGTTACGCCGGAATCGGTCGCCTGCTGGCCTTTGCCCTGATGATCAGCCTGGCGGCCACCGGTCTGGCGACCCTGTTGTATGCCTCAGAGCGGCTGTTTTGGGTGATCAAACTGGCAGGGGGGCTTTATCTACTGTGGCTGGCCTACCAACTCTGGCGGGCGCCTATTGAGATAGCTGCCCCGCAAACAGAGGCAAGCGCAGCGACCTTGGGCCGTTTAATCCGCCAGGAGTTTTATCTGGCCGCCGGCAACCCCAAGGCGATCCTGATCTTTACCGCCTTTTTACCCCAGTTTGTCGACCCCAATGGCCCGGTCGCCAGTCAGTTTGTCACCCTGGGCAGCCTGTTTTTGCTGCTAGAGGCCCTGGCACTGCTGATCTATGCCTATTTTGGTGCGGTGCTGGCGCACTGGTTTGACTCCCCAGCGAGTCGCCGCCTGTTTAATCGCGGCAGCGCCGCCCTGCTTGGCAGTGCCGGGGTGGGGTTATTGTTGGCAAGAAGGGATTAAACCGAGGTTTAAGTGGCTGCCAGGCGCCGTAGCGCCTGGGCCAGCCGGGCTTAGCGGGCAAACTTGGGAATAATATGCTCGCCGTATTCCGCGATGATGCGCTCTTCATCACCATTATCGAGATAGATGTTGAACTGGGTGGTACCCACTTCTTCCAGTGCCTTGAGCTTGATCAGGTGCTGTTCCAGACTGCCGAGCACGCAGAAACTCTCCACAATGTCCGGGGTAATAAAGTCGAGGTAGGGGTTATCGCTCTGGCCATGCTTGGAGTAGTCGTAGCCCTTACGCTGTTCGATGTAATCGGTCAGGCTCTTCGGCACCAGGCCCGAATCATTGCCGTATTTCTCCACGATATCCGCCACATGGTTGCCCACCATGGCCGGGAACCACTTAGTGCGATCCAGACAGGTTTCCATGTCACCGGTAAAGGCCGGCGCTGAGGCAATCACCTGGAAGTTCGACATATCCCGTCCGGCGGCTTTACCTGCCTCCAGAGCCTGTTCGGTAAACCACTTGATCAGGCTGGGCTCGGCAATTTGCAGGATTACCCCATCCCCTACTTCACCGGCGGTGGTCAGCGCCATCGGCCCGTAGGCTCCGATGTATACCGGCAGCTCGTAGCCTTCCGCCCAGGGCAGTTTGACCGGCTCAGGGCTTTCACCGTAGTACACCTCTTCGCCCCGCACGATGGCCTTCACCTTCTGGGTAAACTCCGCCACCCGCGCCAGGGTTGCCGGCTTTTTGCCCATCACCCGCATGGCGGAATCGCCACGGCCAAGGCCCACCACGAAGCGCCCTTCACTTTGCAAGGCCAGGGAGGCAAACAGGCTGCCCGCCACCGACCAGTCACGGGAGTTGGGGTTGGTGACACAGGGGCCAAATTTCATGGTGCGGGTATGTTCCATGCACATGGCAATGGCGGGATAGCATTCACGCCAGAGCACGTGGGAGTCATAAAACCAGCAGTGGGTGAAGCCGGCGGCTTCCGCCTGACGCACCAGATGACGTGCCCGCTGGGGGCTAACGAAGCCTTTAAAGGTTATGCCGAATTCCATCGGATTTCTCCTGTTACTTGTTATTGTTGCAGGGGTACAGCACAGCCACGTGGTCTAATGGAAGCCACGCGACCTGGTTAGCTGCCGGGAGCCCAGATACGGATACCGGCATGGGTAAAGGGCACCGCCTTGGAGATATTCAGGCGAATCAAAATCGGCGTAATGGCCTCAATGCAGCGGGCACTCTCCGCCGGACCTGCGTTGTAAGCCTGCACATCAAGCTGTTTGATCAGCTCGATCACTTTGTTTTTGGCTTCCAGATCATTGCCGCAGACCAGAATGTCGCAGTTGATCGCCTTCTCCAGATGCTTGAGGGTGGCGGCGGAGACATTGTGTAACGCCCCCACCACCGGAATCTCTTCTCCCAGTAAGGCTTGGGCGGCTTCAGTGGCGGAGCCTTCAACCGGCATCGCCACGCGCTTGGGGTCGCCTTCCATCAAAGGCACCACCAGATCGACCAGAATCTTGCCCCCCAGCAGGGGCTTAATGCTGCGCAAGGTGGCATCGTGGGCGCTGTAGGGCACCGCCAGCATGACGATTTCATTGGCGGCAGCGACCGCCCCCAGGTTGTCCTGACCTTCAATCAGGCTCTCAGGCAAGGCCAGCTGGGCATTCAGTTCCGCGGCGATTTCCGCCGCACGCTGGGCATCACGGGAGCCGAGCACCACCGGCACACCGGCGCTGGCAAAACGCAAGGCCAGGCCCTGGCCCTGGGGGCCGGTGCCACCAAGAATGGCAATTTTCATTTGAACAAATCCTCTTCTGGGGGTCGGACAAGTTGCTGGGCCGAGCTGGACTGGGGTTGCCAGTTCAGGCCACGAAACAGAATCACCGGCAGGCGGGCATCTTTGCCCATCAACAGGCCAGAGGCGGCAGCCAGTTCATCCGCCAGGGCCGGAATAGTGACCGCCAGCGGGCGGCCAAAGGCATCACATTCACCCACCCAACTGACCGTGGCGGGTACCCGCGCCAAACCAATGGCGACGTTGACCAAGCCCAGACGCCAGGGGCGGCCGAAGGTATCGCTGATGACAATGCCAAGCTGGCAGCCGCTGGCCTGTTCCAACCGTTGGCACAGGGCCTGGGCGCTGGCATCCGGATCAGCTGGCAGGGTCAGCACTTCGCCTTCACCGCCAACATTGGACTCATCCACCGCGGCATTAGCACAGACAAAGCCCAGACGATGTTCGGCAATCAGTACCCCTTCGGCTTGCTGGGGGCGCTTCATCGCCCGTAACACCCGCTTGGACTCACGCAGAATCACTTCAACCTTGCGCGGGTCTTTGGCGACCTGGCCAGCGAGTTGCACGGCCTCGGCGGAGGGTTCGATATCCGCCAGGCGATAGCGGCAACCCTCGGCCTTGGACACCACCTTGTGGGCCACCACCAGGATGTCGCCCTGCTGCAATTGCAGACCGTTGCGATCCAGCGCCGCCAGAATCAGGCTGGCCAGATCATCCCCGGCCTGAATATCCGGCAGGCCTGGAACGGCAATAATGCTTACTGAGTCAGGCATGACAGCCACTCCCGTGCTGTGCTGGCATGGCGCGCCGCCGCCAGCTGTTGCAAGTCCGCCGGGGTATCCAGGTCTTCCGCCAGATGGGGTAACTCCAGCTGCACAAAGCGCAGGCCACGCTGCTCCGCCTGCTGGCGATGCAACAGGCTGGAGCCGGGACCAAAGCAAAAGGGCAGTACATCCGGCGGGCTGGTGAGCAAGGCATTGGTGCCCAGATCATGGGCGGGGGCCAACACCACCTGGCAGCCAGCCTGGCTTAGCAGATGCTGCAGTTCGTCCTTATCCAGCTGGGCGATATCCGCCGGTAACAGCAGCTGCGCCTGATAGCCCTGTTCCTTGGCCCATTGCGCCGCACTGGCTGCCGCCTGATTGAGGCCATGGTTGCCGCTTTGCTGCAGCACCTGGGCGCCGTAGCGCTGGGCCCGCTCGCTGATGCTGGTAGAGGCCGTCACCACCAGCACCGGGTACTGCGGCAGGTGGCAACCCAGAAAAGCCAGGGTCTGCTCGAACAGGGTCAGGGCCAGCTCGGCCCGTTCATCGGCACTGAGATAACCCTCCAGTCGCTGTTTGGCCTGGCTGGGGTCTTTCATCGGAATCACGATTAGCGTTTGCATCCTCATTCCCTCAGATGGCCTGGGCCAGGTTGACGGGGTTCAGGCAGGCATCGGCGCGCAGCAGCAGGCTGGCGGCCAGACGCTCCTTGCTGGCGCTATCCTGCATCAGGGTATCGAGACACCAGGGGATGATGCCGAGCCCGGCTACTTCCGGCACCAGAGCCGCATCGGCCTGATCCAGCACCATCACCTGCACCAGATCGCGGTAATACTCGGCCACCCCCATGGCATCAGCACGCAGGCCAAGACTTTGCAGCAAGTTGGCCGCCGGACCCTTGACTGCCTTGCCGGAAATCAACGGCGAAACCGCAATCTTTAACGCTGGGCTGGCGCTAATGGCCGCACGTATCCCAGGCACCGCCAGAATCGGGTCGATACTGAGCAGCGGGTTACTGGGGGCGAAGATGATCAGCTCCGCCTCGGCGATGGCGGCCAAGGCTTCAGGCGTGGGACGGGCCTGCTCAAGGCCGCGAATCGCCAGCTCCAGCACCTCTGGCTGGCAGCGCTCACGGACGAAGTATTCCTGAAACCCCAGCCAGCCCTGAGCCGTGCGTACCTGGGTTTGGATGCAATCATCGGTGGGCAGTAAAATGCGCGGCCCTACCCCCAACTGCTGGGCAAGATGCTGGGCGATTTCCGTTGGTCGCCAGCCTTCTTCACGCAGGCGGGTGCGCACCAGGTGGGTGGCAAAATCCTGATCTCCCAGCCACATCCAGGTTTCCTGTCCCAGACGCTGCAGGGCTTGCAGGCAGGCATTGGTGTCCCCCTTCAACCCCCAACCCTGTTCCCGGTTAATCAGGCCCGCCAGACTATAGGTGAGGGTGTCGATGTCCGGCGAGACCCAGAGGCCATGAAAACGCTGATCATCCGCCACATTGCCAAGGATGCTAAGTTGATCCGCCAGGCAGCAGGCCGCTAGCCCTTCGGCTAACTTGGCGCCCCCCACCCCACCGGCCAGCAGCAGCACTTTAAAACCCGGTTGTATAGAGCTCATGCCGCCCCTCCCAATGCCACCTGTAGCAGTGGAATACGCTGGTGCAGGCCCTGCAGCGCCGCTTCATCCCGATAATGTTGCAGGCTCTGGTAGAGGGTATTGCGCCGCACCGGCTGTAACCCCGCCCGGCGGATCATCGCCACCATGTCAGCGGGGACGATTTCCTGGCCGTGCTTGCCCCCCGCCGCGCGGGAGATGCTCTCATTCATCAGGGTGCCGCCCAGGTCATTGGCACCGGAGCGCAACATCCGCTCGGCATATTCCGGCCCCAGCTTGACCCAGGAGGCCTGAATATTGTCGATCTTGCCCTGCAACATCAGGCGGCTTACCGCATGCATGCGCAGGTTTTCACTGGCGGTGGGGCCTGGACGCACCTCGGAGCGACCGGTGTAGAGCGGTGACTCATAGTGGACAAAACCCAGCGGTACGAATTCGGTAAACCCCCGTGCCTCGGGCTGCTCCTGCTTGAGGCGGCTCTGCATATCCGCCAGTAGCTGAATATGTGCCGCCCAGTGGCGCGGCTGATCCACATGGCCATACATGATGGTAGAGGTGGTGGGCAGGCCTAAGCGATGGGCGGTGCCGATAATCTCCACCCAGGCGGCGGTGCTGAGTTTGTCCTTGGTCAGTTGCTGGCGGATTTCCACGTCGAGGATTTCCGCCGCGGTACCGGGCATTGAGCCCAAACCATGTTCAATCAGATCCTGAATAAAATCGGCATAGGACAGGCGGCTCTTGCGCGCGCCATAGAAAATCTCGAACGGTGAGAAGGCGTGGATATGGATGTCCGGCACCTCGGCCTTCACTGCCTGCAAAATCCGGCGGTAATGGCTGCCCTCAATATCCGGATGCAAACCGCCCTGAATACAGACCTCGGTCGCGCCGCGATCCCAGGCTTCCCGGGCGCGGCGCGCCACTTCTTCCAGGCTGAGCAGTTCCGCCCCGGCTTCATGTTTGCGCTTGGCGAAACCGCAAAAGCTGCAGCCCATATTGCAGACATTGGTGAAGTTGATATTGCGGGTAATGACGAAGCTGCCCTGCTCCCCTACCCGCTGTTGGCGCACCTGATCCGCCACCCGGCTGAGGACTTCTTCCTCCCGTGGTAGGCATTCAAACAGGGCCAGCCCCTCTTGTTGATTAAGGGCCTCACCGCCCAAGGCTTTTTCCAACAGGGCAGCAATCTGGGGGCGCACCCCCATCCAGTTCAGCCCTTCCACACGGATTCCACTCATTTGTTTACTCCTGGACCAGGGCTTAGCTGGCCAAACACTGATGTTGAGCCAAGCCATCGGCTCGGCACAGCGGGGCAAGGCGCGCCTGTACCGCCGCCTCGACAAAGCCCGGTTGCTGCTGATAGGCCGGATAGAGCGCCAAGCGCTCCTCCAGCAGACAGCCTTGCTCGGCACAGGCCGCCGCCAGCAACTCAAGCTGTGGCCAGGCTTTTTCCGGATTGATGTAGTCGCGGGTCAGGGGGGAGATGCCACCCCAGTCATTGATGCCCGCCTGGATATAGTGGCCATAGCGCTGCTGCAGATTCGGCGGAGCCTGCAGGCTGATGGAGGGATGCAGCAACAGCCGGGCGACCGCCAGGGTGCGCAACATCTCTTCCAGGCTGGGTTCGGGATAGTTGGCCATCGGTGTGCCTGGCTTGGCACAGAAGTTTTGGATAATAACTTCCTGAATATGGCCGTACTCGGCATGCAGGCGATTGATCAACAACAGGGAGTCGATACGTTCATCCCAGGTTTCGCCAATGCCAATCAGAATACCGGTGGTAAAAGGCACCTGCAGACGACCGGCACGTTCCAGGGTGCGGATGCGTTGCAATGGCACCTTATCCGGGCAGGCATAGTGGGCACCGCCCTTTTGCAGCAAGCGCCGGCTCATGGTCTCCAGCATCATGCCCATGCTCAGGCAGCGGGGTTTGAGCAGGCGCAGCTCATCTTCATCCAGGGTGCCGGCATTGACGTGGGGCATCAGGCTGGATTGCTCCAGCACCTGATCACAGCAGGCGGCGAGGTAATCGGTCATGCGCTGATAACCCAGTGCTGCCAGAGCATCCCGCGCTTGCTGATAACGGCGCTCGGGCTTTTCACCGAGGCTGAACAGCACCTCTTTGCAGCCCAGCTGTTGGCCCTGCTGCACAACCTCCATCACCTCGGCGGGGGTCATGACCTTGGCGCCGGGGCTACCGGGGCGTTGGACAAAGGTGCAGTAGCCACAGTCATCACGACAAAGTGTGGTCAGGGGCACAAACACCTTACGTGAATAGGTCAGGCGCTCACCGTAATGCTGCTTACGCAGCTGCACGGCCTGGGCACAAAGATCCTCAAGTTCACCCCCACTAACCCCTTGTAGGGCGAGGGCACTATGACGGCTAAGCATGGCTGGTTCCCGATTTTGTTTTTATTAGTTCGGGGCAAAAGCTGTGCAATCGCTATACAGTTTTTACCTTTTGGTAAAGCCAGTCTAGAAATAGTTTTACCAGACGGTCAAGGAAGCAAATTAAAAAAATCTGCAGAAAGCCCAGCATCAGCAAAGAAGTCGTTGAAACTAAAAAGAAAAAATTTAGAAATAAAAACGGCAGCCAAAGCTGCCGTAGTCATTGCAGGAGGTGTTAGGCCTTACTCAGCCCGGTTCCCTTCAAAATCAGTTGGGTGAGGAAGTCCCCCGCCTGCTGGAACACCGCGTCATCCAGCTCCTCTTTACCCAGTGCCAGCTGAATCTGGATAGCAAAGTCGGCATAGGTTTGGGTGGCGGCCCAGATCATAAAAAACAGATGTTCCGCACTTAAGGCATCCATTTCACCTGTGGCAATCCAGGAGTTCACCAGGGCCACATCTTCCTGCAGCTGGGGAATCAGATGCTCTTGCAGATAGCCACGCAGGTGCGGAGCGCCATTGATAATCTCGTTGGCAAAAACTTTGGAACCATCCGGGTGCAGGCGGGACAGTTCGATCTTGCCGCGAATGTAGTTCTCTAGCATGGCAGCCGGGGTTTTCCCCTTTTGTTCCAGCAGCGCCATTTTCTCCAGCCAAAGGTTAAGAATATGCTCCAGTACGCTCAGATAGAGCTGCTCCTTGGAAGGGAAGTAATAGAGCATGTTCTGCTTGGATAACCCGGCTCGTTCGGCAATGGCCTCCACCGAAGCACCGTTATAACCAAAGCGGGCAAACACATACTCAGCTGCGGTCAGAATTTTCTGCTCGTTCAGCTCACGGCTACGACTACGACGCTGGGGCCGATCCTTCTGTTCGGTCAGGCTGGCAACCCGCTTGGGGGTAGCACGGCCTGGTTTGGCATCCTTGTTAGATGAAACCGGTGGCACGTTAGGGCTCACTCTGTTGTGGAATAAGAAAAGGGCTGGACAAGTTTACCATGAGGTCAGAGTCGGCCAAACCCAAACGCCACTTGGCTTTGCGCTTATTTGTATGGTTGTCACACCAGCTTGGTAGTTTGCCCCAACCCATTTTGTTGATTTTTTCACCAAGCAATCCTTGACCATATGGTAAAGCCAATCTAATTTTTCCATTCGGTAAAACAAACTCAACAAGAGAGGCAACCGATGGGCACAATAACAATAAACGGCCAACGCTTGTGGGACAGCCTGATGGAGATGGCCAAAATTGGCGCCACTCCCAAAGGCGGTGTCTGCCGACTGGCACTAACGGATTTGGATAAGCAGGGCCGTGATCTCTTTGTCAGCTGGTGCAAAGAGGCGGGATGCAGCATCCGCATCGACAAGATGGGCAATATTTTTGCCCGCCGCGAAGGCAGTGAACCTGACCTACCCGCTGTAGTCATGGGCAGCCACCTGGATACCCAGCCCACCGGTGGCCGCTTCGATGGTATCTACGGGGTGCTGGCGGGACTGGAAGTGATCCGCAGTCTCAACGACCAAGGCATCCAAACCCGTCACCCGATTGAGGCCTCCGTCTGGACCAATGAAGAAGGCTCGCGCTTTCCACCCGCCATGGTGGCCTCTGGCGTCTTTGCGGGGGTATTCGATCTGGAATATGGCCTCAGCCGGGCGGATCTGGATGGCAAAACCATGGGACAAGAGCTGGCCCGCATTGGCTACGCCGGTGAAGAGCCCGTGGGCGGGCGCCCATTAAAAGCCTTCTTCGAAGCCCATATTGAACAGGGGCCGATTCTGGAGGATGAGGGCAAAACCATCGGTGTCGTTACCGATGCCCAGGGGCAGCGCTGGTATGAAATCACCCTCACCGGTCAAGAAGCCCATGCCGGCCCCACCCCCATGCCCCGCCGTAAAGATGCCCTGGTGGGTGCCGCGCGGATTATCGACCAGGTTAATCGTATCGGCCTCAACCATCAGCCCTTTGCCTGCGCCACTGTAGGCTTGGTACAGGTGCACCCCAACTCCCGCAATGTGATTCCGGGCCAGGTATTCTTCACCGTCGATTTCCGCCATCCCAATGCTGAGGTGCTCAGCGCCATGGATCATGAGCTGCGCGAAGTCTGTGCCAGCATTAGCCGTGAACTGGGCTTGGAAATGGCCTTCGAACAGATTTGGTACTCGCCACCGGTTCCCTTCGATGCCGACTGTGTGGCCTCCGTCCGTGAAGCCGCCCAGGCACTGGGTTACAGTCACCGTGATATCGTCAGCGGTGCCGGCCATGATGCCTGCTATATCGCCCGGGTGGCGCCCACGGCCATGGTATTTGTGCCCTGTGAAAATGGTATCAGCCACAATGAGGTGGAAAATGCCGATCCCGCTGACCTGGAGGCAGGCTGTAACGTCCTGATTCAGGCGGTACTGCGTCAAGCACAACAGCTGTAAGCACGGCAACCAGCGCATGCCGCAACAGTCTTTTGCCGGGCTTTTGCGGCCGCCAGCCTAGCGGCTCCGGTCGGATCGGCTAAGTTAGATGAACCGAACCGGAGCCGCATTATGATCAAGCTTTATCAATTCCCGATTTCTCATTACAGCGAAAAGGCGCGATGGGCCTTAGCCTATAAGGGCCTGCCCTATCAGAAAGTTAATCTACTACCAGGGCTGCACAGCAAAACCACTACCCGGTTGGCTAAACGCTCCTCGGTGCCCATCCTGCAGCATGAGCAGAACATCATCCAAAACTCCAGTGACATCATTGATTACCTAGATCAGCACTTTAGTGAGCGCCCCCTTACCCCCGTCGACCCCGCTGCCCGCGCACAGGCCTTAGAGTGGGAAAACTATGTCGATAAAGAACTGGGTCCCCATGTGCGCCGTCTGTGCTATTTCACCCTGCTGGATCATCCCCGCCTCTGTATCAGCCTGCTTGGCCACCAAGGGCCCTGGTACGGCAAGCTGTTTCTGCGTCTGATTTTTCCCAAGCTGCGCAAGCTGATGTACCACTATCTTAAGATCAGCCCTGAATCGGTAGCAGAATCAGAACAGCAGGTCAGGCAGGCTTTGGCTAAACTCAATCAGGCTTGGCGTCATAGTGGCTACCTGGTAGGAGATCAGTTTAGTCGGGCGGACTTAGCTGCCGCCGCGCTACTGGCACCGCTGTGTGCCCCCAGTCAATATGGCATTCCCTGGCCCAAGCATTACCCGCAGCCGTTGGACAGTCTCTGTCAGCAGCTGTCCCCCCAATTGCAACGGGTACGTGAGCTTTACCGCCTGCACCGCCCGGATAGCTGAGGTCTAGCATGGATACCTACCTGCTCAAGCGCGAGGAAATTGAAGCCTACCCAGGGGTGGAGAAGGTGCACTTTCTCAACCCCAACGCCCGTCGTACCAATAAATCCCTAGGGGATCTGACTGGCCTGCAGCAGCTGGGTTTTCACCTGATTGAAATTCCCCCTGGTTGCGACTCCACCGAACTGCATTGCCACTATTATGAGGAAGAGTGCGTCTACATTCTCAGCGGCCAGGCCACCGCCACCCTGGGGGAGCAGCAATACAGCGTCGGCCCCGGCGACTTTCTTGGTTATCGCGCGGGCGGGCTGGCGCACAAGCTACATAACAGTGGCACCGAACCATTGCGCTGCCTGGTAGCGGGACAACGGCTGGATCACGATGTGGCCGACTACCCCGCCCAGGGCAAACGCATTTACCGCAACCGCGACCTGCCCTGGAATCTGGTTGAGCTAGCCGCCATCGACACGCCTGAAGCAGGACGAAAAGTTTAACCGGCAGCTATTCAAATGATGACAAGCTCGCTAGGCTTAACCTCTGTTTTGAGTCGCCATGACTCAGCCAACCACCATACTTAACTGCCATACAAGGAGCCCACTATGGCCACTGTTACTCTGCGCGGTAATCCCTTCAACACCAATGCTGATCTGCCTACAGTCGGTCAGGCCGCCCCCGCCGCTACCCTGGTTAAGGCAGACCTGTCCGAGCTGGACCTGGCCAGCCTCAAGGGCAAAAAGGTGGTACTGAACATTTTCCCCAGCATCGACACCCCCACCTGCGCCCAGTCCGTGCGCGTTTTTAACCAAAAGGCCAGCAGCCTGGAAAACACCCTGGTGGTGTGCGTTTCCCAGGATTTGCCCTTTGCCCAGGCCCGTTTCTGCGGCGCAGAAGGTCTGAATAATGTTGTTACCGCTTCAGGCTTCCGTTCTGATTTTGCCGACCGTTATGGCGTGCGTATGGTCGATGGCCCTCTGCGTGGCCTAACAGCCCGTGCAGTGGTGGTATTGGATAGCGAAGGTAACGTTAGCCACAGCGAACTGGTCAGTGAAATCGCTGATGAGCCCAACTATGAAGCTGCACTGGCAGCGTTGGCATAACTAAAAATGAAGGCGTCAGCCCTCAGCCATGAGGGGTCAGGCGCCTTTTTTCTGGGGCTCAAGCAGAATGCTATTGAGCCGGCTGAGTTTAAAGGGCTCCGCTGAGGGACCAGGCTCGGCATCTGAGCGACGCCGTCTAAATAGCCGCTTATCGGCATACATGCTCTCATCAGCATGACGTAACAGGGTCGCCACATCCTGCCCATGTCGGGGAGCACAGGCATAGCCTACGGCAGCAAACACCGGCAGGGATACACCATCGACCTCCACCTCATTTAGCAACAGATTCTGTAGGCGCAGGCAGTACGAACGCATCGCCACTTCATCCATCTCGGTATCCAGAATCATGGCAAACTCATCCCCTCCCAGACGCCCCACCCACTCCGGTCGAGTTGTCATGCGCTTAAGCGACTGCCCTACCTGCTGCAGTAATTTATCGCCCGTCTGATGCCCATATCGATCGTTGACCTGCTTAAACGCATTCAGATCGACAAAAATCAGTGCACAGGCTTGGTTTTTATTCAGCAGGCGCTGGCGCAAACACTCATGAAAATATTGTCGATTGAGTAACCCGGTGAGGCCGTCCCGGCTTGCTTCCAACGCCAGCCATTGCGTCAGTTTGTGGTAGCGCCACATCCACCACACCAGCATCGCTGCCAGCCCCATAAACAACAGACGCCAACTAATTTGCTGCCAGCTTTGTTGAATCAACAGTCCCTCATCCACCACCAGCACTAAACTGGCGGGAAAGCTCTCCAGCCTTAGACTACGAGTCCAATAACCATGTTGTTGCTGCCAGGGGGTTTCCACCTGCTCAACCCGCCAAAAGGAATAGAGATTACGGATATGGGCCATCTTGGCCTGATGTTCTACATAGCTGGGCTGCGCCAGCACCTGGCCATCGGTATCAATCAGCAGTAGCTTGGCCTCTTCCTGCTGGTACTGTGCCAGAATCTGGGCTAACTGACGCAGGGTAATATCCAGCGCCACCGTGCCACGGAAGCGATCTTCCCGGTCATAAACAGGTGCCGCTGCGGTAATCATCATGCCCTGCCCGGCAGCATCCTCATAAGGCGGCGTCCAGAATAACTGACGTAAGGGGTTATATTCAGGCAGGCCTAAACGGTAAAAGGGTAGCGCCAACTGCTCCGGGCCAAATTGAAACACCGATGAAGGCGCCGCCGGGTAAAGATAAAGAAAGTTATCTTTAGAGGTGTAATACACCCAGGCCGCCTCAGGGATATTTTCCCTTAATGTCTGCATCAACGGAGTCAGACTCAGCACCGCCAACGCCTCTTGATAACGCTCACTGCCGGGCAGAGGCAGCTGCCCAATCCCGGTGAGGGAGCCGCTGGGGGTATTGTGCATCGGCTCACTTTGCTCAAGCTGAGGAGCTAACCAGGTATCCTGATGAAAGCGATTACCTTCGTCCTGATTAAGCCCCTGCAACTGCGCCTGCCAACGCGGCAATTGGGCAGGAGATTGATCAGCAATTACTAACTCCGCCTGGCGCTGCAACAAGCGTAATTGGCTACTCACCTGTTTAAAGCTTTCAGAGAGTTGACGATTAGCCTGGTTCAGACGTAAATCCCACGCTTGCAAAATCTGCTGTTGGTGGAGACGCAAGTCCACATAGCTCAGGGCCATGGCCAGCAGCAAAACCAGGGCACAGACCCAGGGATTGAGCTTCAGTAAAAACCAACGTGGTGCTTGCATGGCCACAACCTGATAAGAGTTCTATCAGAGTTTGTAACCATACCCGGGGCCAGGCTCAAATCAGGATCACGCCAATCCCCCTCCAGCAGACGCCTAGTTAAGGCAGTACAGAGATTGCGAAAACTTTACCCGGTTTTCCGCTGCAGTCGGTGCAATACCAGGGGCACCAACAGACTCATCAGCAATACCCGAAACAGGTGATGCCCCCCCACATAAGCAGGGTTAAGGTCAAACGACATGGCCAACATCACCATCACCTCTATCCCCCCGGGGGCAAAGGCCAATATGGCCTGCAGCAGAGGAATTCCCAATAGCCACCAGGCCAAGGCAGCACCGGCCAGGCTCAAGCCAAGTGAAAACAACAACCCGCCCATGCCCGCGCGGATATCCAGAATCGACTGGCGCACGTCCAAGGCATTAAAGCGAGAGCCCAACAGCGTCCCTAAAATCAGCAAGATCGCACTCAGCCAGAGGCTGGGTAACTGAATTTGCCAGCCTAAACCCAGCTTTAACAGCAGCGTCACCGCCAAGGCGCCCAACAAATAAGGTGCGGGTAAACGACACTTCCAGGCCAACACGCTACCCACACTGGCCAGTAACACCGTGAGAGCGGCCAATTTCCAGGCCCCAGGCTGCAGTGAACCTATGCCATGGCCTTCCAATCCCAGTAAGGGTAATAACAAAGGCACCACAGCGACTAAAAACAGCAAACGCACACTGTGAACCAATACGATTCGACGGGTATCGGCACGGGTCTCCAGTGCCATCGTTAACACAATCCCCAGATTGCCCGGCGTGCCGCTAAAGAGCGCATCTTCCCGTGACCACTCCATACGGTGTCGATAAAAGCGGTAAAGCAGAGCCAACAACAGCAGCAACATCAGTGTCATCAACAACAAGCTACCGCTCCAATGGGATAACTTGGCGACGATATCCGCATCGACACTGGACCCCATCGACACCCCGAGCAATACCCCAATGCCCAGATTGATACGCTTGGGCATCCGCACCTCGACCCCCAACAAGGCCGCTAAGGTCACCGCTGCCAAACTTCCTAGCAGCCAAGCAGATGGCCAGTTCAGCCAAGAGGCCAGCATGCCTCCCAGCCCTCCCAATAGCAGAGTACGCAGCACCAGTACTAGATTCCGTCCTCGTTGCATCCTTCACACTCCTGTTACAGCCCCAGTCAATGGAGCACCTCGTAACCTTGCTCTACCAAGCCGCTTCAACCAAGCCACTCAAGGCCTGAGGCCTGGCCCTCAGTCTTCGATTGCCAGCGCCTGCCAAGGCACTTCGCGTCATGCTGACGCACAAAAAAAAGGGCAGCCGATGCTGCCCTAACGCTCAGATTTCCCCTTTCCAAACCCGGGAGCGACATGGCGCCGCCACCCCCAGTGCATCCTTGCCAAATCGCATCTGTTTTACTCTTCTACACGGACAGCAGGGCTGGTCATGCCATTACGCTGCTTCCATTTTTTGCCTAACCAGGGTGCCAGCAAGGCCAACACCGTCATCGCAGCCAGGGAGTAAGTCATCGGGCCAGACAGCAGGATGGACCAGTCACCCCCGCTCATCGACAGGGCACGGCGCAGGTTTTCTTCCAGTACGCGACCCAAAACCAGGCCCAGTACCACCGGCGCCAGCGAGAAGCCCAACTTACGCAGGATGAAGCCACCAATTCCCAGAATCACCATGAAGAACAGGTCGAAGCTATCGCCATGCAGGGAGTAAATCCCGACAAAGGTAAGCATCACAATCACCGGTACCAGGTAAGCCTGACGAATCGACAGCAGGCGTACGAACATCCCAATTAACGGCAGGTTCATCACCAGCAGCGCGATGTTGCCGACAAACATGGAGGCAATCAGCCCCCAAGCGATTTCTGGCTTCTGTTCGAACAACAGCGGGCCAGGGGTGATGTTAAACATCAGCAACGCACCGAGCAGAATCGCAGTAGTACCGCTACCAGGGATACCCAGAGTCAGCATCGGCACCATCGCCCCTACGGCAGAGGCGTTGTTGGAAGCCTCAGGTGCGGCCAGACCACGGATATCACCCTTACCAAACTGGTCATCGTCCCCTTCAGCGATACGCTTCTCGGTACCGTAAGCCACCGCACTGGCGATGGAGGCGCCGGTACCTGGTAACACGCCGATAAAGAAGCCAACCACTGTAGAGCGCAGCACTACCCACTTCACCCGCATCATGTCGGCAAAGCTGACAAAGCTCTTGCCCACGGGGGTCATTTTCAACTCGTTATTGGCCCACTGCTCCAGCAGAATCAGTACTTCACTGATGGCGAAGATACCGATCACCACCACCAGGAAGTCCACCCCATCAAAGAAGTTGGGAATCCCCATGGTGAAGCGCAGCACGCCGGTCCCCCCATCGATACCCACCGTTGCCAGGCATAGACCGATCAAAGCACCCACCAGAGTTTTGACGGGGCGACTGCCTACCATGGTAGCCAGACAGGTAAAGGCAAAGACCATCAGCAGTACGTATTCAGAAGGCCCAAAGCGGATCGCCAATTGGCTCAGCAAGGGCGCCAGAATCACCATCATCATCAGCGCACCCATGCTGCCAGCAAAGGAGGCGACTGCGGACAAGGCCAGAGCACGACCACCCTCACCCTTTTGTGACAGCGGATAGCCATCCAGGGTGGTCATAATGGCACCGGCATCACCGGGTACGTTCAACAGAATACTGGAGATACGACCGCCGTATTCGGCGCCGTAGTACACCCCAGCCAGCAGAATCAAAGCGGACTCAGGGGGTAAGCCCATGGCATAGGCCAGAGGCAGCAGAATCGCGACCCCGTTAATCGGGCCGATACCGGGCAGCGCACCGATCAGGGTGCCAAAGAAGCAGCCCAGCAGTACCAGCATCAGGTTCATCGGGGTCAGGGCCACGGCAAAACCGGTGGCCAAGTGAGATAACACGTCCATCGACTAGCCTCCAAACAGCATGCCAGCCGGCACATTAAGTTGCAGTAACGAGGTCAGCAGGAAGTAACTCACTACACTCATTACCAGCGCATAAATAAAGGAACCCAGGGGCTTCTCGCCAAACATCCAGGCGAATACCGCACCGACAACGGTGGTTGCGATGATGAATCCAGCCGGCTCAAACAACCAGGCGTAGATAAACATCAGCACCAAAGCTTGGGTGATACGCACCAGCACCAAGCGGCTTGGTTTCCACTTGTTTGGGCTGGGTTTAACCATAATCCAGATGGCGCAGGCCGCCATCAGCCCTGCCAGGATGATCGGGAAGGCCTTAGGGCCAAGGGGTTCATACTGAAAGGGCACTTGCAGCTGGGTAGCTGCCCAGGCTAAAAGCCCGGACAGCCCCAACAGCACGCCCGCAAACAGGCGGTCGTACATGGTCAGCCTCACTGAATCAGACCGGCTTCCTTAGCCAAATTACGCATGTAGTCCACACGCTGCTTCACATAGGCATCGAACTCGGCGCCTGCCATCTTGAAGGGCAACAGGCCTTTGTCATCAACGACCTGCATAAACTTCTCGTCTTCGTAGGCTTTCTTGAACTGCTCAGCCCAGTAGTTGTACGCCTCGTCAGAGACATCTGGCCCTAAGTAGAAGCCACGCAGAATCGCCCACTCCGCATCGAAGCCCTGCTCCAGTGCGGTGGGAACCAGGCTGAACTCACCCAGCAGACGATCAGGTGACATCACCGCCAGCATCTTCATGGTGCCGGCTTCTAACTGGCCTTTCATTTCACCTACGTCACCGGGGTAAACGGTAATGTGGCCGCCAAGCAGCGCTGCAATCGCTTCACCGCCGCCTTCATAGGCCACGTAACGCATCTGCTTGGGATCCACGCCTGAGGCTTTCATCAGGATCGCGGCTTTCATCCAGTCCTGGCTACCTACGCCACCACCGGCGCCCAGTACGAACTTGGAGGGATCTTTCTTGATGTCTTCAACCAATTCACCCAGGCTGTTCCAGGGCGCATCGGCTTTCACGATAACCGCACCGTAATCCACGCCTGCAGCACCTACCCAGCGTGCATCGTTTTCATCCAGTTCCTGACCAAATTTGCCCTGGGCAATGTTCAACAAAGAACCGGAGCTGAATGCCACCAGCGCATTGCCATCGTCACGGCGGTTAGCGTTAATGTGGTTATAGGCCACGGCCCCTACGCCACCCGGCATAAAGGTCACCGCCATCGGCGTGGGCATCAAACCTGCATCAGCAAAACCGTTGGAAACAATACGGCAAGTCAGGTCGAAACCACCGCCAGGCTTAGCGGGGGCGATACACTCAGGCTTGTTGGGTTCAAAAGCGAAGGCTTGTACAGAGGAGAGGAGGCCGGCTGCCAGCAGCCAGGCGCCAATTTTGCGTTGCATAGGGTATTCCTCATTATGGTTATTGTTGTCAGCCCGAAGGGTTTCGGGAGTAGGCCAACTTTACAAAGTCAAACTGACAGCAACCTGACAGCGAGAGTTTTTTTCTCCAGGGCTTTGCAGGGGAGTTTTTGCCCCCTAAGCTTGGCTTATGCGTATCCTGTTAATCGAAGACAACCACGAACTGGCCGAGGCGATCAGCGAGTATTTTCGCCACCTCGGCCATCCTTTGGACTGGGTAGAATCCGCCGAGCAAGCGGAGAATATTCTCGGCTACCAAAGCTTTGACCTGCTGGTGCTGGACATCAACCTACCGGGCAAAGACGGCTATCAGTTTTTGCGCAGCCTGCGCCGCCAGGGGAAAAGCGTACCGGTGCTGGTGCTCACCGCCCGGGCTGCCATTGACGACCGGGTCAGTGCGCTGGACTTGGGCGCCGATGACTATCTGGTCAAACCCTTTGATTTTCGTGAACTCCTGGCCCGTTGCCGGGCACTGTTACGGCGCGAGCGCGGTGCTGCCAGCAACGAAATCCGCTGCGGCAACCTGGTGTTTGATCCCAGTGCTTATAGCGTCAGTATCAATGGTGAACCGGTGGATCTGCGTCACCGGGAAATCCAACTGCTGGAGATGTTTCTCTCGGCACTGGATCGCGTGCTCACCAAAGAAGACATTACCCAACGCCTCTATACCTTTGATGAGTCCCCCACTCCCAATGCCATTGAGCAGAACCTGACCCGTCTGCGCAAAAAGCTGGCGGGCTCCTCCCTGGTAATCAAAACCATTCGTGGCCTCGGCTACCTGGCCCATGTCGATGACTGAGATGTACCAGGACAGCTCCCCTTCACTGCGGCAAAACCTGCTGGCTGGCATGGGCGCAATGCTGGCATTGGTGTTGTTATTGCTGGGACTGGGGGTATGGAGCTATGCCCAGCGGGCGGCGGATCACTCTTATGACCGTCTGCTGGCGGGGGCCAGCCTATCCATCCTGGAACGGGTGCAGGTCCACAATGGTCGGCTGGAGGTGGACATCCCCTACTCCGCCCTGGGCATGCTGGGACTCGCCCCACGGGATCGGGTGTTCTACCAGTTACTGGGGCCTGATAACGGCCATTTAACCGGCTACAACTCACTGCCGCGCCCCAAAGACTATCAACCCAGCAATAAGCCGCAGTTCTACAACGCCCACTATGGTGATGAAACCCTGCGTTTTGTCATTCAAAGCCGTCTGCTGACCGAGCCCAATGCCAGTGGTTGGGTGCAAATTATTCTTGGCCAGACCCGTACCGCCCGCAATGAACTAAGCCAGGAAATCATGTTTGGCGCCCTGGCCATTCTGGTCTTGGTAATGGTGCTGGCCCTCGGTTGTGTCTGGTTTGCCATCAACCGTGCTCTGACCCCCTTGCATCTGATTCGGGATGAACTGCAAAAACGTGCCTCTACCGATCTGACGCCGCTGCATATCAGCCCACCGCGGGAAGTCTCACCGCTGGTACAGGCTATCAACGTCTTTATGACCCGATTACGTGGCAACCTGGATGCGATGCAGATGTTTATTGCTGACGCCGCCCACCAGATCCGTACCCCCTTGAGCACCCTGCAGGCTCAGCTGGACTTGGCCCAACATGAATCCGATAGCCAGTTACGCCAGCGCCTGGAAAAAGTCCGTGAACTGCACCTGCGCCTGACCCGCTTAACCAATCAGTTACTCGCCCATGCCCTGGTGGTGCACCGGGCCGATACCCAGTTACCCGATGTGGTCGAGCTCGACACCCTGCTGGAACAGGTGTTGACCGAAAGCGTGCGCGACCATGCCCATACGGAT
The DNA here is from genome assembly GCF_000619885.1 of Balneatrix alpica DSM 16621. Lineage (GTDB taxonomy): Bacteria > Pseudomonadota > Gammaproteobacteria > Pseudomonadales > Balneatricaceae > Balneatrix > Balneatrix alpica. The sequence goes on along the minus strand of NZ_KK211041.1, from coordinate 34,372 downwards.
GTCGAGTTCGCCTTTGACAACAGCCTTGGCCCGGTACGCATCTATGGCGATGCCATCAGCCTGCGTGAAGCCCTGCACAACCTGCTTGATAACGCGATCAAATATGGGCCAGCCACCAACCTGATCAGCCTGCAACTGCAAGCCGGGGAGTCAAGCGAATGGGTCGAGGTGTGGGTGGACGATCAGGGCCCCGGCATTCCGGAAGAGCAGCAACATCAGGCATTGCAGCGTTTTGCCCGACTGCAGCAGGGGCGCAGTGGCTCCGGCCTGGGTTTGGCCATTGCTCAGGCAGTGGCCGATGCCCATGGTGGGCGACTCTATCTACACAATCTTCATCCTGGTTTACGAGTACGCCTATGTTTAAGACGCTACGCCTGAGCCTGGCCGGCCTCTGGCTGACGTTACTGCTCAGTGGCCATAGCGCCGCCGGTCAGCAACAGGGACTACCAGTGGATGTCAGCCTCGCCCCCCGTCATCTGAGCATCTACAGCGCCACCGACTTAAGTGCCATTGAACCGGTGATTAATGGCTTTCGTCAGCGCTATCCCCTGATCGCGGTGGACTATCTGGAATACCAGACCAATGCCCTCTATCAACAAATTGAAGACAGCTATCGCAAAGATCCTTATGCCCCGGATCTGGTAATCAGCTCCGCCATGGATCTGCAAACCAAACTGGTTAACGATGGTCTGGCCCAACCCTATCGTTCCGCCTACACCGACAGCCTGCCGGAATGGGCCAATTGGCGTGATGAAGCCTTTGGTTTCACCTTCGAGCCGGTGGTGATGGTGTACAACAAAGCCGCCTTTGCCGAGCAGCCTCTGCCACAAAGTCATGAAGAATTAGCCGAACAGCTGCGGGCTCACCCTGACTTTTATCGCAGTCGGGTCGGCACCTATGATGTTCGTACCTCCGGTGTCGGCTACCTGCTCGCCACTCAGGATGCGGTGCACTCCAGCCTCAATGGCCGTTTGCTGGAGAGCCTGGGGCGGGCCATGACCCGCACCTACTGCTGTACTGGAAATATTCTCGATGAAATCGCCAGCGGCCAACTGGTGCTGGGCTATAACCTGCTCGGCTCCTACGCGCTGGCCCGCGCCCAGGAGGATGCGCGGATCGGCGTCATTCTGCCGCAGGACTACACCCTGGTGATGAGCCGGGTGGCCTTTATCCCCAAGAAAGCCCGCTCTCCCCAGGCCGCCAAACTCTTTCTTGACTACCTGCTATCACCAGAAGGACAGCAGTTAATTGCGGCCCACTCGGGGTTGGTCGCCATTCATCCTCAAGCCCAGGGGGAACTGTCCATTACCACTCTGCGCGAACACCATCCCAGCGGCTTTCAGCCCATTGCCCTTGGCCCAGCCCTACTGGTTTATCTGGATCAAATGAAGCGTCTGCGTTTTTTACGGGAGTGGCAGGGGGCACTGCTGCCCAGCATGCCCTGAACCCCAGACTTACCAACACTGTAATTGTCCCTTTTCCACTACCCGCCCCGACTCCAATAGCTGTACCAGTACTAACACTTCCCGTTGCGGCAAAGCGAAGTGTTGTCCCAGTGCCAGCGACAACCCTTGTGCCAGCTGTGCTATGGCAGACTCTGACCACAGGGAGGGCAGCCACAGCTGTGCCATGATCAGGTAACCCTTACCCCACTGTTGATCCACGCGGCTCAGGTTAACACTCATCTCAGCTTCCGCCTGTGGCTGACCACTGTACTGTGCCCATGCCGAGACTAAATGCTGCCCCTGCGGTTCCGGGCAACAGGGGGCCAAAAAACACTGAGCGATAGGCATCACCCACCCTCCTCATTACTTGATCTGCACAGCATAGAACGCCATTGTTAGTGCAGCACTTTTCCCCATGTAGTAGCAGGAGGTTTGCTATGCCAGCCCGTCCTTCCCTCCCCTCCTTATCATCTTGTCTGTTAGCCGCCGTACTTTTTAGTGCAGCCCCCTTCAGTCTGTTGCCTCAAGCTGACCAGCTGGGTTTAACCGCCCTCGCCAAAAGTGAAAATGGCCAAGGCGGTGGTCAAGATAAAGGCGACCGTGGTAATAGCGCCAATGATCGCGGCAATAACCATAGCAACCAGGAACGGGGTAATAGCAGCCAGGCCCCTGGCCACAACAAGGCGGATCAGCTCAGCGACAAGCAGGCCAAAGTAGAGTTTGAACACGGCAAAATGGCCGCCAAACTCGGTGCCCTTAATGCCGCCCATGCCTCTGCCCAAGCGCGGGCCAATGCCGCCCCCAACTCGCGGGTGGGGCGTATTGCCGCTTATGAGCAAAGCTTGGCCACCACCGAGCTTAGTCGTGAGCAATGGCAGCAGGCCTTAGCACAATGGCAAGCAGAACAAGCGCAGTTAAGCGACCTGGCAGCGCAATACCAAGAGCTGCAAAGCCAGCAGCAAAGCCTTAATGATGAACGCACTGCCCTGCTAGCCGCCGACCCCAGTGCCGACACCCAGGCTCTGGATAGCGCCCTGGCTGAGCTGGCCAGCAGCCTCGACACACTGGAGAGCCAAATTAGCCAGCAACAAACCCAGGTAGCTAGCGCCGAGCAAGAGCAGCAACAACTGGAACAATCCTTTAATCAAGCCACTCTGGCGCAGACCGAAGCCCTGACCGAAGCGGCCAACAAACCCGTTGATGATGAAATTGCTTTAGCAGTGCAGGCGTTACTGCAGGCCAAGCAATAATCATCGCCAGAGGGAGAACAACGATGGCTAAAGTGTTGCTCACCGGCCTGTTGATATGGACGCTGGCTGGCTGTGCCCTGCTGCCCCCCTCCGCCGCCGTGCGCCAGGAGCAGCAGGCTGCCGCCCAAGGAGATCAACAGGCTGCATTCCGGCTGGGGCAGCGTTATCGTTTTGGCCAAGGGGTGGTGGAAGACCATCAGGCAGCTTTCCGCTATTACCTGCAAGCTGCCCAGCAAGGCCACAGCCAGGCAGCCTACATGGTCGCGACCTCTTACTTCCTCGGGGACGGTGTGGGTGCTGACCCTGTGCAGGCACGCCACTGGTATCAACAGGCCGCCAAGCAGGGCTTGGCCGAAGCCCAATACCAGCTGGCGGATCTGTTCTGGAATGCCAGCCCCGCGCAAAAGCAGGAGGCCCTACACTGGTATCAGCATGCCGCAAAGCAGGGCCATGCCCGGGCCCAGTTAAAACTGGGAGTCATTCTGTACCAGGGCTTAGCCGGAAACAAAAACACCAAACAAGGGCGCTACTGGATCAGCCAGGCCGCAGCCCAGGATGAACCCACCGCCCAAGCCTTATTGCCCAAGCTGACCCCTTAAGTGGGTCAGTGCAGGGCTTGAAGCCCGGCCAAGCCGCCTCTATGCACAGACTAGCGTGATCAATACTGGCAACAGAGGCAGCGATGAAAGGTATTCTCTTTAACGCACTGGAAGAAATGGTGATTGCCTATGCTGGCATTCCGCTGTGGAATCAGTTGCTGAGCGACACCCCTTTGCAGCAGGAGGGTATTTACACCGCTGGCGGGGACTATCCTGCTGCAGACCTCACCGCCCTACTGCAGCAGTTGGCGCCTACACTAGGCTTGGCAGAAGAGGACTTACAACAGCAGTTTGGTGCCTTTCTGTTTGAGTTTCTCAGCCAGCGCTATCCTGACTTTTTGCATCGCTATCAAGATTTAGCGGATTGCCTTACCTGCCTTGATCGTCTCTACGAGCAGATTAACCGCCGCTATAGCCATGCAGGCTTACCGACTTTTCAGCTACAACCGGCCAGCGATCACTTTACCCTAGCCTTACAGGTGAGTGCCCCCCAGGCACAGATTTGCCAGGGCTTACTCAAGCAGGCCGCCAGTCATTTTCAGACCCCTTTGCAGTTGCAGCTGAGTCCAGCTGCCGACCAATACTTTGCTTTTGCCATGAGGTTCCAGCATGACTGATCACACTGAAGCCTATCTCAGTGCGTATAAACGCGAGAAAAAAGCCCGCTTAGAAGCCGAGCGGCTATTGGAAGAGAAGGTACGGGAGTTAGCCGACAAAGAGGAAGAGTTACAAGAATGCTATGAGCGCCTGCGCACTCAGCAACACATCATGTTCAAGAATGAAAAGTTGTCTAATCTGGGGCTCATCTCTGCCGGCATTGCCCATGAAATTAACAACCCCATTGCCTTTGTTATCAGTAATCTGCAAACCCTCAACCGCTATCTGGATACCTACCAAAGCTTTTATCAATTTCTCAAACTCAAAGTGCGCGAACACCCCACCGCCATCCCCGTTGGGGAGGTTCGCGAGCATATGCAGCAGCATGACCTGGACTTTATCAATGCCGATATTGCCGATCTGCTACCGGAAACCCTCAAGGGCGCGACCCGCATCCACGAGCTGGTACAAAGCTTTAATCGCTTCTCCAAAGCTAACCAGCAGAAGGTGACGGAGTACAACCTCAATAGCAGCATTCAAAGCACCATCAGCATGATCAAGACCCAGACCAAAGAGCGGGTCAACTTTGTCTTGGAGCTGGAGGAGTTACCACCTATCAAAGGTAATCCCCATGAGTTGGAGCAGGCTATTCTCAACCTGGTGTTGAATGCGGTATACGCCACCGAATTGGTACAGGAGCCCTGTATTCGCATCCACACCAGTGAGGCTAATGGCTGGATTCAGGTCCAGATTGCCGATAATGGGGAGGGTATGTCCGAGGGGATTATGCAGCGCCTGTTCACCCCTTTCTTTACCACCAAACCTGTCGGCCAGGGCACGGGGATGGGGCTGGCCATTGTGCAGGGCATTATGCGCAAATTGGGGGGAGATGTACTGGTGGAAAGCCGTTTGGGGCAGGGCTCCACCTTTACTCTACGCCTACCCTATAGTCTCAACTAACCTAGTCTCAACCAGACTACCCTCAACGAAAACCGCCTCAACTAACGCAGCCCTGAGGGCTGCAGCTGAGTGTAAGGGCGGGCTATCTGCCCGCCTATCGCCAACGGGTTAAAACTCTACCACCACGTTCTCGGTCGGCACACTGCAGCAGCTGAGGATGTAACCTTCGGCTTCGTCCTCTTCATCAATCCCGCCGTTATGCTCCATGGTGACACTGCCCGCGGTTTTCAGCACGCGGCAGGTACCACAAATCCCCATGCCACAGGCTTTAGGAATATGCAGTCCCAGCTTGGCCGCTGCCGCATGGACAGTTTCTCCGGGCAGGATTTTCACACTCTTGCCGGTCTTGCTGAACTCGACCGTCAGCAGGTCACTGCTATCGACTTCTTCGGCCTCTTCCTGTGCTTGTTTGGCTAGTTCCAGCACATCCTCTTTCACCTCGACCGGTGTCGCCCCGAACGATTCCTCATGGTAGCGGCTCATATCGAAGCCATTGGCCTCCAGCATCCGCTTCACCGCATTCATGTAAGGCGTTGGGCCGCAGCAGAAAATTTCCCGCTCCATAAAGTCCGGTGCAATCAGCTCCAACATGGCCTGATTGAGGAAGCCGCGGTAACCACTCCAGGTTTCTCCGATTTCCTGACGCTCACAGATCAGCGCCACGCGGAAATTGGCTACCCGTGAATCCATGTGCTCCAACTCGCGCCGGAAGATAATGTCCTTAGGGCTACGGGCACTGTGCACAAACACCATATCCACATTGGCATTGGTATCGAAATACCAGCGTGCCATCGACATCACCGGCGTTACCCCTACTCCACCGGACAGATAAAGAATTTTGTCGCTGGGGTAGTCAATCGCATTAAACAGCCCCACTGGGCCATGTACTGCCAGTTCGTTACCTTCCTGCATATTGTCATGCAGCCAATTGGAAACCTGGCCACCGGGCACCCGCTTCACCGTAATGGAGAAGCTGTAAGGAACCGAGGGGGAGCTGGAAATAGTGTAAGAGCGCATGATCGGCTTGCCCTCAATCTCCAGTTCCAGGGTGACAAACTGACCGGGCTTAAAGAAGAACAGCACCGGCTGCTCCGCCATAAAACAGAAGGTGCGGACATCCCAGGTTTCCTGGATCACCTTCACGCAGCGCACCAGGTGGCGACCATTGGTCCAGGTCTGGGTATTAACAGGGAGTAAAAAGGGACTGGTCATGGCGGTGCTCTCATATCAAACTGCGAAAAACAGCCCGTCATCTCTGCTAACCACCCCAGGTGGCCACATCGGACTGCAGGCATCCTTGTTGCTGATTGTGGTGGCCAGACCGAGATAACGTTTAGCTAATAACGACATCAATTTACCCACCACCAACAGCGCCCTAGCCCCCATGCCTACTGGCCCGTCGTAAAGCCTGGGGTGCCATGTCGTTTCCAGCTAAATCAGTGGCTAGGGGCTAGCGCACAATGGCCTGAGTTCGGAATCAGCCGAGGGAAAAGGTGTGGACTCTCCCACCCTGCCGACGGGAGCCTAGGCAGCCCCCCAAGCACAAGGCCGGACACCACCACGATCCCCATGACGTCGTCCTACAGGTGAAGACACCATGAACCAAGAACAACAACCTCTGCATCTTGCCAATGACAACGGCCAGTCCAGCCGTGAGTACCTGGCCAAGCTGCTGCAAAACCGTGATCCTGGCTACTCCCTCGACCAACCTTTCTACAAGGATGAAGCCTTCTTCCGTCTCGACATGGAAGAAATCTTCTACAAAGAATGGTTGCTGGTGGGAATGACCTGTGAAATCCCCAACAAGGGCAACTACTTCACCCTGCAAATCGGTGAAAACCCGATCATCGTGGTACGCGGCAAAGAAGGCGCAATAGAAGCCTTCCATAACGTCTGCCGCCACCGTGGCTCACGTCTTTGCACCCAGCATCGCGGCAAAACCGCCAAGCTGGTATGTCCTTACCACCAGTGGACTTACGAACTGGATGGCAAGCTGATTTATGCCGGCAGCGAAATGGGCCAGGACTTCGACATGGCCAAGTTTGCCCTGAAGAAGCTGAATGTGCGCCAGGCCGGCGGCTTCATTTTCGTTAGCCTGAGCGACAACCCGCCAGCGATTGACTCCTTCCTCGCATCACTGGAGGAGTACATGGAACCCTACGACATGGAGAACACCAAGGTCGCGGTGGAAACCACCCTGATCGAAAAGGCCAACTGGAAGCTGGTGATTGAGAACAACCGTGAATGCTATCACTGCAGCGGCTCTCACCCCGAACTGCTCAACTCCCTGCTGGAGTGGGACGACACCAACGACCCCCGCGCCGATGATGCCTTTAAGGCCCATGTCGCACGCAAGGTTGCCGAGTGGGAAGCTGAAGGCATTCCCCATGAGCACCGTGGCCATGGCCTGCGCAACCGTATTGTGCGGATGCCGCTGATGGAAGGCACCGTGTCCATGACCATGGATGGCAGCTCTGCCAGCAAGAAGCTGATGGGGCGGATTAAGAATCCGGATCTGGGCTCCATGCGTATTCTCCATCTGCCCAACTCCTGGAACCACTGCATGGGTGACCACCTGATCACCTTCCGCGTGATTCCGCTGGGCCCGCAGGAAACCATGGTGACCACCAAGTGGCTGGTACATAAGGATGCGGTGGAAGGTGTCGATTATGACGTGGAAAACATGCGCAAAGTCTGGGATGCCACCAACGATCAAGATCGTACCCTGGCGGAAGAAAACCAGCGCGGCATTAACTCCATCGCCTATCAACCCGGTCCCTATTCACAAACCTATGAGTTTGGGGTGATCAACTTCATTAACTGGTACGCCAAGCGCATGCTGGAGAATATGGGCCATGCCGCTCCTTCCCATCTGCAGGCGGTCACTAGCCACGAGTAAGACGGCTTAGCAAGACAAAGGGCCTGATCATCAGGCCCTTTTTAATCTGGATCACCAAAAGCTGGCGTTAACGATTAAACAACCCCGGCACCAGCACCCGGTCCAAGGCCTGGCTCACTTCCGGATGGAGTAAATGACGTTCGGACTGCAACGCATCCAATAATGCCCGCAGACTGGAGCAGCCAGAATGTTGCTGCCACTGCAATGCAGCGCGACAACAGGCCTCAGGGCCATCCTGCTCGCTGACACTCACCCCCAAATCACGCACTAAACGACGAAAATCATCCTGATCAATTAACTCGGCATACATCATCTTCGTTTTCCTCCTCCCGCCCTGGAACCTGTCCAGGCAACCCAATCTGCAGCCAGTCTAGGCGGCGTCTTTTACCCCGCTCAAGAACCCTGTCGTTGTTAGCTTAGCCCAGGTCGTTCTGGTGGCCAGATTAACTAAGGCCAGGTCGTAACCAGCACACCTGCCACCACGGCCAAATTTAAGATGTTTTGAGTTCCCACAAAGTTAAGGAGGGTATCACGCGCAGCACCCGGACTCCGCCGAGTCGCCAGGGTAAGCCGCTATCGCGGCCACTAAAAACAACATAAACAAAATTAAGAGAGCGCCTATGAATACAGATTCCGCAACCACCCTGGCCGGGGGTGTTAACCGGGGAGGCCCCACCAGTAAAGCGGTGGTTTTCTTCTCTACCCTTACCGTGCTGATCTTTGTATTGGTCGGTATCACCCTGACCGATCAAGCCACCGCCATCGCCAACGCGCTGTCCGGCTGGATTCTGCAAAACTTCAAATGGTATTTCATCGGCCTGGTTGGCCTTTTCCTGTTCTACTGCATTTGGATCGCCGCCAGCCGCTACGGCAATATCAAGCTGGGGGATGACGATAGCCAGCCTGAATACAGCTATGCCACCTGGTTCTCCATGCTGTTTTCCGCCGGGATGGGTATCGGCCTGGTGTTCTGGTCGATTGCCGAACCGATTTACCACTTCCAGAGCAACCCCTTTATTACCCAGGGCATGACCCCGGAAGCCGCCACCACTGCGCTGCGCATTACCTTCTTCCACTGGGGTCTGCATCCCTGGGCGATCTACTGTATTACCGGCCTGTCCCTGGCCTACTTCAGCTTCCGCCGTAAGCTGCCCCTGACCATCCGTTCCTGCCTGTTCCCGATCCTGGGCCGTGAAGGGGTGAATGGCTTCTGGGGTAAAACCATCGATGTGCTGGCGGTATTCGCCACCGTATTCGGGGTCGCTACCTCCCTGGGCCTGGGCGTATCCCAGATGAACGCTGGCCTGAATGAGATTTTTGGCATTGAAGTGAGCCTGACCAACAAAATCATCCTGATTGTGGTGGTGTCCGCCATTGCCACTCTATCGGTCGTCTCGGGCGTGGGACGTGGGGTGAAGTGGCTGTCCGTGTTCAATATGTGGCTGACCATTGCCATCATGGCCTTCCTGCTGGCCTGGGGCCCCACTCGCTTCCTGCTGGCAACCTGGCTACAGTCCACCAGCGACTACATGGCTAACGTATTGCCACTGTCCTTCTGGACCGACTCCTTTGCCAACTCTGGCTGGCAGAGCTCCTGGACCGTGTTCTACTGGGCCTGGTGGATTGCTTGGGCACCCTTCGTCGGCATGTTTATCGCCCGTATTTCCCGTGGCCGTACCATCCGTGAATTCACCATCGGTGTGCTGTTAGTGCCCACCCTGCTGGGTTCCCTGTGGCTGACTCTGTTCGGGGGCAGCGCCCTCTATCTGGAGCTGCTGCACACCGTGACTAACTCCGCCGGTGAAGTGGTTGCCGCCGTGGGTCAGGCGGGCATTATCGAAGCGGTCTCCCAAGATGTAGCCACCGCCCTCTATGCCACCCTGAAGCAGATTGATGGCGGCACCGTAGGCTTCCTCGCCTCCCTGGTGGCCACCGTGCTTATTGCGACCTACTTCATTACCTCGGCGGACTCCGGCACTCTGGTCGTCACCACCATTCTCTCCAATGGCGATGAAGAGCCCCCCACCAGCCTACGGGTGATCTGGGGCGTGCTGATCGGTGGGGTAGCAGCGGTCCTGCTACTGGGGGGCGGCCTGTCTGCTCTGCAAACAGCCTCGATTACCGCATCCTTCCCCTTCTCCTTCGTCATGATTGTGATGATGTATGGTCTGGTGAAAGGGCTGCGGCAGGAACAGATGCGTTACCAGTACACCCACGCGGCCTTTACTGGTAAGTAAGAACGGGTAAATAAGAAGTCTTCCAGGGAAGGAGGCTAAAGTCGGCCCCCGGTGTCACAACCGGGGGTTTTCTTTTTTAAGCGGAGACAGGCCTGCTAAGCTCTAGGCGATCATGCTGCGACAAAGGAAAGGCCAGATGTCCTCATTGCAATATCGTTGGAGTGCTGCCGAGCAAGCCAGCTTGCACACCGCTGCGCTGGTGGCACAGGTGCGTCAGTTTAATTTTGCCGTGGTCGGCCCCTATGAATTCAGTCCCAAGGTCTTGGCGGTGTATGACAGGGATCAACTCTGTGCTGGGGTGGCTGCCCACTTTGGCCTGGGCTGGCTCAGCATTGAGGCACTCTGGGTAGCGGAGCCCTTACGTGGTCAGGGCATTGCCCAGCAACTGCTGAAAGAGTTGGAGCAGCAGGCCCGTATTGCTGAGCTACGCTATGCCAAGGTTGAAACGGCGAGCTTCCAGGCTCGGGGGTTCTATGAAAAGCAGGGCTATCGAGTGTATGCCGAGCTGGAGGATTACCCCCCAGGCCACAGCTACTTTTATCTGCGGAAAAATCTACATGACAGCCTTGGCTAACCGCTACACGCCCAGATCGCAGGGGCCAGATCACAGCGGGGAGGGAAAAAAGCGAATACCTGCATGCATGCCAACAATGAAGGGACCGCGCCACTAAAGAAACCCTGCCTCCAGTGGCGGCGGTATCTAGTCTGATAAACGCTTAATCCTGAGCGAGGCGTTGCTGCTGTTCCTTGCGGCGGGCCTCTTTCAACTGACGGCGCTGCTCCATCACATCCTGCACCTCAGCACCGAGATGGGCTTCCCCACGCTCCTTAGCAATGCGCAACTGACGCTCACGTTCAGCAAAGCGCTTGATCTGCTCTTCACTGTGTTTACCGTAGCACTGGTGGCAGCTCACCCCCTGTTGATAATGGGGATGCTGTTTATCCGCTTCCGTAATAGGGCGACGACAGGCGTGGCACTGATCATAACCGCTCTTCTCCAAACGGTGATTGACCGCCACCCGGTTATCAAACACGAAGCAGTCTCCTTGCCACAGGCTCTGCTCCTCTGGCACCTCCTCCAGATACTTGAGGATGCCACCTTCCAGGTGGTACACCTCCTCAAAACCCAGCTCTTTCAGGTAGGCGGTCGACTTCTCACAACGAATGCCACCGGTACAGAACATCGCTACCTTTTTGTGCTTGGCTGGGTCGAGGTTTTCCTTCACATACTGGGGAAACTCGCGAAAGGTTTCGGTTTTCGGATTAATCGCCCCTTTAAAGGTACCAATCTCAACCTCGTAGTCATTACGGGTATCCACCAGCACCACCTCGGGGTCAGAGATCAGCTGATTCCACTCCTTGGGTTTCACATAGGTTCCCACCACTTTACGCGGATCAACACCTTCCACCCCCAGGGTGACGATTTCTTTCTTCAGTTTGACCTTGGTGCGGTAGAAGGGCATTTCTTCATCAAACGACTCCTTCCAGCTCAGGTCCGCCAAACGCTCATCCTGGCGCAACCACGCCAGCAGGTTGTCGATCCCTTCACGGCTGGAGGCAACCGTACCATTGATTCCTTCTTTCGCCAGCAGCAGGGTTCCCCGCACTTGATTGGCTTCCATTACCGCCAGTAAGGGCGCGCGCAGCGCCTCAAAATCTTCCAGGGTAACGAACTTATAGAGGGCACAAACAACAACTTGAGACATACAGGGCTCCTTTGCGCGCTGGAACGTAAAACCAGTGCAAAATTTGAGCGGCGCATTTTACTCAGCCCTGCTGTCAGGCTCAAGCCTTGCCACTGCTCATGGCCAGGGCGGCGCTTTTCTGTTTGGGCTGCCAGAACATCACGGCATTGCCAAGCAGGATCAGCAGCAGCCCCAGCAGGGCTGACGGACTCCATTGGTATCCCTCAAACCAGGTGGAAATCGTCAAGGCCACCAGCGGAAAGAGTACCGTGGCATAGGCGGCCTGCCCTGCACCAATCCGTCCAACCAACGCAAAGTAAGTACCAAAGGCCACCACTGAACCAAACACCGCCAGATAAAACAGGGAGCCCAGGTACTGCCAAGAGGTATCCAGACTAAACTCCGCTCCGCTTAACCAGGCGATCATCAGCATTGCCCAGGCACCGTAGCTCATGGCATAGGCATTGGTGGAGAGCAAATCCAAACCACGCTTTTGGTGACGGGCCGACAGCATATTGCCCAGGGAGAAACCATAGGTGCCCAGCAGTGCACAGCCCACGCCAAAGAGCACATCCCAATTCAGCTGTTCAGCGCTCAGATCTCGCCAGAACAGGCTAACCATACCGACGATGCCTAATGCATTGGCCAATAGCAGACGCGGCCGAATCGGTTGACGGAAAAAGATCACGCCATTGATGGCGTTAAACAGGATGGCCATCGAGAACACCACCGAGCAAAGCCCGCTGGAGATATAACCGGTGGCGGTATAGAACAGGTAGAAGTTAAGGCAAAACACACATAGCCCTTGCAACATGCAAAAACCATGGTCGCGTCCGCTAATCCGCTTCAGCCGTCCCGTTAAGGCCAATACCGTCAGCAACAATGAGGCAGCTAAAGCAAAGCGGTAAAACACTGAGACGGGTACCGCCACCTCACCGAGCTGCCAGGCAATGGCAATCCAGGTGGTGCCCCAAATCAGTACCGTAGTGAGATAAAGTAGCCAGGTCATCGCGCTTTCTCCTGCATTGTCCTTGCTGATAGGCTTACATCGCCGGTTTCGCATAGATAGCAGCCAAGCTTAACCATAGCCCACCCCTTTGCCTTGCCTGTTCTTGCTCCTACCTCAAAGGATTTGTCTATTCTTGCGCTTTTTTGCCCGCACAGATTTGGGCGAAAGCCTACTGCAGGGGTACACTGGCCAAGCCCTTTAATTGCACGGCGACCACCATGCGTGACTATCAGCTCTTGCGTCATTTGCAAAAGCATAAAGCTCAACTGCTACAGCATACCCAGCTGGATAACGGCATGGGGCTGGCGCATTGGTACAACAGTCACGACCGAGTCGAGATCGAACGACCGTTGCATCACACCCTCAGTCTGTACGTCAATGATGGTTATGAATCTTACCGCCAACGGGGACAGCACTGGTTTAATGGCGGAGGGCCCGATCACTTCTGCCTGATGCCTAGGCAACAAGCTTCCTGTTGGGATATCCGTGGACCGCTGGAGTTTGTCCATCTCTACTTTACCGATCAGCATCTACGTCAGCTGGCCGAGCAGGTATGGGATAAGAGCCCCAACAGCTTGCGCCTGGATGAAAAAACCTTTGCCCAGGATGCACGCATCACCAGTCTCTATCGCCACTTTGTCCTGACCTGTCACTGGCAGGCCAATGAAGATCGCCTGTTGCTGGAGCAAAGCAGTCAACTCCTGCTCACTCATCTGTTGCAGCATTACAGCCAATACCAATGGCAAACCCCGCGATTAAGCGGAGGACTGGCGCCTTACCTGCTACAGCGACTGCGGGATTACATTGAGGCTCACTTAGCCTCCCCCCTCACTCTCCCTGAGCTAGCACAAGTATGTGGCCTGAGCGAATATCACTTTGCCCGCATGTTCAAGCACAGTTTGGGAGTCCCCCCGCACCAGTATGTGCTGCAACGCCGCTTAACCCGCGCCCAAGACTTGCTGCGCAGCTCAAGCCTCAGCCTGACGGATATTGCTCAGCACTGTGGTTTTGCTTCCTCCAGCCACTTTAGTCACCGCTTTCGCCAACAGCAGGGCTGTAGTCCCTCCCAATGGCGCTTGCAGCAGAGTAGCTGATCTAACCCGCCACTGCTCGCGTAAGGGAAGGACGTAGCAGGAGGGTTAAAATGCGCTCAATTCTGATTAGCGGTGGGGGTAGCGCCATTGCTCAAGCTCTGATTGAAAGGTTATTACTCCAACCAACCCAGGTGTATGTGCTAAGCCGCCAACCTTGTCCTCTACGCTGGCATCGCCTGCAGCATCTCCATTGGCTACAGCTGGACTTATTAGAACAAGCTCCGCAATTGACGTCCTGGTTAGCCCAGCAACAAACCCTGCCAGAATGGGTCATTCACTGCCAAGGAGTCTTGCAAGATGAGCGCATAACGCCAGAGAAATGCCTGCAAGATGTGGCAGAACAGTCCCTCCAGCACGCGCTCAACATCAATCTCTACACGGCCATTGCCTTGTGCCAGCAACTGCAGGTATTGATGCCACGCCAGCATCCATTGCGAATGCTACTGCTATCTGCCAAGGTCGGCTCCATTACGGATAACCGCAGTGGTGGTTGGTATAGTTACCGCATCAGCAAGGCGGCACTGAATATGTTTGTCAAAACCCTCAGCATTGAGTGGCAACGCCGCTTCCCCCAGGCGCTGCTAGCTGCAGTACATCCTGGTACTACCGACACCCCGTTGTCCGCTCCCTATCAGGCGCGGATTGCCAAGGATAAGCTTTACTCTCCCGCCTTAACTGCCAGTCGCCTGCTGCACATCCTCCATCAGATGCACCCTAAGCAGCATGGCACACTGTTAAACTGGGATGGCCAACCTTTACCCTGGTAAAGAAAGGCATCGGCTGTTTGAGCAACACCCAAGACGTAGACCGCTAGCCCTGACGCTGGGCAATATAGTCCAGCCAAAGTTGGGCCTGAGCGGATTGCGGCTGCTGCGCTAAAGCTTGCTGCAAGGCCTGTTCAGCCTCCTGCCAGCGTTGTTGATGGGCCAGGGCAATACCACGCAGGGTAAAAGCTGTGGCAAGATCGGCCTGGGGGGTAGCCAACACCTGCTCTAGAGTGTGTAAAGCGGGTTGCCACTGCCGCAACTGCAACTGTAATTGTGCCAATCGTAATAACCAGGGCGGGGTTTGTGGCTGCAGCTCAGCCATTGCCACCAGTACAGCCAGCCCCTGCTCATAGGCTTTGGCTTGTAGATACGCATCCGCCAAGTGTTGTTGCCAAACTAAACTGGCAGGCAAATGTTGCTCTGCCATTGCCTGCTGCAGCACTTCCGCCGCCCGCATAGGTAAACCTTGATGACGGTAAAGCTGCTGCAATAACTCAATCCCCTGCTCATCCAGCAACCGCTGTTGCCATGCCAGCCGCAAGCTGGCCAAGGCTTGCGAATGCTGCCCTGCACGTATCTGCAAGTTGGCTAACTGTAGCCAAGCCGCACCGTCCTGCGGTTGTTGGTGCTCTAGCCAATGTTGCTGCCAGCGGGCAGCGCCAGGGTAATCTTGCTCCGCTACCGCGGTTGCCACCGCCAATTGCAACAGCGGCGCCGCTTCAGCCTGACGCCACCAAGCAGAGGGCACCGTTTCCAACAACCGCAATAGCGCCTGTTTTTGCCCTAGCTGCTGATACCCCTGAGCCAGAGCCAGATAATCAACCAACTCCACCCCTGACTTCGCTTGCTTCTGCGCCCACTGCAACCAGTCCGCCAACCCGGTAGTACCCGCCTGCCACTGCTGTTGGTGCAACTGCACACGTGCCAGCGCATGTTGCACCTGACGTTGATCCTGGCTGGGCAGCGCTTGCTCTGCCAGCGCTCGCTGGAAAGCCCGCTCCGCCTGCGGTAACTGCTTCTGCTGCAGGTATATTTGCCCTTTACTCTGCCAGGCGAGTGCCCGTGCATAGGCTTGCTTACTCTCGCTTAAAGGCTGCAGAGCCTGTAGTGCCTTCTCCCAGTTAGCCGCGGCGATGAGCTCCTGCGCTTGGGTAAACTTCTTATACAGCTGGGGGGGCAGGCTGGGTTGTGCCGCCCACAGCGGCAGGCTCAGACAACAGAGCAGCAGTAACGAGTAACGTGCCTTCATATCCTTCACCTTAAGACTTTAAGCGGAATTCCAGGGTTTGCCGGGCACGAAAGCTCACCCCCTGTCCTTGCTCTAACCTGGGTTTGAAGCGCCAACGATAAATCGCTTGGAGCACCCCCCGCTCAAAATAACCCTGGGGCTGCGCTTCAATGATTTTGGCACTGCCAGGCCGAACTCGGCCGTCGGCCTCCACGGTAAACTCCACGGTTACCTTGCCCTCAATGCGCCGGCGTAATGCACGGTTGGGGTAATCTGGCGGTACCTTACTTAGCGCCTGCGCTTCCATACTCAGCCCTTGGCTCGCAGGCACCGCCGGCGGAGCGGGACGGGGCTCGGCCTTAGCAACAGGCTTTGCACTAGGCTGTGCTGGAGCCGGTTCTGCCTTGGCGACAGGAGGCTTAGCAGGCTTCGGCTTCTCTACCCTGACCTTTTCCACCAGCACCTGATCCAAACGTACTTGTACATCCAGTGGCAAACGGATATCTGGCTCCGCTAAGGCCAGCGGGGGAGGATCCAGCTGGGGCAGAACCGGTTCTGTGAGCTCCAGACTTTGCGGTAGCTCGGCACTGGGTGGAGGGGGCGGGGGCGGCTCCGCTGCTGGCGGCGTGGCCTCCAATAATTCCGGGGCCATACCGAACTCCATCTGCAGTGGCTGCCAGTCCGGTTGCAGGGATTCCTGCTGCGGCAATACCAGTCGGGCCATCAGCGTAAACAGGGCCAGGGATAACAGTAGCGCCAACACCAGGGCAGCGCCTCGAACACTCAACCTCATGGCTGGCTACCTGCCCCCTGAGTGGCAACCGCGACCTTGGTTATCCCGGCCAAACGCACCTGATCCATGACCGCTATCAGGGTGCCAGTGGCCGCACGGCTGTCCGCCTGCACTACCACTGCAGTATCCGGCTGCTCAACCTGTACCCGCTCCATCGCCAAACGAAGCTGAGCGATGGCGATGGGCTGACGATCCAGCCAGACCTGCCCCTGGGCATCGATACCAATCAGGACACCAACCGCCGATTGTTGCTGACCACTTTCGGCCAAGGGACGCTGAATCTCGATCCCCGACTCCCGTACAAAGGAGGTGGTGACGATGAAAAAGATCAGCATGATAAAGACCACATCCAACATGGGGGTCAGGTTGACATCGGCATCCTCTTCCTGGCTGCCAAACAAATTGCGACTACGCATGTTATCCCTTTCTGATCTGTTGCAAGGTCAGCTGTAAATAGGCTTGCTGACGACGGGCCCAGGACTGCCATTGGCTCAATGCCAACATCCCGCTGACGGCAATAACCATGCCTGCTAGCGTTGGCAAGGTCGCTTTGGCAACGCCGGCCGCCATCAGTCTGGGATTAGCACTGCCACTTTGAGCCAGCACATCAAATACCTGAATCATGCCACTCACCGTGCCGAGTAATCCCACTAACGGGCTCAGAGCAATCAGGGTTTTAATCAACCCCTGGCCTTGCTCAAGCGCCTGTCTGGCATCGCAGACCCTGGCCTGTAGATAGCTACCTAAGGGCCCTGGCAGTTGCTGCGCCAAGAGTTGTTGCCAGCCCCGCCAATACCAATAACGAAAGGCAAAGCGCTCAATCAGCAAAGTCCAGAGCAGAATGCTCAACAGCAAAATGGCGTAGAGCACCCATCCGCCCTGTTGAAAGAACTGGCTCAGCGCCTGCTGCCAGGCCTGCCAGCCCCAAAGTTCAGGCAGCATGGCGGGGACGCTCCTGTTGCCCCTGCTGCTCCCAGCGCTGGGCCAGGGCACTCAGGCTTTTCTCCTGCAGCACTTGCAACAAGCGCCGACTCCGTCCCTGCACCAGGGTGTGGCAGAACAACAGGGGAATCGCTACCACTAGGCCTTGTACCGTGGTTACCAGAGCCTGGGAGATCCCACCCGCCATCAGGCGGGGGTCACTGGTACCAAACAGGGTAATGCTCTGGAAGGTACCAATCATGCCGGTCACCGTTCCCAACAGACCCAGCAAGGGCGCGACCGCCGCCAGCAGTTTCAGCAGCGCAATACCCCGCTCCAGTCGCGGCAATTCCCGCAGAATCGCCTCATCCACACGGACCTCCAACTCTTCCGCTTGCAGGCGGGCTTCTCCCACATGGGCCAATACCCGCCCCAAAGGATTATCCAATCGCCATTGCTTGCTCTTTAACTGACGCCGCACCTGCCAGGAGGTACGCAATAGCATGATGACCCGCACTAGCGCCACCAGCATGCCAATCGCACCGAGTGCCAGAATGACATAGCCCACCAGCCCCCCCTGGGCAATACGCTCAAGCAGACTGGGCTGACGCTGCAATAATTCCAGCACCTGACCACGGCTGGGGTCTAACCACAGTGCAGGCTGTTGTTGCGCCAGCCAGGGTGCAGCCGAGTCGGGTTGACGCGCCCACTGTAAAAGTTGTTGCTGTTTAGGGTCATAGCCTAGGTATTGCCCCTGAGCGGTCAGTACCTGCCAGTTACCCAAACGCCATAGATCGCCTTGCTGGCGTTGGCCATCACTGCCCACCCAGCTGCCGCTAAAGCTACTAACCTGCGCCGAAGCACTGATCTCCTGCTCCAACAAATACCAAAGGCCTTCAATCGCACTCACATCCGGCAACCGCGACGAGTCGGTAAAATCCAACAGGCTCAGGCGCTGCGGATATTGTGCAGTAACGGCTGACTCCGCCAGCTGTGGTCGCAGCTCTTTGCCATGTTGACGAACTACAGCAAACACCTCTGCCACCTGGCCGCTTTGCTCCTGCAGTTGCTGACGCAACGCATGCAAGCGTGCCTGGTTATCGCTATAGCTCTGCTGCAGTTGCTGTTGGCGTTGATCCTGTGCGGCAACCTCGGCTCTCAACTGCTCCAACAGTTGCTGCTGTTGTTGCTGATCCTCACTGAAGGCAGTTAAACGAGCCCGATCCCGTTGCACATCCTGCCGGGTAAAGGCCTCCACTTCGGCACGTAACTGCTGCAATGTAACGGGATGAGTATCAGCCTGAACCTGGCTCAGACCAGCCCAACTGACAATCAATAGCAAGGCGGACCAGGGTTTCATTGGCTAACCTCCTGGTGGTTGGCTAAGGGAAGTTTCAGCAGTTCTGGACTGGCCTGCTGCCACGCCACTTTTAAGCCCTGGCTAATGGCAGAGTTGAACTCTGCTGGTAGCGGCTGCCAGCCCTGCCCTGCTTGCCAATAACCACTGTGCTGACCATCCAGCGTTTGGTAGTACCAACCCAAGCGCCCCAGGCGCAGATAATTGACCTGACGTTGCTGCTGTTGTTGCTCTAGCACACCCTGCCAGGCACTGAACTGACGACTTAAATCCACTTCAAAACGATAAGCATCCAACACCAACCGATATTGCTCAGCCAGACTAATATCGGCCTGCCACAGACTCTGTTGTAAGTCTGTCAGGCGTTGCTGGCGCTCCTGCTGCTGAAAAGGAATATCCACGGCCAGACTGCGCGCCAAACTCTTTTCCATTTTTAACAACAAGGGCAGCAAAGCCTGCTGACTGCCCGCCAGCGAATCCAACTGAGTTTGTACATCCACCAGCTCTTGCTGTTGTTGCTGCAGACGCTTTTGCAACTGCTCGCTATAGGCTTGGCCCAACTCCAGCGCTTGTTGCAAACGCTCATATTCGGCTTGCGCCGCTAATGTTTCGGCACTGCTCTGGTCGATTTGCTGCTGCAATTGCTGACTCTGCTGATGTGCCTGCTCCACTTGCTGACTCAACTGCGGCAACTGTTGTGCCTGAGTGGTAGTGATCGCTAAGCCACTCATTGCTAAACCCAGCAAGATCAAAGACGGAAATTTGCATAGCGGCCATGGCGAGCAGGAGTCCATCCCCCTGCGCCGATTAGAGTAAATGCCCACAGTCTGAGGTTCCATAACATCAAAAAGGCTAATAGAATTGATAATAATTATATTTTAGTTTTAACAAACTCACTAAGACCACCGTCTTTACACTCGTAACAGCCGTCCCTTTGCTCTATGGCAAAGCCGGGTTACGCCAGCGGATACCACGACGGATGACACTCACCTAGTCGCTCAGCGGCTGTAGGTACCTTGCTTTGTTAAAGAAGCGCTTTGTGGAAAAAGGTTTGTGGAAGAATATGGCTGATCTCTTACTCCTGGATACTGACCCTCACCTAGGCGAGTCTTTACAGCCCCTGTTAAGACGCCTTGGCCACCATCTGGTGCAACGCCGCGATGCCCAAGCCGCACTGTTAGCAGCCTACAGTGGTCACTATGACCTGATTGTGTTGAACCCTCAGCTACCAGCTCAGCAGGATCTCAATCTACTGAACCGCCTCCGCCGCCGTCTCTCCTGCCCCATCCTCATGCTGACTGAGCCGCCAATCAGCGAAGAATATGCAACTGAAAACATAGACTTTGCCTCACCCTGCAGCAGCGCCGAACTCATTAGTCACATTGAAGCTTTATTAAGGAAAGTCGAGATGGAAAAGCAGACCAGACTCCGCCACTCATCCCCCGTACTGCAGGTTGGTGAACTGGTTTTACAGTGTCGTGATTTTGTCTGCTTATGGAGAGGCCAGCCTTTAGCGCTAACCGATACAGAGTTTCGCCTACTGGCGGTACTGTTGGAAAACCAGGGTGAAGCCTTGTCGAAAAACTTGCTCTATCAGCAAGTGCTAAACCGCGCTTTCAGCCGCTATGACCGCACCCTGGATATGCATATGAGTAACTTACGTAGGAAACTGCAATTAGCAGGACATCCCCGCCAATGGCTGGAAACTGTGCGTGGAGTCGGCTATCGCTACCACATTGCCCATCCTTTAGCGCATGCGGGCTAAACCACTGGCTGGATCAGCCCTCCTGTGGCGAGGCACTGTCATGCCAAGCTAATGAATGGGCACAAACAACTGTACCGGTGGCTCTCCAGCGAACAAGGCTAGATGTTGTTGATAACGTAGCCCCAGGCGCTGCAATAGATACTCGGAGGGCAAGTTGCCCTCACTGACAATGGCCACAATTTTGTTTAGCCCCAACTGTTGATAACCATACTTCAGCACCGCCTGACAGGCCTCACGGGCATAGCCTTTACCACGATGCTGAGGCAGTAAGGCGTAGCCGATTTCGACATCGCTCATTCCTTCACGGCGGAGCAAACCGCAAATTCCAACAGCCATCCCTGAGCGCAAACTGACCTTATATAAGCCAAAACCAAACCGGGCATAGCTGGCTAGCGGCCCCTTTTCGATATAGTCCTCAGCCTGGGCCAAGGTATGTATTCGCTTATCGCCAATATGACGAATACAGTCCGCATCATTCATCAGGGTCAGAATAAAGTCGGCATCCTCGGTCTCCAGATGCGTCAGGCTCAAACGCGAGGTAGTCATTATCTGCATCCCTTCCTCCCCCTAGGGGGTGGTTAGCCCCCGGTCATATTCATAAAACGCACAACCTGTACCTCATCAGTATGGCTGAAATTATGACGTTCGGGCTTTATTTGCATCGCTTGCAGCAACCGTTGCTTTAACGCTGCTTTATCACCGGGGTAAGCACGCAGGGTGCCACGCAAGTCCAATGCCTGCTCATTGCCAAGGCAGAGCACTAATTGTCCTTCAGCGGTCACTCTTACTCGATTGCAGTCCGCACAAAAGTTATGGCTGTAAGGAGAGATTAAGCCCACTAAAGAGGCACTATCGGCAAAGCTGTAATAACGCGCCGGACCACCGCTGCGGTAAGGGCTAGGCTGTAAGGCATAGTGCTGGTTCAACAGCTGTAATACCTGGTCAGAGTCAAAAAAATGCTGACTGCGACTATAGCTGCTTTGCATCTGTCCCAACGGCATTTCCTCGATAAAACTGATATCGAATCCTTGCCGCCGGGCAAAGGCCACCAAGGGTAGGATCTGCTGCTCATTCACCCCTTGCTGCACCACGGTGTTGAGTTTAATGCGTTTAAAGCCCTGTTGGCGCGCCGCCTCAAGCCCCGCCAGCACTTGGGACAAATCGCCTTTGCGAGTCAGCTGACGAAAAGCAACGGGATCAAGCGTATCCAGACTGATGTTGAGGCGATCCACCCCTGCCTCTTTCAACTCGGCCGCCATCCGCGCTAATTGTGAGCCATTAGTGGTCAAGACCAACTCACGCAGGCCACGCGCCTTTAACTGCCCCAGGCGTTGTAATAACCAACCCAGATTACGCCGGACCAATGGTTCCCCACCGGTAATACGCAGTTTGGTCACCCCTAGCTCCACCAGCACCTCCGCCAAGAGGGCAATTTCCTCCAGGCTCAGCACCTGTTCGCGGGGCAGAAAGGTCATCTCTTCCGCCATGCAGTAGTGGCAGCGGAAGTCACAGCGGTCTGTCACCGATAGGCGCACATAATTAATCTGACGCCCCCAGCGATCTATCAACCTATTGGCCTGCTCCATCGAATACTCCTTACCTCCCCCCCTTAACCGTGGCTTGATCTTGAGCAGAACAAGCCTTTGTCACAATTGACTCGGGAGTCAAACCGAGTACTCTGTGCGCTTTCGAGCGCCCAGCTAAGGTGTGAAGCTTTGCATGTCTAGAATTCGTGAAAAAAACGAGCAGATCATTCTGCAAGCGGCCAGCCAAGTCTTTGCTGATAAAGGCTATGCCGCCACCAAAACCCTGGATGTGGCCAAACTCTCTGGCCTGCCGAAAACCAATATTTATTACTACTTCAAAACCAAAGAGAACCTTTATCGCTCGGTCTTGGAGAGCCTGGTCGAACCCTTACTCGAGGCATCTCGTCCATTTGAGGACAATCCGGAGGACCCGGTTAAGGCTCTCTCCGCCTATATTCGCGCCAAGGTACGGATCTCCCGCGACTATCCCTTTGCCTCCAAGGTTTTCGCCAATGAAATCATGCATGGCGCCCCCCACATGCCGGAGGAGGTGATGACTCAACTCAACCAGCAAACCCAGCAACTAGCCGCCTGTATCGACAACTGGGTGGCCCAGGGACGGATGGCAAAAGTTAGCGCCCATCACTTACTCTTTACCATCTGGGCTGCCACCCAAACCTATGCTGACTTTGAGTGGCAGATTTGCGCCGCCCTGGGTAAGCCACGCCTGGATGAACAGGACTTTGACGAAGCAACTCGCCTGATCACCCGGTTAGTCTTGCGTGGCTGTGATCTTCCGGTTAGCACCTAAATATCAGGCGAGGTAGCGATACCCCGGCAGGGTCAAAAAGTCTGCCAACTGCGGGGCGCAGGTTAGCTCAGCAAAGAGTACCTGCGCCTGGTCAAAGCGACTCTGGGCCATGCGTTCAGCCCCCAGCTCCTGCGCCAAACCTTGCATCTCCTCCTGCAGCAGTTGCTGGAACAGCGCCACCGTAACAGGACGACCATCGTCCAAGCACACCCCATGCTTGAGCCACTGCCAAAGTGCAGTACGGGAGATTTCAGCGGTGGCGGCGTCTTCCATCAAACCATAGATGGGCACACAGCCCTTACCGGAAATCCAAGCCTCGATATATTGCAGCGCCACCCGGATATTTTTGCGCATCCCCGCTTCATCTTTTGGCCCGTCACAGGGCTGCAACAAATCCTCTGCTCGGATAGGCGCATCTTCACTGCGCAGCTTATCCAACTGATTGGGACGCTCCCCCAGATGACGGTCAAATACCGCCATCGCGGTGCTGACCAAACCAGGATGCGCCACCCAAGTACCGTCATGACCATTACGCGCTTCTAATTCCTTATCTGCACGCACCTTGGCCAATACCTGCTGCATTTGTTGCGGGTCTTTGCTGGGAATAAAAGCCGCCATCCCTCCCATCGCCAGGGCACCACGACGGTGGGTGGTCTGGATTAGCAAGCGTGAATAAGCATTGAGGAAGGGTTTATCCATCCCCAGGCTATGCCGGTCTGGCAAGATGCGGTCTGGATGCTGACGCAGAGTTTTGATGTAACTGAAGATATAGTCCCAGCGGCCACAGTTCATCGCCACGATATGCTCACGCATGACGTAAAGCATTTCCTCCATCTGGAACACCGCCGGCAGGGTCTCAATCAGAACCGTGGCACGGATACTACCGCGCGCAACCTGGAAGAAGTCCTCCGTAAAACAAAATACGGCCTCCCACCACTTCGCTTCTTCCATGGTCTGTAGCTTGGGTAGGTAGTAATAGACTCCAGTACCTTTAGCCAATCTAGCTTGATAGTTGTGTACAAAATAGAGAGCAAAGTCCATCAAGCAACCGGGAATACTCTCCCCTTGATATTGAATATGACGCTCATCCAGATGCAGCCCCCTAGGCCTGGCAATTAACACCGCCGGATTAGCCTGCAAGGCATAATGCTTACCATCTGGGCTCTGATAGCTGAGTTCACCACGATTGGCATCACGCAGATTGATTTGCCCTTCCACCATATTGGCCCAAGTAGGTGCGGTAGCATCCTCAAAACAGCACATGAATACCTTGGCGCCCGAGTTCAGTGCATTAATCACCATCTTACGCTCGACTGGGCCGGTTATTTCTACTCGACGATCCAACAAATCTGCCGGGATAGGAGCTACTCGCCAGCTAGTATCCTGCCGAATCGCTTGAGTATCCGCTCGAAAACCCGGTAACTCCCCCGCATCATAGCGTGCCTGTTGCTGCTCTCTGGCCTGCAGTAAACGTGTGCGATAGGGAGCAAAGCGTTCGACTAACTGACGCAGAAAGTCCAACGCGGGTTCGCTAAGAATTTGCTCATATCCTGGGCCCATAGCGCCAGTCAGGGTTAAACCCGCTCTGATTTGGGGGCGAAGCTGCTCTGCGTTCACGATTTACCTCGACAAGCCATCACTAACAACATTCGTTTAACTTTTGATGAACATAATCAACTTAAATATTCTCAATATCAAGGCATTTTTGTACACAAAAATAAATCCATGTAGATACAAATAACTCCACCCGCCTTACTACATCTGCCACTAAGGAAAGCATGCTAGACTGCTGGCTTGGTCGTTAAGCCAGCTAGTAGAGGCGTTTGATGCGTCACCGTGCTTTGTCGATAAAGTGTTATTGCCTTGCCTGGCTAATAGCCTGGCTACCTCTCAATAGCCAAGCCGAGAGCCAGGAAGAGCGCTATGAATTGATTGAAACGCAGCAGGACTGGTTTGTTGGGGTACGCTATGACACCTCAGGCAAGGCCCAGTATTTTGCCACCACACCCCAGGGCAATGAGCCAGGCCGGGGGCGCACCCAGTTCACCCTGGTATGCATGCCAGCCGATGCACCCGAGCCTTTGCTCGCCCTGGTGGAAAGCCAGGACTATTTACCCGCAGGTGCTACACTGGTTCACTTTGAGACGTTGAATGGGCCATTGCGACAGCAACATCTGTTCCGCAAGTTCTCGGCAAGTGACCCTAATATCAGCCTGTTTTTACCAAAAAACGCTGATTTTATTGAATACATTCAACGATCCACGCCCTACTTTGTCCTCGCATATGCAACAGAGTCAGGGCAAGAGGCGCTACTGGCCTACTCTGGCAAAGGCTCACGCCAAGCCATTAACACCCTTAAGAAGCGCTGCTTTGAATAGGCGGCCTCATCACAACAACCTATAACAATAAGAAGGAGCAATCCATGTGGCGAGCTTGGTGCGCAGTCCTGCTGGTCGGGTACATGTTGATTGTCAGCACAACGCTTCGCGCGGCTGATCATCAGTTAGAAATCTTGGCGCAATACGGCGCCTGGGGAGTGGGAGTAAAACATGCGGAAGGCGGCCCACGCTTTTTCACTACCACCTTCCAGGCTAATGAGCCGGGCCGGCTGGAAACCAGCCTCACGCTGGTTTGCATCCCTCCGTTAGACAATCAGATTTTTGTGCTGATTGAGAGCGAAAAGCCGATTTCCGTCGGCAATAAGTTAGTGCAATTTCAACTGCGCAAAGAGCACTTCCAGACCGAATACTTTTTTGGCAAGAGTGATCCCCAGGATAACAATGTCTTTATGACCACTCGTATTGGCGAAGGCTTTATTCGCTACTTACAGCGTGCCGATCCCTATATCGCTATTGCCAGCGACTATGATCAACAAAACCTGCCGGGGGTGGAGCGTATCTTTGCTTACTCGACGGAAGGCTCGATTAAAGCAATTAAGCATTTACTCAAAGCCTGCACCGAAGCCGATGCACTGAAGCAGCAGGCATCCACCGATAGCGATAGCCCCTCCTAAACTCACAACCCGGCAGATGCCGGGTTGTAAGGGGTGATTACTTAGGACATATCGGCCGCTCAGGCACTCTGCTGCATGGCGGCTTGCTGTCTGGCCCGCTCGGCAGCATTCACCACCGCTTGCAGGGAGGCACTGACGACATCCCGTCCCTGGGCAACCCCAATCACCCGCTCACCATTGACCGCAGCGAGGATATAGGCCACCGCCTGGGATTGAGTGCCCTGAGTTAAGGCATGCTCAGCGTAGTCCAACACATCCACTTTATCGCCATAATGACGCTGCCAGGCATCCACCAAAGCACTCAAAGCGCCCTGACCCTCGCCCTGCAGTAACAGGCTCCCCGTGCTAGCCGCCAGCTCTACCTGCAAGCGCTCGTGCTGGGCATCCTGATCGAGATGGAAACGTTTAATCGCAGTACTGACCTGCAAATACTCTTGCTCAAACAGTGCGCTAATCTGCTCAGCACTGATCTCGGCACTCCGCACCTCCGCCTCCGCCTGCACCCGGCGGCTAAAGTCAATTTGCAGCCAGCGGGGTAGTTGCAGGCCCCGGTCCCGCTCCAACACATAGCTAACACCACCCTTACCTGACTGACTGTTAATGCGAATCACCGCCTCATAACTGCGCCCCAGATCCGCCGGGTCAATCGGTAAATAAGCCACATCCCAATAGGGCAGATCACGGGTGGCGGCCAGGCATTTACGAATCGCATCCTGGTGACTGCCGGAGAAGGCGGTATACACCAACTCTCCAGCATAGGGATGACGGGGGTGCAGTGAAATCTGGGTGCAGGCGCTCACCGTCGCGATGATTTCATCCATCGCGGATAAATCTAACCCTGGATCCACCCCCTGGCTGTAAAGGTTCATCGCCATCGTCACCAAGTCCATATTGCCGGTGCGCTCACCATTGCCCAGCAAGGTGCCTTCAATGCGATCGGCCCCGGCCAATACTGCCAGTTCAGCGGCTGCCACAGCGCAGCCACGATCATTATGGGTGTGGATAGAGAGGCTGTAGTGTTGACGGTACTGACTATGACGACAGAACCATTCCACCTGGTCGGCGAACACATTCGGTGTATTCACCTCCACGGTGGCCGGCAGGTTAATAATCAGCGGGCACTGACTTGGCAACCATTGCGCAATAACCGCATCACAGACCTCAACGGCAAAGTCGACTTCAGTGCAGCTAAAACTTTCAGGGGAATACTGAAAGCTCCACTGAGTCTGCGGATATTGCCGTGCATATTCCGCCACCCAGCGCGCCCCCTGAACCGCAATGCCCTTTACCCCGGCCCGATCGGTATTAAACACATACTGCCGCTGGGTAGGGTTGGTGGAGTTATACACATGCACAATCGCCTGCTTCACCCCACGTAAGGATTCATAGGTACGGGCAATCAGCTCTTCCCGTGCCTGCACCAGTACCTGAATGGTGACATCTTCGGGGATGCGGTTTTCCTCTATCAGCAAACGGACGAAATCAAAATCCGGCTGGGAGGCTGCCGGAAACCCCACCTCAATATGCTTGAAGCCAAGCTTGACCAGCAGTTCCCACATCCGCGTTTTCTGCTCAACATTCATCGGTTCAACCAATGCCTGGTTACCATCACGCAGATCAACGGCGCACCATTGTGGCGCCTGGCTCAGAGTGCGGTTAGGCCACTGACGGTCAGGCAAAGCGATAACGGGAGCGGGGCGATACTTGCGGTGATCAAAGCGAGACATAATGAAGTTCCTGGATCCTGGCGCGATGGCATCAAAAAGGTGGCCAGCCTGGGGGCGTGTCCGGTTAGACCGCCATCCTGACGACCCGGTAAGGTCGCGAACCCTCATCACGTAAGGGTAATGCGTGATGACTACCTCAGCTGGGTAAGCTGATTGGGCTCAGGCTTATGGCCATTTGCAAGCTATTATAAGTAAGCTTTACTGGAATTTGATTGCTATTTTGACCCACTCAAACACAAAATAAGACATATTCTGCCAACATAAATTTATAAATGGGCACATTATGCCAAGTTCAAAAATCACCAAATTAAACCGCCAGGATCAGCGCATTCTGGCAGTGCTGCAGCAACAGGGACGGATCAGCAATCAGGAGCTGGCCGAGCAAGTACAACTCTCCCCCTCCCCTTGCTTGCGCCGCGTCAAACGCCTGGAAGATGAAGGCATTATCGAAGGCTATCGCGCCCTGCTGAATGCCAAGAAGTTAGGCCTCAGCCTGATGGCTTTCATCCAGATCAGCATGGATCGCCATACCCCTGAGCGTTTTGCAGCCTTTGAAAGCCGGATCGCCCAGTACCCGGAAGTGCTGGAATGTCATCTGATTACCGGACAGTCCGCCGACTATCTTCTGAAAGTACTGGTGACCGATATGGAGGCTTATCAGGTGTTCTTGCTCAATAAAATCACCCGCATAGAAGGGGTCTCCGGTGTGCACTCAAGCTTTGTTATGAAAACCCCCATTCAGCAAACGGCATTGCCCTTAACTCATCTGAGCTAAGAGCGCATGTCTGCCACTGAGCTGGCTGTGCTATAGTGGCGGCCATTTGGGCCGGCCCGTGACAGTTTGCCAGCAGGAGGAAAACGTGGCCTCGTTACAAGATCAACTACTGAAAATGGGTGTGGTCAGCAAGCAAAAAGCTCAGCAGGCCAAAACTGAAAAGCGTAAGCAGCAAAAACAACAGAAAAACCAGCCTAAGGATGGCGAGCAGCTGAAAAGTGAGCTGGAACAGGAGCGTTTGGCCAAACAAGCCAAAGACCGCGAGCTGAACCAGCAACAAGCACAGGAAAAACAGCGCCGGGCGGCAGAGGCTGAGGTGCGCCAGCTCATTGAACAGCACCAGCAGAACATCCCCAAAGAGGCAGAAATTGCCTATAACTTTGTTCACGGCACTAAGGTAAAACGGCTGTATGTTACCCCTGCCCTACAAGACCAGCTGGCACGTGGCCAGCTGCAGATTGTGGTAGCGGACAAGGGCTATCGCCTGGTCAGTGCGGCAATTGCCGAACGCATTGCCGAACGCCTGCCAGAGCGGGCCATTGCCAACCAACGGCAAGAAGAAGATAACCATGCCGAGGATCCCTATGCCGACTTCGTGGTTCCTGATGATCTGATGTGGTAATCCCGTGCTGCCAACTACCCTGCTCAGCCACCTGCAACTGCTCTTGCGCCTTGAAGATCAATACCAACGTGATCGTCAACAAGAGCCGGATTGGCTGCATCGACGCGATCGTCAGCTAGCCTCTCAACTGCCTGCTGAGCCGACAGTGAAGCAACTGCAAGCTTGGCTGCAGCAGGTGGGCAGTACAGCGTCCTCCGAGCTGACGCTGCAACTATACCGCGGGCTCCAGTGGTTGAGCTTGCTTGGTTTCGTATTCGGCATTCTGAGTATGAGTGCGCTGCTGGCCTACGATGGCAGCAGCCGCCTCAACATCCTGTTACTACTGGGTTTTATTGCTGCGCAGCTATTGCTGACGCTGATGGCGAGCTACGCGAGTGTAAAGCCCCCTACACTCCCGCCACTATTCGCCAGCGGCCGTTTGCTCAGCTGGCTGATGCCTGCCTACCCACAGCTAGGCCCCCATTCGCCCCGGCTGGTGATGCTGGCATCCCACTATTTCAGTTGTCTGTTTAGCCTGGGTGCCCTGCTCTGCTTCCTCGTCACCCTTAGCCTGCAAGACCTTGCCTTTGGTTGGAGCACCACGCTGCAGTGGCACAGTGAGGAGTTTGCCCAGCTTCTCCATTACTTAGCCTGGCCTTGGGCCAGTTGGCTACCGGAAGCCTTACCCAGTCTTGAGCTGATTAGTGCCAGCCAGTTCTATCGTATTGAGCAAACCAGCATTACCGACCCCAGCGTGCTGGGCGGTTGGTGGCCCTATCTAGTGATGAGCTGGATAAGCTACGCCTTGCTACCGCGCCTGCTCCTGCTGCTTGCCAGCTTGCTACTCTGCCAGCGCAGCCTCCAGCAGCAATTGCTGCAGCATCCAGCCGCTCAAGGATTACAACAGCGGCTGAACACTCCCTGGGTCGAGTCCAGTAACCAGGCCAGGCAGGATTATCAGGCTCCCGCTTCGCATTTCATGGCCACCCACGCCGCACTCCCTAGCGAAGTGCAATATCTGCACTGGGGAGACGCTGGTTATCCACAGCTTGAGTTATCCCAACTACCCAAGGCCAGTCAGCAACTCCGAGCTGGCGGCCATCATGCTTTACAGCAGGATCAAAGAGCGCTTGAGGCGTTGGACGCTAATCCCCTGATGATTGTCTGCAAGGCTTGGGAGCCTCCCTTGGGCGAACTAAGCGACTTTATTCAACAAGCACTCATCCAGGTGCCAGCCGTTTGGCTACTTCCCCTGAATGAGCAACAGCAACCAGCGGCCCTGCCCCTGGAAAGCTGGCAGCTGTTTGTCCAGCGCCAACAACCTGCGGCAGTTTATCTATACCAGGTCGAGAGCCTGCCATGAGCACACCTCCTCGCTTTGCTGTGGTTGGTCACCCTAATAAGGGCAAGTCCAGTATTGTTGCCACCCTCAGCCAAAATGAGCAGATTCAGATTGCGGCCGAAGCCGGCACTACTCAGGTCAGCCAAGCCTATCCATTACAGGTAGATGGCCAAACCCTTTATGTCCTGATTGATACCCCAGGCTTTCAGCGAGCCCGGGCTGCCTTGGCCTGGCTACAAAGCCATAGTCAGGATGCCGCCGATCGCCCACAAACCTTGCGTGCCTTTGTTACCCAGCATCAGGGCCAGCAGCGCTTTAAAGATGAGTGTGAACTGCTCAAACCGCTATTAGAGGGGGCTGGCATTATCTATGTGGTCGATGGCTCTGTGCCCTATGGCCCGGAGTATGAAGCTGAGATGGAAATCCTACGCTGGAGTGGTCGACCCAGCATGGCCCTGATCAACCCCATCCGCAGCGACAGTCATGTAAGTGCCTGGCAAACAGCACTTGGACAGTACTTCCAAACCGTCAGAGTCTTTAACGCCCGCACGGCTGAGTTCGATAAACACCTAGCCCTGCTGCGTTGCTTTGGCCAGCTTGAGCCAGGCTGGGAAGCCCCACTAAATCAAGCGATTAGCGCACTTGAACAGCAGCATCAGTATCGCCATCAGCAAGCCGCCAACCTGATTGGCCAAATGATTCAAGACGCCCTTACCCATCAAATACAGACCCGCCTGAGCCAAGAACAGCAACGCGAACAGGTTGCCCAGCAGCTGCAACAACAATGGCAACAACAGCTTCGCCATCGCGAACAGCAATGCCGTCTCGCCATTGAGCACCTGTATCAGCACCAGCATCTACAACGCCAAGAAAGCGAGCTGGAACTTGAACAACCGGATCTGTTCGCTACGGATAGCTGGTACTTGTGGGGACTGAATAAAAAAGAGATGGTCGCTGTTGCCTCCGCTGGCGGCGCTGCGACTGGCCTGTTAGCCGATTTAGGAGTTGGAGGGAGCTCACTACTGCTAGGCACTCTTGGCGGCGGCATCGTAGCGGGTATTGGGGCTTGGCTATTTGCTGACGATATCGCCAAGAGCAAACTGAACAATAAAGCACTAGGGGGGCAGCAACTCAGCTATGGGCCAGCAACGCACCCCAACTTCCCCTTCGTTTTACTAGGACGAGCCTTACAACATTGGCAACAACTTATTCGTCGCAATCACGCTTGGCGTGAACCCCTCGTTCTGAGCGATCCGCCTCGCCAATGGCTCGAACAACTCGCTTTCGACGAACGCAAAAAACTCAATCAATGCTTCACTGCCCTTAGCAAACAGGCTCCGCAGAGTTTGAGTCGCTTCAACTCACTATGCCTGGAGATTATGCAAAAACTCGAAAAAGGCGCCTGATAGCCGCCAGAGCCCGCCAACACCTTGTCAAGCGAGCCCACCCACAACACAAACACTGTATGACCAATAGCCATACTGGTTAGCCCAGTAGAGGAGCGGTTATGCGCATCGCAACCATCTTACTCAGCCTTAGTCTCAGTACTCCTGTAATGGCAGCTGAGCTTCTTAATCTAAACCCAAGCCTCGCACTCGCTTTTAATCACAGCGATTATCAACTCATGCTGAAACGCATTGAGTACGGTCTCAACCGCGTACCAGATCAACGCTATACCGGCGTATTGCATCCCCACACCCGCACTGGGATTCTGGTGTACTTCTTTGGGGATCGTAGTGACAACTGCCGAGAGTTTAAGGCCGTGCTGTACAAACCTAACCATGAACAGCCTCATGAATCATTTCGCGGCCATGCCTGCCAAGATGGTATTCAACGCTTAGAACGGCGCCTGCTGGTCATAGAAGCGGGTGAAGAGGGGCGTCAACAACTCTAATTATCGCAGGGAGAACCGCATCCTCCCTGCTCATTTTGCATAGAGATCTGAAGCAATAAAATTGTCTTGACTCCCTCAAGTGGTGGTGTATAGTCCAGAGAGCCTAAAAATTGGGCTATATAATTAATGTTACGTAATTCGAAGTCCCCCTATAGTGCCTCGTCCTGTAACTGCTAATGTATACTCAATTTCGGCCGCTACCCTTTTCCAGAAATCAGGAATAAAAGATGTCTAACACTGTTACCGGTCAAGTAAAATTCTTCAACGAAACCAAAGGCTTCGGCTTTATCAAGCAGGATAACGGCCCTGACGTGTTCGTACACTTCAGCGCTATCCAGGGTGATGGCTTTAAGACTCTGGCTGAAGGTCAGACCGTACGCTTCAACATCACCCAGGGCAAAAAAGGTCCTCAGGCTGAGAACGTTGTAGCTGTATAAGCGCCGCGACAGCAAAAAAGCCGCTACACAGCGGCTTTTTTATTGCCTGAAAAAACATTCCTTTTCTCCAGGCATGAAAAAGCCCCACCCGTGGGTGAGGCTTGAATTGGTGGAGCTGGGGGGAATTGAACCCCCGTCCAACATCCATCTGAACCAAGGTCTACCTACCATAGCATTGTCTTTTATTTAACTAGGACAGACTCCGACACGCAGGATTCTGGCTAGCTGGCCTGATTAGGTTTTAGCGCTTCAGCTCCAGGCAAAGCATCCACGCGATCTTGTGTGAGATGACTCTTCGAACCCTGGCCCACAAGCAAGCACAGGTGAAGAGTCCGGCCTAATTAGGCGGCCAGAGCGTAGTTGTCGTCGTTTGCGACTATATGTTGGTACGGTTGATTTACGTGATCACGCACCGCTCACGGGAGGCACTTGGAGCATCCGCAACATTGTCGAATCCAGAACAGCCCCAAGAATGAGCATAATGATACTCCGATTATGCAGGAGTCTCCAGAACTTCTTTAAAATCAAAGCCATGAATAGAGAAGAGAAGAGAAGAGAAGAGAAGAGAAGAGAAGAGAAGAGTCAACCTGCCACATCTTTAAACACAACAAACTACGGCAGGTACAGCAAGAGAAACTATTTACTTACGATAATCTTGTCTTTGTTCTGCTCCAATGTAGCAGTACCTACCCCCTTCACCTGTAATAAATCTTCGATATTAGTGAAAGGACCATTTTGCTCTCGCCAAGCCACAATCGCTTCAGCCTTTTTTACACCAATGCCTTTCAAAGCATCAGCGATTTCTTGAGCGCTTGCCTTATTAATATCTACCTCACCAGCAGCCCAAGCTAATGAAGCCATCATACCCATCGCAAGCAATAATGTTTTTATCAACTTCATGAATATCTCCTTCTCAAAGATTGCGCTTTATCGCGCACCTACATCTTGGCAAATAAGAAACATATGTCAACGAATTATTACAATAAAATAAATAAGATCCGCTCACCCTGCAATGATCATGCTGCAATCCGCTTGGAGAGTGTCACTAAGGTATTCAATGGTGCAAGGAACGATCACACTCAACTGCATTAACAGCCGAGCTGTAGGCCAGAATCATGCTCACACCTACACCATCCAGAAATTTTATCTAGGTCAAAAACTCAAGCGGCGTGATTCGGCCAAGCAGAGTCTCCAATCCAATCTCTTGCAGATTTAGAAGCTCACTATGAAGGCCTAAAGGGGATTGAGCATCGTCAGGGTAGGTGTATGAGCAGCTTAAGCAATTGCGGGGTGATTAGCATCCATTCGCTAGCTGATTCCGGGGGAAGACTCGGGTGCATCAGCCGCCAAGCACAACTTCAAAACTAAACTCCAAAAAGCAAAAACCCCTGCCAGATGTCTGACAGGGGTTTCGCGTATTAGGCGCTTGGCGATGACCTACTCTCACATGGGGAAACCCCACACTACCATCGGCGCTGAGTCGTTTCACTTCTGAGTTCGGGATGGAATCAGGTGGTTCCAACTCGCTATGGTCGCCAAGCAATTCGGTTCAGGTCTCTCTGTCTTATGTCACGCTGTGACCGCAGGTTTACCTAAATTCTGGATCGTCTTCAGTTCGTTGTCGTCATCACAACATCTCA
>NZ_JHUZ01000011.1 GCF_000619885.1 Balneatrix alpica DSM 16621 | reverse complement strand
AACCAGTACTAATTGCCCGTGTGGCTTGGCCATATAACCCAGTGATCTGGGACACGTTGACGAATGAACGTGAGATGTTGTGATGACGACAACGAACTGAAGACGATCCAGAATTTAGGTAAACCTGCGGTCACAGCGTGACATAAGACAGAGAGACCTGAACCGAATTGCTTGGCGACCATAGCGAGTTGGAACCACCTGATTCCATCCCGAACTCAGAAGTGAAACGACTCAGCGCCGATGGTAGTGTGGGGTTTCCCCATGTGAGAGTAGGTCATCGCCAAGCGCCTAATACGCGAAACCCCTGTCAGACATCTGGCAGGGGTTTTTGCTTTTTGGATTTTGGAAATTTGGCTGATTGCAGCTTGTGCAGCTTGTGCAGCGTTGAAGCGGACTTGGATCAGGGGATAGCCACGAGGCTGAGGAGGGATATCTCCCGCAATTGCTTAAACTCATGCGATGACGGATGTTTAGTCTGTATTAATAGTTTTATAACGTAAGCAAGCGTTAGGCTGTCTGAGTCTTAAGGCTGGATAAGGGAGCTTTCCTATGGCTTTTGCACCGAATACCCCCTCATTAGAGGATGCGAGCTTAACCATTAGTGGTGGAGTAGCGTTGTTGACGTTTGAGCGGGATGATGTTCGTAATGCTTTAACCGGCACTGCTTTGGTAGATGATCTGCTTGCTGTATTGGACTGGCTGAAAAGTGAAAAAAGTGCGCGAGTGTTGATTATTACAGGAGCAGGTAAGGCTTTTAGTTCTGGTGGCAACATTAAAGAAATGCAGCAGCGTAGCGGTAGTTTTGCTGGCCATGTACAAGAGTTAGAGCAGCGCTATCGTACCGGCATTCAACGGATGCCTTTAGCGATGGAAGCCTGCGAAGTACCGATAATTGCTGCGATTAATGGCCCTGCCATTGGGGCTGGTTTTGATTTGGCTTGTATGTGTGATTTTCGCCTGGGCTGCCCAGAAACATTGCTGGGAGAAACTTTTATTAATTTAGGTATCATTCCTGGTGATGGCGGTGCTTGGTTTTTACAGCGTTTGATCGGTTATCAGCATGCAGCAGAGCTCACTTTGTCTGGCCGTTTAGTCTCAGCGGAAGAGGCTTTGCAGTTAGGTATTTTACTGGATGTTCTTCCTTCTCAAGCAAGTCTATTAGAGCGCGCTCAGCAGATGGCGCAGTCTTTTGCCTCTAAATCGCCTCAGGCCCTGTCCTATACCAAGCGTTTGTTGAAGTTGGCGCAACGGCAGAATCTCAATGATTTCCTGCAGACATGTGCATTGATGCAGGGAGTCTGTCATCAGACTGCTGAGCATGCTGAAGCGGTACAAGCTTTTATCGACAAAAGAGTGCCAGATTTTACTCAATCCTGAGAAATATCAGTTTTTCTGCATAAATTTACATTTCAAGTATTTTAGACTTAAGTCTAATGTGAATAATAGCTACCTTCAGAAAACAAGGATGTGTCCACATATATAGACGTGCTGTCTTCGTGTGGGCATGCCCACCATGGAAGTCTAAAGCCCAACAACCATAAAAGGGGAAGCAATATGTCTTTCAAAAAGACTCTTACAGCCACTCTCGCTGCCACTGGTTTGGCCGTTGCTGCCAGTGCTAGTGCTCAGCAGTTTATTACCATCGGTACCGGTGGGGTGACTGGTGTGTACTATCCGACTGGTGGGGCAATCTGTAAGCTGGTGAATAAGGATCGTAAAGAACACGGCATTCGTTGCTCAGTAGAAAGTACTGGCGGCTCTGCCTACAACATTAATACTATCCGCGCTGGTGAGCTGGATATGGGCGTTGCGCAGTCTGATGTGCAATACAATGCATTCCACGGTAAAGAGCAGTTTGCCGATATGGGGGCTTATCCTGAGCTGCGCTCTGTATTTGCATTGCATCCTGAGTCCTTCACTGTTGTTGCACGTGCAGATGCTGGGGTAAAAACCTTTGACGATCTGAAAGGTAAGCGTGTGAACGTGGGTAATCCAGGCTCTGGTCAGCGAGCCACGATGGAAGTGTTGATGGCGGCTAAAGGCTGGAGTATGTCTGACCTGGCCCTTGCTTCTGAATTGAAGCCCGCGGAGCAAGCTCAAGCTTTGTGTGATAACAAAGTTGACGCTATCGTCTATGTCGTAGGCCACCCTAATGGTTCTATCAAAGAAGCGACCACTGCCTGTGACACCGTACTGGTTGAAGTCAGCGGTGCTGAGGTGGATAAACTGGTAGCGGATAACCCCTACTATCGTAAGGCGAGCATCCCTGCAGCCATGTACCGTGGTGCTGAGCAGGACATCGCTACCTTTGGTGTGGCGGCCACGTTGGTAACTTCTGCCAACACTCCTGAAAACGTGGTCTATGCTGTGACCAAAGCAGTTTTTGAAAACTTCGATGACTTCAAAAAATTGCACCCAGCGTTTGAAAACCTGACCAAAGAAGAGATGATGAAGGATGGCCTGACTGCACCTCTGCATGATGGCTCTGCTAAGTACTTCAAAGAAGCTGGTATGTAATCAGCGCTTGAGCGGCCCTGAGGGGCCGCTTCTGCTCTACCCTGTTCTGGGGTGGACGTAATAACGATAAGGTCGTTGAGGAGGGTTTTCTTAACGACTAATAAATAGCACCTTCTCGCAAGTGCCCAGCCGTGAGGCTGATGCATACGGAGCAGCCGCATGAGTCAGTCAACTCAGTCTCAAACATCCGTTCAGGATGAAGTACAGGAAATGCTCGCCCAGGCAGACACTGGCGCGCGTAGTCCTAAAGGGTTACCAGGGATTTTACTAGTGGCCATTCCATTTATTTGGTCACTCTTTCAGCTGTGGTATGCCTCACCACTGCCTTTCGTTTTTAACTTTGGCGTACTGAACGATACCGAAGCTCGCGCTATTCATTTGGCGTTTGCGATTTTCCTGGCTTTTACTGCATATCCTGCCCTGAAGTCGTCGCCACGTGATTACATTCCCCTGCAGGATTGGGCGATGGCGCTAGTGGGTAGCTTTGCTGCTTCTTATTTATATGTGTTCTATGCAGAGCTAGCGAATCGCTCTGGCGCTCCAACACAGTTTGATGTTGTGACAGCTGTGGTTGGTATGGCTCTCTTGCTGGAGGCCACCCGCCGTGCGCTGGGGCCGCCTTTGATGATTGTCGCTGGGGTGTTTTTACTTTACACCTTTGCAGGGCCTTATATGCCCGATGTTATTGCTCACAAAGGGGCGAGCTTACAAAAAGCGATGTCCCATCAGTGGTTGACCACTGAAGGGGTATTCGGGGTGGCTCTGGGAGTATCAACATCCTTTGTTTTCTTATTTGTGCTCTTTGGGTCGCTGTTAGATAAAGCCGGCGCTGGTACGTACTTTATTAAGGTAGCCTTCTCATTATTAGGGCATATGCGGGGGGGGCCAGCTAAGGCTGCTGTAGTGTCTTCTGGCTTGTCTGGACTGGTATCAGGCTCTTCTATCGCTAATGTTGTGACCACTGGCACCTTTACTATTCCGTTGATGAAGCGGGTAGGCTTCCCCGGTACTAAGGCGGGGGCGGTAGAGGTTGCGGCCTCCACTAATGGCCAGTTGACTCCGCCGATCATGGGTGCGGCAGCGTTCCTGATGGTGGAGTATGTTGGAGTATCCTATGTAGAGGTCATTAAAGCGGCGATTTTGCCAGCGTTAATTTCCTATATCGCGCTGATCTATATCGTCCATTTAGAAGCAGTGAAAGCTGGGATGGAAGGTTTGCCGCGTCGCCATAAGCCAAGCTTGGCGCAGAGCTTGCTAACCTGGGTCACCGTTATTCTCGGGATGATTATATTGTCCCTGGCTGTTTATTACGGCATCGGTTGGACGAAGGATGTCTTTGGTGATACCGCAACCTGGGTGTTGGGCGTGCTGTGCATCATCCTATATGTTGCGTTGATTGCTTATTCTGCCCGTTATCCCGCAATTGGCATGGATGATCCTAATAGCGATGTAGTTGAGATTCCGGAGACGGGCCCAACCGTTAAAGCAGGTCTTTACTTCCTCCTGCCCATTGCCGTGTTGGTATGGTGCTTGACAGTCGAGCGCTTCTCTCCTGGATTATCAGCCTTCTGGGCCACAATGTTTATGATGGTGATTGTGCTTACTCACCGTCCGATCATGGCTTACTTCCGTCGTGATACCGAAATTAAAACAGCGGCGCTGCAAGGGTTACGCGATGGCCTGGATGGCATGGTCAGCGGGGCTCGCAACATGATTGGTATTGGGGTGGCAACCGCGGCGGCAGGGATTGTGGTTGGTACGGTGACCTTGACTGGCATTGGCTTGGTGATGACTGACTTTGTCGAGTTTGTCTCAGGCGGCAATGTGCTGTTGATGCTAATTTTCACGGCGGTGATCAGTTTAATTCTGGGCATGGGGCTACCGACAACGGCGAACTACATTGTGGTTTCCACCCTGATGGCGCCGGTTATCGTTACCCTGGGAGCTCAGTCAGGCCTAATCGTACCCTTAATTGCCGTTCATCTATTCGTGTTTTACTTTGGTATTCTGGCGGATGATACACCTCCTGTTGGTCTGGCTGCTTTTGCCGCGGCCGCTATTGCTAAAGCGGATCCGATTAAGACCGGCTTGCAGGGGTTTGCTTATGACATCCGCACTGCCATTTTGCCCTTTATGTTCATCTTCAATACACAGTTGCTACTGATAGGGGTGGACTCTTGGCTGCACTTGGCGATCACTGTAATCAGTGCTGTGATTGCGATGCTATTGTTTGCAGCAGCAACGCAAAACTTCTGGTTTACCAAAAATCGGTGGTACGAGACGCTGGGTCTGCTATTGATTGCCTTCACATTATTCCGCCCCGGCTTTTTCTGGGATGAAATCTTCCCTCCTTCCAAGTCTGTCGAGTCCGCTCAATTGTTTGAGGTGGTTGAGAGCTTGCCCGAAGGACAACCGCTACGCATTCGAGTAGAGGGGGAGACATTATCAGGCAAATGGGTTAGTAAAGTTGTGGAGTTACCCTTAGCTGCTGAGGCTCAGGGAGCGGAAGCAAAACTCCTAAGCGTAGGCCTAGAAGTGCGTCAGGAAGAGCAAAACATGATCGTGGACAATGTTGAGTTCTCCAGTCCGGCGCAAACTATGGGGGTTGATTTTGACTGGCAGATCACCAGCATTGAAGTGCCGCAACCGCGCCCACCGAAAGAGCTGATGTTCATTCCTGCCCTGTTGCTGATGCTGGCGATGGCCTGGGCTCAGCGGCGGCGTGCAGCAATGGCTGCCTGATTAAGGCGCCCCTGGCGGGCGCCAAACCCTAAGGAGCCCTCTATGTACAAGCGAATTTTGGTACCCGTTGATCTAAGTGAAAAAGGTTTTTCTGATCGCGCTGTGCAAAAAGCGATTCATATCGCTGAGCGTGATAAAGCAGAGTTGCACTTACTCACTGTTATCCCTGGTTTCAATATGCCCATGGTAGCCGCTTATTTTCCACAGGATGCCATGGATAAAGTACTGGAGGACTCCCGCGCATTGCTACGCGCTTTTGCGCAAGAACAGCTCGGTGACTCTAAGCTGGAGGTGCAAACCCATATCGCTGAAGGAAATCCCTATAAGCGTATTTTGGAGTGGAGTGAGCGCCTGCAAGCGGACTTGATTATTATGCCTAGTCATAAGCGTAGCGCTTTGCAAAAAGCTATGTTGGGATCGGTTGCCTCTAAAGTGGTAGAGCAGGCAAAGGTCTCGGTATTGGTACTGCGCTAAACCACTTTTGGCAGCATTGGGTGAAAAATAAGCAGGGCGGGGATTGGTTTAGCTGATATTCTGAGCCATACTTTAGTCGTGATTAATTAAAGGAGGTGCAGATGAATATTACTTCTGCTGCAAGCGCAGGGGGCTCTGCCAACCTCGATAGCCTGGGTGTTCGCGTGTTACAGCTTGAACGTCAGCAACAAGAGGTGACCGCACAGCAGGCCGTTAAATTGATCGAGGAAAGTTCACCCGCTTCCGGAGCTCAACCGGCGCGCCCTGACCCGTCCACAAGGGTAGGGCTCAATGTGGATGTCCACGTTTAACCTACCTTGGATCACACAAAGCCAGCAGCGATGCTGGCTTTTTTATTGATTCAGACCCTCTCTATTCCTCTCTGCTTGATATGGGCCAGGACGCTGGCGGCCCTTCCGGTTACAATAAGCACCCTGACTTTTCACCAGATAGTTGAAGACCATGGCCGAGCTAAAGAATGACCGCTTCCTGCGCGCCCTGTTGCGTCAACCGGTAGATCGTACTCCTGTATGGATGATGCGTCAGGCCGGACGTTACCTACCTGAATACCGTGCCAGTCGTGCCCGAGCCGGTGACTTTTTGAGTCTGTGTAAAAATGCCGATTTCGCCTGTGAAGTGACGTTGCAGCCGTTAGAGCGTTATCCCCTGGATGCGGCCATTTTGTTCTCTGACATTCTCACCGTGCCTGATGCGATGGGACTTGGCCTGTATTTTGAAACGGGTGAAGGCCCCCGCTTCAAAAAGGTGGTGCGTAGCGAAGCAGACATCGCTGGTTTGCCGGTGCCTGATGCCAGTCGTGACCTGGGCTATGTGATGGATTGTGTGAAAACAATTCGCCAGGCGCTTAATGGGCGAGTGCCCCTAATTGGTTTTTCTGGCAGCCCCTGGACCCTGGCAACTTACATGGTAGAGGGCGGCTCTAGTAAAGACTTCCGCCATGTGAAGGCCATGTTGTACCAAACACCAGAGCTGATGCATGCCTTATTGGATAAGCTGGCTCAAGCGGTAACGGCTTATCTAAATGAACAAATCCGCTCAGGTGCTCAAGCCGTACAGATTTTCGATACCTGGGGAGGAAATCTGTCTGATCGTGCTTATGTAGAGTTTTCCTTGGCCTACATGGAAAAGATTGTCCAGGGCCTGATCCGTGAACATGACGGGCGCAAGGTGCCGGTCATTTTGTTTACTAAAGGGGGCGGTTTGTGGCTTCCGGAAATGGCCAATGCCGGTGCCGATGCCTTGGGATTGGATTGGACTATGGATATAGGTCGTGCCCGTCAATTGGTCGGGAATAAGGTAGCTTTGCAGGGCAATATGGATCCTTGCGTACTCTACGCCGGGTCTGAGCGTATCCGCCAGGAAGTCGCTGCTATCCTGGCGAGCTATGGTGCTCACGATGGCCATGTGTTTAACCTTGGTCATGGTATTCACCAGTTTGTCGATCCTGAACATGCACGGATTTTTGTTGAGGCGGTACATGAATTGAGTGCGCCCTATCATCAGGGCCGTTAAGGAGGAAAGATGCAAACCGGAATCGCCGGCCGTTATGCTTTGGTTTGTGGAGCCAGTAAAGGTTTAGGCTTTGCCTGCGCGCAAGCACTCGCGGCGGAAGGGGTGAATGTTGCTCTGATTGCTCGTGGGGAACAAGCGCTTGAGCAAGCGGCGGCTACCCTGCGAGCTGACTATCAGGTTGAGGTGAAAGCTCTGGCGGTGGATATCACCACGGATGCAGGCATCAGCGCAGCACTGCAGTTGTGGCCGCAAGTGGATATCCTGGTTACCAATGCCGGGGGCCCACCACCTGGTAATTTCCGCGATTGGGATAAATCTACTTGGCACAGTGCTTTAGAAGCTAACATGCTGACGCCGATCGAGCTGATCAAAGGGGTGATTGATGGCATGATCGAGCGTCGTTTTGGGCGCATCATCAACATTACCTCAGGTGCGGTAAAAGCACCGATTGCCGTTTTGGGGCTATCTAACGGTGCCCGTTCGGGCTTGACGGGATTTGTGGCTGGGCTAGCCCGTGAGGTGGTTAAGCACAATGTCACCGTTAATAATCTCTTGCCTGGTCCATTTGAAACGGATCGTTTGGGGCAGGTATTTGCTGGGGAAGCTAAGCGCCAGCAGATTAGTGTTGAAGAGGCACGGACGAAACGTCTGGCTGCTCATCCGGCAGGGCGTTTTGGCCAACCCGCTGAGTTCGGTGCGGCCTGTGCGTTCTTGTGCAGTGCGCAGGCTGGTTATATAACGGGACAAAACCTGCTGTTAGATGGCGGTGCCTACCCCGGTACATTCTAAGGACGGATCCCTAACTACGGCACTCTCAGTGCTTCAGGCAGTGCTTCAGGTGCTGTAACAATAAGGCCCCAGTCGGGGCTTTATTGTTTTCAAGTCAGTCCTGCGTCACCAGGGGTAATGCCGGCATCATACCGATCATGGCATCGATTGGCAGAGGTGGGCTAAACAGATAACCCTGGCCCAGGTCGCAGGCGTTTTCTTTAAGGAAGGCTAACTGCTCCAGGGTTTCTACCCCTTCCGCGACCACCTGCAGGCCCAACTTATGTGCCATGGCAATTACCCCGGCGGTGATCGCCATATCGTCTGCATCTTGGGGGATGTCGCGCACAAAGCCACGATCGACTTTCAAGGCATCGACGGGTAGTTGTTTCAAGTAGTTCAAGGAGGAATAGCCGGTACCAAAATCATCAATCGACAGGCTAATACCTAGCGCCTGTAGGTGTTGCAGCTGGGCAATGGCATCCGCCATATTGTCCATCAGCATGCTCTCGGTAATTTCCAGCTCTAGCCAACGCGCTTCCAGCCCTGACTCGGCCAGGGCATCGGCGATATGGTTGAGTAGTTCTCGGTCACGGAACTGGGCAGGGGAAAGATTGATGGCCACCTTGATCATATAGCCATGCTGATGGAAGCGCAGTAACTGGCGGCAGGCCTCTTTGAGTACCCAGTTACCTATCGGCAATATCAGGCCGGATTCTTCTGCTACCTGGATAAACTCCCCCGGACTGATCATGCCGCGCTGTGGATGATGCCAGCGAATCAGCGCTTCGACGCAATGGACACGGCAGGCGGTCAGATTGATTTGGGGTTGGAAGTACAACTCAAATTCCTGCTGCTGCAGTGCGTGACGCAGTTCTGATTCCAACGACAGTCGGCGCTGTGCATGAATATTGAGTTCACGGCTGTAGTAATCAAAGGTATTGCGCCCTCGTTCCTTGGCTTTGTACATGGCCAAGTCAGCGTTTTTCATCAATTCAGTGGCTTGTTGGCCATCCATCGGATAAAGGGTAATGCCAATACTGCAGGAGATTTGTACCTCTTGTCCGCCGAGCATAATGGGGGGGTAAAGTGCGTCCAGCATCCGCTCGGCTAAGCGCTTTGGTTGTTCCAGGTCACTGACACCAGGCATCAGCAAGGTGAACTCATCACCACCAATACGAGCGAGCTGGTCTTGCTCGCGCAGGCAGCCTTGTAAACGATGGCTGACGGTCACCAGCAACTGATCGCCGGCATCGTGGCCGAGGGTGTCATTGACTCGCTTGAAGTTATCCAGGTCGATGTAGAACAACGCAAAGGGTTCGCCCTGGGTCAACGCACTTTGTAACTGCTCACGGAACAAGACGCGGTTGGCTAGCCCCGTCAGGACATCATAGAAAGCGAGTTGCTCCATGGATTCCTGGGCTTGTTTGATATGACTCACATCCTCGATAACGGCTACCACATGGGTGACATTACGCAAGCTGTCTTGTACGGGTGATAGGGAGGCTAAACACCAAAACTGGTCACCATGCTTGCTGACACCTTGCAGCTCGCCACGCCAGACCCCACCACCGCGCACAGTGCGCCATAGTTGCAAGTAGAAGTGATCATTCACTCGAGGGTTTTGCAGCATGCGCGCATGGTAGCCAATTAAATCCCGGGCACTGTATTGCGAGAGGGCGCAAAAACGCTGATTGACGTATTCAATCAGACCTTGTCGATCCATGATCAGCACCCCGCTGGCACTTTGTTCGACTGCTCTGGTCAGGGTGCGGCGTGAGCTTTCACTGCGCTTTTGCTGGCTGATATCCCTTAGGATGGTGATCACACTGCCGCCGCTGCGGCTTTGGGCAACCGGTAAAGAGGTCGCTTCCATGGTATGGATTTGCTCAGCATGGCCGGGTATTTGCAGTTCACGGCTTTGAGGGTGCAGACTTTGCAGGGCCTGCTGATCCATTTCTTCTAATTGGTCCGCGACATTCGCTGGCAAACAATAGCGATCACTTAGATTGACCAGAACACCTTTATCGCGCTGCAGCAGTCTTGCCATGGCGGCGTTGGCGGTGAGATAGCGACCCTGGGCGTCTTTAAAGGTGATGGGGTCGGGCAGACCATCCATTAATGAGGTCAAGAGTGCTCGCTCTTGGCGCAATTCCTGGGTCTGTTGGGAGAGGCGTTGCTCTGCTTGACGACGTTTGCGCCAGTTTAAGTAGAGGCCCAGGATAATCAGACTCTGGACAATAAAGAGCAGCATCACCATGACAACCCATTGGGCATTCTCACGCCAAAAGGACGGCTGCTGGTTGATGATCTCTAAACGTTGAGCCAGTTTGTCCGGCAGCGTAGGTAGGCGCAGCTTAAAACGCTCCAGTGCCTCGGCATTCAGCATGGGGTGGCTGTTAGGTTGCAGCTGAATAGGAATACTTTGTATTGACTCCCCCGCT
Organism: Balneatrix alpica DSM 16621; assembly: GCF_000619885.1. GTDB lineage: Bacteria > Pseudomonadota > Gammaproteobacteria > Pseudomonadales > Balneatricaceae > Balneatrix > Balneatrix alpica. The sequence goes on along the minus strand of NZ_JHUZ01000011.1, from coordinate 546,293 downwards.
AGAATGCGAAGCACCATCCGTGCGGCATCCTGGCCTTGCTGGCGAGCGCTGAGAACACTGCCACCGGTCGCCCCTCCGCGCACCCCGAGCTCCCAAAAGGTATAGCTCGGTACCCTGGCGTATTGCAGGATATGCTTAAAAACGAGGCCCATGCCTTGCTCACGCCCTTCTTTATCCTGGGTGGGGGTCAACAGCACAATAAGGGTGTTGTCGTCTACTTGGCTGAGTCGCTCGCTCAATTCTGCCAAGTACCATTCGCTGAGTATTTCCAAACGGAAGCCAAACTCTGCGGGTTTAGCCGCCTGCAGTAATTCCTGTTGCGTGCGGCCACGCTCACTGTTATCGGAAATGACGAGCAGGCGACTGCGATCTGGATGGAGCATGCGCATAAAACTGAGGGTGCCGCGAATGTCCAGTTGTTCGGTGACACCGGTGATGCGGGTTTCCTGCCCTAGCAGGGTTGGGGTAAAGCCATTAATACCAGTGAAAACAATAGGGACTTGGGCAAACAGGGTCGGGCGCTGGCGTATGGCAAACTCCAGGGCATCATTATCGGCAGCTAAGAGGGCATCAATCGGGTGGTCACTTAATTTACTTTGCAGTAGTTGCACCCAGGCCTGTTCACTGCGGGCTAAGGGGGTGTGCAGCGTATCAAGGTATTCAACTTGTAACTCAGGGGCAGTGGCGCTTTGTTTAAGGGTGCTGCGCACACTGTCGGTGATCTGGTCAGTCCAGGCAAAACCGTTGTGATAAGAATGCAGGAGCAAAACCCGACTGGGTGCGGCTTGGCTAACGGAAGCGAAGAGGAGAACGCCCCAGCATAAAATCAGCCTGATGCTCATGCTACTTCCTTTTGCATCCATCGTCTTAGAGTCTATGAGTTCAGCCTGCCCGGGGCAGCTGGATGGCCAGTCAATCTAGCATAGACCGCGTCTTAGGCAAATAAACGCTAAAAACCTGATTTACTTATAGGGGAGTGAAATAAAGGGTGCGCTGGGCACCCTTTATAGTACTAGGCAGGCAGAGAGGGAATTAACCGGTCTGAGAGGCTTGTAGCGCTTGTTCAATATCGGCTAGCAGGTCATCAATATGCTCAATGCCGATTGATAAACGTACCATCTCAGGTTTGACCCCGGCAGCGGCCAGTTCGGCATCATTCAGCTGACGGTGAGTGGTTTCGGCGGGAATGGCTGCCAGGGAGCGTACATCACCAATATTGACAAGACGCAGGATCAACTGCAAAGCATCGTAGAAGCGGCGGGTACCCTCACGGCCACTCTTTAGACCGAAGCTGAGAATGCCTGAGGCTTTACCACCCATGTACTCCTGCGCCAGACCATGATCTTTGTGGGTGGGCAGGCCGGCATAGTTCACCCACGCCACCAGGGGGTGAGCGGCTAGATATTCCGCTACTCGCTGGGTGTTGGCACAGATGCGTTCCATACGCAGCGTCAGGGTTTCCAGGCCTTGCAGAATCATAAAGGTATTCATCGGTGACAGGGCCGCGCCGGTATTGCGCAGCGGCACTACCCGGGCACGACCGATAAAGGCGGCGGGCCCCAGGGCTTCGGTGTAGACCACGCCGTGATAAGAAACATCGGGTTGGTTCAACAGGGGGAAACGCTCTTTGTGCTCAGCCCAGGGGAACTTGCCAGAATCGATAATAATGCCGCCAATACTGTTGCCGTGGCCGCCGATATACTTGGTCAGCGAGTGCACCACTATGTCGGCGCCATGCTCAAAGGGCCGCAGCAGCGCCGGCGAGGGAACAGTGTTATCGACAATCACCGGCACACCATGGCGGTGGGCAATCTCGGCTAAACGACGAATATCCACTACTGAGCCGGAAGGGTTACCAATACTCTCGCAGTAGACCGCTTTGGTGCGGGCATCGATCTTGGCTTCCAGGCCGGCAAAGTCATCTTTGTTAATGAAGCGGGTTTCAATGCCCTGGCGGGGTAGGGTATGGGCAAACAGGTTGTAAGTGCCGCCATAGAGCTCGCTGATGGAGATAATGTTATCTCCTGCTTCGGCCAGGGTTTGGATGGCATAGGTAATGGCCGCCATGCCGGAAGACACCACTAACCCGGCAATACCACCTTCCAAGGCCGCTAAACGTTGCTCCAGCACATCATTAGTGGGGTTCATGATGCGGCTATAGATATTACCGGTCACTTTGAGGTCAAACAGATCGGCCGCATGCTGGCTGGAATCAAAGGCATAGGAGGTCGTCTGGTAAACTGGGACGGCGACGGCTTTGGTGGTGGGGTCAACCTGATAGCCACTATGGATGGCTTGGGTTTCAAGCTTCATGAAAATGTCCTCACAGTATGGGCATGGGAGGCAGGTCCAGCGTCCTGCCGGTCTTGTACTTTTGTTATGGCGTCTTTGTTATAGCGTATGAGAACAGAAACTTTTGTTCTCAAATTGGGCCCCCTACAATGCCCCAGACCTTTTTGCCTGGCAAGGATATCCCGGATGGCTAAACAGAAAACCGCTTATGTCTGCAATGACTGTGGTGCCGACTACAGCAAATGGCAGGGCCAGTGCACGAACTGTGGCAACTGGAACACCTTGAGTGAGGTGCGTCTGGGTAGCGCCCGTGGCGGCAGTCATGCGGGGGGGTACTCCGGTAGTGCGGGACAGCAGGCGCGGGTGTTGGATTTGGCAGAAGTTGAACTGACGGAAACCGCTCGCTTTAGCTCGGGTTTGGGTGAGTTTGACCGGGTGTTGGGAGGCGGTATGGTGCCGGGCTCCGCGATCTTGATCGGCGGACATCCGGGGGCAGGTAAATCGACCCTGCTATTACAGACACTGTGCCAATTGGCACAACAGATGCCGGCACTCTATGTCACGGGGGAAGAGTCCTTGCAGCAGGTGGCGATGCGGGCACGGCGACTGGGTTTGCCCTTACAGGGACTGAAAATGCTGGCGGAAACCAGCGTTGAGCGCATTTTGCAGCAGGTGGAGCAACTCAAGCCCAAGCTGCTGGTGGTGGACTCCATCCAGGTAGTGCATACCGAGCTGGTTGACTCTGCTCCTGGCGGGGTCAGTCAGGTGCGCGAGAGTGCTGCGCTCTTGACTCGTTTTGCCAAGCAGACCGGCACGGTGTTGTTGCTGGTGGGGCATGTCACCAAGGATGGCACCCTGGCGGGCCCCAAGGTGTTAGAGCATATGATTGATGCCTCCCTGTTGTTGGAAGGGGGGCACGATAGCCGTTTTCGTACCCTGCGCGGGATTAAAAACCGCTTTGGTGCGGTGAATGAGCTGGGGGTGTTTGCCATGCTCGAGTCCGGTCTGAAAGAGGTGAAAAATCCCAGTTCGATTTTTCTACAGCGGGGCGAAGAGGCCGCGGCCGGTAGCCTGGTGATGGTAGTGTGGGAAGGTACGCGGCCCCTGCTGGTGGAGATTCAGGCACTAGTCGATCAGAGTCACCTGGCGGCGCCACGGCGGGTGGCGGTGGGGTTGGAGCAAAACCGCTTAGCGATGTTGCTGGCGGTGTTGCACCGTCATGGTGGGCTGCATTGCGGTGATCAGGATGTGTTCGTCAATGTGGTGGGAGGGGTCAAGGTCAGTGAGACCAGTGCCGATTTAGCGTTACTGCTGGCGGTGGTGTCTTCTTTTCGCGATCAGCAGTTACCGCAAGACTTGGTGGTGTTTGGCGAGGTGGGATTGTCGGGGGAGATACGGCCGGTACCCAGTGGTCAGGAGCGTCTGCGTGAGGCGGTCAAACATGGCTTTAAGCGGGCCATCGCCCCCCTGGCCAATGTGCCGAAAGGGGGAGTGGAAGGGATGCACATCATTGGCGTGAAGAACCTGCAGGAGGCACTGCAGGCACTCTAGAGTTAAGCCCACAAGAATGACCTGGGGAAGCCACCTTTTGTCACGAGCTTTGCCTGCTCTGATGGGCGCGGTTCAGGTGTCGGAGGTGGGAACCTGATCCAGCAACTGGCTTAACTCGCGTTCGACCAGCTCGGCATCTCCCAGATTTAGCTCCAGCAGGCGGCGCAAATGGGACAGGCTGTCCATATCGATATGGTGCAGTTCGCAGCCCAGCAAGCCTTCTTCCGAGTGGCGGAGGCGCACAGGCATTGAGATATGGGCTTCATCGGACAAGCTGATCTCAATGGTGGCTTCATCCCCCACACGCGGTTCAAAGCCATCGGGGGTCAACAGTAAGGCACCGTGTAGAGAAAGATCCAGTACCTGAGCACGGTAGCGTCCGCTACTGGTTTCCAGGGTGGCAAAGGCATCAAAGGGCAGCCGGGTGAAACGGCGGCGGTTACTGGCAGTGGGCATATCTACCTCCAACTGAGGGTCAGGCCAAGACTGTGCTTGCGTGTATGAGCATTGCGTATAGTGGAAGTGTAGTTGAATTTCTGAGGCTGGCGGCTAGGGAAAGCAAGCACTGGGGGAGGAGAAGATAAGTCGTAGTGCTAGCCTATATGCAATACAGGTAGCGGGATGGGACTCCCCCCTGGCAAGCCAGGGGGGAAAGGCTTAGCCAATACGCTTGTACTTGATCCGCTCGGGTTGATGATCTTTACCGAAGCGTTTCTTGAAGTCCTCCGCGTACTCACTGTAGTTACCTTCAAAGAAGACGGCTTTAGAGTCACCTTCGTAGGCCAGAATGTGAGTGGCAACCCGGTCGAGGAACCAACGATCGTGGGAGATCACGATCGCGCTGCCGGGGAAAGCCAGCAGGGCTTCTTCCAGGGCGCGCAGGGTTTCCACGTCCAGGTCGTTGGTGGGTTCGTCCAGCAGCAGTACGTTGCCGCCTTCCTTCAATAGCTTGGCCAGGTGCAGACGGTTGCGCTCACCCCCTGACAGGTCTTTGACAAACTTCTGCTGGTCAGAGCCTTTGAAGTTAAAGCGGCCGAGGTAGGCCCGGGATGGGGTCTGGAAGGAGCCAACGGTAATAATGTCAGCGCCGTCAGAGATCTCCTCCCATACAGTCTTGCTACCATCTAGCTCACGCATCTGATCCACACAGGCCAGCTTGACGGTGTCACCAATCACGATGGAGCCGCTATCGGGTTGCTCGGCACCGGTCAGCATGCGGAATAGGGTGGACTTACCTGCACCGTTACCACCGATGACCCCGACAATGGCACCCGGTGGCACGGTAAAGCTGAGATCATCAATCAACAGACGACCGTTATAGCTTTTGCTGACGTTGTGCAGCTCAATGACCTTATCACCCAGGCGTGGACCAGGTGGAATATAGATTTCCTGGGTTTCGTTACGGGTTTGGAATTCCCGTGAGTTCAGCTCGTCAAAGCGCTGTAGACGGGCCTTGGACTTCGCCTGGCGGCCTTTGGCACCGGAGCGTACCCATTCCAATTCAGCTTTGATAGCTTTCTGGTGAGACTGTTGCTGCTTGGCCTCAATTTCCAGACGCTTTTCTTTGGCCTCCAGCCAGCCAGTGTAGTTGCCCTCATAGGGAATACCATGGCCGCGGTCGAGTTCCAGAATCCAGCCAGCGACATTATCGAGGAAGTAACGGTCGTGGGTGATGGCTACCACGGTGCCGGGGTACTCGTGCAGGAAGCGCTCCAGCCAAGCAATGGATTCGGCATCCAGGTGGTTAGTGGGCTCGTCCAGCAGCAGCATGTCAGGGTGATCTAACAGCAAACGGCAGAGGGCAACACGGCGACGCTCACCCCCGGACAGGTGTTTTACCTGGCTATCCCAGGGGGGCAGGCGCAGTGCATCGGCAGCGCGCTCCAGGGCGTTATCAAGGTTGTGACCGTCTTTGGCCTGGATCAGGTTTTCCAGTTCAGCCTGACGAGCGGCCAGGGCATCGAAGTCGGCATCGGGATCTGCGTAAGCAGCATAGACCTGGTCTAGCTCGGCTAGCGCACCTTTGACATCGGCGACCGCCTCTTCAATGATTTCGCGAACTGTTTGCTCTTCATTCAGTTTCGGCTCCTGAGGCAGGTAGCCTACTTTGATACCGGGCATGGGACGGGCTTCGCCGAGGATATCGGTGTCTACGCCGGCCATAATGCGCAGTAGGGTGGATTTACCTGCACCGTTCAAACCCAGCACGCCAATTTTGGCCCCCGGGAAGAATGACAGGGAGATGTCTTTAAGGATTTCACGCTTGGGCGGAACAACTTTGCCCACGCGATTCATGGTGTATACGTATTGAGCCATGCTCACTACCTGCGGTTAACAAATAAAGGTGACCGTTTCCGGCAAAATTGGACGTAATGGTAAGGATTTGCCCCCTTTTTTGCTACCGCTTTATGCGCGTTGGCGATGGCTCATGTATGAGCAAAACTGGCTGCTGATTGACGGAATATTCATCTGCTGCCCTGGCCAAAGTTGGTTATAATGCCCGCCTCTTGAGCACCGCCCTGGGGTGTCGGGCGGAACAACCTTAGCTCAGCCACCTTTATATACGGCCAGTAGGGGAAAACCATGTTCACCAAAGACCAGACTATCGCCTCTTTCGATGCTGACCTCTGGAGCGCGATGCAGGCAGAAGCCAAGCGTCAGGAAGCTCACATTGAGCTGATCGCTTCTGAGAACTACACCAGCCCACGGGTGATTCAGGCCCAGGGTTCCGTGCTGACCAATAAGTATGCAGAAGGCTACCCCGGCAAGCGTTATTACGGTGGTTGTGAGCATGTTGATGTGGTTGAGCAGCTGGCAATTGAGCGTGCCAAGCAGCTGTTTGGTGCGGATTACGCTAACGTCCAGCCTCACTCTGGTTCCCAGGCTAACGCAGCGGTCTTTATGGCGTTGCTGCAGCCAGGTGATACCGTGTTGGGGATGAGCCTGGCTCACGGTGGTCACCTGACCCACGGCGCCAGTGTTAACTTCTCCGGCAAAATCTACCAGGCAGTACAGTATGGTCTGAATCCGGAAACCGGTCTGATCGACTATGACGAAGTCGAGCGTCTGGCGAAAGAACATCAGCCCAAGATGATTATTGCTGGTTTCTCGGCTTATTCTCAGGTGCTGGATTTTGCCCGCTTCCGTGCGATTGCCAATGAAGTTGGCGCTTATCTGTTTGTTGATATGGCTCATGTGGCTGGTCTGGTTGCGGCTGGCATTTACCCCAACCCGGTACCTTTTGCCGATGTGGTGACTACCACTACCCATAAAACCCTGCGTGGTCCCCGTGGCGGTTTGATCCTGGCTAAAGCCAATGAAGAGCTGGAGAAGAAACTGAACTCTGCGGTTTTCCCTGGTGGTCAGGGTGGCCCGCTGATGCACGTGATCGCTGCCAAAGCGGTTTGCTTCAAAGAAGCGATGAGCGAGGAGTTCAAGAGCTATCAGAAGCAGGTGGTCGTCAATGCCAAGGCTATGGCGGAAGTCTTCATTCAGCGTGGTTTCGATGTTGTATCCGGTGGTACGGAAGATCACCTGTTCCTGCTCAGTCTGATCAGTAAGGATATTACTGGTAAGGATGCGGATGCGGCTTTGGGGCGTGCCCACATTACCGTCAACAAAAATGCGGTACCTAACGATCCTCGTTCACCCTTTGTTACCAGTGGTCTGCGAATCGGTACCCCTGCGGTGACCACTCGTGGTTTTGGCGAGCAGGAATGCCGTGATCTGGCCGGTTGGATCTGCGATATCCTCGAGGACATTAACAACGAGGAAGTGATCGCTACGGTTCGTAGCAAGGTCGAAGCCGTCTGTGCCAAGTATCCTGTGTACCGCTAATCGCTTCCTCTCGAATATCAGGCGCATTTTTTCCATAACGGAAACGCACTGATGTTAGCCAAACGGCCGGTTTTTCCGGCCGTTTTTGTTGGGGCTTATCTTTAACTCGGTTACAATACTGGCCCTCGCTCTTTACAGGTGGTGCCATGCATTGTCCTTTCTGCCGTGCCCAGGATACCAAGGTCATCGATTCGCGTCTGGTCGCCGAAGGTGAACAGGTGCGTCGTCGCCGTGAGTGTCTGGCCTGTGGTGAGCGTTTTACTACCTATGAATTAGCTGAACTGGTGATGCCGCATATCGTTAAGCAAGACGGCACTCGCCAGCCTTTCGACGAAAACAAACTACGCGCAGGCATGTTGCGTTCGTTGGAAAAGCGTCCTGTCGCAACCGAAGCCATTGAGGCTGCCCTTACCCGTATCAAACAACAATTGCGCGCCACCGGTGAGCGTGAAGTGCGTTCGCGTCAATTGGGGGAGATGGTGATGCGGGAGCTGCGGCGTTTGGATCAGGTGGCCTATGTGCGTTTTGCTTCGGTCTACCGAGATTTTCAGGACCTGCAAGAGTTTCGTGAAGAGATTGATCGTCTGACCCAGGAGCAGGATCAAAGTGAGCAGCAAGGAGAGCTGAATGTCTGACTTTAATCCGCAGGATCATCAGTGGATGGCGTTGGCATTACAGTTGGCGGAGCAAGGTCTGTATTCCACCGACCCTAACCCTCGAGTAGGTTGTGTATTGGTCAAGGATGGTCAGCTTGTGGGTCAGGGCTTCCATGAGCGGGCAGGTGAAGCTCATGCAGAGGTGCATGCCCTGGCGATGGCCGGTGAGCAGGCCAAAGGGGCCACCGCCTATGTCAGCCTGGAACCCTGTGCGCATTTCGGCCGTACGCCTCCCTGTGCAGATGCCTTGGTCAAAGCGGGGGTGAGTCGGGTGGTGAGTGCCATGCAGGACCCTAACCCGCTGGTGGCGGGTAAGGGACATCAGCGTTTGCGTGATGCTGGTGTCAGCGTGTCTTATGGCTTACTGGCAGAACAGGCGCGTGCACTTAATCCTGGTTTTTGCAAACGGATGGAGCAGGGCCTGCCCTATGTGCGGGTGAAGTTGGCGATGAGTCTGGATGGCCGCACGGCGATGGCCTCTGGTGAAAGCCAGTGGATTACTGGTGCGGCGGCCCGTACTGATGTGCAACGTTTGCGTGCCCGTAGTTCGGCGGTGGTGAGCGGCATCGACACTGTGCTCTTGGATCAAGCTGCTTTGACTGTCCGTATGGCAGAGTGTGGGCTAACTGCTGAACAGCAGCAGCGGCGTGGTGAGCGCCAGCCCCTGCGGGTGATTCTTGATAGCCGCCAACGTCTGGCTAGTCAGCCCCAGTGTCGTTTGTTACAGCAGCCGGGGCCGATACTCTGGTGTGTAGATGACCGCAACTCTAGCCCTAACCTTGTTGCACAGGTGGAGGCTTTGCCTCTTACTCGCTTACCGCAGGGATTGGATTTGACGCAGTTATTGCGTGAGCTGGGGCGTCGTGGTTGTAACGAAGTGCTGGTGGAGGCCGGAGCCCGTCTGGCCGGTAGTTTTATGCGTGCTGGGCTGGTGGATGAGCTGTGGGTCTATATGGCGCCTACCTTGTTGGGTAGCCAGGCACGCCCCTTGTTGGACTGGCCGCTTGGTAGCATGAGTGAGCAGCAACGCTTGCAAATAGTTGATATGCGTGCGCTGGGTGATGACTGGCGTATCCGGGCAAAGGTGATTTGATGTTTACCGGCATTATTGAAGCAACCGGGCGCTTACAAAGCCTGGAACCTCGGCAAGGCGACCTGCGTCTGTGGGTGAGCAGTGAAGAGCTGGATTTTGCCGATGTGCGCCTGGGAGATTCCATTGCCACCAATGGCGTCTGCCTGACGGTGGTGGAGTTGAGCGGCCGTACCTACGCCGCAGATGTGTCCCGAGAGACGTTGAGCCACACCACCCTGGCCAGCTGGCAACCAGGCCGCTTACTTAATCTGGAGAAAGCCCTGTTACCCACCACTCGGTTGGGTGGGCATTTGGTCAGTGGGCATGTCGATGGTGTGGGCACGATTAAAAGTCGCCGTACAGAGGGGCGTTCGCTGCAGTTTGAGGTGGAGGCTCCAGCCAATTTGTCACGTTACATCGCCCATAAAGGCTCTATCACGGTGGACGGCGTCAGCCTGACGGTGAATGCCGTTGCTGGACAAGTATTTAGTTTGAATATCGTGCCCCATAGTGCCAGTCACACCAATTTGTTGGCGTTGCAGCCTGGGGCCAAGGTAAATCTGGAAGTCGACCTGTTGGCTCGCTACCTGGAACGCTTAATTCAGCCAGCTGCTGGCGAGCAGTCTGGTCTTACCCTAGCTAAGTTGGCCGAGCACGGCTTTTGGCGAGCTTGATTTGTCACGAGGATGGCACATGGCACTGAATACCATTGAGGAAATCATCGAGGATATTCATCAGGGCAAAATGGTGATCCTGATGGACGATGAAGACCGGGAAAATGAAGGTGATCTGATTCTGGCGGCCGACAAAGTGACCCCAGAGCATATCAACTTCATGGCCAAATATGCTCGCGGCCTGATTTGTCTGACCTTAACCCGTGAGCGTTGTGAATATCTCAAGCTGCCCTTAATGGTGCGCGACAATGGCACCGCCTATTCGACCAATTTCACCGTTTCCATTGAGGCGGCGACCGGTGTGACCACCGGTATTTCAGCGGCGGATCGTGCGCGTACCGTGCAGGTGGCAGTGGCGGGTGATACCCGTCCTGAGGATATTGTTCAGCCAGGTCATATCTTCCCACTGATGGCGCAGCCCGGTGGGGTGCTATCTCGTGCCGGACATACTGAAGCGGGTTGTGACTTGGCCCGTTTGGCTGGACATACCCCGGCGGCGGTGATTGTCGAGATCATGAATGAAGATGGCACCATGGCGCGCCGTCCTGATCTGGAAACCTTTGCCGAAACCCACGGCCTGAAGATCGGTACCATTGCCGACTTGATCCACTACCGTACTTTGCATGAAAAGACGGTGGAGAAAGTGGATGAGCAGGTACTGGAGACCGAATATGGCGTATTCCGTGCGCTGAGCTTCCGTGATCATATTCAGAATAAGACGCACCTGGCATTGGCCATGGGCGAGATAAATGCGGCTGAACCCACGCTGGTGCGAGTGCATATGACGGATGTGCTGCGCGATGTGGTGACGGTCAAGGCGCCGGGTAAATGGACTCTGGCGAAATCCTTGGCGGCCATTGCAGCGGAGGGACGAGGGGTGGCGGTGCTACTCTCCGGTAGTCAGTGTGATGAACTGGAAACCGCTTTAGACCTCTATTTCAACCCTCAGCATCGCCGTACAGGTGCGCGTAAAGAGGGCGTGTCCGGGGTTTATCAGACGGTCGGCACAGGATCGCAGATTTTACGGCAGCTAGGGGTGGGCAAAATGCGCCTGCTCTCTAGCCCGATCAAGTACACCGCAATTTCCGGCTTTGACTTGGAAATTGTTGAATTTGTTGAAGCCCAAGGCTGAGTTGGAATAACGACATGAGCGTAAAGAGTATTGAAGGGGACTTTACCCAGGTAGCAGGTCGCTACACCGTGGTAGTTGCCCGTTTTAACAGTTTCATCGTGGAAAGCCTGCTGGAAGGCGCGCTGGACGTGTTGAAGCGTCATGGTGTGCCCGAGGCGAATGTGCGTGTTGTCCGGGTACCGGGTGCATTCGAACTGCCATTGGCGGTGCAGAAAGTAGCTGCCCAGCAAAAGGATGATGCCATCATCGCATTGGGAGCGGTGATTCGCGGTGGTACGCCCCACTTTGAATATGTTTGCGCCGAATCGGCCAAGGGCCTGACCAAAGTGAGCCTGGACTACAATGTGCCGGTGCTGAACGGCATTATCACAGTGAACTCTATCGAACAGGCGATTGAGCGTGCCGGTACCAAAGCGGGCAACAAGGGTGCAGAAGCCGCTCTGGGAGCGCTGGAAATGGTCAGCATGCTCAAGCAGCTGGAGGCCGATGCATGAGCACGGGTAAAGGCAACGGTAAGGCATCCATGAGTGAAATGCGCCGCAGCGCACGTCAATTCAGCCTGCAGGCGTTATATCAGTGGTTGCTGGCCGGAACCAGCGTGGCCGAAATCGAAGTGCAGTTCCGTACTGATAACGACATGAGCCGTACGGATTTGGCCCTGTTCCGTGAGCTGTTGCATGGTGTACCTGCACGGGTAAGCGAGCTGGACTCACATCTGGCTCCCAAGCTTGACCGTGCCTTGGCTGAGTTGGACCCCATTGAAAAGTGCATTCTGCGGATGGGAGCTTACGAGCTAAGTCAGCGCCTGGAAGTGCCTTATCGAGTGGTCATTAACGAGTGTGTTGAGTTGGCCAAGGTATTTGGTGCAACCGAAAGCCACAAGTACGTCAATGGCGTGCTAGATAAACTGGCAAAAGAACTGCGTTCTGCAGAAGTGCTGCAACGTAGTCGGCCTGCCCCCAAGTTCTAACTGGCGACGCCGGCCATCATGTCCCTGTCCGAATTTGAGCTGATCGAACGTTTTTTTAAACGGCCGCAATTGGCTCATGGGCAGGGCGTTATTTTGGGGATTGGCGATGACTGCGCCCTGCTGAACTTACACCATGGCGAGCAGATGGCAATCTCCCTCGATACCATGGTGGCCGGAGTACATTTTCCTCTGCATGCTGCGCCCCGTGATATCGGCTATCGTTTGCTGGCCTCGAATCTGAGTGATCTGGCGGCGATGGGGGCTGAGCCAATGTGCTTCACCCTCGGACTGACGTTGCCTCAGGTGGAAGAAACGTGGCTGGAGGGTTTTAGCCAGGGCTTGGCGGAGTTGGCGCAGCAATATCATCTCGCCCTGGTGGGGGGAGATACTACCCGTGGTCCTCTAACTCTGAGTATTCAGGTGCATGGTCGAGTGCCGGCGGGCCAAGCATTGCGTCGAGACGGCGCCATGCATGGTGACTTGATTTATGTCTCGGGAACGTTGGGGGATGCGGCGGCGGGATTAGCCTATGCTTTGGCCGGTGCCCAGCCCAGTGAGGAGGCATCAGGGTATTTGTGGCAGCGTTTTTATCGGCCCAGTCCCCGTCTTGAGCTGGGTATGAGGTTACGTCCTTACGCCTCTGCAGTGATCGATATTTCTGACGGCTTGTTGGCAGACCTGGGGCATGTGTTGAAAGCCTCGCATATGGGGGCCGATTTGCAGCTCGATAGCTTGCCACTGTCAGAGGCCTTGCGCAGTACGCGGGATGCAGAGCAGGCGCTACAGCTGGCTCTGTGTGGTGGAGAGGATTTCGAACTCTGCTTTACTGTCAGTCCGCAAGAGGAGCCGCAGATGCTGCGGGCATTACAGCATTTGTCGGTGCCAGTCACCCGTATCGGTCAGGTTCATCAACGTACCGGTTTACGCCTATGGCAAGGTGAGCAAAGTTATCCCTTGCCAGCGCAGGCGGGCTATCAGCATTTCTAATATGGCTAAGCACCCCATTCCCTACTCTATTTTGAAGCATCCTGCTTATTGGCTGGCAACCGGCTTTGGTAGTGGTTTGGCGCCTAAGGCGCCGGGCACCTTTGGTACCCTGGCTGCGGTGCCTTTGGTGAGTTTGGGTTTATTGCTGCCCTGGACAGGGTATTTGGCCTTGTTGCTGTTGGCGGTGCTGGTAGGCATCTATGTGTGCGATAAAACTGCACGGGACTGGCGGGTGCATGATCATCCAGCGATAGTCTGGGATGAGTTTGTCGGTTTGGGGATTACCCTGTTTTTACTGGAACCTAATCCGTATTGGATTGCTTTGGGGTTCGTTTGGTTTCGGGTCTTTGATATTGCCAAACCCTGGCCTATCAGCTGGCTGGATCGCCACGTTCACGGCGGTTTAGGGATTATGCTGGATGATATTTTGGCCGGGGTATTTGCCTGGGTTGCCCTGCAAGCTTCAGTGCTGTTGTGGCATTGGGTTATGATATAACGCTTGGCCGCCTGGCCCGTATGAGAGGATAAGTCCTGGTGAGTGTGCGTTTTGTTGCCTCTTCACGACTGCCCACCCCTTGGGCAGTCTTTACTATGCACGGCTTTGCTGATGAGCAGAGCGGTAAAGAGCATGTGGTCTTGACCTTAGGGGATCTGAGTAGCGGGGAGCCTTTGCTGGCCCGTATCCACTCCGAGTGCTTAACCGGTGATGCGCTCTTTAGTCTGCGTTGTGATTGCGGTTTTCAGTTGCAAGCAGCCTTGGAGAAAATTGCCAAAGCGGGACGGGGGGCACTGCTCTATCTGCGTCAAGAAGGGCGGGGAATTGGCCTGCTGAATAAGATCCGCGCCTACAATCTGCAGGATCAGGGGGCGGATACGGTTGAGGCGAATGAACGTCTGGGCTTTGCCGCTGATCAGCGTGACTATAGCCTCTGTCAGCCGATGCTGGAGCATCTAGGGATTAAGGCTGTGCGTTTGATGACGAACAATCCTCGTAAGGTAAAAGCCATGCAGCAGGCGGGGGTTAATGTAGTGGAGCGGGTGCCGCTGCAGGTAGGCCATAATGTTTACAATGCAGGTTATCTGGCCACCAAAGCGGGTAAGCTAGGGCATATGTTTGAAGGGCCCTTTATTCTGCATCATCAAGATTAATGCAGTCGTGACGATCAAACAGCAAAGGCGCCCTCGGCGCCTTTGCTGTTTATGGTAGGGGCTTAGCGGCGCCACCATTGGCTAATGCGCTGGCGCAGGCTGTTTGGGTCAAGACCTGCGTCCTCACGCTGTTGGCTGGGGCTGCCATGGGCCAGATAGCAATCAGGCAGGCCCAGGTTGAGAATCTGCCCCTTGAAGCCTTGTCCCAGTAGGTATTCATTGACGGCAGAGCCAGCGCCGCCGGCCAGTGCCTGCTCTTCCAGGGTGACAATATAGGGATGGTGTTGTGCCAGCTGATCTAAGAGCTGGGTATCCAGAGGTTTAACAAAACGCATGTCTACCAGGGTAGCTTGCCACTCTGTGGCAAGGGGAAGTGCATCATAAAGCAGTGGTCCAAAGGCGAGGATGGCCAGCTCGTGACCTGCCTGGAGCAGCCGGGCTTTGCCCAGCGGGAGAGGCTCCAGGCTGTGCCCCGGCGCTAAGCCTGGACCATGACCGCGGGGATAACGGACGGCGGCAGGGCCAGGATAGTGGTAGCCGGTATTGAGTAGTGCGCGGGTTTCGGCTTCATCCGCAGGTGCCATGATCACCATGTTGGGAATGCAGCGCAGAAAACTGATGTCATACACCCCGGCATGGGTGGGGCCATCTTCACCTACCAGACCGGCACGGTCGAGGGCGAGGAGTACGTCCAGATCCTGCAAGGCAATATCGTGGATTAGCTGATCGTAGGCCCGTTGTAAAAAGGTGGAGTAGATCGCCACGACTGGCTTGGCGCCTGCGCAGGCCATGCCGGCTGCCAGGGTGAGGGCATGCTGCTCAGCAATGCCAACATCAAAGTAGCGCTCGGGATAGCGCTCGGAGAAGGCGATCAAGTCGGAGCCTTCACGCATGGCTGGGGTAATGGCGAGTAAGCGCGGGTCTGCGGCAGCTTGATCACAGAGCCATTGACCGAAGATATTGCTGTATTTAGGACGGGGTGTAGGCGCCGGGCTGTGAGCGGGTGCTAACTTGCCAATGGCGTGAAAGCCGACAGGGTCAGCTTCTGCTGGGGCAAAACCTTTACCTTTGCGGGTTTGTACATGAATCAGGTGTAAGCCTGGTTGCTGCAGCAGATGCGCCAGTTGTGGCACCAGGGTGGGAAGGTCGTGACCATCCAGCGGGCCATGGTAATGAAAGCCTAATGCGCTGAAGAGTTCGTGGGCATGGCTGGAGTCCAGGTAGGTGGCCAAGCTGCCCACGTTGGGGGAAATCGACATATCGTTATCGTTGAGGATGACGCTCAGATCGACCCCAGTCTGGGCAGCATGATTAATCGCCTCGAAAGCCATGCCGGCAGTGCAGGCGCCATCCCCAATGACCGCTACGGAGCGTACGGGCTTACCTAGCTGACGTTTGGCGATCGCCATGCCTAAGGCTGCACTGATCGAGGTGCTGGAATGGCCAACGCCAAAGCAGTCGTAGGGACTTTCTTCCCGGCAAGGGAAGGGCGCCAGGCCATTCCGCTGACGAATTCGCGGCAGATCCTGCATGCGCCCAGTGAGCAACTTATGTGGGTAGGCTTGGTGGCCCACGTCCCAAATCAAGACGTCTTCCGGTGTATTGAGAAGGTGGTGGAGGGCAAGGCTCAGCTCCACTACTCCTAACCCTGCGCCAAAGTGGCCGCCGCTTTGGCCAACACTCCAGAGCAGATAATGGCGCACCTCGTCCGCCAGTTGCACCAGGGTATCGATGGAGCATTGGCGCAGGTCTTGGGGCAGGTTCAGGCTATCCAATAAGGGAGTCGCCGGGCGCTGCTGGGGCAGTGAATGGTACATAAGGGCTCGATTACACTCAGGCTGACTCAGGTTAGGCCATGTGGGGTTGGTTAATAGTGACGCTGGATGATATAGCGGGCAAGCTGGCGCAGTCGCTCGGCTGCAGTGCCCCAGCCATCCAGTGCCGTCAGGGCTTGTTGTTCAAGTTGGGCCAGGCGCTGGTGGCAGGCCTGCAAGCCTAGTAGCGCCGGAAAAGTCGATTTAGCCAAAGCAAGGTCAGAGCCCTGAGGTTTGCCCAGGGTGGCGGTATCGCCCTCAATATCCAGCACATCATCTTTGATTTGAAAGGCCAGGCCTATAGCTTGGGCATAGCTATCTAGCTGTTGAAGCTGAGTCTCGTTGGCTTGGGCGGCGGTGGCGGCCATCAGGATACTGGCGCGTAACAGGGCGCCGGTTTTATGTTGGTGCAAACGCTCCAGCTCGGTCAATTCGATCGACTGGGCAGTGGCGGCGATATCCATCATTTGCCCAGCTACCATGCCCTGAGCCCCTGCAGCTTGGCTAAGTTGCTGAATCAGCTTGATTTTGATGCTGTCGCTATAACGATTGCTGCTGGCGAGAATCTGAAAGGCAAGCGTGTTGAGCGCATCGCCTGCGAGGATGGCGGTCGCCTCATCAAAAGCAATATGGCAAGTGGGTTTGCCACGGCGTAGATCATCATCATCCATGGCGGGAAGATCGTCATGGATTAATGAGTAGGCATGGATGCACTCAATCGCTGCGGCAAGGGAATCGATCTGAGTGGCTGCCAGCCCCAGTGCTTCTGCAGTGGCGTAGCTGAGCAGGGGACGCATCCGTTTGCCGCCGTTAAACAGACTATAACGCATTGCCTCAAGCAAGCGCTCTGCGCCGGGATAGGCTTGGGTATGCTGATGGAGTTCGTTATCCACTCGTTGACAGCAGGCTTGGGTAAAATCAGCCAGGTTCACGGTTGTCTCCTGCGGTGAAGTCGAGGCGTTGCAGCTGACCATCCTGCTCTAGCAGCAGTTGCACTTTTTGCTCGGCTTCTTGCAGGGTCTGTTGGCACTCTCTGACGAGATGTATACCGTTTTCAAACGCATTGAGGGACTCTTCGAGACTCAGATCCCCCTGCTCGAGGCGTTGTACTAGATTTTCCAACTCGTGCAGGGATTGTTCAAAGTCGACCTTTTTCTTACGTGCCACCCCGTTAATCCCCCTTGGCATTTAGGTCTATTATCGGCAAGCTTTACTACATGCCATTTTAACGACAATGTGCTCTATAATAACAGCGCCTGAGTCAGGCTTCTAAGGTCTTGTATTTTGTACATTATTTAATCTTCTTCTGGCTCTGGAACGGGGTTGAGGGGTTTTTGTGGATATAGCGACGCTCGTAGGATTGATCGGCGGATTTGGCCTGATCATTGCCGCCATGTTAATGGGTGGCAATATTGGCGCCTTCCTTGATGTGCCTTCCATATTGATCGTAGGGGTGGGCTCCCTGATGGTGGCCATGATCAAGTTTACCCTGGC
This sequence comes from Balneatrix alpica DSM 16621, assembly GCF_000619885.1. GTDB lineage: Bacteria > Pseudomonadota > Gammaproteobacteria > Pseudomonadales > Balneatricaceae > Balneatrix > Balneatrix alpica. Next base: position 528,665 of record NZ_JHUZ01000011.1, on the reverse strand, counting down.
ACAGTTTTTGACGGCGGGTAAGGTGGCAGCTAAGGCCTTCATGTTTAAGTCGATTGATCCTAATGCTCTGATTCAAGAGATCGTTGAGGTAGCAGATGCCGCGCGTAAAGGGGGGTTGTTGTCTCTAGAGGATAAGCAGGTCTCCAGTCCCTTTATGCAGCGTGGTATGCAGTTGCTGGTGGATGGCCATGATCCAGAAGTCGTGCGGGTACTGTTGAATAAAGAAATGAAGCTGACTAATCAGCGCCATGAGTTAGGGATCAAAATTTTTGCTTCCATCGGTGATGTGGCGCCAGCGATGGGAATGATCGGTACTCTGGTGGGTCTGGTGCAGATGTTGGCGGCAATGGATGACCCTAAAGCAATCGGCCCAGCGATGGCAGTAGCCTTGTTGACTACGCTCTATGGCGCGGTGTTTGCCAGTGTGGTGGCGCTGCCTATCGCCGATAAGCTGGCACTGCGCAATGCTGAGGAAGCTGAAACCGGAGCGATGATTATTGATGGCCTGTTGGCGATTCAGGCGGGTCAAAACCCCCGCGTGATTGAGCAAATGCTGAAAAACTATCTGCCCGAGTCTAAGCGCTTAAGCGCTGAAGGCGAGTAGTCAGAAGGTGCGCCATGTCTGACGAAGCAGAAGAGTGTAAATGTAAAGCCGGTTTGCCCGGATGGTTGGCGACTTTCGCTGACTTGATGTCACTATTGATGTGCTTTTTCGTACTGCTGCTGTCTTTCTCGGAGATGGATGTGCTGAAGTACAAACAGATCGCGGGCTCGATGCGAGAGGCTTTTGGGGTACAAAACCAAATTAAGGTCAAAGATATTCCCAAAGGTACCAGTATTGTGGCGCAGGAGTTCAGTCCCGGGCGCCCAGATCCTACCCCCCTCAACGAAGTTCGTCAGTTCACTACCGAGCAAACCCTGAGCACCTTGGATGTACGCTGTGAGCCGGGCCAGGTTGAGCAGGAACAAGAAAAGCATTCAGAATCCACTCAGGATAATCTCCAGCAGCAAGATGCTCAGTCTGAGCAAGAGGCGCAAATGGAAGCCGAGCAAACTGCGGTCAACATCGCTGCGGCTTTAAATGCAGAGATCTCCGAAGGCTCGATTGAGGTCGAAACGAAAGAGAATAAAATCATTATCCGTTTGAAAGATAATGGCTCCTTTGAGTCAGGAACAGCAGAGCTAAGTTATGCCTTTGTGCCGGTATTGGCTAAGGTGCGTGATGTGCTGTTGGGGGTGAGAGGGCGCATCGGCATTGAGGGGCATACGGATAATGTGCCGATCAATACAGTGCTGTATCAGTCTAACTGGGCGCTTTCCACTGCTCGAGCCTTGACGGTGGCAGAGGAGTTGTTTGCTGATGGGCGTCTGGATCAGCGTCGCTTCTCGGTGTCAGGTCATTCAGATACTAAGCCGTTGGCGCCGAATAACACCTCTGCTAATCGCGCGGTTAACCGTCGAGTCGAAATTGTCATCCAGCAGGGTAAAGATACCTTTAGTCAGGACGTGCCGGAGATTCCGCCGCCTGCACCAGAGGAAATCCAAGGATTGCGGCCGATCGAAATATTCTAATTGCGCCTTGGTTGGCGGCCCCGCACAGAAAGGAACAGAGCTATGGCATGTCGTTTAACCTTTTTGGGTGGGGTGCAGACCGTAACAGGTTCCAAGTATCTCGTAGAGTGGAAAGGGGCTCGCTTGCTAGTCGATGCGGGCCTGTTTCAAGGATTAAAAGATCTGCGTCTGCGCAATCGAGCGCCTTTTCCCGTTGATCCCGCCAGTTTGGATGCAGTGATTCTGACCCACGCCCATATTGACCATAGTGGCTATCTGCCAGCTCTGGTAAAAGCTGGATTCAATGGCCCGGTGTATGCGAGTGTCGGAACGGCCAAGCTTTGTGGTTTGCTGTTGCCTGACTCTGGCTTTTTGCAAGAGGAAGAGGCTCGCTACGCTAATAAACATGGTTATTCGAAGCATCATCCGGCAGAGCCACTCTATACCGAAGAGGAGGCTCGATATGCGCTAACCCTGTTTCGTCCGCAGCCATTGAGCCAATACATCGAAGTGGCTCCTGGTCTCACCCTGCGTTTTGAAGAGGCAGGGCATATTCTTGGTGCGACCAGTGTGCAAATCAGCAATGGGCATCGAGTGTTGCTGTTTAGTGGCGACCTAGGAAGGCAGCAGGACTGGATCGAGTATCCACCAACGCCAGTCAAGCGTGCTGATGTACTGGTGGTCGAATCTACCTACGGTGATAGGCGGCACCCACAGATCGATGCTTTGGAAGCGTTGGCGGAGGTGATCAATCGTACCTGTAAACGAGGTGGAACTCTGCTATTGCCAGCCTTTGCGGTGGGGCGAGCACAGTTAGTGTTGTATTTGATTCAGCAATTGCAGGAAGCAGGGCGGATTCCCAAACTACCGGTTTATCTCAATAGCCCTATGGCGATTAGTGCCACCGAAATTTTCTGTGATGAGCATGCTTCTCATCGCCTTACTGCAGCGCAGTGCCAGCGTATTGATGCTATGACGACCTATGTACGCACGGTGGAGGAGTCTCAGGCGCTGGCGCAGCAGCGTTTCCCGTCCATTATCGTTTCTGCCAGTGGGATGGCGACCGGTGGGCGGGTGCTGCACCACTTGCGTTATTTGGCGCCTAATCCGGCTAACACCATTCTTTTTTTGGGGTTTCAGGCGGCGGGTACGCGAGGGCAGGCGATGGTGCAGGGGGCGGAGTATATCAAGTTGCTGGGTGAGCAGGTGGCGGTGAAGGCAGAGGTGCTTAATCTGGAGGCCTTATCTGCGCACGGTGATTATGAAGATATTCTGCAGTGGTTAGTGCAGATTAAAACGCCGCCCCAGCAAGTGTTTGTAACTCATGGAGAAACGGCAGCAGCGTCGGCGATGGTTGAGCATATACATAGCCGCTTGGGCTGGAGAGAGGTGCGCAGTCCGGAGCTGGGAGAGCAGGTGGAGTTGTTTGAGCGGGATGGTGACTGGAACGAGGGTGAACTTTGAGCGAGTTGCAGTTTAAGTTGGTGCAGTTATTGGCTGGCGGACGTTGGTGTTCAGGGGCCTGGCTGGGGCGAGAGTTGGGTGTGAGTCGTACCGCTGTGTGGAAACACCTACAGGGCTTAGCGGAGTGGGGATTGGATCTCCATGCTGTGCAGGGTAAGGGTTATCGATTAGCGCATGCGATTGAATTGATTGATATGGATGCGCTTCCTCAATGGTTGCAGCCTGAGCTGCAATCGCGCTTGCGCCCGGAATATTACTTGAGTCTCGACTCCACCAATCGCTTAGCGCTTGAGCGCACTCAACAGGCTGATGCTGGGGGGGTATTGATCATCGCAGAGCACCAGCGTCAGGGGCGCGGACGGCGTGGAAGGCAGTGGATTAGTCCTTTTGCGCAGAATATTTACCTATCTCTGGTTTGGGAGTTTGAAACCGGTCCCGGTAGCTTGGAAGGTTTGAGTTTGGTGGTAGGGCTGGCGTTGGCCCAGGCGCTTGAACGGCTAGGAGTTGAGGGCGTTGCGCTAAAGTGGCCGAACGATGTTTGGGTGCAGGGGCGTAAAGTAGCCGGTATTTTGCTGGAGTTGAATGCTGAGGCAAGTGGTCGCTGTCAGGTGGTGATTGGTGTCGGGATTAATGTTGATATGCATAGCGAAGATGCTGCCAGTATTGATCAGCCTTGGTGTAGTTTGCGACCTTATTTGCCAACTGATGTGGGGCGTACACAGCTGCTGGCGGCATTGCTCAATCGGCTTGTGCCTTTGCTCGAAGCTTTTCAACTGGGGGGCTTTGCCCCCTTGCGTGAGGAGTGGTTGAAGTATGGTTTGTGGTTGAACCAGGCGGTTAGTTTGACTTCCGGGGCGCAGCAGATTGATGGGGTGTTGACTGGGATTGACTTGGGTGGTGGGTTGGAATTGCAGACTGCTCAGGGACGGCAAGTATTCTATGGGGGAGAGGTGAGTGTTCGTGCCAAGCTCACGCCTTGAGGTGGATGTTGGTAATACCCGCATCAAGTGGCGCTATGGTAACGCAGGGCATTGGTGCGCTAGGGGAGTGCTTGTCAGTGATGAATTGTTGGCGCTGACTCCGCTGGCAATTCAGTATCAGGTGGAGGTTGTGGCGATTGCGTCGGTGGCGAATCTCGATCTGTTGAGGCAGTTGGAGCAAGACTTGGCTCAGTGTGGGATTGGTTTTTGGCGTGCGCAAACTCAGCAGGAAGCTGCTGGTGTCCGTAATGCGTATCAGCAGTGGCAGCGTTTGGGGGTGGATCGCTGGCTGGCATTGTTGGCTGCTAAGCGAGCCTATCCGCAGCGTGATGTTGCCATTTTGCAGGCGGGAAGTGCAGTAACGTTGGATCTGCTACGGCAAGATGGCGCTCACTTGGGAGGCTATATCTTTCCAGGTCGGCAGATGCGTCGTCGGGCGCTGCTGGGTAATACCCATCAAATTCATATGCTGCAGGAACGGCAGCCAGAGCTGATGCCTGGAGTGGTGACAGAGGCTTGTGTACTTAATGCGGAGATGGTGCTTGAGCTGGGGATGTTGAATCAAGTTGAGCAGGTTCTGTTGCAGCAGCTGAGCAATCCGCTCTGGATATTTGCTGGTGGGGATGGGCAAAGTTTGCTTGAGTTCTATCGTCAGCAGCGGCAGCCACGCCTGGAAACCAGCTGGCATGATGAATTGGTGCTGGATGGCCTGATGGTGCAGTGGGGTGAGGAACAATAGATGGGGCGCTGGTGGTTGCCATTGCTAGGTGTGAACCTGTTGTTGGGCTGGTATGGCTGGCAGCAATGGCAATGGCAAAGCGCGGCTCCTCTGAGCCTGCCAGTCTTAGCCGCTAAACAGGTTCGTTTGTTGAGCGAGTTGAGTCCTGAGGCGTTAAGCGTTCGCCCGCCTGTGCAGCAGGGAGAGTGTCCAGCCTGGCTGTTTAGTGATGAGCATCAAGCGCGCTATTGGCAACAATGGTGGCAGCAGTACGGTGTTAATTTGCCGCTACGAGCAGTGCAGGCGAATTTGCCCGGTGATTACTGGGTGTATGCTTCACCTCCGGATGGGCAACAGCAGCAGCGCCTGCAAGGGTTGGCAAAGCTGCTTAAAGTCGAGATGCTGCCGATTAATCAAGGGGAATTGCGTGGTTATTGGTCCCTTGGGGTTTATGGGCGGCATAGCTTGGCTGAGTGGGTAAAGCAACAGGCGGTGGAGGCAGGGCTAGAGGCGAAAGTTCATCTTTTGAGCCGTTATGTGCAGCAGTGGCAATTGCCATTATCAGAGGCGGAGTTGCAGGCTTTATCCAACAAACTGATTTCTCAAGAAAAAATCTTGCCTCAAGTTGAAAAAATACCCTGTGATAGGGTTGCATCGGGGTAGGGCGTTAAGTAATATACGCCCCGCCTAGTCACTAGGCATCTACTTTGCGCCGGTATAGCTCAGTCGGTAGAGCAACTGACTTGTAATCAGTAGGTCCCGGGTTCGATTCCTGGTGCCGGCACCAGTAAAGTAGGAAAAAGTGGTGGGGTTCCCGAGTGGCCAAAGGGATCAGACTGTAAATCTGACGCGCGAGCTTCGGTGGTTCGAATCCACCCCCCACCACCATTAAGCGGGCATCGTATAATGGCTATTACCTCAGCCTTCCAAGCTGATGATGTGGGTTCGATTCCCACTGCCCGCTCCAAGTCAAAAATGCTCATGTAGCTCAGTTGGTAGAGCACACCCTTGGTAAGGGTGAGGTCGGCAGTTCAAGTCTGCTCATGAGCTCCATGCATATCAATGTGATGGGTTTTGTAAGTGGTCGATAAACTGCTTGCAAGTTGAACAGTCGGTGTATAAGATACGCGACCCGGCTGGTTCGAGAATCTAGGGCAGTAGTTCCAACGGCAGAACGTCGGTCTCCAAAACCGAATGTTGGGGGTTCGAATCCCTCCTGCCCTGCCATCTCGTTGATAGACTCTCTTGGCCACAAGCTGGCACGCATTAATCAACTAAATCAGTACTTTAAGAGGCGCCTGGATGAGTGGGAAGGCAGAAGTTCAGGAATCTAAACTGGATTCTTTGAAGTGGATTGTTGTTGCTGCGCTGGTTGCGGTTGGCGTAGTGGGTAATTCTGTCTATTCCGAGTACTCCTTGCTGTATCGTGTGCTGGCTTTGCTAGCCTTGGCTGTGGTGGCGGCGCTGGTGGCGTTGCAGACAGCGAAGGGCAAAGCTTTTTTTGCGTTGCTAAAAGAGTCCAAAAATGAAGTGCGTAAGGTGGTTTGGCCGAATCGCCAGGAAACCACCCAAACAACGTTGATTGTCGTAGCTGTTGTGTTACTGACCTCTCTGCTGATGTGGGCGTTGGATTCCCTGCTTAGTTGGGCTGTGTCTGGTTTGATTGGTTAAGGAGATGGCGATGTCAATGCGTTGGTATGTGGTACACGCCTATTCAGGGTTTGAGAAGAATGTCATGCGTGCGCTGAAAGAGCGGGTGCGCATGCATGCGATGGAAGATCTGTTTGGTGACATTCTGGTTCCCACTGAAGAGGTGGTAGAGATCAAGAATGGTGTTAAGCGTAAGAGTGAGCGTAAGTTCTATCCTGGCTATGTGCTGGTGCAGATGGAAATGAATGACGCATCTTGGCACTTGGTTAAAGAGACTCCTCGGGTGATGGGTTTTATCGGTGGGACGGCGGATAAGCCAGCTCCTATTACTGAGCGTGAGGCTCAGGCCATCCTGCAGCGTGTTGAGTCTGGTGTGGATAAGCCCAAGCCTAAGACCGTATTTGAGCCAGGCGAGATCGTGCGGGTGACTGATGGTCCCTTTGCTGATTTCAACGGTGTGGTCGAAGAAGTGAATTATGAGAAGAATCGCCTGCAGGTGGCAGTGCTGATCTTCGGTCGCTCCACTCCTGTGGAGCTGGAATTCGGTCAGGTCGAAAAGGCTTGATGAGGGAGGGGGCTGCGGCCGCCTCATATCGGGGAGCCCTTTGGGGCGTTTAACCCAAATTTGGAGTAAAACATGGCTAAGAAGATTTCAGCTTATATCAAGCTGCAAGTTAAGGCTGGTCAAGCGAACCCCAGCCCCCCCGTTGGTCCTGCTCTGGGTCAGCATGGTGTGAACATCATGGAATTCTGTAAGGCTTTCAACGCTCGTACTCAGAGCCTGGAGCCCGGCCTGCCGATTCCTGTTGTTATTACTGTATATGCTGATCGTAGCTTTACTTTTGAAACCAAAACTCCGCCTGCTTCCATCCTGTTGAAGAAGGCTGCTGGTATCAAGAGTGGTTCTAGCCGTCCCAATACCCAGAAAGTGGGTACTGTTAACCGGGCTCAGCTGGAAGAAATTGCTAAGGCTAAAATGCCCGACCTGACTGCCGCCGATATGGATGCAGCTGTGCGTACCATCGCTGGTAGCGCGCGTTCTATGGGTCTGGAAGTGGAGGGCGTGTAATGGCTAAGTTGACTAAGCGTGCCAAGCTGATCGCTGAAAAAGTACAGGCTGGTAAGTTCTACTCTGTAGAAGAAGCGGTAAGTGTACTGGCTGATCTGCCCAAGGCTGGTTTTGTTGAGTCTATTGACGTGGCTGTTAACCTGGGTGTTGATCCGCGTAAATCAGACCAAGTAGTGCGTGGCTCTACCGTTCTGCCTAATGGCACCGGTAAAACTGTTCGCGTTGCTGTGTTTGCTCAGGGCGCTAACGCTGAAGCGGCGAAAGCGGCAGGTGCGGATGTAGTTGGCTTCGAAGACCTGGCTGAGTCCGTTAAGGGCGGCAAGATGGACTTTGATGTTGTGATCGCGACTCCTGATGCTATGCGTGTGGTGGGTCAGCTGGGCCAGATTCTGGGTCCGCGTGGTCTGATGCCTAACCCCAAGGTTGGTACCGTGACTCCTGACGTTGCTACTGCGGTTAAGAATGCTAAATCTGGTCAGGTGCGCTACCGTACTGACAAGAACGGTATCATTCACTGCAGCCTGGGTAAGCTGGGCTTTGAAGCGAATGCGATCAAAGAAAACTTGGAAGCACTGGTTAATGACCTGAAAAAGGCCAAGCCTGCTTCTGCTAAGGGTGTTTATCTGAAGAAGATCACCCTGTCTACCACTATGGGCCCCGGCCTGGCAGTGGATCAAGGCAGCCTGAACGTATAATTCATGCTGCTAATCGAACTTTGGGGTCCCTGGATAAGCGCCGGGGGCCGTCAAAGACCGCAGGTGAGTTTCGGCTCTTAATTGCCTGCGCAGATGGTGTCCCGATTCAGACAAGCGCTGGATCTGACCACCAAACGAGTACCCCCTCTGGGGGTGTGGTAATAGATCATCCAGGAGAAAGCCCGTGGCTTTGAAACTCGAAGACAAAAAGGCCATTGTTGCCGAAGTCGCCGAAGTCGCCCAAGGTGCCCTTTCTGCCGTGGTTGCTGATGCCCGTGGTGTGTCTGTATCTGACATGACCGGGCTGCGTAAGAAAGCTCGCGAGAGCGGTGTGTATGTGCGTGTAGTGCGTAACACTCTGGCTCGTCGCGCAATGGAAGGTACTCAGTTTGAATGCTTAAACGAAGTATTCAAGGGTCCTACTCTGATTGCTTTCTCTAACGAGCATCCTGGCGCTGGCGCCCGTATTTTTAAAGAGTTTGCTAAAGGCAACGACAAGTTTGAAGTGAAAGGTCTGGCTTACGAAGGTAAGTTCATGGACGCTGCTCAAATTGACGTGCTGGCAACTCTGCCGACTTACGACGAAGCAGTTGCTCAGCTGATGAGCGTGATTCAGGGCGCTACCAGCAAGCTGGCTCGCACTCTGGCTGCAATCCGCGATCAGAAAGAGGCTGCTGCCTAATTTTTAGGCGTGCACAAGTATCGATTAACAGTATGCTGCTTTGTGCAGCATGATCTGAATAGTTTAGGAATTGAGTAAAATGGCTGCTATCACTAAAGAAGACATCATCAACGCCGTTGCCGAAATGTCCGTAATGGACGTTGTTGAGCTGATCAAGATGATGGAAGAGAAGTTCGGTGTTACCGCTGCTGCTGCTGTAGCTGCTGGTCCTGCTGCTGCTGCAGAAGCGGTAGAAGAGAAGACCGAATTCGACGTCATCCTGAAGGAAGGCGGTGAGAAGAAAGTTAACGTAATCAAAGTAGTACGTGCTGCTACCGGTCTGGGCCTGAAAGAAGCTAAAGACATGGTAGATGGCGCTCCTTCTACTCTGAAGGAAGGCATCAGCAAAGACGAAGCTGAAAAGCTGAAGAAAGAGCTGGAAGAAGCCGGCGCTACTGTAGAAATCAAGTAATCCAAACCTATGGCATTGTTTTTTGCCTAGAGTTAGAATATTTGATTGCGGCTGGTGGCCATCGCCACCGGCCTTTTCTCGCTTATAATGCAGCCCATATGGAGCAGCAATCCGCTATAGCTCAATTTATCGGACAAGCGACCCTTTACGGCTCGGATGAGAGCAAGGGTTGGGCTATGTCATTTGAGTCAGGTGCACAAGCTGGGGAACGCTGATGGCTTACACGTATACAGAAAAGAAACGTATCCGTAAGGATTTCGGGAAATTACCCCCTGTAATGGATGTGCCGTATTTGTTGGCAATCCAAATCGATTCTTATCGCAAGTTCCTGCAGACTGGAAGAGCACCGGCTCAGCGGAAAGACATTGGTCTCCACGCTGCGTTTAAGTCCGTCTTCCCAATCCAGTCCTACTCTGGCAATGCTTCTCTGGAGTATGTCAGCTATCGACTGGGTGAGCCTGCTTTTGATGTTAAAGAGTGTCAGCTGCGTGGTTTGACCTACGCTGCCCCTCTGCGCGTCAAAGTTCGCCTGGTGATTTTTGATAAGGAATCACCCAACAAGGCGATCAAAGACATCAAAGAGCAGGAAGTGTACATGGGGGAAATCCCCCTGATGACTGATAACGGTACCTTCGTTGTTAATGGTACCGAACGAGTTATCGTATCGCAGTTGCACCGTTCTCCTGGCGTGTTCTTCGATCACGACAAGGGTAAGACGCATTCGTCCGGTAAGCTGCTGTACTCCGCTCGTATTATTCCTTACCGTGGCTCTTGGCTGGACTTCGAGTTCGATCCTAAGGACTGTGTGTTCGTTCGTATCGACCGTCGTCGTAAACTGCCTGCTAGTATTCTGCTGCGCGCCCTGGGTTATAGTTCCCAGGAAATTCTGGACATGTTCTTTGATACCAGCCGTTTCCGTTTGACCGAAGACGGCATCTCCATGGAGCTGGTAGCAGAGCGTCTGCGTGGTGAAACCCTGAGCTTCGATATCAAAGATCAGGATGGCAATGTAGTAGTGGAACAGGGGCGTCGTATTACTGCTCGTCATATCCGTCAGCTGGAAAAAGCTGGCCTGACTGAGCTGGACGTACCTGTTGAGTATCTGCTTGGTAAAGTGACTGCCAAGGATGTGGTTGATCCCAGCACAGGTGAACTTCTCGTTGAGTGTAACTCCGAGGTGACCCTGGAACTGCTGGAGAAAATGATCAACGCAGGTATCGATAGCATTGAAACCTTGTATACCAATGATATCGACTGCGGTCCCTTCATGTCCGATACCCTGGCGATTGATCCGACGCGTAATCAGTTGGAAGCGCTGGTGGAAATCTACCGCATGATGCGCCCTGGCGAGCCGCCCACCCGTGAAGCGGCAGAGACCCTGTTCAATAACCTGTTCTTTGCACCTGAGCGTTATGATCTGTCTGCTGTAGGGCGGATGAAGTTTAACCGCCGTATTGCGCGTGTTGATGAACAGGGTAATGCGGTAGAAGTGGGCTCCGGTGTTCTCGCTAACCAAGACATCACGGATGTTCTGAAAACTTTGATCGCTATCCGTAACGGTAAAGGTACCGTGGACGATATCGATCACCTGGGTAACCGCCGTATCCGCTCCGTTGGTGAAATGGCTGAAAACCAGTTCCGTGTAGGTCTGGTACGTGTTGAACGTGCTGTGCGTGAGCGTCTGTCGTTGGCTGAAAGCGATGGTTTGATGCCTCAGGACTTGATCAATGCCAAACCCGTTGCAGCGGCAGTAAAAGAGTTCTTCGGCTCCAGTCAGCTGTCCCAGTTTATGGATCAGAACAACCCTCTGTCTGAGATTACCCACAAGCGTCGTGTTTCTGCTTTGGGCCCAGGTGGTCTGACCCGTGAGCGTGCTGGTTTCGAAGTGCGTGACGTACACCCGACTCACTATGGTCGTGTGTGTCCGATTGAGACTCCTGAAGGTCCTAACATCGGTCTGATCAACTCGCTGGCAACCTATGCGCGTACTAACCGTTATGGCTTCCTTGAGAGTCCTTATCGCAAAGTAGAGAACGGCCTGGTAACTGAAGAGATCGTTTACCTTTCCGCTATCGAAGAAAGTCAGTACGTGATTGCTCAGGCGTCAGCGAAAACTGACAGTAACGGCCAGCTGGTAGATGAACTGGTTCAGGTTCGTCACCAGAACGAATTTACCGTTATGCCGCCTGATCGTGTCGAGTATATGGATGTTTCTCCCCGTCAGGTTGTGTCGGTGGCTGCATCCTTGATTCCCTTCCTGGAGCACGATGATGCTAACCGTGCCTTGATGGGATCGAACATGCAACGTCAGGCTGTGCCTACCCTGCGGGCGGATAAGCCGCTGGTGGGTACTGGCATGGAGCGCAACGTAGCGCGTGACTCAGGCGTTTGTATCGTGGCTAAGCGTGGCGGTGTAATTGAGCGTGTTGACGCCAAGCGCATCGTGGTGCGGGTTAACGAGGAAGAGATCGTACCTGGCGAAGCTGGTGTTGATATTTACAACCTGACCAAGTACGTCCGTTCCAACCAGAACACCTGTATTAATCAGCGCGTGATCGTGCGTGAAGGTGATCTGATTGATCGTCACGACATTCTGGCGGATGGTCCTTCCGTGGATATGGGTGAGCTGGCGCTGGGGCAGAACATGCGCATCGCCTTTATGCCTTGGAATGGTTACAACTTTGAGGACTCCATCCTTATCTCTGAGCGTGTAGTAGAAGAAGACCGCTTCACTACTATCCACATTCAGGAACTGACCTGTGTGGCACGTGACACCAAGTTGGGGCCAGAGGAAATTACCTCTGATATTCCCAACGTCGGTGAGTCCGCGCTGGGCAAGTTGGATGAGTCCGGTATTGTTCACATTGGCGCTGAAGTTGGTCCTGGTGACATCCTGGTAGGTAAGGTAACGCCTAAGGGTGAAACTCAGTTGACACCCGAAGAAAAACTGCTGCGTGCGATCTTCGGTGAAAAAGCCTCTGATGTGAAAGACACCTCACTGCGTGTGAAGACCGGCACCTACGGTAAGGTTATCGATGTACAAGTCTTTACCCGTGATGGCGTCCAGAAAGATAAGCGCGCGCTGGAAATTGAACAGATGCAACTCGATGAGATTCGTAAGGATCTGAACGAGGAGTTCCGTATTGTTGAGCGTGCAACCTTCGAACGTCTGGCTCAGGCATTGATTGGTAAGACGGTAGACGGTGGTCCTAACCTGAAGAAAGGTGAGGTGATTACCGATACTTATCTGCAAGCGCTGCCCCATGCTGAATGGTTTAAGATTCGTGTGGCTGATGAAGAGTCCATCGAACTGCTGGAAAAAGCTCAGCAGTACCTGAAGGAGTTCCGTCAGAAGCAGGAAGACAAGTTCGAAGACAAGAAGAAAAAGTTGCAGCAGGGTGATGATCTGGCGCCCGGCGTATTGAAGATCGTGAAGGTCTACGTCGCCACCAAGCGTCGCATCCAGCCTGGTGACAAGATGGCCGGTCGTCACGGTAACAAGGGTGTTATCTCCGTCATTATGCCGGTAGAGGACATGCCTTATGACGAAGAAGGCAACCCAGTTGATATCGTTCTGAACCCGCTGGGCGTACCTTCGCGTATGAACGTAGGTCAGGTGCTAGAAACCCACTTGGGTGCCGCTGCTAAAGGTCTGGGTAAGAAAATCAACGCAATGCTTGAGGCGGAGCGTGCCAAGGCTGAGAAAGTGAAGGAAGTCCGTAGCTTCCTGGCCGAGGTATACAATGCCCCGATCGCTGGTTATAGCCCTGCCAAGGCTGAAGAGCTGGAAAGCCTCAGTGACGAAGAAGTGCTGGAGCTGGCACACAACCTTCGTGGTGGTGTACCCATGGCAACGCCGGTATTCGACGGTGCTAAGGAGGCAGAAATCAAGCACATGCTGCGTCTGGCAGGTATCAACGACAGTGGTCAGATTACTCTGATTGACGGTCGTACCGGTGAGAAGTTCGATCGTCCGGTTACTGTTGGCTACATGTATATGCTGAAGCTGAACCACTTGGTAGACGACAAAATGCACGCTCGTTCTACTGGTTCTTATAGCCTGGTTACCCAGCAGCCGCTGGGTGGTAAGGCCCAGTTCGGTGGTCAGCGTTTCGGTGAGATGGAGGTGTGGGCGCTGGAAGCCTATGGCGCAGCCTACACCCTGCAGGAAATGCTCACGGTCAAGTCGGATGACGTTAACGGTCGTACCAAGATGTACAAGAACATCGTGGATGGCGATCACCGTATGGAGGCCGGCATGCCCGAGTCCTTCAACGTACTGGTTAAGGAAATCCGCTCGCTCGGTATTGATATCGAGCTGGAGACTGAATGAGTTTCCTGAACAGGTAACAAGATTGAGGGGGAAGGTTCGCCTTCCCCGCGACAGAATGCCTCAGGGGTACGGCTAATGAAAGATTTGCTGAATCTGCTAAAAAACCAAGCCCAGCACCAGGAGTTTGACTCCATTCGTATTGGTCTGGCCTCGCCGGACATGATTCGTTCCTGGTCATTTGGTGAAGTAAAGAAGCCAGAAACCATCAACTATCGCACCTTTAAACCGGAGCGTGATGGTCTGTTCTGTGCCAAAATTTTCGGTCCTGTCAAGGACTATGAGTGCTTGTGCGGTAAGTACAAGCGTCTTAAGCATCGCGGTGTTATCTGTGAGAAGTGCGGTGTTGAAGTTGCTCTGGCTAAAGTGCGTCGTGAGCGCATGGGGCACATCGAGCTGGCGTCACCTGTTGCGCACATTTGGTTCCTGAAGTCACTGCCCTCCCGCATTGGCTTGTTGCTGGATATGACCCTGCGTGATATCGAGCGTGTGCTCTATTTTGAATCCTTCGTAGTGATCGATCCGGGTATGACTGACCTGGAGCGTGGCCAGCTGCTGAACGATGAAGAGTATTACGAGAAGCTGGAAGAGCACGGCGACGAGTTCGATGCCCGCATGGGTGCCGAGGCGATTCAGGGTTTGCTGCGTGATCTGGATCTGGAAGAAGAGATCGCCCGTCTGCGTGAAGAAATTCCCCAGACCAACTCTGAAACCAAAATCAAGAAGCTGTCCAAGCGCCTGAAGTTGATGGAGGCCTTTGTCTCCTCCGGCAACAAGCCTGAGTGGATGATTCTGAACGTACTGCCCGTGCTGCCGCCGGATCTGCGTCCGCTGGTGCCGCTGGATGGTGGCCGTTTTGCTACCTCCGATCTGAACGATCTGTACCGCCGTGTGATTAACCGTAACAACCGTCTCAAGCGTCTGCTGGAGCTGGCTGCACCTGACATCATCGTGCGCAACGAGAAGCGTATGCTGCAGGAGTCAGTCGATGCCCTGCTGGATAACGGTCGTCGTGGTCGTGCGATCACCGGTTCTAACAAGCGCCCGCTGAAGTCCCTGGCCGATATGATTAAGGGTAAACAGGGTCGCTTCCGTCAGAACCTGTTGGGTAAGCGTGTTGACTACTCCGGTCGTTCGGTAATCACTGTAGGTCCCACTCTGCGTCTGCACCAGTGCGGTCTACCGAAGAAGATGGCGTTGGAGCTGTTCAAGCCCTTTATCTTCCAGAAGCTGGAAGTCAAAGGCCTGGCTACTACCATCAAAGCCGCCAAGAAGATGGTTGAGCGTGAAGAAGGTGTGGTTTGGGATATCCTCGAAGAGGTTATTCGCGAGCATCCCGTCCTGCTGAACCGTGCACCGACTCTGCACCGTTTGGGTATTCAGGCCTTTGAACCTGTGCTGATCGAAGGTAAGGCAATTCAGCTGCACCCGCTGGTATGTGCGGCCTATAACGCCGACTTTGACGGTGACCAAATGGCAGTTCACGTACCGCTGACGCTGGAGGCCCAGCTGGAAGCTCGTGCGCTGATGATGTCCACCAACAACATCCTTTCACCGGCGAACGGCGAGCCTATCATCGTTCCTTCCCAGGACGTGGTATTGGGGCTGTATTACATGACTCGCGAGCGAGTCAATGCTCGTGGCACAGGTCGTCTGTTTGCGGATCTGAAAGAAGTCCACAAGTTCTATAACACCTACCTCGAAACTGGTGAGCGTGCGGTTGAGCTGCAGGCCCGTATCAAAGTGCGTATTCATGAAGTGATTCGTGATATTCACGGTGGTGTTGAAGAGCGTACCCGTGTGGTGGATACCACCGTTGGTCGGGCGATGTTGTTTGATATCGTTCCCAAAGGTCTGCCCTTTGATCTGGTCAACCAGACGATGAAGAAAAAGGCGATCTCTCGTTTGTTGAACGAGTCTTATCGCCGTGTTGGTTTGAAAGACACCGTTATTTTTGCTGACCAGTTGATGTACATGGGCTTCAGCTTTGCTGCCCGTTCTGGTTCGTCAGTAGGTGTGAACGATTTCGTTATTCCTGATGCCAAGGCTGTGATCATTGAGCGCGCTGAGGCCGAAGTAAAAGAAATCGAGCAACAATTCCGTGACGGTCTGGTGACCGCCGGTGAAAAATACAACAAAGTTATCGACCTTTGGTCTCGTGCGAACGAAGAAGTGACCAAGGCGATGATGGATGAGTTGAAGAAAGAGACTGTTGTCGATGCGGAAGGCCGTTCCGTTGAGCAAGAGTCATTCAACTCCGTTTACATGATGGCCGACTCCGGCGCCGGGGGTAGTGTTGCCCAGATGCGTCAGTTGGGTGGTATGCGTGGTCTGATGGCCAAGCCTGATGGCTCCATCATTGAAACGCCGATCACGGCAAACTTCCGTGAGGGTCTAAGCGTACTGCAATACTTTATCTCTACCCACGGTGCGCGTAAGGGTCTGGCTGATACCGCTCTGAAGACTGCGAACTCTGGTTACTTGACCCGCCGTCTGGTTGACGTGGCGCAGGACCTGGTTGTTAACGAAATCGACTGCGGTACCGAAGAGGGTCTGGTGATGACCCCGGTAATCGAAGGCGGTGACGTTGTACTGCCGCTGGGCGCCCGTGTGCTGGGTCGTGTCGTGGCACGTGATGTGTTGGATCCCAGCAGTGGCGATGTACTGATTCCGCGCGGCACCTTGATTGATGAAGCCTGGGTTGAGCGTTTGGAACAAGACGAAGCCCTGTCTTCGGTTGATGAAATCGTGGTGCGTTCTGCCATTGCTTGCCAAACTCGCTACGGTATCTGTGCAAGCTGCTATGGGCGTGATCTAGGTCGCGGTCACCTGGTTAACGTGGGTGAGTCTGTGGGTGTTATCGCAGCGCAATCCATCGGTGAGCCTGGTACACAGCTGACCATGCGTACGTTCCACATCGGTGGTGCGGCCTCTCGAGCAGCGGCAGTTGACTCTATCCAGGTGAAGAACGGCGGTGAGATTCGTCTGCATAACCTGAAAGCAGTACAGCGTGATGACGGTATGCTAGTTGCCGTATCTCGTTCTTCTGAACTGGGTGTGACTGATGAGCACGGTCGTGAGCGTGAGCGCTATAAGCTGCCCTATGGTGCGGTGATTAAGGTTAAGGATGGTCAGCGCGTCGAAGCCGGTGACATCATCGCTAACTGGGACCCTCATACTCACCCAATCGTGGCAGAAATCTCGGGTCGTATTAAGTTCTCTGGCCTGGAAGACGGTATTACCGTTAAACGTCAGACTGATGAGCTGACAGGTCTGTCCAGTATTGAAGTTTTAGAACCGAAGGATCGTCCTGCCTCCGGTAAGGAAATTCGTCCCATTCTGCGTCTGCTAGATGAGAACGGCGAAGATCTGCTGCTGCCTTCGGGAGCTCCCGCTCAATACATGCTGCCTGCCAAGGCGGTATTGAATATTGCTGACGGTGCAGTGATTAAAACCGGTGATGTACTGGCACGTATTCCGCAGGAATCGTCCGGTAACAAAGATATCACCGGGGGTCTGCCTCGCGTTGCGGACCTGTTCGAAGCGCGCCGTCCGAAAGAGCCTGCCTTGTTGGCAGAGGTTTCTGGTGTGGTGTCCTTCGGTAAAGAAACCAAGGGCAAGAAGCGCTTGGTGATCTCTCCCGCTGAGGGCGAACCTTTTGAGGTTCTGATTCCCAAGTGGCGCCAGCTGAACGTATTCGAAGGTGAAAACGTTGAGCGTGGTGAAGTGATTGCTGACGGTCCTTCGAACCCTCACGATATCCTGCGTATCCTGGGTGTAGGTGAGCTGGCGAAGTTCATCGTTAATGAAATCCAAGACGTATATCGTCTGCAGGGTGTAACCATTAACGATAAGCACATCGAAGTAATCGTTCGTCAGATGCTGCGTAAAGTTGATGTACTGGATGCCGGCGATACTAACCTGATCAAGGGCGATCAGATTGAGTACACCCAGTTGCTGGAAGCCAATGAAAAAGCATTGAGCGAAGGTAAGTTCCCAGCTAAATACGAGCGTATTCTGTTGGGTATCACCAAGGCTTCCTTGGCGACAGAGTCCT
Source organism: Balneatrix alpica DSM 16621 (assembly GCF_000619885.1). Taxonomy (GTDB): domain Bacteria; phylum Pseudomonadota; class Gammaproteobacteria; order Pseudomonadales; family Balneatricaceae; genus Balneatrix; species Balneatrix alpica. The sequence continues at coordinate 511,018 of NZ_JHUZ01000011.1, read as the reverse complement.
TCATCTCTGCGGCCTCCTTCCAGGAAACTACCCGCGTACTAACAGAAGCGGCTGTGACTGGTAAGAGTGATAATCTGCGTGGCTTGAAAGAGAACGTGGTAGTGGGTCGTCTGATCCCCGCTGGTACGGGTCTGGCTTACCATAGCGAGCGCAAGCGTAAGCGTGCTAAGGCTCAGGCTGCAGTGCAGGTGAACCAGGGACCAACGGCAGAAGAAGTGGCCGCCGCTCTGAGCGAAGCATTGAAGCAAAGCCATTCTGAACACTAAGAATTCGTTCTGAGTGTTTTTTAATCAAGACGGGGCTTGCCCCGTCTTGACGTAAGGGTCGGGGGTGTTTAAAATTTCGCCCCCTCAATGGCAGGCTTTGTCCTGTCATTTTCTATGGGTACCTGAGCCAATTGTGGCCAGGTGTTTTAGCCAAAAGTGGAGTTTGCTGAATGGCAACTATCAACCAATTGGTGCGTAAGCCGCGTAAGCGTTCGGTAGAGAAGAGCGACGTTCCTGCGTTGCAAGGCTGCCCTCAGCGCCGTGGCGTGTGCACCCGTGTGTACACCACTACCCCTAAGAAGCCGAACTCAGCACTGCGTAAAGTATGCCGTGTTCGTCTGACTAACGGGTTTGAAGTGACCTCCTACATCGGTGGTGAAGGCCACAACCTGCAGGAGCACTCTGTAGTGCTGATCCGTGGCGGTCGTGTAAAAGACTTGCCTGGTGTGCGTTACCACACTGTACGTGGCGCTCTGGATACTTCCGGTGTTAACAACCGTAAGCAGGGTCGTTCCAAGTACGGTACCAAGCGTCCCAAGTCTTAATAGGACTGTAATAGGACGCTGATATATTCCCACCCCTTCGGTGTGGGGTGTAATTAGCGATAAGAGTAAGGACAGGTCTCCGTTGAGTATCCTGAGCCACCTGAAGAAGGACTTATCATGCCAAGAAGACGCGTAGCCGCTAAGCGTGAAGCGCTGCCAGATCCCAAGTTTGGTAGCCAGACACTGGCCAAGTTTATTAACCACGTAATGGTCAGTGGTAAAAAATCTGTTGCAGAACGAATTGTTTATGGTGCGTTGGATCGTATTGCCCAGCGTACTGGTAACGATGCACTGGAAGTCTTTACCAAAGCTTTGGAAAGCATCCAGCCCATCGTAGAGGTTAAGTCACGTCGTGTTGGCGGTGCTACCTATCAGGTTCCGGTTGAAGTGCGTCCAGCCCGTCGTGCCGCTCTGGCCATGCGTTGGTTAGTAGACGCCTCCCGTAGCCGTAGCGAGAAATCCATGGCTATGCGTCTTGCTGGCGAAATCCTGGATGCCTCCGATGGCAAAGGTGCCGCTGTTAAGAAGCGTGAAGACGTGCACCGTATGGCGGAAGCCAACAAAGCCTTCTCTCACTATCGCTTCTAATTGGCAGAGGACTAAGCCGTGGCACGTAAGACCCCTATCAAACGGTACCGTAATATCGGTATCTGTGCCCACGTTGACGCGGGTAAAACGACTACCACTGAGCGCGTACTGTTCTACACTGGTGTTTCTCACAAGATCGGTGAAGTACACGATGGCGCTGCTACCATGGACTGGATGGAGCAGGAGCAAGAGCGTGGTATTACCATCACTTCTGCTGCGACTACCTGTTTCTGGAAGGGTATGAACCAGCAGTTTGACGAACACCGCGTCAACATCATCGACACCCCCGGACACGTTGACTTCACTATCGAAGTAGAGCGTTCTCTGCGTGTTCTCGACGGTGCTGTGGTTGTTCTGTGTGCCTCCTCTGGCGTGCAGCCTCAGACTGAAACTGTATGGCGTCAAGCTAACAAATACCGCGTACCCCGCATGGTGTTTGTTAACAAGATGGACCGTGCAGGTGCCAACTTCTACAACGTTGTAGCACAGATGAAGGCCCGTCTGGGTACTATGCCTGTACCTATTCAGATCCCCATTGGCGCTGAAGATCAGTTCAAAGGCGTAGTGGATCTGATTCGCATGAAGGCCATCATGTGGAATGAAGCAGATCAGGGCATGACCTATGATCTGGAAGACATTCCCGCTGAGCTGCAAGACAAGGCTAACGAACTGCGCGAGCAGATGGTTGAAGCCGCAGCGGAAGCCAACGAAGAGTACATGAACAAGTACTTGGAAGAAGGCGATCTGTCTGATGAAGAAATCAAGCAAGGTCTGCGTGAGCGTACTCTGAAGAACGAAATCGTTCTGACCATCTGCGGTTCTGCCTTTAAGAACAAAGGCGTACAGGCGATGTTGGATTGCGTGATCGAGTACATGCCTTCACCCATCGACATTCCCCCTGTGGAAGGTCTGCTGGAAGATGGCGAGACCAAAGCACTGCGTGAAGCGGATGACAATGCACCTTTCTCTGCACTGGCATTCAAGATCGCGACCGATCCTTTCGTTGGTACTCTGACCTTCGTCCGTGTGTACTCTGGTAAGCTGAACTCCGGCGACCAGATCTACAACTCCGTTAAGATGAAGAAAGAGCGCATCGGCCGTATGGTACAGATGCACGCTAACAGCCGTGAAGAGATCAAAGAAGTACTAGCTGGTGACATCGCCGCACTGATCGGTGTGAAAGATGTGACCACTGGTGACACCTTCTGTGATCCTAACAACATCATCGTGCTGGAGCGGATGGAGTTCCCCGATCCTGTAATCTCTGTAGCTGTGGAGCCTAAGTCCAAAGCTGACCAGGAGAAAATGGGTATCGCACTGGGCAAACTGGCTCAGGAAGATCCTTCCTTCCGTGTTGAGACCGACGAAGAGTCCGGCCAGACCATTATCTCTGGTATGGGCGAGCTGCACCTGGACATTATCGTTGACCGTATGCGTCGCGAGTTCAAGGTGGAAGCGAACATTGGTAAGCCTCAGGTAGCTTACCGTGAAAAGATCCGCAAGGCTGTGACTGCAAACCACAAGTTTGCTCGCCAGTCTGGTGGTCGTGGTCAGTATGGTCACGTAGTCATTGAGTTCATGCCTTCTGAAGAAGAAGGACTGGAATTCGTGAACGAAGTTGTAGGTGGTGCGATTCCCAAGGAATACATCCCTGCAATTCAGAAAGGTATCGCTGAGCAGATGAAGAACGGCGTTCTGGCGGGCTACCCGCTGATCGGCCTGAAAGCGCGTCTGTTTGACGGTTCCTACCACGAAGTTGACTCCAGTGAAATGGCATTTAAAATTGCCGCTTCCCAGGCGTTGAAAGAGTACGCCAAGCAGGCTAACCCCTGTCTGCTGGAGCCAATGATGCAGGTTGAAGTCGTTACCCCTGAAGATTACATGGGTGACGTAATGGGCGACTTGAACCGTCGCCGCGGTATCATTCAGGGTATGGACGACACCGTTTCTGGCAAAGTCATCCGCGCTGAAGTACCATTGGGCGAAATGTTCGGTTACGCTACCGACCTCCGCTCCGCGACTCAGGGTCGTGCGACTTACTCCATGGAGTTTGCGCGCTACGCTGAAGCACCCCAGAACATTGCTGATGCAGTGATGAAACAGTCTTAATAGACCTCGTTACGCAAGTAGGTGTAAGAATGGCTAAAGAAAAATTTGAACGTAGTAAACCGCACGTTAACGTAGGTACCATCGGCCACGTTGACCATGGTAAAACCACGCTGACCGCTGCGCTGACCCGTGTTTGCGCGGAAACCTGGGGTGGTTCTGCTAAGGCATTCGATCAGATCGATGCTGCTCCTGAAGAACGTGCTCGTGGTATCACCATCTCTACTGCTCACGTAGAGTATCAGTCTGCTGTGCGTCACTATGCACACGTTGACTGCCCTGGACACGCTGACTACGTTAAGAACATGATCACCGGTGCTGCCCAGATGGACGGCGCTATCCTGGTTTGCTCCGCTGCTGACGGCCCCATGCCTCAGACTCGTGAGCACATCCTGCTGTCTCGCCAGGTAGGTGTTCCTTACATCGTTGTGTTCCTGAACAAAGCCGACATGGTTGACGATGCTGAGCTGCTGGAACTGGTTGAAATGGAAGTGCGTGAGCTGCTGAGCCAGTACGACTTCCCCGGTGACGACACTCCTATCGTAGTTGGTTCCGCTCTGATGGCTCTGAACGGCCAAGACGACAACGAGATGGGCGTATCTGCTGTTCGTAAGCTGGTTGAGACTCTGGATTCCTATATTCCTGAGCCTGAGCGTGCTATCGACCAGCCCTTCCTGATGCCTATCGAAGACGTATTCTCTATCTCTGGCCGTGGTACTGTAGTAACCGGTCGTGTAGAGCGCGGTATCGTTAAGGTTGGTGAAGAAGTGGAAATCGTTGGTATCAAAGATACCACCAAGACCACTGTTACCGGTGTTGAAATGTTCCGTAAGCTGCTGGACGAAGGCCGCGCTGGTGAGAACGTTGGCGCCCTGCTGCGTGGTGTTAAGCGTGAAGACGTTGAGCGTGGTCAGGTTCTGGCTAAGCCCGGTACTATCAAGCCTCACACCAAGTTCGAGTCCGAAGTATACGTACTGAGCAAAGAAGAAGGTGGTCGTCATACTCCTTTCTTCAAGGGCTACCGTCCTCAGTTCTACTTCCGTACTACTGACGTGACTGGTTCTTGCGAACTGCCTGAAGGCGTTGAGATGGTTATGCCTGGCGACAACGTACGCCTGAACGTAACTCTGATCGCTCCTATCGCTATGAGCGAAGGTCTGCGCTTCGCTATCCGTGAAGGCGGCCGTACCGTAGGTGCTGGCGTTGTAGCTAAGATCTTCGCTTAATCGAAGATCCCGCTATAAAAAAAGGGCCCTACGGGGCCCTTTTTGTTTGTCTGCTAATTAGCTGGTTTTGCCGACGCTGACGCTCGTACTGGCGGAGCTTACGGACATGGGCAATGGCTTTGGCAGCCGGCCAGCCTTGGTAGCGAATTAGTCCGAGGGTGTAGGCAAGCCAATAGAGATTTTTCATAACATTCCTGCGCTAGCTCAGGGCTATAATGCCGACTCCCTATAAGGATGTTGGTGAGGCTGTCGTGACATCATTTGCTCTGCGGGTATTTCTACCCTTCGCGTTTGGTTACTTTCTCTCTTATCTGTTCCGTATCGTCAATGTCGTGATCGCGCCAGATCTGGTAGCGGATCTACAGCTTGATGCAGCCCAGCTGGGGTGGATAAGTAGTGCCTACTTTTTAACTTTTGCCATTGCCCAGATTCCGTTAGGGGTGCTGTTGGATCGCTATGACGTGCGCCATATCAGCTGCCTATTGCTATTTATAGCGGCGGCAGGGGCAACAACTTTTGCGATGGCTACAGCGCCCTGGCAGTTATGGTTGGGGAGGGCATTGATCGGCCTGGGTGTGGCTGCCTGTTTAATGTCAGCTTTTCGCGCTTATGTTCACTGGTTGGATGCTGAGCGTTTACCTCTGATTAATGGTTTGCAATTGGCGAGCGGTGGAATGGGGGCGCTAGTGGCGACAGCGCCAGTGGAGTGGCTGCTGCAGAGCTGGGATTGGCGTCAGCTGTTTTTACTTTTAACGGGGATGACCCTGCTAGCCATTGTCTTAGTTTGGTTGTTGGTACCTGCACATCGACCTCAAGCAAGTGGACAAAGCTGGCGCCAGCAGTGGCAAGGCAGTATGCAGATTCTGACTAATCCCTTTTTCTGGCGTTTGGCTCCTGCGAGCGTTGTGGCGCAGTCGTTATTTGTGTCTTTGCAGAGTCTGTGGGCGGGGCAGTGGTTGAGGGATGTCACAGGTTATAGCCGTGAACAGGCCGCCGATTTATTGATGCTGACCGCTGCAGCAATGGTGGCAGGCTTTATTGGTCTTGGCTGGCTAGCTGTACGTCTACAGCGCTTGGGGGTGCGTACTGAGCAAGTGAGTATTGCTGGTATGGCGATTTTTGTGACGACCCTGATATTGATTGTGGTGGAGGTTGCTTTGCCCGCTTGGTTGCTATGGAGCCTGCTGGGATTCTTTGGTACTTCCGGGGGGCTCATGTATGCCAGTTTGTCCCAAGCCTTTCCGAAGCATTTGGCGGGGCGAGTGAACACTAATTTAAATTTGCTGTTGTTTATTGCGGCTTTTCTAACGCAGTGGTGGATGGGGTTGGTATTAAATCTCTGGCAGCCTGATAGCGCCGGACACTATCCGGTTGAGGCATTTTATCTGGCTTTTGGTTTAGGGATCACTCTACTTGCTGTGAGCCTGGCCTGGTTTGTGTTGAGTCGGGCGAAGCCTCAGAGTGCCCATTGCTGACGGAGTAACTGGCACCATGCTTCGACTCGCAGTGTAGTTAGCTCGTGTTGGCAGTCTTCATCAATGGCGAGGCCGCAAAAGCGGCCATCGCTGAGTAAAGCCTTAGAGGCACTAAACTCATAGTCTTGATTGGGCCAGTAACCCTGTATCCGAGCACCCTGTTGCAGCAGCTCAGTATGGAGTAGGCCCATGGCATCAACAAACCACTCGTCATATCCCACCTGATCGCCTACACCAAACAGGGCCACCTGCTTGGTGCGCCAGTCAATGGCAGGAATGAGCGCCCATTGCTCTTCCCAGTCTTCCTGCAGGCCGCCGTAGTCCCAAGTCGGAATGCCAAGAATCAGGTGGCTATAATCCTGGCAGCTGAGTAATGAGCTGTTTTTCAGGTCGTAGAGATGAGGATGCCAGTCGCTTAGCTGTGTCTGAATCAGCTGAGCGACATCATCGGTATTCCCTGTGGTGCTGCCATAAAACAGCGCAATACGAGGATGACTCATGTTGGTCTCGAGGTGGTGTGCGCCGGTTTATTTTAACAAGGGTTGGAGTAGGCGCATCCCTGCGCCAGGAGATTAATAGCCGTTACGTTGACGGCGTGCGCGCAGAGTGGCGCGGGAGTTTTTCTCACGGGCATTGATGTTGGCCAGAATGGTGGCCATTTCATCACGCTCTGCCTCAATTTGAGCCAGTTTAGCCGCTTCACGCGCTTCACGCTCTTTAGCCAGGGCTTCACGGATACGCTTTTCCTTGGTGGAAGAACGTGCCCGCCCAGTCGGCAATACGGCTTCGCTGTTGCTGCTTGTTTTAGTGTTGGCTGGCGCGCTTTGCAGGCTGGCTAACAAGCTTGAGTCAAGGCCGGCATCTAAGCTGACCTGTTCAATCTTGGCGTCCTGCTTGGCCCGGCCCAAACTGGGGCTGCTGGTATCGGCAGCCGCTTTGCTACGCCGGCGTGGCGCATTTTGCTGCGTCCGCAGGGCGGCAATAGTGGCCGCCAAGTTGGAGTTGCGCAGGTCTTTGGCTGGCTCGGCAGGTGCTTCTTCCACTGGTTCTTCAACCACGGCTTTAGCGCTCTGGTTAGCTGCCTCCCACTCTTCCTGACTGATGCCCAGCATCGCAGCAGGAATGAGTTTGCTGGGGGCAAACTTATAACCTTTCAGGGACCGAGCTCGCAGTTCCACCATGTAATAAAGCTCCAGCTCTTGGAGTTCTTCACGGCTTTCGGCGAAGTCGATTTCCAGCACCTCGAAGGCCTGTTCACCATGTTGACGAATATCGTCATACAGGGGGAAATCCAGGCCAGCCTCGGCCGCTTTGACATACTCTTGCCAGCGGGCGAAGACATCACTTTTCGCAGAGCCGAGATAAGTCTGCTCTGTAATACGGTTTACTATCTTGAAGATGATCACGCGGACAACCTGTCGGGATCTAATGCGGTGAAATTGAAGTCAAAACAGGCGCGCATTATACAGAGCTGGGCAAGGCATGAAAGCATTGACATTTGTTGCGCTTGGCGTTCAGCAGGGAAACACTGTGAAACCCTCTGCAGCCCAGGGAAACCCCTGAGGGGTGGGGGCTATGGCATATTAGCAACGTCACAGAAGCTCTGTGGCACTGGCTCTCAACCTCAACCCATCTTGGTGTTAGGCGGCTTGATTCGAATCGACAGGCCGCCTGTTTTTTTGTCGTTGGGTTAGCAAAGATGGTCTTATAACCACAGGCTTTAAGGATATTGATAAGAATTCTCGCCGTGTTGTTGTGAATTCTTGACATGAAAGGGGCTGGCTATAGAATGAGCAGCCTCTGTAGTTAACGCGCTGATTTGATCTTCAGCTTGCGGGCGCGTCAAAAAATGCCGCTAAAAGAAGGGTTTTTCAGGTTCAGACATTTTCTGTAAAACCACTCTGTTAGCGCAGAGTGGTTTTTTTTCGCTCTGCGCACACGCGGCATCGTCTTGACGCTTTTAGGAAGGACGATGATTCATTTACGTAATCTTAGTAAAACCTTTTATAGCCAAGGGCAGCCACTGTTGGCGTTGGATAGTATCAACCTCCAGGTGCCGGCCGGCTGTATCTATGGGGTGATAGGTGCCAGTGGGGCGGGTAAATCCACGCTGATTCGCTGTGTGAACCTGCTCGAACGTCCCAGTGAAGGGGAGGTGTGGGTAGGGGGAGAAAATCTGCTCCGTCTCTCTGCGCAGGGTTTGCGCCGTGCGCGTGCCAATATGGGCATGATTTTCCAGCACTTTAACCTACTGGCGACCCGCACGGTGTACGCCAATATTGCCTTGCCACTAGAGCTGGCGGGTTTACCCAGCGATGAGATTCGCCAACGCGTGTTGCCATTGCTGGAGCTGACCGGCTTGCAAGCTCGGGCAGATTATTACCCTGCGCAGCTTTCCGGTGGACAGAAACAACGGGTGGCCATTGCCCGTGCACTGGCAAGTCGTCCGCAGGTCCTGCTCTGTGATGAGGCGACTTCCGCCCTGGATCCGGAAACCACCCAGTCCATTCTGCGCTTGTTAAAAGAAATCAATCAGCAAATGGGCATCACTATTTTGCTGATCACCCATGAGATGGATGTGATTAAGACTCTCTGCGACCGAGTAGCACTGCTGGAGCATGGCCGTTTAGTTGAGGAGGCCGCCGTGCAGGACTTTTTTGCACGCCCGCAAACCGAGATTGGCAAACGCTTTGTGCGCAATGCCCTGGAACGCCCCTTACCGACCGATCTGCAGCAGCGCTTACAACAGCACGGGGGACCTGGTTTGGATCCGCTAGTGCGTCTGACCTATGCCGGTGCTCAGGTGGAGTCGCCGCTGTTATCTCAGGTAGGTAAGCGCTTTGCGGTGGATATGAACGTCCTGACTGCCCAGATTGAATTGGTACAGAACCAACCCCTGGGCTTCATGTTGGCGCAGTTGCAGGGGGATGAGGCTGCACAGCAGGCGGCATTGGCCTGGCTGGCCGAGCAACAGATTCAACTGGAGGTAGTGGGTTATGTACAGCGCCAAGCTTGAGTTATTGCTGCAGGCCTTGGGGGAGACGCTCTATATGGTGGCCTTATCGGGCAGCTTGAGCACCCTTATTGGCATTCCCTTAGGGGTATTGTTGTATGTCACCAAACCTGGGCGTTTCTGGGGCAATCAGACCCTACATTTTGCTCTGGGTAGCTTGATTAATGCTACGCGCTCGGTGCCTTTCATTATTTTATTGGTGGCGATTATCCCGTTGACCCGTTTGTTGGTGGGTACCTCTATTGGTACGACAGCGGCGATTGTGCCCCTGACTCTGGGAGCGATTCCTTTTGTGGCACGGATCGCCGAAGGGGCACTCAACGAGGTGTCTCCAGGACTGGTAGAGGCAGCCCAGGCGATGGGGGCCACCCCCTTACAGATTATCGTCAAGGTGCTGCTGGCCGAGGCACGGCCCGGTTTGATCCATGGTTTAACCCTGATGTTGGTCACCCTGGTGGGCTATTCCGCCATGGCGGGGGCGATTGGTGGGGGTGGCCTGGGGGATTTGGGTATTCGCTACGGTTACCAGCGCTTTGATTCCTTCATGATGCTGGCCACGGTGGTGAGCCTGATTGTGTTGGTGCAGTTAATTCAGTCGGCAGGGGACGCCTTGGTGCGCCGCTACGACCATACCCGTGTTTAAGCAATAGGAGTGATTGCAATGTCGATTAAGATCAAGAGTTCACGTCGCCGTTTTCTGGCCCAAGTCAGTGCGCTGGCCGCTGCGTTGAGCCTGGGATGGTCCCAGGCCCAGGCTGATGCGCTGAAACTTGGCGTGATGGCCGGGCCCGAAGCAGAGGTGATGCAGGTAGCGATTGAGCAGGCTAATAGCCGCTTTGGTTTACAGGTAGAACTGATCGAGTTTACCGATTATGTCTCCCCTAACGTGGCATTGGCCGATGGCTCTATCGATGTGAATGCCTTCCAGCATCGCCCCTATCTGGATGTGATGGTAAGAGATCGTGGTTTTAAGCTGGTGGCGATTGGCAACACCTTTGTTTACCCAATTGGTGCTTACTCGAAGAAATTGAAAGATATCAAGGAGCTGGCGGAAGGGGCACGGATCGCGATTCCTAATGACCCCAGTAACGAAGGTCGTACCCTGATCCTGTTACACAACCGTGGTCTGATTAAGTTAGCCGACCCTAGCAATCTGGAAGCAACGCCACTGGATATTATCGACAATCCCCTCAAGCTCGACTTTATCGAGCTGGATGCAGCCCAGTTGCCGCGCTCCCTGGATGATGTGGATCTAGCCTTTATTAATACTAACTATGCTGTACCTGCGGGCCTCAACCCCAGCCAGGATGCGCTGTTGGTGGAAGGTAAAGAGTCACCCTACGTGAATATCTTTGCCGCACGGGATGATAACCAGCAGGATCCTCGTTTGGGTCAGTTGGTTGAGGCTTACCAATCAGCAGCAGTGGAAGCTAAAGCGGCTGAATTGTTTAAGGGTGGGGCCGTGGCAGGCTGGAAATAAAAGTGCAGCGCCCCAGGGTAGAATCGCCTCCTGGCTAAGCCAATTGGGCAATGCTGATAACCCCGCCAAACCGGCGGGGTTATTGTTTTTAGCGGGGCTGACTTTTTTTGTCAGCTAAACTGCGTGCTAATGTTATTGAGCATTCGACTGTCTTTTTGTGATCCTAGCGCTTAATTGGCCCTAGCCTAACCATCTGCGAGGCAAGCAATGAGCAAACAAAATGAAGTGGTAGTGGTATCCGCAGTTCGCACCGCCGTTGGCACCTTTGGTGGTTCCCTCAAAGACCTGCCGCCGACCGAGCTGGCGGCTCAGGTGGTAGCAGAGGCCGTACGTCGTGCCCAGGTGAATGCAGATGAGGTGGGGCACTGTGTGATGGGGACGGTGGTACCGACTGAGCCGAAAGATCTTTACCTGTCACGGGTGGCGGCACTTAAGGCCGGTTTGCCCGAGACCACGCCAGCACTCAACGTTAACCGCCTTTGCGGCAGTGGTTTGCAGGCAATTGTCACTGCGGCACAACAGATTGAGTTGGGGCACTGCCAGGTAGCCGTTGCCGGGGGCGCGGAGTCGATGAGCCGCACCAACTATTGGCTGCCTGCCGCCCGTTGGGGCCAGCGCATGGGCGATGCCCAGATGATTGACTCTATGGTGGGAGCGTTAACCTGCCCGATGGAGTCGGTGCACATGGGCATTACCGCCGAGAATATTGCTGAAAAGTGGGGAATCAGCCGGGAGGATCAGGATGCTCTCGCCGCTGAGAGCCATCAACGTGCCCAACGCGCCCTGGAGCAAGGCTATTTTAAAGAGCAGATTCTGCCCATCAGCCTGAAAACCCGTAAAGGTGAGCAGCTGTTTGAGGTGGATGAGCATGTTCGTCTTAACGCCACTCCAGCGGATATGGCCAAATTAAAGCCGGTATTTAAACGTGAGGGTTCGGTCACCGCCGGTAATGCCTCTGGCCTGAATGATGCGGCGGCCGCCCTGGTGTTGATGTCTGCCGCTGAGGCACAGGCTAAAGGTTTGACGCCTTTAGCCAGCATGAAAGCCTACAGCATCGCAGCAGTAGAGCCCAAGTACATGGGCATTGGCCCCGTACCTGCAGTGCGTCAGCTGCTCGATCAAACGGGTCTGAGTGTGGCAGATATTGATGTATGGGAAGTGAATGAAGCCTTTGCAGCTCAAGCGCTGGCGGTCGCCCGCGATCTGGACATTCCTGCCGCTAAGCTGAACCCCAACGGCAGTGGCATTTCCCTGGGGCACCCCATTGGTGCCACGGGGGCGCTGATCACGGTTAAAGCCCTTTATGAATTACAGCGGGTACAGGGGCGCTATGCGGTCGTAAGCCTATGTATCGGTGGTGGTCAGGGTATTGCTGCCCTGTTTGAGCGTCAGTAACCACTGTCTGAGTGAAGCGAGGGAGGGGCTTGCCCCTCCTGAGGCTGGTGCGGCGATGTGGCTGAACATAGCTGCCGCAGTAGTGCGGTGAGGATGGGCCAGACCATCCTGGCCACCACTCTTTCAACTCCGATAACCGATCCCCCGATAACAACAAAATGAGGGAAGCAGATTAATCATGAAATACCTATCCCTATGGCTGCTAATGCTGACGACCCTGATGGGGCAGGCGCAGGCGGCTGATCCCTTGCAATTGCCGGCGGTGCAGCGTGATCGTGCTGAGCAGGCAATTATCTTAGATGTCAGCCGTGCCGGAGAGCGTTTGGTAGCAGTAGGGGAGCGTGGCATTGCACTGTATTCCGATGATCAGGGGCAGAGTTGGCAGCAGGCGGCGGTGCCCGTCAGCGTGATGCTGACCGCGCTGTTTTTTGTCGATGACCAGCAGGGTTGGGCAGTAGGACATGGTGGTGTGGTACTGGTGAGCCGCGATGGCGGGCAAAGCTGGCAAAAACAGTTGGATGGCAATCGCATCAATGAACTGCAGTTAGCCGATGTGCAGCAGCGCTTAGCGACAGCCGAGCAGCAGTTGGTCCAGTTGGAGTCACTGGTTGAGCAGGACCCCAGCCGGGAGGCGGAGCTGGAAGAAGCCCAGTATCAACTGGAAGAGCTGCAAATGGCCCTGGATGATGCCGAACTGGCGCAGGAAGAAGGTCCCGGTATTCCTCTGCTTGACCTGTGGTTTGCCAATCAGCAGCAGGGATTTGTGGTAGGAGCCTATGGGCTGATTTTGCGTACCGAGGACGGCGGACAAAGCTGGCAGCCTTGGCAGCGTTATCTGGATAACCCCGATCGCAATCACTACAACGCCATTGCCGCTTTGGATGAAAACACGCTGATCCTGGCGGGGGAGGCTGGCTTACTGCTGCGCTCCGAGGATGGCGGGCAGAGCTGGCTACGGCTTGAACCCCCCTATGAAGGTTCTTACTTCGGTCTGGTGGCGGCGGAGCAGCAAGTATACCTGCTGGGTTTAAGGGGCAATGCTTTTAGCAGCGACGACCAGGGTGACAGCTGGCAGGCGTTGGAATTAGACAATGCCCTGACCCTGGCAGGTGGCCATTATGTCGACGGACAATTGCTACTGGTGGGTAACTCTGGACTCTTTGTTGAGCAGAGCCAGCAGCAGTGGCAAGAGCAGGTGCTGGACGACCGTCAGAGTCGCAGTGCGGTGACTGCTGTGCCTGGTTATTGGATTCTTGCCGGTGAAGGTGGCTTAAGCCGCCGCCCCCGTACCCAGCCTTAAGGTGAGCCGATGAAACTGTTCCAAACCCTGCTCAAACCCATCTCTGCGCTGGAATCCCTGGTTGAGCGAGTGCTGTTTTTCCAGCGTGGCTTGATTCTACTGATCTTTGTTGCCCTGACCCTGTGGTTGGGTATGCAGGCCAGTCAGATTCGTCCAGATGCCAGCTTTTTGAAGATGATTCCTACCAATCATCCTTACATTGTTAACTTCCTCAAACATCGCGAGTCCTTAAGTGGCCTGGGTAATGCGTTACGGGTGGCGGTCTCGGTGAAAGAGGGGGATATCTTCTCGGCGGAGTATCAGGAAACCCTGCGTACTATCTCGGATGAATTGTTCTTTATCCCTGGCGTCAATCGTGCCGGGATGAAGTCGATCTGGACCCCTAACGTCCGTTGGCAGGAGGTCACCGAAGAGGGTTTTGCCGGAGGGCCGGTAATACCGGCGGACTATGACGGTTCGGCGGCCAGCCTTGAGCAATTGCGGCAAAACGTGCTGCGCTCAGGGCAGGTCGGTAACCTGGTCGCCGATGACTTTAAGTCCGCCATCATTTATGTGCCTTTGCTCGACATTAATCCGGATACCGGCGAAAAGCTGGATTTTCGTGCCTTCTCCCATGCCCTGGAAACCCTGGTGCGGGATAAGTACCAGAGTGACAACGTGCAGATTCACATCACCGGCTTTGCCAAGGTGGTGGGGGATTTGATCGATGGGGCGGTACAGGTCGCTTTATTCTTCCTGGTGGCCATCCTGATTACCCTGGCGCTGTTGTACCTCTACTCCCGTAGCATTCGCGCCACCCTGGTCACGGTGGTGACGGCGCTGGTGGCGGTGGTATGGCAATTAGGAACCCTGCGCACTCTGGGCTTTGGCCTGGACCCCTATTCGATGCTGGTGCCCTTTCTGGTCTTTGCCATTGGTGTGAGCCATGGCGTGCAAACCGTTAATACCATCGTGCAGGAAAGCTTGCATGGCGCCGATAGGCTCACCGCTGCCCGGCGTGCATTCCGGGTGCTGTTTATTCCTGGCATGGTGGCCTTGATCAGTGATGGTCTGGGGTTCGTTACCCTGATGGTGATTGAGATCGAAGTCATTCAAGAGCTGGCAGTAGCGGCCAGTGTTGGGGTAGCGGTGATTATCCTGACCAACCTGTTGCTGTTGCCGGTGTTAATGTCCTATGCCGGTGTAGGGCAGGGGGCACTGGCCTACCTGCGTCGTCGAGCTCCTAAAGAAGAAGCGTTCTGGCGTCCATTGGTGTGGTTTACCCAGCGTAAGGGCGCCACTGTCACCCTGCTGTTAGCGGTGCTGGCGGGCGGCTATGGTGTGTATGCCGGGCAGAACCTGAAGATCGGTGATCTGGATAAAGGAGCGCCGGAACTACGTAAAGACTCCCGTTACAACCTGGATAACGCCTTCATCAATGAGCATTACTCCTCCAGCTCGGATGTGTTTGTGGTCATGGCGGAAACCCAAGCGGAACAATGTGCCCGCTACGATAACCTGGTGATGGTGGACCGCTTCCAGGGATTTGTGCAGGGCCTGCCGGGGGTACAGTCCAGTCTGTCGCTGGCGGATGTGGCACGTTTGACCATCTCCGGTATGAATGAGGGCAGCCTGAAGTGGCGTACTCTGGCGCGTAATCAGTTCATGATTAACGCCTCTCTCAGCTTCGTGCCGCCTGGCTTGATGGATACCTCCTGTTCCCTGGTGCCGGTGATTATCTTCCTTGATGACCATAAGGCGGAAACCCTGTCTGGCCTGGTCAAGGCGATTGAAGACTACGCTGCACAGAACAACAGTGAGCAACTGCGCTTTGTGCTGGCGGCGGGGAATGCCGGGATTGAGGCTGCCACCAACGAGGTCATAGGTACAGCGCAGTATGAAATGCTGGCCTGGGTGTATGGTGTGGTGGGGTTGCTGTGCTTACTCACCTTCCGCTCCCTGGCTACGGTGATCTGTATTCTGCTGCCCCTGGCGTTGACCTCGGTGCTTTGTCAGGCATTGATGGCGCATCTTGGGATCGGCGTGAAGGTCGCCACCCTGCCGGTGATTGCGTTGGGGGTGGGGATTGGGGTGGATTACGGTATCTACATCTATTCCAAGCTCAATACCTACCTGGTGCGGGGGATGGACCTGGGCAGTGCGTATCTGGAAACCCTGAAAACTACGGGTAAATCAGTGGCCTTTACCGGCCTGACCCTGGCGATTGGGGTGGGTATCTGGGTGTTTTCGCCGATCAAATTCCAGGCGGATATGGGGATTCTGCTGACCTTTATGTTCCTCTGGAACATGCTCGGTGCCTTGCTGTTATTGCCGGCCTTGGTCTGCTTGTTAAAGCGTCCTGTTGCTCATTCGCTGAACACCCCTAAGGAGGTGGCCCATGCAGTTCAATAGAACCCTGTTGGTGGTGTTAGAGCGTCATGATGAACATCTGACCGCCCTCAATCGAGCCTGCCTTATTGCCCAACGCCTGGGTTGTCAGGTTAAAGTTTTGAGCTGGCAGCCTGAAGCAGATGAAGAGAACTATCAGCCACAGTCACTACAAGTGCTGATGCAGCAATGGCAGGAACAGGGTGTGCAGCTGAGTTTAGAGCTGCTCAATGAGCCGGATCTGGCTGAGGCAGTTCTACGTGTTCAGGCTCAGGAACAGGCTGGCTTGCTGGTGAAAGAGTGTGAGTCACGCCATACCCACTTGCCCTGGCGTTCCCCGGCGGATTGGCAGCTGCTGCGTCAATGCCCCTGCCCGGTGCTGCTGGTAAAGCGTGATGGGGTTTGGCAGGGGGGCAAGGTATTGGCGGCGATTGAAGCGCAACCACGGGATCAGCGTCATGCCCAGTTGAACCAGGGGGTGTTGGCCCTGGCGACTTTTGTCACCCAGGCGATAGAGGGGCAGTTACATATTGTTTCGGCCTATCCGCCACCGATGCAGGCTGGTGAGCCGGAAGACCAAGCGGAGGAACTGCTGGCGGCACGTTGGCAGCAGGCCTGTGAGCAGTTAACGGCCCAGGCTCGTCCGCAGCCCAGCGCCTTCCATATTGGTGAAGGGCCAGCGGAGCATTGGATTCCCCAGGTGGCAGCGGAGCAAGCGGCAAACCTGGTGGTATTGGGCACGGTGGGGCGGGCTCAGTTTATCGGTGCTCTGCTGGGTAACACCGCTGAACGTATTCTGGACTCCCTTAATGCCGATGTCATGGTGCTGCAGCCGGACAGTGGCCTGGCAATCTGTACCCTGCTGCATCCCCCAGGTTAATAGCTTGGGTGAAGTCACGGGCAGCTTAGGCTGCCCTTTTGTTTTGCACGTCTGACGCCTGTCTTTGTCACGCCATGATCTCTTTTGTCAGTTATTCTGGTGCGTTTTGTTATTGAGGCGCAAGTGGGCTTTAGGGGATGCTTCCCGCATGCTTGAACGCCGTCCCTGAACTTAGTGTGAACGGTCACGACAACAAGAATCATCGAGGTAGCTAGACTATGCCCGCTTACAAAGCTCCGCTGCGCGATATGCAGTTCACCCTGTTCGAAGTGCTGGAAATTGACAAGCACTATCAATCGCTGCCTGGTTGTGAAGAAGCCAGTGCTGACATGGTGCAGGCCATCATGGAAGAAGGGGCGAAATTTTCTGAGCGGGTATTGGCGCCGCTGAATCAGATCGGTGATCGTGAAGGCTGTAAGTTTGATAACGGTGTGGTGACCACGCCTACTGGTTTTAAAGAGGCTTACCAGCAGTATGTTGAAGGTGGCTGGCCTTCCCTGGCCCATGCTCCTGAACACGGTGGTCAGGGTCTGCCTGAATCACTGGGGCTGATTATCAACGAGATGACGGGTACCGCGAACTGGTCTTGGAGTATGTACCCTGGCCTGTCCCACGGCGCCATGAATACCCTGGAAGCGCACGGTACTGACGAGCAAAAACACACCTATTTAACCAAGCTGGTTTCCGGTGAGTGGACCGGCACCATGTGCTTGACCGAGCCCCATTGCGGTACCGACCTGGGGCTGTTGCGCACCAAAGCGGAACCTCAGGCCGATGGCAGCTACAAAGTCAGCGGCACCAAGATCTTTATTTCCGCCGGTGAGCATGACATGGCGGAGAACATCGTCCATATCGTATTGGCGCGTTTGCCCGATGCCCCTGCCGGCACCAAGGGTATCTCCCTGTTTATCGTGCCTAAGTTTATGCCGACCGCCGAAGGTGGCATTGGCGAGCGCAATGCAGTGAGCTGTGGCTCCATCGAACATAAAATGGGTATCCACGGTAACTCGACCTGCGTGATGAACTTTGATGGTGCTACCGGTTTCTTGATTGGCCCGCCTAACAAAGGTCTGAACTGCATGTTCACCTTTATGAACACCGCTCGCCTGGGGACTGCCTTGCAGGGTCTGGCTCATGCGGAGTGGGCCTTCCAGAATTCTCTGACTTATGCCAAAGAGCGTTTGCAGATGCGTGCCCTGAACGGCCCGGCGGCACCTGAAAAGGCTGCAGATCCTATTATTGTTCACCCCGAAGTGCGCAAGATGCTGCTGACCCAGAAAGCCTTTGCCGAAGGTGCGCGTGCGCTGATTTATTACTGCGCCACCCTGGTTGACCGGGTCAAACTGTTGGACGGTGACGAGCGTAAAGAAGCGGATGAGCTGCTGGCGCTGTTAACGCCGATTGCCAAAGCCTTCCTGACCGAAGTGGGCTATGAAGCGGCTAACCACGGCGTGCAGATTTACGGTGGCCATGGCTTTATCTCCGAATGGGGAATGGAGCAAAACGTCCGTGATAGCCGTATCTCCATGCTGTATGAAGGCACCACCCAGATCCAGGCGTTGGATCTGTTGGGTCGCAAGGTGTTGATGACTCAGGGCGAAACTCTGCGCCGCTTCACCAAAATGATCCACAAGTTCTGCCAGAGCGAAGAAGCCAACGAGCAACTCAAGCCCTATGTCAGCCAGCTGGCTAGCCTCAATAAAGAGTGGGGTGAGCTGACTATGCAGATCGGCATGAGTGCAATGAAGAACCGCGATGAAGTGGGGGCGGCATCTGTCGATTACCTGATGTACTCCGGTTACATCACCCTGGCCTTCCTGTGGTTGCGGATGGCTAAAACTGCCCAAGAAAAACTGGCGACAGGTCAGGACGTCGAGTTTTATCAGGCTAAACTTCGTACCTGTGACTTCTACTTTAAGCGTCTGCTGCCCCGCACTCGTGCTCATGTTGCCTGTATGCAGGCCGGTGCAGAGCCTCTGATGGCGCTGGAGGCAGAACACTTTGCTTTCTAAGGTAATGAATACCCGGGCAGGGCGTTGGTTGATCCAACGCCTGCTGGCATCGCGACAGCGCGCCTATGCTGCCCGCCAGGCTACAAAACAACAACAGCGGCTTGAGCCAGCACTTGAGCCCAGTACTCCTATACAGAATGAGGTTTCCACTATGTCTGATATCAAAGCCCTGTTTGCCTCCATGCAGTCCCGTTTTAATGCCTCTGCCGCCGCTGGTATGGATGCAGTGTTCCAGTTTGAACTCAGTGATGCGGGTACCACCCATGTGGTGATCAGTAATGGCAGTTGCGCGGTGGTGGACGGTGAGCACGATGATCCGACCGTGACCCTGATGATGGACTCACAAACCATGCAGGACGTGATGAGTGGTGAAGTGGATGGTATGCAGGCATTTATGATGGGCCGTATCAAAGCTGACGGTAACATCATGCTGGCCACCAAACTGAACTCCTTGTTCCCGCTGGCCTAAGCAGGTTGGCGCAGGCCACTGGCACGGTGGCCTTTTACCCTTTTACGACTACCCTTTGCTTATAAAAATAACCCTGGGGACACAGTGATGAGCACCTTGGCTGCCGCCGGTTCAATCCAGGACTGGTCATCTATTAATTTCGAAGGCTTTACCCATATCCCGCAGGTGTTGGAACGGGCCAGTCAGAAGTATGGCCAGCGTCCGGCTTTTACCTGCTTTGGGCATACTCTCAGTTATCAGGAGTTGGATCGGCTATCTGCCGCCTTTGCTGCTTATCTACAGCATTTTACCGATTTGCAACCCGGGGACCGTATCGCTATTCAGTTACCCAACCTGTTGCAGTACCCCGTAGCGGTATTCGGTGCGATGCGGGCCGGGCTGGTGGTGGTGAATACCAATCCGCTGTATACCTCGCGGGAAATGGCACACCAGTTTAAAGACAGTGGTGCCAAAGCCTTGGTGATTTACGCCAGCATGGCGGCGAAGGCCCAGGAAATCCTCGACGAAACGGATATTCGCTATATCTTCACCACCCAGATCGGTGACTTACATCCGGCACCTAAGCGTTGGATTCTCAATGCGGTGGTGCGCTATGTGAAAAAAATGGAGCCGCCGTACTCGTTGCCCTCGGAAGTGAACTTCCTGACCGCCCTGCGTAAAGGGGGGCAGCATAACTATACCCTGGTTGAAAAAGGCCTGGATGATGTGGCGGTGCTGCAATATACCGGCGGTACCACCGGGGTAGCGAAAGGTGCGATGCTGACCCATGCCAATCTGATCGCCAATATGCAACAGGCGCGTGATCGCTTTGGTAAAGGTTTGGAGGGCGAGAGTCTGACTTTTATTGCGCCTTTGCCGCTCTACCATATTTATGCCTATACCATGCATTGTATGGTGATGATGGCAACGGGTAACCACTCGGTCTTGATTGCGAATCCCCGCGATATTCCAGGCTTTATTAAAGAGTTAAAGAAGTGGCAGTTTGACGGTTTTGTGGGTCTCAATACGCTGTTTGTGGCCCTCTGTAATCATCCTGAATTTAGCAAACTGGACTTCAGCAAGCTTAAGTACACCTCCTCCGGCGGTATGGCCCTGACCCATGCGGCGGCAGAGCGCTGGCAGAGCATTACTGGTTGTGAAGTGCTGGAAGGCTATGGTTTGACCGAGACTTCTCCAGTGGTCAGCTTTAACCCGCCAGGGGCGAATCAGTTGGGTACCATTGGCAAACCTGTTGCCTTTACTGAAGTACGCTTGATTGATCCGGCTGGCAATGATGTGCCGGAGGGAACGCCCGGTGAGATGTGCGTGCGAGGCCCGCAAGTTATGAAGGGCTACTGGCAGCGGGAGCAGGAAACACGCTCCTCCTTCACTCAAGATGGCTACTTCCGTACCGGCGACGTCGCCATTATCCAGGCCGATGGATACATGAAGATTGTTGATCGTCGTAAAGACATGATTATTGTCTCCGGCTTCAACGTCTATCCCAATGAGGTGGAGGATATTGTGGTCTCCAACCCGGCCATTCTGGAATGTGCGGCGATTGGTGTGCCCGATGAAAAGAGCGGCGAAGCCATCAAGATTTTTGTGGTACTCAAAGAGGGCAGCAGCATTAGTGACGCTGAGCTGAAGACGTTCTGTCGCGAGCGTTTGACTGCTTACAAAGTGCCGAAGTTCGTCGAATTCCGGGATGAGTTACCAAAGTCCAATGTGGGCAAGGTATTAAGAAGAGCGCTGCGAGAGCCGGCAACGGATAGTAGTGCTGCCGCCTGAAGTAATGGGTGCCAAGATGAGTTTGAGTCAAGCTGTAGCCCGGCGTCTGGTACACCAGCGCCGGGTGGAGTGCCAGGGATTTCTGCGTGAAGATGGTCTATGGGATATCGAAGGCAGTATGGTCGATATCAAGGCGGAAGATACGCCGAGCCCAGGCCGTCCTTCCGGCAGGGTGGCCGCTGGCGAGCCTTTCCATTTGATGCGTCTGCGCCTGACTCTGGATGACAGCCTGTTAATCCATGCGGTTGAGGCCTGTATTGAGTCTGCTCCTTTCCACACCTGTCCTGGCATTAGTCAGGCCTACCAAAAATTAGTCGGTACCCGTATCGGTCCGGGTTGGAATCGCCAAATCAAGGAATTATTAGGAGGGGTAGCAGGTTGTACTCACCTGAGTGAGTTGCTGCTCCCGCTTGCCACCACGGCCTTTCAGACCACCTGGTATGCGCGGCAGAACAGTGGTGAAGCCGAGGCCTCTAAACGCGTATTGATCGATAGTTGCCATACTTGGTCTGGCGCAGGGGAGGTGGTGAAAACCTTCTTACCTGAGTATTACCAGGGCGCGGCAGAGTAACAGCCCCTTGGGCAGCCCCCGACATCCAGGAGAACCCATGGCCATTGCAATTGAAGTCGAAAATGGCTTGCTGAGTTTGCGCATTGAGCGCCCTGCTAAAAAGAACGCCCTCACTCAGGAAATGTATATTGAGATGACGGAAGCGCTGCAGGAGGCGGAAGATAATCAGCTGATCCGAGTGGTTCTGATCACCGGTTGTGGCGATAGTTTTACCAGCGGTAATGATCTGGGGGACTTTATTGCTGCAGCTTCCAGTCAGGGGGGGGAAGTCCGCGCCCCGCTCGATTTTCTGCAAACCTTGGCAGCTTTCCCGAAGCCCATCGTGGTGGCGGTAAATGGTTTGGCAATTGGTATCGGCACCTCCATGCTGCTGCATTGTGACTATGTGCTAGCCAGTGGTGCAGCCACATTCCAGATGCCCTTTGTAAAACTAGGCTTGGTGCCGGAGGGAGCCACTAGTTTGTTAATCCCGCAGTTAATGGGGCAGCGCCTGGCCTTTGAGCTATTGGTGTTGGGCGAGAGCATCAGTGCCGAGCGGGCTCAGCAGTTGGGCTTGGTGAATCAGGTAGTAGAGCCTGAACTACTGGACATGGTGACCATGGAGCTGGTGGAGCGTTTGCTCAGTTTGCCTCCTGAGGCGGTACAAATTAGTAAGCAAATGCTGAAAGTGTCGCAACAGCAGGCGATTAGTGCGGTGATTGAAGCTGAAGGGGTGGCTTTTAAAGAGCGCCTATTCAGTACCGAAGCGAATGAAGCCCTGACGGCTTTTATGGAAAAGCGTCCTCCGGTATTTCGTTAAACCGGCTTTAGTGGATCGTTGATCGCTGCCATTGCCCAGCCCTGTGCTGGGCTTTTGCGTTTTTAGCCGTCATAAAAGAGTGCTTGAATAAAAGTGTCAGGAAATTACTGGATACTGCCAGGGTAGCTCCAAGCCTTGGCATTCCGGCGCGGCTTGGCGAGCAGTGGTAAAGCGGGGTAAACCGCGCCAGCAGTGGCTTGTCAGGCAGTGGTGAGTGGCTCTGGCTGGTGTTGATACAGATCCTGGTCTAGCCTTGCTGGTGGCTTTTGTTAGTTACACTGGTGGTTTTTGTTATTGTTCGATCAGGCGCAATCACTAGTATGGAGTACATTCGAACGGAGCCTTGAATGCTTTTGTTACAGGTTCCACCCGTTGATTGAGGGCATAGCCGCTGGCGCCCACACAACAATAATGAGGGCTTTATGAAAGTTCTAGTCGCGGTCAAACGTGTCATTGATTACAACGTCAAAGCACGTGTTAAGGCAGATCACAGCGATGTGGATCTGGCCAACGTCAAAATGGCGATTAACCCCTTCTGTGAAATCGCGGTTGAAGAAGCTGTGCGCCTGAAAGAAAAGGGTGTGGCAACGGAGATCGTGGTGGTTTCTATTGGCGATAAGAGCTGCCAGGAACAAATTCGTACCGCCCTGGCGTTGGGCGCTGATCGTGGTATCCAAATTGAGGCTGATCTCCGCCTGGACTCACTGAATGTAGCCAAACTGCTGGCCAAGGTGGTGGAACAGGAGCAACCGGGTCTGGTTATCCTGGGTAAGCAGGCGATCGACTCTGACAACAACCAAACCGGACAAATGCTGGCTGCCTTGACGGGTATGCCCCAGGCAACCTTTGCCTCTGAGCTGGTGGTGGAAGGTCAGCAGGCTAAGGTGACCCGTGAAGTGGACGGTGGCTTGCAAACCCTGGCGATCAACCTGCCTGCGGTGGTGACCACTGACCTGCGCTTGAACGAGCCCCGTTATGCCTCGCTGCCTAACATTATGAAGGCGAAGAAGAAGCCGCTGGATGTGTTGACTCCCGAGCAATTAGGGGTCGCCATCAAGGTGCACACTAAGCAGTTGAAAGTCGAGCCGCCTGCTGAGCGTAAGGGTGGCATCAAGGTGGGCTCGGTGGCCGAGCTGGTAGACAAGCTGAAGAATGAAGCGAAGGTGCTGTCATGAAAATTCTATTGATTGCCGAGCACGATAACCACAGCCTGAAGGGCGCGACTCTCAATACTCTGGGTGCTGCTGCGCAATTGGGCGGTGAGGTGACCCTGTTAGTGGCAGGTAGCGGTTGCGGTGTGGTGGCTGAACAAGCGGCCCAGGCAGTGGGTGTGGCCAAGGTACTGTTGGCGGATCAAGCCAGTTATGCTCATCAACTGGCAGAAAATCTGGCTCCCTTAGTGGTTGAGCTGGCTGCCGAGTATGACTACGTCTTGGCACCTGCCACCTCTAATGGCAAAAACCTGTTGCCCCGCGTTGCAGCGCTGCTGGATGTGGCGCAGCTGTCCGACATTATCGCAGTGGAAAGTGCCGATACCTTTAAGCGCCCGATTTACGCCGGTAATGCTATCGCCACGGTGCAAAGCCTGGATGCGAAAAAGGTCATCACTGTTCGCACCACTGCCTTTGATGCGGTGGCTGCGACCGGCGGGAATGCCAGTATCGAAAGCCTGACTCAGGCGGTGGATGCTGGTGTGTCTGCCCATGTTAAAGACGAATTGGCGGTATCGGATCGCCCTGAGCTGACTGCTGCAGGTGTGGTGGTTTCCGGTGGCCGTGGTGTGGGTTCCAAAGAAAACTTTGCCGTGATCGAGTCCCTGGCGGACAAGCTTAATGCTGCTGTTGGTGCTTCCCGCGCGGCGGTGGATGCCGGCTTTGCCCCTAACGACATTCAGGTCGGTCAGACCGGTAAGATCGTGGCCCCCAGCCTCTATGTGGCAGTGGGCATCTCCGGTGCTATTCAGCATCTGGCGGGGATGAAGGATTCCAAGGTGATCGTCGCCATTAACAAAGACGAAGAGGCCCCCATCTTCCAGGTGGCGGATTATGGTCTGGTGGCGGATCTGTTCGAAGCTGTACCTGAGCTGGTCAACGCACTGTGATGCCCGGCGGCCAGATGCCGCCCAAGCGAACGAGGAGTGAGTGATGGAATTTCAAGGTCAAGCGATTCGCGTACAGGCCATTGAAGCGGGCATCTATGAAGTCTGTTTCGATCTGGCTGGGGAGTCGGTCAATAAGTTTAGTCAGCTGACCCTGGGTGAGCTGCGTGAGGTGGTGGCCAAGCTGGCGACCACGGAAGGGCTGAAGGGCGTACTGTTTAGCAGCGCCAAAGACTGTTTTATCGTCGGTGCCGATATCACCGAATTCAACGCCATGTTTGCCCGCTCGGAAGAAGAGATTATCGAGGGCATTCTGGGCCTGAACGCCATTTTCAATAGTGTTGAAGACCTGCCTTGCCCCACGGTGGTGGCTATCAATGGGGTGGCCCTGGGTGGCGGTTTCGAAATGTGTTTGGCCTGTGACTTCCGCGTCATGGCGGACAGCGCCAAGGTCGGTCTGCCCGAGGTGAAACTGGGTATTTATCCCGGCTGGGGCGGCACCGTGCGTCTGCCTCGTCTGATTGGTACCGATAACGCGGTGGAGTGGATTTGCGGCGGTAGTGAAAAGCGGGCTGAAGCAGCCTTTAAAGACGGCGCCGTGGATGCAGTGCTGCCGGTCGACAAGGTGCGTGAAGGGGCGCTGGACCTACTGAAGAAAGCCATTAAAGGTGACTTTGACTACCAGGCCCGCCGCCAGGAAAAGCAGTCTCCCCTGCAGCTAGGGGAAATCGAAAAGATGATGGCGTTTGAAACCGCCAAAGGGGTAGTGGGTGCCAAAGCGGGCCCGCATTATCCTGCACCGATGGAAGTGATCAACACCATCGCCAAAGCGGCCCGTCATGGCCGTGAGAAGGCGATTGAGATTGAGGCCAAAGGCTTCGCCAAAATGGCTCGCACTCCCGTTACTGCGGCGCTGGTTGGTTTGTTCCTGAAGGATCAATACCTGAAGAAGCAAGCCAAGCAGTATGAGGCCCAAGCTAACCCGGTCAAGCAGGCCGCGGTACTGGGCGCTGGCATTATGGGTGGGGGTGTGGCTTATCAGTCCGCGGTGAAGGGCACTCCCATCATCATGAAGGACATCAACACTAAGGCGCTGGAATTGGGGCTGTCGGAAGCCAACAAACTGCTGTTGAAGCAGGTTGAGCGGGAGAAGATCACCACCGAACAGATGGCCAAAACCCTTAACCAGATTACCCCCGCCCTGTCCTATGGCGAGTTTGCCCATGTGGATCTGGTGGTCGAGGCGGTGGTTGAGAATCCCAAGGTTAAAGAAAGTGTGCTGGCTGAAGTAGAAGGCCTGGTGCGTGAGGATGCCATCCTGACCTCCAATACCTCTACCATCTCCATCAACCGCTTGGCTAAGGCGCTCAAGCGTCCGGAAAACTTCTGCGGTATGCACTTCTTTAACCCGGTGCACCGGATGCCGTTGGTGGAAGTTATCCGCGGCGAGAAAACCTCCGAGAAAGCCATTGCGACTACGGTGGCCTATGCCAAGGCGATGGGTAAGACTCCTATCGTGGTCAATGATTGCCCAGGATTCCTGGTGAACCGGGTGCTGTTCCCTTACTTCGCCGGATTCTCCATGTTAATGGCTGACGGCGCGGACTTCCGTCAGGTCGACAAGGTGATGGAAGGCTTTGGCTGGCCGATGGGCCCTGCCTATCTGCTCGATGTCGTCGGTATTGATACTGCCTGCCATGCTGACAAGGTAATGGCGGAAGGCTTCCCCGATCGCATGGCCCACGAAGGCACCACCGTAATTGAGAAACTGTACGAGCTGGGTCGCCTGGGGCAGAAGAATGGCAAAGGCTTCTACGAGTATCAGACTGATAAGCGTGGCAAGCCGAAGAAGGTGGTGAACGAGGAAATCTTCAGTCTGCTGGCCGAGATTGGCGGTGAGGTGAAGACACTGGAACAGGATGACATCATCGCCCGCATGATGATCCCGATGTGTATCGAAACCGCGCGTTGCCTGGAAGACGGCATTGTTGCGACGGCTGCTGAAGCCGATATGGGCTTGATTTACGGTATTGGCTTCCCTCCCTTCCGTGGTGGTGCGCTGAATTACCTGGATACCCTGGGTATGGCCAACTTTATCGAGCTGGCTGCCAAGTATGAGCATCTGGGCCCGCTGTATCAGCCCACGGAAGAGATGCGCAAAATGGCCGCCGAAGGCCGTAAGTACTTCAACTGATACCCGGGAGTGGAGGAATTAGCATGAGTCTCAAACCTAATGATGTTGTGGTAATCGACTGTGCCCGCACTGCCATGGGTAAATCCAAGGCTGGGGTATTCCGCAACGTACGTGCTGAAAATATGTCTGGCGAGCTGGTGAAAAAACTGATGGCTCGCAACCCAGGGGTGAATCCCGCCGAGGTGGAAGACCTGATCTGGGGTTGTGTGAACCAGACCAAAGAACAGGGTTTTAACGTTGCCCGTTCTGTCAGTTTGCTGGCGGGTTTGCCGGTTACGGTGGCGGCCCAGACCGTCAGCCGTCTGTGCGGCTCATCCATGGCGGCGTTGCACACCGCGGTGCAGGCGATTCAAACCGGTAACGGTGATGTCTTTATCGTCGGTGGGGTAGAGCACATGGGCCACGTACCCATGTTGCACGGTCTGGATATCAACCCGGTGATGAGCAAGCATGTGGCCAAGGCGTCCATGATGATGGGTATCACCGCGGAAATGCTGTCCAAAATGCACGGTATCCAGCGTCCGCAAATGGATGAGTTTGGTGCCCGTTCGCATCAGCGTGCCTGGGCGGCCACCGTTGAAGGTCGTTTTGCCAAGGAGCTGATCGCCATCGAAGGTCACGATGCCAACGGTTTCAAGACCCTGATCGATGTTGATGAAGTGATTCGTAATGATGTGACCGCTGCCTCCTTGGCTGAGCTGCCCCCTGCCTTTATTCCTAAAGTCGGGACAGTCACAGCGGGCACCTCTTCTGCCATCTCAGATGGCGCCTCGGCAATGATTCTGATGTCCTATCAGCGTGCCAAGGATTTGGGCCTGACTCCCCGTGCCGTGGTGCGTGCCACTGCCGTGTCAGGCTGTGATCCCTCCATCATGGGCTACGGCCCAGTGCCCTCGACTCTGAAGGCGCTGAAGCGCGCTGGCCTGAAGATGGAAGATATCAGCCATGTTGAACTGAACGAGGCGTTTGCCGCCCAGGCGCTGCCGGTGCTGAAAGACCTGAAACTGCTCGACAAGATGGATGAGAAGGTCAACCTCAATGGCGGTGCTATTGCCCTGGGTCATCCCTTTGGCTGTTCTGGTACCCGGATATCCACCACCCTGATCAACGTGATGGAACAGAACCAGGGCACCCTGGGTCTGGCCACCATGTGTATCGGTATGGGGCAGGGGATTTCCACCATTTTTGAGCGGATCTAAACAGGCAACGCTGCCTGGCTCTGACCTTCAGGGAAGTCAGGCAGCGAAGCTGGATTCTCTCAATGCCCGGCCTGGGCTTGCCCAGGCTTGTAACCCTAGTAGTAAGGCTTGTGTCCGTAATCTTACCCCGCCGTTGGCGGGGTTTTTTTGTTTGTGCACAGGCATGAGAGCCTGGATTAGGCGCTGTCGGATGGCAGCAGAGGAGGCAGTGGGCACCCCAGTAGCAGGGCCAAGAGCCGCAACGCCTCGACTTCTTCCTTGCGTAGCTGTTCGTCATGGCAGCAGATGGCCATGCAGGCTTCCAGCAGCTGGGCTTTGGCCGAGGGTTGCAACTGCCGCGCTTGGCGAATGCCAAGGTTGAGTTGGTTGGCCTCGGCCTGGGGTAGCTGTGTGGGGGGCGCGAGCCCCAGTGCCTGACACTGCTGCTGTAAAACCGCCAGGGCTTGCGGTGAAGGCATGGCGCTGGCGTGACACAGCTGAGCCAGGAGTGGGAGCAGATGTTGACCGGCCTGCCTGAGGCGACGGCTCGTCAGTGGCACGGAGCGTGGCGGGTGGAGGTGCTGCTCCAGTAACAGACGCATCCCTTCTGCCAGCAGATGGGGGTGTTGCTTGGCTTGCTCGGTGCTCAGTTGTAACAGAGTACGGCGCAGGTCGGGGGCGCAACTGGCTAAGCTGCTCAGGCAGCGCTCGAACAAGGGTAAACGTAAGCCGGACCAGGATTGCAGTGCCCGTTCTAATTGGGCGAGTTGTTGCAGGTTGGCGTGACCCAGGCTCTGTAATGGGGGACGTTGGCCTGGCAACACTTCCAGCCAGAGTGCCAGTGCCAGTAAGGAGGCCTGCTGGGGTTGATGGCTGGCACTGGCAAGGGGTAATGGCAGGCTGGTCAGCCATTGTTGAGCGTAGTGGCGATGGGCAGGGGTCGGTGCCCCCATGCTTTGTTTGGCCTGCTGCAGTTGCTGCTGACTAGCCATGGCGCCACTGGCCGCACTGATGATCAGGCTGGCCATAGCGGGGGCGGTTGCTTCTGCTTCT
Source organism: Balneatrix alpica DSM 16621 (assembly GCF_000619885.1). Lineage (GTDB taxonomy): Bacteria > Pseudomonadota > Gammaproteobacteria > Pseudomonadales > Balneatricaceae > Balneatrix > Balneatrix alpica. The sequence continues at coordinate 482,233 of NZ_JHUZ01000011.1, read as the reverse complement.
GCTGTGTGGGGTGCTGCTGGCGGATGCAGGGGCGTTACCGCTGGCAGCTGATAGTGCCCCTGCCAGTGGGGATCGAGTTTACGAATGCGTGCGGCTAAGGGCGGGTGGGTTGCCCACAGTGCCATAAAGGAGTCCAGGGTATTGGCAAACATCAGATGTGCTGCTTCACCGGCATGTAGGTTAACCAACTCACTGCCTTCGCGGGCGGCGCCAATTCGTTTTAAGGCATTGGCGAGGCCATCCGGGTTACGGGTGTATTGCACGGCGGAGGCATCGGCCAGGTATTCTCGGTTGCGGCTGACGGCTGCTTTAATCAGCCCGGCACAAAAACTGCCCGCATAACCCAGTACTAGCAGGGCCAGACCTGCCAGTGCCAGTCCTCCCTGCTGGCGTCTGCCGCTGCTAGCGCGTAATAAAATATGGCCCAGTTCGGCCAGCAGAGTCAGGCCAAACACCAAACTGATCAGACGCAGGTTAAGGCGCATATCGCCATGGGCAATGTGGCTGAATTCATGGGCGATGACACCCTCCAACTCATCACGGTTGAGCTGGTGCAGAGCGCCACGGGTGACGCCAATCACCGCATCCTCAAATTCATAACCGGCGGCAAAGGCGTTAATGCCACCTTCATAGTCGAGCAGGTACACCTGAGGGACCGGCATGCCGGAGGCAATGGCCATTTCTTCGACCAGATTAAGCAGGCGCCGCTCATAGGGATCCTGGCTGTCGGGACTGACGGGGCGCCCTCCTAATTTGCTGGCCAGGGCACTGCCGCCTGCCCCCAGCTCCCAGTGTTTATACAGGCTGCCAAGCAGCACTAAGGCCGCCACGCTGGCCAGGGTGAGGGCATAGTGGGGCCAATGCCATAGGGCCAGCAGGGCGTTAAGTTGGAGGGGGAGCTCCTGCTGCCAAAGCAGTGCCAGGCTCAGCAGTAAATAGAGACCCGTGGCGAGCAACAGGATGGCCAGTCCCAGCAGGATCAGCAGCCAGCGGGTGCGTCGTTGGGCATCCTGTTGCCAGTTAAAAAAATGCATTTAGAAGCTGACCTTGGGGGCCTGCTGAATGGCTTCACTGTCGGCAAACTCCAGCAGTGCAGCATCCTGGCCATGGCCAAAACTGGCGGCCAGTACGACCGGCGGGAAGGACTGACGGTAGGCGTTATAGTCCATCACCATGTCGTTATAGAACTGACGGGCACGGGCGACTTTGTTTTCGGTGCTGGTGAGTTCTTCACTTAGCTGCATCATGGTGGTGTTGGCTTTGAGGTCTGGATACTGCTCCATCACCATATTGAATTGTCCCAACGCCCGGCCGAGTTGCTGTTCCTGTTGGGCGAAGGCTTTTAATTCATCTGGCCCCAGCTTGTTGGCAATTTGCTGCAGGCTGGTGACGGCAGCATTACGCGCCTGTACCACCTTTTCCAGGGTTTCCCGCTCATGTTGCATGTAACCTTTGGCGACTTCGACCAGATTGGGGATGAGGTCGTAGCGGCGTTTGAGCTGGACTTCGATTTGAGCAAAGGCGTTTTGCCATTGATTGCGCTTACTGACCAGATTGTTGTAGATGCGCATCAGGCCAAGCGCCAGGATAACGAGGATGGCGAGAGTAATCAGGCTGGAGGTGCCCATAGCGTGCTCCTTGCAAAGAGAGGGGTAGCGAGCGGTATGCAATGCTAGGGGCATCTTGGCACAGCTTGTTTGCAGCGGCAATTTACCGATAATGGCGGCGTTCAAGGAGGCGCTTATGCGAAAACTGATTGGCTGGTGGGTTGGGGTTTGTCTGAGTGTGCTGTCTGGCAGTGTGTGGGCGGAAAGTTGCCAATTACCGGAGGTGCTGGAAACACCCCGGTTGGAGAAACTGGATTGCCAGAATCAACAGGCCCAGGTCAATGGCTTTTTGCTGGCGTTATCCTGGTCGCCTAGTTTCTGTGCCAGTCAGGGAGATCGCCCGGCCAATCGCCATCAGTGCCAGGATAATCAGTTTCGTTGGGTGGTGCATGGCCTGTGGCCACAGGACTATAACGCCAAGGCGGCCAAGTGCAGCCAGCCGCGTCATTGCCAGAGTAGCCGGGTAGATCAGGCAACTCTGGCACAGTATCTCTGCACCGTACCTGGGGTGCAGTTGATGCAAGCCCAGTGGCAAAAGCATGGCTCCTGCGCATTTAACGATCCTGGCAGTTACTTTGCTCAGCTTGAGCAGTTGCACCAGCGCTTGCAGTTGCCTGAATTAACGGAAAGTAAAATCCAGGTCGAGGTACTGCAGCAGCGTTTTATTGAGCTCAATCCCGGCTTGCAGGCAGAGCATATGTTGGTACGCACGGGTAAGGGGAATCGTTTTAACGAGGTCTGGCTGTGTATGGATCAGGATTATCGCTATCGCCGTTGTAATGGGCGAGGTGCCCCCGCCTCGGCCATTATTCAGGTTCCGCAGTAAAGGCGCGGCGAAATTGGCGGGGGCTTTGGCCCTTGTACTTACGAAATAGACGGTTGAAATTGGCCAGGTTGGTAAAGCCTGCACGCTCGGCAATTAAGCCAATGGGTTGAGCACTGCTAAGCAGCAGTGAGCACGCATGTCCTAGCCGCAGTTGCAGCACATATTGACTGAGGGGTTGGCCTAGGTGGCGGCGACACAGACGCTGCAAACTGCTGGGACTCAGGTGTAATGTCGCAGCCAGTTGGTTCTGGTTTAACGGTTGCTGATAGTGCTGATGCAGATAGTCCAGTAGCCGCTGAAACTGTCGCGGCTGCTGGCTAGTGAGGCTATCAGTGAGAGGGCTGGCAGGCTGTAAGGGGCGAGCAGGGCTGGCGGCCAAACGATGCAGTAATGCCAATAGCTGTAGCAGCCTGGGGCGTGGTGGTAAGTGCCCAAGAGGGCGGATGCGGCTTTGCCAGTCCTCCTGAGCGGTAAAGCACAGGCCTTGGCGGGCGCGCTGAAACAGTTCGGCTAAGTCAGCATATTCGGCAAATCCACACAGATGGGTGACCCACTCTTCACTTAACCAAATCACCAGCGCTTCAGCCTCTTGCCGGGATTGATGGCTATGCCAGCTATGGGGCAGATTGGGCCCCAGCAGGCAAAGATCGCCACTGCTGAAGGCTTCCACGGATTGCCCGACATAACGCTGGCCCTGACAGCCGAGGGTCAGGGTGAGCTCATACTCCGGGTGAAAGTGCCAGTGAAATGGTAGTTCTGGCAGGCGACGATGAAAGTAGCGCCAGGAGAAGCCTTGGTCCGGTTGTTGGATATGTTCCCGTTGAGGTTGATGCATGGCTGGGGTCCCAGGGGCAAAGCAGGAGCATGAGTGTGCCAAAAAACGCTTATTAAGGTCATAGGCAGGCTCATTTCTGCAGCAAAAGTAGCAAAACTTGATGGAAGGGTAGCAATTCTTAGTGCTATTTGGCGTCAGACTGCAGGGGTGAACTGCAACAGGAGCTTGAATATGCGTCACCTTTATCAAGATACCCCGGGCAATGCCTCGGTGGGACAGCAGCAACTGCAAGATCTGCGTTATCTGCGTAAACAGCGGCCTTTACGGGTGTTGAGCGAGTCCGACTTTGCCCACTGGCAGCACTATGGTTATGTGGTTGTGCGTCAGGCCATTAGTGCACAACAGGTCGCGCAAACCTGTGACTTTCTGTGGGAGTTTCAGCAGATGTCGGCGCAGGATCCAGACAGTTGGTATCAGGGGCCGGAAGCTCAGCATGCGATGCAGGAGCTGAATCACTCCGGTATGGTGGAGGCCTACCATCACCCCTTGTTATGGCGTAACCGCCAACAACCGCGCATCTATGATGCCTTTGTCGATATCTGGGACCGTGAAGAGCTATGGGTCAGTATTGATCGTGCCAATCTGAATCCACCGAATGACCATCGCCGTCCTTTTCAGGGCTTTATTCATTGGGATGCCAATACCCAGCTGCGACCTTTACCGGTTGGGGTGCAGGGGGTATTGGCGTTAACGGATACCGATGAGGAAACAGGGGGCTTCCAATGTGTGCCTGAGCTTTTTGCCCATTTAGAGCAGTGGCTGGCCAGGCAACCTGCGGATGCCAACCCGTGGCGTCCGGAGATGAGCCAGGTGCCCTATGCGGTTGAATCGGTGCATCTGCAGGCAGGTGACTTGCTGATTTTTAACTCCCTGTTGGCCCATGGTATTCGCCCCAATCGTGCTAACCGGGTGAGAATGGCGCAATACATCGCCATGACCCCGGCGGAGGAAGATAACCAGGCCCTGCGCGACTGGCGTATCCAGGCCTGGCGTGAAGTGTTACCTCCCCCTGGTCAGCCGTTCCCGGGCGACCCGCGGCGTTGGGAGCAGACTCGTTATCCCCATGCGCAACTGAATGCACTGGGACGCAAGCTGCTGGGGCTGGACTCTTGGTATTGAGAGAGGGTTAAGCAGGGCGCAGGCAGGGCAACGCAGGTCGGTCTGGAGGTCTTGTTCTGCCTGTGAGCGTGCTATATAGAGGCGATCTTGCTGCATAGGGAGCTCGCATGAACGCCTCACTGCCCCACTCCACCCCGGTAAAAGCCAGCCGGGTTAAATTGGCTAACCGGGTCTATATCAGCCAGCCAGGTGGCAATCAGGCGGTGACCCAGGTTGCGCTGGTGCTGTTGGAGAACTTCTCATTAATGGCGTTTTCGGCGGCGGTAGATGCGCTGGTGACGGCCAATCTGGTCAATGGCGCACCGCTCTATCGCGTGGTGACCTATAGCCTGGAGCCCAAGTTGGTGCGCTCGGATGTCGGCATTGAGCTAGCGGCGGATCACCCCCTGGCGGAGCTGGGCATTGCTGATACCCATGTATTGCTGGTGTGCGGCGGTTACCGTACCAGTCTGCAATTGGATCGTTTGTTGCGCAAAAAACTACAGCAGGCAGCTCAGCTCAAGTTGCAGCTCGGCGGGCTCTGGAATGGCAGTTACTATCTGGCTCAAGCGGGGGTGTTGGAGGGGCGTAAGGTGACCCTGCATCCGGATAACCGGGAAAGCTACCGTGAGCGTTTTCCGGATTCCGCTCTGGTACGGGCTCCTTATGTACTTGATGCCGGTGTGATGAGCTGTGCAGGTTCCAACAGCGCCTTGCCGATGATGTTGCACTTTATTCGTGCCCAGCAGGGAGAAGATTGTGTGCAGGCGATTGAAGAGGTGCTGGATCGTGACCGCCTGGAGCCTGAGCAGGATATTTACATTGCCTCGGTGCTGAATCGTCCTGGTTTACCCACCAAGCTGAAGAATGTGTTGGAAATCATGGAGAACAATATTGAGGACCCCGTCAGCCTGGATGAGCTGGTGGAGTATGTGGGCATGTCACGACGCTATCTGGAACGCCTCTTTGTGAAGCATTTGAACACCTCTCCTAGGCGCTTTTATCTGGAACTCCGCCTAACTAAAGCACGGCAACTGATCATGCAGTCGGATGAGCCCATGGCTGCTATTGCGGTGGCCTGTGGCTTCAGTTGTATGTCGCATTTTCGCCATGCCTATAAAACCTACTTTGGCTTACCCCCTGGACGAGCACGACGTGACCGCAGTCGTTTGTATGGATAGTTTTTACCATTTGGTTGACAAATGACTCCTGTTTACTAATTTTGACTGGCTATCTCTAACAACAATAGAAGAGGACAAGACGATGGCCTTGAGTCTACGTAAAAGTGCGTTGGCACTGGCGTTAGTAGTAGGCGTAAGCACTCCAGTCTGGGCTGAAACGGCACAAGCACCGGAATACACCACCAAAGATCTTAATGAGCAACTGGTGATGGCTACTCTGTGGATGCAGGCTTCCGCTGAGTTCCGGGCGCTGTCTTACCAAGCCTTTAACATTGCTAAGATGCAGTTAGATGCCAAACTGGCCGCTCAGCAAGGGGAGAAAAAGCTGGCGGTGATTGTCGATGCGGACGAAACCGTGATTGATAACAGCGCCTATGAGGCCTATCTGGTGGGCAATAACTTTGGTTATTCCAGCGAAACCTGGGATAAGTGGATGGCTGCGGCTGAAGCCACAGCCATGCCGGGGGCAACGGAGTTCCTCAATTACGCAAAAGACAAGGGTGTGGAGGTGTTCTATATCACCAACCGCAAAGAAGTCGGTCGGGAAGGCACCCTGAAAAATCTACAGGCATTAGGCTTCCCCTATGCTGATGAGCAGCATCTGTTATTGCGCACTGACAGCAGTGATAAAGAACCCCGGCGTCAGCAGGTTGCTAAGGATTTTGACATCGCTCTGTTAATGGGTGACAACCTCAATGACTTCCATAGCGATTTTTATAAAAAGAATATGGAAGAGCGCTTTGCCGCCACCGATGCCCATAAAGCTCATTGGGGTAACCTCTTTATCGTATTGCCTAACCCCACTTACGGCGATTGGGAAGGTGAAATTTACCAGGGTAACTGGGGGGCATCAGCTGCAGAAAAAGATCAGATGCGTAAGGCGCATCTAAAGCGTTGGCAGCCGGCCAACTAAGCAGTACGCCGATGGCAGAGCAGCAAGGGCAGTTTATACTGCCCTTTTGTTTGATTAGGAAAAGGTAGCCATGATGCATCCGCGTAAAGAGAAAGGCAGTGCCTGGGTTGCTCAGGCAGGACAGCTGGCACTGGACTATTTTCAACGGCGTCAGTCGTTGCAGGTGGACGTAAAGGGACTGCAGGACTTTGTCAGTGAGGCAGATCGTCAGGTAGAACAATTCTTGCGCCAGTGCATTCAGGCGGCTTTTCCCGAAGATGGCATCCTGGGGGAAGAGCAGGGCTGGCAGCCGGGCGAGAGCCAGGGCTATTGGGTGATTGACCCCATTGATGGTACGACTAACTTTTTACGTGGTTTACCGGACTGGTGTGTGGTGCTGGCTTATGTGGAGCAGGATCAGGTGCAACAGGGGTGGATTTTTGCCCCCGTGCATCAACAGCACTTTTATGCCCAGCGTGGGCATGGCGCCTGGCTCAATCAGCAACCTTTACAGATGGCGGCGGAGATAGTGCCGGGACAAGGGCTGATTTACATGGGCTTTGGCGCTAAGACAGGCTTATCTCATTATCTGCAGCGGATTGAATATTTGTATCAGCAGCAGGTGGATCAGCGCCGCTTAGGTTCAGCAGCACTATGTCTGGCGCGTACTGCGGCGGGTATCGTCGATGGTTTTTATGAGGCTCGTACCCAGCCTTGGGATGTATTAGCCGGCTTATTGTTGGTGGAAGAAGCGGGAGGATGGCATGGGGGTCTGGGGCAGGCGGTCAGTCGAGAGCCAGGCCCAGTGTTGGCGGGAAAGACCTCACTGCAACCGTTATTGCAGCAGTTGGCGCGGCTGGAGGGGCAACCTCCAGCGTAGGGGCCTGTTCGTTAAGCTGGGATAGCTTTAGTGCTCAACTTGCGCTGTGTCTGTCGGCTTAATCGCCAGTAATGAGCACTCCAGCTGATTGATCATGGCTTCTGCAGTGTTGCCAATCAATAAACCGGGGATACCTGTACGGCCAACGGTTCCCATTAAGACCAAGCCGGCATTGAGTTGTTTCGCCAGTACTGGGATAACTTGGGCAGGAGCTCCCTTGAGTAAGTGCAACTGCGGGGAGAGAAACTCAGTAGCCTTCGGGTCCTGGCTGTTAATAAAAGCTTGCAGAGTCTCTTCCAACCACTGCTGGTGCTCTTGCTGCTTGGTTTGTAGGTAGCTCTCCAGCTCCTGTGCATTGAGATCAAGGCGACCGGATTTGAGCATACTTTCACCCGGCGCTTTCCAGGCATAGGCAATGTGTAAATCGGCACCTTCTGACAAGGCCAAAGAGTAAGCAAGTTCAAGTACTTGCAAGCTTAGCATGCGCTGATGGGGGGCGGGGTCAGCATCAATGGCGGCTACCAGTACCCGCTTGGCCAGATTATCGGGCTGCTTGCTAAGCCAGACTGGACATGGGCAACGGCGCAGTAGGCTTTGATCTTGAGAGCCAAAAATATGAGAGCGCAGACCGTTCTCTGCTTTGGCTTGCTTAAGCACCAATTGATACTGGTGCTGGCCCACCAGCTCAACGACTGCCTTATAGAGGCTCTGCTGTGACCAGTGGAAGTGAATAGGGGTGCGCCCCTTGTGCCCTAACAGCTTGGCTTGTAGTTGCTGTTCGGCCTGTTGACGTAACTGTTCAGCAAGCTTTTCCCGGCCGGTGATGCGTTCCAGATCGCTGAGCTCTTCGGCATGACTGGGAACCAAGAGAATACCAAGTTCAGCCTGATGGTGGTCGGCTAGACTGAGTGCCTGTTCGAGCAGTGGATGTTCATCCTGTTCTGGGTCGGTGACCCAAAGAATTTTGCTGAGCAGCTGCATGAATGCCCCCTAGCATGGTGCAGATTAAGTTGTCATCCAGTATGGCAGCTTTGTTTTGCCTTTGCCGGTTAGCGCCCTTGTCAGTCTGTTTCATGCTTGCTACCGGCTAAAAAACAAGAACCCCGGACAAAGCCGGGGTTCCGTTATAACAAGCAGATTACTTTAGTGTTTACCCATACGGCGAATGGCCTGAGGGGTAAAGTCGTCATGCTTGAAGGTCATGCCAAACTGGAAGCCTTGACCCTCTTCGTTGGTCAGGCTGCCGACCAGATAGCGGCCTGACTGGAGGTCATACAGGGTTTCAGCGGTGAACCAGGGCACATCGACATCGCGATACTGGAACTGATGGCCTTCCGCGACACGCCAGAGTTGGTCGCGACCATCGTAGTGATCCACCAGGCTGACCTGCCAGGTATCCTCATCGATGAAGAACACTCGCTTAGCGTAAATATGACGCTCACCGGGCTTCAGCGTGGCCTCAACGACCCACACCCGATGACGCTCATAGCGGAGCAGATCAGGATTCAGGTGACCGGCCTGGACGATGTCGGTGTACTTCAGATTACGATCCGCCAGCTTATAAGCATTGTAGGGGATGTACATCTCCTGCTTACCGATCAGTTTCCAGTCATAACGGTCGGGCGCACCATTATAAAGGTCGAGGTTATCCGAGGTACGCTGACCGTCAGTAGCAGTTCCAGGCGCATCATAAGCCACCTGAGGAGCACGGCGTACGCGGCGTTGACCTGCGTTGTAAACCCATGCCTGACGAGGTTGGGTAACCTGGTTCAGAGTCTCATGCACTAGCAGGATGTTGCCGGTCAGTCGGGCAGGGGCCAATACTTCCTGGGTGAAGTAGGAGAGGATGTTGTTGTCCGAATCCTGTACACCTTCAGCCAGGTATTTGGGCCAGGACATCCGCTCCAACATCTTCACTGGAGTGAACTCACCATTGGTATGCACCGCTGACTGCATTACTGTCCGCTCCAGGCTGCCGCCACGATAACGGGTAATGTGGTTCCAGATGACTTCCAGACCATTCTGTGGAATGGGGAAGGGCACGGCCTCATCAAAGTTGCTGATGCCGTTACCGCCATCAACCAGTTCGGTGCTGGTAGCGTTTTTCTTGGCTGCTGCGTAGATTTTTTCAGGCAAGGCAGCGCTACGGCGGCTGGGGTAGATATTCATCTTGAAAGTGTCAGGGTACTTCTCCAGCATCGCTAATTGGCCGGGAGACAACTTGTCTTTGTGCTCGGCAGCATTGGCAGCGGTGATGGTGAAGAGCACCTGATCAGCGGCATAGGGGTTGGTGTAACGATCACTACTAGTTGGCAGGCCACCATCCCAGGCGGGAATAGTTCCATCGGCATTACCGGCTTTTTCTGCGCCAATCGGGGTCAGGCTGGTGCCAAGCTTGGCCGCCTCTTCCGGAGAGACGGCTGCCTGAGCTGCGCCAATGGCTAGTGCCAGGGCGGAGGCAATAAAGAATTGCTTGTTCTTATGTTTAAACATGGTTGGTCCTCTTTCCTGTCACCCGATTAGAACGTCATCCCGAAGCTGGCGGAAACGAAATCCCGATCCTTCAGAGTGTTGTACTTACCGTCAAAGAAGTGGTTCCAGGACAGGTTGGCATTGTATTTATTCAGATAGTCAGCACCGATTGACAGTCCCAGGGACTTGCTGCCTTCGTTAAAGACACCACCGGGTTGGGGTGAGACACCCTCTACGTCATGCTTAAAGCTGATGGTTGGAGTCAGGTTGATACCCGCCACCGCGTCAGGATAGGACAGGGAGGCACGCACGGCATAACCCCAAGAGTTTTGGGTAACGAAGCCGTCGTTGTCGCCAGGGGTATAACCGAAGGCACTGCTACGACCATATTTGATGGCGTTGGGGCTTTCATCTAACCCATGAACATGGATCATGCCCACCTCACCGGCAACAGCCAGTTGGCTGGCGCCCAGTACACGGTCAAAGGTTTTCACTGCAGTGACCTGTGCCTGAGTGACGTCAAACTGATCATAGCCTTTGATAATGCCGCCATAGGGGGTGCTTTGTACCCGTTGATCAAGGGCTGCATGGCCGGAGTTACCCAGCGTTGCGATGGCGGTTAGCAGGGCGGTACCGTTGACCTGCATGGGGACATCACGCTTGTGGCTGATTTCCCCAGACAATGCAACTTCACCCACGGTGGTGTTGAAGCTTAGACCCAGAGTCTGGATATCTTCGGTGTACTCGGTGAAGTAAGTGCTTTTGGACGCCTGATCCAAAGTGTGCAGGCCGTATAACGAGCGAGCAGTGGAGTTGCCTCCCGCCAGGGCCGCTTGGAAATTGCTTAAACCACCAAAACCACCAAACGAAGTGGGCAGGTTGATAATGGTGTTAAGAGGAGTGGAGAACGCGGTTGTGGCAGGGTTGCTAGTGGTTTTTACAGCGCTAACGACCGGTACGCGGCTATGCAGATTGGTATAGAACAGACCAAATTCGGTGCCGTTCAGCTCTTCAGCAAAGTAACGCAAACCTAGACCATACTGGCCATGATCATCGGCTTCGCGTACGCCATTACTGTCCCGTTTTACCACGAAATTGCTCTTAAAGTAGGCTTCATCCCCTTGACCGAGAGTGCCGTAAGCAGGATTCAGGATCGGGTTGCCAGAGATCACGGTGCTGCCGTTATAGACGCGGATACCATTGCAGCCTTCGGCGCCATAGTCGTTGTCAGAGAAGTAGGTACCACAGCCATCGACGACGGTGGGGGAGAATTCCAGCTGATAGAAAGCTTCAGCACTCAGATTAGAGGTCAGGCCCAGGTTACCGTAGAGCATATTGACGGGTAGCAGGCCCTCTTTAACCTCGGCACCAGGACGACGGAAAGTATTGGCGTCAACCGGGTTAACTGTGTTGATACCGCCTTGCAGGAAGGTTCCTTCACCCCAACTGACAACTTGACGGCCTAAACGCGCATCAAGGGGGCGTCCTCCGAGGTCAAAGTTGCCATACACGAAGGCGTCCAGGAACTCGAAGCCGGAGAATTTGGAAAAGTCATCAAACTTGGCATCGTCGAGCGACTTGTCTTTGGCATAACCATTGCCGGTATGGCCATGGGAGCGTGGGCCATCTTTCAGTTCAAAGTCGTACCAGTATTTAGCACGTACAAAGCCACCGATATTGTTATAGCGCAGATCCAGGTCATGCACGCCTTTGATGATTTTGGAGAAGGTCTCACCTTTATGGAAGTTAAGGTTGCCATCATCATCGTTACCCGCACCTGGGCCGGTACCGCCATTGGCTTTGGAAATTAAGTAAGGATCGGCGTTTTCGGTTCGCCAGCTGGCGCCAACGGAAATATTGGAGTTAAAGGTGCCTTGCACTTCGCCTAAGTTAAACTCAATAGCTTGAGTTTGTCCGGCGGTGAGTACGGCCGTTATGCCTGCTACAGCGAGCGCGAGTGGACGGGGAGAAAAGCTGGGCGTGCCAGCACTGAGCCTTGTTATTTTTGTTGCCATGGGTGCACCTACGTGGTCCTAGGATAAGGAATAGCCATTGTCTGTTAGTGCAACAGAGTGTTGCTAACCTGCTGGTTCAAGTCTTGATGAAGCACCGGAGGGTCGCAATGACATTTTTTTTCAAAATCACTGACAAAAAGAGCCGCTTCCCTGTGCTGCGTAAGCTTTACCTTATTGGTTTAGAATCCAGCCAGCGCTCTGTCAAAGTCTCTTGCCAGAAAGGGGGAGGTTGAGGCAGCCTTATCAGACTTTTGGCTAACAAACCTGCTCGAACGGGATGATCAGGCAGCGAGGGATAGACTGCATGCGAGACAATCTGAATAGCATTGATAAAACCATTACTGTGCCGATCGGTTATGTGCGTTATCTGTTGGGCCTCGTGGCTAAGCAGGGCTATGACGTACCTTCATTGTTGCGCTCGGTGGGGGTGGAACTGGAGGAGTTGGAACAGGGCAATGAGTTTTCCGCGCGTAAGTTCGGAACGCTTTATCAGCGCATCATGTGGGTCATGCAGGATGAGTCTTTCGGTATGCTCAGTGGTGGGAAGGTGCCTAATGGCACATTCCGGATGATGTGCTATGCCATTATCCATTCGCCTAATCTGGAAAAGGCGCTGCGTCGTTGCAGTGATTTTTACGAGATTGTGCGGGGGTCGCGAATTAAGCCTGTGCTAGTGCGTAAAGGGCGTTACGCCAAGCTTAGCTTTGCACCTTTAGATTCGCAGCCACAGGATACGCTGGAACAGTTGGTGGCCGAGGAGTCACCGATTAGCACCCGGACTACATTATCGGTTTGGCATCACTTTATCAGTTGGTTGATTGGTCGGCGGCTGGAATTGAAAGCAGTGTATTTCAGCTTTCCGGAGTCGGATGATACGGAACACTATCGTCGTTTGTTCCATTCCGAGGTGAAGTTTAATCAGCATGATAATGTGCTGGTGTTTCCTTCCCAGTACCTCGATTTGCCTTTGGTGCAGACGGAAGAGTCCTTGCGTGGTTTCTTAAAGGCGGCACCCTATCAATTGATTGTGATGGTGGATGAAGGCGGTAGCCTGAAGGCTCAGATTACGGCCATGTTGGGTAAGGATTTCAGCCGCGAAATGCCCAGCGCGGAGGAAGTCGCATCACAACTGAATATGTCGATTTCGACCCTGCGCCGACGTCTGTTGGATGAGGGCACTTCTTATCAAAAAATCAAAGATGAGTGTCGTAAAGAAGCGGCGCTCAATTACATGAACTCCCCTCATCTGAGCATTAATGATGTGGCCTCCTTAATGGGGTTTGATGAACCGAGTGCCTTTTTCCGCTCCTTCAAAAAATGGACGGGGCTCACGCCGGGAGAGTATCGGCAAAAGGTGCGCTGGCAAGAGTATGAGCATCATCTCGATAAAACCCGCGGCGCTGAAACGGTCTCCTGATTTCCCAGATAGGCCGGGTTATTCCCCTCTCCTGGCTTAAATTGTCAGTAAAAACGGCAGGAATTGTTATTGAGCGCCTGCCGCTCTCGCCGCATCCTCAATAGCCTGATCAAAAGCCCCGCCAAGCCGGCATTCGTCGGTATCAGAGGGCCATTACGGGTGGAAGAGCGATGCTGGAATACCGTTATCCTGAGCAAGAAATGAAGTTTGTGCTGGAGCATTTGGTGGGCCTTGAGCGGCTTTGCCAGTTGCCTGGGCAAGAAGAAATGTCGCCTGAATTGGTGGAGGCGGTGCTGGCGGAAGCCGGACGTCTGGGGGGAGATGTGCTGGCACCCCTTAATCGAATAGGTGATCAGCAGGGTTCCAGCTTGTCAGCGGATAATCAAGTTACCACCGCACCCGGCTTTGCCGAAGCATATCGGGCTTTTGTCGAAGGAGGATGGGTAGGCTTAGCCGCTGACCCTCGCTACGGCGGACAAGGGCTGGCGAATGTACTGGGTACTGCCGTGATGGAAATTTGGCAAAGTGCTAACCTCGCCTTCTCACTCAATCCGCTGTTGACGCAAGGGGCGATTGAGGCCCTCAGCCACCATGCTAGTGAAGCACTCAAGCAAACCTACCTGACCAAGCTGATTAGTGGTGAGTGGACCGGCACCATGAACCTGACTGAGCCCGATGCCGGCTCAGACCTGGCGGCCATTAAGGCGAAGGCGGTGCCCCAGGGGGATCACTACCTGATTAGTGGACAGAAAATCTTCATTACCTGGGGCGAACATGATTGCGCCGAGAATATCGTTCATCTGGTGTTGGCTCGCTTGCCTGATGCCCCGGCTGGGGTGAAGGGTATTTCGCTATTCGTGGTGCCGAAATACCTGGTTAATCAAGATGGCAGTCTAGGGGCGCGTAATGACCTGAAAGCGGTGGCGCTTGAGCACAAATTGGGGATTCATGGTAGTCCGACCTGTGTCATGAGTTATGGCGATGAGCAGGGAGCGGTTGGTTATTTGGTAGGGCAGGCGCATCAAGGCTTAGCCTGCATGTTTACCATGATGAATCATGCCCGCCAAGGGGTTGGGTTGCAGGGGTTGGGGGTCGCGGAGCGAGCTTACCAGCAGGCGCTGGCCTATGCCCGCGAACGGATGCAGGGTTATGGCCCGGATCGTAAAACCCGTGTGCCTATCATTAAACATGCTGATGTCAGACGCATGCTGCTGACCATGAAGTCCAGCATTGAGGCAATGCGTGCTTTGGCTTATGTGGCCTCGGCGGAAGTGGATTGGGTGAAAGCTGCCGCGGATGCTGAGCAGGCACGCAAACATCAGGTGCGGGTCGAGTTGTATACCCCCATCGTTAAAGCTTGGTTAACTGAGCTGGCACAGGAGGTGACCTACCTGGGAGTGCAAATTCACGGCGGTATGGGCTTTATTGAGGAAACGGGTGCGGCCCAGCACTATCGTGATGCGCGCATTCTGACCATTTATGAGGGAACCACGGCGATCCAGGCCCTGGACTTTGTTGGGCGCAAGTTGCAAGCCGACGGTGGCCAAGCGTTAATGGCGTTGTATCAGCAGATGGAGGAGGATGCCAGTGCATGGCAGGCGCTGCCCCAGGCTGATGTGATGGCCTTTAATCAGGCGCTGGCACAGGCTAAGGCACTATCACAACAGTTGTTACAACAGGGCTCAAGTCGCCCACAGTTGGCGGCCGTGGTTAGTACACCGTTATTAATGCTTCATGGTTATCTCTGTGGTGGTTGGCTGATGCTTAAGGGCGCTGCGGCGCTGTTGGCTGAGCCCAGTCATCCCCTTTATGCCAGCAAACAGGCATCTGCCCATTTTTATTGCCAGCATTTGCTACCCCGTGTGCAGGCGTTGGCCGCGGCGGTGAATGCCGGTGAAGAGGTGGTCATGGATTTGGATGATCAGTTGTTTTAAACCTGCTCGCCCTCTTACGGGGGCTAGCTACACCAAACGCCTGCAGAATCACATTGCAGCCTGGCTGGGTGTAGAAGAATGGCGAGTAGTGGATCCGTGCTAAGCGCATAGACGCAGTGATCGTATTGGATAGATGGGTAATAGATAGGGCGTACAGATAGAGCGTACAGATAGAAGGTTGCTTTCGTTGTGCAGTGAGGGCGTTAGCCCATAGCTGTCATCCCCCGTTGGGCCGGCCCTAGTGCCGGCCATTCTTTTGATCACTGCAGTTACAGGTCAATGTGCGGTAGGTGGTTGCCCTTAGGGGCATGATAGTCACACTCTACGCGGTTACGGCCATTGCGTTTGGCGTTATAAAGCGCGGCATCGGCCCGCTCCAAAGCTGTAACTAACTCTTCCTGGGCAGTATGCCACTGGCTTAAGCCAATGCTAACGGTGACTTGCAGCTGATGCTCATCGGTCTGGGTGACATGACGACCAACCGCCTGGCGCAGTCGACCTGCCACCATTAAGGCTTTTTTCAGATCGGTGTGGGGCAGTAGCATGACAAATTCTTCTCCGCCCCAGCGGCCAACGATATCGGTGTCCCGCATGGTGTCACGGCAGATGTCAGCAAAGTGTTGCAGTACGATGTCTCCCACCCCATGGCCATAGGTGTCGTTAACCTTTTTAAAGTGGTCAAGGTCGGCAATCATAATGCAGATAGGCTGCCCATGACGTTTGCCCCAGGCCTGTTCACGTTTGGCAAAATCTTCCAGGGCGCGTCGGTTATGCAGGCCGGTTAAGGGATCGCGATGTGCCAATTCCTGCAATTGTTGTTGGAGCTGGATGCGCTCATTGATGTTTTCCACCATCGCCACGAAGGACAGTTCTGAATCCCCGATTTCAATGGGGCTAATACTGACTTGTGCCCAGATAATTTGCCCCTGGGAATGCTGGAAGCGTTGCTGGTGGCTGAGTTTGGGGGTGATCCGTTCTTGTAGGGCGTTAAAGGTGCGCAGGGTCGCCTCTTGCTCATCTGGATGTACTAAGTCAGTCCATAGCCAACCATGCAGTGCACGGGGGTGATAGCCAAGCATTTGGCTGAATGCTGGGTTAGCTTCCAGAATATTGCCCTGTTCATCCAGCTGCAGGATACCGAGGCTGGCATCTTCAATAATGGTGCGATAGCGTGCTTCGCTACGTGAGAGCGCTTCCCGGGCTTCCAGCGTTTGGGTGATATCGTGCACGATCAAATACAGTAGCGGCTCCCCCGCTCGTACCAGTTGTCCAGAGTGAATCTCCACCAGACGCACTGAGCCATTCCATAAGCGTTGATAACATTGGCTAGGGTTTTGTCCCTGTAACAACGCTAAGGGATCGCTATGGGGATCTCCATTGAGATCAAACAGCGACAGGCACTCCAACTCACCGGATGGAAAACCGTAGAAAGCATCGGCGGCACGGTTGGCTAAACGAATACGGCCATCCTGGGGGCGAACCAAGAGCTGAATGGAGCGATTGCGCTCAAACAATTCCAAAAAGTAGCGATCGTTATTGCGCAGTTGGCGTTGCAAAATCCAGCCAAGCAACACCACCGCTAGGGTTAAAATCGCCGCTAATAATAGGGCTTTGTTAATTGGCGCACTGGTGGGTGGCGTGCTCTGCCAAAAGAGTAAGCCTGCCTCACCTAAGGCCAGGGCATTGTCAGGTAATTCGATGGTGGCAGTGGCAGCCTGGAAGCGCAGAGAATTAAAAGCATAGTTTTGTGCCAGTTCATTTAACTGTGCAGGTCCCAGCACTTGCCAAAACACCAGGGTATAGACGCGCTTGCAGTCGAGCTGTTGGGCAGTGGGTGAAATCACCGCGGCACTGGCTAACAGGGCATATTCACCATCAATGAGCCAGTTGATGCGTGCATGTTGCCAATCGGGTGGATTTTCATCAGGGTGGGGACAGCTAAAGCGCTGTTGCCGTAGCCATTGCTGAATGCGCTGGATAGGCTGACTGGCTAGCTCAGGGCTCAGCAGACGACTAAATAGTGGTTCGGCATCTGGGTTAAAAACAGCTACCCCTTCGGCATTGAGGAGGTGCAAGGTATTGGCAGAGAGAGTGTCACTTAGCCAAGCTGTATTAATGCCATTATTCACCGCTGCATAGGTTTCATCCCACCAGCTGTGATCCAGGGTGTTTTTACGCAGCAGTCTGGCTTCGTTATCAAGCGCTGTCTGCAGGCGTACCCGCTCATAGGCTAGGTGTTCATTCTCTAGTAGGCTGCGGGTAGTAAAGAGTGCCAGAATCAGCAGCACCATAAAGCATACGGCCAGAGCCAGACCAAACAGAGAGACTTGACGCGAAGACAGCATAGGCGCAGGCATACTCAGAGAAAGTCAGCGCTGAGTCTAACAGCTTTTACCTGCCAAGCCAGCCACTGGGCGCTGCCCGGGGCGTTAGTTGTTCTGGTGTTTGGGTTGGGCATCCGTGACCCCTTGTAAGCGTGGGCGATTTGGTTCGACGGCGGCTAAAGGGGCGACTTCCTGCAGGGTGTGCATGGAGCGGCGGGCAAGGGCTTGGTATTCCTGGGTGCCGAGTTGTTTCCAATGCAGTTCTTCATCGCTGACTTGGCGTAAGACCTTGGCAGGGCTGCCTACTAGCATTTGCCTGGGAGCGCCCTGGAAACCGGCTTTGACAAACGCGCACGCACCTACGATGCTTTCTGCTCCAATTACGGCGCCATCCATAATCACGGCGTTCATACCCACTAAGGCATCGCGACCAATCGTACAGCCATGCAGCACGGCACCATGACCGATGTGTCCATGGGGTTCGATGCGAGTATCGGTACCGGGAAATCCGTGGAGGACACAGGTATCCTGAACATTGGCGCCTTCCTCCAGGATTAGGCGGCCAAAGTCTCCGCGTAGCGCAGCTAAGGGGCCTACGTAGCAGCCTGGGCCAATGATGACATCGCCAATTAAGACCGCGGTGGGGTGAATATAGGCGCTAGGGTGCACCACGGGGATGAGCCCCTCAAAGGCATAGATTGGCACAGGCACCTCCTGGGCGATCTGATGAACTGCGTCAGCATAGTGTTGATTTGAGTCTATGACTCTGTTCAACAGTTTAGTCATGATTTGGGCAGGTAACAGGGAAATGGGAAAAGAGCAGACCGATGTCAGCAGGATGTCTGATGAAATGAGCGGAATAACTCTCAAGGAGGTCGTGCGCAGCTCTTTACTCAGTTGTGAGTCTGCCACTTCCCTGGCTCAGGTTGCCAGTAATATGAGCGAGCATCGTTGCAGTGCCATGGTAGTGATGGCTGAGCAGCAGGTGTTGGGCATTTTCACCGAGTACGATGCGGCCCGTTTGCCTTTGGCACACTTGGACCTGCAGCAGCCCATCAGCCGTTTTATGAGCAGTCCGGTGGTCACTCTGAAGGCAAGTGCCAGCCTGCGTGAGGCCGGGCAGTTGATGCAGCGTGAGCAATTGCGTCACCTGGTCGTGGTCGATGAGCAGGGGCAGCCTCTGGGCATCTGTACTCTAACGGATTTGATTCGCCATCAAGGCGTCGAGCATTTCCTAACCCTGCGCGAAGTGCGTACGGCACTGCGTAAAGCCCCTCTGTGGGGTGAGCCCCAGCGTTGCTTGGCCGATTATCGTGAGGCTTGGTTAAGTCAGGGCAGTGATGCCATGTTGGTGCGTCTGGCACAGGAGCAGATCGGTATTTTGACCGAACGTGATTGTGTACGGGCCCTGGCGCAAGGCAAGTTACAGCAGCCATTGGCTAGCTTGGTTACGCCCCTACAGCATCGGGTGAAAGCGGAAACCTCTCTGGTGGCCGCGCGGAATCTGATGGAGAGTCTCGGTATCCGCCATCTTGGGGTAGAGGATGAACAAGGCTTACTGTTAGGACTGCTTTCCTATGCCGACATCCTCGCCAGTATTGAATATGAATATGTCACACGCTTGCAGCAGGCCTTGGATGAGCGTGATCAGGCGCTGCGTCAGTCGCTGGATAACCTGCGCTTAGCGCAAAAAGTGATAGAGGTATCGCTGGATGCGATTCTGATTACCGATGCTAAGGGCATTATCATTTCAGTTAATCCACGCTTTACGGAACTGACGGGCTATTCCGCCGATGAAGCCCTGGGACAGACTCCCAACATCCTCAGCTCTGGTCAGCACTCCAAAGCATTCTACGAAAACATGTGGGCCACGATTGATGAGCAGGGTTTCTGGCAAGGGGAAATTTGGAATAAGCGCAAGAGCGGCGAAATTTATCCGGAGTGGTTGAGTATCACTGCAATCTATGATGAACAGGGCAAGGTGCGTCAATATGCCGCCATCTTCAGTGATATATCGGATCGCAAAGCCTCTGAAGAACGAATTAAACGTCTTGCTTACTTTGATGAACTGACTGGCCTGGCTAATCGTCGTTTATTCCAGGATCGCCTGCAGATGGCGATTGCCAATGCCCATCGTCATCAGCACCAGTTGGCGTTGTTGTTTCTCGATTTGGATATGTTTAAGCGTATCAATGACAGCCTGGGCCATAGCATTGGCGATAAGGTACTGCAGATCGTTGCCAAGCGTCTGAAGGTGAGTCTGCGTGAAGGGGATACGGCGGCGCGTCTGGGGGGAGATGAGTTCACCATTCTGGTGCCGGAGCTCAATCACATTGATGAGGCGGTGGGCTTGGCCAAGCGTATCCTTAAGGTATTGGAGGCACCGGTGCAGATCGGTGGGCGTGACCTCTACGTTTCCTCCAGTATCGGCATCGCCTGTTATCCCCAGGATGGAGACAGCTCGGAGCGTCTGCTGAAAGCGGCGGATGTAGCCATGTACAAATCCAAAGAGCGTGGGCGTAACGCTTACAGTCTCTACAAGGCGGAGCTGGAGGCAAACAATCACGCCAAGATGAGTTTGGAAGGGGCCCTACGTAAGGCATTGAATAAACATCACTTTCAGCTTTATTACCAGCCACGTACTGCGCTGGCGACCGGGGAGTTAACCGGGTTTGAGGCGCTGGTGCGCTGGCCCTCGGCAGAAGGCATGCGCTCGCCTGCCAGCTTTTTGCCCTTGGCGGATGAGTTAGGCTTGATGCCGCAGCTGTCCCATTGGGTGATGGACGAGGTGTGTCGCCAACAGCGTCAGTGGTTGGAGCAGGGCTATAAAATTGTGCCGGTGGCGATCAACCTCTCAGTGCAGGATCTGCGTAACCGAGGTCTGGCGTTGCAGTTGCGGCGGGTTATGGAGCAGCACGGTATTCCGGCCCGTTGGTTGGAGCTGGAGATCACCGAGGAAAGCTTTATCCCCGCCGAGGCGGATCATCTACTCAAGGTGCTTTCTGGGCTGCGTGAGCAAGGGCACTCCATTGCCATTGATGACTTCGGTACCGGCTATTCCTGTCTCAGTTATCTCAAGCGTTTGCCGGTGGATGCCTTGAAGATTGATGCCAGTTTTATTCGCGGTATCCCGTTGGATGGCGATGATATTCAGTTAACCAGCACAATTATCAGTCTTGCCCATGGCTTGGGCCTGAATGTGATCGCAGAGGGGGTGGAAACCCATGATCAACGTGACTTTCTGCTACAGGAGGCCTGTGATGAGGCCCAGGGTTTTTGGTTTGCCAAACCCATGCCGCATAACGAAGCGGAAAAGTGGTTGGCGCCAGCCAGCGTGATTAGCGGAGGACCCCGTTCGCGGCCCCATACCAAGCTGGAAATACCCGGTTAATCGTCCCAGCACAGGCTCAGTTGTTGCCAGGTTGCACTGCCGTCCTGGTCTTGGGCTAAACGCACTCCAACGCCAATCAGGCGCACAGGCCGTTCCCCTCGTTGCCAGGCGGCTTCTAACAGGGCGCCATAGTCGGCATCGGGCCGGCCTAACTGGCGTTCCACCGTCGTTTGTTGAAAGTCAGCAAATTTCAATTTAACCAGATGGCCACTAATGCGTGGGCGTTCCTGACGCCGTGCCAGGCGTTGCTCCAGCTCGGCAATCAGGGCGGGCAGGGCTGCCTGGCAGGCAGCTAAATCCGGTAAGTCCACCGCATAGGTGTGCTCAACGCTCAGGCTTAAACGGGTGTGGGCTGTTTCCAGTGGGCGCTCATCCCGGCCATGACTATAACGGTGCAGGTGCTCTGCCAGGCGTGGCCCCAGTTGTTCCTGCAGGCGCGTTAGTCCCCAGGCCTGTACATCACGGCAGTAAAACAAGCCCAGGCGATGCAGTTTTTCGGCGGTGACTTTGCCCACCCCCCAGATTTTTTCCACCGGTAAGGCGGCAACAAATGCTTCCACCTGATCGGGACGGATCACCATGATGCCGTCGGGTTTGTGCCAATCGCTGGCCACTTTGGCGAGAAACTTATTCGGTGCGACCCCCGCTGAGACGGTAATTCCCAGTTCTTCGCGCACCCGTTGTCTGACTTCTTCGGCTATCAGGGTGGCGCTGCCCTGGTGCAGGTGGCTGCCGCTGACATCAATAAAGGCTTCATCCAGAGACAGGGGTTCAATCTGTTCGCTGTAGTCTTCCAGAATGCGACGAAAGCCCTGGCTGGTTTCACGATACTTGGCCATGTTGCCGGGGATCAGCAGTAGGTCAGGGCAGAGTTTTAAGGCATGGGCACTGGCCATAGCAGAGCGCACGCCAAAGCGCCGGGCGGGATAGTTACAGGTGGCAATCACCCCGCGTCGGCCTGGGTCACCGCCAATGGCCAGCGGAATATCGCGCCAGGCCGGGTTGTCACGCATTTCAACTGCGGCAAAAAAACAGTCGCAGTCAAAGTGAATGATTTTACGCTGGGGCTGATCGCTCATAAGCAAAATAACTGGATAAGAATCCAGTTATTTTGCGAGCCTGGCGGATAACCTGCAAGTGCTGATTTAAACGATGAGGGGCAGGCTGTCTTGCCAGGCCTGGAGCAGGTCGGCGGGCAGGGCATTACGGCTGGCTGGGTGCAGATCAAACAAGCGGAAGTCATGCTGCTTGCCACTTAGCGGACAGGTAAACGCCAAGTGGGCGGAGTACAGTTGTAAGCCACCTGGCCAGGCATTGTCTTGGCCGTAGCGCGGGTCTCCCATTAAGGGATGGCCAATGCCCGCCAGATGACGACGAATCTGGTGCTGCCGACCTGAATGTAATCGCACCGCCAGCCAGCTGTGCTGTTGATCCTGTTGCAGGGTAAAGACTTCGGTCAGGCTGGGTTTGCCATCTAGTTTTGCATCCAATTGCAACCAGTGCGGCGTCTGCAGAAGTCCTTTGACCCAGGCTAAATAGCCTTTGCTGAGTTGCTGTTGTTGAAACAGGGTGGAGAGGTGTTTGGCCGCTAGCTTGTCATGGGCTAAGAGCATTAACCCCTGGGCTTCCCGATCGAGACGGTGGATCAGCCACAGTGGCTGTTGTCGTTGTAGCTCGGCTTGACGCAGCAGGCTGCAATGGTCGCCCCACTGGCTGCCCTGGGCTAACAGGCCAGCCGGTTTATACCACAGGCTGTAATGACGGTTATGGTAGAGGCATTGCGGCTGGGGGGGCTCACGCTCCAGCAAGGCAGGATCATAATACAGGCTCAAGACGCTGCCTTTGTGGGGCTTGCTGGTGGCACGGCGCAGGCGCTGCTCTGGCTTGCCTGGTGCTTTCAACCAAACGGCACCCTTGATCATCGCATCTTTTATGCGTCCCTTGGGCAGGCCGCTGGCCTGTGCTAACAGGTCGACGGCAGTGTGTTGGTTATCTGCAATATCCAAGCGCAATTGGAGGGTTTGAGACTTCATGACTGACCTTGTCAGGAAACGACAGAAGGCGCATAGTACGCGATTTTTAGCAGGGGCCCAAATGCCCATGAGCCAGTCATCAGCCCTCAGTTTGCATCACCCTCAGGTCGAGGTGATCCGCAGTGCCCGTCGGCGTAAAACGTTGGCCCTGCGGGTAAAGGATGGACGGGTACAGGTGCTGGCGCCGGTGTTTGTTGCCGATGCTGAAATCGAACGCTTATTACAATCACGCCAAGCTTGGCTACAGCAGCGCCTGGCGAGCCCCAGCATGGAGTTGGCCCCGGCCCAGGGGTTGCCCAGGCAATTACACTGGTTTGCTGAACCCTATACCCTCGCCTGGCGTCCAGAGCCCCAACCACAGTGGCAGCCGGGCTATTTGTTATTACCCCTGCAATGGCGGAGTTGGCAGGCGTTATTGCCCTGGTTGTCGACCCAAGCGCATCAAGGTTTAAACAAACGGGTGCAGTATTGGGCAGGGCAGATGGCTCAGCAGCCACAGCGCGTGGAGGTTAAGGCCTATCGCAGTCGCTTTGGTTGTTGCACCCGTGACGGTATTATTCGTTTACATTGGGGCTTGGCCCTGGCCCCTTTGCCGGTCTGTGATTATGTAGTTATCCATGAACTGGCTCATTTGACCCACTTTCATCATCAACCCAGTTTTTGGCAGAGGGTAGCCACCTTTTGCCCGGATTGGGCCGAACATCGTCGCTGGTTGCGCCAACATGCGCAGCAGCTCTGGTTAACTGGCCGTCCCTCGGCTAAGGAGCTTTAAATGGCTAATCTGCCCCGCCTGCAAGGCGTTACCCCGGAAGGGGAAGTAATTGAACTCACCCTGACTGAACTTCATGTGCACTGGCCGCAGGGGCTGCCCTTGACCATCAACTTTGAGGCACTGGATGAAGGCAAGTCTCAGTTGGCGCTGATGGTGAATGACGGCGCAGACGAGGATGAAGATCCCAGTCACTTTGGTCAGCTGCTGGTTCGTCCAGGAGCCTGTAACCTGGTGGAAATCGAAGTGGAGACACAGGAAGCCGGCCCTGAGCATGATCACGACCATGATCATGCGGAAGGCAGCGGCTGCTGTTAAGTACGAGTGAGACAAGAGCCTGTGCCAAGCCTTAAGCAACGTCAGGCTCTTGTCGGTTAGGGATCAGGTAAGAGCCACTGCCACTGGGGTTTGGCCTGCTGCACGTGGGGAACGGCCTGGGCAGCGACACCGTAAACCTGACCGAGCCAGTCCGCCTCCGCCAATTGCGCGGCCTGACCGGTAAAGACTGGTGTGCCCTGTTGCAGTAACAGCAACTGATCGGCATATAGGGCGGCCAGATTGATATCGTGGATAATGCAGACCACCGCCAAACCTCGTTGACACAGACGCCGCAGCAATTGCAATACCTGATGCTGATAGCGCAAATCCAGTGCCGCCAGGGGTTCATCCAGTAGCAGCACCTTGCCAGTTAAATCCTCTGTACCCTGTGGAAAGCGATGTAACAGTTGTGCCAACACGCGCGCCAGCTGTACCCGTTGTTGCTCGCCGCCGGACAGAGAAGGGTAGGATTGCTGAAACCAGTTTTCGCCGTCGACCAGTGCCAGATAATGGCGCAATAGCACCTCATCCACCTTAATCTCCGGCCAGGGGCTGAAGCCCAGTTGCACCACCTGCCAGACTCGTAACGGAAAGGCTAACAACGGCTGTTGGCTGAGTACCGCTCGTTGCCGTGCCAGGGCTGCCAGTGACCAGTCCGCCAGGGGGCGTTGCTGCAAATAGACCTGACCCTGGCTGGGGCTGAGTTGGCCACTCAGTACCTTGAGCAGGGTAGATTTACCGGCGCCATTAGGGCCCAGCAGCATCTGTAATTGGCCAGCAGCCAACTGATAATCCTCCAGT
This sequence comes from Balneatrix alpica DSM 16621, assembly GCF_000619885.1. Classification (GTDB taxonomy): domain Bacteria; phylum Pseudomonadota; class Gammaproteobacteria; order Pseudomonadales; family Balneatricaceae; genus Balneatrix; species Balneatrix alpica. Next base: position 457,440 of record NZ_JHUZ01000011.1, on the reverse strand, counting down.
TGCAACAGCTGGCGTGTGCCAACCTCCACCCTTATTTGACCAGCCTGCAAAATGATATCCGAGGTCTTCATCCTACTGATCCTTAAACTGGCGCAGCAGTAACCAGAGGAAGAAGGGGCCGCCGAGCAAGCTGGTAAGCAGGCCAACAGGTAGCTCCTGAGGGCTGAGCAGGGTACGGGCCAGGGTATCGGCCAGTAGTAACAACACGGCTCCCAACAGTGCTGAGCTGGGTAATAGCAGGCGATGATCCGCACCCCAGGCCAGACGGGCCAGATGCGGAACCATCAAGCCAATAAAACCAATCAGACCACTACAGGCCACGCAAACCCCGACACAGGCAGCACAGAGCCATACCAGGCGGCGTTTGGCGCGTTCACTATCCAGGCCCAGCAAGCGGGCCTCCTGTTCCCCCAGGAGCAACAGGTTGAGGGCATGACTTTGCCGCTGCAGCAGCCAGCAGCAGGGTAGCAACAGGCTGGCGGCAACCCCCACGACCGGCCATAGGCTACCGCCTAGACTGCCCATCGCCCAAAAGGTCAGGGTGCGCAGTTGCTGATCATCGCTGAGGTAGGTTAAGAAGCCGGTGGCTGAACCAACCAATGCGTTGATGGCAATCCCGGCCAGCAGCAGTTGGGCCACTGAGATCCAGTTGTGTTGTCGGGCTAATTTGAAGATTAACCAGCAACAGAGCAAGCCTCCACCAAAAGCGGCCAGGCTCATGGCGTAGAAGCTTAACCAGCTGCCCAAGTCCGGTAAGAGGACGATCACCGCCGCCGCCCCCAGCGCCGCCCCACTGGCGACACCCAGTAAACCAGGGTCTGCCAGAGGATTGCGAAACAGCCCCTGCATGGCGGCCCCACTGATCGCCAGAGCGGCACCGATTAATAGTGCCATCAGGATGCGTGGTAAGCGGATGTGCAATAACACCTGCCAGTGCAGTGGTTGCCAGCCTTCACTGCTGAGCTGCTGCCAAGGCAACTGGAAGGCGCCGAGGCCCAAGGCTAGCAAGAGGGTCAGGAGTAAGGTGAGTCCCAGCTTGGGCCAGGGACGGGCCGAGGTGAGGTAACCCTGCATGCGACTAGCCTCCAAACCAGGCTTGCAGCTGACTACGCAGGTGTAACGCCGCCTCTGCCGTGCGTGGCCCCATGCCTAACACCAGTAGCGCATCCATACTGAGGATACGCTGTTGCTGTCCTGCCGGCGTGAGGGCCATGCCAGGCTGGGCGAGCAGGGCGGCCTCACCACCGCTTTGTGCCAGACCCTGTTGACTGACCAGAATCACATCGGGGGCGGCTTGGACCAAGGCTTCCGGCGTCAGGGGTTTGTAGCCATTGATATCAGCCATGGCATTGAGTGCACCGCTGAGATGAATCAGCTCATCGACTGCCGTTTGCCGTCCCGCCACCATCGGGCTGCCATTGCCATGCTGGAGGATAAACAGCAGTTTAGGGGGGCGATGCCATTGGGGGGGCAGTTGCAGCGTCTGCAGTTGTTCACTGATCTGCTGCTGTAGCGCCAGTCCTTGCTGTTCTCTGCCGGTCAGGACGGCCAAGCGTTCAATACGGCTTAGCAAGCCCTCCGGGGTGGGTGGCGTGTCGATCACCTCTACCCTGACTCCTGCGGCGCGGAGCTGCGCCAGGACGGTGGCAGGACCTGCTTCGCCACTGGCCAGCACCAGTTCGGGATGGAGGGAAAGAATGCCTTCCACCGCCAGTGCTCGTTGATAGCCGACCTTGGGCAGCGCTTCGGCCGCCGCCGGGTAATAGCTGCTGGTGTCGGTGCCGACTAACTGTTCGCCAGCGCCGAGGGCGTAGAGAATTTCAGTCAGGGTACCACCAATACTGAGCAGCCGTGGTTGGGCCTGGGCCAGCGGGCTTAAGGCCAGCGTGCATGCCAGCAGCAGGTTAAGCAGAATACGCATCACCAGCCTCGATCCTTAAGCCGCCAGACTGGCGCTGAGTTCAGCCACCAGACTCTGCCAGAGCAACAGCTCCGGTTGTCCCGGTTTGCGTTTGCCAAACAGCGTGAGAACGGACTCACCTTGCTGATTAAACACCTCAATCGAAGTGATGGGGCCATCACTGGAAGGGCGGCGCACAATCCAAGCCTGTGCCAAGCCACTGAGATTGATGTGCAGGTTGAAGGCTTCATCCAGCACGTTATACCAGGGGCCGGTGGCGGCCAGATGCTGCACCGGGCCGGTGTGGATTTGAATGCAGCCACGATTGCCGACAAACACCATGATTTCACACTGTTGATCACGGGCTCGTTGCAGAATCTGTGCAATGGCCTCGATGGGCAGGGGTTGGGCCAGATCCTCCCCCACCAGACGTAGTGCTTGCTGCCGGCCACACTTATGCTTGCGCAGCATGGCGTGATAGTCATGTACATCCTGCAGGGCCAACCAGTCCTGGCGCAGTGCGGCCACGGTGATCTGTTCATCGGCCAGATCAGGTTGCTGTGGGTAGGGGGTAAAGTGCAGTGGCGCGGGGGAAGGTTCGATAAACTGCTCCAGCAAGGCCTGGTAGGCCTGCTGATCAGACTCCTCCAGCAGATAAATTTTGTGCACTGCCACCCCGGCTCGATCGAAGAATTGCAGGCTGTGACGACCCTGTTCGCTGACGGCAAAAGCGCAATACCAATGATTCATAAACAGACGTAAGTCGATGTCAGGGTTGAGCGCCAGCCCCATTGGGCCCTGGAAACTGAGATTGCTGTATAGACCTTTGCGCTCATGCACGACCTCGTTATTACGGGTCAAGGCCATCACCCGCCCTAGCTTTTCAATGGCTTGCAGGATGGCTGCAGGTTCGGCGACCAGGCGTTCAATGCTGTCCTGACCACGGCGACACTCGAGTAATTCCGCCTCGCTGATACCCAGGTGTTGGGCGGCTTCACGGGCACGTAGTTTGGGTTGGGACTGCTGCAGTTGCTGCCAGGCAGAGTAAAGGTCGGTATAGGCGTTCATATATGGCTTCCTACAAACTTACCATTGATAGGTGGCTTTCAGGTTCAGGCTGCGGCCACTGCCTTTGCTGCCGGCATAGGCGGCGCTGTAGTCTTCATCGAAGAGGTTGTCGATGCTGGCATTGAGGCGCAGTTGTTGGCTGGGTCGAATCTCGTAATAGAGATCATGCAGGTCATAGGCCGCCCGCTGCTCACTGGCACTGTTCACTTTTAAGTGGGCTTTGGCACGCTTGAAGCGCCAGCCGAGTTGCTGCTCATCCCCTAGCTTCCAGGCTAAGTCAGAGACCCAGGTGGTGGGCGTCAGGCGACCCAGATAAGCCCCTGTAGCGCTATCGCGGCCATTGATGCGGCTATAGCTCAGCCGGTAGGTTAGCCAGGCATTCTGATAGTTGAGCTGGGCATCATTACCCCAGAGTTTGGCATTGGCGACGTTGACTGCCTGGGTGGTGCCGCAGCAGCTGGGGAAGAAGCTCATATTGACCTTGGAGTCGATGAAGTCTTCACTGCGGGTATCGAAGCGACTGATTTTGAAGGTCAGTTGATCCTCAGCGCTGAACACGCTGGCAAAGTCGAGGCCGAAGCCATATTCCAGGGTGCGGTTTGTTTCCGGGCGTAGGTTGGGATTGGGAATAAAGCGGTTGGCCCCCATGCGAGGAATCTCGAAGTGGGTGCCGGTTTGATAGGTTTCCGAGATGGTCGGAGCCCGGAAGGCTTCAGCATAGCTGGCAAAGCCGAGCAGCCAGGGTTGCGGTTGCCATGACAGAGCGAGCTTAGGGGAGACCTGATTGCGGTCTTGGTTAAGCCCTTGGCTGTTGTCGGAATGGAAGTCGTCATAACGCAGGGAGGGAATCAGTTGCCACTGTCCCCAACCACTGTCCCAGTTCAGCTCATTTTGCAGGTAAGCGGAGTAGAAACGTGCTTCAGCATCGGGGATGCCATCGGCCACATTGCGGCGGCTGTGTTGGCCATCCTGCTCTTCGCTCGACCATTCCAGGCCATAACTCCACAGCTGGGTGAGGCTGCCATGCTCGAAGCGGCTCTGGTTATCCAACGCCAGACCCCAGGTTTGGAGTTCACGTTGAATGCGATCACCACTTTGATTCAGCGCAGAACTGGTGCTTTGTAGACTTTCATCCAGGTCAATCAGGTTGTGGTAGAGGCGTACCTGCCAGTCGAGCCAATGGTTATCGCTGGCTTGATCCGCATAGCTGAGTTGGCTGGTATGGCTTTGAATGGTTTTATCTGAGCGGTCGCTGGCGGTGCTGCTCTGCCCATTACGGGGCTCCAGGGCCTTGGCGTGATAGGCCAGGTGGCTGAGTTGCAAGCGACGATCCGGATTGACTTGCCAACCCAGTTTGAACAGGCCTGAGGCGATATCATCATCTGCCGCCAAGTGATTGCCATCTCCAAGGCGAATGGACTCATTGCTTTTTAGACTGAGGCTGGCCAGGTAATCCCACTGTTGCTGTTGGCCATAGAGCGCCAGGTTGCTGCCCTTTTCATGGCGATCACTACGTCCTCCAATACTGAAATAACCACCATGCTCTTGATCGGCGGCAAGCAGATCCCGGCCATCCTTAGTACTGAAGGCAATCACCCCACCCAGGCCGCCACTGCCATAGAGGGCTGAGTGCGGACCACGTACCACCTCGACCCGTTGAATCAGTTGGGGATCTAAGTAGAAACCACTGCCGTGACCGGCTTCAAACTTCTGGCGCACACCATCCACCAGGATGAGCAGGCCATCTTCCTCATAACCGCGCAGGCTGAAGGTTTGACTGTTGCGTCGGGCTGAACCGCCACTTTCCAGACCGGCGATGCCCTGCAGGAGTTCAGCTGGGCTACTAGCCAGGGTGTGGGCGGCATCATCGGCATCGATTAAATCCACCATGGCGGGGGTGTGGAAGCTACTGCTAGGGTTACGGGTAGCGGTGACTGTAACCGCTTTGAGTTGCTCAGCGGCTTGGGCAGCTAAGGTGGTCAGCATAGCGGAAGCTAGCAGGCTAAGTGGAAACAAGCGCATTGTCCCAGAACTCCATAGGGGTTGCGGGGCCTTGCTTGCTACCTGGACACTGAAGGGGTGGTCTGGGGGGCTGGCTGGCCAGATTGGCTAAATCAGGCAGTTAAAATTAACTTGCCGTTGGAGGTTATCCTCAGTTTGTACTCGCGTTGGTTATGCACGATTACCAGCTCTTTGCCAGGGGCCAGCAGCTCTTGGCTCGCAATGCGCTCAGCGTTGATGGTGAGCTGGCGGCGGGAGCTGGTGGAGGGGGTGATGTTGGTCATGATGGCGGAGCTGTCTTGCTGAAACTTAATGATAATCATAATCATTAATTGATTTAAGTCAACGCCATTCCGCCAAGGTTTAGCCAGGCCATGGTTTATAAGCTTAATTGGAAAGCGGCAGGCTGATTTGATTCAGGGGTTCAATATGCAGTGCCAGCTCAATACGGTTGCGGCCCAGAGCTTTGGCTTTGTACAACGCCATATCAGCATTTTGTAACGCCTGATCCAGATCCATATTGTCTTGAATCGTCGTAATACCAATGCTGGCGGTGATACGGGGTAGCTCAAGGCGTTGCAAACTGGCAAGTTTGGCCTGCAGCAGTTTGCCCAGGTTTTCTGCTTCGTGCAGGCCCATATCTTCGGCAAGCAATAGAAACTCCTCCCCGCCCCAGCGGAAGCACTTCACATTCTTGCGACTTAATTGACTGCGGAGAATACGGCCGACATGGCGCAGCACCCGGTCGCCTAATTGATGGCCATAGGTATCGTTAAACTGCTTAAAGTGGTCAAGATCAAACAGCATCAGAATACTGGGCTTCATTTCTTCCCGGGGCGAGCTTTGTCTTTGTTGCCAATACTGTTCCATGTGGCGGCGGTTATAGAGGCCAGTGAGGGCATCCGTGTGGGACTGTTCAACCAAACGTTTGTTGGCATCACGCAAGGCTTGGGTGCGCTCTTCCACCATGCTTTCCAGGGTTTCATTAAGGTGGCGTTGGGCTAATAAGACTTGGCGTTGATTACGCTGATCTTGCTGGAGTACGGAGCGGATATGAATGCTTTGTGCCAGGGTGAGCAACCCCAGTGCGCTAATAAAACTGACCGGTAGGGTCCAGTCGAGCTGTAGCTGTATGTCGGCGCTAAAAAGTAATAAATGTAGGCAGAGTCCGGCTAGTAGCACTGCCCAGGCTCCGAGCAGAGGGCAGGCAGCCGGATGCTGTTGTCTTAACATGCGAATGCTGAGGTAAACCAGGAGCGCGAGGTTGCCAAGCCATAGGGTAATCCCCAGGGCAAGACCGTATGGAAACAGCGATGTGGGTAATAATGCCAGCAGCAAGGAAGCAAGTTGCAAGCCACTAGCCAACTGCAAACGTTTCTGCCAAGCGTGGGCCTGACCTTGTCCTTGGAGCGCTTGAGCAAACAGATTAAAGCAAAAGCGGTTCAGGCCTATTAAAGCAAGTGTGATGCAACCCCAGTTGAGTAAGTAGTGATTAAAGCGGGGTAGCCAGTCGGCATAGCGTGGTGAGTCCAGTAGAAAGGCTAGGGTGGTGGCGATTAAGAGGGTGCCATAGAGAAAGTTTGCCTGACGGGTGAGTAACCAGCCCCCTAGGCTATAACAGGCCATTAACAGTAGCGCCCCTAGATAAAGTCCTAGGCTGAATAACGCATTGCCATGTTGTTTGATCATCGGCTGAGGCATTAGCACATTGATCAATGGGCTGCGCTTGATCGACTGCATATGCAGCAGCACCTGTAACTGGCCATTGGCCTCAAAGGGGAGGCTGAGTTGTGTACTGGGACTCTGCTGACCACTGCTATGGCTTTGTACCAGGCGTATTAACTGATCATTATGATCAAGCAGATACATTTCTAGGGCGCCGGGACGGCCTTCAATGTCCAGAGTAGCTAAGACTGGTTGCGGATAGGGATTGCTGAGGCTCAGGGCTAGCCAGAGTTCCCCCTCCTGGGGAAGTTCTGTTTGCCAGGGCTGAAATTGGCCGGCTTGCCAGAGTGCAAAGGCCTCTTGCCAGCTTAAGCTTTGTTTTTGCGGCAGTATTTGGCTGTAGGGGTGTAAGACACTGCTTTGTTCTGGCAGCACTAAACTTCCTGGTGTATGGGTGCTGGCCCAGGCAGACACGACCAAACACAAGCTAAACAGCAGTAAGGTGCGTAACACTTTCGTCATCTGACTTACCTGTGATCTATCGGGCCTTCCTGGCCCGGTTCGCTGCAAACAAGATACTGCTGAACCTAGGTTTCACTTTGTAGTGGAAATTAATCGCTCAAGCAATCAAAGGCTAAGGGAAAGTGTAGCAGCCTCACAGAGATAGGCTCGATAGGGCGCTTGGGTGCTGGAGCCCAGAATCCCATCCTGAGTTGGAGGTTAGTCTGATCATCAATAATCTATTGGATCATTACTACCAAGAGCACAGTGCAATGGGCTTTCATGCGAGCCGAGGCTGGATTGGTGTACCGGAGCCCGGACGTGATGTGCGTTTGACGATGGCGTACCAGTTTTAGGATCAATTAGATTTCCCTTCTAACCGACCCAGCATGACTCGCACCATGCTGGGTTATTCTTTTTCCACCCTCAAGCAGGAAAGGGAGGAAAAGTCCTGCGGGGGGAAGGTGGTGAATATTGTATGCGATTGTTGCCTTGGCTAGGCTGGCAGAGCCATGTTTGGCGACCTGTCATTCCCTGAATTTGCCTTAGCCAAGAGGTTGTTATGCCTAATCCTGCTGCTCGTCTGGCTGCCCTTCGTACCTGGATGCAACAACAAGGTCTGGATGCCTGGTACCAGCCCAGCGCTGATCCCCATGATGGTGAATATGTCCCTGCGCACTGGCAGGGGAGAGCCTGGTTATCCGGTTTTGATGGCTCGGCAGGAACCCTGGTGGTGACGGCACAACAGGCCGGCTTGTGGACTGATGGGCGTTACTATATTCAGGCTGAACAGCAGCTACAGGGCTCCGGTATCCAGCTCTTTCGTCAAGTCGATCCAGGGGTGCCGAGCCCTAGCGAATGGTTGGCCACAACCTTGGCAGCCGGAGCCACATTGGGCTTTGAGCCTGATTGTTTAAGTCTGGCCCAGGCACGTCAGTTCACTCAGGCAGGACTCACCCTTGCCCCCCAGGCTAACGGCCTGGACGCCATCTGGAGTGAACGTCCGCCGTTGCCGATGGCCCCTGCCTATTTACATCAACAGGGGGAGGAAGCGGAGCCTGCACATCATCGTCTGCAGCGTTTATATCAAGCGGTACAAGCGCAGGGAGCGGATCATCATATTATTGCCAGCCTGGATGATATCGGTTGGGCACTGAACCTACGTGGTCAGGATGTGCCCTATCATCCCCTGGCTTTAGCGTATTTACTGCTGACACCTACCCACACTGTACTCTTTATCGATTTGACGAAGCTGAATCACAGACTGCAGCAGCATTTGCAGGCCGCGGGAGTGCAAGTATTGGCTTACCAGCAGGTGTATACGGAGCTGGCACAGTTGCCTGCAGAGGCGCGGATACTGTTGGACCCGCAACGGATTCATATGGGTTTGGTCACTGCCTTGCCCGGCTCGGTGCACTGGGTTGAGGGAGCGCAGCCTTCAACCGCGCTGAAAGCGATTAAGCATCCCCGCGAGCTTGCTCACTGGCAACAGGCCATGCGTTATGACGGTATTGCGATGGTGCGCTTGATGCGCTGGTTGGAGCAGGCCGTTCCCCAGGGAGAGGCGACTGAATTGAGTGTGGAGGAGGAGCTGCAACGTCTGCGTGCCAGTCAGCCTGGTTATCACCTTGATAGCTTCCGCACTATTGCCGGTTTTGGGCCCCATGGTGCGATGATGCATTACGGCGCTACCCCGGCGAGTAACCAGCGAATTCAGGCTGAGAGCTTCTTCCTGCTTGATTCGGGTGGCCAATATGAACAGGGCACGACGGATATCACCCGTACTTTCAACTTTGGCCCCTTATCGCAGCAACAACGGTTGGATTACACCCTGACGTTGCAGGGTTTGATTCGTCTGTCCAAGGCGCACTTTAAAGCAGGCACCCGGGGTACCCAATTGGATGTGTTGGCACGAGCCGCACTGTGGCAGCAAGGTATCGACTATGCCTGTGGCACTGGCCATGGCGTGGGCTTTTTTATGAATGTTCATGAAGGCCCCCATAGCCTGAGTCAGCGTTGGATTGATGTTGCTCTGCAGCCGGGGATGGTGGTGACGATTGAGCCAGGGGTGTACCGCTCAGGGGAATATGGCATTCGTATTGAAAATCTGATGCAGGTGGTACCAGCAGAGCGTACCGAATTTGGCCAGTTTTATCGGTTCGAGCCCCTTACCTTGGCACCGATTAATCTGGCACCGCTGTTACCGGGTTACTTGAGCGTGGATGAGCTGGCTTGGCTGAATGCTTATCACCAGCGAGTGTACGCTGAGTTGTCACCCTACTTGCAGGCAGAAGAGCAAGCATGGTTGGCCCAGGCTTGTCAGCCCTGGTCAAATGAGTGATTAGCTTTTCGCTATTAAGCTATTTGGCTTAATCAATTTCTATCCTGACATGGGTTTTTTCATACTAAGCCTCAGCAGTGTTTGAGTCTGAGTGGAGGAAAAACCCATGCACCTGTTCCGTTACTCTGATTGGTTACAGGGCCAGTCTGGTCGTCGACAAGACGCTCAACCCTTGTTTTCTCCGTCCACTATGACCAGTATTGACAGAGATCGGCAACAGAAGAGCGCAGCGATGGCCCTACGCAAAAGCCTATGGATACTGTTAGGTAGTCTGAGTTTAGTGCTCGGGGTAATCGGGATTATCCTGCCGGGTTTGCCTGGTACCCTGTTTGTCCTCTTTGCCGCCTGGTGTTTCGCTAAGGGCAGTGAGCGCTGCTATCAGGCATTGCTTCAGCATCCCTGGACGGGGCCTAGCATTCAAAGCTGGCAGCAGTATCGGGCCATGCCCCGCAAAGCCAAAAAGCTGGCCTATCTGATGCTCGCCCTGGGGTGGTTGGTGGGCCTGTGGATGTTGCCAAACATCTGGGCCTGTCTGGCTTATAGCCTAGTGCTGATGGGGGTCAGTGGTTACCTGGCCAGCATTCCGTTGTTGGAGGAGGTGCAGCAGCATCGCACCCCTCAACCTAGCCTGTAACGAGCGCGATCAATTCGTTGGCCGAGATCCACTGCTCGGTGCAGCGAAGTGCTCAAGCCATTGCGCCAGCTCTGTGGCTTTTAAGGGTTTACTGAAGAAGTAACCCTGCACCAAGTCACAACCCTGTTGGCGCAAAATGTCGCAGCCCTCAGCGGTTTCAGCCCCTTCTGCCGTCACTTTTAAACCTAAACCATGTGCCAGTTGCAGGGTGGTGCTTACAATCAAACGATCCTGCTGGTTGTGTTCAATCTGCTGCACAAAGGCCTTGTCGATCTTCACTTCATTGACCGGTAGGCGTTTGAGGTAAGCCAGGCTGGAGTGGCCGGTGCCAAAGTCATCAATGGCTAAGCTCAGACCTGCCTCGCGTAGTTGTTGTAGTGAACGGATAACCTGTTCCGGATTTTGCATTACCGCGCCCTCCGTCACCTCAAGCGATAGCACCTGAGCTGGTAGTTGATAACGCTGTAATAAGGCCAGAATTTGTATTGGCAGCTCGGGCTCGGCTAGGTCGAGTGCGGAAAGGTTCACCGCTATCTGCAATTCAATCTGTTGATTACGCCAGCGAATCTGTTGCTCAAGTACCTGTTCCAATACCCACAGGGTGAGGCGATTAATATTGCCGGAGTGCTCGGCCAGCGCGATAAACTCATCCGGTGGAATAAAGCCCAGTTCCGGGTGTTGCCAGCGGATTAATGCCTCGGCAGCCAGGCAGCGGCCCTGCTGAATCTGCACTTTGGGCTGGTAAACCATATAGATTTGTCCCGTGCTCATGGCCTCATCCAGGCTGCGGATAATCTGCAGCTCACGCAGATAGCGCTCATCTGAGCCTTCTTGATAGCGACACAAGCAAAGGTTGTGGGTTTTCGCCATTTGCAGGGCAATATCCACCCGGCGGAAAAGTGCATCCACCTCATGGCCTTGGGCAGGGTAGTTCACTACCCCTGCTGCCAGGCGCAGACCGATATGAGAGCCTTCAATCAACAGCGGGGCTTCAAGGGTTTGCAGCAATTGCATCAGGGTGTCGTCATGCAAATGGGTCTGACAAACCAATAAAAACTCATCCCCCCCTAAGCGGGCACTAAAGCTAAGGCCCGGACTGGTATCCTGCAGGCGTTTGCCAAGATGGCAGAGCACCTGATCACCGTTGTGATAGCCCAGCGAGGAGTTAATTTGTTTGAAGTCACGGATGCAGAGGTGAATCAGGGTGCCAGATTGGTTCAGGGCCAGACACTCTGCCAGTTGATGTTCAGCGGCATTGCGGTTGTAGAGGCCGGTGAGTTCATCATGATTGGACTGGAACAGCAGCCGTTGTTCCCGCTCTTGCACATCCTTGTGCATCTGGCTGAGGGTATTGGCGAGTAAGCCCATTTCTCCCTTCAAGGCTGGGGCGCTAACCCCATTGCCTTGGCCAATGGCCTGCGCATAGCGGGACAGGAGGGCAACCGGATGACTCAGGCGGCGGCCAAGCAGCAGGGCCAACACGATGGCAATGGCGATGCTGAAGGCGAATAACCACACCATCTGTTGGCGAAGCGCCAAATAGCTTTGTAGCAACTGGTTATTGTCCAAGTGTAGAGAGGCAAAAACCGGTTCATTACCGGCGGTGGCCAAAGGCACCAGAATGCTCAGATAGCGATCGTTCATCGCTTGAAAGGGTTGATTGAGTGGTGGGCGCTGTTGACTGAACTCTGCGGTAAAACGTTGCTGATCGGCCTCACTCAGAGTCGAGGCCAGTGCCAGGTGACGGCCTTGATCAAACCCAATAAAGCCGATGTCCAGATTGGTGGTGAGCTTGGTCTCGGCGGCCAGCTGTTGATCCAGTAAAAAGCCCATGCCAATCCAGGCAATCAAATTAGGGGCCTTGACCGGCACCATCACGATCTCGTAGGGCTGTCCGACCAAAACGGTGACATCCGTGACTCCCCCTTGCTGCATGGCATGGGCAAATAAATCTTCAATAGGGAACTCACTGCCCTGAGTCATCTTGGCATTGGTGGAAGCCAGAATCTGTCCTTCGGCACTGAGTAAAAAGACCAGCTCGGCATTGATCCTGGAGCCGTGGTTATCCAATACCGAAGCGATGGTGGCCTCTTCCCGAGTGGCAATGGCACGTTTAAAAGCAAAATCAGAGGCAAGAATACGCACCGCAGTCAGGAGTTGCTCAGCGCGTAGCTGCAGCGTGGTTTTAAACACGTTGGCACTGCGTTCAAGGCGCTCAGAGCCTTCCTGTTCGAGGCTAAGTTTGAGCGTATCCAGGGTGGCCACCATGGTGGCGACTCCCACCAAAGCTACCAGGGAGATTAACAACGCCAGTAACTGGCTACGAAAGCTGGTCAGCATGAGCATCCTTGAACGGGTATGGGGCGCTTGGCTAGGACAGCCAGACAGCCAAGGCTCCGATGAATCGATTAACAGTCTTAATAGTCGCTGAGAGGATCATAGTACTTTGGCATGGGCTTGTCTGGCGTGGGGGGCTTCACCGTCAGGCTTAATTGATGTTGACCGGCGCTGAGTGGCTGCGTTTGGCTTTGTAGCTGCCAGGGGTGCCAGAGTTTTACCTGATAAGGGCCAGGGGGGAGGTCGGATAAATTAACCTGCCCCTGTTGGTCGCTCACTCCCAGCCAGGGGGATTGCCCGACGTAGATATAAGCCAGCATGGAGTCATGGATATTACAGCCCAACACCACCAAGCCTGGGCGATCAAAGATCACAGGGGCATGGTCTCTCTCATCCTGATAGAGCTGCAACTCAAACATCTTGGCTTCCGAGAAGGAATAAACGTGGTGGCGGTAATGATCGTCATTGGGAAAGCTGACGGCGCTGCCCACCGGCACCGCACTGACATGGGGAATAAACTGACGCTGGTGTTGGCGCACCTGTGCCTGCTGCGGTGGCACATCAGTGGCCGCAGGAGCGATGACCTCCACCACTGCATTGGCCAGGGGCTGGCCCTGTTGATCAGTCAGTTGCAATTGCAGGCTGGCGGCCAGGCTCAGGGAGCTGGTGAGTGGCAGGGTTAAAGCCAGGCTGGTGGCGATAAACGCATAACAGGTCAGAGTGCGCATAGGACGTCCTAGCAGAGTGAGTCTAGCGGAGCGAATCAGCACTGAGACAGGGCTAAGGAAGGGGAGTTCCCCTGCACAGGCATAGTCAGCGGTAGCGAAGAAGTCAATTGAAGGGGGGAAGGGCATTGAGAACGGCTTGAATCAGTACATCCTGTTGGCGTTGTCGAGGATAGACAAGGTGCAGACGCAGGGCACCTGGGAGTAGGTGGAGCAAGCAAACCTGCCCTGCGGTTTCCGCGAGCCTGGCGGTATCGGCATGGAGTAAACCCAGCCCTGCCTCTGCTTGAATCAGCTGCAGGGTAATGGCTTCCCGGTCACTGCGAATGATTTGTTGCGGACGCCATCCCAGTTGCTGGAACAAATTTTCTGCCGCCTGGCCACAGCCGCTGTTATCACTAGGCAGGATCCAGGGGCGGGCTTGCAGAGCCGACCAGTCCAAGGGGGGCTGGAGGATGTCCCAACTGGGTGGCGCGGCGAGAAAAATGCCCTGGCAGGCGACTTCCTGGCTAATCAGTTTAGCTGGGGAGGGCTCTTGATCATGGCAGAAGGCCGCATCCAATCGTCCCTTATCGAGATCCAGCAGTAACGCTGAGCGCTGGCTATAGTGGCGTAGCTCGACATGCAACTCTGGATACTGCTGTGCTAGGCGCAGCAACAGCTGGCCGAGGTAGGCTGGTTGGGCGTGGCTGCTCGCCCCGAGGCGCAACTCGCCTTTTAATTCGCCTTTAAGGCGAGTGGCTTCGAGGAGGAGTTGCTGATGAGCTTGCAGGATGAGTTCGGCCTTGGCCACCAGTTGCTCACCCTGGGGGGTGAGCAGCATGCCTTGGGCATGACGCTCAAATAGCAATAGACCTAGGCTGTCCTCCAGGGCCTTGATATGCGCGCTAACGGCTGGTTGGCTTAGATGCAGAGACTCGGAGGCACGGGTGATACTGCCCTCTTGAGCGACCCGCACCAGGGTGCGCAGTTGGTACAAATCCATGCCGACTTTCCTTAAGGAGGGGGTTCATAGGAGTTCTAATCCATACCACCACAGCATATCCAAAGGTAATAACAATGCCAGGCTCAGGAAGAACAGCCAAAGGCAGGCGCGGCTCATTGGCCCTAGTGGATACTGTGCCAGTTGCATGGCGCTGACGAGTGGTGGGGCCTGATAGGGTAAGAGAACGTTGGCAAAGGCCAGTACCTGACTCATCAACACCGTAACCAGGCTGAGGCCGCTGGTCTGGGCCAGTTGTTCCGCCATCGGGGTCATAACGGCCGGAATGCCGGGCAGGTTGGTGAGTAAGCCTACCAGAGTGGCAAGGCCGGTTATTTTAAGCAGATTACTCAGCTCCTGCCCGGTGGCGAGATTCAGGCCCGGTAAGAGCTGGGTGATCAGCAGTTGGCCCAGGCCACTGTGTTCGATCAACGCTCCCAGGCTCATAATGCCGGCGACAAAGAATAGCGAAGCATAGTTAATCTCTGTATTCAGGCATTGTTTGCTCACCAAGCCTGTTCCTGGCCATAAACAATACAGTGCTGCTGCCAGTGCCACCCAGCCCGGAGCCAGTCGATGCCAGCTATCGCTTAGCCATAAGACTAGGCAGAGCAACAACAAGGCTAGCAGTCGTAGTTCCTGGGGCTGCCAGGGATGCACACTGATGTCCGCAGCGGGTTGTCGAGTGGGGGATGGGGCAGGGTAGAGCCAGCGCACTACCCCAATAATTAATACCCCCTTCAGTAGACCGAGTACGGGAAAATGCAGCAGCAAATATTGCCAATAACCCAGTGGTTGCTGATAGAGATGCTCTGCCAATCCCGCCAGCAGCATATTGGGGGCATTGGCGGGCAGAATACTGTATGCCGGTAGACAGGTACCTAAAGCAGTGGCCAGAACCATGCCCAGATGGCCCTGGGAGTGAGGGGAATAACCCAGTTGTTCGGCTAATACCAATACCAGGGGAATCAGCAGCATCAGGCGTCCCATGGAAGAGGGGATGAGAAAGGCTAAGAGCATGCCTACGCCGACTAAGCTGGTTAGTAGACCGGTGTAGCTGTGTCCGACCAAACGGCTCAGCAGCCGCCCCGCCCGTTGCCCCAGGCCTGTATGACGCACCGCTGCCCCTAATACCATGCCGCTGAATAGCAACCAGAATGGGGATGAGAAAAAGCCAGCAAATACCACGGTTGGGGGGGCGAGCTGCAGGATAGAGGCACTGCAAAACAGCAGCAGCGCCGGCCAGTATTCCGCTACCCAATTACTGGCCCAGAGCAGGATACATACTAAGGCTAAGGCCAGAACAGCGGTTTGTGGCCAGGCAAGATAGAGATTGGCCCAGGCAGTGATCAGACTGAGCAGTAAGGCGGCTGTCAGAGGCCGCCAGGGCCAGCCCTGGACGGCGGGCAGGCGTAGCAGAGAGGAAGGGGAGTCAGACATAGAGCCTCCAAGCACTTGGCTGATGGAGGCTCTAGTTTGCAAGCGGAAACCGGGAGCAAGCCAATCGTTTATGCTGAGCCCTCCCTCAGCCAGGCTGAGGGTGCGGGATGATGACAGGCCACGCGTTGCAACGCTCCTGGCGCTAGGCTTTGCAGGCTGGGGACCTCCTGGCTGCAACGGGGGCTGGCCAGTGGGCAGCGGCCATGGAAGACGCAGCCGGCGGGTGGATCAAGAGGGGAGGGCAGTTCCCCTGGCAGTAGTTGAATCTGCTTAGCGCGTTGGCGTCGTGGATCGGCCAGCGGCACGGCGGAAAGCAGAGCCTGGGTATAGGGATGGCGCGGCTGTTGGTACAGCTGGCTGGCGGGGGCCAGCTCCATGCCCTTGCCCAGATACATCACCAGAATACGATCACTAAGATGGCGTACCACACTGAGGTCATGGGCAATAAAGACCAGAGTGAGTCCCAGCTCCTGTTGTAAATCTTTGAGCAGGTTGACGACCTGGGCCTGGATCGACACATCCAGGGCGCTAACCGGCTCGTCACAGACGATAAGCTTGGGTTGCAGAATCAATGCCCGGGCAATGCCCACCCGCTGACACTGTCCCCCGGAAAACTCGTGGGGATAGCGATTGACCACGGAGGGTAGCAGCCCTACCCGATCCATCACCTGGCGTAGCTGCTGGCGCCGTTGACTGGCGTTGAGTTGTGGCCGGTAAGTACGCAGGGGCTCGCTGATAATGTCGCCAATGGTCATCCGTGGGTTGAGGGAGGCCAGGGGATCTTGAAAGATCATCTGCATGTGCTGGCGTTGGGCCCGTAGTTGTTCCTCATTGAGACTGAGTAAATTCTGCCCTTGCCAGAGTAACTGGCCGGAGCGGACCGGGGCCAGGCGTAGCAGGGCGCGGGCCAGGGAGGACTTGCCACAGCCGGACTCACCAACAATCCCCAGGGTTTCGCCAGCAAAGAGATCAAAACTGACTCCATCGACGGCTTTGAGCCAGCGTTTAGGCTGCCAGGGCCAGCTACTGGCCACAGGATAATGGACGCGTAAATCCTGCACGCTGAGCAGGGGGGTAAAGGGATTAGGCATAGTGTGCCTCCTGTATCTCACTGGCAGGCAGATGACAGGCTCTTAGCCGCCGTTCAGCGAAAGGCTGTAAGGGCGCAGGATGCTGATGACATTGGGGCAAAGCCTGTGGGCACCGGGGAGCAAAAGCGCAGCCGGGGGGGAGTTGTAACAGGTTAGGCGGGTTGCCGGGTAGGGTGGTCAGGCGCTCAATCGGGCCGTCCAGTTTGGGGACGGCCTGGAGTAAGCCCTGGGTATAGGGATGGCTGGGCTGATAAAACAGCGGTTCCACCGGCGCATACTCCATCTGCTGGCCAGCATAGAGCACCAGCACTTCATCACAGGCGCCCGCAACCACGCCCAGATCATGGGTGATCAGCATGATGGCGGTATGAAACTCCCGTTGCAGTTCCCCCAGCAGCTGCAGAATTTGCGCCTGTACCGTGACATCCAGGGCGGTAGTGGGCTCATCGGCAATCAGCAGCTTCGGCTGACAGAGCAAGGCCATGGCGATCATCACCCGTTGGCGCATGCCGCCGGAAAGTTCATGGGGGTATTGCTGCATGCGCTTGGCTGCGGCGGGAATTTTTACTGCATCCAGCATGCCCTGGGCTTGGTGGCGTGCCTGCTGCCAGGAAAGTCCACGGTGGATAACCAGCACCTCTGCCAGTTGGCGACCAATTTTGAGGTAGGGGTTAAGGGCAGTCATGGGATCTTGGAAGATGATGCCAATTTGCTCTGCCCGTAATTTGTTCAAAACCGCACGGGGTTGGCCTAGCAAGGGTTGCCCCTGCAACCAGGCCTGACCGTTGACCTCGGCATTAGGGGGGAGCAGGCCAAGCAGGGCAAAGGCGGTTTGGCTTTTACCGGAGCCGGACTCACCGACAATACCCAGGGTTTGCCCAGCATTCAGACGAAAGCTCAGATCCTGTACGGCGGTTACCCAGCCATCCGGGGTGTGAAAGCGCACCCGCAGGTGCTGCACTTCAAGTAAGGCGGTGGACATGCTCAGCGATCCTTAGGGTCGAGGGCATCACGTAGCCCGTCACCAATAAAGTTGAAACAAAACAGCGTCAGCACCAGCAGGGCGGCGGGGAACAGCAGTTGCCAGTAGGTGACATCCATGGTTGCTGCGCCTTCGGCAATCAGGGCTCCCCAGCTGGTGAGGGGTTCCTGCACCCCCAGGCCCAAAAAGCTGAGGAAGGATTCAAACAGAATCAGCGAAGGCACCATCAGCGAGGAATACACCATCACTAGTCCCAGCACATTCGGCAGCAGATGACGGTAGAGAATGGTGAAGCGGCGCAGGCCACCGGCATGGGCGGCTTCAATAAACTCCTTGCGTTTCAGGCTGAGGGTGAGGCCCCGTACCATCCGTGCCAGACTCAGCCAGGACACCGCGCCAATGGCCACGAAGATTAAGACGATATGGTTGCCAAATACGGTGACCAGCATGATCACCAGAAACATAAAAGGAATGGAGTCGAGCACTTCAATCAGGCGCAGAAAGAGTGCATCGACCCGACCACCATAGAAGCCGGCGGCCGCGCCATAAAGGGTGCCGATCAGCACCGCCACCAGGCTACCGAGCAGGCCGACCAACAGGGAGATCTGTCCTCCCTGCAGGCAGCGGGCAAAGAGATCGCGCCCGAGGGAGTCGGTGCCAAAGTAATGGCCGGAACTGAGACTGGGCTGGCCCAGGCTGGCAATGTCGGCTAACACACTCCAATCAATATTGGCTCCATCATGTGGGGTAAAGTAAGGGCCAAGCAGAACCAATGCCAGGATGCTGCTTAGCAGTACCAGGCTGACCAGGGCGGCGCGATTACGCAGAAAGCGGCGTCTGGCATCGGCCCAGAGGCTACGGCCCTGAACCGTGCCCTCTTGTTCGAGATTGTCGGCCAGTGCCTTGAGCTGCTGTTTTTGACTAGGCAGTAGCATGGTATTAGCTCTCCAGCTCAATACGGGGATCAATCCAGGCGTAGAGAATGTCGACCAGGACGTTGAAGCCGATGGTGAGGGTGGCAACCAGCAGGGTAATCCCCATCACCATGCCGTAGTCACGGTTGAGGGCGCCGTTGACAAAGTGTTGGCCTAAACCGCCGGTGGTGAAGAACACATCCACGACCATGGAGCCGGTGACGATGCCGACAAAAGCCGGGCCGAGGTAGCTCACCAGGGGTAACAGGGCTGGGCGCAGGGCGTGACGGCTAAGGAGATAAAACAGTGGCAAACCCTTGGCGTGTGCAGTGCGGATAAAGGGACTGTGCAGCACCTCAATCATGCTGCCCCGCATGATCCGTGCAATGCTGGCCACCAGGCCCAGTGCCAGGGTCAGCACCGGCAAAATCAGGTGGGACCAGGCACCATCATTCCAGTTACCTGCTGGTAGCCACTGCAGTTGCACGGCAAAGATCAGCACCAGTAGCGGCGCCAGGACAAAGTTGGGCAGAACGACACCGGTCATTGCCAGGGTCATCAGGCTGTAGTCGATCCAGGTGTTTTGCTTGAGTGCGGCGATGATCCCCAAACTGACCCCCAGCAGCAGGGCAAGCACAAAGGCATAGATGCCGATTTGGGCGGAGATCGGCCAGGCATTGGCAATCAGGGTGGTGACGCTGAAGTCCTTGTAGACAAAGGAGGGGCCAAAGTCACCTTGCAGTAAGCCGCTCAGGTACAGGCCAAATTGTTGCCACCAGGGTTTGTCCAGGTGGTATTTGGCCATCAGGTTGGCCATTACCTCGGGGGGCAAGTCCTTTTCCCCCGAAAAGGGCCCGCCAGGCGCCAACTGCATCATGGCAAAGGCGATCAGCGCGATCAGCAGCAGGGTGGGAATCGCCACCAGAATACGTTTGCAAATAAAACTCAGCATAGGGCCGACGGGGCAGCAGGCTGCCCCGCTCCTTCCTTCGGATTAGTTGGCGAGGTAGACGTCGCGGCGGTAGTAGTTTTGCTCAGGGTTGGACAGGCTATAGCCGCGCACCTCTGGCTTTTTCAGCCCCAGCTGATAACCGGCACGATAGAGCGGAATCAGGGGGAAGTCCTCGGTCAGCATGGCCTCGGCCTGTTGGTAAAGCTGGCTGGGGTCTTGGGCGGTCTTGGCTTGATCAAGCAGACTCTGGTAGCTGGGGTTGGCATAGCCGGATTTGTTCGAGCCGGTGGCACCAAATACATCGAGGAAGGTGGAGGGCTCGTTGTAATCGGCCACCCAGCCACCGCGGTAAACGTGGTAACCGCTCTTGGTGGCATAAAACACCTTGGGTTCCAGCTTGGTCACTTCCACCTCGGCTCCCAGGACTTGCTGCCACATATTGACCAGGGCCAGAGCGACTTTCTGATCCCCTTTAAAGCTGGGAATCACCATGCTGAATTTGAGCGGTTTGTCCGCGCTATACCCAGCTTCGCTGATCAGTTGTTTGGCCAGGCTTTCCCGCTCGGCTTGGGTCAGGGCAGCATAGGCGGGTTGGCCACCGGCAAAGCCATCAATCTGTGGCGGTAACAGGGAGTAACTGGCCAGCTCACCATTGGCGGTGACGTACTGAGTCAGCGCATCACGGTTGATGGCATAGGCCAGCGCTTTGCGCACCCGCACATCATCGGTGGGAGGCAGCTGGGTGTTCAGCTCGTAGTAGGAGGAGTGCAGCGAAGGCGCGATTTCTATCAGTTCCTGTGGGCGTTCCGCCTGCATTTTTTTCAGCTGCTCGCTGGGAATGCTCATCAGCACATCCAGCTCACCGGCCAGATAGCGTTTGAGTGCGACAGCGGCATCGCCAATGGGCAGGAAGGTCAGTTGCTCCAGTTTGACCTCGGCGGCATTCCAGTAGTTGGGGTTTTTCACCAGCACGATTTTTTCATTCACGTCCCAGCTGCTGAGCATAAAGGGGCCGTTGGAAACCAGCTTGCCAGGAGCTGTCCAGCCATCACCATGGGCGGCAATACTGGCGGGGTGGACGGGGAACATCACCGGATGGGAAAGCAGTTTGACAAAGAAGGGGACCGGCGCCTCCAGGGTTACTTCCAGCGTGAGGGGATCGGGAGCACGCACCCCCAGTTCAGTGGCGGGCAGCTTGCCCTCCAGTATGGCTTGCGAATTTTTGATCCGTGGGATGGCGGCAAACCAGCTGTAGGGTGAGGCGGTGGCCGGGTCGAGCAGACGCTGGAAGCTATAGACAAAGTCCGCCGCAGTAATGGGATCGCCGTTGGACCACTTGGCGTCCGGGCGCAGTTTGAACACATAGCGGGTGTTGTCATCAAAACTTTGCCAGCTGATGGCCAGGGCCGGGATGATCTTGCCATCGGCATCCTGGGAGACCAGTCCATCAAACAGATCCTTGCCGATATTAAAGTCGGGCTCGGCGGCCAGTTTGTGGGGGTCAAGGGAACTGACCTCGGCGCCATTGTTCAGTGTGAGCTGCTGCGGCATCGCTGCGGCCTGGCTCAGTGGGCTAAACATCAGGGCGGCACTGACCAGCCAGGGGGCGAGGGTGGTGCTTAGGCGTGACAGGGTATGGGGCTTAAGGGATGTCGGCATACCAGCTTCCTTTATTTTTTTGTTTAGAACGGACGACACAGGTAGCGCAGCAACGAGGCGGATCAACAAGGGAGGGAGTGCTGCCAGGCAGCGGTATTGTTCTTGTTGGTTCGCCAGGACAAAAAACGGCTAGCTGTCATCTTAAGCCTAATTATTTGTATATTGCATACAATATTCTTTTGCGGGCGAAGTGTAGAAATTTTGTAGGTGAAGGCGCAGGGATATGAGTTGGCGTCCGTGCCGGGGGAGGAGGTTAGCGTCGCTCTTCGTCTTGAATGAAGTAGCTGATCTTGGCGCGGGGGTTAAGGTATTCGTACACTTCCGGTGGTAAGTCACTGGGCTTGAGGACTTCGCTGATGCTGAGCTTACCTTCTTCCAGGCTGAGGATGGGGGCTTCCAGCCGCGGGATTTCCGCATCATAGGCCACCACATTGGGATACAGCAGTTTTTTACTGTTCACCGACATCACCAAGCCAATGCGTTCGTCACTGAGGCGCACCAGGGTTCCGGGGGGGTAGACCCCCATCATTTTGATCAGCTGCTCCACTTCAGCCTGTCCTAGTTTGCCTTGCATGCCTTTAAACAGAATCGACATGGCTTGATGCGGTGAGCGCGCATCTTTCTGATTAGGGGGATGGCAGAGGTTGTCGAACTCATTCACGACGGTTACCACCCGGG
Organism: Balneatrix alpica DSM 16621; assembly: GCF_000619885.1. Taxonomy (GTDB): domain Bacteria; phylum Pseudomonadota; class Gammaproteobacteria; order Pseudomonadales; family Balneatricaceae; genus Balneatrix; species Balneatrix alpica. The sequence goes on along the minus strand of NZ_JHUZ01000011.1, from coordinate 435,570 downwards.
CCAGGGTATTGATCGCTACGCCCTTCAAGCCTTCTGGATAGCCACTGCCATCAAGAAACTCATGGTGCTGACCGACGATGGGTAAGGCTTGCTCGGGGAAGGTTTCCGTCAACTTTAATAGTTCCACCCCGTAGCGGGTGTGCAGTTTGAACAGGTTGAGCTCAGGAGTGGTGAGGGGCTCTGTTTTACGCAGGATAGGACTGGGGATCTTTGACTTACCGATATCGTGAAAGAGTGCGCCGATGCCGATTAGCTTGACCTGCTCAGCACTAAGACCAAGGTTTTTACCCAACATCATTGCCAGGGTGGAGACGTTTAAGACGTGGTAGTAGATGTTCTCCTGCTCTTTGCCCGCTTGGGAAATCAAATGCAGTACCAGGGCATCGGCATTGAGGATGGTATCGGCCAGATCATTAATCAGCTCAGTACCATCCTCAATTGCTTGCAGAGGGCGGCTGCTAATCAGCGTCATGATGGCGCGTACCTTGGCCATTGACTGGCGAAAAGCTTTCTCGGTGCGTTGTATTTGCCGGCGTTGTTCTTTGGCTTGCTCAATCCGCTGTTGCTTCTCCTGCTCCAGCTGATCTTTGACCTCATCGACGGTTTGGCTGGATTGCTCTTCCTGCGGAGGGGCCGCCAGGATGGTGCTCTTTTCGGGATAGAGGTAAACAAACTCCAGCTCCAGTGTTTGGATCACGGCAATCTGATCCTGACTGGCAACTTTGAATTTGCTGGTCAAAAAGGGGTGCTTCATCCAGCTGACCGGTAGCTCGATAAAGTAGCCTATCTTGATTTGTGAGGGTTTGATCTTAACAGAAGACACCTTACACCTATGCTCCAGGTGGCTGCCGAATGGCGACCAAGCCAGGAAAACTTAGCAAAGAATCAGCAACTTATACATTTACCAAGCTTACCTGCCCATTCAGCGCCGGCTTAACCTCTTTGTGTATATGAGGATAGTCTCAACAAAATAGGAGGGCTGGCGTCTAAGGAGGAGATTTATGCGGAGAAGGTTGTCTCTCTGCCTGCTTTCTGGTTGGATGTGGCTGATTAATAATTGAATACAATATGCAGTTTGCTGATTCGCTGTCAGCAAGGAGCCATGATGAAGACACTCAAGGTGCTGGACATGCACACCGCCGGGGAGCCGGTGCGCATTTTTATCCAGGGCATGCCGGCTTTGGCGGGTAATACGGTGCTGGAGCAGCGCCGGGACGCGCTGGAAAATCACGACTGGGTACGGCAGTTGCTGATGCAGGAGCCCCGCGGCCATGCTGATATGTACGGTGTGTGGCCGGTGCGCCCTGGTCATCCCGAGGCGGCGTTGGCCGTGCTGTTTACCCACAATGGTGGTTACAGCACCATGTGTGGTCATGCCACTATTGCCCTGGGGCGCTTTGCTCTGGAGCAAGGATTAGTGCCTGCGCAGGTGCCTTTGACCCGCTTTGTGCTGGAGTGCCCCTGTGGCCCAGTGGAAGTAGAGGTGGAAGTCAATGAACAGGGGCAGACCGGTGAGGTGGCCTTTGCCAGCGTGCCGGCTTTTGTCTATCAACGGGATGTGCGTATTGAGTTGCCCGGTTTTGGTCTGATCAGGGTGGATATCAGCTACGGCGGCGCCTTTTATGCCCTGCTACCGGCAGCCCGTTTGGGACTTAACCTGGCTACCACCCCCTATGAGCAGCTGGTGGCGGCAGGGCGCTTGATTACCAATACTCTGCGTGCCCAGTTTAGTATTCAGCACCCGGATGAGCCTGATTTGGGCTTTCTGTATGGCACCATTCTTACCGATGAAGAGCAACCGGTCTGCCAGACAGGCCCCCATCCTGTTAGTTATAACCTCTGTATTTTTGGTGATGGTCAGGTTGATCGCAGTCCCACGGGCTCCGGTGTCACCGCGCGAATGGCCTTAGCCTGGGCCAAGGGAGAACTGCAAGCCGGCCAGGTACGGGAATACCGTGGTTTAAGTGGCCAGGGTTTTCGTGCCAGCTTGCACAGCATTGATGAAGCCCGCCAACAGGTGCGGGTACGGGTCAGTGGCCGTGGCTATCCCGTTGGCCAGGCTGAGTTTATCTGGGATGAAGCGGATCCCCTGGGCACTGGTCTCAGCATCCCCACCCGCTTGAATCAACTGTGGACATCATAACCAAGGAGCCAACCATGCTATGGGTTTCTGCCGAACAAGTAATCACCGCTACGCCCTGGGCGCCGTTAATTGAGGCATTGCAGCAGATCTTTCGCGATGGCTGCAGTATGCCCCAGCGCCTGCACTATGACGTCAAGGTGCCAGGTGGTAGCGATGCAACCCTGCTATTGATGCCAGCCTGGCAAGAGGGTGCCTTTATCGGGGTCAAGGTGGTATCAGTCTTCCCTGATAATGCGGAACGTGGTGAACCCGCCATCAACGGTCATTACCTGCTGAGTTGCGGTCAAACCGGTCAACTGCGAGCGTTGATTGATGGAGGGGAACTGACCGCCAGACGTACCGCCGCGGCCTCTGCTCTGGCGGCGCGCTATCTGGCCCGCGCCGATGCCGAAGAGTTGTTGATGGTGGGCACCGGACGTTTATCAATCAACCTGATTGAGGCGCACAGTGCAGTGCGGCCGTTAAAACGTATTCGTCTATGGGGGCGCAGTCTGGCCAAGAGCCAGCAGATGGCAGCGGAGCTGCGTGACCAGGGGGTGGCGGTGGAAGCGGTGGCAGATCTGGCCAGTGCCTGTGCCAGTGCTGACATCATCAGCTGCGCTACCCTGTCCGCCACCCCCCTGGTGCAGGGGCAATGGCTGAAGCCTGGCGCTCACCTGGATTTGGTCGGGGCCTATAAGCCCAATATGCGGGAAACCGATGATGAGTCGATCCGACGGGCTCAGGTGTTTGTGGATACCCGTGCTGGGGCCAGCAAAGAAGGCGGTGATATTGTCATCCCCCTGGCTACCGGTGTGTTGACGCCAGAAAGCATTCAGGCTGATCTGTACGAACTGTGCCGGGGCCAGCATCCGGGGCGTCAACATCCAGATCAAATCACCCTGTTTAAGTCGGTTGGCGCCTCACTGGAAGACCTTGCCGCCGCGGTACTGGTCTATCGCCAATTGACTGAGGGTAATCACCCCTAAACTAAGGATATCCCCATGAGCCTTCTCTGCAGCACTGACCGGCTAATCGTGCGTCAATTTAATCTGGACGATAGCGACTTTATTCTCCGCCTGCTTAATGACGAGAGTTTTATTCGCTATATCGCCGATAAAAAGGTGCGCAACCAAGAGGATGCCCAGCATTACCTGCGTAATGGGCCTCTGGCTAGCTATAGCCGTTATGGTTTTGGCCTGTGTTTGGTGCAGAGCAAGGCAGGGGGGATGCCAATGGGGATGTGCGGCATCTTAAAGCGGGATGAACTGGAGTGGCCCGACCTGGGCTATGCCTTTTTACCTGCATTTTGGCGGCAGGGCTATGCCTACGAAGCGGCTCAGGCCGTGCTACAGCACAGTCGCCAGCACTATCAACTTGAGCGGGTATTGGCCGTGACCCTGCCGGATAATGCCAGTTCCAACGGGCTGCTGCAGAAGTTGGGTTTTGTGCTGCAGGGGCAACAGGAGCTCTATGGTGCGATGAATAATCTGTATCAATATGAGAGCTGTCAGGCGCGCTGATCAGCTCCTTGTGAGCATTGGTGTGGGGCGTTGTGGCAACACTGTACCCAGCGTTAACCATGCTTCTTTTGCTTTGTATCAGCGCTGAACTTACCTGTGTCGGCTAGGCTGTGCCTGTTTCGCCAGCAATATCTCAGGAGCCTGTTGTGAGTCTGGAAGTCATCATTAGCATTGCGGTGGCCTTAACCCTGCTAGGGGTAATCGGAGTGAAGTGGATGATTGCCCGTATTTTCCATTTCAAAATGGATGAGAGTGCCATTTTGCAAGCGTTACAGCAGTCGACAGAGTCTAGCCTGTCGCTGGAGCAGCTGGAACAGGCCACCATGCTCTCAGCCCAACGAATTAGCCAGGTGTGTCAGCAAAGTACCCGTTTGCAATTAAGTGAGCAGGGTGTGCAATGCCTGGGGAGGTAACCCAGGCACTCTATCAGATGCTATGAATGGCCATATCAGGCGGGCAGCAAGTCGGCGAAGCAAAAGCCATCACGCTCGACGATTTCACCGGTACGAATCGGGATGGGCTGGTTAAACATCGGCCCAGCATAGGCAAAGCTATGGAATTCGCCATTCTCGCCACAGGGGTCGACCTGTTGCGGTAGATCCGCCAGGAAGGCCGCATCAAAATCACGGCCTACCATCTCGGCGCTGAGCTGGCGCGGGTCAACACAGGTTAAGCGGGCTTTTAAACCGCCAGCCTGCATGGTGCGGGCCAGGGCAGGGGTGGCTTGACCCCAGAGGGGGAACACCGGTGTCATGCCGGTGGGGGCCAGTTGGCTTTCCCGGTAGGCGCGTACATCCTGCAGAAATAAATCACCGAAGGCCATGTGGGTAATGCCCAGCTCCCGCGCCAGGTCGATAAAGGCACTCATGCGGGCGGCATAATCGGCATTGCTGCAGGGGTAGGGGATGTCGATCCAGTACAGCGGCAGGCCGGCGGCCGCAGCCTGGGCCTCCACCAATTCCTTGCGTACCCCGTGCATGGCTACCCGCTGAAACTCGGCATTGAGGGTGCAAAACAGCCCCTTTACCTGGTATTCGGGCTGTTGTTGCAGTTGATACAGTGCCCAGGCGCTGTCTTTGCCGCTGCTCCAGGACATCAGGGTAGGGTGAGCCATCGGGATTCCTTGTGACGATTAAGCATGCAGCGGCAGTCTACGGCTATTGACGTCAGGACGGAATCGCTAAAACCGCCGTCCAGCCATTAAAGGGGCTAGTAAAACAGCCAGGCCAGGTAGCCGGCACTGATCGCCATGCTGATTACCACCAACACAAAGGCGATTAACAGGGCGCGCTTAAACAGGTGGCTGAGCAGAATCAGCTCAGTCAGGCTGGCCCCGGCACTGCCAATAATCAGCGCCAGCAGCACCCCGGCCCCCACACCTTTGGCCAGCAGCGCTGAGGCCAGCGGAATCATCGCGGTGGCACTGATATAGAGTGGAATGCCGATCACCGCCGCCAACGGAATGGCCCAGGGGCTGTCGCTACCCGCCAGACTTTCGATCAGCTCACTGGGCACCAAGCCGTAAATCAGGCTGCCAATCAGAATGCTGATAAACAGCAGGGGGGCGAGCCTGCGCAGGTCGCGCCAGGCTTCCTGTAAGGCCGCCCTGAATTGAGAAGTGAAGAGTTTAGTGGTGAAGCCTTGAGGGGTGAGGCGCGGTAGCGCAGGTGCCGCGCCGCAACCTGTTGGTTGGCTAACCGGAGTCGTGCTGCTGCCACAGCTATGGCTGGCGCAGGTCGAGGCCGGCGCAGCCGCCTTGAGAAAGCGGGCAAAGCCAAGGCGCTGCAGTAGCCAGGCACTGAGCAGGGCGACCACCAGGGCGGAGCCGACATAGATGCTGGTCAGGGACAGACCAAAGGTCACCAGCAATAACACCACGAGAATGGGATTAACCAGCGGCGAGACCAGCAAAAACACCATCATCGGGCCAAAGCCGGCCTGGGCGCGGATCAAACCTTTGAGCATGGGAATGCTGGAGCAGCTGCAAAAGGGCGTAATGGCTCCCAGGGCGGCGGCCAGCCAATAGCTGCGGGCATGGTCAGCACTCAGCAGTTGCTGGATGCGTTGCGCGGGAAACTGGCGTTGCAGCACCCCCACTAGAGTACTGATCAGCAGAAACAGCAAGGGCAGTTCGATGGCGAGAAAGGCGAACATCTCCAGACTGCTACGAAGGTCAGGTTGCATGATTGATTCCTATATTTCTAGATTTATGGAAATAATCTAGCTTGAGCTTATTGCAATGGTCAATTAAATTTCTAGAAATTTAGAAATAACTTGATGGTCGCAACCCGCATTGGTGAAGCGACTGTAAGGAGGAGCAGCCAATGGAGTTAGAACAAGCCGCCGCCTGTTTGGCGGAGTTGGGTAATGCGCACCGTCTGGGCATTTACCGTTATCTGGTGAAAGCTGGGCCAGAGGGGGCGATGGTGGGGGACATTCAGCGAGCCTTGGCGATTCCGGGATCGACCCTATCCCACCACCTCAGCCGTATGGCCAATGTTGGCCTGATCCACCAGGACAAGCAGAGCCGTAGCATCTATTGCCAGCCTAATTACGCCAAGCTGGATGAGCTGATCGCCTTTTTGCAGGAGGAGTGCTGCCAGGGGCATTGCCAATAGGCGGCTCATACTCTTGATCACTTGTTTGACGGCGCCAGCCCTGCTAAGGTGGCCGCCGTTTTGGGGAGTAACCGGTCTGCAGACTTTGCAGGCGTCTGTATCAACATAATCGGCCCAGTGGCCGTGGTGCAGACAACCTCCACTGAGGTAGGTGAGACCAAGACAGGAAACAGTGACGGCTGAGCACTGTGAACCGCACACAAGACCAGAGAGTCTTGGCTGGGGTTCGTCCTGTCTTAGGTATTAACCACTCAGCCAGGAGTGAACCGTGACCCTGTCTCTCTTCTTAATCGCCCTGGCGATGTCGACCGATGCCTTTGCCGTGGCCCTGGCCAGGGGAACGGCCAGCCCTCATGTTTCCTTATCGATTGCCCTGCGTACCGGCCTGTTTTTTGGCGTGGTGGAAGGCCTGACGCCAGTTTTAGGCTGGCTACTGGGCTGGTTGGCCCTGCCCTGGATACAGGCCTGGGATCACTGGCTGGCATTTGCCCTGCTAGTTGGTCTGGGGCTGAAAATGCTCTATGAGGGTTGCCAACCCGCTGCACCGGTTGAAGCTCAGTCTCCCGCATTCTGGAGCTGGGGCTTATTGCTGACTGCCCTGGCTACCAGTATGGATGCCCTGGCGGTAGGCATCAGTTTTGCCCTGATGGAGGTGCCGATTGCCCTGGCTGCGCTGTTGATCGGTTTAGCCACCACCCTGATGGTCAGCCTGGGCATGTTGCTTGGCCAGCACCTGGGGGGCTGGCTTGGCAAAAAAGCGGAGTGCCTGGGTGGACTGATTTTGCTCGGCATCGGCGGCTGGATTCTCTATGAGCACCTTTTTGGTGCTGCGGCCATGCTGGCGCGCTGACAGGCGGTGCACGCCTTTAAGCCCCTTTTATGCAGTGACTGATGACGCGCCTTGCACCAGGCTAAGGCGTGTTACGGGCTGCTGGCGCACTCTTTTGGTGAGTTTTGCGGCGTTTTTATCCGCGTGGCTTAACTGAGATGTCTGTTTTATCCCTATTTTTAATTTAAATATTTGATTTATAAGGATTTTGTTGTTCTGGCACAGGCTTTGCTGAAGCTCGGTCGGGTGTGAAAGACGATGCGCCTGGTTCCCCTTACCCGAACTCAGAACTGAAGGAGTAGTACCCTATGAAGCCTGTGAAGTCCGCCAAACTTGCCCTGCTGGCTGCCGGTTTTTCCCTGACGTTAAGTGCCGCGGCGGTAGCGGAAGAGACCATCAAGGTCGGTATTCTGCACTCCCTGTCCGGCACCATGGCCATCTCTGAAACCACCCTGAAAGACACCATGCTGATGCTGATTGAAGAGCAGAACAAAAAGGGTGGTCTGCTCGGCAAAAAGCTGGAACCGGTGGTGGTTGACCCAGCCTCCAACTGGCCGCTGTTTGCGGAAAAAGCGCGGGAAATGATCTCCAAGGATAAGGTCTCCGCGGTGTTTGGCTGCTGGACCTCGGTTTCGCGCAAGTCGGTGCTGCCGGTGTTTGAAGAGCTGAACTCGCTGCTGTTCTACCCGGTGCAGTATGAAGGGGAAGAGTCCTCCAAAAACGTCTTTTACACTGGTGCCGCGCCTAACCAGCAGGCGGTGCCGGCGGTGGATTACCTGATGAATGAATTGGGGGTGGAGCGCTGGGTACTGGCGGGAACCGACTATGTCTATCCGCGCACCACCAACAAAATTCTCGAAGCCTACCTGAAAGCCAAAGGGGTGGCGGATGAGGATATCCTGATTAACTACACCCCCTTTGGTCACTCCGACTGGCAGAGCATCGTCGCGGATATCAAAAAGTTTGGCAGCGCGGGTAAGAAAACCGCGGTGGTCTCCACCATTAACGGTGATGCCAATGTGCCCTTCTACAAAGAACTGGGTAACCAGGGCATCAGTGCCGAGGATATTCCGGTGGTGGCCTTCTCCGTCGGTGAAGAAGAACTCTCTGGTATCGACACCAAGCCTCTGGTTGGCCACCTGGCGGCCTGGAACTACTTTATGAGCGTCGATGCCGAGGCCAACGATACCTTTATCCAGAGCTGGCAGGAGTTCATCAACAACGACAAGCGCGTTACCAATGATCCGATGGAGGCGCATTACATCGGCTTCAATATGTGGGTGGAGGCGGTGAAAAAAGCCGGCACCACAGATCCCGACAAGGTACAGCAAGCCATTATCGGCGTGACGGTGCCTAACCTCACCGGTGGTTACGCCACCATGATGCCTAACCACCACATCACCAAACCGGTGCTGATTGGCGAAATTCAGGACGATGGCCAGTTCCAGGTGGTATGGAACACCCCCAGTACGGTGATGGGGGATGCCTGGTCTGACTACCTGGAGGGGTCGAAAAACCTCACCGCCGATTGGACGGCACCCCTGATGTGCGGCAACTACAACACCCAGACCGGCAAGTGCTCCGGGCAAAACTTCTAATCTGAGCGGCTACACCCTGGTGCGAACACTGTACCAGGGTGTGTCTGTTTCGCCTTATCAGCAAGGAAGAATGGATGAAAGCATTGCTGCAACTAGGGCTGGCACTGGTACTGCTGCTCGGTGCCAGCCAGCCATTGCGTGCCGATCAGCAGGAGACCTGGCAACCGGCCTTAGCGGCTGCCCTGGCATTGCTGGAACAACGTGATTTTGAGCGTCTTGGCCAGGGGGTGGATGCCATCGCCGCCAGCGGCGCACCCCATAGCGAAACCCTGTTGACCGCCCTGTTAGAAGGGGAGCTGTATCACCGCAAGCAGGATGGTCGGGTGGTGTTTGGGCAAGGCAAGCAGGGCAGCGAGCTGCGGGTGGCCGATGCACTGGCACCCGAGCAGAGCCAGGTGCTGGGCAAGCGTGAGCTGAAAAAAATCGGCATCAACAACAGTCTGCGCTCGCGCATTCGGGCCCAGCGGGCGGCGCTAAATCTTCATCACCCCGCAGCGGAGGTGCGCGAGCAGGCAGTGCTGCGACTGATGGATAGCCTGGATGCCGACACCCGTACCCTGCTCAGTGAGCGTTATGCCAGTGAGAGCAGCCGCCGGGTGCAGCAGGCGATGCAGATGGTGCTGGCCTTAGCACAATTAGAGGAGGGTGATGACTTTGCCAGGCTGCAGGCGATTGGCCTGCTGCGTGAACATTATTATCCCCAGGTGCGGGCGGCGCTGGCCAAGCAGGCGGCGAATCCACAGGCCAGTGCGCAAGTACAGCAAGCCGCCGCCAGTGCCCTGACCGCGATTGAGCACAAGGCCGAGCTCTACGCCATGGGGGAAACCCTGTTCTTTGGCCTGAGCCTGGGCTCGGTGCTGGTGCTGGCGGCGATTGGTCTGGCCGTCACCTTTGGGGTGATGGGGGTGATCAATATGGCCCACGGTGAGCTGATGATGCTGGGGGCTTACACCACCTATGTGATTCAACAGCTGTTGCCGCAGGCGCTGGAATATTCCCTGTTGCTGGCCGTGCCCGCCGCCTTTGTGGTGGCGGCCCTGGTAGGGGTGGCGATTGAGCGTGGGGTGATACGTTTTCTCTATGGTCGCCCGCTGGAAACCCTCTTGGCCACCTTTGGTATCAGCCTGGTCTTGCAGCAACTGGTGCGGAGCATTTTCTCACCGCTGAATCGCTCGGTGGAAAGCCCCAGTTGGATGAGTGGCACCTGGGAGCTGAACCCGCTGTTTGCCCTGACCCTTAACCGCCTTTATATCCTCGCTTTCTGCCTACTGGTGTTCGCCTTGCTGTTCTGGGTGCTGCGCTATACCCGCCTCGGTCTGCAGGTGCGCGCCGTGTCGCAAAACCGGCAGATGGCGCGCGCCATGGGGATTCGCAGTGCGCGGGTAGACATGCTCACCTTTGCCCTGGGTTCCGGTATCGCTGGGGTGGCAGGGGTGGCCTTGTCACAGTTGACTAACGTTGGCCCCAATCTTGGCCAGGCCTATATCGTCGACTCCTTTATGGTGGTGGTGTTTGGCGGGGTCGGCAATCTGTGGGGCACCCTGGTGGCGGGACTGTCACTTGGGGTCGCCAACAAGGTGATGGAGCCCTATGCCGGTGCGGTGCTGGCGAAGATTCTGGTGCTGGTGTTCATCATCCTCTTTATTCAGAAACGCCCACGCGGACTCTTCCCGCAGAAGGGCCGGGCAGCGGAGGCCTAAGACGATGGCAGAGTCCATTCTCAATCCCAGTACCCGGCGCTTTCTCGGCCTGCTGGTGCTGATTACCCTGGCCGCGCTGGCGCTGCATGGCTTGATTCCGGCGGAGCATCCGCTGCATCTGTCCACCTACACCCTGACCCTATTGGGCAAATACCTGTGCTATGCCTTGCTGGCGTTGGCGGTGGATTTGGTCTGGGGCTATCTCGGCATCCTCAGCTTGGGGCACGGTGCTTTCTTTGCCCTGGGAGGCTATGCGATGGGCATGTACCTGATGCGCCAAATTGGTGAGCGGGGGGTCTATGGCCATCCGGAGCTGCCGGATTTTATGGTGTTCCTCAACTGGCAGGAGCTGCCGTGGTTTTGGTATGGTTTTGATCAGTTCTGGTTCGCCGCCTTGATGGTGGTGCTGGTACCGGGGCTGCTGGCCTTTGTGTTTGGCTATCTGGCCTTTCGCAGCCGGGTGACCGGCGTCTACCTGTCGATCATCACCCAGGCACTGACCTATGCCTTGATGCTGGCCTTCTTCCGCAATGAGATGGGCTTTGGCGGTAACAATGGCCTGACCGACTTTAAAGACATCCTCGGTTACAGCCTGCAGGAGAGCCGGGTCAAGCTGGCGCTTTTTGTCGCCTCGGCGCTGGCCTTGGGGCTGGGCTATCTGGCCTGCCGCTGGATTATCGCCTCACGCTTGGGGCGGGTCTGTGTGGCGGTGCGCGATAGCGAAAGCCGGGTGCGCTTTATCGGCTACCGGGTCGAGCATATCAAGCTGGCGGTGTTTGTCTTTTCCGCCATGTTGGCCGGGGTCGCCGGCGCCCTTTACGTACCCCAGGTGGGGATTATCAACCCGTCGGAATTTTCCCCGCTGAACTCCATCGAGATTGTGGTCTGGGTGGCAGTGGGGGGCCGTGCCACCCTCTATGGCGCGGTGGTGGGAGCGCTGCTGGTGAACTACGGCAAGAGCTACTTTACCGCTGCCCTGCCGGAGGTGTGGCTGTTTGCTTTGGGTGGGCTGTTTGTCCTGGTCACCCTGTTATTACCTAAGGGACTGGCGGGGGTGCCGCTACGCCAGAGTCTGGCGGCCCTGCGTTTTAACGGGAAGGAGGCCGGCGTATGACCAGCCTGACCCATTACCTGCGCGAGTATGGGCGTCGCGATCAGGTGTTTAGTTTTGTTCAGCCCCAGGCCAGCAGTCGTTTGGATGTCTCCAAGGGCTACATCCTCTATCTGGAAGGGTTGGAGGTGAGCTTCGATGGCTTCAAGGCGATCAACAACCTCAATCTCTACATCCGTGAAGGCGAGCTGCGCTGCATCATCGGCCCCAATGGTGCCGGTAAAACCACCATGATGGACATCATCACCGGCAAAACCCGGCCAGACAAAGGCCAAGCCTGGTTTGGTCAGCAGATCAATTTGCTGCAACTGAGCGAGCCGCAAATTGCCGAGGCCGGTATTGGCCGCAAGTTTCAGAAGCCCACGGTGTTTGAACCCCTGAGCGTGTGGGAAAACCTGGAGCTATCGATGGCGGGCAATAAGGGCGTCTGGGCAACCTTGAACGCGCGGATCAGCGCCGCCCAGCGTGAGCGGATGGAAGAGGTGCTGGAGCTAATCGGCCTGCAACAGGCACGTCAGCAACGGGCAGGGGCGCTATCCCACGGGCAGAAACAGTGGCTGGAGATCGGCATGTTGCTGATGCAAAACCCCAAGCTGCTACTGGTGGATGAGCCGGTGGCGGGCATGACCCACCAGGAGATGGATCGCACCGCCGAGCTGCTGCGCACCCTGGCGGGTCGGCATTCGGTGGTGGTGGTCGAGCACGATATGGACTTTGTCCGCTCCCTGCAGGCGCCGGTGACGGTGCTGCACCAGGGATCGGTATTGGCGGAAGGAAGTATGGATCAGGTGCAGGCGGACCCGCAGGTGCGCCAGGTTTATCTGGGGGAATAAGGGATGCTGGAAGTTAGCCAAGTTAATCAGTTTTACGGTGAAAGCCACACCCTGTGGGATCTGGATTTGAGCGTACCTAAGGGCAGTTGCAGTTGCCTGATGGGGCGCAATGGGGTGGGCAAAACCACCCTGCTGCAGGTGATTATGGGGCTGTTGCCCTTGGCCTCGGGTTCGATTCGTTTGGGCGAGCAGGAGTTAAGCCGCCTCAGTGCCGAGCAGCGTGCCCCTTTGGGGGTGGGCTATGTGCCCCAGGGGCGGCAGATTTTCCCTCTGCTGACGGTGGAGGAAAACCTGCAGATTGGCCTGCCGGCACGCCGTGATGGGGCCAAGCAGATTCCGGCGTTTATTTTTGAGCTGTTTCCGGTGCTGGATGCCATGCGCCAGCGCCGGGGCGGTGATCTGTCCGGTGGTCAGCAGCAACAGCTGGCGATTGGCCGCGCCTTGGTCACGGACCCGCAACTGCTGATTCTGGATGAACCTACCGAAGGCATTCAGCCCAATGTGGTGCAGGAGATTGGCGACATCATCCTCAAGCTCAATCGTGAGATGGGCCTGACGGTACTGCTGGTGGAGCAGAAGCTGCCCTTTGCCCGCCGTCTGGCGGACAACTTTACCCTGCTTGATCGTGGCCGCCGGGTCGCCAGTGGGCCGATGGCCGAGCTGGATGACGAGCTGGTGCGCGCCTATTTGAGTGTGTAAGGGGCCAAGATGAATCAGTTGGTAAGCTCTTTACTCAGGTGTCAGCCTCCCTCCGGCTATGGCGAGCAACGGCGCTGGCTGGCCCAGCTGCAACTGGCCTTTAGCCGCAGCGGTGCCCGTACCCGCTTAAGTCAGATGGACTTCTTTGGCCCCTTGCGGGTGCAGCGGCCCTTCTATCCGGAAGGGGATTACTGCCACCTGTATCTGCTCCATCCGCCGGGGGGGCTGGTATCAGGTGATCGCCTCAGCCTGCAATTGCAGTGGCAGCCCGGTGCCCAGGCGCTGCTCACCACCCCCTCGGCGGGCAAAATCTACAAGGCCGACTCGGCTGGCGGTGAACAGCACCAGCATATTCTGCTCAGGCTGGAGCAGGCGGAAGGGGAGTGGCTGCCCCAGGAGACCATTATTTTCCCCGGTGCCAACGGGGTGATGACAACCCGCATTGAGCTCCAGGGCGCCTGCAAATTTATCGGCTGGGAGCTGATTAGCCTGGGCCGTCCCGCCAATCAGGAGAGCTTCAGCCGTGGCCGCCTCAGCCAACGGCTGGAGCTGTGGCAGGATGGCCGACCACTGCTGCTGGAGCATCTACAGCTGGATGCGCGCAATCTGGCGGCCATGCAACGCAACCAAGCAGGGCTGGGGCAGCAACCCTTGCTCGGTACCCTGCTGGCGACGGGCTTTGCTGAGCGCCCCAGTGAGTTAATCGAGCTACTCCGCGCTGAGCTGGCCAGCGACTGCTGCGCCCTCAGTTATCGCCGCGGGGTGCTGTTGCTGCGCTATCGCGGTGGCTGTGCCGAACAGGCGCGCCAGCAGTTTATCCAGGCCTGGCAGCATATTCGCCCCCTGTTACTGGGGCGTGCCCCCTGTGCCCCCCGTATCTGGTCTACCTGAGAGGTCGTGATGGAACTCAGTCCAAGAGACAAAGACAAGCTATTGATTTTTACCGCGGCGCTGTTAGCCGAGCGGCGGCTGGCGCGGGGCCTCAGGCTCAATTATCCGGAAGCGGTGGCGCTGATCAGCGCCGCCATTATGGAAGGCGCGCGGGATGGCAAAAGCGTTGCCAGCCTGATGAGTGAAGGGCGGCACATCCTCAAGCGTGAACAGGTGATGGACGGCGTGGCCGAGCTGATTCCGGAGGTGCAGGTGGAGGCCACCTTCCCCGATGGCACCAAGCTTGTCACCGTGCACCAGCCCATTATTTAAGCCAAGGAGCGCCAGATGATTGCAGGTGAATATGCCCTGGCCGAGGGCGAGATCGAATTGAATGCCGGCCGGCCGACCCAGCGTATCCGTGTTGCTAATCTGGGGGATCGGCCGGTGCAGGTCGGCTCCCACTATCACTTTGCCGAGGTCAACCCGGCCTTGCAGTTTGATCGTGCCGCGGCCCGTGGCTGGCGGCTGAATATCCCGGCGGGGACGGCGGTACGTTTTGAGCCGGGTCAGCACCGCGAAGTGGAACTGGTGCCCTTTGCCGGACGCCAGCATGTTTACGGCTTCCGTGGCGAAGTGATGGGGCCGCTGCAGGAGGAATCCGCATGAAGATTAGCCGTCAGGCCTATGCCGATATGTTTGGCCCCACCGTTGGCGACCGGGTGCGTCTGGCCGACACCGAGTTGTGGATCGAGGTGGAACAGGATTTCACCCACTATGGCGATGAAGTCAAATTCGGCGGCGGCAAGGTCATCCGCGATGGCATGGGGCAGAGCCAGCTGGGCTGTGCCGAGGTGGTGGATACGGTGATTACCAATGCCCTGATCCTCGACCACTGGGGCATCGTCAAGGCCGATGTGGGGTTGAAGGCGGGCCGTATTCTGGCGATTGGCAAGGCCGGCAATCCGGATACCCAGCAGGGGGTGACCATTGCCGTTGGCCCCGGTACCGAAGTGATCGCCGCTGAAGGGCAAATCCTCACCCCTGGCGCGGTGGATGCCCATATTCACTTTATCTGCCCGCAGCAGGTGGAGGAGGCGCTGATGAGCGGCACCACCACCATGCTGGGTGGCGGCACTGGTCCCGCCACCGGTACTAATGCCACCACCTGTACCCCAGGGCCCTGGCACCTGGCCACCATGTTGCAGGCCACCGATAGCCTGCCGATGAACTTTGGCTTTCTCGGCAAGGGCAATGCCAGCCAGCCGCAGGCGCTGGAAGAGCAGCTCGAAGCCGGTGCCTTTGGCCTGAAACTGCACGAGGACTGGGGCACCACGCCGGCCTCCATCGACTGCTGCCTGTCGGTGGCGGAGCGATACGATGTGCAGATTGCCATCCATACCGACACCCTCAACGAGTCCGGTTTTGTCGAGGATACCCTGGCGGCGTTCAAGGGCCGCTGCATCCACACCTATCACACCGAGGGGGCCGGTGGCGGCCATGCGCCGGATATTATCAAGGCCTGCGGTGAACCCAATGTGCTGCCCTCCTCCACCAATCCGACCCGTCCCTATACGGTCAATACGGTGGATGAACACCTGGATATGCTGATGGTCTGCCATCACCTCGACCCGGCCATTCCGGAGGATGTGGCCTTTGCCGACTCCCGCATTCGCAAGGAAACCATCGCCGCCGAAGATATCCTCCATGACCTGGGGGCGCTGTCGATGATTGCCTCCGACAGCCAGGCCATGGGCAGGGTGGGGGAGGTGATCAGCCGCACCTGGCAAACCGCGCACAAGATGAAGGTGCAGCGTGGCTTACTGGCGGAGGATCAGGCCCGTGGCTGCGATAACTTCCGCGCCAAGCGCTATATCGCCAAATACAGCATCAACCCGGCGATTACCCACGGTATCGCCCATGAGGTGGGTTCGATTGAGGTGGGCAAGCTGGCGGATCTGGTGCTGTGGAAACCGGCCTTTTTCGGTATCAAGCCCTCGCTGATCATCAAAGGTGGTGCCATTGCCGCCGCGCCGATGGGTGATCCCAATGCTTCTATTCCCACCCCGCAACCGGTGCATTACCGCTTTATGTTTGGCGCCTATGGTCAGGCCAGTGCCGCTACCAGTCTGACCTTTGTCTCCCAGGCGGCACTGGCGGCGGGGCTGCGCCAACGCCTGGGATTGGCGCGCCAGCTCAGTGCCTGCCAGGGCATTCGTCAGCTGAGCAAGGCCGATATGGTGCATAACGCCTACCTGCCCAAGCTGGAGGTGGACCCGCAAACCTATGAGGTGCGCTGTGATGGCCAGTTACTGCACTGCGAACCTCTGGCCGAGCTGCCGCTGGCCCAGCGTTACAGCCTGTTTTAATGCCCGCAAGAGAAGAAGGAATGCCCATGCTTGAACTGACCGACAACCTGCAGCCTGCCGCTGATCAGCCGCAAGATGAGTTGACCCTGAGCTTTGAACAACGGCAGAAAGCCCGCTTTCGTGCCCTCACCGATGCGGGGCGTGATGTGGGGGTATTTGTGCGCCGTGGCCAGGTATTGCAGGAAGGCACCTTGCTGGCCAGCAGTGAAGGGGTGCTGGTGCGGGTCAAAGCCCAGGTCGAACCCCTATGTGAAGCCCGCTGTGAGGATTGGCTCAGCTTTGCCAAGGCCTGTTACCACCTCGGCAATCGCCATGTGCCCCTGCAAGTGGGGGAGCGCTGGCTGCGCTTCCAGCCCGATCATGTGCTGGAGGACATGCTGCTCCAGCTTGGCCTGCAACTGAGCCGGGTGCAGGCCCCCTTTAATCCGGAGCGGGGTGCCTACCAGGGGGCCGCTCACAGCCACGGACATCAGCATGGCTGAGCCCGCCGCCGATTTTGGCATGCTCTACCTGGCCAGTCCGGCCCTGCCGATTGGCGGCTTTGCCTACTCCACTGGCCTGGAGTCCGCTATTGAAAGGGGGTGGGTCAGCGATGCCGCCAGCCTGCAAGCCTGGGTGGAGCTGGTGATTAGCCAGAGCCTGGTGCGCCTCGACTTGCCCCTGCTGCAGCGTTTTTACCAGGCCTGGCAGAGGCAGGATCAGCAGGCCCTGCAGCGTTGGAATGATTACCTGCTGGCCAGCCGTGAAACCCAGGAACTGGAGTTTGAAGACCTGCAACAGGGCTTGGCGCTGCAGCGTTTGCTGCGCTCCTTGCCGGTGTCGCTGGAGGGCGCTCCCGCTGACCCGAGTTTGTTGCTGATGTTTAGCCGTGCTGCTCTGCATCTTGGCCTGAGTGCGCGCCAGGGGGCCCAGGCCTGGCTGTGGAGCTGGCTGGAGAATCAGGTGGCGGTGGCGAGTAAAACCATTCCCCTTGGCCAAACCCAGGCGCAGCAGGTGCTGATGGCACTGTTGCCACAATTGGCAAACTGGCTAGAGCAGGCAGCGGCGCTGGAGGATGAGCACTTGGGTGGCAGTTTACCGGGGGTGGTGATGGCCTCCAGCTGGCATGAGACCCAGTATTCCCGACTATTTCGTAGTTAATGTTGCAACCCAGCGCAGGCGATGACTGGCGCTGGCAAGGAGAATCATGATGAATCAAGCCTGTTTGCGGGTCGGTGTCGGTGGCCCGGTGGGGTCCGGCAAAACCGCGCTGTTGCGCCAGCTCTGCCTGGCCCTGCGTGAGCACTACAATCTGGCGGTGGTCACCAACGATATCTACACCAAGGAAGATGCCGAGTTTCTGCTGCGTCATCAGGCCCTGGAGATGGATCGTATTATCGGAGTGGAAACCGGCGGTTGCCCCCATACCGCGATCCGTGAGGATGCCTCGATGAACCTGGCGGCGGTGGAAGAACTGCAACAGCGCCACCCCGGACTGGAACTGGTGCTGGTGGAAAGCGGCGGCGATAACCTCTCCGCCACCTTTAGTCCGGAGCTGTCGGATTTAACCCTCTATGTGATCGATGTCTGCGCCGGTGACAAAATCCCGCGCAAGGGCGGCCCCGGCATCACCAAATCAGACCTGCTGATCATCAACAAGACCGATCTGGCGCCGATGGTGAATGCCTCGCTGGAGGTGATGGAGCGTGATGCCAAACGGATGCGCGGCGACAAGCCTTTTGTCTTCACCAATTTGATTCGGGGTGACGGTTTGGCCCAGGTGATTGCGTTTATTGTCGAGCAGGGCATGTTGGCCAAGCGTCAGGTGCAAGTGAGCGTGCAGCCTGCGTTGGCTATTCCCGCCATGGCCCAGGCATTGGTGTAACTGACAGGAGTCTTATGATGGGTACTGTTTTGCGTTCGTTGTTCGTGGCCACTGCCACGCTGTTATCCACCCCGGCCCTGGCCCATTCCGGCCATGAAGTCAGTGGTTTGTTAGCCGGGGTGATGCACCCGTTGCTGGGCTGGGATCACCTGCTGGTGATGCTGGCCGTTGGGGTATGGGCGGTGCGCCAGCCCCATGCGGATGCGTTGGCGCTGCCCTTCACCTTTGTGTTGATGATGGTGGCGGGTGCCTTGAGCGCCATGGCCGGTTGGCAGCTGCCCGCCACTGAGGTGCTGATTGCCGTTTCGGTGATTGCCTTGGGTGGGGTGCTGGTGTGGGCGCCGCAATTATCCTTCAGCCTGACCCTGACGGTGGTAGCGAGCTTTGCCTTCTTTCATGGCCAGGCCCATGGTGCGGAGTTGCCCCAGGCCGCCAGCGCCGGGCTCTATGTGTTGGGCTTTGCCCTGATGACGTTATTGCTGCACCTGGGGGGCATGGCCCTGGCGGGGCGGTTGCAGGAGCGCCTGTGGCCCTGGCTGGGTCTGGGAATGAGCGGTGCCGGAGTGTTGGCGCTGTTGTAATGCGCTGATTGTTGTTGGCAGTGGCGCTGTTGTTAATACGCTGTTAGCAAGTGAGTAAAGGTTTGGCGGCGTTATTCGGTAACGGGTCGGTTAGTGCACTAACCGACCCGTTGTTTGTTGAGATTCCTGGCGATATGACTGTAAGAAGTCATGATTGTGTTTATATAAAATTGTGCTGAATTAGGATTTTTGCATTAATAGCGGGCCCAGGTTGTTCTTAGACTCATCAGTTGTTGGGTAAGGAAGTGGCTAAGCATGAAAAAACGATTGGGCATTAAAGTAAGCGGCCGGCTATGAAAACAAGCAGACTGTCTAAGCTGGCACTTTATCTGATTTCGCTGATTTTTCTGGGGCTGTCGGTCGTCTCGCTTAATGGCTATTACCGCAATGCTCATCTGCTGTCCGCCCATATTCAAACCAATGCCTGGTCTCTCGCCCAGCTGCAGTTGGATCACCGTAAGTTCGTCTATAACCTGCGCCTCTATGCTGAAGGGGTGATTGAGCAGCGCGAGTTGCTGCTGAGCTACGACCTGCTCTGGAATCGTCTATCTGTTTTCTTAAAGGGTAGAGAAACCAAAGAGCTTAGGCGCCGCTTTGGTGCAGAAGAACTGGCTCAACAGCTTTGGCAGCAACTCCAGGCGGCTGAACCCCAAATTCTGAACAGTCAATCGCAGGATGCTGTCGTGATGACAATGTTCGAGGAGTTTGAAGCCTTTCAAGCGCCTATCCATGAGCTGATGCTGCTTAATTTTACCGGGCCTGAGGCCTCAAAACAGTTAGATGGGATTAAAGCCAGTCAGCGACAGCTTTCGATTAACCTGACCGGTTTGGTGATCAGTGGTTGGTTGCTAGTGCTTTATCTCTGGCGCCAGTCCAGGCGTTATAACGCGTTGGCGATGCAGGATTCGCTAACCGGCCTCTTAAATCGTAGTGCTTTCCAAAAGAACCTGCGCAGTGAGTATAAGCCGCGGGCATTGGTGTTGATTGATTTGAACCATTTCCGCCAAGTCAACGATGCGCTAGGTCAAGCGGAGGGGGATGAGTTACTACGTCAGGTGGCACAAGTTTTGCGCCGTAGCTTGGCTAAAGATGCACTGATTGCTCGCTTAGATAGTGATGTCTTTGCCTTATTGTTTAAGCAGCAGAGTAAACGGGCCCAGGTGCTGGTGTGGTTGCGTGCGGTGCAAAGGCAGCTGGTATTTGAATATAAAGCCCAGGATCGGGTGATTTGGGTCGATGCCGGGATAGGGGTGACCTTTATTGGTGAAGCGCAATCTGTGGATCCGGACTTGCTGTTTGATGAGGCTAGTTTGGCGCTGGCTGAAGCTAAGCGTAAGGATCACGCCGACTCGTTGGTGATTTTTGAGGGCTGGATGAGGGAGCAGGAAAGTCGCCGCCGTAACCTCTTGCTGCGTTTGCAACGGGTTCTTAAAGAAAGGTTGGTGGAGGGACCGCTACGTTTGGTGTACCAGCCGATTTATCAGTTGCGCGATGGACGCTTACTGGGAGCGGAGGCACTGGTACGCTGGCAAGATCCGGACTATGGCGCCATCGCCCCCCTGGAGCTGGTGGCTTTGATGGAAAATAATGGCCTAGGAAAGGCCTTTGGTGAGTGGTTATTTGCTCGCCTGAAACATGATCTCAGTCGGCAACAGCTGTACTGGCCGTCGGGAGTGACGGTGGCATTAAACCTGTCGACCAGCCTCTTTAATGAAGACTTGGCCACTTGGGTGCAACAGCAGGCTCAGCAAGCAGGCTTAGCACCGGAGCAGTTGGTGCTGGAAGTGACCGAAGATATCGCCATGATCGACTTTGCCCGTTCCAAAGCGATCATTGCCAGTGTGAAAGCCTGTGGGGTCACCATTGCTCTGGATGATTTTGGTACCGGCTATTCCTCTTTGTCTTACCTGCGTGAGTTGAAGGTCGATAAGCTGAAAATCGACAAGAGCTTCATCCGTCACCTGCATGAAAATGAAGACCAACGCATGTTTGTCACCAGCATTGTCAGCCTGGCTCATTACCTCGGTTTGGAGGTGGTGGCAGAGGGTATTGAAACGGTAGACGAAGAAAAGGTAGCCACTGAGCTGGGGTGTGATCAGGGCCAGGGCTACCTCTACGCCAAACCCCTAGAGGTTGAGGCAATGGTGGCACTATTACAGCGTAGCCAATAATGGTGTACAGCGTAGCCAATAACGGAGCGGCAAAGGTAAGGGTAGGCTTACTTTTGCGCCTGTTGATCTAACCATTGCTGCTGTACTTGATGGCCACGAATGGCGGGGCCAGCCAGTGCTTTCAGGCTTAGGTTACCTAACATCACCAGGGTGGCTGCGGCCAGCGCATCAAGAAAACGATACAGCGGTTGCGCCAGGTAACCCAGCCAGGCTGGGGCCTCCGCCGGGTGCAGGAACAGCTGGCGTTCGGTTAACACACTCAGCAGCAGGCAGGCCCAAAAGCCAAAGCAGTAAGGGCAGCGCCAGGCTTGATACAGATACTGCAACCCGCTTGGACTGCGTTCCAGCAGCCCGTTAAACCAGCTGCCCCAGTGGGGAAGTTTCTCCCAGATCAGTAGATACAGGGCGAGTGCCATTAATGGCAGGCTGAGATCAAACATGGTTTGGCTCCCTTTGAATTAGAGTGAAATGCATGGCATAGCCCTGACCTTGGTGGCGCCAGCGACGATAGGCGTGGGTAAATACCTGTTCCAGCGCTTGTTCTAGTACTGGCCAGGGGAGGAGAGCCGGTTCATCGGCATCCGCAGGTGGGGTGACGCCCTCCGGCATCTCCAGCTCCTGCCAGATATCCTCAACCAGTAACAGATAACCACCAGGACGCAGTACCCGTTGGCATTCACGCAAACCCTGGTGGACATCCTGCCAGTGCTGCACGCTGCTTAAGGCCAGTATCCAATCGGCAGACTGATCCGCACAGGGCAGGTGTTCGGCTTGGCCAAGGCGCCACGCTACAGTGACCTTGGGATTGGGCGCTAAGGCGCGGGCCTTGGCGTACTCCAGCATGCGGGGACTGGGGTCAATGCCCGTCAACTGCCCTTGTTGAAGATAACCGCAGAGTGCAGCAATCAGGCCACCGCTGGCGCAACCCAGGTCAATAATGTCAGCCTGACAAGGCAGGTTGAGTAAATGGGGCAACTCGCTGAAAAGCGGATGCTCGCCCCAATTTTGCACATACCAGTCGACCTGTTCATCCGCCCAGATGGGGCTATCGTTACTCATCGTATTACCTGCTTATTTCATTAATTGTTTAGTTAGGTAGGCAAACTATAGTGATAATAAGTTAGGAAAACAAACTAAATTTACGGAAATGAATAGCGTGACTGTCAGCTGCCAGGCTTGACCTGCGCCCGGCAAAGCAAGAAAGTTAGGCAAACCAACAATTTAGGCAACACCATGAGTGATGAATTGCTGCTGATCCAGCTGCACCGCCAGCTCTCCCGCGCCTGGGGAGAGGTAACAGAACTGAGCTATAGCGAGTTTGAGTATCTGTCTCTGGTCGAGATTGCTTCGGCGGAGCTGCCGGAGCGCCCCTCCGCCGAGCATGATGACCGCACCCATTTATCTGCCTTGGCGGCGGAAATGCAGGTGCAAAAGTCATCCGCCAGTCTGATGGTCAACAAGTTGGAAAAGCGGGGGCTGGTACAGCGGGTACAGTGCCGGTATGACGCCCGCGCCCAGCATATTCTGATTACGGATACGGGCCAGCAACTGTTAGCACGTGCCCGCAGCCAGGTATATCAGCCGTTATTACATCTGCTGCAACAACTCAGCACCGAGCAACAGCAGCAGTGGCCAGCATTACTGCAGGCGATGCTGCAGAGCTGGGCTGAGGGTGAAGAGCCTGCCCCCGCTAACGAGGATTAAGCAGAGGGGGGCAGCTTAACGCTAATACCCCCTTGCCATTGCTCGGCGGCAAAGTCGATAAAGGTGCGTACCAGCGGCTGTTGATAACTGCGTGACAGGTACACGGCCCACAGCCAGGCATGGCGACACGGAAAATCCTGCAAAAGAATACGTAAGCGGCCCGCTTCGATATGGGGTTGGGCCAAGTCCGCCGGTAACAGGCTAATGCCTAAGCCCTGTACCGTGGCGCGGGTGAGTACTCCCATCTCATTGGCGCTGAAATTGCCCCGCACCGCGACCTCCAAGGGTTGATCCTGTTGGCTGAAGGTCCAGCTTTGGCTATCCAGATGAGTCAGGCAATTGTGGCTGCTAAGTTGCTGCGGCTGTTGTGGCTCACCACATTGCCGCAGGTAACTTGGCGCGGCGCAGACAAAGGTGGGTACTTGCATCAATCGCCGTGCGATCAACTGTGCTGCCGGTTGCTGGCTAAAGCGCAGGGCAACATCGACCCGCTCATCGACTAAATCGGCGTCATCATCCGCCAGTTGCAGGTGAATATGCACCTGCGGATGGCGCTGCAAAAAGGTTTCCACCAAGTCATATAGCCAATGTTGACCTAGCCCCACTGGGCTGGCCAGACGAATGCTGCCTTGCAACTGGCTGGTCGCCGGACGGATTTCACTCTCCAGACGGGCAGCCTGATTCAACAGTTGCTCACATAGGGGTAGGGCGGCCCGGCCTGCTTCGGTCAGGCTGACCTGTCGGGTGGTGCGATGTAGCAGGCGACTTTGCAGCCAGTCCTCTACCTCCTGAATATGGCGACTGATGCGAATGCGGTTGAGCCCCAAGCGCTCGGCGGCTTGGGTGAAGCTGCCGCAACTGGCAACCTCGATAAAGCTGCGAATGGCCTCGATTCGATCCATGTATTTGTTCGCTATCTGAACTAAATAGCTTCATTTTAGCTAATTTATCGAAGGGTTTTGTATCAATAAACTGGCTCCATCTTAAACCTGTGGAGAAGATGAAATGAAAATTGCCGTATTGGGTGCCAGTGGTTGGATTGGTAGCAACCTTGCCCGTGAAGTACAGGAGCGGGGTCATCAGTTAGTCGCCTTGGTGCGTGAGCCAAGCAAGGTCAGCCTCAATGCCGAGGTGCGTCAGGTGAATAGCCAGGATCACAATGCATTGCTACAGGCACTGGCCGATATCGAGGTGCTGATTGTCAGCATTGGTGGTCGCGCCAGTGGTGCGCACCAGATTGTGCCCAACACCGCCAAGACCCTGCTGAACCTGCTGCCCGATACCTCCGTCCAGCGTCTGCTATGGGTAGGGGGGGCTGGTAGCCTGGAAGTGGCACCGGGGCAAACCCTGCTTAGCTTGCCGAGCTTCCCGGAGGAATACAAAGGCGAAGCCCAGGCCCAGGGCGAAGCCTTGCAGGTATTTCGCACCAGTAATAGCCAGGTGGATTGGTTGTTTGTCAGCCCGGCGGCGGAGATCTTCCCAGGCCAGCGCACGGGTCAGTATCGCCTAGGGGGGGATCAGTTGCTGACTGATAGTGAAGGCCATTCCCGCATCAGCGTGGAAGACTATGCCAAGGCCCTGCTGGATGAAGTGGAGGCAAAACGCTATCAGCGCCAGCGGATTGGGGTGGCTTACTAATTATTCAGATGAATGCCAGGGCACTGCCGTTACTCCAGGGAGGGGTAGGGGTGGTGCCCTTTTTGTATTGGCTGAGTGTTATGGCTGTAGCCTGTGCTGCATGCAGGGAGATTGGCAAAGCCCAAGGGGCTGTGCTGACAGCCCCTTTCGATTGCCATTAGTCTTGCTTGGCTTGCCTTAGGGTGGTGACCTGGTCATAGCCTATCCCCCAGTTATCGGTATCCACTTCATCAATCACGATAAAGGTGGTGGCGGGGTTTTTATCGAGTACCTCAACCAGCAATTGAGTGGTGCCTTTGATCAGGGCTTCTTTTTTCGCTTTGCTGAGGCCTTCTTTGGTCACTTTGATATTGACGTAGGGCATGGTGTTTCCTCGTTGTTGTGTCGCATTGAGTGCGGGTTAGGCCAGTTGGATTAAGCCAAGGGCTGTTGCAGGTCGGTGTACATCTTGTTGACGATCAGCCACTGGCCGTTTTCTTTCAGACAGCCGAGGTAGTCGACATAGAAGTGCTGAAACAGGGGGCACTCCAGTTTGACCATGGCCTGATCCTGAATGATTTCAATGGCCAGCAGTTTGAAGCGGTAGGGTGCTTGCTGCTGGGCAGGGACGGGGCGGCTAGCCACCGCCGCCAACCACTCTTCCAGGCTGCGGCGCAGGCCCGGAGCCTTTAAGAAGGCATCCGGATGAAAGATGGCGCGTAGCTTGGCGACATCTCCCTGATAAAGACCATCGCAGTAGTCACGTACCAGTTGCATCAGCGCTTGGAATTGCTCTTCACCGATACCAGTCAGGGCGTGGGCCATGGTGTTCTCCTGTGGTTAGGCTGCTTGTGCTTGTTCCGCCGCCAGGGCGCGTTGGAAGCTGGGCATGGCGAGGACGTGGTCGAGCATCTGCTGGGTGCGGGGGCCGATATTGATGGTGACCGGGAAGGCACCACCCCAACGGGAGTAGACCGTGAGCATGATGTCGGCAGCAGAAGGTTGCGCCCCACCGAGGAAGGGTTGCTGGGCCAGTTGTTCCTCTACTACTTGCCAGAGTTGGTTAATGGCTTGACTGGCCCGCTGGTAGGCTTCCGCCTGGGCAGTGTTAGCGCTGATATTTTGCGCGATAAAGAACAGGCGGCTATAGGCAGGGTGCATGGTGGCATTGGCAAACAGGATGTTTTGGATGCCCTGCAGACGTGCCTGACCACTGTTGGGCAGCAGGGTGTTGGGGTGCTTATCCAGCAGGTACAGCATGATGGCGGCCCCTTCACGGTAGGCCTGGCCGTTGTCTACCAGTACGGGCACAGTGCCGACGGGGTTAATCTGGTTAAAGTCAGCCACCTGTTGTTTGTTGATGAGCTGTACGGGTTGCCCTAATTCATGCAGCACGACTTGGGTGGCGAGTGAGCAGGCACCGGGGAGGAAATATAGCTTGTACATAGCATTCTCCAATTATGGGTTGGCGAAAGGTTTGCGTAACACAGCGTTTGCTTAACCACGGAGATAGCCTAGGGAGTTTGATGGTTTTCATATATGGCTGTAATGTGGAACAACTGTTTCCATATTGATGACAATTTAAGGCTGCACAGCCTGGGGGGAGGGGTGGATCGATTACGGGCAATGCAGTTATTTGTGCGCTTGGCTGATCTGGGGAGTTTTACCCGGGTAGCGGAGCAAACCCGCTTTTCTAAGTCGATGATCAGTAAGGAGATCAGTCGCTTAGAGGAGGAGTTAGGGGTGCGCTTGCTGCATCGCTCCACCCGTGCTCTGCAGTTGACCTATGCTGGCGAGGGGTATTTGCAGCGGGCCAGGGGAATTTTGGCGCAGCTGGATGAGGCGGATCATTTCCTCCAGGTGTTGCAACAACAACCCCGTGGCAAGTTGAAGATCAATGCGCCAATGGCCCTGGGGATTACTGATTTATCGAAGATGTTCGCTGACTTTATGCAGGCTTATCCCGATATTGAGTTGGACATTCATCTGAGTGATGACAGTGTCGATTTACTGCAGCAGGGGTTTGATCTGGGCTTTCGTGCTTCCAGTCAGCCGGTGGATGTGAATTATGTCGGGCGGCCCTTAACCCGGTTTGCCTATCGGGTCTGCGTCGGGGCGGATTATTTAGCCCATCACCCTGCAATACACCTGCCACAGGATTTGCAGCAGCACCCTTGTTTTATCTACAGCTATTTCCAGGGGGGACGGGTTTGGCCACTGGAGGACGGCATCGCCGTGCAAGGACGACTACGAGTCAATAACACCCTGTTTATTCTGGAGGCGGTCAAACGCAACCTGGGGGTTGGCTTTTTGCCAGAGTTTGTCTGTCGTGAGGCATTGCAGCGTGGGGAGGTGGTAGAGGTATTGGCGGAGGCGGCCAAGCCCCCTTTGACCCTGTATGCGCTTTATCCGGTGCGGAATTTTGTGCCCCCCAGCGTGCTGCAATGTATCCGCTTTTTACAGCAGTGGTTTGCTGAGCATGGAGAGTCGACTGCTCCCCGCTAACTGTCCTGTTGAGGCATCCTTCAGCTTGGCTAACCATAACAATTAGCAAAACCCCATTGACCACTTTGGACAGGACAGCGAAGCTGAGCGTCTCGATTGTTTGCAGTTGATCCGGAGCCGATCATGCTTGAGCACTTTCAATGGATTCCTTTCCTAATCGCCATCACCCTGTTAACCATGACGCCAGGGCTGGATACCCTGATGGTGATGCGTAATGCCGCCCGGGGTGGCTGGCGTGATGGGTTATTGACCAGTTTTGGTATCTGTTGTGGCCTGTTTGTTCATGCCAGTATCTCGGCGGCGGGGCTATCGGTGATTTTGCTGGGCTCGGCGGAGGCCTTTATGGCGCTGAAGCTAGCGGGGGCGCTGTATTTGATTTGGCTAGGCTACCAGAGCTTGAAGGCCGCTTGGCATGCCAAGGGCATGGCGATTCCACAGGTGCAGGCTAAGCAGGTGAGCAGCTGGGTGTCGTTGCGTGAAGGCTTTCTATCTAATGTGCTGAATCCCAAGCCAATCATTTTCTACATGGCTTTCTTGCCGCAGTTTATTGATCCGGCTCACTCTGCTTTAGGGCAGTCGATGTTTATGGCGGGGCTGCACTTTGCCATTGCTACCCTGTGGCAGGGTATTCTGGTGTTATTGGTCAATCAGGCCCGCCTGTGGATGGCTACCCCCCGGGTGGCGCGTAGCCTGGATGGTATCGCCGGTGTATTACTGCTGGGCTTTGGCGCCAAGCTGGCGGTTAGTCAGTAAGCCAGATTAACCCCGCATAGGGGTGTTGTTTCAGGCTGGCCAGGCGACTGGCCATGCCTCCCACATGCAGCTCTAGTTTGTGCCCGTCCGGGTCAAGCAGGTAGAGCGACTCTCCTTCACTTTGATTCTGTTGCCAGCAAGGCAGGTCTGCCAGCTGTTGCTGCAGCTTGGCAAATTCAGCGGCATCGACACTAAAGGCAATATGGCTGTAGTCCTCACTGGGCTTGGCGTGGCCGAGATTCAGGCATAACCAGATATCCGCCTGAGTGAGGTAGGCACCTTTATCCCAGCGCACCAGTGGTTTGAAGCCGAGGCGTTGATAATAGGCCAGGGAACGTTCTAGCTCGTTGACGGTCAGGGTGAGGTGATTGAGTCCCTGTAGCATGGAGATCTCCTTAGTCGCTGGCCCTGCGCTAGGGACCATAGTCAGACTGGCAGGTGGCGGGTATGCTTAGCGCTTTATTTGTCTGCCGCCAATGGGAGTATGTATGCAGATCGAAAAAGACCGTGTGGTGCTGTTCCACTATACCCTGAGTAATGCCCAAGGCCAGCAGCTGGAATCCAGCTATGAGCGTCAGCCGATGGCTTATCTGCATGGCCATGACAATATTCTGTCCGGCTTGGAGCAAGCCTTGGCCGGTAAACAGGCAGGGGATAGCCTGAGTGTGACTCTGAGTCCGGAGCAGGCATACGGTGAGCGGGTCGAGGAGGCTGAGCAGCGAGTGCCGGTGAAACACCTGCAAGGGGCGAAAAAGTGGCGCCCAGGGATGGTGGCTGTGGTGCATACCGAGCAGGGCGCGCGGCAGGTAACGGTAAAAAAAGTGGGCAAATTTATGGTAACAGTCGATACCAATCACCCCTTGGCCGGTGAAACCCTGACCTTTGCTATTGAGGTGGTGGAAGTGCGCGCCGCCAGTGCCGAAGAAATTGCCCATGGCCATGCCCACGGGGTTGGCGGCCATCATCATTAAGAGCAGCTGACTCTTCTATCGTTCAGCCTGGAGGGGAAGATGCAGCGACGTCGGTTACTGCAAAGCTTATTGACCAGCCTGTTACTTCCCCTGCCGCTGGTCAGCTCTGCCCAGACTAAGCGTGTGTTGGTGGTGGGGGCAGGGATGGCTGGCCTGGCTGCCGCCCAGCGCTTGCAACAAGCCGGTTGGCAGGTGCAGGTGCTGGAGGCACGTGACCGTCTGGGTGGACGACTGCATACCAGCCAACACTGGAGCGATGCCCCGGTGGATATGGGGGCCTCCTGGATCCATGGTACTCAGGGTAATCCCATTACGGCGTTAGCCGCACAAGCAAACGTGCCGCTATGGCCATTTGATGGTGAGCAAGTCCAGGTGTATGGAGCTGATAGCCGCCCCCTGCAACAGTCACAACGGCAACAGCTGGAGCAGCTGCAACAGCGTATTCTCTGGCAATTAGAGCAGCTTGAGGATGATGACCCCGCATCCCTGCTTGATTGGCTGGAAGAACAGCTACTGCCACAGTTACCGGCTGAACTGACGCCATGGCTGCGATTTGTGCTGAGTTCTGTCTGGGAGCATGAATACGGTGGCAGTGCAGCCGAACTTTCGGCCCGCTGGGCGGATGCGGGGCAAACCTTCGCCGGGGAGGATGCCCTCTTTCCCCAGGGCTATCAGGCCTTGGCAGCGTGGTTAGGGCGTGATTTACAGCTGCATTTGCAGCATCCCATCGTGGCGATTAACTGGCAGGACGAGGTGCGTTTACTGAGCGCGAATGGCCAACAGTGGCAGGCGGATTATGTTCTGCTGACGGTGCCGATGGGAGTGCTACAACAGGGCCAGATCGTTTTTTCTCCTCCTTTGCCTAAGCCTCTGACGGACGCGATTAAGGCATTACCGATGGGGCTGCTGAATAAATGTTATTTGCGTTTCGAACACGTCTTTTGGCCTGAACAGCTGAGCTGGTTGGAGTTGGCGCAGGAAAATACCCCCTGGCCAGAGTGGGTCAATTTGCACGGCATGACCGGGCTACCCATATTGTTGGGATTTACTGCGGCGGAGCAGGCCAGGACACTTGAACAGCAGCCGGATGAGGCCTGGGTGGCAAGTGCCATGCAGGCACTGAGAGGAGTGTTTGGCCAGCAGATTCCAGAGCCTGTGGATTATCAGCTCAGCCGTTGGGGACAGGATCCCTTTAGCCTGGGTGCCTATAGCTACAATGCGGTGGGCTATCAGCCTGTTTATCGGGAGCGTCTTGGCCAATTATGGGGTGGGAGGCTTATTTTGGCTGGCGAGGCCGCCAGTCGCGATTATTTTGGCACCGTCCATGGCGCCTATTTATCAGGGATTGCTGCTGCTAATACCCTGCTGGAGTCAGCCGTTTAGGCCTGGAATTGACCGCTCCAATGCTGGAAGCGTTGTGCCAGCTCCGCTAGTTTACTGCTGCGTTCTGCCACTTCCTGGGTACCATGACGGCTCTGTTCGGCGGCACTGGCAATGCTGCTGAGGTTCTGGCTCATTTCTTCCGCCACCGCGCTTTGCTGCTGTACCGCTGCTGCCACCTGTGCACTCATATTGCGAATGTCGCTGACCTGACGAACGATATCCGCCAGTTGGCCCCCGGCCTGGCGTGCTTGTTCCATACTGGCATTGGCCTGACTCAGGCCCTGCTGCATGACTTCAGCGGCATCCTGACTGGCAACTCGTAGCTTGTCATTGAGATGATGAATTTGCTGGGTAGATTCCTGGGTGCGTTGGGCCAATTTGCGTACTTCATCCGCGACCACGGCAAAACCACGGCCCTGCTCACCGGCACGGGCAGCTTCAATCGCCGCGTTCAGTGCCAGCAGATTGGTTTGTTCGGAAATGGCGGCAATCTCTTCCAGGATCTGGCTCACCATGTCGGCATGGGTGCCCAGTTGGCGTACCTGCTCGGCGGATTTCTCCACCGCTTCGCCGAGGGAGCAGATGCGGCTGATGCTGGTCTCTACCAACTGTTGTCCACGTTGTGCAGCCTGATCGGCGCTTTCTGTCAGTTGTAAGGTATCGCGGGCATGGTCAGCGACCTGGATGGAGGAAGCGCTCATTTCGGTCATGGCCATCACCAGGCTTTCTGTGTCCTGGCTCTGCTGATGAATGCCCTGGAAGGTTTCCTGAGTGGCCTGCTGCATGGCATGGGTAGCCTGATGCATATCCTGCGAGCCGGCGCTGAGCTGTTTGAGCAGCGGTTGTAAGCTATCAAGACTGGTATTGAGACTGGCGCAAACCTGTCCTAGCTCGTCTGTTCCCCGGGCGGGCAGGCGGGACGTGAGTTTACCTTGCGCCAGCTCCTGGCACAGGCGCTGAATCCGCTTTAGTGGAGAGGTAATGGAGCGGGCAATGGCCAGTGAGAGCAGGATAATCAGGCTGAGCGCCAGCACAATTTCTACTACCACCAAACCCATGCTGCTCCAAAACAAAGCTTCAATATCATCAACATAGAGACCGGTGCCGATGACCCAGCCCCAGGGTTGGAAGTGGTGGATATAGGAGATTTTTTCCACCGCTTCGGCATGCCCGGGTTTTGGCCACCAGTAATTGACGGAGCCCTGTCCCTGGCGCTTGGCAAGCTCAACAATCGCCTGGAATACATTAAAGCCCTTGGCATCTTTGACTTGCTGCAGATCTTGCCCTTCCAACTTGGGGTTGATGGGGTGCATCAGCATTTTGGCATTGAGATCGTTAACCCACAGGTAGTCACTCTCGCCATAGCGCAAGTTGCGCAGCATCTTCAGTGCCTGGGCTTGTGCGGCGGGGCTGTCGCCCTGCTCGGCTTGAATTTGTTTGAGCATACCGAGGGCCAGTTCAACCACCACCTGGGATTGTTGCTGGCGGGCATCCAGGAGTTCGCGTTTCAGTTCGAGCCCGCTCTGCAGGCTGATACCCAGGGTAAGTAGGCTAAAGAGGGTAATAATCAGGCCGAGCTTGGCCCGAACGGGAAGGGACTGCAACAACCGCTTCATAAGGAGCTCCTTGGGCACGACCGCGATGATGATAGCGGTGGCCCTATCGTCATAAGATCGGCTGACTGTCGAGGCAGGCTCCAGGCAGCCGCGATGTATTAAAGCGGGGCAATGTTAAAGAATTGCGACAGTAATTGATAATGATTTTTATTTAATGTGCTATCAAATTCATTCAGTTATGAGGAAGCAACCAAGGGTTTGACCAGGGCATCGAGGCCTTCAATTTTAAGGGCCAGGCACAGTGCCAGTAATTCACCGAGTTGGCCTGCCGGAAAGCCCTGTTTGGCAAACCAGAGCAGGTATTCTTCCGGCAGGTTGATCAGCATGCGCCCTTTGAAACGGCCATAGGGCATCGGGGTGCGGGCGAGACGCAGGAGGTTGTCCTGATTGAGGGTGCTGGGGTCAAGCTGGTGAGTCACCGCGGTCTCCTGCGTAAACAAGGTCAAGGCCCAGCCTGGCTGGCCGGGCCTGCAGGATACCCCAGCTAAGCTTAAGCCTGAAAGCGGCTTGACCAGCGTTGTAGCTCCTGGGCCATCTGTGCCAATCGACTGGAGTGGCTGGCAATACGCTCGGCGCCACTGCGGCTTTGTTCGGCGACTGAGGCAATGGAACTGAGATTCTGGTTCATCTCCTCGGCAACGGC
Organism: Balneatrix alpica DSM 16621; assembly: GCF_000619885.1. Taxonomy (GTDB): domain Bacteria; phylum Pseudomonadota; class Gammaproteobacteria; order Pseudomonadales; family Balneatricaceae; genus Balneatrix; species Balneatrix alpica. The sequence goes on along the minus strand of NZ_JHUZ01000011.1, from coordinate 403,490 downwards.
ACTTTGTTGCTGTACGGCGGCGGCCACCAGAGTGTTCATATCCCGAATCTGGCTGACCTGATTGACGATGGCATGCAGATGTTGGCCGGTTTGCTGGGCCTGGGTCACGCTGGTTTGTGCCTGTTCGTGACCCTGGCGCATCACCTCCCCGGCGGCTTTGCAGGCCAGGCGCAGTTTGTCATTCAGTTCATTGATTTGCTGGGTTGACTCCTGGGTGCGGTGAGCCAGTTTGCGCACTTCATCGGCGACTACGGCAAAACCACGGCCTTGCTCGCCCGCCCGCGCGGCTTCAATGGCAGCATTCAGTGCCAGCAGGTTGGTTTGTTCGGAGATGGCGGCAATCTCCTGCAGAATCCCCCCCACATTTTCCGTATGTTGCTCCAGGGTATGGACGGTTGCCACTGACTGCTGCACCGCATCGGCGAGGGAGCAGATCAGGCGGATACTGTCTTCCACTAAACGGTGTCCTGCCTGGGCGGCTTGATCGGCCTCCAGAGTAGTGTCGGCGGTGCGCTGGGCATTGTGGGCGACATCCTGAGCGGTGGCGGACATTTCGTGCATGGCCGTGGCCAGTTGCTCGGTTTCCTGGGTTTGTTGACGAATGCCCAGGCAGGTTTCCTTAGTGGTGCGATCCATATCGGCGCTGGCCTGGGTGATTTCCTGAGCGTTATCGCTGAGGTTACGGATCAGCTCCTGCAGAACCGTGAGAGTGTGATTGAGGGCTTCACAGACCTGGCCCAATTCATCCCGGCTGTCGTACTGCAGACGGCGGGTAAGATCGCCGCCGGCGACTTCGACAATCAGCTCGCGGATCATGCCCAGCGGTTGGGTAATGGCGCGGGCAATCAGCAGGGCGACCATCAAGAGAGCGCCGAGGGTCAGCAGTAGAAAGATGGAGGAGTCCCGTACTTCAGCCCAAAACAATGCATCAATGTCATCAATATAGAGGCCGGTACCAACGACCCAGCCCCAGGGCTTGAATAGTTGCACATAGGAAATCTTCGCCACGGGTTGGTCGTGTCCAGGCTTGGGCCAGAGATAGGAGACCAGCCCCTGGCCATCACGTTTGGCGACCTCCACCATTTCATTGAACAGCGCTTTGCCGCTGGGATCCGTTAAGCGGCTAAGGTTTTGCCCGTTTAGCTCCGGCTTAAAGGGGTGCATCAGCATGCTGGGTTGGAGGTCGTTGACCCATAGGTATTCCTGACCGCCATAGCGCATCGCCTGGATGAGCTGCAGCGCCTGTTGTTGGGCTTGTGCTGGGCTGAGGTCGGGACGCTGGCTGAGGGCATCGAGGGTGCTGATGGCTAGCTCCACGGCGTAGCGTGATTGTTGCTCCCGTGCTTCCAGCAATTTTGCCCGCAGCCCCATCAGATCGTAGGCCTTAATGGAAATGGCCAGGGCGGTAAAAAGGCAGAGGATCAGGCCCAGTTTGGCCCTGACGCTGAGTTGTTTAAGTAGGGTGTGCATGTTTGGCTCCTTGGTGTCATTCAGCGTTTAACCCAGGGGTTAAAATCGGGAGCCAGACCCACAAGGCGGCTGCCCGGGCCTGCAGGCGAGGGGCATCCATGCCTGGCAGGGTGTTGAACGGCAGGGCTAAGATTGAGTGATTGTTGAGCAGCGGGTATTGATCATCGTCAAGGGCTGACGTAATTGCTGAGGCGGTTGGCGGGATTGGGTGGGCAATCCCGGCGAGGCCGGGTTGCCTGAGATGGAATGGAAAATGGCAGGGCTGCTTAACTGAGTCGCACCCGTTGGCCACTTTGATAGGAGGCCAGGCAGGCATCTGCCAGCTCCAGCGCCCGGACACCATCCTGAATACCGGTGTAGGGCGTCTTGCCTTCCACTACCGCATCAACGAAGTCCTGCAGTTCGATGCGATAGGCATCGGCATAGCGCTCCAGGAAGAAGTGCAGTGGCTTGTCGCCCACTACCCCGGCTTCACCACTGAAGCGGACGCTGGAGGGGTGATGGTTACCGGCCTGCAGCATGCCCTGGCTGCCAAAGGCTTCCAGGCGCTGGTCGTAGCCGTAACAGGCACGGCGGCTGTTATTAATATGGCAGAGGCGTCCTGAGGTGGTTTTGAGGATCACCATGGCGGAGTCTACATCACCGGCCTGAGCGATAGCGGGGTCAACCAGGCAGCTGGCACTGGCATAGACTTCTACGGGCTCTTCGCCGAGTAGCCAGCGGGCCATGTCCAGATCATGAATCATCATGTCGCGGAATAATCCCCCGGAGACCTGGATATAGCTCACCGGTGGTGGGCTGGGGTCGCGGCTGGTGATGATGACCTGCTCCAGATGACCAATCTGTCCCTGTTGAATACGGTTGTGCAGGCTACGAAAACTGGGATCGTAACGGCGATTAAAACCGAGGGAGCAGGGTACGCCAGCGGCCTCAACCACCTCGGCACAGGCGCGGGCCTGGGCAATATCCAGGTCAATCGGTTTTTCACAGAAGATGGCTTTACCAGCCTGGGCGGCGGCAATCATCAACTCGGCATGGGTGTTGGTGGAGCTGGCAATAATCACGGCATTAACCGCCGGGTCGGCCAGCGCCTGTTCCACACTGGCAGTTCGGGCGCCCAATTGGCTGGCCAGTGTGGCGGCTGCCTGTTGATTAACGTCCACCACATAGCGAATCCGTGCCTGTGGGTGAGCGGCGACATTGGCGGCATGGATAGCGCCGATGCGGCCGGCGCCGAATAAACAGAATTCCAACATTGAGGGTCTCCGGTTCAATGAGGCAAGTGCGCGGGGTTAGCTGGTGAGGGCATCCCGGGCGCGGGTTTCGGGTTGATCCAGGCGATAGGCCAGGCCAATGGCCAGGCTTTGGGCCAAACAGAGGGAGGAGGTGAGGGAGCGAAAGCCCCGCACTTCGGCCTCTTTAATATCGAAATAAACATCCGCCAGGGGGACCAGCGGGCTGAGCTTGGAATCGGTAATGGCAATAATCGGCACCCCGCGCTCATGGGCACGGTGCACTACCCCGCTGGTTTCAGCAGCATAGGGGCTATAACTGATGGCGACTAATACATCGCCCTTGCCCAGTACACTGGCCTGTTCTTCCAGCATGCCGCCATTGCCATCGATCATGTGCACGCGGCGGTCGATATGGCGCAGGGCGTAGACCAGATAACTGGCGACCGCAAAGGAGCGGCGCAGACCCACCACATGCACGGCCTGGGCCTGCTGCAACAGATCGATGGCGCTATCCAGATTAGCGGGAGCAGTCATCTGCGGCAGGTGCTCCAGGGACAGGGAGTTAGCATCGACAAACTCCTGCAGAATGCCGTGGCTGCTGATTCCGCGACTGGCATCCTGGCTTTTCGCCAGTCTTACCCGTTCGGAATAGCTGGTGGAGTGTTCGACCAGTTTATGGCGGAACAACTGCTGCATTTCGCTGAAGCCGCTATAACCGAAGGCGGCGGCAAAACGCACCAGGGTGGAGGGATGCACGCCGGCTTGCTCCGCAATCACCGCCACGGTTTCCAGCGCCACGGTGTTGGGATGCTCAAGCAAAAAGCGGGCAACCTGCTGTAAGCGTTTGCTGAGATCATGGTGGCGTTGGGTAATGGCTTCCTGCAGGCTTTGCAGGGTATTGGGGGCTGGCTCAGTCATAACAGGCTCTTTCTCTCAGCGGCCATCTTCGTGTGAAGTGGCCCTACTTATCCTACGGAACCGGTGGAGACCCGGTTCCGCCATCATACCCTAAGACAGCGGCGAATAAGCCCTTGCTGAGCGTGCAGAGGCTTGGCATCCAGTGGCGGCCTCGTTTGCCGGAGCAGAAGAGGCCGCCCTCTCGCTTAGCGGTATTCGCCAGCCAGGGTTTCCACCATGGCAATGTTGTCCTTGGTGATAAAACCAGGGCCAGAGTTGATGTGATTGGCCGGAATCACGCCATAACGGTTGTACAGGGTCAGAGCCATCACTGGCAGATAGCCTTGCAGGTAGGGCTGTTGGTCGATGGCAAAGTTGATCACCCCATCTTTAATGCCGGTGGCAATCTCTTCACTGAGGTCAAAGGTGGCGAAGAAGATCTTGCCCCCCAGTCCCATCTTGTCCACCGCTCGCAGTGTGGGTTCGGCAGAGGTGGGGCCTAAGGTCAGCACCGCCTGGGTATTGGAGTTTTGGCGTAGATAGGCGGCCACTTTTTTCTCCACATCGGTGGGGTCAGAGCCGGAGTCAATCATCTGGTTACCCAGTTCGATCCCCAGTGCATCGGCAAAGCCTTGGCAGCGCTCAACCGAGGCGGGGTTGGTGATGTAGTGGTTGACGCAGAGGAAGTTGGTTACCCCCGCCTCTTTGGCTTTTTTACCGGCACCGAAACCGGCGTCATATTCCGGCTGGCCGACATGCAGCAGGGCACCGAGCTGTTCGCTCTGGGCGTGGGTGCCGGAGTTCATGGTGATGACCGGGATCAGCTTGCGGGTAGCTTTTTCCACTGGCCCTTTCAGCACATCGTAGTCAGCGATACTGAGCACGATGCCCTGGGGGTTGGAGGCCACAGCCTGCTCGACAATACGGGCCATGTCGGTCAGGTCACCGCTGGGGGGGTTACGGTACTCAACGGTGACCCCCAGGTGTTCGCTGGCATCTTTAATCGCATTCTTGATGGTGTTCCACCAGGAGTCGGAGTCGGGGGCGTGACTGATAAAGACAATACGTTCGCCGGCGGCTTCAGTGACCGGGCTGGTTGTCATCAGTCCGACGCTGGCCAAACCGGCAATGGCGAAGGCTGAGGCTTTTTTTATTAGTGTTTTCATAGTTCCTCCGGGTGAGGTGTGTCTCAGATTGGGATGGGCGGGATTGGCCATCATCCCCTGTGCACTGCGTTTGGAACGAGTTTGTTTTGGAACAAATATTCCATTTGCGCTTTTGATAATGGTTTATTTTCTAATGCTGTCAAGCGAGATAATCGAATAATTGTCATTTTGTTCGGTTGAACACCAGTCATTTACCTTGTTTAAGCCCTCTTATAACGAAGGGTGCTAGATGGATGGCAGGATATGATTAGAATTTATGTTTTATCGCTTTGCAAAAATAGAAAATTTATTCTATCTTGCAGATATTCCGAAATGACGGAGTGGCTAAACTGCTCTAAAGCAGGACTCTGCATCCGTGGTTTAGTCAGGTTTAACCACTCATAACGGCTTCAGATAACAACAAGAGGTAAGCCTCATGTCAGTGCAAGCAACATCTGCTTCTCCTGTATCCGGCGCTGCCGCCGCGGTCGATGAGCGTGTGCGCCAGGTGTCCTGGGCCAAGCGCCTGCTCAGTCGCCCGGAGTTAGGTTCGGTGTCGGGCTCGATTCTGGTGTTTTTCTTCTTTGCCCTGGTGGCCTGGGATTCCGGTATGTTCGCCATCGATGGGGTGATGAACTGGACAGTGGTGTCCGCCCAGCTGGGGATTATTGCCATTGGCGCCTGCCTGCTGATGATCGCCGGCGAGTTTGATCTGTCGATAGGTTCGATGATCGGCTTTGCCGGGATGATGATTGCCATTCCGGCGATTTACTGGGGCTGGCCGGTGTGGGCCTCGATCCTGTTTGCCTTTACCGGGGCGATGGCGATTGGCTTCTTGAATGGCTATATCGTGGTACGCACCGGGCTGCCGTCTTTTATTGTCTCCCTGGCGTTTCTGTTTATTTTGCGCGGCCTGACCATCGCCCTGTCGATCATGCTGACCAACCGCACCATCATTTCCGGGGTTAATGAGAAGGCCGAAAGTGACTGGCTGGCCCCTTTCTTTGGCGGTGAAATCGGCCAGGGCCTGTTCCTCTGGCTGGGGCAGAACGGCTGGATTGATATGTACGGTGATACCCCGGTGGTCACCGGTATCCCTATGGTGGTGGTGTGGTGGTTCCTGCTGGCGCTGGTGTGTTCCTGGGTGCTGCTGCGTACCCGCTTTGGCAACTGGATTTTTGCCGCCGGTGGCGATGCCAAAGCGGCGAAAAACGTCGGGGTGCCGACGGATCGAGTCAAGATCCTGCTGTTTATGTTCACCGCCTTCTGCGCCACTCTCTATGCCGCCTGCCAGGTGCTGGAGTTTGGTTCTGCTGCTGCCGACCGGGGGGTGCTGAAGGAGTTTGAGGCGATTATCGCGGCGGTGATTGGCGGGGCGCTGCTCACCGGTGGCTATGGCTCGGTGATTGGCGCCTGCTTCGGGGCGCTGATCTTCGGGGTGGTGCAGATGGGGATTTTCTTCACCGGCATCGACTCGGATTGGTTCCGGGTGTTCCTCGGCGTGATGCTGCTGATCGCGGTGCTGTTTAACAACATGATCCGCAAAAAAGTCACCGAAGCGCGCTAAGGAGTCTGCCATGAGCGAATACATTATCGAACTCAACAACGTCAGCCGCTTCTTTGGCTCGGTGATCGCCCTGCAAAACATCAATATGCAGGTCAAGTTAGGCGAGGTGCACTGCCTGCTGGGGGATAACGGTGCGGGCAAGTCGACCCTGATCAAAACCCTGGCGGGGGTGCATCCCCCCAGTGAAGGCGAGTTCCTGTTTGAGGGCAAAGCGGTGCGCTTTACCTCCCCGCGGGATGCGCTGGATATGGGCATTGCCACGGTCTATCAGGATCTGGCCCTGGTGCCGCTGATGAGCATTACCCGCAACTTCTTTATGGGGCGGGAAATCACCAAAGGCTGGGGGCCGTTTAAACGCTTCGATATCGATACCGCCAACCGGATTGCCATCGCGGGATTAGCCGAAATGGGCATTCGGGTACGGGACCCCAATCAGGCGATTGGCACCATGTCCGGTGGTGAGCGCCAGTGTCTGGCGATTGCCCGGGCGATTCACTTCGGCGCCAAGGTGCTGATTCTGGATGAGCCCACCGCCGCCCTGGGGGTGAAACAGTCCGCCAACGTGCTCAAGGTGGTGGCCCGCGCCCGCGCCAAGGGGCTGGCGGTGATTCTGATTACCCATAACGTCCACCATGCCTACCCGATTGCCGACCGCTTTACCCTGCTCAATCGTGGCCAGAGTCTGGGCTCTTATCTGAAAACCGATGTGACTCGTGAGCAGGTGCTGGAGATGATGGCCGGTGGCCAGGAGATGGAGGCCCTGCAGGCTGAGTTGGCCGAGTTTTCCCGCGCCGATGCCGCCGCCAGCAGTGGCCAGAGTCATTATCTGGAAGCGGGGCAGGCCGCCCAGGCTTCTGCCAAAAGTGCCTGATGAGGAAGCAGTGATGAAGTCAGTACGTATTGGTCTGATCGGCACCGGCTATATGGGCAAGGCGCACAGTATCGCCTTCCATGCGGCGCCGGCGGTGTTCCCGCTATCTGCCCGGATAGAGCTGGCAATGGTGGCCGAGGTGACGCCGGAGCTGGCGGCAGAAAAAGCCTTGGAACTGGGGTTTCAGCGCAGTACCGGTGACTGGCGTGTCCTGGTGCAGGACCCGGATATCGATGTGGTGGATATCTGCTCCCCCAACTATCTGCATAAAGAGATGGCGCTGGCGGCGATTGCCGCCGGTAAGCATGTCTACAGTGAAAAACCGCTGGCACTCTCCAGTGCCGACGCGCTGGAGATGGTGCAGGCGGCGGAGCGGGCCGGGGTGAAAACCCTGGTGGGCTTTAACTATGCCAAAAACCCGACGGTGCAGCTGGCGCGGGAAATCATTGCCAACGGCGAGATTGGTGAGGTGGTGCATTTTCGCGGCACCCACAACGAGGATTACCTGGCCGATCCCAATACCCCCCATAGCTGGCGCTTAACCCGCGAGCTGGCGGGCTCCGGCACCCTGGGGGATATGGGCTCCCACATTATCAACATGGCCCAGTATCTGCTGGGGGAGATCACGGAACTGGTGGCGGACTTGCAGATTGTCCATCAGCAGCGCCCCCTGGCACAGCAACCCGGTCAGTTTGCCGCGGTGGAAAACGATGATCAGGTCCACCTGCTGGCCCGTTTCGCCAATGGTGCCATGGGCACCCTGGAATCCAGCCGCATTGCCTGTGGCCGTAAGAATGGCCTCTGGTTTGAGGTGACGGGGACCAAGGGTAGCCTGATTTTTGATCAGGAGCGCTTATCGGAATTGCAGCTCTTTACCTATCAGGGCGCCACTAATCGTCAGGGCTTTCGCACCATTCTGGTCGGCCCGGAACACCCGGATTATGCCCACTTCTGCGTCGCCGGTGGCCATGGCCTGGGTTACAACGACATGAAGGTGGTGGAAGTGCGGGATCTGATTGAAGGCATCGCTGCGGACCGGCCCATGTGGCCGGATTTCCGCGCTGCCTATCAGGTCAATCGGGTGTTGGATGCGGTGGAGTTGTCCCATGCCGAGCAGCGTTGGGTAAAACTGGCGGAGATTGGAGGAGCCTAAGATGACAGCGAAGCAACGGGATTTGATTGTGCTGGGGCGCGCGGCGATCGACCTCTACGGTCAACAGATTGGTGCCCGGCTGGAGGACGCCAGCAGCATGGCGAAGTACCTCGGTGGCTCCAGCGGCAATATCGCTTTTGGCACCGCCCGCCTGGGGCTGAAGTCCGCCATGTTGACCCGGGTGGGGGATGAACACATGGGCCGCGCCGTGCGCGAGACCCTGGCCAGTGCCGGGGTGGATGTCTCCCATGTGCGCACCGACCCCCAGCGTTTAACCGGCCTGGTGTTATTGGGGATTAAAGATGAAGACAGCTTCCCGCTGATTTTTTACCGGGAAAACTGCGCCGATATGGCAATCAGCACGGAGGACTTCGATGCGGACTTTATCGCCTCGGCCAAGGCCCTGGTGATTACCGGTACGCACTTTTCCACCGCAGCGGTGGATAGGGTCAGCCGCACCGCCCTGGCCTATGCCAAGGCCGCCGGTACCAAGCGGGTGCTGGATATTGATTACCGCCCGGTGTTGTGGGGGCTGACCGGACGAGGTGATGGCGAGACCCGCTTTATCTCCAATGACAGTGTCAGCAGCCATCTGCAAAGCATCGTGCCGCACTTCGACCTGATTGTTGGCACCGAGGAGGAGTTCCACATTGCCGGTGGCAGCACCGATACCCTGCAGGCCCTTAAGCGGGTGCGGCAGTTGAGCGATGCGGTGCTGGTGTGCAAACGGGGTGCCCTGGGCTGCTCGGTGTTTCCGGCGGCGATTCCCGCCAGTCTGGATGAGGGCATCAGTGTGCCGGGGGTACGGGTGCAGGTACTCAACGTGCTGGGGGCGGGGGATGCCTTTATCAGCGGTTTTCTGCGTGGCTGGATTGCTGGCGAGAGCTATCAGCAATGTTGCCGTTATGCCAATGCCTGCGGCGCCCTGGTGGTTTCCCGCCATGGCTGTGCGCCGGCGATGCCGAGCGCTGAAGAGCTGGACTACTACCTCGCCCATGCCGAGCAGATCGCGCGGCCGGATCAGGATCGCACCCTGGCCTACCTGCACCGGGTCACGACTCGGCGGCGTCAGTGGCCGGAGCTCTGTGTGCTGGCCTTTGACCACCGCAAGCAGTTGGCCGATATGGCCCGCGAGGCCGGTGCCAGTGAAGAGCGCATCGAACAACTCAAGCGCCTGATTCTGCAGGGGGCGCAACAGACCGCTGAGACCTATCAGTTACAGGGGCGGGCCGGCATTCTGGCGGACACCACCTATGGCCAGGCCAGCCTCAATGAACTGACGGGGCAGGGCTGGTGGATCGGCCGCCCGGTGGAAATGCCCGGCTCCCGGCCGCTGCGTTTCGAGTACGGCAATAATGTCGGCCAGCAACTGCATAGCTGGCCGGAGGAACAGGTGGTGAAGTGCCTGGTGTTTTATCACCCGGATGATGCCATCGACTTGCGGCTGGAGCAGGAGCGCAAGGTGCAGGATTTGTATCAGGCCTGCTGTCACTCCGGCCATGAGTTCCTGCTGGAGGTGATCCCACCGGCGGGCAGTGCCACCGATGAGTACACCCTGGCCCGCGCCCTGACCCGCTTCTACAACCTGGGGGTCTATCCCGACTGGTGGAAGCTGCCTTCCCCCAGCCGTGCCGCCTGGCGCCATATCGAACAGGTGATTACAGCGCGGGCCCCCCATTGCCGTGGCGTGGTACTGCTGGGGTTGGATGCGCCGGAAGACCAGTTGCGTGATGGCTTTAATCAGGCCGCCGGTATTGGCGTGTGCAAGGGCTTTGCAGTGGGGCGCACCATCTTTGCCAAACCGTCGCGCCAGTGGTTGGCAGGGGAGTTGAGTGATGCCGAGCTGGTGGCCGCCATCGCCGCCAACTATGGCCGTATGATCGAATTCTGGCGGGCGCGTAAGTACGCCCAGGCCGCGTAGGAGGCAGCATGACGAGTCAACGTTTAACTGTGGCCCAGGCACTGGTGCGTTATCTGCAAGCCCAGTTTGTCGAACTGGATGGGCAGGAGCTGCCCCTCTGTGCCGGGATGTTTGCCATCTTTGGCCATGGCAATGTGGCCGGTTTGGGGGAGGCGCTGCAACAGGTGCAGCCGCAGTTTCCCACCTACCGTGCCCATAACGAGCAGGGCATGGCGCTGGCGGCCATTGCCTATGCCAAGCAACAACGGCGGCGGCGCTTTATGGCCTGTACCAGCTCCATTGGTCCCGGTGCCACCAATATGGTGACCGCAGCGGCGCTGGCCTACGTCAATCGTTTGCCTGTGCTCTTATTACCGGGCGATACCTTTGCCAGCCGTACCCCTGATCCGGTGTTGCAGCAGCTTGAGCAAGCGGGTGACCCTACCCTGAGCGTCAATGACTGCTTTAAACCGGTGTCCCGCTATTTTGACCGTATTCAACGGCCAGAGCAGTTGATCACCAGCCTGCCAGCGGCGATACGGGTGCTGACGGATCCGGCGGATTGCGGCCCGGTGACCCTGGCCTTACCCCAGGATGTGCAAACCCAGGCTTATGACTTTCCCGACTGGTTTTTTGCCCGCAAGGTGCACCGCTTGCGGCGTCCACAGCCCGATGCGGAACAGCTGGCAGCGGCCTTGGCGCAGCTGGCCAAGGCCAAGCGGCCGCTGCTGATTGCCGGTGGCGGGGTGCATTACAGCGGGGCGGTGCAGGCCCTGCAGCAGTGGGTGGAAGCCACGGGTATTCCGGTGGCGGAAACCCAGGCCGGCAAAGGGGTATTACCCTGGGATCATCCCCAGCTGTTGGGGGCGCTGGGGGTGACGGGCAGCAGTGCGGCCAACCGTGCTGCCGCCGAGGCGGACTTAATCATCGCGGTGGGCACCCGTTTGCAGGACTTCACCACCGGCTCGCGCACTCTGTTCAGCACCAAGCCATTACTGAGTCTTAATGTGGCCGTGCCGGATGCCTACAAGCATGAAGCCCTGCCGCTGGTGGCGGATGCCCAGGTGGGCTTGATGAGTTGGCAGGCCAGCCTGCCGCACTATCAGGTCGATCCCGCCTGGCGTGAACACTACCAGGGCTGGCAGCAGGAATGGTTAGCCCTGGCCGATGCCGCCCTGGCTGCGCCCAACGCCAGTCAGGGGCTACCCAGCGATGCGCAAGTGATAGGCGCGGTATTGCGGGGCAGTGATGCCAACACCACGGTGGTCTGTGCCGCCGGAGGTCTGCCGGGGGAGCTGCACAAGCTTTGGCGCCCCCAGCATGAGCTGGGCTACCACCTGGAATACGGTTTCTCCTGCATGGGTTATGAGATTGCCGGTGGCCTGGGGGTGAAGATGGCCAGCCCCGAGCGTGAGGTAGTGGTGATGGTGGGGGATGGTTCCTACCTGATGATGAATTCGGAAATCGCCACCTCCGTCATGCTCGGCCATAAGCTGATTATTGTGCTGCTGGATAACCGTGGCTTTGGCTGCATCAATCGTTTGCAACGCGGTTGCGGCGGAGAGTCCTTCAATAACCTGTTGCAGGATTGCCTGACTGGCCCGGCGGGGGCACCGAAAACCGATTTTGCCAGCCATGCCCGAGCACTGGGGGCACAGGCAGAGCAGGCCAGCTCCATTGCCGAGCTGGAGGCCGCCTTTGCCCGTGCCCGGGCCAGTCAGCAAACCTATCTGATCGCCATCGACACCGACCCGATGCCCACTACGGCAGCGGGGGGGAACTGGTGGGAGGTAGCGGTGGCGGAAGTATCGACACGTCCCCAGGTGGCCGAGGCCCGTGCCCGTAATGCCACTGCCAAACAACAACAACCTTACTGAGTAACGGCTATGAGCAAGGTACGTATTGGAATTAACCCCCTCACCTGGAGTAACGATGATATGCCCTCGCTGGGGGGCGATACGCCGCTGGAGGTGTGCCTGGAAGAGTCACGCCAGGCGGGCTATGCCGGGGTGGAGCTGGGCAATAAGTTTCCCCGTCAGGCGGAGTTACTCAAGCCGATTCTGGCCCAGTACCAGCGTCAGCTGATCTCCGGCTGGTATAGCTCGCGCTTGCTGGAGCGTAGCGCGGAAGAGGAAATCGCCGCCCTGCAGGATCATCTGCAACTGCTCAAGGCCTGTGGTTGCGAAGTGATGGTGTATGCCGAGGTCAGTGGTTGTATCCACGGCGAGATGGATACCCCCTTATCGAAACGGCCACAACTACGCCCTGAGCAGTGGCAGGAGTTTGGCCAGCGCATGACCCAGGTGGGGGATTACCTGCAAAGCCAGGGGGTGCGCCTGGCGTATCACCACCATATGGGTACGGTGGTGGAGACAGAGGAGGAGGTGGAGCTGTTAATGGCGCACACCGGCCCTTCAGTCGGCCTGCTGGTGGATACCGGCCATATCACCTGGGCGGGGGGCAATCCGCTGAATCTGATCCGCCGTTATCCTGAACGGGTCTGCCATGTGCACTGCAAGGATGTACGCCCGCAAGTATTGGCCCATGCCAAAAATATCGATCTGCCTTTTTTACGGGCGGTACTGGAAGGGGTCTACACCGTGCCCGGCGATGGCTGCATTGACTACGACGCAGTGATGCAGGCACTCAAAGCCATCGATTATCAGGGCTGGCTGGTGGTGGAGGCCGAGCAGGACCCCGCCGTCGCCCACCCCCTTACCTACGCCAGGATGGGCTATCAGCACCTGGCGGCGGCGGTCGCCAAAGCAGGGCTGTAACGCCTCTTCTTGGTTTTTCGACTCAATCCGCCGCCAGTTAGCTGGCGGCCAGCGAGGTAACCATGACCAGGGTAGTCAATTTTATTGGTGGGCAGCAACGTCCCAGCCAAGGGGGGCGTTTTGCCCCGGTATATAACCCCGCCACTGGCGAAGTGAGTAAGCAGGTGGTGTTATCCACGGCGGCAGAAACCGCCGAGGCGGTGGCGGTGGCCAAAGCGGCCTTTCCCGCCTGGGCTGCTACCCCGCCCCTGCGCCGCGCCAGAATTCTATTCAAATTCAAAGAGTTGTTAGAGCAGCATAGCGCTGAACTGGCGGCCATTATCAGCAGCGAACATGGCAAGGTGTTGTCCGATGCCAAGGGTGAGTTGATACGGGGGTTGGAGGTGGTGGAATTCGCCTGTGGCATTCCCCATCTGCAAAAAGGTGAGCATTCGCTCAATGTTGGCAGCAATGTCGACTCCTGGTCGATGATGATGCCGCTGGGGGTCTGCGTCGGTATCACCCCCTTTAACTTCCCGGCCATGGTACCGATGTGGATGTTCCCGGTGGCGCTGGCCTGTGGCAATACCTTTATCCTCAAACCCTCCGAGAAAGACCCCAGCTTGCCGCTGCGCTTGGCCGAGCTGCTGCAACAGGCCGGATTGCCGGATGGGGTATTCAATGTGGTCAACGGTGATAAAGAAGCGGTGGATGTGCTGCTCACCCATGCCGATGTGGAAGCGGTGAGCTTTGTCGGTTCCACCCCGATTGCCGAGTACATCTATGCTACCGCCTCTGCCCATGGCAAGCGGGTACAGGCCCTGGGTGGGGCGAAAAATCACATGGTGATCATGCCCGATGCGGATATGGAGCAAGCGGTGGATGCCCTGATGGGAGCCGCCTATGGCTCAGCGGGGGAGCGCTGTATGGCGATCTCGGTGGCGATGCCGGTGGGGGAGGATACAGCCGAACGCCTGTTGCAGGCCCTGATCCCCAAGGTGCAGGCCCTCAAGGTCGGCAATGGTTTGGCGGCGGATGAGCCGGAAATGGGGCCGCTGGTATCCAAGGAGCATCTGGCCAAGGTGCGGGCCTATGTTGATCAGGGCGTGGCGGAAGGGGCTGAGCTATTGGTTGATGGGCGATCACTGCAGGTGGCTGAGCATGAGTCCGGTTATTTTATTGGCGGCTGCCTGTTTGACCGGGTCACGGCCGAGATGAGGATTTATCGGGAAGAGATTTTTGGTCCGGTGCTGGCGGTAGCACGGGTCGCCAGCTTTGCCGAGGCGGTGGCGCAGATTAATGCCCATGAGTATGGCAATGGGGTGGCGCTCTTTACCCGTGACGGGGACTGTGCCCGCCAGTTTGCCCAGCAAATCCAGGTGGGCATGGTGGGCATTAACGTGCCTATTCCGGTGCCGATGGCGTTTCATTCCTTTGGTGGCTGGAAGCGCTCCCTGTTTGGCCCTCTGCATATGCATGGCCCGGATGGGGTGCGTTTTTATACCCGGATGAAAACCATCACCAGCCGCTGGCCCACCGGTATCCGTGCCGGGGCCGAGTTTGTGATGCCAACAATGAAGTAGTGACAGGGAGGCTTGCCTCCCACCCTGCGTGCGCATGGATGCCCTCTGTTACCGGTAAGCTGGCTTACCGGTTTTTTTGTTTTTGTCTCAGGCGGCCTTGCTACTCTTATTCACCTACTCTTGTTAGCAAACGAAAGTAACGCCAGTTATTCAACACACTTGCGTGATTTGCTCGACGGCTGCATCCAGTTTGGGTTGAGCATGGACAAGGACTTTTTGCCCAATGGGGAACCCACAACATCAGTTTTGGCATTTACTCGCCCGCTATCAGCAGGATTGGCGAGCGTTGAATGAACTGACCTGGCTGCGCTTATTACTGCTGGCTTTGGCCTATTTTGTCTGTGCCCGGCTAAGCTTGCTGCTGGCTTTGCCGCCGGGTTATGCCTCGCCGATTTGGCCTGCTGCCGGAGTGGCTTTGCTGGGCTTATTTGCAGGGGGACTGCGGCTGTGGCCGGGGGTATTGCTTGGCTCTTTTCTGGCGAATAGCACCCCGGGGTTGTGGCTGAACCCCAGTGGCTTGGATGCCGGCATTAACCTGGTGATCGCTTTGGGGGCCACCCTGCAGGCGGTAGTGGGGCTCATGCTGTTGCGCTGGGTACTGGATAAGGAGAGGTCAGATAGCACCATTATCCGTTCGCTATTAGTGGCCGTCCCTCTGGCTTCTCTTGTCTCCGCCACCGTTGGCATCACTACATTATGGCTGAGTGGGCGGGTGGCGAGTGAACACCTGTTTAGCAATGGTTTGGCCTGGTGGGTAGGGGACAGCATCGGGGTGTTGATGTTCCTGCCGCTGTGCTATTTGCCGATGTTGCCTAAGTTTCGCCGCTGGCGCACTTACCTAGCGGTGATGGTACCCGTCCTGCTCTGTGTTGTGGTTTTGGTGGTGGCACAGTTGTTTTTGCAGCGGGTAGAGGAGGCTCAGGCACGACGGGAGAAGGTGCAGGAGGGTGAGTATATAGAGGTGCAGCTACGTGAGGCTGTAGCACGGTTGGAGCATGAGGTGGATGCGTTGAGCCGTTTTCTGCGAGCCACGCCAGACCCCACCCCGCAAGGTTTCAACCTTTACACCCAGAGTGCGGTGGAAAGCCCTGGTGTGCAGGCTTTGGCGTGGTTGCCACGGGTGAGTCAAGAGCAGCGGCAGGCTTTTGAGCAGCGTGCTGGTCAGCTATTAGGTATGCCGTTTCTCATTAAAGAGTTCGATGAGCAGGGCAAACCGATGCTGGCTAAGCCACGGATTGAGTATTTTCCAGCATTTCTCTTTCAGCCATTAGAGTCCAATCGGCAAGCCCTAGGCTTTGATGTGTTATCCCATCCTCTCAGACGGGAAGCGTTGCAGACAACCCTGCGTACCCGCTTGCCGCAGGCCACGCAGGTATTGGATTTGGTGGGAACGGACAAGCCGGCTCAAGGTGGCCTGATTTTTAATCCGGTTTATGCCGAGGATGGTGTATTGCGGGGAATGGCGCTGGTGGTGTTCCGCCTAGATGGTTTATTACAGGTGTTAGAGCGGGAGTCTAGACGCTTGGGGTTGTTGGCCTGCCTGACCCAGCGCCAGTTGGAGTCGACCCGTATCCTCTATGAAAGCGGTGATTACCGTCAGCCAATGCCCAAGGTAATGGATCGTTATATTGACTTAGCAGGAACCCAACTACGGCTGCAATTGAAATTAGCGCCTGGTTATTGGGTGCCGGGGGCCAGTGGCCAGGCCCAGCTACTCTCCTTGGGGGGGCTGGGGTTGATTTGGCTAATGGCAGCTTTTCTTCTTAATAGTGCCTATCGCACCTCATTGGTACATGCCCAGGTGGATAAGCGGACTGCTGCTTTACGTCAGGAGATTAAACGGCGTGAACGTACCGAGCGCGAGCTGCAAAAAGCAGTAGAGGCCGCGCAGCTGGCAGGCAAAAGTAAAGATGCCTTTTTGGTTACCATGAGCCATGAAATTCGTACCCCACTCAATGGTTTATTAGGGATGCTGGATTTACTCAGTGAGGCCAGTTTACCAGCGGGGCATCAGCAGAACTTGCAGGTGGCAAAGCGAGCCGGAATAGGTTTGAAGCGGATTATTGATGATGTGTTGGACTACGCCAAAATCGAGTCTGGCAAATTGCAGTTAGAGCATCGGCCTTTTGCGGTGACCCAGTTGGCGGAGGATATCTTAGCAACCCATCAAAATCAGGCGGCGGCCAAGGGAGTACAGTTACGTCAGCAGTTGGACCCCGAGTTAGCCCCCTGGTTGCTGGGGGATGAGCTGCGCTTAGGGCAGATCCTGCATAACCTGATTAATAATGCTTTGAAGTTTACCGAACAGGGGCAGGTGATATTAGAGGCGCAGGTGATCCAGCAGCGGGCAGAATGGCAGCGTATCCGTTTAAGTGTGAAGGATAGCGGGATTGGTATTGCCTCCTCGGTACAAGAGCGCCTATTTCGCCCCTTTACCCAGGCCTATGCCGATACTTCACGACTCTATGGTGGCACGGGGCTGGGGTTGTCGATTTGTCAGCGTTTAGCGGAGTTAATGGATGCGCGTCTCAGTTTGCAAAGTCAGGAAGGGCAGGGTAGCTGCTTTAGTCTGGAATTAACCCTGGCGAAAGCGGTAGCACCGCCCAAACAAGCGGCAGAACTGAATAATTTAGTGTTCTGCTTGCATGATCAACCCTGGTGCTTTTGGCCGCGAGGGCAGGGCTTACGGGTGGTAGCGGTGGATGATAACCCCACTAATCGTTTGTTGTTGCAGCGCCAGTTGGCTCACCTGGGCATTCAGGTGGAGCTGGCTGAAAACGGTGAGCAGGCGTTAGCGCTGTGTTTGGCAACAACGGCGGAGAAGGGCTTTGCTAGCCGTCATGCAGGTGGTGGGGGCGAGCAAGTGGCGGTGGATGTGCTGATTACCGATTGCCATATGCCGGTTATGGATGGTTATGCCTTAACCCAAGCCTTGCGCCAGCATTACCTGGATCAGACTTGGCCATTGATCATCGGCTGGACCGCCAATGCGATGCCGGAAGAGCAGGAGCGCTGCCGTCAAGCGGGGATGGATGCGCTCCTGACCAAGCCGGTTAACCTGGAGCAGTTAACCTATCTACTCCAGACCTGGGGGGTTAGCGGCGATACAGGGTCTGCAGCAGGTGATAGCCAAACTGAGTCTTGATCGGCCCTTGTACTTCCAGCACCGGTCCTTTGAAAACCGCTTCGTCAAAGGGTTTTACCATCTGACCGGGGCGGAATTCACCCAGGTCGCCGCCCTGCTTGCCAGAGGGGCAGAGGGAGTGCTTCTTGGCCAGTTCACCAAAGTCGGCACCGGCGGCGATCTGATCTTTCAGTTTTTGGGCTTCTTCCTGGGTCTTCACCAGAATATGACGAGCGCTGGCAACGGCCATGTCAGTCTCCTTAGATACGTTTGAGTTTGAACTTGCGACCCTTCAGGCCTTTCTCTTGCAGGCGGTTTAAGGCCTGCTTGGCTACCTGGCGCTCTACCGCCACATAGCTGACGAAATCGAAGATGTGGATCTTGCCTACCTGCTTACCGGAAATACCTGCATCACCGGTCAGCGCGCCTAGAATATCACCAGCACGGACTTTGTCCTTCTTGCCGCCAGCGATACAAAGAGTGGCCATCTTCGGTAAAGGTGGCTTGGCGTTCAAGGATTTGTTCGGTACTCGACCATTTTTCAACTCCTGCCCCAGGGCGGTGCTGATGGCTTCAAGCTTGTACTTCTCCGATTCGGAGTAAAAACTCATCGCCAGCCCTTCTTTACCGGCCCGTCCAGTACGGCCAATACGGTGCACATACACTTCAGGCTGGCGTGACAGTTCAAAGTTCACGACGGCGGGCAGGTCAGGAATGTCCAAGCCGCGGGCGGCAACGTCGGTAGCAACCAACACGGAGGCACTGCCGTTGGCAAACTTTAACAACACCAGGTCACGCTCGCGCTGCTCCAGATCACCATGCAGGGTGACGCTGGCATGGCCAGCCTGGTTGAGGTAGTCATTCAGCTCGTTGCACTGCACCTTGGTGTTACAGAACACCATGGTCGCCTCCGGGGTGTAATGGCAGAGCAGCTGGCACAGCGCATCCGCCCGCTGAGCTTTATCAACCTGATAAAAGTACTGGCGAATCTGGCTGTGGCTGTGTACCGCTTCTACGCTTACCGCTTGGGGTTTGTGCTGAAATTCAGCACTGATTTCGGCAATGGTGTCGGGATAGGTGGCGGAGAACAGCAGGGTTTGGCGTTTGCTGGGCAGGGTTTTGACAATACTGCGCATGGCATCGATAAAGCCCATATCGAGCATACGGTCTGCCTCATCCAGTACCAGGGTGTGGCAGTGGCGCAGGGATAGGGTGCCTTTGCGCAGGTGATCCATCACCCGTCCAGGGGTGCCGACGATGATGTCGGCGCCATGGGCGAGGGAGCCAATTTGCGGGCCGATGGAGACCCCGCCACAGAGCAGCAGAATCTTAGTATTGGGGCGATAGCGAGCCAAACGGCGCAGCTCCTCGGCTACCTGGGTACCCAGTTCACGGGTAGGGCAGAGTACCAGCGCCTGCACCTGTTGATTGGCGTCCCCTAAGCGTTCCAGCAGGCCGATGCCAAAGGCGGCAGTTTTACCACTGCCGGTTTTGGCCTGGGCCAGTACATCCTGACCATTGAGGATAACTGGCAGACTTTGCGCCTGGATCGGCGTCATCTGTTGGTAACCAAGCTGCTCAAGATTGCTAAGCTGGGCAGGGTTAAGGGCAAGGCTGGAAAAACTTAAGGTTGGCACTCAGGGCCTCAATTATGCAAAAGGGTTAAGCCTGGTTACTCAGGATGAGCGATGACGCTGGTGACAGGATTGAGCAGTGGTGTAGTGGTTCCTGTGACCCTGTTAATAGCATCTGAGTGAATAAGTAGCGTTTATCACGCTGCAGGCCAAGTCATTCGTGGTTTGTTGTGCGATGAAGGTCTCTGACTGCAAAGCCTGACCATTCAAAGTAGCGCGGCAGTATAGCACTTTTCGGGTGAGTCCCCGAGGGGAATTAACGGACGGGCGGCAAAGGCTGCCGAGGAGGAAGGATGCAGGAATCAATTGTGATCGGTGGCCATTTGCAGCAAAGCGGCCAACCCATTGAATTGCTGGCTAAATACGCTAACCGCCATGGTTTGATTGCCGGCGCGACCGGCACCGGCAAAACCGTTACGGTGCAGGGGCTGGTAGAGGGTTTTGCCCGATTAGGGGTGCCGGTTTTTGTCGCTGATGTCAAAGGGGACTTATCCGGGCTGGGGGCAGCAGGGCAGCCTCATGCCAAGGTGCAGCAACGGCTTGATCATATCGGACTGACGAATTTCGATTTTGCTGCTAATCACCTGGCCTGCTGGGATTTAGCGGGCCAGCAGGGTATTCAGGTACGGCTGAGCCTGTCCGAGCTGGGGCCACAGTTACTGTCGCGTTTGCTGGAATTGAATGATACCCAGGAGGGGGCCCTGACTCTGGCATTCCAATATGCCGATGACCAGGGGTTGCTAATGCTGGATCTGGCAGATTTGAAGACCACGTTGCAGTTTTTGGGTGAGCATCCAGAGGCGCTGGATCAGGGTTACGGACGGGTGGCCAAGGCCACTTTGGCGGCGATTTCCCGGCGCTTACTGGTACTGGAGCGAGAGGGGGCGGCGGCGCTATTTGGTGAGCCTGGCTTACAAATCCAGGATTTACTACGTCGTGACAGCCAAGGACGCGGCATGATTAATCTGTTAGCCGCGGATAGTCTGATCAATAAGCCGAGGTTGTACTCAACCTTTCTGCTGTGGCTATTAGCGGAGCTGTTCGAGACCCTGCCGGAGGTGGGGGATAAGGGTAAACCGGAGTTGGTATTCTTTTTTGATGAGGCCCATTTGTTGTTTCAGGATGCCCCTAAAGCTTTTCTGCAAAAGGTGGAGCAGGTCGTGCGCCTGATTCGCTCCAAGGGGGTGGGAATCTACTTTATCAGCCAAAGTCCGGCGGATATTCCCGACAGCATCTTGGCCCAACTGGGTAATCGGATTCAGCATGCATTGCGGGCTTATACCCCCAAAGAGCGTCAGGCAGTGAAGGTAGCGGCGCAGAGCTTCCGTGAAAATCCGGGGGTGAATTGTGAGGAGTTGATCAGCACCCTG
Source organism: Balneatrix alpica DSM 16621 (assembly GCF_000619885.1). Classification (GTDB taxonomy): domain Bacteria; phylum Pseudomonadota; class Gammaproteobacteria; order Pseudomonadales; family Balneatricaceae; genus Balneatrix; species Balneatrix alpica. The sequence continues at coordinate 382,785 of NZ_JHUZ01000011.1, read as the reverse complement.
GGGGTGGGGGAGGCCTTAGTGTCGATGTTGCAGGAGGGAGGTGTTCCTGCCCCCGTGCAACCCTGCTTAATGGCGCCGCCGCGTTCACGTATCGGCCCTTTGACTGCCGCTGAGCGTCAGCAATGGATCAACCAGGAGCCGCTGTTGGCACGTTATGCTCAGGCGGTAGACCCGCACTCTGCCCACGAGGAATTACAACGACGCATGCAGGCTCAGTCGATGCCGGAGAGGGTACAAAGCAAGGCCAGAGCAGGGCGTGCAGCGGGGCAAGCGAGCAGTAACCGTCAGGGAATCGCCGAGTCCTTTATGAAGAGTGTGGCCCGCTCCATTGGATCAAATTTAGGGCGGGCCTTGATTCGCGGCGTATTGGGTTCTTTACTTAAACGCTAATCAGTTGCACCTGCAGTTGCTTGTCGATACCACTGGGGTTGTTCTTCCGCATAAAGATGCCCGGCAAAATGCATGGGAGGTGGGGTATCCAGGGTGGCAATACGCAGGCGCAGGGCTTCAGGTTGGGCAGGGCGCCAGGCATAGAGGTGAGTGCCGCAGTGGCGGCAGAAGTAACGCCGTTTGCCGGGAGAAGACTCAAAGTAGCTGAGCAGCTCCTGGCCTTGATCCAGAACAAAATTTTGGCTGGCGATAGTTGCCCCAACGGAAAAAGCACTGGCATGTGCCCGGCGACAGGTGTCACAGTAGCAAAACTGATAGTTATCAGGTGTTTGCATGAGAGAGTAACGAATGCTGCCACAGAGGCAGCGGCCACGTATCGGGGTCATAGGGGCTCCGTTTGTTGTAGTGACCATTGAGGTAAGGTGATGATCAGGCTTCAGGTTAGTCTAAGTAGTCAATGGAGCAACATTCTCCGGCTGGGAGTAGCCATCTGTTTAGTGGGGGCCTCCTTTGCTGTAGGGGCGAAGGAGTGTAGCCGCATTATCGCTACGGGGAATGCGGAGTATCCACCGATTCTGTACCGCAATGCTAATCACCCAGGCTTTTTGACTGGAATTAGTGTGGATTTGTTGCGTGAGGCGGTGACACCACTTGGCCAGGAGCTGGTGGTGCGTGATCGTGGCTCCTGGGCACGGGCCCAATATGAGGCGGAGAGTGGCGCAGTGGACATGCTGGCCGGTGCCTTTATGACCGAACCCCGCAAAGCCTATATGGACTACATTGAGCCTGCTTTTATGCAGATCCCCAGCGTGATTTGGGTGCGCCAGGGCGAAACCTTTAATTATCAGCAATGGTCAGACTTGCAGGGGCGCCGGGGCGGTACTCTGATTAATAACAGTTTTGGTGAAGACTTCGATCGCTATGCTCGTGAGCATCTAGCGATTGAAGAGGTGGGCAGCATTGAAACAGCCTTTGCCAAGCTGGAAATGGGGCGCACGGACTATGTGATTTACGAACTCTATCAAGCATTACCGCTGCTTGAGCAGGCTGATTTTAAAGGGAAGTTCGAGCCACTGAGTAAGCCGGTGTCGATTGAAAACCTCTATTTTACGGTTTCGAAAAAGTCCGAATGTAACTCCCCCGCCTGGCGCCAACAGCTGTCGGAACAGGTGCAGAAATTAGTGGAGCAACAGCGGCCAGCCTCCATGCTGTCCGACTATTCCTGGATGTAAACTAAGGATTGGCGTTAACGCTGGTTGAAACTTTCCGCTAAGCGACCATTGGCGCCCATCGCCTCGGCAATCAGGCTGAGGCGTTGATCCAGGCGGGCGACATCGTGACGGTTAGACCCCGCCAGTTCACTCAGTGAACCGAGGGTGTGGGAAATATCCTGACAGGCGCTCCCTTGTTGCTCCGTCGCACTGGCAGTGGAGCCAATATGGGCGGCCATGTGTTCCAGGGCTTCCAACATTAGCTGTAAGTCTTCATCAAGTTTGGCGCTATGGGCGAGGGCTTGCTCCAGGCTGTTATGCCCGGCTTGCATTTGCGCTACGGTTGACTCGGTATTGTCGTTAACGGCCGCAATGGCCTGATGGATTTCTTCTGTTGCGCCCTGGGTACGCTGGGCCAGTTTGCGTACTTCATCCGCCACCACGGCAAAACCTCTTCCCTGATCCCCTGCCCGTGCCGCTTCAATGGCGGCATTTAGTGCTAGTAGGTTGGTTTGTTCGGCAATTTCGATAATCAGATTGAGCAGTTGGCTGATTTGCTCATTGCTGTTGCGCAGTGAGTGAATGCTCTGGCGGGAGGCTTGCAGGTTGCGATTAAGCGTGCTGATCGCTTGGCTGAGGGTGTGCATTTGGCCTCGCCCCTGTTGGCTCAGGTGTTGTACCTGGCTGGCTTGCTCCTGAATATGGCTGGCCTGCTCGGCAATATGGGCAATGGCTTCGTTGAGTTGCGAGATAGCGAGGCTGATTTGTTCGGTATGTTGGTGCTGGGTATGGATACGATCGTGTAAGTTGCGGGTGTCCTCCAAGCCTTGCACCCCTTGCTGATGTAAGCGGCTGGATTCATTGGCTAAGCGGGCCGCCATGGCCAGGCGTTGTAAATGTTGGGAGCCGAGTAGGTAGTCTAAACGGCCAACCAGGTCTTGCTGGCCGCTGTAGAGGTAACTCATGAGTTCAGCACTTTTTTGTTGGGGTTGGCGACGGACTAAACGCTGTAGTCGACGGTGAAAATGGCATAAATAGGCCAAGGCGCCCCCACCTAGCATGAGGTTAAGCAGCAGCACCAGCCAGGGGGTGGGCTGTAGCTGACTGAGGGCCAGGCTGCTGAACAGGGTCAGTCCCACTCCCCAGAGGGCCAGTGTCGGACTCAACCAGGTCGGCGGCAGGGGGCGTTGGCCTTGATGGAGGCGTTGATAGACACGCTCTGCCCGCTTCACTGCATTCGCATCGGCGGCGATACGGACAGACTGATACTCCAGCGTTTGTCCCTGAGGATCGACAATGGGGGTGACAAATGCATCGACCCAGTAGTAATCGCCATTTTTACAGCGGTTTTTCACCAGGCCTCGCCAGTTTTGCTGTTGTTTGAGGTGATCCCAGAGGTCAGCGAAGGCGGCGCTAGGCATATCAGGGTGGCGCACAATATTGTGCGCCTGACCGAGCAATTCTGCTTGGGAGTAGCCACTGATGCGTTCAAAGTCGGGATTGGTGTAGGTGATTCTGCCTTTGCTGTCGGTAGTAGAGAGAATACGGTCTGTCGGGCTAACGCTAACGGCTTGATCGGTGACGGGTTGATTAACCTTCATGGGGCGTCCTTGGCACTCAGTTAGCACTATTGATGCTAATTGCGGTGGGTAGAGTTGAGCGGTGGCTCCAGGTCGCTCACAGACTGAACGCGTGTCAGTTTACGCCGTCACTAGGGGGAAGGGTTGCGCTGGATCAAAGGCCTGGGTCTCAGGGGGTGGAGGTCATAGAACCGTCATATTAGTGCGATGAATATTAGTGCGATGATAGTGGTCAAGATGAGCTTTGCTAATGATAGCGAAGGACTATCTGACAGGATTTAGCCCGAACGGCTATCCCGCAGTAGGCGCAGAAAAGCTGCCGGGGGCATGGGGCGTGCCAGCCAGTAACCTTGGTAGCCATGACAGCCGAGCTGTTGCAGCAGTTCGAATTGGGCTTGGTTTTCTACCCCTTCTGCCAGGGCCTGCATTCCCAGGTTATTGGCCAGTTGGATACTGGCGCGGGCAATGGCCACGCTAGCGCTATCCTGGGGCAGATCCTGCACGAAACTCCGGTCAATTTTCAGGTGTTTTAACGGCAAGCGCTTGAGATAGGCAAGGGAGGAAAAACCGGTGCCAAAGTCGTCCAGATCCAGTTCTACCCCTAATTGGCAGAGGGCATGCATGATTTGTTGGGCCTGCTGCAGATCACTGATGAGCAGGTTTTCTGTAATCTCCAGGCGCAGTAAGGCAGGGGCGAGCTGATAGCGTTGTAAGAGTTTGTCTACCCGCTCAGCAAAGTCTGGTTGCATAAACTGACGGGTACTGACGTTGATACTGAGTTGGAAGCCGCTGGGCAAGTCGGCTTGCCATTGTTTGAGCAGCTGGCAGCTGTACTCCAATACCCAGGCATCAATTTGCAGAATCAGGTCACTGTGCTCCGCCAGGGCAATAAAGTGGCTGGTACTGACGTCGCTGCGCTCGGGCCAGCGGAGCAGGACTTCCGCACCGATTAGGCGCCGCGCGCCATTATACTGTGGTTGGACATGCAGGCTGAGTTGGTGGTCTTGCAGCGCCAAATGCAGGGCGCGTTCGAGCTCGGTATCAGCGGCCAGCTTCTCTTGCATGGGGGTAGAGAATAAGCAATAGCGGTCACGACCTGCATGTTTGGCTTCATAGAGGGCGATATCAGCTTGTTTAATCAGCTCATCAGCGCTGTGTTCACTACTATTAAACAGGCAGACCCCTAAGCTTGCGCTGATGCGGAACTCATTCTCCCCCAGGGTAAAGGGCGTACGTCCCTGTACCAGGATTTTCATCGCCACCTTCTGTACTTGTAGCCACGCTTGGTCTGGGTGGTCACTGAGTTCTTCCAGCAGCACTACAAACTCATCGCCCCCCATACGGGCAACGGTGTCTTCCCGGCGGACACAGTGGCTTAGGCGTTGGGCCATTTGACCGAGCAGGGCATCCCCTTTGTCATGGCCTTGGGTGTCGTTAATCAGTTTGAAGTGATCTAAATCCAGCAGGATTAAGGCGCCATATTGAGGGCGGCGGTTACGGCGTTGCAAAGCATGTTGCAGGCGTTCGCTGAGTAAGCGGCGGTTAGGCAGGTGAGTCAGGGGGTCGTAGAAGGCCAGTTGGTGAATACGGGCTTCCTGGGCCTTGCGTTGGGTAATATCGGTAAAGGAGCCAATATAGTTGAGGACGGCACCCTGTTCATCGGTGACGCTACGGATCATCAGCCACTCTGGGTAGATCTCGCCATTTTTTTTACGATTCCAGATTTCCCCTTCCCAGAAACCGGTGCTGTTAAGGCTTTCCTGCATGGCCAAGTAGAAGCTGGCATCGTGCCGGCCAGACTTCAGAATGGCAGGGGTATAGCCCTCTACATCTTGCTGGCGATAACCGGTGATGCTGGTAAAGGTTTGATTGACCCGCAGGATACGCTGCGCAGCATCGGTAATCATTAAGCCTTCTTGAATATCGAAGGCTTTGGCGGCAATGCGAATTTCCTGCTCGGCTCGCTTTTGGGCGCTGATATCCTGCATGACCCCGATATGGTGGCTGGCCTCTCCATCGGTTGTCAGGGTGGAAATAGAACAGGCGATGGATAGCAGCTCTCCTTCACGACGTCGGTTAACAAACTCACCGTGCCAGGTTTCCCCTTTATGTAAATGTTCATCAAGGTCATGAAAGGTCTGTGCGGGGGTTTGTTCTGACTTTAGTAGGCTAGGGCTGTGGCCCAGCACTTCAGTGGGGGCATAACCAAAGAGTTCACTAAAGGCTTGATTGATATAAACGATGCGGCGTTGACGATCAGTGATCACGACCGCATTGGGGGATTGGTCGAGAGCGCGGTTAAGCAGGCGCAATTGTTGTTGTACTGCTAGGCGCTGCTTGATGTCCAAGGCAAAGAAAACAGCCAAAATCACCGTAGCTAGAATCAACAGACTCAAAATAAGTAACAGCACCCAGGTTTCTGCTAGCCAGGAGCGCAGATGGTCACTGAGGGATTCTTCTGCAATTAACACTAAAGGTGCACGGGGGGAGAGGCGCAGTTGGGCAAAACTGCTGGGCAGTCCTAGTGTCTGTTGGCTAAAACGTTGTTCTTCGGCTCCGGACAGGAGCAATTGTTGGCGCCATTGATGCCAGCGGTTGAGGCGCTCGTCATCAGTGGTAGTGAAGCCCGGCAGCAGGCTGTATTGATGGCTCAGGGTAAAGAGACCTACCTGCTCAGAGCTGAGTCCAGCCTCGCGGATGAGGTCCTGCAAGGATTCGGCGCTTAAGGCCAATATTAACTGCAGATTACCTTGCTTAGGGGCCTGGCCCAGAGGGTAAAGCAAAGGGATTAAATAGCGTGGTTGGGGGCCTGCATCGGCCTCCGCTAAGGGGAGGTAGCGGCTGTTGATTAAGGGGCCAATATCAAGGCGAATACGACGAGGATTGACGGCGCTGCTATTAGGCTCAGGAATGCCCAGGGCATTGAAGTCCAGCAACTGGCCGCGATCACTGTCACCCAGGCTGCTGGCAAGAATGCGTTGATTTTGGCTGAGCACCAACTGACGGATATGAGGGGTGTAGGCGGTGCTTTGCTGGAGTCGGCGTTCCAGTGCCTCGGTATGGGCGCGGGCATCCAGCGCGGGCAAAAGTTGATCACTGAGGGCGCGCATGCTGACATCAAGGCTTTCCAGCATATGAGTAATGCTGCCTTCGGCGGTGCGCAGTTGGGTTTGCAGGGTCTCTTGGCGTTGCAGACTGTATTGCCAGAAGTTAATAAGCAGCAGGGTGATCAAGACCAAGGAGCAGGTGCTGATAAGTAAAATAATCAGTAATCGATTCAGACTGACAGTGGTGGGCATCGCCTGCTTACTTCAATGAATGCATTCTCTGGCTTTGGCCAGTACAACGAACAGGGCATACATTAGGCTGCACTCTTCCGTTCAGTAGCTGTTATTGCTCAATCGCCATTTCCGCTAACGCGTCAGTATTTTTTACTGCTGCAACCTACCGCAATAAACAGTGCAAGGGCTAGTTTAAGCCATTGACCAATTCAAACCCTGGGGTAGATCAATGGAAGCGGCTCTTGTGGCTGCATAATAGCCTGTCTGCCTTTCCCCATCGGCTATCCCTTAGGAGTATCGGTTATGCCTAACTTGCTTAAACCCAGTGTTGCCTGGTTGGTAGTCTGGATGCTGAGTTTAACTCTATGGGGAGTTGATAGAGCGGCGGCGGACGTATTGCAACAGGTTCAGGCACGTGGGCAGCTCAATGTGTGCATTTGGCCGGATTATTTCGCTATCAGCTACCGTAACCCTCGTACCCAGGTGCTGGAAGGTTTGGATATCGACATGGCTGAAGCACTGGCTGCTAGCCTGCAAGTTAAGCTGAATTTCGTTGACAGCAGCTTTACTCAGTTGATCAGTAATCTGACGGAAGGGCACTGTGATGTGGCGATGCACGGTGTTGGCGTGCGGGCAGATCGTACGCAGTATCTCGATTTTAGCCAGCCGTATCTGCGCAGTGGCATCTATGCGGTGATGAATAAAAACACCCGTTTTATTCGACGCTGGCAGGATATTGACCAGCCAGGCAATGTCGTGGTGGTGATGGCGGGCACCTATATGGAGCCAGTGATGCGGGAACAGCTTAAACAGGCCACGCTGCGTACCGTCGATAGCTTTAAGGCGCGTGAAGAAGAGGTGATGAGTGGCCGGGCAGATGTCTTGATGACGGATTACCCCTATGGCAAACGCATGGCGAGTTTGACCTCTTGGGCGCAACTATTGGCCCCACCCCAGGCCTTGGCACCAACTGATTATGCCTACGCCGTTAAAAAAGGTGAGCAGGGCATGCTGGCGGTGCTGAATCGTTTCCTGCAGCAGGTTCAAGCAGACGGGCGCTTGCAAGCGGCGGCACAGCGTGCCGGGCTGACAGCTATTTTGCTGCAATAAGGTTCTGTTGCATGGGCGTCTGTACGATTGGCTTGGCTATTTCGTGTGGCTGTGGAGGGGCCAAGCTTAGGATGTTGGGCTAAAACAGACTGAACTGCTGGTTAGGCGGCTGAAACAGATCGGTGCGCAAAGGCGGTGCGGCCTGTTCATTCAGGCCATAGCGTTTACAGGCCAGACGAAAACGCTGGGCCAGTAACTCGGCAAATTTGCCCTGGCCCCGCATGCGTTGACCAAAGCGGGCATCGTAGTCTTTACCGTCGCGGCTTTGTTGTACCAGGCTCATCACATGCTGAGCGCGCTGTGGATAATGCTGCTGTAGCCAATCACGAAATAAAGGCGCTACTTCCAAGGGTAAGCGCAGCAGAATATAGCCTGCCCACTTGGCACCGGCATTGGCCGCTGCAGCTAATAACTGCTCTAGTTCATGCTCGTTTAAAGCTGGAATCACCGGTGCCAGCATCACCCCCACCGGTACCCCGGCCTGACTGAGGCGCTCTATCACTTTCAGACGGGCGCTGACGGTGGCGGCACGGGGCTCTAAACGCTGGCGCAGATCCTCATCCAAGGTGGTCAGGCTGATACGCACACTGGCTAACTCCTGTGCAGCCAGGGCTTGCCAGAGGGATAGATCACGTAGAATTAAGGCGCCCTTAGTGACCAGACCGACCGGATGACGATAATCCAACAATACTTCGAGGAGTTGCCGGGTGGTTTGCAACCGGCTTTCCAGCGGTTGATAGGCATCGGTATTGGCACCCAAGGCCAGGGGCTCGACCTGATATTTGGGATCCTGCAGAGTATTTTTGAGTACCTCAACGGCGTTGCTTTTGGCAATCAGGCGGGTTTCAAAGTCCAGGCCTGGCGATAAATCCCAGTAAGCATGAGAGGGCCGGGCAAAGCAGTAGATGCAGCCATGTTCACAACCACGGTAGGGGTTAAGGGTGGTGTGGAAGGGCAGGTCGGGGGAGTCATTATGGCTGAGGATGGTTTTTACTCGTTCCTGCTGTACCTGAGTGTGCGGATGAGAGTCCGCTACCAGCAGTTGCCAGCCATCGTCCTCCCGTTCGCTATGATGTTTGGCAAAACGGTTGGGCAGATTATTCAAGGCGCCACGATGGGGGTGTGCTTGGGCTAATAACCAGTCCGGATCAGACATAGGGCACCTAGTGTTCAGATAGGTAGAATGCTGTATATATGAACAGTATTTTAGGCAGAAAGATCAACCTGTAAAGGAAAAAGTTGACTAAACTTCTTACCTTTAGGTAAAAATCTAACCGTGTGGTCTGAAAGTGCTTGGCAACCAGCTTAAGACTGGGTAATCTAGGCCGCTCCGGTGGTGCCTGCCAGGGGAGAGATCGTTGTATTGCGGCAGGTGCCTACCGGTGTTTTACTGCACTAAGGTTGACGGTTCTAGAGCATCCTAAGCAGGACTCACCTGGATCTCTGTTCTCTGGCGGCGTATTCTTGCCCGCCCCTGCCTGATCACTTCGGTTATCCATCATACGAACAACAAGGTGCAATATGGCCGTGGAACTCACCCCCGCTGTTTTTGCCTCTATGAAGTCATTGGCGCAAACCGCCGCCAGCCGTGCATATATTCCCTATAGCCGCTTTCCGGTGGGAGCCGCGCTGCAACTCAAAGATGGCACCCTGATTCCGGGCTGTAACGTTGAAAACGTATCCTATGGCCTATCCAACTGCGCTGAGCGTACGGCGATTTATGCTGCGCTGGCCCAGGGCTATCAAGCCAAAGACTTTGCCAATCTACTGATCTATATGCCGGGTGGTCGGCTATATTCCCCCTGTGGCGCTTGTCGCCAGGTGATTGCCGAGTTTTTTGCCGCTGAGGCAGAAGTGATCGCCACCTGCGATACTGAGCAGCAACAGCGCTGGCAGGTGGCCGAGTTATTACCCGCTTCTTTCCAGTTTGCTCCCGCGCAGGAGATACCTTCATGAATGCATTGCAACAGGCTGCCCGTCAGGCACTTAGCATGATGGATTTAACCACCCTCAATAGCACCGATACCCCGGCCAAGGTGGCGGCACTCTGTGCCTCAGCCAACACTGCCTTTGGGGCGCCGGCGGCGATCTGTGTTTATCCCGAATTGATTGTCAGCGCCCGTCAGGCGCTTGATGCGCAGGGGTTAACCCAGGTTAAAGTCGCCACCGTGACTAACTTCCCTGATGGCAGTGAAGATTTGGCGCGAGCGGTGCGTGAAACCGAACGCGCGGTAGCCGCAGGGGCCGATGAAGTGGATGTGGTGTTCCCCTATCGCGCGTTGATGGCAGGCAATGCCGAGCTGGGAGCGGAGCTGGTGGCTGCCTGTAAACAGGCTTGTGGCAATCAGGCTCAGCTGAAGGTGATTATTGAAAGCGGTGAGCTGGCAACCCCTGCTCTAATCCGTCAGGCCAGCGAGATTTGTATTCAAGCGGGTGCGGACTTTATCAAGACTTCAACCGGTAAAGTGCCTGTGAATGCCACCCTGGAAGCGGCAGAGATTATGCTCAGCGCCATTCGTGATAGTGGCAAAGCCTGTGGCTTTAAAGCCGCGGGTGGCGTGCGCAGTGCAGCAGAGGCGCAAGCCTACCTGCAGTTGGCTGCCGATATTCTGGGGCAGGAGTGGGTGACCCCGGCCCATTTTCGCTTCGGTGCGAGCAGCCTGTTAGGTAGCTTGGTGGCAACGCTTGAAGGCAAAGATAGCGTCACCGCTCAGGGATACTAAGGAGCCATTATGTTTTTACCTCAAGAAATTATTCGGGCTAAACGCGATGGCAAGGCCCTGTCCAAGGCGCAAATCGACTTTTTTGTTGACGGTATTCGCAATGAAAGCGTGACCGAAGGGCAGATTGCTGCGCTGGCAATGGCAGTGTATTTCCAGGGGATGAGCATGGATGAGCGTATTGCCCTGACCCAGGCTATGCGTGATTCTGGCGAGGTGCTGGAATGGGCCAGTCTCAACCTCAATGGCCCGGTACTGGATAAGCACTCCACCGGTGGGGTGGGGGATGTGGTCAGCCTGATGTTAGGGCCAATGGTCGCTGCCTGTGGTGGTTATGTACCGATGATTTCTGGCCGAGGTCTCGGTCATACCGGCGGTACGCTGGATAAGTTTGATGCGATTCCCGGTTATAACACGGCCCCGGATAACACCCTGTTCCGCCAGGTGGTGAAGGAAGTGGGGGTGGCCATTATCGGTCAAACCGGCAACCTGGCCCCGGCGGATAAGCGCTTTTATGCCACCCGTGATGTGACCTCAACGGTTGAATCTGTGCCGTTGATCACCGCTTCCATTCTGTCGAAGAAGCTGGCGGCTGGTTTGCAAGGCCTGGCATTGGACGTTAAAGCCGGTAGCGGTGCTTTTATGCCCAGCTACGAGCTGTCCAAAGAGCTGGCGCAAAGCCTGGTGACGGTGGCCAATGGTGCCGGGGTGAAAACCTCTGCCCTGATTACCGATATGAGCCAGGTTTTAGCCTGGTCAGCGGGCAATGCGGTGGAAGTGCGTGAGGCGGTACGTTACCTGCGCGGTGACGAGCGTAATCCGCGCCTGCATGAGGTCACCATGGCACTCTGTGCCGAAATGCTGATGCTTGGCGGCTTGGCAGAGAACGAAGCCGCCGCCAGAGATAAACTACAGCAGGCGCTGGATTCCGGCCGCGCCGCAGAAGCCTTTGCGCGGATGGTTAGCACCTTGGGTGGCCCGCTGGACTTTATCGAGCGCTATGATGTCCACCTGGCTCAGGCGGCCATCGTTAAGCCTGTCTATGCTCAGCAAGCAGGCGTGGTTACGCAGATGAATACCCGTGAGCTGGGCCTCGCCGTGGTGGCACTGGGAGGCGGACGGCGTCGGGCGGATGACAAACTGGATTACTCAGTAGGGCTAACCGAAATCATTGCTCTGGGTGAGTCTGTTGATAACCAACGTCCGCTGGCCATGATTCATGCCCGTACTGAGGCCGATTGGCAGGAAGCGGCTGCCCAGGTACAGGCTGCGATCAGTCTGGGTGAGCAGGCGCCGGCGGCCCTGCCTGCCGTGTATGAACGTATTGCCCCCTAAGGAGACAACCATGGCCCGTGCAATCATTCTGGTGCTCGACTCCTTTGGCATTGGCGCTACTGCTGATGCCGAGCGTTTTGGCGATGTAGGCGCCGATACCTTCGGCCATATTGCCGAGCGTTGTGCCCAGGGATTGGCCGAGCGGGGACGGACCGGCCCCTTGCAGATTCCCCATCTGTTGAGCCTGGGGTTGGGTAAAGCCAGCGCAGGCTCGACGGGGCGCTATCCACAGGGTTTGCCCGAGGTGGAGATAAAAGGAGCTTACGGTTGGGCGGAGGAGCTGTCCTCCGGTAAGGATACCCCCTCTGGTCACTGGGAGCTGGCCGGGGTGCCGGTACTCTTTGACTGGGGCTACTTTCACGCCAAGAGCGAGTCCTTCCCACAAAGCCTGCTGGACGAACTGGTGCAGCGCGCACAACTGCCCGGTTACCTGGGTAACTGCCATGCCTCAGGTACGGAAATCCTCGAGCGTTTGGGGGAGGAGCATATGCGCACGGGTAAGCCGATTTTTTATACCTCGGCGGACTCAGTGTTCCAGATTGCCTGCCATGAACAAAGCTTTGGCTTAGAGCGCCTGTATGCTCTGTGTGAATTGGCGCGTGAGCTGCTTGACCCCCTCAATATTGGCCGGGTGATTGCCCGCCCCTTTGTTGGTGAGGATGCGGCCAGCTTCCAGCGTACAGGCAACCGTCGTGACTACTCCGTTCTCCCCCCCTCGGCAACGGTGCTGGACAAACTGGTGGCCGCCGGTGGTGAGGTAGTGAGTATCGGTAAAATCGCCGATATCTATGCCCACCAGGGGATTACCCAGAAGATCAAGGCAACCGGACTTGAGGCCTTGATTGATGCCACCCTGACGCAAATGGATGAGCAGGCGGATAACAGCATCATCTTCACGAATCTGGTCGACTTTGATTCCAGCTATGGGCATCGTCGTGATGTGGCCGGTTATGCTGCGGCGCTGGAGTACTTTGATCAGCGTTTGCCGCAGATTATGGCTAAACTGCGCCCTGAGGATGTATTGATTCTGTCGGCGGATCACGGCTGTGATCCTACCTGGCCTGGCTCCGATCATACCCGTGAGCATGTGCCGGTGTTGGTCTATGGCCAGCAGGTACAAGCTGGCAGCCTTGGTTTAAGGCGCAGTTTCGCCGATGTGGGTCAGAGTCTGGCGACCCTGTTTAAGTTAGAACCCATGCAATATGGCGAGTCCTTTTTCTAACTCGCTGCAGCCCTGAATAAAGAGAGACACAGATGGCTACTCCCCATATTAATGCGCCTGCTGGTGCCTTTGCCGAAACCTGCCTGTTTCCTGGTGACCCTTTGCGGGCCAAGTATATTGCGGAAAACTTCCTTGAGCAGGCTGAGTTGGTCACCGATGTACGCAATATGTTTGGCTACACCGGCTACTACAAGGGTAAGCGGATTTCGGTGATGGGTTCCGGCATGGGCATTCCTTCCTGCTCGATTTACGCCAAGGAGCTGATCACCGAATACGGCGTCAAAAACCTGGTACGGGTTGGTACCTGTGGTGCGATCAGCACCGATGTCAAAGTGCGGGATGTCATCATTGCCATGGGTGCCTGCACCGACTCCAACGTTAACCGTACCCGCTTCAAGGGCTATGACTTTGCCGCTATCTGCAGCTATTCCTTGCTGCGCAAGGTGGCCGATGCCGCCGAAGCAGGCGGCCTGCCGGTGCGGATCGGTAATGTGTTCTCGGCGGACCTGTTCTACAGCCCCGATGCCAGCATGTTTGATGTGATGGAAAAACATGGAGTGTTGGGGGTGGAGATGGAAGCGGCAGGCCTTTACGGTGCCGCTGCAGAGTTTAATGCCAATGCCCTGGCCATTATGACGGTGTCCGATCATATCCGTACCGGCGAAGTGACCACCGCCGAAGAACGCCAGACCACTTTTAACGATATGTTGAAGCTTGCTCTGGATGCGCTGACGGCCTAATTCACTGCCGAATAAGCTAGCAAAGATGCCAAACCCCGCTCGCTGCGGGGTTTTTTTATATTGGTAATCTGGGCTTGCTTGAATGCCTTGGCGGGTGCAGCTACATAGCATGGAGGCAGAGCGCAGGAGCGAGCATGACAGCCAAGCAGATTTTACGTCTTTTTCACCTGATTACCTTGGTGTTGGCTCTAGTGTTAGCAGCGATTGGTTTTTATCTTGATCGCTTAAATAACAGTCTTTATCAGCGTCAGGTGCGTGCGGAAGTGGCGGCGCAGTTGGCCAATCTTCGTGCCTCGTTAGAAGGGGCTATTCATGCAGATTTACAGACAGCACAGGGCATCGTAGCGGCCATCAGTGTCGAGCCTCAGATGAATCAAAGCCGTTACGCTCAATTTGCTGCGCCTTTATTTGCTGGTAATACCAGCTTGCGTGTTTTGAGTGCCGCCCCTGAGATGGTGATTCGGATGATCTATCCCTTGGAGAATAACCAGGGGGCATTAGGACTGGATCTGGGCGCACATCCACAACAGCGCCAAGCTGCATTAGCGGTCAAAAATAGTGGCCGAATGGTCGTAGCCGGGCCAGTGAACTTAGTGCAGGGCGGACAGGGCTTTATTGGTCGTATTCCAGTATTCCTTGATCAAGACGAGGAGCGATACTTTTGGGGGCTGGTCTCCGCGGTGATTGATGTCGAGCATCTGTATCAACGTGGTGGATTGCTGGATGCTGCACAGCGGATGCAAATTGCCTTACGCGGTCAGGATAGCCAGGGCTCCCAGGGCCAAGTGTTTTGGGGGCAAGAAACTTTGTTTGAACAAGAGCCAGAGCTACAGCGAGTCATATTACCTGGTGGTAGCTGGCAGTTAGCTGCGATACCACAGCAGGGCTGGCCAGTTCAGGCGCATAATGCTCGGTTAGTTCGCTCCGTTCTCGTCGGGGCTTGGTTGCTGATTATTTTGCCCTGTTTACTCTTATTGCGGGTCAGCAAACGCCAGCAGCAGCATGAAGAACGATTGGAAGGCTTTCTTAATTTGGTGCCGTTGGGGATTGCCCTGAGTGAATATCCCAGCGGCAAACTGATTTCCTGGAATCCTTATCTAGCAGAGCGTTTCGCTCAGTCTATGCCTGCTCATTTGCGCGATCTCTTTAATAGTCCTCTGCCTGAGCAGTTGCTTAACGCGGATCAGCCGCAAGAAATTTATCTAAAAGGTGAAAAACATCCTGTTTTACTCAGATCGACAGCCTATATCGGTAGCAGTGGCCAACAATACTTATGGACGGTTATTGAAAGTCTGAGTGAACGCCAAGCTTTGAAAACTCATCAACTACAGCTAGAGCAGGTCATTGCTAGTACTGGCGTAGGGATTTGGGATTGGCAAATTCAAACGGGTGAGTTGGATTTTAATCAGCGCTGGGCACAGAGCATGGGCTACAGCCTGGAAGATCTTCAGCCGTTAAGCATTGATACCTGGCGTGGGTTAGTGCATCCCGATGATTTGCCAGTGGCGGAAGATCAGGTGAGGCGTCGCTGGCTAGGGGAGTTGGAGATTTGCTCCTGTGAGTTACGGATGCGTCATAAGGATGGCGGCTGGGTCTGGATGCTGACTACCGGGCAGGTAGTCGAGTGGGATAGTGATGGTAAAGCAGTACGGATGGTTGGCACTCAGTTGGATATCAGCCAGCAGAAGCACAGGCAGGAACAATTACTCTTCCAGCAACGTATGTTGGAGGCCATGAGCCGGCAAATGCGTATTGGTGCCTGGGATCTGGATATGGCGAGTGGCAGGCTGAATTGGTCGGCAATGAATAAAGAGCTCCATGGCGTGGGGCCAGATTATCAGCCTAGCGAAGCCAAAGCCTTGGCGTTCTATAAGCCTGGCCGCAGCCGTGAGCAAATAAAAGCGGCGGTTGAACGGGCCAAGCAAGATGGTACCCCCTGGTACCTGGAGTTAGAAATGTTGACCAGTGATGGTCGTGAGCATTGGGTGGCCAGTCATGGTGAGGCGGAGATGCGCAATGGACGTTGCGTGCGTCTGTTTGGCTCATTCCAGGATATTGATGTGCGTAAGCGCACACAATTAGCTCATGAACAGGCGCTGCGGCATAACCGCACCTTGGCGCAGTTGACCTTGCATCCAGCGGTGATGAAAGGGGATTTGCAGGCGGCCAAAGCAGAGCTGACCAAACGTATCAGTGAGGCACTGCAGGTATGCCGGGTTAGTATTTGGCGCTTTAGTGAAAATGGTGAACAGCTCGCCTGTGTGAGTCTGTTTGATCAACAGCAGGGCCATAGCGGTGAAGGTCTGGTGCTGAATAAGCGTGAACATCCAGCTTATTTTCGTGCGATGTCGATGGATGCTCACCTCACCATTGATGACACCTTTAAACATCCAGCGACGCAAAGCTTTATTGATGGCTATCTAAAGCCCTATGGCATTAGCTCTATGCTGGATGCGGTGATTCCCACCGGACAAGGCATCGTCGGTGTGCTCTGTGCGGAGCATATAGGGCCTAAGCGGCAATGGCAGCAAAGTGAAGAAGCCTTTGTTATTGCCTCTGCTACCCTGATTGGCTCTATTTTCGCGGCGGAGCAGCGACGCCAGGTAGAAATGCAACTGATTGCAGCCAAAGAGCAAGCCGAACAGGCAGCTTTGGCGAAAAGCGAATTTCTCGCCACTATGAGCCATGAGATTCGTACCCCTCTGAATGGCGTGTTAGGCATGTTGAATCTGTTAACCCGCCAGGTTCGTGATCAAGAGGCCGTGCGTAAATTACAGATTGCACAAAATAGCGCGGACACCTTACTGGGACTGATTAATGACATTCTCGATTTTTCCAAGATAGATGCCGGTAAGCTGGAGCTTGAGGTATTGGAGTTTGATCTGGTTAAAGTGATTGAGGGAGTCTGTCAGACCATTGCCATTAAAGCTCAGCAAAAAGGATTGGAGCTGGTCATGGATGTCAGTGGGGTTAACATTAGCAGCGTCAAAGGAGATCCTGGGCGCCTGCGTCAGATTTGGCTGAACTTACTTGGCAATGCCCTGAAGTTTACTGAGCAAGGAGAGGTGTATCTGGGTTGTCGTCTCAGCCCCCAAGCGGGGGGATGGCGCTTGCATGGATGGGTAGAAGACAGCGGCATTGGTATTGCCAGCGAAAAGCAGCAGGGGCTGTTTGATCCTTTCACTCAGGTTGACGCATCCACCACCCGTGAGTATGGCGGGACAGGTCTGGGGTTGGCGATTTGTAAGCAGCTCTGTCAGCTCATGCAGGGGGATATTTGGGTTCATAGTCAGCCAGGGCAGGGGAGTCGTTTTGAGTTTGAGGTGTGTTTGGCCGCCAGTGAAAATGCTAACCAGCGCTACCCCACAGGGTTAGAGAGTATGCAAATCCTGGCAGTAGAGCCCCACCCTGTGCAGCGGCGTGTTTTGGAGCAACAATTGCAGAGCTGGGGAGCGCAACCTGTCTTTTTGGCAGATCTGGATACCTGTTTAGCCTATATGCAGGGGTTGGAGCCACAGCGACCATTGGTGTTGTTAGTGCATGAGCAGCAAGTGCGTGATGAGCATTCAGGAGTACAGCAGTGGCGTCAGTTGCACTGGCCTGCCGGTAAGTTAGGCGTAGTGATGGGCAATTGGCTTTCAGCAGAGCAGGATGAGCTCTGGTTGGCAATGACCCAGCCACTCAATCCTAGCCTGCTATACGATGCCCTGATTGCCTTGTTGACTGAAGGTGAAGATGGAGTAACGCGCTACGTGCAAGGGCAGTTGCAGCAGCAGGAGCATGTGCAGCTGAATTGGCCGCCTGGTACGCGCATTTTGTTGGTGGATGATAATGTCGTGAACCAGGAAGTTGCGCGTTTAATGTTACAAGAGCTGGGCTTGGTGGCGGATTTGGCCACCAATGGCTTGGAGGCTCTGCAAGCTTTGCAGCAGGCCACTCAGGATCCCTACTCATTGGTGCTGATGGATTGCCAGATGCCGGACATGGATGGCTATGAAGCTAGCCGACAAATCCGTGCCGGGGCAGGAGGGGAGCGTTATACCGCGTTGCCGATTATTGCCTTGACTGCCAATGCGATGAAAGGTGATCGGGAGAAGTGTTTGGCGGCGGGTATGAGTGATTACCTGAGCAAACCGCTACGTTTGCTACACCTGAAAGCCAAATTACAGCATTGGTTATTGGGTATACCGGGGGAGGAGTTTGCCACTCAGGATGAGTTGGAAGAGCAGCCTATCTCTACTCTAGAGGCCGCGGATACGACGGCTTTACCGACTTGGGATAATGCTGAGCTACTGCAGTTATTTGCCGATAGCCAAGGGGACTTGGAAGAAATCCTCAACCTGTTTTTAAGCCAGCGACAGCCTCGCTGGCAGCGTATGCAGGCTGCGCTAAAGAGCCAGGATTGGCGCCGTTTGCGTGAAGACGCGCACAGCTTGAAAGGCAGTGCCGGCCAATTAATGGCGCTGGCACTGCAACAGGCCGCAGCGGAGTTGGAACAAGCGATCAAGGCTGAGCAGTCTGATCAGGTGGAAGCGTTAATGCAGCGCTTACAGCGGGCTGATCAAGTCTTTGCCACTGAGATTGAGCAGTATTTACGCGCTCACACCGCCTGAGCCGCGGCCACCGCCGAGGCCCAGGCCCACTGGAAGTTGTATCCCCCCAGTTCACCGGTGACATCCACCACCTCACCAATAAAGTACAGTTGGGGCAGCGCATTGACCGCCATGGTTTTAGAGGACAGTGCACGGGTATCCACTCCGCCCAGGGTGACCTCGGCGGTGCGATAACCTTCGGTGCCGCCAGGCTTGATCTGCCAGCTATGCAGGCGTTCTGCTAACTCCTTTAAACGCTGATCGGAGTAGCTTTGTAATTCATGGCGGGCATCTAATTGCTCGGCCAGGGTTTGGCCTAGTCGTTTAGGGAGTAATTGGCTGAGCAGGGTGCTCAGCTGGGCGCGGGGATGTTGCTGGCGGCCAAGTTTGAATAGCTCAAAAGCACTCTGCCCTGGGAAAAAGTCGATACTGAGACTGTCGCCCGCTTCCCAATAGGTGGAGATTTGTAGCATCGCGGGGCCGCTGATACCTCGATGGGTAAAGAGCATTGGCTCGCGGAAACTTTTGCCGCGGCAATGGACTTCTACCTCGGTACTTAAACCGGATAGAGGGGCGTAGAGGGCCTTTTGCTCGGGTTGCAGGGTGAAAGGCACCAAGGCTGCACGCACCGGCAGTACCTCCAGACCAAACTGGCGGGCCAGATCATAACCAAAACCACTTGCCCCCATGGTGGGAATGGATAAACCGCCACTGGCCACCACCAGGGAGTCGCAGCTGTAACGTCCGCGCTGGCTATCCAGAATAAAGCGCTGACCGTCAAAGTGGACCTGTTCGATACTGGTTTGCAGCTGAATATCCACCCCAGCCCATTCGCATTCGGTCAGCAGAATCGCCAGGATGTCTTTGCTGGAATGATCGCAGAATAGTTGCCCTGGGCTTTTTTCGTGATATTCGAGGCCATGCCGATCCACCAGTTCGACGAAGTCCTGAGGACGGTAACGCTTCAAGGCGGAAATACAAAAGTGTGGATTGGCGGAGAGGTAATTTGCCGGAGTGGCATTGAGGTTAGTGAAGTTACAGCGCCCGCCACCGGACATCAGAATCTTGCGACCGGCCTGACGGGCGTGATCTAACACCCGTACCTGACGGCCCCGATAACCTGCATTGAGCGCGCACATCAGCCCGGCTGCGCCGGCGCCAATAATGATGACTTCACTGTGTTCAATTTTCATAGGGGGCTGACCTGATCGGCCTGAATACCTTGATCACTTTGCTTGAGGGTAAAGCGCACGCGCTGGTTTGCTCTCAGGGTGCGATGGCCTTCGCCAAGAATAGCGCTGTAATGGACGAACACTTCATCGTCGTCATCGTCACGCAGTATGAAACCGTAGCCTTTGCTGTCGTTAAACCATTTCACGCTGCCAGTTAGCCATACTGACATATCTTTTTCCTTTATTGAGACGAGGGAAAAGCTACAAGACCCGGGTGATCCGGGTCTTGGCTGGGTTAGATCGACCCTTGTGCCATGGAGGACAAGGTATAGCGGTTGTTACAGACTCTGCATCTGCGCCAGTTTTTCTTCCAGTTTGGCCTGGGTTTGGCGCATCTCATTGAGGCGGTTTTGCTCCTGCTCCACCAACTGTGCCGGTGCCTTGGCAACAAAGCCTGGGTTATCCAGTTTGCTTTGGGTGCGCTCAATATCTTTGCTGAGCTTGTCCAGCTCTTTGCTAAGACGTGCGATTTCGGCTTCTTTGTCGATCAAGCCTGCCATGGGAACCAGCACTTCCATTTCACCCACTAAGGCAGTGGCGCTCAAGGGGGCCTGGCCTTCTAACCACTCCAGGCTTTCCAGCTTGGCCAGCTTGAGCAGGAAGGCGCGGTTCTCTTCCAGGCGACGTTGGTCGTCAGGGCTACCATTGCGTAGCAGCACGGTCAGGGTCTTGGCTGGGGAAATATTCATTTCACCGCGGATATTACGAATACCGATAATGACGCCTTTGACCCACTCCAGATCCTCAATTGCGGCGGCATCATAGTTATCCATGTTGGCGATCGGCCAGGGCTGCAGCATCAGGGTGTCGCCCTCTTTGCCCGCCAGGGGTTTGACCTTCTGCCAGATTTCTTCGGTGATGAAGGGCATAAAGGGATGTGCCAGGCGCAGAATGGCTTCCAGCACCCGGATCAGGGTGCGACGCGTGCCACGCAGCTGGGCTGCACTTGCCTCTTTGTTCCACAGCACTGGCTTGGACAACTCCAGGTACCAGTCGCAGTACTCGTTCCAAACAAACTCGTAGAGCGCCTGGGTGGCGAGATCGAAGCGGTAGCTGTCGAGGGCTTCAGTGACTTTTTGTTCGGCCACCTGCAAGCGGCTGATAATCCAACGGTCAGCCAGGGTGTATTCCATCTCACCGCCCTGTTGGCCACAGTCGTGCTCTTCGGTATTCATCAGCACATACTTGGCGGCGTTCCAGATCTTGTTACAGAAGTTGCGGAAGCCTTCCATGCGGTTCATGTCGAACTTAATGTCGCGACCGGTGGAGGCTAGCGACAGGAAGGTATAGCGCAGTGCATCGGTACCGTAGGCGGCAATGCCTTCAGGGAACTCGGCCCGGGTCGCTTTTTCGATTTTGGCTGCCAGCTGGGGCTGCATCATGTTGGCGGTACGCTTGGCGACCAGCTCATCCAGGCTGATACCGTCAATCAGGTCAATCGGGTCCAGCACGTTGCCCTTGGATTTTGACATCTTCTGACCCTGACCATCCCGCACCAGACCATGCACGTAAACGGTCTTGAAGGGCACCTGAGGCTTGCCGTTTTCATCTTTGATGAAATGCATGGTCATCATGATCATGCGGGCAACCCAGAAGAAGATGATGTCAAAACCTGTTACCAGTACGGAGCTGGGGTGGAAGGTTTGCAGCTCTTTAGTATTTTCTGGCCAGCCCAGGGTACCAAAGGTCCAAAGGGCGGAGGAGAACCAGGTATCGAGTACATCGTTATCCTGGCTGAGCACCACCTCATCGGCGAGCTGGTATTTGCTACGGGCTTCGGCTTCGCTGCGGGCAACATAGACATTGCCCTCCTGATCGTACCAGGCGGGAATACGGTGGCCCCACCAGAGCTGACGGGAAATACACCAGTCCTGCAGGTTACGCATCCAGGCGAAGTACATGTTTTCATACTGCTTGGGAACGAACTGGATTTCCCCTTGTTCGACCGCCTCAATGGCAGGCTTGGCCAGTTCGGCAACCGCCACAAACCACTGATCGGTCAGCAGGGGCTCAATCACAACGCCAGAGCGGTCACCACGGGGAACCTTGAGGGTGTGGGGATCAATTTTTTCCAGTAAGCCCTGGGCTTCAAAGTCCGCCACAATTTGCTTGCGCGCCTCGGCACGATCAAGACCTGCATAAGCTGCAGGGAGTGTGGCCGGGTAGGCATCACAGGGCTGGCCATCCTGATCCAGGACTTCAGCTTCGCTGCGGATAGCCGCGTCCAGTGTCATGATGTTGATCATCGGCAGGGCGTGACGCTTGCCCACTTCGTAGTCGTTAAAGTCATGGGCCGGGGTGATCTTCACGCAGCCGGTGCCAAACTCACGGTCAACGTAGTCATCGGCAATGATGGGAATACGACGGCCGACCAGGGGCAGGTCAACAAATTTGCCTACCAGATGCTGATAGCGCTCATCCTCCGGGTTAACCGCAACGGCGGTATCTCCGAGCATGGTTTCCGGACGGGTGGTAGCCACAACGATATAGTTTTTGCCCTCGGCGGTGGTGGCACCATCGGCCAAGGGATAACGGAAGTGCCAGAGCGAGCCTTGCTCTTCCTCAGACAGCACTTCCAGGTCAGAAATGGCGGTGTGCAGCTTGGCATCCCAGTTCACCAGACGCTTGCCACGGTAAATCAGCTTGTCGTCATAGAGGCGGACAAAGACTTCCTGCACGGCCTTATAAAAACCATCGTCCATGGTGAAGCGTTCACGTGACCAGTCCACCGAGGAGCCCAGTCGACGAATCTGACGGGTGATATTGCCACCGGATTCGGCTTTCCACTCCCACACTTTTTCCAGAAAGGCTTCCCGGCCCAGATCATGGCGGCTTTGCCCGGTTTCCGCTGCCAGTTTACGCTCCACTACCATTTGGGTGGCGATACCAGCATGGTCGGTACCCACTTGCCACAGGGTGTTACAGCCCTTCATCCGTTGATAGCGAATCAGCGCGTCCATCACCGCATTATTGAAACCGTGGCCCATGTGCAGGCTGCCGGTGACGTTGGGGGGCGGAATCATGATGGAGTAAGGCTGGCCTTCGCCTTGTGGGGCGAAATAGCCGCGTTCTTCCCAGGTTTGGTACCAGTTTTGTTCAATCGCGTGGGGATTAAAGGTCTTATCCATGGAAACTCTGCATCTGTGCCGAAAAGGGGCCGAATAGGGTTAGGGAGAACAGTCGCAAGGGGGATGCGGGCTCCCGATATTGGGCGGGGATTATACCCCGCCAGAGGGCTGAGGGCGAACCCCTGGCGAAGCGGCATTGGCCAGAGTAAGATGCGGGCGCTTGGTGTCCTGCCAAGGCGCTGTGGGTTCTTTTACTTCGGAGTGAAATATGAACGCGATTGTCACAGTGGCCTCCCGTTGGGGAGTGGCCGCCGTGTTGCTGTGTGTGCTGTCCGCCTGTGCTGCGCCCTTGTTGATGGGGGCACAGAGTCAGCTGATGTGGGCGCTGTTGAAGCCACTGGTGGGGTTTGAACCCCGGGCAGTCAGCCTGTTTGAACAACCCCTGATCAAAGACCGTTTAACCGCCTTGGTGGGGGAGCAGCATTATCAACAGACGGTGGCGTTGCTTTATACCGCCGAGCAGATTTCACAGCAGGGGCCACTGTTTTATGTGCTGTCGAAGGCCCCGGTAACCGCCCCCTTAGCAGATAAGGCGGCAATGGTGTGGAATGCAGACACCAATCAGATGGCTGTGCTACTGGTGCAGCAGGGCAAGACCCAGGTGTTGGCTGAGCCATTAGCCAGCGCTGCGACTGAGACGGTGCAAGCGGAGGCTGGCAGCACCACGGCTACAGCCGCCGTGGCCCAGGCGGCTGCCCAGGTATTGTGGCCCCAGGCGATGGCTCCCTGGTTAGGTCAGGCCTTGCCCCAGGATGCCGGTAAGTTGCTGCCTGAGGCATTTAATGGCGTAACTGACCTAACCCAGCCGATGTAGTTGAGGGGTGAGGCCGAGACTGCGGTAATGGCGGTAGTGCTCACGCTGGCGGCTCAGCCAGGGTTCTCCCTGCACCACAATTTCCAGCACCCGCTGAAAGTGGCTGAGCTGGGGCGGAATATCGGCAGCCAGATTAACCAGGATGCAGCCGGGCTGAGGCGTTGGCCAATAATCGCCATAACCCAGGGTGATGGGGCTGTGTCCGCTAAAGTCCTGGTCCAGGCGGTGGTGGGGCAGAAAGCTGCTGGGCTCCTGTTGCCAGAGCAAAGTATCCAACGTCTGGGCTTCTTCTGCGCTGTCACAATGTAGATGAAACTGATGGCCTTGCGGCCACTGACGGCTGAGCAGGGTGGTGAGTAAGCGCCAACGCGCCTGGAGATCGGTTTGGGCCAGCAGATAAAAGTCTGCACGTTCAAGCATAAAAGGAGTCCGTCTGCTGAAGCTGCTGCGCAAGATACTAGGCGGCAGTATAAAGAAAGCGCCTGGAATGTCAGGCGCTTTCTTGGTGCAGCGAGTGATTACGCTTAGATGCGATCAAACAGGTATTGCGCCAATAGTGGCACGCAGCGTCCAGTGGCGCCTTTTTGCTTGCCACTGACCCAGGCGGTACCGGCGATATCCAGGTGGGCCCAGCGATACTCCTTGGTGAAGCGGGACAGGAAGCAGGCGGCGGTAATACTGCCGCCAGGACGGCCACCGATGTTGGCGATATCGGCAAAGTTGGAGTCCAGCTGTTCCTGGTATTCATCGAACAGCGGCAACTGCCAGCAACGGTCATTAGCCTGCTCACCTGCTTGCAGCAGCGCATTGGCCAGTTCCTGATCGTTAGCCATCAGGCCGGTGGTGTGGTGGCCCAGGGCAATCACGCAGGCACCGGTCAGGGTGGCGATATCGACCACGGTGGCGGGCTTGAAGCGGGCAACGTAGGTCAAGGCATCGCAGAGTACCAGGCGGCCTTCTGCGTCAGTATTGAGGATTTCCACCGTCTGACCGGACATAGTGGTCACCACATCACCGGGCTTGGTGGCGCGACCACTGGGCATATTCTCGGCGGCAGCCACTACCCCTACGACGTTGATCGGTAATTGCAGCTCGCTAACGGTTTTCATCAGGCCCAATACGCTGGCGGCACCGCCCATGTCGAACTTCATCTCATCCATGCCTTCGCCGGGTTTGAGGCTGATGCCGCCGGTGTCGAAGGTGATGCCTTTGCCAACGAATACATAGGGTTGTTCAGTTTCTGCTGCGCCCTTGTACTCCAGGGTGATCAGCTGGGAGGGCTGGTCACTGCCATTACCGACGGACAGCAGGCAGTGCATGCCCAGCTGACGCATGGCGTCTTCATCGAGTACCTGAACTTGCAGGTTGGCATACTGATCGGCCAGTTGGCGGGCGGTATCAGACAGGTAGGTCGGAGTGCAGATATTGCCAGGCAGGTTGGCGAGGTTTTTCGCCAGGGTGACGCCCTGGGCGACAGCCATGCCCTGCTTCAGAGCTTCACTGGCAGCTTGGGCCTCATTGACGGCGACCGCCAGGGTCAGGTTGCTTAGGCTGGGAGCATCGGCTTTTTTGCTCTTCAGCTGATCAAACACATAGAGCGCCTGCTCACTGGCCTCAACCAGTTGGCGTACCCGCCAGGCCTGGCCGCGACCTTTGACGTCGACTTCCGCCAGGAACAGGGCCGCATCGCTGATGCCGCGCTCATTTAATTCTTTGATAGCGCTTTTCGCCAGGCCAGTGAATTTGGCGGGGCTGAGTCCAGGACTGCCTGCGCCCAGCAACAGTACGCTGCTGTTCACTCCACTGACTAAGGGGAGATAAAGCGTGCTGCCGCTTTTGCCTTTGACCCGACCGGCTTGCACCAGCTGGCTTAACTGGCCTTGGCTGGCTTGGTCGAGTTGTGCAGCGGCAGGACTCAGGCTGCCATCGTCATAGAGGGCGACCACCACACAACTTTGCGGGCTTTGCAGAACAGAATCCGTGGTCAGATGATAGCTAACAGGCATGGGCTTTCCTTTTATTGTCTGTAAGCGCGTCTACATGGGTAGTGACGAAGAATCAGAGCGCTTTAAGGGGGCGTTGCTGCACTTGAGTTCCATCAAGCGGCAGCCCAGTGGTCACATCATAAAA
This sequence comes from Balneatrix alpica DSM 16621, assembly GCF_000619885.1. GTDB lineage: Bacteria > Pseudomonadota > Gammaproteobacteria > Pseudomonadales > Balneatricaceae > Balneatrix > Balneatrix alpica. The sequence goes on along the minus strand of NZ_JHUZ01000011.1, from coordinate 357,300 downwards.
CAGACAGCTAGGGCTGGAGGAAGGATTGCGAAGGATTTTTTTTCCGATTTCGCTTGCGCCCACCACTCAGGGTCATTTTGGCGAGGGGTGGCTTGCTCTGCTGGAGCCTGACAGCCCTGCCCGCTACAATGGGCACCGGTTCAAGACAGGGATACAGGCGTGATAGCAGCTCGGTATTTAAGGCGCGAAATTACCTTCAATCTGCTGGCAGTCAGTTTGGTGCTGCTGGTGATTATTATGGGGGGACGCCTGATCAAGTATTTGGCTGAGGCGGCAGAGGGAAAGCTCGACCCAGGCGTGTTGCTCAGCATTATGGCCTATCGCTTACCGGGCTTTTTGGAGCTGATTCTGCCGTTGGGATTGTTTCTTGGCATTCTGCTCGGTTATGGCCGTCTCTATCTGGAAAGCGAAATGACGGTGTTGCATGCCTGCGGTATTGGTCGTCCCCAGGTGCTGCGCTGGACGCTTAAATACAGCCTGCTGTTAGCGGCCCTGATTGGCCTATTTAGTCTGGTGGTGACTCCCTGGGGGCTGCGTCAGGCGGCGATTATCTTGCAGCAACAATCTTCGGCTGCCGCCCTGGAGCATTTGACTCCTGGTCGTTTTCAAAAGAGCAGTGATCAAACCCGGGTGACTTACATTGAGCGTCTGGGGCAAAACAAAGGCGAGATGGAGAACGTCTTTATTGCGATGCCCAGTGGCGATGGTAAACAGCAGGTGGTGATCATCGCCAAGCAAGGGCGTCAGCAGTTTGATAATGAGCAGCAGGCCCGTTACTGGGTATTGCAGGATGGTTATCGCTATCAATTGTTAGCGGGCCAACTGCAGCAGGAGCATACCCGCTTCAGTGAGTATGGCGCACGGGTGGAGGAGTCTACCATCGCCGCCGAGATTGACCGGGCTGAGACACTGAACACCTTGCAGCTACTGCGCTTTGAACAACCCGAACGGGACTGGGCCCATCTGCAGTGGCGTCTTTCCTTACCCCTGATGGTATTGGTGGTGACGCTGTTGGCGATCCCCCTGGCTCAGGTTAATCCCCGTCAGGGACGCTTTGCCAAACTGATTCCTTCCATCCTGCTGTATTTGGCGTATCTGTTTTTATTGTCCTGGGCGCGCACCCAGGTCCTCAAGGGACGTCTGCCAGCGGAGCTGGGGCTGGTGTGGATTCATCTGCTGTTCTTGGTCCTGGGGGCAGCCTTGATGTGGGGGCCTGACTGGTGGCGTGAGCGTCAATACCGGCGTATGCAGGCGGGTCAGTCTTCAGCGCAGGGGAGCGCAACATGATCAGCATTCTGGATAAGTACATTGCCCGCCATGTGTTGCAGGCGGTGTTGTTAGCGCTCCTGGTGTTATTAGGGCTCGACTTGCTGTTTGCCTTTTTGGATGAACTGGATGAGTTGGGGGAGGCCTACACTCTTGAGGTGATTGCGCATTATCTGTGGTTGACCCTGCCGGCCCGGCTTTATGAACTGTTGCCTATCAGTGCGATGTTGGGGGCTTTGATTGGCCTGGGGGTGTTGGCAGGCTCAAGCGAATTAACCGTGATGCGGGCCGCCGGGATTAGTCTGTGGCGTATTGCCAGAGCGGTGATGCAGCCCACCTTGCTGTTGATGCTGTTGGTGATGCTGGTGGGGGAATGGTGGGTGCCGCAAAGTGCGCCTCAGGCAAATTCAATCCGGGCGGTGGCTCTGGGTAAGCAGGATGAGTTGGCCAGCCGCTATGGGGTGTGGCACCGTGAGGGCAATACCTTTATTCACTTTAATGCGGTGGATAGCCGGGGGCTGATTTATGGCGTGAGCCGTTATCAGTTTGATGAACAGCAGCGCTTAGTGTCTTCCAGCTATGCAGAGCAGGCACAGTATCAGGACGGGCAATGGCTGCTGAGTCAGGTGCGTGAGGCCAAGCTTGAAACGGTAGAGCCTCCGCGCTGGCAGGCACAGCAACGCGAACAGGAACCATGGCAGACCGAGCTAACCCCCGAGTTGCTCAATCTGGTGGTGCTGGATCCGCTCTATCTGCCGATGCCTGGCTTGTGGCAGTACGCCAACTATCTGCAGGAGCAGGGATTGGAAGCGGATCGTTATTGGCTCGCGTTCTGGCAAAAAATGCTGCAACCCTTGGCGGTGGCTGCTTTGGTGCTGGTGGGAATGTCGTTCGTTTTTGGCCCATTACGCTCCGTCAGTATGGGGCAGAGAGTCATTAGTGGCGTGATTGTCGGGGTAGCCTTCCGCCTCGCTCAAGACCTGTTGGGGCCGGTGGTAACGCTATCGGGCATTTCACCACTACTGGCGGTATTGGGGTTGTTGGTGCTTTGTTTGGGGCTGGGTTCCTGGCTACTCAAACGAGTGCGCTGATGGTGTGGTGATCTGCAAAATGGGGGCTTGGCCCCCATTTTGGTTATTCACGCAGAATTTTCGGTACCACCACGACCCGGCTTTCGGAAAAGCGGTCATGCCAGGTCAGTCCTTCCTTATCCCACAGCATCCACAGATAGCCAAGGCCAAAGCAGGCAGCGGATAACCAGGCGGCGAAAAAACGCAGCATGGCCTGCATCAGGCTAATGGGGCTGCCATCGCGGTTCTGCACGCGAATACGCCAGGACTGCATGCCCAGGGTTTGTCCAGGCCAGGTCCAAAACTTGGCAAAAAAGACAAACAGGCTCAAAAACAGAATGCTTTTATAAACAGGGCCGCCAATGGCTTGGGTTTCGCCTAGGGGGACATCCTGATTGCTGATCAGCAGCAGAATGCCGGTGACCACCATCAGCATGGCAACGCAGAGTAAAAAGTCATAAAAGATAGCCGCCAGACGTCGCCAAAGTGAGGCGGGTGGGAGTTGGCTGGCGGTGTCTGCATCGGCAAAACGACGAGGCATGGGGTGATCCTAAACAGAGGCGGCTTTACCCTGGGGGTAAAGCCTGGGTCGATGAACACGGCATTACTGGGCAGGGTGGAGCTGGGTATGCAGCTTCTCAGCCAGTACCTGTGCCCGTGTCAGTTGGTCAGTATCAAGCTTCAGTTCTAGTCGTGAAATCATTTTGATAGCAATGGCATGGCCTTTATTAGCGGCATTTTTCAGCCAGGCATAGCCAATGACGTCAGTGTCTTCACTGCTATCCTGACCGTGCTTGTTAAAGTACAGCGAACCGAGCCAGAACATGGCTTCATCCAGGCCTTTGCCTGCTGCCTGGCGGTAGTACTCCTCCGCTTTAGCAAAATTTTGCCCGACGCCCAAGGCCAGGTTATAGCAACGGCCCAAGTTGAGTAGGCCTTCGGCATAGCCCTGATTAGCGGCCTGGGTATACCAGTGCAGCGCCTTGGCGGGATCACGCTCTACCCCTTGGCCAAACTCATACATTTTGCCCAGACGGTTTTGTGCTTTGGCGTCACCGGCTTCAGCTTGAGGCTGCACCTGTTTGAGTTCTTCCAAATATTCTTGGTTTTTCAGGCTGCGTAATGCAGTAAGGGCTTGAGGATGGCCCTGAATAGTGGCGTTTTGGTAGTAGCTCTTGGCTTTCTCCAGATCGGCATTGACCCCCCAGCCGTTCTCATAGAGTTGTCCTAATAGATAGAGAGCTTCCGGATTGCCTTGTTTGGCCAAAGGCTCCGCATGCTGGAATACCTTGCTGTAATCCTTGGCAGTAAAGGCTTCGTTGGCGACATCCAGACTGGCAGCAAACAGTACAGGTGTTTGCAGGCTAAGCCAGCACAGGGTGGCGGCGGATAACAAATACTTTTTCATGGTTTCGCTTCTCTCCATGCCGTGATGCCCGGATAACGGGGGGAGGTTATCTGGCGATCCATGTGCAGCACTGGGCTGTCATGTGGCTTGCTTTAGGGTTGGCTAATGCAGCCCCGCTATTCTATGCAAAATCAGCCCTTGAAGAAAATTGACCGAAAGCGGTGTTGAGTTGAAATATGTCTGGGCTTCTCCCTTAGTAAAAAACTGTGCTTATATAGGTAGGCAACTCCTGGCATGAGGAAACAGCCATGAAAGACACTTTGAATCAGCAAATGCAAAGTCTGCTTCAGCCGGTCCAGCAGATGGTAGGTATTCAAACCAAGATGCTGGAAGCCCTGGCTGCCGAACAGATGGCCTGCACGCAGAAGTGTGTGGAAGCCACCATGCAGCAGGCTAAGGCCCTGAGCCAGTGCGAGAGTCCGGAAGAGGTGTTGCAGTTGCAGCAGGAGTTCAATAAGGCAATGGAGTCGACCTTGACCCAGGCAGGAGGACGCAATCTGGCGATTTTTGAAGAAACGCGTCAGGCCCTACTGAAGTTAGCTGAGCAGGGTCTAAATAAGTAAGCGGGTACTTTTAATTGCATGCACAAAGCCAGGCCTTCGCCTGGCTTTGTGGTTTATGCCGCCAAGTAAAAAAGAAACCCCGCACAGGGCGGGGTAAAGAACCGTGATTAGCTTTGATGAGAGAAAACAACTGATGAGTTGGGTATCACCAGGTAATTTGCTTTCCCGGAAAGCATAGTAGGATGGCAGTATTTGATAGTCAATAAAAATGATAATAATTTTCATTTAGTTAAATTGACATTAATACGTGCTCGCCAATATCCAGCTATTCAGTGCTCCCTGGGTTAGAGGATTTACATGCAACAGGACGGATGCTGTTGTTAAGGGGGGCGTTCTGAGTGGAGAGCATGTGGACGGGAAAAAGAAACCCCGCACAAGGCGGGGTAAAGAACCGTGATTAGCTTTGATGAGAGAAACAACCCATGTCACACAACCTGAAGGGAGGAGGACATCTGCGTTTCAGGGACCATTATAGGGTGTGGGATTAGTGTGTCAATGCTAATGATAATAATTATCATTATTTTTTTGTCGTGATGGGATTGCTACGAGTGAGACCTTGCAGCATTGACGTTATTGGTGGGAAAAAAAGAAACCCCGCACAGGGCGGGGTAAAGAACCGTGATTAGCTTTGATGAGAGAAAACAACCGATGAACACCACCCAGGGGTGAGAACATGTGCGTTTCCTGAGGGGGGATTATAGATGGCTAGTCATAGCTGTCAATCATAATAATAATATTTCTCATTAAGTTTTATCGCTATCAAGCAAAGTCTGCTGTACCTGGGCTGCCAGTCTGCCTTGATGCAGGCGGATAGTGATAGCTTGGCCAGGTTGAATCTCATCGGCTCTGCGCAGCACCTGTCCTTGTGGCGTTTGCACGATGGCGTAGCCGCGCTCCAGTGTCGCCAGTGGGCTGACCAGATGCAGGCTTTGTGCCTGCTGCTGCAGTTGCTGCCGTGCCTGTTGCAGGCAGCGTTGCTGGGTATCTGTTAGTCGCTGCCGGAGCTGTTGCAGTTGCCGCTGTTGTAAGGGGAGTTGCTGTGGCTGACGCTGCAGCCGTTGTTGCAGTGCTTCTAAGCGTAAACGTTGCTGTTGCAGGCGCTTGTCCGGGCGCTGTTGCGCCAGGCGATTGCTGAGGCTGCGTAGCTGATGCTGTTGCTGGCTGAGTTGTTTTTTGAGCAGACGCTGCAGGCGTTGCTCGCACTCATCCAGGCGTTGTGCACGTTGCTGGAGGAGTTGTTGGGGGTGCCGCAGGCGTTGTTGGTAGCGCTGTAAAAGCTGCTGTTGTTGTTGCAGCTGGCGCTGGATAGCCAGTTGTAGGCGTTGTCCCAGTTGCCGCAAGGCCTTGTGCCAGTGCTGCTGATCCGGGGCGACTAGCTCTGCCGCCGCAGAAGGGGTGGGGGCACGCACATCGGCGACAAAGTCGCTGATGGTGACATCGGTTTCATGGCCCACCGCGGAGACCACCGGAATGCGGCTGGCGTGGATAGCCCGGGCGACGCTTTCTTCGTTGAAGGGCCAGAGATCTTCCAACGAGCCGCCGCCGCGACCAAGGATAATCACATCGGTTTGCTGTAAGCGATTGGCCAGTGCCAGGGCGCGGCAAATTTGTCCAGTGGCTTCCTGTCCTTGTACGGCCACCGGAATCAGGTCAATTGCAATGCTGGGGCAACGGCGTTGTAACACGCTGAGCAGGTCACGAATAGCGGCGCCGGTGGGGGAGGTAATCAGGGTAATGTGCTGAGGGTGAGTCGGTAGTGACTGCTTATTGGCAAGATCAAACAGTCCCTCGCTGGCTAAGCGCTGTTTGAGTTGTTCAAAGGCAAGTTGCAAGCGCCCTTGGCCTGCCGGCTCTAGATAGTCACCAATTAACTGGAAGTCCCCCCGGGGTTCGTAGAGGCTGACTTTGCAGCGTAGGTTAACCTGATCGCCATCTTTGGGACGAAAGCGCACCAGCTGATTGCGATGGCGAAACAGGGCACAGCGTACTTGCGCCTGGCCATCTTTGAGGGTGAAGTACCAATGACCTGAGCTGGGGCTGCTGAAGTTAGAGATTTCCCCGCTAACGGTAATCTGGGCAAAGCCCTGCTCTAATAACAGCCGTACCTCACGGGTTAACTGGCTGACGCGATAAACCTGGGTAGACAGCTCGCTCATCAGGTGTCATGTTCCTTAGCCATGAAGGGAGCCATCTTAGCATGGATGAATGACGGGATTATCTTCTCAGGAGGCGACTGTGGCGGAGCTAAAGCGTTGTCGTTGGGTGAGCCAGGATGCGGAATATCAACACTACCACGACCATGTCTGGGGACGTCCGGTGGTGGATGGGCAGGAACTCTTTGCCAAACTTTGTCTGGATGGCCAACAGGCGGGATTGAGTTGGATTACTATTTTGAAAAAGCAGCGCCATTATGAGCAGGCGTTTGCCAATTTTGATCCGGCGCTGATCGCAACCTTTGACCAGGCTAAGGTGGAGGAGCTACTGCAAAACCCAGGCATCGTGCGTAATCGTCTAAAAGTGCAGTCCATTATCCGTAATGCCAAGGCGTATCTGGCGATGCAGGAGCAGGGAGAGGATTTTAGCGAATTCCTGTGGCAGTTTGTCGGGGGTAAAACCCAGATCAATCGCTTGGGGGATGGCGATGACCCCAGGGCAACCAGTCCTGAATCTGATGCCATGTCGAAGGCCCTGAAAAAGAAAGGCTTTAACTTTGTTGGCAGCACCATCTGCTATGCCTTTATGCAGGCCGTGGGCATGGTGAATGATCACGAAGTGAGTTGCCATTGTTACCAAGCCTGTTGTGAGCAGGCCCGTCGCTGAGGAAGGCGAATTGGCATTTACCTAACCTACGCGGAAAGGTACAATGAGGCGCTTCTTTTTATCCCCCTTGCTCTCCCTTAAGGTGGCGGATTATGTTGCGTATCGCTGAAGAAGCACTCACCTTTGATGATGTTCTGCTGGTGCCGGGCTATTCCGAAGTCCTGCCGAAGGACGTCTCTCTCAAGACTCGTCTGACCCGTGAAATCTCCCTAAACCTGCCGCTGGTATCCGCTGCGATGGATACCGTGACTGAAGCGCGTTTGGCCATTGCTCTGGCCCAGGAAGGCGGGATTGGCATTATCCACAAAAACCTGACGATTGAGCGTCAGGCTGAGGAAGTGCGCAAGGTTAAGAAATACGAAAGCGGCATTGTTAAAGACCCCGTTACGGTCACCTCCAGCACCAGCGTGCGGGAAGTGCTCGAACTGACCCGTCGCTCCAGTTACTCCGGTTTCCCGGTGGTGGACAATGGCGAGTTGGTGGGAATCGTGACCAGTCGCGATGTGCGCTTTGAGCTAAACCTGGACTCCAAGGTGGCGGATATTATGACCCCCAAGGAGCGCCTGGTAACCGTGCGGGAAGATGAGAACAACAACGAAGTGATTCGTTTGCTGCGTCAGCATCGCATTGAAAAAGTACTGGTGGTCGATGCGAATTTCCGCCTGAAAGGGATGCGCACGGTGAAGGACATGCACAAAGCAGAAGCCTTCCCCAATGCCTGTAAAGATGCGGATGGACGTCTACGCGTCGGCGCCGCCGTGGGTACGGGTGCAGAAACCCCCGAGCGGGTGAAAGCGCTGGTTGAAGCGGGTGTTGATGTCATTATCGTGGATACCGCCCATGGTCACTCCAAAGGGGTTATTGATCGGGTGCGCTGGGTGAAGCAGACCTTCCCTCAGGTACAGGTGATCGGCGGTAACATTGCCACTGCAGAAGCTGCTTTGGCACTGGCTGAAGCAGGCGCGGATGGCGTAAAAGTGGGGATTGGTCCTGGCTCTATCTGTACAACCCGTATTGTGGCTGGGGTTGGGGTACCACAGATCAGTGCAGTGGCCAATGTTGCTGCAGTGATGAATGAAAAAGGCATTCCCGTGATTGCCGATGGCGGTGTGCGCTTCTCCGGTGACCTGGCGAAAGCCATCGTAGCGGGTGCCAGTGTGATCATGGTTGGTGGCCTGCTGGCCGGTACCGATGAAGCACCTGGTGAGGTTGAGCTATACCAGGGGCGGACGTTTAAGTCCTACCGTGGTATGGGATCGCTCGGGGCGATGGCGCAGGCTACCGGTTCCTCTGACCGTTATTTCCAGGATGCCAAAGCCGGCGAAGAAAAACTGGTTCCCGAAGGGATTGAAGGCCGGGTGCCCTGTAAGGGCCCGCTGGCAGCGGTAGTGCATCAACTGATGGGAGGCCTGCGTTCCTCCATGGGTTACACCGGCTGTGCCAGCATCGATGAAATGCGTACCAAGCCTCAGTTTGTGCGCATTACCAATGCGGGCATGCGTGAGTCACACGTACATGATGTGACCATCACCAAGGAAGCGCCTAACTACCGCCTTGGTTAATTACTAACTCGACTCGGGTGGGGCTGGCTTGTCAGCCCCACTTTTGTTTTCCCGTAGCCGTTTGCCAACGGCAGGCGGACATGGAGACAGCGAATGGCTATCGATATTCATGCTCAGCGGATTTTGATCCTCGATTTCGGCTCCCAGTACACCCAACTGATCGCGCGTCGGGTACGGGAGATCGGTGTGTACTGCGAAATTTACCCCTTCGACATGAGCGAAGCGGATATTCGCGCTTTTAATCCTAAAGGTATCATCCTGGCCGGTGGCCCTGAGTCAGTGACAGAGCTGAACTCGCCCCGTGCGCCGGAAGTGGTCTTTACCCTGGGGGTACCGGTGCTGGGTATTTGCTACGGTATGCAGACCATGGCGGAGCAGCTGGGTGGTAAAGTAGCCAGCTCCGACAAGCGTGAGTTTGGCTATGCCCAGGTGCGTATCTGTGAAGGCGGCAGCCGTCTGCTGGAAGGCATTGAAGATCATATCGCCAACAACGGTTCGCTGATTCTGGATGTGTGGATGAGCCACGGCGATAAAGTGGTCGAAATTCCCGAAGGCTTCCACGTGGTGGCTTCCACTGAGAGCGCGCCTATTGCTGCCATGTGCCATCCCGCTAAGCAGCTGTTTGGGGTGCAGTTCCATCCCGAAGTGACCCACACCAAGCAGGGTGGTCGTATTCTGTCCCGCTTCGTCAAAGACATTTGCGGCTGTGAGGCGTTGTGGACCGCTGCCAATATTATTGACGATGCCATCCGCACCGTACGTGCCCAGGTAGGCAGTAATAAAGTCCTGCTCGGCCTGTCTGGCGGGGTGGACTCCTCCGTGGTGGCGGCGTTGTTACATCGTGCCATTGGTGATCAGCTCACCTGCGTATTCGTTGATCATGGTCTGTTGCGCAAAAACGAAGGCGACCAGGTGATGGAAATGTTCGCCAACAATATGGGCGTGCGGGTGATCCGGGTGAATGCTGCCGAGACCTTCCTGGGTAAACTGCAGGGCGTGGCTGATCCTGAGGCCAAGCGCAAAATTATCGGTAACACCTTTATTGAAGTCTTCGATGACGAAGCAGCCAAGCTGCAGGATGTAAAATTCCTGGCGCAGGGCACCATCTACCCTGATGTGATCGAGTCTGCCGCCGCCAAAACCGGCAAGGCCCATGTGATCAAATCTCACCATAACGTCGGCGGTCTGCCGGAAGATATGAAGTTTGAGCTGGTTGAGCCGCTGCGCGAACTCTTCAAAGACGAAGTGCGCAAAATCGGTTTGGAGCTAGGTCTGCCCTACGACATGGTTTACCGCCATCCCTTCCCTGGCCCCGGCTTAGGGGTACGGATTCTGGGGGAGGTGAAGCCGGAGTATGCGGCTATCCTGCAGGAGGCGGATGCGATCTTCATCGAAGAGCTGCGTAAAGCAGATTACTACCATAAAACCAGCCAAGCCTTTGCCGTGTTCCTGCCGGTCAAGTCGGTGGGGGTAGTCGGCGATGGTCGTCGTTATGAGTATGTGATTGCTCTGCGTGCAGTAGAGACCATTGATTTTATGACAGCCCGTTGGGCGCACTTGCCTTACGAGCTGCTGGAGACGGTTTCCAGCCGGATTATTAACGAGATTGCACAGGTTTCGCGGGTGACTTATGACGTCTCCAGCAAGCCGCCGGCCACTATTGAGTGGGAATAGTGGCCCGTGCTGAGCCTGGCTGCTGACGCCGGGCTTGTCTGCCAGAGCACTGGCAGGTTGCTGAAAGGCTTGTCGAGGCGTGCCTCAAGGTTTTTCTCCAGCCTGCTGGCGCTCTTATCAACCAACACCCTCAGCCATCAGGCTTGAGGGTGTTTTTTTGCCCGCCGTTTAGCGGCCTGGGTTTCTTTTTTCTCCAGCATCTCGACACAGAGGCGCACATAGTCCGAAGGGGTGATCAACCCCATTAAATGGCCCTGGTCATTGAGGATGGGTAAGCAGCCGTGTTTGTTCTCCATACAGTAACGGCCCGCGGTGACGAGTGTGGTTTCAGGGGTGGCGGTAATGACATCCCTTGCCATCACTTCGGCCACTAAGATCATACTCTCTTGTTCGGCCATGCCAGCCACGCCATGCTGGCTGACCAGGCGAAAGGATTCCTTCAAAATGGCGCGTTGACTGATAATGCCGGCGAAGGTTTGGCCGTCACTGGCCACTACAGGCAGGTTGCGGATATTGTATTGGCGCATCAGATCCCGAGCATGGGCCAGGGTGTCGGTTTCCTTGAGTAGCTGCAACTTGGTACTCATCAGCTCGGCAACAGTCTTCATGCAAGTCTCCCTTAGGCTTGGTATTGAATGAAGCATAGCAGCCTGGCTGGAAAAGATATTGATGCGGGCAGGGTAGTAAAGAGGATAGGGTAGATGGCGCAAGATGAGTATTGGATGGAGCAGGCGATGCAGCTGGCTGCCCAGGGCGCAGCGGCCGGAGAGGTGCCGGTAGGGGCGGTATTGGTGGATGAGCAGGGACGTTGCCTGGCTCAGGCGTTTAATGCACCCATTAGTCGTCATGATCCCTGTGCCCATGCGGAAATTCTGGTGCTGCGTGAGGCGGCGGCCAAGCTGGGCAATTATCGTCTGACCGGTACCACCCTGTATGTCACCCTAGAGCCTTGCAGTATGTGTGCTGGTGCCTTGGTGCATGCGCGGGTACAGCGGTTGGTATTTGCCGCCCGTGAGCCTAAAGCCGGTGCGGTGTGTAGCCGTGCCGCCTTACTGGATGCCCCCTATTTGAATCATCAGGTGCAGTGGCAGGAGGGGGTGTTGGCGGAGGCTTGCAGCCAGCAACTTAGTGCATTTTTCCAACAACGGCGTGCCGCTAAAAAACAGGCTAAGCAAGCGGCTAAAGAAAATGACTAAAGAGTGGGCGGAATACGCTTAAACACCTCTATTTTGGGTAGTTTAGGTTTGGCCGCTGGAATGACGGTATTGGCGGGTAACTGCTCTAAACGCAGGATTTCCCGATAAAGACGGATATTGCGCACGTAGATCACCGGCTCCCAGCCACGGGCATAGCCATGCTTGGTTTGGCTGTACCAGCGCTTATGCGCCAACTTGGGTAAAAACTGGCGTACATCGCTCCAGCGGTCAGGATTGTAACCCGCACGTTGAGTCAGGATGCGGGCATCCTCCAGATGACCTATGCCGACGTTATAGGCCGCTAGGGCGAGCCAGGTACGATCCGGCTCCTGAATGCGGGCGGGCAGTAAATCAATCAGATAGCGCATGTAGCGACTGCCACCGGCAATACTCTGTTCAACATCCTGACGGTCACTGACTCCCATGGCTTTGGCAGTGGGCAGGGTGAGCATCATTAAGCCTTTTACCCCGGTGGGAGACACTGCTTTAGGGTCCCACTTGGACTCCTGATAACCGATCGCGGCCAGTAGCTGCCAGTCGAGCTGATATTGGTTGGCGTAACGTTCGAACAGGTTCCGATAGTCTGGCAGCCTGCTTTGGATGTGGGCGCGAAAGGCTTTAATGCCGGTAAAGTCATAGCGCCGGGTGTGCTCAAAGTATTTTTCCCGTAATTTTTCGATTAGCACCTGGGTCTCGGGATGAACCAAAAATTGGTCAATTGCCAGGCGTAGACTGTCATCCATAGTGGGAGCGAGGTACCACACCAGGGGTTTAGGCGCATCCAGGCTAAAGGCAACCTGGATGTCGGGAAATAGCGGGGCATAGATGGCCAGAGTCATGTGGTCGGTAATAAGGACGTCTGCTTCTTGCTCCCGTAACATCTCGAGCATATCGGCGACGTCCATATCCTCGGTTTCCATCCAATCGAGCTCGGGCCACTCTTGTTGCAGCTCTTGCAGGCGTTGAGCGTGGGCACTACCGGATTGCACCAGGATGCGTTTGCCGATCAGCTCCGCAACGGATTGCGGGGTGGTTTTGTCGTCCCCCAGATAGACTACCTGAGAGACGGCAAAGGCATAGGGTTCAGAGGTGGGGAAGCTTTGCTGGCGCTCGGGGCGTAAAAATAAGGAGGCGGCAGCCATATCTACATCGCGCTGACGCAGGAGTTCAAACAAATCATTACGGTTTTGCACGACCTTGAGTTCCAGACGCAGATTGCGCTGGTCAGCAAAGGTTTTGAGCAGCTCGTACTCAAAGCCGGCGGGGCCATCGGCATCTTCAAAATAGGCGGTGGGGATGTTGCGGGTAGCGACCTTCAGCACCCCCCGCTCATCAATACGCGTGAGTTGGCTAACCTGCTGTTGGGAGCCAATCAGCGGGATCAAAATAATCAGGCTGAGATAAAGCCAGAATAGAAAGGGATGACTGCCGCGCATCCACATTGATTAGAACCTTGCCTTTTTCTGTATCCGCCAGGGGCTTTCGAGTATCATAACGCGCTCAATTTGCATATCGATTCTCTCCCAAGAATCCCCGAACAAGAGGCTTGATGCGTCATGCTGACCCTGCGTGGAGCACCCGCACTTTCACCCTTCCGTCGCAGCAAACTGCTCGCCACTTTACAGGCAGAGGTGGCTGCTGTCACGGACGTCTATGCTGAGTACCTGCATCTGGTGGATGTGCAGACCGAATTAACCGAAGCGGAGCAGGGCATTCTCGCTCGTCTGCTGGAATACGGCCCCCAAAACGACGTCAAGGCACCTGCTGGTGTGTTGCTGGCAGTAGCTCCGCGCCCTGGCACCATCTCGCCCTGGTCGAGCAAGGCAACCGATATTGCCTGGAATTGTGGCCTGAGTCAGGTCAAGCGCATTGAACGTGCCCAGGTGTATTACCTGGAGGGTGGCCCCTTCAGTGAGCAACAGCTCAAGCAGCTGCAGGCCAAGTTGCATGACCGCATGGTGCAGACAGTGTTTACCGAGGTGGCGCAATTAGCGGTGCTCTTTAACCGCCATGAACCCAAGCCCCTGGGGCGTGTTGATGTGCTTGCTGGTGGTCGCGCTGCGCTGGAGCAAGCCAACCGTACGCTGGGTTTGGCATTGGCAGAGGATGAAATCGACTATCTGCTTAATGCCTTTATTGAACTGCAGCGTAATCCCACGGATGTGGAATTGATGATGTTTGCTCAGGCTAACTCTGAGCACTGCCGTCACAAAATTTTTAATGCAAGCTGGGATATCGATGGCGAAGCTCAGGAAAAATCCCTCTTTGCCATGATTCGTAATACCCATCAGTTGCACAGTGAAGGGGTGTTATCAGCCTATAAAGACAACGCTGCGGTGATTGTTGGTCATGAGGCTCCACGTTTCTTCCCTAATCCCCAGACCAAGGTGTACGGCCAGCATCAAGAGCCGGTACATATCCTGCTGAAAGTCGAGACCCATAACCATCCCACTGCTATTGCGCCTTATTCAGGGGCTTCCACCGGTTCAGGTGGTGAAATCCGGGACGAGGGGGCAACCGGACGGGGCTCTAAGCCGAAGGCTGGTCTGACTGGCTTTAGCGTATCGGATTTGAAGATTCCGGGTTTCGTTCAACCTTGGGAATCTCACTATGGTAAGCCGGAGCGCATCGTCTCTGCGCTGGATATCATGGTGGAAGCTCCCCTTGGTGGCGCGGCCTTTAACAACGAGTTTGGGCGGCCTAACCTGACCGGTTATTTCCGTACCTACGAAGAAGAAGTGGTGACTGCCGCCGGACAGGAAGTGCGCGGCTATCACAAGCCGATCATGCTGGCCGGTGGTTTGGGTAATATCCGTGAACAGCATGTCGAGAAGGGCGAGATTGTGGTCGGTGCCAAACTGATCTGCCTGGGTGGCCCGGCAATGCTGATTGGTCTAGGGGGCGGTGCTGCCTCTTCAATGGCTTCCGGCTCCAGTGCCGAAGATCTCGATTTTGCCTCCGTGCAGCGTGATAACGCCGAAATGGAGCGCCGCTGTCAGGAAGTGATCGATCAGTGCTGGCAGCGTGGTGAGGCGAACCCGATTGCCTTTATCCATGACGTGGGGGCAGGCGGCCTCTCCAATGCCTTCCCCGAGCTGGTCAAAGACGGCGGCCGTGGCGGTAATTTTGAGCTACGCAATATCAACAATGCTGAGCCTGGCATGAGCCCGCTGGAAATCTGGTGTAACGAAGCGCAGGAGCGCTACGTGATGGCGGTATCGCCGGAAAATCTGGCGGAGTTTGAAGCTATCTGCCAGCGTGAACGTTGCCCCTATGCCATCGTGGGTGAAGCTACCGATGAGCAGCATCTGCGTTTGGGGGATCAGCTGTTCGACAATAACCCCGTTGATCTGCCGATGAATGTGCTCTTTGGTAAGCCACCCCGCATGCATCGCAGTGTGAAGCGTCAACCCTTTGCTCGCGCTGCCCTGCAGCTGCAGGGGGTGGAGTTAAGCGAAGCCGCTAAGCGGGTGTTACAGCTGCCTGCGGTAGCCAGCAAGAGCTTCTTGATTACCATTGGTGACCGTACGGTGACGGGTTTGGTCAACCGTGATCAGATGGTTGGTCCTTGGCAGGTGCCGGTAGCGGACTGTGCGGTGACTGCGACCGCCTATGATGTTTACTGTGGTGAAGCCATGGCAATGGGTGAGCGTACTCCGCTAGCCCTGATCGATGCGCCTGCTTCAGGACGGATGGCGGTGGGTGAGGCGATCACGAACCTGGCGGCGGCGCGGATCGACAAATTAGGTGACATTAAACTCTCCGCTAACTGGATGTGCGCAGCAGGTTATAGCGCAGAAGATGAAAACCTCTATGACACCGTTAAGGCCGTAGGGATGGAGCTTTGCCCTGAGCTGGGAATCTGTATCCCAGTGGGTAAGGACTCAATGTCGATGCGCACCGTCTGGCAGGATGGCGACGAGCAAAAGAGTGTGACTGCACCGTTGTCCTTGATTGTCACCGGGGTGGCGCCGGTGACTGATGTTCGCCGTACTCTGACCCCGCAATTGCGCACGGATCAGGGCGAGACAGCCTTGATTCTGGTGGATCTGGGCCAGGGTAAAAACCGCCTGGGTGGCTCGGCACTGGCACAGGTGTTTGATCAGTTGGGCGATAGCTGTCCCGATGTGAATGATGCCGCTGAACTGAAAGGCTTCTTCGATGCGATTCAGAGCCTGAATCAGCAAGGTCTGTTGCTGGCGTATCACGACCGCAGTGATGGCGGTTTATTTGCGACTGCAGCGGAAATGGCTTTTGCTGGTCATACCGGTGTGGAGATTGAACTGTCTGGGCTGGCCCAAAGTCCTGAACAACTGTTGAGCGTGCTCTTCAGTGAAGAGTTGGGTGCCCTGTTACAGGTGCGTCAAGCGGATGTCACGGAAGTGCTGCGCCAGCTGTCAGCCCATGGTTTGGCAGACGCCAGTCAGTTGGTTGGGGGACTCAGTGACGATGACATGATTCGCTTCACCTTCGAGGGTGAAGAAGTCCTGGTGGATAGTCGCAGTGATTACCAGCGTCTTTGGGCTGAAACCAGCTACCGTATTCAGGCACTGCGTGATAACGCCGAGTGTGCCCAGGAAGAATTTGATGCCCTGCTGGATGTGAATGATCCTGGCTTGCACGTTGCTTTGAGCTATGACGTCAATGACAACATCGCGGCACCCTTTATTGCCACAGGGGTGCGTCCCAGCGTGGCTATCCTGCGTGAGCAGGGGGTTAACGGCCATGTGGAAATGGCGGCAGCCTTTGATCGTGCTGGCTTTGCTGCTCAGGATGTACATATGAGTGACATCCTAAGTGGTCGAGTCAAGCTGGAGGACTTTAAAGGGCTGGTGGCCTGTGGCGGCTTCTCCTATGGGGATGTGCTGGGGGCCGGTGAAGGCTGGGCGAAGTCCATCCTGTTTAACAGTCGTGCACGGGAGCAGTTTGCCGCTTTCTTTAACCGCGATGACAGCTTTGCTTTGGGGGTGTGTAACGGCTGCCAGATGCTATCCAACCTGCATGAGCTGATTCCTGGTGCTGAATTGTGGCCACACTTTGTGCGTAACCGCTCTGAGCAGTTTGAGGCGCGGGTAGCAATGGTGGAAGTG
Source organism: Balneatrix alpica DSM 16621 (assembly GCF_000619885.1). Lineage (GTDB taxonomy): Bacteria > Pseudomonadota > Gammaproteobacteria > Pseudomonadales > Balneatricaceae > Balneatrix > Balneatrix alpica. The sequence continues at coordinate 340,651 of NZ_JHUZ01000011.1, read as the reverse complement.
CAGCAGTCTGACTCCATCTTCCTGCAGGGGATGCAGGGCTCGCGCATGCCGATTGCTGTGGCCCATGGTGAAGGTCGGGCGGAGTTCCGTGACGCAGCGCAACTGCAAGCTCTCAATGGCAGTGGTCAGGTCGCGCTGCGCTATCTGAATAACTATGGCGAAGTCACAGAGCGCTATCCTGCCAACCCCAATGGCTCACCCATGGGAATTACCGGGGTGACCGCTGCGGCGGGTCGGGTCACCATCATGATGCCGCACCCAGAGCGGGTCTTCCGCGCGGTGCAGCACTCTTGGCGTCCAGATGATTGGCAAGAGGATGCGAGCTGGATGCGGATGTTCCGCAACGCCCGTGTCTGGATCGGCTAATCACTACATCAAACCCCGGCTTGCCGGGGTTTGACTTATATCAAGGTAGCCAAGTGCGCACTCCCCTATGCTGACTCGGCGACCCAAGGTCGCAGTGATGTCACATATTCAGGAGTGCTAATCATGGGCGGATGTTGTGGATGCTGTGGTGGCCAAGAGCCGCAACAGGAAAAAGAGCAAAATAGCCAAGAGGCTCAGCCCACACAGGCGGAGCCAAGCAGTCAGTCTGGCAGTGCTGAGCAAGCTGCCAAATAAAGTCAGTTTTATCTCCCAAGCCGCCAGTGATTGATTGCAGTTGCTGGCGTGGCTTTTTTATCTCCTGTAGATCTTGAATTTCCTTTCCCTTAACCCAACTAGGCAGCCAATGAGCCGCGATGGCGACAGGTGCCCTATAGATTGCAAAAATTGCAGCAAAAGATGCCAATTTTGCGGATTTTTTTGCCGTAGCACTTGTCTCTTAAGCAAGAATGCACACAATAGCGCCGCGCACTGGCAATCTGGCCGGAGCTTCACATACTTAGGGGCGAGATTATCCCCTTAAGAGAGTCAGGGAGCCTGCTACTGATGTGGGTAGAGTGAGCGAGCTGGGGATAGGTAAGGGGGAAACATGAGTAAGTTTGGTTCCTTGAAAGAACAGATGGAAAAACTGAAACAACAGGGGAAAAGTGGCTCTAGCGAAAAACGCTCTGGCCTCAAAACCTTTGTGCCGGTTTATACCAGTGTGGCGCCAAAGAAAAAGGATGAAGACGAGCCTGAGCTGGATGAGCCTGGCTTCGATATGATGATGCCCGATGATGAGTACGCCGATCTGGATGGTGGCAGTGAGGATATGGGCGAGGAAGAAGAAGGCTCTGAGCCGGATTATTAATCTCTTCTGACAGTGGTGTCACCAGCAGTCCTCTAGCCTGGCGAGTCGAGCAGAGAGATAGCAGATATAAAAAAGCCCCATTGCGGGGCTTTTTTATGGCTAGCTTTGGGTAAATTACTCAAAAATGCCAAAGGTAGCGCGGTGGTACCAAGGTTTAGCCCCACTGGACTGGCTGGCGTCGGACTCCTGCGCAGGCAGGCTGGTACCGGCTTTAACTCGGCTAGGTAAATCCGGACGTGCATCACCCTTTTGGAAGACTCCCAGGGTGTAACGATCAAAGACAGTGCTGTCATCCAGCACATCTTTCTCGTAGCCGGGGTAGTTGAGATCCAACACTTGTTGGGCAGAATTTGCCAAGTCAGTGGAGCCCAGTGCCGTATAGGCGGCAATCATCATCGCCAGACCATCAGGCACCGAGGTGCTTTCCTGGAAGTTTTCCACAACATAGCGACCACGGTTTGCGGCAGCCAGGAAGGCGCCACGCTTCATATAAAAACGAGCGACGTGGATTTCATACTTCGCCAGGCGGTTGCGTAGATACACCATGCGATTGCGGGCATCGGCGGCATAGGGGCTATCCGGGTAGAGACGCACCAGGGTGGCGAAGTCATCGTAGGAAGCCTTGGCGGCGCCGGCATCACGACGGCTCTCATCCGTGGGCAGGAAGCGGTCGATAATGCTCTGATCTTCTTCAAAGGCGGTCAAACCACGCAGGTAATAGGCATAGTCGACATAGTCACTGTTAGGGAAGAGACGAATAAAACGATCGGCAGCGGCCTGGGTCGCGGCTACCTTGCCTTGTTTGTAATAGGCATACATCAGCTCTAGCTGAGCCTGTTCGGAGTAGCGGCCAAAGGGATAGCGCGCCTCCAGTTTTTCATACCACTTGGCAGACTCATCCCACAGTGAGTTGTCCAAGGCGGTTGTTGCCTTTTCGTAAAGCACCTGTTCAGGATAGTCGGGCTCCTTGGAATCCCACAGGGAGCATCCAGCCAGTGCGAAGGCCAACACAGGGGCTAGCAGGTATTTGCTATATCGCATCGGGTTACCATTGCCGCTAAAAGAGAGAATTGGGTGGGTATTCTAGCGGGATTTGGCCGCGAGTACAGCAGCAGGCCCAGGTGTGGTGAAAAAAGCTAGGGTGAAGAGGGGAAACCTGAAAAGGAGCTGTTGTAGGTCAAGAAGTAAGCAGACCATCTTCAGTAAAGTGGGCGTTTGCTTATTTTCCGAGGTGTATCCCGCAATGATCCAAATGATCATGGATGTACTCTGGGCCGGTCAGCATAGTCGCTACTTTAATCAGACCCGCAGTTTCTACTTATTCCGTCGTATCCGTTGGTTAGCCGGAATGTTGGTGGTGTTGGAACCCGCCTGGATATGGGTTGATCAATTGCTACTGCCGGACAGTGCCCAATTGCCCATCGCCATTGGCCGTATCACCACCAGTTTGGCGTGTTTAATGCTGGCAAGCTGGAGTGTCCAGCCTTACCGGATGCGAATGGCCTGGTTACGTTTGTTGTTACTGATTTTGTTGCTGTCGGCATTTCAGAGTTACAGCAATGGCGTGTTGTTGGCGCTGGAGGTGGGGCAGGAAGTGGCGGGCTACCATTTCTTCCCCTTTATGATTATCAGCATGCTGGCGATTTTCCCGCTAACCCTACTGGAAGTAAGTGTGTTGGTGGTGTTAGTGGTAGCCATTGAGCTCTTGACCCAATCCCTCACCGGAACACTGGGAACGATCGTCGAACTGAATGACCTCTGGCTGTTGGGCGTGCTGGGTGCAATTGCCGGATGGGCTTCCTTGAACCAGCTCAATATGCTGCTTGGCTTATACCGTCAGGCAGCCCGTGACCCCTTAACTGGTTTGGCCAACCGTCGTCAGGTATTGGAACAACTAGAGCTGGATATCCAGCAAGCTCAGGCTAAACAACAGCCCTTGGCCGTATTGATGATGGACCTGGATAAATTTAAGAGCTTTAACGATCACCACGGTCATGCTGCCGGTGATTTGGTGTTAAAGAGCTTTGCCAAAATATTGCGTCGCCATTGTCGGCGTCGCCAGGATTTGGCAGGACGTATTGGTGGTGAGGAGTTTTTGCTGGTGCTGCCTGGTATGGATGCCAGCCAGGCAGCCGGAGTGGCAGAGCGTATCTGTCAGGGTTGTCGTCAAACGGTGGTGACGATTCCCACTGGTGAACAGGTTAGTTTTACCACCAGTATTGGCGTGGCTGAACGGTTTGGAGCGGATCAAAGCGAGCTGTTGCGCCAAGCTGATGAGGCGCTTTATCAAGCCAAGGATGAAGGTCGTGATTGTGTGCGCATTGCGTCCAAGAGCCATGATCTCCTTAGTCAAAGTGGCCTACAGCGAGTCAGCGCCGGTCATGCGTGAAGGGGGAGCTTAGCGAGAGAAGATGCTATACTGGCGGCCTTTTTGGTTGGCCAGTTGAATCCGCATGAACGAACGTATTGAACAACAGGTGCAGGTACCCATGACAATGGGTGGCCAGCGCCTGGATCAGGTCGCTGCTGAGCTTTTCAGCGACTTTTCCCGCTCCCGCTTGCAAGCCTGGATTAAAGAAGGAGCCTTGCAGGTAGATGGGCGCCAGTGCAAGCCCCGGGAAAAACTGCTGGGGGGGGAACTGCTGACGCTAGTGGCAGAGTTGGAGGCGCAGGAGCGCTGGCAACCCCAAGCGATTGAACTGCCCATCGTCTATGAAGATGAACATATTCTGGTGTTAAACAAACCTGCAGGCCTGGTGGTGCATCCGGCGGCTGGCCATGCGGATGGCACCCTGCTTAATGCCCTATTGCACCATGCCCCTGAACTGGCGGTGGTTCCCCGTGCAGGGATTGTGCATCGTCTGGATAAAGACACCACCGGCCTGATGGTGGTGGCGAAAACCCTGCAGGCGCAAACCGACCTGGTTGCTCAGTTGCAAGAGCGTAGCATGGGGCGCGAATACGAGGCGGTGGTGCAAGGGGTAATGACCGGCGGTGGAACGGTGGATGAGCCCATTGGCCGCCATAGCCGTCATCGCCAGAAGATGGCGGTGGTCGCTGAAGGCAGTGGTAAAGAGGCAGTTACCCACTACCGTGTGCTGCATAAATACCGTGCCCATACCCATATCCGCTGTAAGTTAGAGACAGGCCGTACCCATCAAATTCGCGTCCACATGGCGCACATTAATTACCCCTTGGTGGGGGACCCGCTCTATGCTGGCCGTTTCCGCTTGCCTAAGGGTTGTGGTGAAGACCTGCAGGAAGCGCTGCGCCAATTCCAGCGCCAGGCACTGCATGCTAAGCGCTTGGAGCTATCCCATCCGGAAACCGGTGAGTGGATGGAGTGGGAAGTGGAGTTGCCGTCGGATTTTCAACAATTACTGACAGCCCTTAAGCAAAATGGGGACTATCAAGACTATTAAGTCTGATGGTTACTTCTACCAAAAAGCCCAGCCGTTGTGCTGGGCTTTTTGTTGTTTAGTGGATCGGTTGCATATAAAACTGGGTTAGAGACGTTTAGTCTGATAACACCAAAGTGGAGGCCAGCCCATGAAGCAGTATCTACGTATAGCGTTACTGAGCGTCATGTTATTGAGTCTGGGGTGGAGTGCGCCACTTTGGTTAGAGGCAACGGGACAGGCGTGGGCAAAGGGCGGAGATGAGAGTGGCTCTGACTCTGGTCATTCAGGCTCCGGCAGCTCAGGGAGAGGGGGTGATGACGACCGTGACCGTTCAGGCCGTAGTGGCTCAGACGATGATCGCAGTGGCAGCAATCGCGGTTCCAGCAGTGCGGACAGTGATGACGATGATCGCAGTGGCAGCAATCGCGGCTCCAGCAATACCGACAGTGACGATGATGATCATCATGCTGACAGTCCTGATGACGATGATATTGGTCCCGATGGTTTAAAGCGCCGAGGGGATGGCAGCATTGATGACAGCCAACCTGGATTGCAGGGCAGTATCAGTGCTCCGTCAGGGGTGAAACGGCGTGGTGATGGTAGCGTGGATGACAGTCAGCCGGGATTTCGGCTGGATGAACAGAGTCGCTCTCGTTTAGCAGCGCAATTACCTGCAGAAGGGCGCCTGCTCAATGTTGAACAAGAACAGGAGGTACTGGATGCCGGACTGTTACGTTAAAGGCATGCTGTTCGCTTTGGTGCTGGGAGTCACGGGTTGCACCGCTTGGCCTGCCCCTCAGCGGATGTCGGACTCGGCTCAGCAGGTGCAGCGTCAAGCAACGTATCAGGCTTTGAGTGAGTTACTTTCCGGACAAGTACTGGACTGGCAGAGTGGGGAATATCAAGGCCAAATAGCTATCCTCGCCACCTGGCAATTAGAGGATGGGCGCTACTGCCGAGCCGTGCAACAGCATGTACTAACACCGGTTCAGGCAGTGCAGGAAGGCGTTGCTTGCCGGACAAAGGATGGGCGCTGGCAATGGCAACCCCGTTAGCTTCCTGTCACCTGTGGGCGGTTAGCATCAGCAGCAAGAGGACTAACTTGAGCTAATCCTTGAGCTAATCAGACGCTTGGCATTAAATGGGGCAGCCATGACAGCTAGGAGCCCAGCGTGTCTTTTATCTATCCAGATTGGCCCGCCTCCGCGCGGGTGAAAGCCCTTTCCACCACCCGCCGTGGCGGGGTCAGCCATGCCCCCTTTGACAGCTTTAACCTCGGTGACCATGTGGGCGATGACCCCCAGGCGGTGGCTGCCAATCGGGCAGAGTTGCGCAAAGTGATCAGTACCCCCCGCGCGCCAGCATGGTTGCAGCAAGTGCATGGTAACCAGGTGGTGATGGCAGGGGCGGAGCCTCAGCCACAGGCCGATGCCAGCTTTAGTCGGCAGCCGGGACAACCCTGTGTGATTATGACGGCAGACTGCTTGCCGGTGCTGTTCTGTGATCAGGCCGGTAGTGTGGTAGCAGCCGCCCATGCCGGTTGGCGAGGTTTGGCTAATGGGGTGCTGGAGCAAACCCTGGCAGCCATGCAGGTGCCGGCTGAGCAGGTGCTAGTCTGGTTAGGCCCGGCAATCGGGCCTCAGGCATTTGAGGTTGGGCAGGAGGTAAAAGACAATTTTGTCCAGTGCTCCGGTGAGGCTGAGGTCGCGTTTCAGCCAGGGCTGCAGCCGGGTAAATACTGGGCCGACCTTTATTTGCTCGCCCGCCAGCGTCTGGCATTACAGGGTGTGCAACATATCTACGGTGGCAACTACTGTACCTTTAGCGAAGAGCAGCGCTTTTTTTCCTATCGTCGTGACAAAACGACCGGGCGAATGGCGACCTTGATTTGGTTGACCCTTGATTGATGTCAATAAAGTCCATCTCTTCCTGTCATTGCCTTGCCTTGAAGTTACTCAGGCGCGCCCCAATTGTGTAGGCAAACACGATTAGGCCTGGAATGGCTAGCTGCCTAGCCTGCCAGGCCGCCGCTTAACTAGCGGCCCACCACTTTGGAGGCGCTATGCGTACTGACCGTTTTACCAGTAAAGCCCAGGAAGCTCTGCAGGAGTCCTGGTCCCTTGCCGCTCGCCATGATCACAATCTGGTGGAGCCTCTGCACCTATTTATCTGCCTGTTGGAACAGCGTGGTGGCAGTGCCCGCCCCCTGTTGGCCCAAGCTGGTTTTGACCTAAATCGTTTGCAGCGCGAGCTGAATCAGGCGTTAGAGGAGTTGCCCAAAGTCAGTAACTTTGATGGTGACGTGAAACCCTCAGAGCGCTTTGCCCGTTACCTCACCCTGGTCGATAAAATTGCCCATCAGCAGGGAGATCAATACATCTCCAGTGAGTTGATGGTGCTGGTGGCGATGGATGATAAAAGCCCCCTGGGGGAGATTCTACGTAAGCAGGGCATTGGCAAAAGCCAGTTGGAAACCGCGGTAAAGCGGGTGCGCGGTGGTGAAAATGTCTCTGACCCCAATGCCGAAGAAAACCGCCAGGCTCTGCAGAAGTACACTATTGACCTCACCGCTCGCGCCAGCGCCGGCAAACTCGACCCGGTGATCGGCCGCGATGATGAAATCCGCCGTACCATTCAGGTTTTGCAGCGCCGCACCAAGAACAATCCGGTGCTGATTGGTGAGCCGGGGGTAGGTAAAACCGCCATTGTGGAGGGGCTGGCCCAGCGCATCATCAATGGTGAGGTGCCTGAAGGGCTAAAAGACAAAAAGGTGCTGTCGCTGGATATGGGCGCCTTGATTGCCGGAGCCAAATTCCGCGGTGAGTTTGAAGAGCGGCTCAAGTCCGTCCTCAATGAGCTGGCCAAGGAAGAAGGCCGGGTCATTCTCTTTATCGATGAGCTGCACACCATGGTGGGGGCCGGTAAGAGCGAAGGAGCGATGGACGCCGGTAACATGCTCAAACCGGCCCTGGCCCGTGGTGAGTTGCACTGTGTTGGTGCCACCACCCTGGATGAATACCGTCAGTACATTGAAAAGGATGCGGCGCTGGAGCGGCGCTTCCAGAAAGTGTTGGTGGATGAGCCCAGCGTAGAGGACACTATTGCCATTCTCCGTGGACTGAAAGAGCGCTATGAGCTGCACCACAATGTGCAAATCACCGATTCCGCCATTATTGCGGCGGCCAAACTGTCGCAGCGCTATATCACCGACCGTCAGCTGCCCGATAAGGCCATCGACCTGATCGATGAGGCTGCCAGCCGTATTCGGATGGAGATGGACTCCAAGCCGGAAGAGATGGATCGGCTGGAACGCAAACTGATTCAGCTCAAGATGGAGCGTGAAGCGCTGAAGAAGGAAAGCGACAAAGCTTCTAAGCAACGGCTGGAGGATTTGCAGCAGGTGATCGACAAGGTCGAGCGCGAGTTTGCTGACCTGGAGGAAGTCTGGAAGACCGAAAAAGCCGCCCTGCAGGGTAGCCAGAAAATCAAAGAGGAACTAGATCAGGCTCGCCTGGATATGGAAAAAGCCCGTCGAGTGGGGGATTTAACCCGCATGTCGGAGCTGCAGTACGGCGTGATTCCCAATCTGGAAAAGCAACTGGATATGGCCTCCCAGGCAGAAATGCTCGATATGCAGCTGCTGCGTAACAAGGTCAGCGAAGAAGAAGTGGCCGAGGTGGTATCCAAATGGACGGGGATTCCGGTCGCAAAAATGCTTGAAGGTGAGCGCGATAAGCTACTGCGGATGGAAGCCGCCCTGCATGAAAACGTCATCGGTCAGCAAGAGGCGGTACAGGCCGTAGCCAACGCAGTGCGTCGCTCCCGCGCCGGGCTGGCGGACCCCAATCGCCCCAATGGTTCCTTCCTGTTCCTGGGGCCAACCGGGGTGGGTAAGACTGAGCTTTGTAAGGCACTGGCGCGCTTCCTGTTTGATACCGAAGAGGCGCTGGTGCGGATTGATATGTCCGAGTTTATGGAAAAACACTCGGTGGCCCGCTTGATTGGTGCCCCTCCTGGCTATGTTGGCTACGAAGAAGGCGGCTACCTGACTGAGGCAGTGCGGCGTAAGCCCTACTCGGTAGTATTGCTGGACGAGGTGGAAAAAGCCCATCCCGATGTCTTTAACATCCTGCTGCAGGTGCTGGAAGATGGCCGCCTGACCGATGGTCAGGGGCGCACGGTGGATTTCCGTAATACCGTCATCGTGATGACCTCCAACCTGGGTTCGGATGTGATCCAGGCTTACTCCTCCTCTGACAGCCTCTATGAGGAGATGAAAGAGAAGGTGATGACCGTGGTGGGCGAACACTTCCGCCCAGAGTTGATTAACCGCATTGATGAGGTGGTGGTGTTCCATAGCCTGGGCCAGGCCCAGTTGCGGGGCATTGCCGACATTCAACTGGCCCGGCTGCGTCAGCGCCTGCAAGAGCGGGAGCTGGGGCTTGAGTTAAGTGATGCGGCGATTGAACATCTGGTGGCCGTGGGCTTTGATCCGGTATACGGGGCGCGGCCGCTGAAACGCTCCATCCAGCGTCATCTGGAAAATCCTTTGGCGCAGGAAATCCTCGCCGGGCACTTTGCCCCTGCCAGCCTGATCAAAGTCGACTTGGTCGACGGCAAGCTGCATTTTAGCAGCTGACCCCAGCCTTACCTGTAAAGGTCTAACATGCCCCGCCTCTTCATGTGTGCGGGGCATTTTTTTGTGATCTGTCAGCCAGGCGTGCGCGTATCACCTGTTAAACCAATTTACAGGAGCCCAATCATGGCTAGTTTGACTTTGCGGCAACTCCCGAGCCTGGCTCCCTTCAGTCGGCTACAACTTGAAAGTCATGGCTGTAGCCAATACAGCGTAGCACTCTGGCATGGGGCCAGTTGGCATCGGCTCGTGGACGATGCGGGAAGGCCGTTGTTATACCACTCTCAATTGGCGGCCAAGAAGCCTTTGCGTGGGCTCGGTATTGGTGCCAGCCAACTGCTCCTGCACAGTGCTTATGATGAAATGATCGGTCTGACCAGCGCCAGTGATCCCGCTGACCCCATACCGATCGCCAATCCTGATCAGGATCTGTCTTGAGTCAAAGTTGGCTTAAGCACTAACACTGGGGCTGCACGCCCATCCCCAGGGTGTCCCTGTTGCCCCTCCGCTGAGGGGCTTTTTTGTACGGTTCAACAAGCCTCTGTCATAGGTAGTGCAAACTGAAATGGCTTATACTGCCGCCCAGTTACAGGAGGCCCGTTTTGAACCTGATCCAGTCCGCACACAATACTCACTTCAAACATTGGAAGAAGCTGCTTAACCGTAAAGAACGGGAGCAGAGTGGTCAGTTTTTGGTGGAAGGCTGGCACCTCTGTGAAGAGGCATTGCAGGCAGGATGGGTGGAAAAACTGATTGTGCAGGAGGGCGCCGCTGTGCCCCAGCAAGCACCCTGGCAGTCATGTGAGCCAGTCTATTTGCCCCCCTCGCTGTTTCAGCAGCTCTGTGATACCGAAACCCCGCAAGGAGTGCTGGCACTTTGCCGGCAGGCTCAAGCGGCGCTTGAATGGACAGCGTTACAGCGCTTACTTCTGCTTGATGGTGTCCAGGACCCAGGCAACCTTGGCACCCTGATCCGCACCGCCGATGCCGCCGGATTGGATGGCGTGCTGCTCAGTAAAGGCTGTGTCGATCCCTATAACCCCAAAGTTCTGCGTGCGGCCCAGGGCAGCCACTTTCATCTGCCGCTCTGGCAGGGCTGCTGGCAAGATTGGTTACCCGCTTTACGGGCCGCTGGGATTCCCTGTTACGGCAGTGCCCTGCAGCAGGCCAAACCCTATACCGAGTTCAGTAGCCAGCCACGTTTTGCGCTGGTAATGGGCAACGAAGGCGCTGGTATCAACCCGGAGCTGCTGGCACAAACCGATGCCAATCTGTACATCCCCCTTTATGGCAAAAGCGAATCCCTGAATGTCGCCATTGCGGCGGGTATATTGCTGTATCACCTGCGAGGCTGAGGGATAGATGCTGGGAAGGATAACGACTATATAAAGGCTATCTTTCCCACCTTTATGTCACTTCGCTCAGTGGATATCGCTACGAAGCAGAGCTATTTCTCATCAGATGAAATAGTCAGGCAACGCATGATGTTCAGAATGAACGAGCCTAATCCATATATCAGACCAATCCCTATTAGCAGTAGAAACAACAAGCTTATCCAGATCAGTAGGGTGGTCATTGGCTGTTCCTTGGGGTGAGAGGCTGGATGACAGCTTTGGTCTTGTCGTTTTGCTTATCCTGCCTGATCCGTTATGTGGATGCCATGTTGCTCGGTGACTTTGCCGATCAGCCACAGTGGCTGTCCAGCCTGGCTACTGGCCTGTTGTAAGTCGGGCCAGTGTTGCGGAGCGATGGCGGCCAGCAGGCCACCGCAGGTTTGTGGATCAAACAGTAGGGCGTAACGGGGTTGGCTGGTATCCAGCTCAGGGGCGGGTTGCAGCAGGTGGCGCAGACGGCGGTTGGCGGGGCTGAGGGTGCTGTGGTAGCCCTGTTGCAGCACTTCCAGCGCGCCAGGGAGGCTCGGCAGTTGCGCCAACCAGAGCTCTGCCCCTTGGTGGCCGAGCATTTCCTGCAGGTGACCCAGCAGGCCAAAGCCGGTGATGTCGGTCAGGGCATGGGCTTGATATTGGGCAAAGAGCTCGGCGGCCTGGGCATTGGATTGCAGCAGGGTGTCCAGTGCCTGACTGATCCAGTCGCCCCGTGCGGCACCGCGCATGGCCGCAGCAAAGAGGGCGCCACTGCCAAGGGGTTTGCTCAGCACCAGCAGATCACCGGCCTGCAAGCCCTGTTTGCTAATCAGTTGTTGGGCTTGAGCCTGGCCATTCACGCACAGGCCCAGTTGCATCTGCTCTCCCTCCAGGGTATGGCCCCCCAGGAGTTCCGCCCCAGCCCGTTGCAGTTCTTCTTCCACCCCCGCTAGCAGTTGCTGCATGTCTCTCACCTGCAGGGTTTCACTGGCATGTTGTAATTGCACCAGCAGTTGCGCGCTATGAGGTTTGGCATGCATGGCGTAGAGGTCGGATAGCGCATGCAAGGTGGTCAGGCGGGCAAACAGGTAGGGGTCATCCACCAGGGGTTTGAGTACATCCAGGCTTTGCACCAGCTTGGTTGGACTAGCGGGCCAGCTAATGACGGCGGCATCGTCCCGCCCAGGGAGGGCGTTAAGCTGACAGTGTTCTGGTTGTTGTATGCGGTTCAGTGCCTGTTGCAACACGCTGGCTCCCACCTTGCCGGCACAGCCACCGCAACGCATGGCTGGCGGTTCCAGGCTGATATCGTCCTGGCTGCGTGGTGGTGGCAGCACTGGCAGTTGCTGCAGCATACGCATAAAGCGGCGATCGATATGGTCTTTCAAACGCCATACCCAGGGGCCCGCCAGGCTCAGGCGGCCTTTGGCCCCCACCGCATCCTGGTTGCCACAGGCCAGCAGGCTTAAAAAGTGGCGTTGAGGGCGATAGGGGAGTAGGGGTTGGCCAGCCAGTTTGGCCTTGAGATTGGCCGCCAGTATTTTGCCTTGGCGCACGGCGTAGACTCCGGCGCGGGGTAGGGGATGCTGGTCGATCCAGGCAATGTCACCAGCGGCAAAGATATTGGGGTAGCTGAGGCTGCTGAGAGTGGGATGAACGCGGATAAAACCTTGCTCATTGACCGCCAGGCCGGATTCGCCTGGCCAGGGGGCAGCACGGGCCTGGGTACACCAGAACAGGTAGTCATAGTCTAGGTTGTGACCTTGTTGGCTATGCAGTTGCTTGGCGGAGACGTCTGCCACGTTAAATTGGCTGATGACGCTAATCTGCTGCTGTTGCAAACGTGTCGCCAGGGCGGCCTTCATCCGCTTGGGGTAGTCCGCTACGGGTTCGGGGCCACGGCTAATCAGGCTGATAGGATGTTGCACCCTGGCTTGCTGTAGCGCGGTGCGCATACACAGCGCCAGTTCGACACTGCCGGCACCGCCGCCCACCAGCACAATATGTTGGGGCTGATCAGCCTCCAGCAGAGTGGCGCGGGCTGCCTGCCAGCGTTGCCAAAAGCCGGAGATGGGCTTAACCGGAATGCTGTATTGGCGGGCGCCGGCTACCTGCCAGTCGGGTACCGCACCGGCATTGATGGAGAGCAGGTCATACTCCAGTGCTGGGCGGCCTTCCAGCTTGATCTGTTGTTGCTCGGGGTCAAGCCCGTTAACCCGGGCCTGAATAAAGCGTGCCCCGGCATGGCGGCAGAGGTTGCGCAGATCGTAGTGAATGTCATCAACCTGATAGTGTCCGGCGACCAGCCCCGGCAGCATGCCGGAGTAAGGGCTGTAACTTTGTTCGGAGATCAGAGTCAGGCGTACCCCCGGTACTGGCCGCATGGCCCAGTCCAGCAATACCAGGGCATGGCTATGGCCACCGCCAATCAGTACCAGATCCTGCTGGGGAGGCTGGAAAGGGTGATTGGCACGGGTTTGCATAAGGACTCCTTGGCGCTGATCGCGGCGGCGGGTTAGAGGCTTTCCGGTTGACTGGAGAGATGCAGGCGCTGGCGTAAATGGCGGGCCAGGGCATCGACCGTCATGTTAAGACCGGCGCTGACCAGTAAAAGTGCCAGGGCGCGATCAAAACGGAACTCGCTGAAGGCGGAGTCAATAAAAAAGCCCAGGGTAGGAATGCCGAGAATGCCGAGCATGGCGGTCTCCCGCATCAAAATCTCGAAACGGTAGAGGGTAAAGGCCAAAAAGGGCCGGTAGATGCGTGGCAGCACTTCAAAGGCATAGCGGTTGAGGCCGGTGCTGGCATCCTCACGTAGCAGCAGGGTGCTGCTGTAGCGCCCAAGCAGGTGCGCGATGATGGCACCATTATGCAGGGCCAGCGCCAACATGGCAGGCAGCATACTCGGCCCCCACAGCAACATGCCGACAAAGGCCAGCAGGTATTCCGGCAAGGAGCGCAGGGTGACGAGCAGCAGATGGCCGCCTGCACGACTGCCACGGTTGCCAAACAGCGGGGAAATAGCGGGAAACAGTGCCAGGGTGAACAACGCTGTCACCACCAAGGCGAGCAGGGCCAATACCAGGGTGTTGCCGAGGCCGGGCAGAATATCGCTGTGGGTGAGCTCATTCAGCCAGGGCCACAGGCCGCTCCAGTCCCCCTGGCGCAGGGGGCTGGGGACGATATCTTCACTGACAAAACGCAGCAACAGAGGCCAATCCAAGGGGGCGACAGGGGGGAGCCAAATCACCGCCGCAAGTAAGTAAGCGGGGACTAACTTCGCCTGTAGCCACCAGCGCATGGTGGCAATCAGGACAATCAGCACATAGAGGTAGGTGGCGGCCTCACCGTAGTGGCCCTGACGTAGCAGGGATTCCAGATAAAAACCCAGGGTCGGCAAACCAATAAAACCCAGCACCGCAGAGGAGCGAATACCGCACTCCAGTCGGTAGCTGGTGTAGATCAGCATCGGTTTGAGCGCCTGGGGCAGCAGGGTATACAGCAGGACGGAGAGGCGTCCACTGCCGCTGGGTAAGGCCTGGGCCGGAGCCGGGTCGACCTCCTCAAAGAGTTCGCCATAGATTTTGGCAAAGGTGCCGGCATAGGGAATGGCAATGGCCAGCACCCCTGCCAGGGGGGAGAGCCCCCAGACCTGGATAAACAGCAGGGCCCAAAACAGCTCATGGATGGCGCGGATAAAGGCCGCCAGGCGACGTACCCAGGGGCGCTGATAGCCTAGCGCCAGGACTAAGCCGCCGAGGGCACCCAGCGCTACCCCTTGCAGGGCAAAGGCAAGGGTATTGGCCAGGGCGTGGGCCAGGCTCAGGCTATCGGGCCAGATAGGGTTAAGCAGGCCTTGGGCCAGGGCGCCGAGCTCTAGCCAAGGGTCACGGGTGCTGATGCTAAAGTCTGCCCAGGGTAAACAGAGCAGGGCCAGGAGCAGAATGCCCAAACTGGTATGACGCATGGCGTGGGCGGAGGATGAGGCGGTGCTGTTAACGCGAATGACAGACACGCCCTTTAGTCCACATAGAGGCGCAACAGCTCGGTGATACTGAGCTGGTGGGCGGGGGCATCTAATTCAATCTGGCCATCGCGCAGGCCAAGAATGCGAGTGCAGTGACGCAGCGCCATTTCCACATCGTGCAGGGCCACCACCAGGGTCTGGTGACGCCGACATAGCAGGCTGAGCAGGGCATCGGCCTGGAGCTCATCCACTGCACTGACGGGTTCATCACCCACAAAGATCGGTCGTTGCTGATAGAGGGCGCGGCCAAGGTTGACCCGGCTTTGCTGGCCGCCGGAAAGGCGATCACAGGAATGATGCAGATAGTCCGCCAGTCCCAGTTCGTGGCTGAGCTCGTTAATTGCCGCCAGGGGCTTGGCCTGGGGGCGGAGCAGATTAAGCAGGTTATAGAGGCTGCTGTGCTGGTCGAGGCGACCCATGTAGATGTTATGGAACACCGACAGCATCGGCACCAGCCCCGGTTGTTGCGGGCACCAGGCCACCTGCTCGGCATGTTGCAGGCGCAACTGCCGCAGCAGGGTGGTTTTACCGGCGCCGGAGCGGCCGAGCAGGGCCACCCGCTCACCGGGTTGAATCTCCAGCTGCAGGGCGCCCAATACCTGGCGCTCTGCATAACCGAGACCCTGGCTGTGCAAACGCAGGGCGCCGCGGGCCAGGGGGGTGCTGTACAGGTTGCTCACCTGTTACTTGACCTCATCCATAATGCCGATGCTGATCGCAGTTTGTTCGATCGGCGCATAGTCGGCATTGCTGGCAGGGACGAAAGCGGAACGGGGGAAGGCTTCCAGCAGTTTCGGGTCCTGCATGTTGAGCAGGGCCTGACGCACTTTTTCTTTGAAACCTTCGCCGTAGTTAGCGTCTACGTCAGCGCGGATACTCCACTGGTAATCGGGATAGGTGGGGGTTTCCCAGATCACTTTGACTTTGCTGGGATCAACCTGGCCGGCTTTCAGTTCTTCTTCCCACACACTGTAGTTGACGACGCCCAGGTCAAAGGCACCGGACTGCACCAGAGCGATGGTACGTGAGTGATCACCGGAAAAACCGACTTTGGCGAATAGGTCTTCTGGCGCCTGGTTAAAGTGCTGGCGCAGGTAAAATTCGGGCATTAAACGGCCAGAGGTGGAGCCCTTGGAGCCAAAGGTAAAGGTCTTACCTTTCAGGGCGTCGCTCAGCTCGGTGCTGGCTTCCAGGCCGGTGCTGCTATGGGCAATCAGGTAGCTTTTGAAGGCGGTGTCTTCTGCGCCCTGGGCAATGGCTTCACTGCCGGGCACCAGGTTGCGCGCCTGTACGCCGGTCAGGCCGCCAAACCAGGCCAGTTGCACTTGGTTGTTACGAAAGGCACTGACGGCAGCGGGGTAACTCTTGACGGGAATATACTGCACCTCGACCCCCAGCTCTTGGCTCAGGTAGTCGGCAATGCGGCCAAAACGCTCGGTCAGGCGGCGTTCATCCTGATCGGGAATGGCGGTAAACACGAAGGGCGCTGCCTGGCTCAAACCAGTCACAGCAGTGAGGGCGACGACGGTCAGCAAACGGCTCACCGCCGTCCAACGTTTTCGAATACTTTGCATAACAGGCTCCTTAGCCGGATGAGGTTAGTGGGGTTGATGCTTGGCAACCCAGGCACGTATCTGCTCGGCCTCACCACGGCAGGCGATTTGTTCCTGCCGCTGGCTGAGTTGGTAGTCGTACATGGGGTCGTAATAGTTCACCAGCAGTTCACGGATGCCGGGTAAAAAGCCCTGGTAGTCGCCATGGCTGAGGAAGGCATCCAGGGCCTCGCTCCATTCTGTCCGCAGGGCCTGGTGGCGGGCACCCCCCAGACGGCGCCGAATGCGGTCAAGGTTGCCCAGCACATAATCACGGAAACGCTGGGGGGCTTCACCGCCATACACCTCCTGGTAGTCCTGATACTGGCGCAGGATATAGTCACGCACGACCCGTTCCTGACGTTCCTCTACCGAGGCTTCCAAAACCAGCAAGGGCGCGCGCTGCTGAGCTTCCTGCCAGCAGGGTGGCAAGGCAATGCGACCAATCAGGCGGCTTTCATCTTCGACCACCAGGGTATGCTGGGGGGCATGATGTGCATGCTTGAGCAAGCCAATGGCCAGGGCGTTTTCGAAACTGATCTGGCTGGGCTGCGGCTTGACGGTGTAACCAAAGGTCGAGCCGCGGTGGTGGGCCAGACCCTCCAGATCAAGCTGATGTGGCAGGCTGAGCAGTACATCGGTTTTGCCGGTGCCGGTACGGCCAGACAGGCACCAGAGCGGCTGCTGTTGGCTACGTTGTTCCAGGGTGTCGAGCAAAAAGCGCCGCAGGGCTTTGTAGCCCCCTTTGACGAGCGGGATACGTAGTCCGGCCTCGGCCATCCACTCCTGGCTGATATGGGAACGCATCCCCCCACGGAAGCAGTACAGCACCGTATCAGGGTGTTGGCGGCCATAGTCTAGCCAGGCCTGTTGGCGGGCTTGCTTGACCTCTGGCGTGGCGAGCTGATAGCCCAGGGCAACGGCGGCATCCTGTCCCTGTTGCTTGTATTCGGTGCCGATCACCTGGCGCTGGTGGTCATCCAGCAGGGGCAGATTGGTGGCCAGTGGGAAGGCACCTTCGGCGAATTCCACCGGGGCGCGCACATCTAGCAGGGGGATATCCTGCAAAAACAGAGCAGCGTAGTCAGTAACAGGGGTGGGTAAGCTCATGGCCTGGGGCAGTCCGGTTTAAGAAGGCGCAGATTATAGCCAAAGCAGGCGGTGAGTGTTATCCCGCTGGTGAATCGGGCAGGATAAACTAGGCTTGCTGGTGCTGCTTGTTTTTTGTACAGCAACGGAGCCAAGGGAGGTTGTCTGGCATGCGCTTATGATCAAGAGGGAGGAGCCAACCATGGCACAACAACGCTTGATCCTCTGCTTTGATGGCACCTGGAATGATCCCCAGGACCAAACCAATGTTTATCGTCTTTCCCGTAGTCTGCATGACTACGATGGCCCTATCGAACAGCGATTTTTCTATGACCCAGGGGTGGGTACTAACCGTTTTGATAAGTTGCAGGGAGGGGTGTTTGGCACAGGGTTAGGCAAAAACCTATTGCAGGGCTATGAATGGCTGGCCCGGCGTTACAGTGAAGGGGATGAAATTTACCTGTTTGGTTTTAGCCGCGGAGCCTATACCGCCCGTAGCTTGGTAGGGATGCTGCGTAAGTGTGGGCTATTGCATATCACTACCCCAGGGTTGCTAAAAGCTGCCCAGGCACTGTATCGGGATAAGCAGGCTCGTCCTAATGGCGAACGCTGTCAGGCATTTCGCCGCACCTATAGCCGTGAGGTGCGGGTGCATTTTATTGGGGTATGGGACACGGTGGGAATGCTGGGGGTGCCCGGTACCTTTTTAAACGAAAAAGGGGTTTATGCCTGGCATGATACCGAGCTGTCCTCCATTGTTGATCGGGCTTATCAGGCGCTGGCATTGGATGAACACCGAGCGGCTTATGCTGCTGCTCTCTGGACTCACCCAGATGGCATCAAGAAGGCCAGTCAGCTGGAGGTGGAGCAGCGCTGGTTTATTGGTGCTCATGCCAATGTTGGCGGAGGCTATGGGGAAGATCCACTGGCGTTGATCCCTTTTGCCTGGATGCAGCAAAAGGCCCGTCAAGCAGGGCTCAAACTGGATCTGCTGCGCCCCGCAGCGGATGCCTACCTGAGCACAACCAATGATTCCTATGCTGAGTTCCTCAAAGGGATCTACCGTGCCTGGCGTAAACTCCGTCAGCCGGTTGACGAGGGGCGTTTTTACCGCCGTTGGGATAGGGATAATGAAGGCATGCTGGCGGTTAATGTCAGCATTGATCCCAGCGTCTGGCAACGTTGGCAGGATGATCCCTGTTATCGTCCCCCTACGCTGCTGCGGGCAGGGCTAGAGCCTGAGCAGGAAAAGGTGCAGGCGGTGGGTTAGCAAGGCAGGCTGGCGTTGGGGCTTAGCACTGCATCGCGCTTAATACAGACGAAGATGGCATTGCCAGTTTGTCCCTGCCAGGGCAGTAGGCGCTGATAGTCGTGCTCAAACAGCTGAACATCAAAGTAAGGGCTGAGCAGGGTGGTCATTTCCGTGAAGCTGGTGGCCACCATCGGGTGTTCATCCTGCCAGTGGTGCTGCTCTTCACCGCTTTGCTTATGGATGCTGAGGCGCAGGCTTTGCCGATCCCCTTCGCCGCGGTAATACCAGCCGGAGGTGAAGGTCAGCTCGCTATCAGGCTGTTGCACACTGTGGCGAGCGAAGGAGTGGTTATCAATCTGGCCTTTATCAACGCTGTTAAAACAAAACAGCCCACCGCTATTGAGGGCCTGATGCACCTGTTGGATACAGGCCTGCAGCTTGGTGGTTTCGCCACTGTAGTGCAGTGAATAGAGGAAGCAGGTGATCAGATCCTGGCCCTGATCAAGGCTGAAACTGCACATATCCTGGCAGTCAAACTGTGCTTCGGGGCAACGCTTGCGGGCCAGATCCAGCATCGGCTGGTTAAGGTCGAGGCCGCGACTGCTGAAGCCCTGATCAAGAAAATGGCGAATATGGGGGCCACTGCCACAGGCTAAGTCCAGGTGCAGGCGACCCTGATTGCCAAAAAGCTGATGCAGGCGGGCAACGCACTGACTCTGGCTGGCGTAGTCGATATCCAGGCACATGAGATCGTAGTAGGCGGACAGGTCAGTATAGAGCGCGTTGGTGCTGGTGCTGGCGGTCAGAGGTGTGGGCATGGCGAAAGCTCAAAAGCAAAAAGGCGGGCCTGGAGCAGGGCTTGGCAATCAAAGGCGGCGAATCATAGCCTAGTTTTTGAGCAGGGCGAAGTGAATTATCCGCTACGCTGAACTGACTCTATATATCCGGCACGAAAAGGTCGGTGATGGGACGAGCGGGTGCATGGCAGCAGGAAAAACGTTTCCTTCGTTTGTATAACGGGGCGACGCAAGGGCCGCCCCGCAGAATTAGACTCAAGCCAAGCTGGCAACCGCCTGTTCCATGCGATTAATCGCTTGCTCCAGCAGGGCGCGGCTGCAGCCAAAGTTAAGACGGACAAAATTGCCGTTACCAAAGTCTTTGCCAGGGGACATGCCGACGCCATGACGCTCAAAAAACTGCTGGGGGTTATCAAGCGCTAAAGCACTGCAATCGATCCAGGCCAGATAGGTGGCTTCAATAGGGTGCAGACGCAGGCCGGGGATGGCGTTAATCCGCTCCATGAGCAGATCACGGTTGCCCCTCAGGTAGTCATTTTGAGCGCTAAGCCAGTCATCACCATGGCGATAGGCGGCTTCGGCGGCGGTATAACCGAGCAGGTTGACGTCCGGCACGATACCGCGCATCACCCGTTTCAGGCGCTGGCGCCATTCGGGGTTGGCGACAATGGCAAAGGAACAGGCCAGACCGGCGACATTAAAGGCCTTGCTCGGTGCCATCAGGGTCAGGGTGCGTTGGTTGGCATCTTCACTCAGACTGGCAATCGGGGTATGGCACAGGCCCGGCTCCAGGAGTAGATCACAGTGCACTTCATCGCTGCAGATCAGGGTGTTATAGCGTTGGCACAGTGCCGCCAGGGCCTGCAGCTCCTCGCGACGATAAACGGTGCCACCGGGGTTGTGTGGATTACACAGCAGCAACAGGGCTGGCGCATGCTGGGCCAGTTGCTGTTCCAAGGCTGCTAAGTCCAGCAGCCAGCGGCCTTCCTGCAACTGCATGGGCACGCTGAGTAACTGACGATCACTCTGGCGTGGCGCGGTGGTGAACTTCGGATACACCGGCAGGGGGCTGCATACCGGGCTACCACTGTCACCAAAGGAGCGGCAAGCCAGGTTCAGGCCACAGACTAACCCGGGCAGGTAGACAATCCACTCAGGCTGAATTTGCCAGTCATACAGGCGAGCCATGCGCTCCACGATGGCTTCACTGAGGGAGCGAGGCGCCAGGGTGTAACCAAAAACACCATGATTGACCCGCCCCTGCAGGGCCTGAATCACCGCCGGAGGGGCAGGAAAGTCGGTATCGGCCACCCACATGGGGATCACATCCTGCTGCTCATACTTATCCCACTTTTGGCTGGAGGTTCCGCGCCGGTCGGGAGTGTGGTCAAATCCTGCCATTGTTCGCATCCTTTTCCTGGAGCTGAGTAAACGCCTATGTCCGGCATCTTACCCCAGTCATTCTTCGATCAACCACCCCTGCAATTGGCCCGGGCGCTATTGGGCAAGGTGATTCGTCATCGCGTGCAGGGGCAGTGGCTGGCGGCGCGGATTATCGAGACCGAAGCCTATGACCGGCGTGAGAAGGGCAGCCATGCTTCCTTGGGCTATACCGCCAAGCGCCGGGCGCTCTTTATGCCACCAGGGACTCTGTATCTGTATTACGCCCGTGGCAAGGACTCCCTCAATATCAGTGCCCGCGGTGAAGGGGCAGGGGTGTTAATCAAGTCAGGAGTGCCCTGGACGGATGAATTATCGGGCGCTGACAGCCTGGCCCTGATGCAGCAGTTGAACCCATCTGCCCAGGGCTTGCCGCGTCAGCCACAACGCCTTTGTAGCGGCCAGACCCTGTTCTGCCGTGCGTTGGGGATCAAGGTGGTGGACTGGGATCAGCGTTGTCCGGAGCCCGAGCGGTTACGGATAGAAGCGGTGGACTATCAGCCGGGGACGGTGATTCAAACCACCCGTTTGGGTATCCCTAAGGGGCGCGATGAGCATCTGCTCTGGCGTCTGGTGGATGCGGCGGAAGCAGCCCATTGCAGCCGTAACCCACTGCGTAGTCGTAGCCTCCCCTATCACCTGCTTGAGGCAGACCAGCCTTTATTGGTGGATGGGCCGCAGGATAAGGGCTAGTCCAGCACGCTTGACGGGGGCTTTGGCTGGCCAGGGGGCATGGGCTTTGGGTTGCCAAGGGAAGGTGCCGGGAGTATCGTTTCCCCACCTGTGAATAGAAAAGCTTTCTATCCCTTGCCTGCCGTCTTCCCCCTTTATCCACATGACCCTGTCGGTCTGGGGTTGCGGCCATTCCTCAGGGGCGGCTCAGGCGTTTGCACAGCCTGCCTGCTATGCCCGCCCCAGGGCACAATAATGAAATGGAACACCACTTCAACAGTGGTTAGCTGGAGTACAGAGCATGAGCGCCAACGATCGCGTCATTATTTTTGATACCACCCTTCGTGATGGTGAACAGAGCCCCGGAGCCTCCATGACCCGGGACGAGAAGGTACGGATTGCCAAGCACCTGGAGCGGATGCGGGTTGACGTGATTGAAGCAGGCTTTGCCATGGCCAGTGTCGGTGACTTTGAAGCGGTCAGGGCGGTGGCGGAAGCAGTCAAAGAAAGCCGGGTATGCTCCCTGGCGCGGGCGCTGGACGCGGATATCGACCGTGCGGGTGAGGCGCTACAGGTTGCCAATGCCGGGCGGATTCACACCTTTATCGCCACCTCGCCGATTCACATGAAGTACAAACTGAAGATGGAGCCGGATCAGGTGGTGGCTCAGGCCATCCATGCGGTCAAGCGGGCGCGCAATCTGATTGATGATGTGGAGTTCTCGCTGGAGGATGCCAGCCGTACTGAGTTCGATTTCATGTGCCGTATCGTCGAGGAGGCGATTCGTGCTGGTGCCCGTACCATTAATATCCCCGATACCGTTGGCTATGCCCTGCCGGAAGAGTTTGGTGACACCATTCGCCGCCTGCTGGAGCGGGTGCCCAATGCCGATCAGGCGATTATCTCTGTCCACTGCCATAACGATCTGGGCCTGGCGGTTTCTAACTCTATTGCGGCGGTAGCCAATGGTGCCCGTCAGGTGGAGTGCACCATCAATGGTTTGGGTGAGCGTGCCGGCAATGCGGCACTGGAAGAGTTTGTGATGGCGCTGCGCACTCGCCATGATCGCTTAGGCCTCAGTACCGGTATTGAGACCCAGCACATCGTGCCGACCTCCCGTTTGGTCTCCACCATTACCGGCTTTCCGGTGCAGCCCAACAAGGCCATTGTCGGCGCCAATGCCTTTGCCCATGAGTCCGGCATCCACCAGGATGGGGTGCTCAAGCATCGCGAAACCTATGAAATTATGACCGCCCAGGATGTCGGCTGGCACACCAACCGTATGGTGCTGGGCAAACACTCTGGTCGTAATGCCTTCCGCACCCGTCTGGAGGAGCTGGGGATCAGCTTCAGCACCGATGCCGAGTTAAACGAGGCGTTCCGCCGCTTTAAAGAACTGGCGGATAAAAAGCATGAGATTTTCGATGAAGACCTGCAGGCGCTGGTATCTGAGCAGCGTGCTTCGGAAGAAATTGATGAGCATATCCGCCTGAGTTACATGAGCGTGACCTCCGAAACCGGTGAGGTGCCGCTGGCTACCCTGCGCCTGATGGTCAATGGTCAGGAGGTCAGCACCCAGGCCGAGGGCTCAGGCCCGGTGGATGCCGCCTTTAAGGCGATTGAGCAGGTGGCTCAGTCTGGCGCCAGCCTGGAGCTGTATTCGGTTAATGCCATTACCTCAGGCACCGACTCCCAGGGCGAGGTAACGGTTCGTCTGGAAAAAGGTGGACGCATCGTCAACGGTAACGGTGCCGATACCGATATCGTCATCGCCTCGGCCAAGGCCTATATCCACGCCCTCAATATTATGATGGCGGGTCGGGAAAAGGCGCACCCTCAGGTCTGATATGGCATTCGAGACAGCATTACAGGACGAAAGCCTACGCCTTGCCTGCCTGGAGGCGATGGGGATAGACGTATGGGTGCCGCAGCGGCCTTTGCCGGGGGCGGCTCCCTCTTTATATTTCTTCTGGCCCTGGCAGGCGGGTAAAGAGGCCCAGCCTGCTCCGCCGTTGCGTGATCAGGCGCCTCAGCGGGCGATGCAGGTATTGGAGCAGGCAGTGCCTGCCATCACTGCTGCGCCATCAGAGGCATTAGCCGCGCTGGCGGAAGTGAGCGAGGCGCCTCCTGCCCGTGCAGAAGTTACGCCGCCGCGGCCTGCGCCCCAGGCCGAGGTGCAGTCTCATCCTCACGCTGATCCCGAGGCGGTGCCGCGCTTCCAGTTAGCCTGGGTGCGTTTGGGTAGCTTGTTGCTGGTGGCGGATGTGCCCTTGCAGCGGCCCCAGCTCAATCCTGATGCCCTCAGTCTGGCGAGTAATATTGCCCAGGCGGTGCAAGGGCGGGGCTTGGACGCGCTACCTTTCCAGTACTTCCGCTGGCCTCAGGTGAAAATACGGGGGGTGGATCAATCCCAGACAATGGCGACCCGTACTTTGCGTTTGTTGTTGGGCAAACAGCAGGCTGCAGGCATCCTCCTGCTGGGCAGTCAGGCCTGTTGGCATTTGCTCCAGCAGGAAGTGAGTGAGGCGGATTTTGCTCAGTTGCAGCAGTTGCCAGGCTTACCTCCGATAGCCTGCAGCTATAGTCTGGAAGCTTTGCTGCGGGTGTCGGCACTCAAGCGTGATGCCTGGCAGCAGTTGCAACCCCTGTGTCAGGCCCTGCGCAGTGCAGCCAGCCATTAATCCCCGTAACTTATTCCCGTAACTGATCCCCGTATTGGCGCCTACTGGCGCCGCTATTTACCATGCATAAGAGAGTCTGTTGATGTTGATTGCGTTAACTGCCAGTCACTTGCCTACCTTGATGACGGGCATGGCGGCTACCTTTTATCACCCCTGGAGTGAAGGGCAGTGGCGGGATTCCTTGCAGCATCACCACTGCCTGGGTTGGCAGGTGCAGGGGCAATTGGCGGCCCATGCGGTCTTTTCCCAGGTGTTGGATGAGGCGGAGTTGCTGACGTTATCGAGTTACCCTGCATTTCAGCGCCAGGGCCTGGCCCGTCAGTTACTGCAAACGGCGATCCCCTGGTTGCAGCAGCGTGGCGTCACCCGTTTGCTGTTAGAGGTGCGGGCTTCCAATCAGCCCGCTCTGGCGCTCTATCAGCAGTTAGGCTTTAGCGAGGATGGCCGACGCAAGGGCTATTATCCGCCGCAGCCACCCTTGCAGCAGCAGGAGGATGCGGTGTTGTTGAGTCGGATGATTTAGCCGGCTGAATAGAGAGTTAGCTCAGGTCGCTGGCCACCTGGTAGCGGGGATCGGCAAAGGAGTCGACCAGCACCAGGTTGTTAGCCTGGGCGTTAAGCAGGGCACGGCACTCGCTACTTAAATGACGTAACTGCAGGCGTTTGTTGGCCTGGGTGTAGCGCGCCGCCAGTTGCTCAATCGCCTTGACCCCTGAGTGGTCGTATACCCGACTATAGCGGAAATCCACCACCACCTGTTGTGGGTCACGGCTGGGATCAAACTGCTGCAAAAAGCTGTTTGCCGAGGCAAAAAACAAGGGACCCTGCAGTAGGTAAATACGCTGCTCACCCTCATCCAGGGGGATGATGCGCATCTGCTTGGCGTGCTCCCAGGCAAAGCTCAGCGCCGCCAGAATAATGCCTGCCAATACCCCCCAGATCAGGTTGGTGCTGATAATCACCCCTGCCATGATCAAGGCAATCAGCAAGTCTTGATGGCGGGCCTTACGGGCCAGCCGAATCAACGCCCACTCCAATACGGATAAGTTAGCCAGTAGTACCAACCCCACCAGGATGCCGACCGGTACCTGGGCAATCAGTGTGCCCCCATACCAGGCCAGGGTGAGCAGGGTAGCCGCGGCAATCAAGGTAGACAGACGAGTTCGCCCGCCCAGATAGAGGTTCACCAGGGTTTGGCCAAAATGAGCGCTGGCGGCCATGCCGCCGAGACAGGCATTGGTAATATTGGCGACCCCCTGGGCCAGGCATTCCTGATTGCTGCGGCCCCGGGTATTGCTCAGCTCATCGGCCAGGCTGAGGGTGAGCAGAGCTTCGCTCATGCCCAGTAGCGCCAACAGGGCGCCATAAGCGAGTACCACCAGCCAATCCAGTGGCGCCATGCCGAGTTTGGGCAGATTAAAGCTGGGTAGGCTGCCACTCCAGCTGCCAAGCTCGCCCAGCAGCAGGGTGTCAAAGGGAAAGTACAGGCTGGTGCCGATCAGGGTGCCAAGCAGGGCCAGATTGCTTAGCCAGCGCGGCAGAAATTGCGGCAGCAGGCGCCACAACAAGAGCGTACCCAGTACCAGCCCCAGCATGATCAGCAGCGGCTCACCTGCGAGCCAGGCGTTTTGGCTGGCGGCGACATTATTGAGTGGGCTTTGGCGGAAGTATTGCAATTGCTGCCAGAACAGCAGTGCCCCCAAACCCAGGACAAAACCCAGTAAGACGCCAGGGGGCAACATGCGGACAAATTTGCCTAAGCGGAAGAAGCCCGCCAGTAGCTGTAGCGCCCCCATCACCAGCACCGCCGCAAAGACATAGTCGAGGCCGTAGTTGACCAGAATATCCGCCATCACCAGCGCCAGCGCCGGGGTGGTGCAGGCCGCCATGGCCGGTCGCCCACCAAATAGGGTAATGAGCAGCAAGAAACAGCCAGCGGAATAAAGACCAGTGAGGGGGGCCAGGCCAGCGATAAACGCCAGCATCAGCGCCTCTGGCAGCAGGGTTAAGGACAACATCAACCCTGCAGTGCTCTCATAGGCAAGCAAGGAGGCTGTGCGGGTCAGCATCTGCAGCATGCAGCTCGTTCCACCAAGTCTAAAGGGCGGATTCTAGCAAACTTCCGCAGTTCGCCAAAAAAAGCTTATGAGGCCATGGGGAGCAGCCTGATCCGTAGCAAGCTGTCGGGCTGAGGGGGTGATAAAATGCTCGGCCAGATGAGATCGCCCCTTTTCAGCATGGCGGGTATGGCAGGGCAAGAAGGAGAGCATGCAAGGTGAGTGTTA
Organism: Balneatrix alpica DSM 16621; assembly: GCF_000619885.1. Classification (GTDB taxonomy): domain Bacteria; phylum Pseudomonadota; class Gammaproteobacteria; order Pseudomonadales; family Balneatricaceae; genus Balneatrix; species Balneatrix alpica. Next base: position 314,181 of record NZ_JHUZ01000011.1, on the reverse strand, counting down.
CCCAGGGTTTGTTAACGGGAGCCTGGCTATTCTGGTTGCAGCTGGGCTATGGGCTGGTGTTGCTCTGGGCACTATGGCGGGCACCCTGGCGTATTCTGGCGCGTGAGCCGAGGTTACAGCATCTGTATCTGGGGGCCACGGTGGTGATTATGCTGATGTGGCAACTGCGGGCCGGGATTTCCCCGGGGATGGCGGTGCATTTTCTTGGGGTGACCACCCTGACCCTGATGTTTGGCTGGGAACTGGCGATCATCAGTGCCACCCTGGCTTTGACGGGGATGTCGTTGATTGGCCTGGAGGCCTGGGATGGCTTTAGCGTTAACGGCCTCTGCGCCGCTGTGGTGCCAGCCTTGGCCTCCTACTATGGCCTGCGCCTGGTGGAGCGGCTGTTTCCGCCTAACTTCTTTGTTTATCTGTTTGCCGGAGTGTTTGCCAATGCTGCCCTGGCCGCCACCCTGTCAGGTCTTAGCATGATGCTGGTGTTGGGCCTGGCGGGGGTATATAGCCTGGATAAGATTCTCAATGAATACCTGCTGTTTTTACCGCTGATCATGTTCCCCGAAGGTTTGCTCAACGGCATTTTGATGACCGGCATGATGGTCTATTACCCGGACTGGATCCGCACCTTTGATGCTAAGCGCTACATTGATGAACAGTAAGCCTGCACTCGTCTGTGGGCTAACGCTGCACCGGGCGCTTCTGTAGTTTGCGCTGCAGGGTGCGGCGGTGCATCCCCAGGGCACGGGCGGTGGCAGAGATATTACCATCATTGGCGCTGAGTACCTGCTGAATATGCTCCCACTCCAGCCGTGCCGGTGACATCGGCTGCTCTTGCAGGGGTTGGTGTGGATTGGGGCTGGCATTGAGCGCCAGCAGGATATCCTCCACCTGCGCGGGCTTGGGCAGGTAGTGTTTGGCCCCTAGTTTGATCGCATCGACACAGGTGGCTAGGCTGGCATAACCGGTTAGTACCAGAATGTGCAGATCCGCCTGCTGCTGTAGTAGCAGCGGTAACAGTTGTAGGCCGGATTCGCCATCCAGATTCAAGTCCAGAGTGGCGTAGCGGCACGGCTGCTGGGCCAGCAATGCCAGGGCCTGCTCGCCACTGGCGGCACAGGCCACACTATAGCCCTTACGTTCCAGACCACGCTTGAGCAGGCGGGCAAACACCTCATCATCTTCAATAATCAGCCAATCAAGTTCGTTCATGGAAAGACTCCAGGGGGAGGCGCAGCTCGCAGCGGGTTCCACCTTGGGGGCTGGCCAGCAGTTGCAGGCTGCCGCCCAGGTGTTCCAGGGTGGTGAGAGTCAAGAACAACCCCAGTCCCAGGCCTTGTTCTTTGCTGGTCTGACCGAGGCTGATGGGAGTGGTGGGCGGCCCCTCCCCACGATCGTCGATGCGTAGCTCCAGGTAGTCATGGTGGCAGTGCCAACTGAGGTAAACCGGTTGGCCGGGAGCTGCATCGGCGGCGTTATTCAGGAGGTTAAGCAGGCATACCCCGAGGCTGGAAGGCAGATTGATGCGCGGGTCACCATTGGCGGGTAAAAAAGCCAGCTGTGCATCTGGGCGCAACAACTGCCAGCGCTGCACCCAGTGGCGCAACCACTGGCTGAGGGGCTGGTTGGCGACTGGCTCACTGAGTTGGCTACGCTTCACCATAGCCTGCAGATTCTCCCGGCACAGTACTAACTGTTGTTCCATCAGTTGCACGTCTTCCTGTAGATCAGGGTCGTCCGGATAGCGGTATTTCAACTCATCACTGAGCAGCATCAGGTTGCCTAATGGAGTGCCCAGTTCATGGGCCAGTCCAGCGCTTTCGCTGGCCAGGGACAGCAATTGCGCATCCCGCAGGGCCTGCTCACTGGCTTTGCGCAGCTGAGCCTGTTGCTGGCGCAGGGTCTCCGCCATGCGACTGATAAAGACCAGGATAAAGACGGCATTGAGGAGGAAGTTAAACCACATCCCCCAGATGTGTACATTGAGGGCACCCTCCGGTGCGTCCAGATGTACCTGAAAAGGTGCCGGAAACATCAGCAGCAGGGTATAGGCCAGCGCACCTGCTAGGGCAACGATCAGGGTGTAATGCCAGGACAGCAAGGCAGCACTGTAAGCTAGCGGCACCAGGTAATAAGAGACAAAGGGATTACTGGCCCCTCCGCTTTGGTAGAACACCAGGGATACCAGCAAATAGTCCGCCAGCAGATGGAGCAGCAGCTCGTACTGTTGCACCGGATAGGGGTGCATCAGCCGCATCAGAGTAAAACCCGTCAGGGCCGCTAACAGTAGCAGGCAGCCTGACAGTGTGACCCAGGGTAAATCCACATAGAGTTTGAACTGGGCAAAACCCAGGGCGGCCATTTGCCCGACAAAAAACAGCAGGCGCATATAGGCTAGCTGACGCAGACTGGCGTGAAGGCTGGCGGACAGGCTCAGGCTGGGCATGGCGACCTCGTGCTGACAGGAGCGCCCATTGTACTCAAAGTGAGAAAGTTCGGCTGTGGCGATTTGTCGCAGGTCAGAGTAGGTTTGCCAGTTAGCATGTTGGGAATGCTTGATGGGGTGGTGCAACGTCAGTCCAAATTCCCCTCCTTGGGAGGGGGGCGGCGTAGCCTGATGGGGTGGTTGTTTGAATGCTAACCTGACCACCCCGCCCTGCGGGCACCCCTCCAGAGGAGGGGAATGGTTCCGCCATATCGAGGGGAGTTTCCGATGGTGGATGCACAACGTCAATCCAAATTCCCCTCCTTAGGAGGGGTGGCAGGCGGAGCCTGACGGGGTGGTTGTATGAATGCCCACCTAACCACCCCGCCCTGCGGGCACCCCTCCAGGGGAGGGGAATGGCTCTGTTACATCGAACGCATCAGTAATGGAGGAGAGCTGCTCCACTATATCGAGGATGTCTCGGGTGGCAGGCTGCAGTCTTAACTAAAATACCTCATCAGAGAAAGGGAAGAGCTCTGCCATATTGGGTATATCTTCGATGGCGGATGCGTAACTTCAATCCAAATTCCCCTCCTTGGGAGGGGTGGCAGGCGCAGCCTGACGGGGTGGTCTTTATGCGAAAAACACAAACCTACAAGTCACTCCCCTATAACCCTGCGCTACGTGATAAAGCGAAAGCCTTGCGCAAAGCGGGTGTATTGCACGAGGCATTACTTTGGCTTGAATTAAAAGGCAAACAGCTAAACGGTTTAGACTTTGATCGGCAGAAAATTATTGGCAATTACATTGTCGATTTTTACTGTGCGGAAAAGGCGGTTGTGATTGAGGTAGATGGCAGTTCGCACGATGCCAAACAGGCTGAAGATGCTGGGCGAGATCGCTATTTACAAAGTTTAGGGCTTACTGTGATTCGGTTGTTGGCGAAAGATGTTCTGCAGAGTATGGAGGGGGTGGTGGCTTTCTTGAAGGACCACCCCGCCCTGCGGGCACCCCTCCAGAGGAGGGGAATGGATCCTGCATCGGGCACTCCTTCAGATAAGGGGAGTTGATCCCGCTTCGGATACCCCTCAGAGAAAGAGATTGGCTCCGCTATATCGAGCTCATCAGCAATGGTAGGAGAATGGCTCCGCTATATTGGGTACACCTCTGATGGCGGGACGCAACCTCAGTCCAAATTCCCCTCCTTTGGAGGGGTGGCAGGCGCAGCCTGACGGGGTGGTTGTTTGAATGCTAACCTAACCACCCCGCCCTGCGGGCACCCCTCCAGAGGAGGGGAATGGATTCTACTTCAGGCACGCCTTCAGATAAGGGGAGTTGATCCCGCTTCGGATCCCCCTCAGAGAAAGAGATTGGCTCCGCTATATTGGGTACACCTTTGGTGGCGGGACGCAACCTCAGTCCAAATTCCCCTCCTTTGGAGGGGTGGCAGGCGTAGCCTGACGGGGTGGTTGTATGAATGCCAACCTAACCACCCCGCCCTGCGGGCACCCCTCCAGGCACCCCTCCAGGGGAGGGGAATAGATCCATACAAGATCGCGAGAATAAGACTGCCCCCACCCGCACAGCGGGTAGGGGATGCATGAGCCAAGTCGATATGGCTTAGAAGAAGCCCAGCGGATTGATGTCGTAGCTGACCAGCAGGTTTTTGGTCTGTTGGTAGTGATCGAGCATCATCTTGTGGGTTTCGCGGCCGATACCGGACTTTTTGTAACCCCCGAAGGCGGCGTGAGCAGGGTAGGCATGGTAGCAGTTGGTCCACACCCGGCCAGCCTGGATGCCACGGCCCATACGGTAGGCACGGTTGATGTCACGGGTCCACACCCCGGCACCCAGGCCGTATTCGGTGTCGTTAGCAATAGCCAGGGCTTCGGCTTCATCCTTAAAGGTGGTGATGCCGACAACGGGGCCGAAGATTTCTTCCTGGAAGACGCGCATGCTGTTGTTGCCTTTCCACAGGGTCGGCTGAATGTAGAAGCCGTTCTGCAGCTGGTCGATAGTGGCAACATTGCCACCGAGCAGGAATTCACAGCCTTCCTTACGGCCCAGCTCCAGGTAGCCAGAGATACGCTCGTACTGCTCCAGCGACGCCTGGGCGCCAACCTGGGTGTCGGTATCCAGCGGGTTGCCCTGCTTGATCTTCTTGGCACGCTCTACCACCAGACCGACGAAGTCAGAGTAGATGCTTTCCTGGACCAGCATCCGGCTGGGGCAGGTGCAAACCTCGCCCTGGTTGAAGAAGGCTAGCACGGCCCCTTCCACGCACTTGCTGATGTAGGACTCTTCGCCGCGCATGATGTCTTCAAAGTAGATATTGGGGGACTTGCCGCCCAGCTCGACAGTGGAGGGGATCAGGTTGTCCGCCGCGTACTTGAGCACCAGGTTACCCACCGCGGTGGAGCCGGTGAAGGCAATCTTGGCAATGCGGGAGCTGGTGGCCAGCGCTTTACCGGCCTCTTCACCGTAACCGTTAACGATGTTCAGTACTCCGGGAGGTAGCAGATCCTGAATCAGTTCAGCAAATAACAGGATGGAAACGGGGGTCTGCTCAGCGGGTTTGAGCACCACGCAGTTGCCTGCAGCCAGGGCAGGAGCCAGTTTCCAGGCGGCCATCAGCAGGGGGAAGTTCCAGGGGATAATCTGTCCCACTACTCCCAGCGGCTCATGGAAATGGTAGCTGGCGGTGGTGGCGTCGATATCGGCGGCACTGCCTTCCTGGGCGCGGATACAGCCGGCAAAGTAACGGAAGTGATCGACGCAGAGGGGGACGTCTGCCGCCAGGGTTTCACGCACGGCTTTACCGTTGTCCCAGGTCTCGGAGACCGCCAGTTTTTCCAGGTTCTGCTCGATGCGGTCGGCGATTTTCAGCAGAATGTTGGAGCGTTCGGTGACGGAGCTACGGCCCCAGGCATCTTTGGCGCGGTGAGCGGCATCCAGTGCCAGTTCCACGTCTTCAGCGGTGGAGCGGGGCACTTCACAGATGGGTGAACCGTTCACAGGAGTGATATTAACGAAGTATTGACCCTTCACTGGGGCGACCCACTCGCCACCAATAAAGTTGCCATAACGGGGTTTGAAGTTAACTACAGCGCCTTCGCTGCCGGGTTGGGCGTAGATCATGGTAGGTCCTCTGACTTGTTGTTATGAGGCAGTGTGCTTGTGACGCTTTGATCTTTGCCCAAGCGGCGGTTTTGGCCTATGAAACTTTGGCGGCTGTTTTTTCCGCCTTTAGTATTAGTTTTTCCGCCGCAGGCTGGGACAACTCCCACAGATTGCGTACTCTGGAGCCCTGCAAACGAGACACAAGCGCTGGGTGCAAGACTCATCCACTGATAACAATAACCAGGAGCAGCTATGTACCGAATTATCACGGCGGATGATCATCCCATCTTTCGTGAGGCCATCGTCCAGGTGATTCGTAGCCGCTGGCCCGAGGCGGAGGTGGCAGAGACTGCTTCCGTGGCGGCCACGCAAGCGCTGCTTGAAGTCGATGCGGACTATGACCTCCTGCTGCTGGATTTGAATATGGAAGGGATGGATGGCTTTCAGGGCTTGATGCGTCTGCGTGAGCAATGGCCGCTGTTGCCCGTGGTGATGATGACCGCTGAGGAAGAGCGCCAACTGGCCCTGCAGGCGTTGTCGCTGGGGGCGGTGGGTTATATCCCTAAATCCAGCCCACGGGGGCAAATCCAGGAAGCTCTGGCCCAGGTGCTGGAGGGGCAGGTGTACCTCCCCGCCAGTCTGATGCGGGCCGAGGCGCCGCCTGCTTCCCCAGCGGCGCAGGTCTGCCTGGACCCAAAGCTGCTGCAATCCCTGACCCGTAAACAATTGCAGGTGCTGCAGCTGATGGCGGAGGGCTATGCCAATAAGCAGATCGCCTACGAATTGGAGATTGCCGAAGCGACGGTCAAGGCCCATGTTTCAGCTATTTTGCACAAGCTCAATCTGACTAACCGAGTGCAGGCCGCCCTGGCTGCGCGGGCTTTTAACTTTGCGGAGTTGAAACGGTGGTAGGGGGGCAGATCAAGCTGCTGCAGCCGGGCTTGCCGGATGCACCGCGCCAGCCTGGGTTATGGCGGTTGATGAGTGAGGCGCGGGAGCTGGGCGAGTGTGCCAGGCAGTTACTCAGTGCCTTACCTGCTGCAGCGGAACAGGCGCCAGGTTGGCTGTGGCTGTTTGCCTCACCGGACTATGACTTGGTACAGCTGGTTGAGTTGTTGCAACAGGCATTGCCCGAGACCGATATTCTGGCTTGCACCACCGCCGGTGAGTTGACCCCCCAAGGCTATCGGGAAGGCTCAGTGACCGGGGTGGCCTTTGCCCGCAGCCATTTCACCATCAGTACTGCGCTGGTGGAGGATATGCCGCAATTTGACTGGCAACGGGCCGAACATCTGGCGGCCAGCCTGATTGAGCAAGTGCAGAGTCGCGCCAAGGCACCGGTGGTGGGGCATAGCTTTGCCTTGGCCTGGTTGGATGGCCTCTGTGAGCATGGCGAGCTGTTGGTCAGCCGGTTAAATACGGCCTTTGGTGCTACCCCGGTGCTTGGAGGCTCCGCCGGTGATGATCTGCACTTTACCCATACTCAGGTGATTTACCGGGGCCGGGCCTATACCGACGCGGCGGTGGTGGCACTGGTGAATACCAGCTTGCCCTTTGCGATTTTCAGCCAGCGTCACGTGCAGGAAAGCGATGAAATGCTGGTGGTGACGGAGGCAGACAGCGCCCATCGGCGAGTGCTGGAGCTGGATGCCGAGCCCGCCGCAGAGGTCTATGCGCGCATGTTAGGGGTGAGCCCCGCTGAGCTCTGTCCTACCCTGTTTGCCTGTAACACCCTGAGCGTGCGCATTGGCGAGGAGGGATTTGTGCGGGCGATTCAGCAGGCCAATGCCGATGGCAGCCTGACCTTTTACTGTGCAGTGGAGCGTGGCATTGTGCTGCGCCGTAATCATTACGCCGACATGTTGGAATGCCTGCACAATCTGTTGGCCGAGCTGGATCAACGCCTGGGGGCACCGCAACTGTTATTGGCTTTTGACTGTATTTTTCGTCGACTGGAGCTGGAGGCCAATGGTCGCAAGACCGAAGCGGAGGTCCTGTTACAGGCCCATCAGGCGGTCGGCTTTAGTACCTATGGTGAGCACATTGAAGGGGTGCATCTCAACCATACTCTGACCGGGGTGGTGATCGGTCAGGCCGGGGGTGGCCATGACGGCTGAGGCCGAACATTTAGCCGAGTTGGCCCAGCTAAGACGCGATAATCAGCGCCTGAAGAAAATCAATCAGGCCCTGATGGAGCGGGTGGAGGCCAGTCATGATTCCAGTGCCTATGCCGCCTTCGAACATGCGGCGATGCTGGCGGAGCGGGTGCGGGAGCGCACCGCTGAACTCTCAGCCCTGAATCAGCAACTGCGTGAAGCTAAGTCCCAGGCTGATCTCGCCAATCAATCGAAAAGTCGTTTTCTGGCGGCGGTCAGCCATGACCTGTTGCAACCCCTCAATGCTGCCCGTCTGTTTAATGCCAGCCTGTTGGAGCAGCCGCTACCTGAAGCAGCACTGAAGCAAGTCCAGGCTGGACAACGGGCGCTGGAGGATGTGGAGGCGCTGCTGCTGACCCTGGTGGACATGGCCAAGCTGGAGGCCGGAGTCCTGGTGGCTCAGCCAGGCCCCTTGCAGTTACAGCCATGGTTAGCGGCATTAAGCCAGGAGTTTGCTGCCCTGAGTCAGCAACAGGCGATCCGCTGGCGGGTACGCTTGCGCCCGGCCTGGGTGCAGACCGACCCGCAGTTACTCAGTCGGATATTACGTAACCTGCTAACCAACGCCCTGCGCTATACCCCGGTGGGTGGCCAGGTACTGTTGGCCTGTCGCCCGGCCCACTGGCAGGGGCAGGCAGGTTGCTGGTTACAGGTCTGGGATACTGGCATTGGCATTGCCGAGGGCAAATTGCCGCAGATCTTTAAGGAGTTCAGTCGGGTGCATGAGCCAGGGCACTTACCCCGCGCTGAGCAGGGTGATAAGGGGCTGGGGCTGGGTTTGGCCATCGTCGAACGTAGCGCCCGTTTACTGGGCCACCCTCTGCAGGTTCGCTCCCGTCTGGGGAAAGGCAGTTGTTTTAGCCTGTGGTTACCCTTTACCGATCCACCTCAAAGTGTCCCTGCACCCGCGATGTTACCGGGGGTGGATTTGCAAGGCTGTGACATTCTACTGGTGGATAACGATGCCAGTATTGTGCAGGGGATGGAGGCTCTGCTTGGCAGTTGGGGCTGCCAGTTGCAGAGTTATGCCAGTGGTTTGGCCTGGCAACGGGATAACCAACAGCAGCGGCCCAGCTTGGCGATTCTCGACTACCACCTGGATAGCCGTGATAACGAGGCTGGGTTAGATGGCATCACCCTGGCGGCGCGGATACGGCAGCGCTGGCCTGCACTGCCGATTCTGATTTTGACCGCCAATCACAGCAGCGAACTGAAGCAGCAGTGCGCCTTATTGGGCTACCAACTCCTGCATAAGCCTATCCGACCGATGAAACTGCGCATGCAACTGGCAGCGATGAGAGCGAACTCAGGAGGTGACTAGGCATCGCCCAAGCTAGTCTTCACTGATGACCACATCCGTCAGGGGAATGGCACAGCAGGTAAGAATATAGCCATGCTCCTGTTCCACTTCACTGAGGCCACCGGGAGCGTCGGGCATGGCCACCTTGCCACTGAGCAGGCGCTGCTTACAGCTGCCACAGACACCGGCGCGGCATGACCAGGGTAAATCAAATCCCGCCAGTTCGGCTTGCTCCAGCAGGGTACTCTGGTTATCGCCGACAAAGTCGCCCCAACCTTCCACTTCAATACGTACCTCACAGGGAGCCTGTTGCTCGGTACTGGGCAAGGGCGCGCTGAAGCTTTCTTTATAGATTTGCGTCTTGCTGAGCCCCAGTTCCAACAGCATTTGTTCGGCGTGTTGCATAAAGCCCTGAGGGCCGCAGAGGTAAACATCCCGCTGTGGCAACTGCGGGAGATTTTGCAGGTGTTCACGGCTGAGGCGTCCGCTCAGGCCCTGCCAATCGCCCTCAGGTTGACTGAGCAGTGCGGTGAGCTGCAGGCCAGGATGCTCAGCCGCCAGAGTACTGAGTTCATCCCAGGCGGGCAGGTCTGCCTGGCTGCGGGCCTGATGGAAGAATAGTAGGTCGTTAATTTCACCCTGATCAGCCAGATAGCGCAGGATGCTCAGCATCGGCGTCACCCCGGAGCCGGCACTGAGCAGCAGTGCGGGCTGTTTGCCCTGCCAGTAAAAGTGTCCATTAGGGGCATGGGCGAGCAGGGTTTGTCCTGGTTGTAACTGATCATGCAGGGCATTGGATGCCTCGCCATCGGTAATGCGTTTGACGCTGATGGCATAACGACCAGGGCGGCTGGGGCTGGAGCTAAGGGTGTAATAACGCAGCAAGCGGCCCTTGGTGGTATCGAATGCCAGTGGCAGGTGCTGGCCTGGGCGGTAGTCCGCTAAGGGGGCGCCATCTTCGGCTTCTAACCAGAAGGTGACAAAGTCGCGGGCGATTGCTTGGCGTTCCACGCAGCGTAAAACGCGGCGGCGTGGGGCATTATCGACATAGGCTGCCGGAGCCTGGGTTTCGATCACCTCGACTGTATCCCCCAGACGGATTTCACCCTCGTTCAGGGCAATCAGATTTTGCCCAAACATCAGCTCACCGCTACTGGCTTCCTGGCGGTATTGCTTGAGGGTATGCAGTGGCTCCTGCTGGGGATGAAAACGCTGATCCTCGGCGCTGACGGTCGTCATAATGCAGCGGGAGCAGGGTTTGGCGACCAGGAATTCCACCTGGCCGATGCGAATCTTGCGCCAGCCATCCTCACCAAACGCCAGGGTGCCCTCCACCACCAGATTGGGGCGGAACTGGCTCATCTGCATGCGTGCATTGGCGCGCAGATTCAGGTCATCCAGTGAGGCCTGGCTGATTAGCAGCAGCGGGTAACCATCGGCAAAGCTGACCCGTTTGCCAAGCTTGACCCGCAACCGGTCGGAGCGTGGCCCAAGCCACAGCAATTGCACCGGCTGACCCACCACCTGGCTGAGCCAGGCATCGTAGTCCGGGTGGGTGCGCAGGGCGTTAAATTGATCAGACCAGACTTGAGCAGGCTGCGGTTGCAGGCTGAAGTGGGCCTGACGCACTTCCAGCGGCGGAAGGCCGGGGTAGCTTAAATCCATGTCCGCCTGTTGATTGGCCTCTGCCAGGGGGGCCAGATAGCGGGCCTTGAGCCGTTGCAGTTGCGGATGGGTACGGGCGGTGAGCATCTGCCCCTTGAGGTCGATGAGCAGATAGCGGCGATCCCCCACCGGGCCCTCTTCGCCGATTGCGAGTGCATCCGTCAGCACGGGGGCAGAGGATTTAATCGGATAGTAATAGAGGGCACTGATGTGGGGCATGATGCTTCCTGTCGTCCTTTTTGGCAGGGGCATAGCTATAGCAGAGCCTTCCTGACTTTGCATCCCTGTTTTAACGCGGCAGGCGTAATAAGCCGTTGGCCAGCGCGGTGCCGAGCAACACTAAGCCTGCGCCGATCAGCATGCTTAGACTGATTGCTTCATCCAGAATCCAGGCGCCCCACAACATGCCGAACAGTGGGATCAGCAGGGTGACACTGATCGCTTTTTGCGCCCCGGCGGCTTCAATCAGATGGAAATAGAGCAGGTAGGCCAGTGCTGTGCAGCCTAGTGCAAGCAGAATAACGGCTTGCCAAGCGGGCCAGGAGGGCTGTTGTTCGGGCCAGAAGGCGACGGCCAGGGGGAACAGCAGTAACGCGGCCAACAGCTGGCTGCCGGTGGCAGTCACCAGGGCTGCCACCCCCGCCAGTTTGGCCTTGGAGTAGAGTGCGGCCAACGCATAACTGAGGGTGGCGGCTAAGGCGGCGAGCAAGGCCAGCCAAGGCACTTCCCCCATCTGTACCTTATGCCATACCAGCATGATCACCCCTGCCAGCCCTGCTACCAGTCCTAGCACACTGCTGCGGCTGGCGGGTTGACCCAGCAGCAACAGAGCCAGCAGCAGGCTCCAGAGCGGCGCGCTGGCGTTGAGGATGGCCCCCATTCCTGCCGCGAGACTCAGCAAGGCGTAACTGATCAGGGTAAAGGGCAGGGCGGAATTAAAGACACCTACCACTAATAATGGCCGCCAATGCTGCACCATCCTGCGTCCCTGCCGGCGCCACAGTAATAGGGGCAGCAAGGCGACACCGGCGATGGCAACCCGTAAAAAGATCAGGGCGAAGGGGCCAAACTCTGGCACGGCTTGACGCATAAACAGAAAGGAGGCGCCCCACAGTGCGGCCAGGGTCAGAAGCTCCAGATTTAGCAAGGGCGTCATGCGTGAGTCGCTCGGCTTGCTCATAACAAGCCTTCCAGTTGCAACAGGGCGCGTTTGCGCTCCAGTCCCCCGGCATAACCGGTGAGTTTGCCCTGGCTGCCCAATACCCGGTGACAGGGAACGATCAAACTGAGGGGGTTGCGTCCGGTAGCGGCCCCCACGGCACGGCTGGCGGTGGGCTTATTGAGGGCATGGGCCAACTCACCATAACGACGGCTATGGCCGTAGGGAATGGTGGCGATGGCTTGCCAGACCTGTTGCTGGAAGGCGGTGCCCTGGGGGGCCAGGGGTAAGTCAAACTGACGCAGCTGACCGGCGAAATAAGCCTGTAGTTGCTGCTCAAGCTCTTGGAAAAGAGGCAGTGGTTGCTCTTGCCAGTGGTTATCGAGAGCCGGAAAGTATTGCTGCCCTTCAAAATACAACCCTTGCAAACCCTGGGGATTAGCGAGGGCGAGCATGCCACCAAGGGGGGTAGCGAACCAGCGATAAACAATCATTCGTTAGGCTCCAATTGTTGCCAGAGGTGCATCAGGGCATAACCACGCCAGGGACGCCAGGCTTCTGCCTGGCGCAAAATCTCGGTGGGGCTGGCTTGTAGGGCCAGTTTTAAACCGTGATCACTATGGGGGAAGGCATCGGGCCAACCCAGTACCCGCAGGGCAATGTAATGGGCTGTCCAGGGGCCAATCCCGGGCAAGGCTTGCAGGCTTTGCAGGGCTGGCTCCACCGGCGCGCCAGGGTAGAGATTCAGCTGCTGCCAATTTCGCGCCAGGGCAAGCAGGGTAGCGGCTCGTTTGCCTGGCATGCCCTGGCTGGCCAGTTCCGCCACGCTCAATTGGGCCAGGCGCTCTGGGCGGGGGAAGTGGCGATTTAACTCGGGCCAGGGGCTGGCACAGGGCTCCCCAAAGGCCTGGCTCAGGCGAGCCATCAGGGTACGAGCGGCCTGGACACTGACTTGTTGGCCGAGAATGGCGTAGCAACAACTCTCAAAACTGTCGAAACAACCGGGCACCCGCAGCCCCGGGCGTGCCCTGGCCAGTTCACCCAGGCAGTGCTGTACGGGGGCCGGGTCAGCATCGACATCAAACAGATGACGGACGCGGGTGAGCACATCGGCCAATACCGGCGCACACTGGGGCGCCAATTGCAGCAGCAGACGTTGGGACTGGGGTTGGAAACGTACTTCCAGCCAGCCATCGATTGCCTGCTGTTGCTGATAGAGGCGCAGGGTGCGGCGATAGCACTGCTCGCCTGACTGTTGGCTGACCTGCTCAATGCCGTTGACGCTGCGCTTACTGAAAAAGTGGATTAAGGCGGCAAAGTCATAGGGAGGGCGTACCCCCAGTGGCAAGCAGAGGGCACTGCGCTGAGGGCTACGTTGGCGGCGCAACTGTGAGGGTGACAGGCGGTAGTGACGCTGGAATAAATCATAGAGGCGACGGCTACTGCCCAAACCCACCGCGACGGCGATATCGGCCTGATCCAGATCGGTATCGGTGAGCAATTGCTTGGCTAACCACAGGCGGCGGTGCTGCAGCATGGCATTGGCGGACATTCCCCAGCAGCTTTGAAACAGACGGCGTAAATGGCGATCACTGACCCCCAAACGTGCGGCTAGCCAGTGTAGGTCTGGCAGCTCCGCCAGGTGTCGCTCCATGAGGCGCAGTGCTGCCTGGGCCAGCTCGCTGCGGCTATCCACCTGCGCCAAACCCGGAGCCAACTCAGGACGACAGCGTAAACAGGGACGAAAACCCGCCGCTTCGGCCGCCGCCGCGTGGTGGAAAAAACTGCAGCCCTGGGCTTGGGGGGTACGGGCCGGACAAATTGGCCGGCAGTAAATGCCGGTGCTGTGCACCCCAACATAGAAATGGCCATCAAAGCGGGCATCGCGGCTTTGTAGGGCGCGGTAACAGGCTTGAGGGTCAAGGGGGGTCATACTTAGCACCAGTGGTTTAAACGATGGGGCTATTATGGCAAGGGGATAGCTTGGCTGTCTGTGAAAAACGGACATGGTAGTGCTAGAGAGGGTTTGATTTATTTGTTCTATTTTGTTTTCATTGTGGAATATTTATTCCCTTGTAAAGAGACAGGCGGGAGAAGGAGATGTCCAAGTTACTTGTCAAACCCCAGCCAGCCGATGAGCGTGGCCGGGTGCTCAATATCACCCCCGCCAGTGCCGGCTGGCGTTATGTTGGCTTTGAGGTTTACCACCTGGCTGCCGGGCAACAGCTCGATTGCCAGTATGAGCATGAGGAAGTGTGCCTGGTGTGGCTCAGTGGCAAGGCTGAGGTGGAGGCTGGGGGACAAGCGCTGGGGGAACTGGGGCAGCGCATGAGTCTTTTTGAGCAGACCCCCCCTTATGCACTTTATTTGCCCCCTGGCACCCCCGTCCGCCTGCAAGCCAGTACGGCATTGGAGTTGGCGGTTTGTAAGGCGCCGGCACAGCAAGGTATGCCGCTGCGGCTGATCACCCCTGCGCAGGTGCCGGTTATGGTGCGGGGGCAAGGCAGCAATCTGCGCCATATCCATAATATTCTGATGGGGGAGCACCCCGCCGAATCTCTATTGATCACCGAGGTCTATACCCCCGCCGGCCATTGGTCGAGTTATCCGCCGCATAAGCATGACACGGATAACCTGCCGGCAGAGTCGTATTTGGAGGAGACTTACTACCATCGCTTAAACCCCGCGCAGGGCTTTGCTTTCCAGCGGGTCTATACCGATGACCGCAGTCTGGATGAAACCCTCAGTGTTGAGGATGGTCAGGTGGTGCTGGTGCCCAGGGGCTACCATCCGGTGGGAGCTCCCCATGGCTATGATCTTTACTATCTGAATGTGATGGCGGGGCCGAGTCGCCAGTGGCAGTTTCATAACGATCCGGCCCATGCCTGGATGTTAACGCGCTAGGGCATTACCAGGTTGTCTCATCGGGAATAAAACTGAGGGACAGGGAGTTCAGACAGTAGCGCTGACCGCTGGGGGGCGGGCCATCCGCAAACACATGGCCGAGATGGCCATCGCAGCGGCGACAGCGTATTTCGGTACGCAGCATGCCGTGACTGCGATCTTCCAGATAGCGGATATGATCCGGATCGATGGGCTGGAAAAAGCTTGGCCAACCGCTGCCGGAGTCAAACTTGGCCGCCGCCTGGAACAATGGCAGGGTGCAGAGTCGGCAGTGATAGGTGCCGCTTTGCTGGTGATCATAAAATTGGCCACAGAAAGGGCGCTCGGTGCCCTGGTTAAGGATCACATGGCGCTCTTCGGCGCTGAGGCTGGCGGCACGGGCCTGACGTTCTTCATCACTCAGAGGGGTTAAGTCAAAGCCACTGGCGGAGGTGGTCATACGCCTATCCTTATTGAATCAATAAGGCTGCATCTTGGCGGCTTTGGCGGCGGATCTCAACTCATAGCAACATACCGACAATTCCATACATTTCCCGGCTAATGTCTGTCGGCGGATTAGGGTTGAATGCTCCTATCAACAGGAGAGACCCATGACTGCCATCCCTTCACACCTGATTAACCCCCGAACCTGGCAAGTAGCCTGGCGTTTTTTACTGCTGTGGGCGGCCATTATGTTGTTGCTGGTAGGCTGTACTGGGGCAGCGGTGACACTGATGAATCAATTTAATCTGACCCGCGCGGAAGTGGTGGGGGAACGTCTATACCTGCTAGGCGAGTTTAACTCCCAATCCTATCAACAGGTAGTGGAGGTTTTGGAGCGGCACCCCCAGGTGAAAACCTTGGTACTCACCGCTAACCCGGGTTCGTTGGATGATGAGACGACCTTTAAGCTGGGCCGGGAAATTCGTCGGCGTGGCCTAGACACGCATTTGCTTAATACCAGTGTGATTGCCTCAGGGGCGGTGGATTTATTTTTAGCCGGCAACCGCCGAACCCTGGAAAAGGGCGCGCGTCTGGGGGTGCACTCCTGGTCTGACGGTAGTAAGGACGGGCGTGATTACCCGCGTGAGTCAGAGGAGCACCGGCTGAATGCGGACTACATTCAGGCCATGCTGGGTAGTGAGGAGTTCTATTGGTTTACCCTGCAGGCCGCCCCGGCGGATGGCATGTACTGGATGAGTTACCGCGAAGTTGAACGTATGCAGTTACTGACGGCGGCGGCACTGCAACCGAGTTTGGAGTTACCGCCATTCCGTCAGGAATTCCTGGAGTTACGTCAGCGTTTATTGGAAGAGTGAGCTCAGATCCGGGCCAGATCCTTGGCCAGTCGCTCTTTGCACCAGTCAAACAGCACCTGCAGTTCCCGCGAGCCCTTCATGTGCGGAGCAAACTGAAACTCGTAGTTACCCCCCCAGCGCAACTGCAAATCATGGGCTAACACCAGGCGACCATTGCTTAGCTCATCCTGCACCAACAGTTTGTCCACCAGGGTAATGCCCTGACCTGCACAGGCGGCATAAATTGCAGACTGCATGGATTCAGTGGTGAGAATGGAGGCACGCTGGTACAGCTGTGGGTCTAATCCGGCGGCTTTGAGATAACGCTGCCAGTCTTCGTAGACATGGGAGGGCTCAATTAACTGAGCTTCTGCCAACCAGGCGCTCAGGCTTTGATTAGCGGCGGGGCCAGGATAATCGGGGCTTTTGACACAGATCAGGGTTTCCTGATAGAGGCTCCAGGGGCCTGGTTGTTCACTAAAGCCAATGGCCAGGTCGTACTCATCGTGGCGGAAATCGACATGGTAGGAAAAGGCGGAGGCGACCTTTAATTTCAGCCCGGTTTGCTGTTCACACTCGCGCAGGTGTGGAATAAACCAACGGTCGGCAAAGGTCATGGGAACCTTGATCGAAATCTTGTCTAGCGGGCGAATATTGCCGCAGGCCTGATTGATCAGGGTAAAGGCTTCGGATAGCTGCTGATACAGACGCTCGCCGGCCTGGGTCAGGTGAACCTGCTTGCCGCGGTGCAGTAAGCCGGTTTGAAAGTGAGCTTCCAGTGCCTTGATTTGTTTACTAATGGCACCCTGGCTGACGCAGAGCTCTTCGGCCGCCTTGGAGAAACTTCCCAGTCGGGCTACGGCTTCCAGCACTTGTAGGGCCTTGAGAGAGGGCAGGGCGTTCGATCTCATCGTGTGATCTCTTGGGTGGCGAAATTATCTCATGACTTAGGGAGAAGATTTCAGTTACCCCACATAGGGGGCCTCACTATGCTAAGTCCAGACCCGGCTGACTAGCTAGAGAGTGTTTACTTTCTAGCCAATGTTGCCTGGTCGTTCGACTTTTTCTCATAGTTAGTGCCTAAGTGTATGTAGGTATCACGGTTTTTGCATCCCAACGGCGGCTAAATCACCGTTTTGCCCATCCTGGCACCCAGTTTTTCGGGTGAGTTATGACCTCTATCAAGCTCAGGAGTGTGGGGGAGTCCCGCGCGGTACTGTTGATCTGTGTTGCCATTGTGACTGGCACACTCATGGATGTGTTGATCAAGCTGGTGGGCGGAGAGGTACCAACCTGGCAGCTGCTGTTTTTGCGTTGGGCCTTTAATGGGGTGCTGCTAATGCCTTTTGTGCTGTATCAAGGCTGGGAGGCGGTGCGCTGGCATAAGCCAGGTGTGCATTTGATTCGGGCTCTACTCACTGTGTTTGGTTCCTTTTTGTTGTTTTATGCCCTGGCCCATCAGCCACTGGGACTGACGATTAGTTTGTTTTTTACCGAACCTCTGTTCGTCTTGCCCATGGCAGCTCTGTTGCTCCGGGAACGGGTTGGTATGGCCAATTGGCTGGCGGCGCTGGTGGGGTTTAGCGGGGTTTTGCTGGTGGCCAACCCCTTTGCCGATATGGCCAAAGGGGTGAACTGGTTTACCTTGCTATCGGTCATGGGGGCAATCGGCTTTGCTGCCAGTCAGGTGATTACTAAAGGGTACGGCCAACAGGAATCGACTCTGGGGCTGATTTTCTGGTTGAGTGTGCTCACTGCAGCTGCCACTGCGCCGATGGCCTGGCATAGCTGGCAACCGCTGAGTAACGAGCAGTGGGGGCTGATCTGGTTATTAACCCTGGCGGGTTGTGCCTATAACCTGTTGTGGTTGATGGCGCTGCGCTGCGGCAGCATGGCGACCATCGCCAATCTGAGTTACCTCAGCCTGCCGTTGGCTTTTGCCGTGGGCTGGTGGTTGTTTGCTGAGGTGCCACAGCTGTCGACCCTGATTGGTAGTGCGGTGATCTTGTTGGCGGTGGTGGCAGTCGGTCGCCACAATGTGCTGCAGGCCCGGCGTTTGGCCTCCTTGGATGAAGAACATCTGCAGGAGGCACTGCTTGAGGCGGATCCGCTGACACCGGTGCAGCAGAAGTCGGTTTAACCCTAGCTGAGCCTAGAGTGCAGCCTCGCCAGTCTCAATCACCAGCGCTTGAGACTGGCGTCGCAAACGCAGGTAGGCAAAGCCCAAGGCACCAGCCAGGGCAAAGACTGCCGCAGCGATAAACACCCAGGCCCCTCCCCAGAGTAATAACAGGCTGCCAAGCGCCACCACCAGTAATTCACTGCCCAGGCTGACACTGCGATATAGCCCCATCACCTGTCCTTGACGGTCTGCCGGAGCTCGGTTGGACAGCACCACTGAAGTGGCCAGCTCTCCCAACGTCATGCCGATTCCCGCTGGAATAAAGGTCCAGAACAGGCCGAGCTGGGTATCCGGCAGGATAAAGGTGGCCATGCCGACCATCATCAGCAGATGCCCTGCGATACCCAGGCTGGAGTTACGAAAGTGTTGTGCCAGGCGGTGGCTGATCCAGGAACCCAGCATCATCGGTAAACTGACCCAGACGGCGGCATAGGCCAGATCAACCGGGCTAAAGTTAAGCTCCTGTACCAGCCATAGATTGAAGTAGGTGAAATACAGCTGTACCGCCAGATAGCACAACAGGGTCAGGACAAAGTAAGGCAGTAAACGGGGCAGTAACAGTAGAGCGAGGTTTGAGCGCCATAGCGACTCACTGTTGCGCTGTTCTAGCGGTTGCTGGCTGGCTGCGGACTGAGCTGGCAATCCCCACAGCAACAAACTGAAGTTAAACAGGGTTAAACC
Organism: Balneatrix alpica DSM 16621; assembly: GCF_000619885.1. Classification (GTDB taxonomy): domain Bacteria; phylum Pseudomonadota; class Gammaproteobacteria; order Pseudomonadales; family Balneatricaceae; genus Balneatrix; species Balneatrix alpica. The sequence goes on along the minus strand of NZ_JHUZ01000011.1, from coordinate 295,315 downwards.
CAGTGCCAGCCAGGCTGGGGTGGCATAGCTGCCGCTAAGCTCTGCCCCATAGCCGCCGAGCAAGGGGCCAATGATCCAACCTAGATTCATCCCCGCGGTGAGTAAGGCAAAGGCACGGGCCTTGCCGCCCGTTTGGGTTTGATCCGCCACCATCGCTTGGGCGATGGCAATATTGCCGTTAAACCAGCCTTCCATCACCCGGCTTAACAAAATCAATATCAGTGACTCTTGGGCAATGCCTATCCCCATTAGGGCAAAGCCTGCGGCCACGCCGAGCAGGCTCAACAACATCACGGGCTTGCGGCCATGGCGATCGGACAGACGACCCAACCAGGGAGCACCGAGTAGTTGGAACAACGGGTACAACGCCATCACCACTCCTAACCACACCTGTCTGGCCCATTCACTGCTGCTGGCGGGTAACAGCTGGCTGGTAGGATCAAGCAGCATAGGGGCGAGGATTGGAGAGGGTAGGCTAAAGCCCGCCACCCCAAGGGTTACCGTAAAGGTAAGGAGAAAAAGAGTGCGGTCCCTAGCCATGATGACTCCTTTAAATAAAGTAATTTGTTTATTTATTTGCTGAGCATAATCCTGCCTTTTGAATAAATAAAGTAAAAAGTTGATTTATTTGTGGGGAGGTCGATAATGCTTGCCATGGAAACCCAGACCAGTACCGATAAAATTCTGTTTCTTCTCAAGACCCAGGGCCCACAGAGCGCAGCGGAGTTAGCCGAGCGCCTGCAGATGACGGCGATGGGGGCACGTCAGCATCTGCAACAGCTGGAGCAGGATGGTTGGCTGGAATCATACTCCGAGGCCCGTGGCCGGGGTCGTCCCAATCGCTTATGGCAACTGAGTGAAAAAGCCTGGAGCCGCTTTCCCGATGCTCATGCCGAGCTAATGGTGGTGATGCTGGACTCCGTGCAGCAGCTCTTCGGCGCGACAGGCTTGGAGCAACTGATCAGTAAACGTGAGGCTGATAGTCTGGCGCTGTATCAGACGAAAATGCAGGAGCACACCAGCCTGGCGGATAAACTGCAGGTGTTAATGGAATTACGTTGCCGGGAAGGCTATATGGCGGATCTGCAGCCACAGAGTGATGGCAGTTGGTTATTGTTTGAGCACCATTGCCCGATCTGTTCAGCGGCCCGCCAATGCCAGGGTTTTTGCCGCAGTGAACTGACACTCTTTCAACAACTACTGGCCCCTGCTCAGGTAGAGCGTACTCAGCACCTGCTCGGTGGGGGCCAGCGTTGTGTCTATCGGATTGTTCCTTCAGCCGAGCTGTAATTGCAGTTCGGTACGATTGTCGGGGCTATCGAAGTCTACCCAGTGGTGATAAATCTCCCGCGAGTAGGGGGTTAACGCCAAGCCCTGTTGCCGGGCCTGACTCACCAGCTTTTGCCAGCTTGCGCGAATCTCCAGCATCGAGCCGGGGTGCTCCAGGCTGACATACTCATAGGCGGGAAAATCAATAAAGCAGCACCCCTGCTGGGGTTCCCCTGTGGCCTGAGCCACCGCCAATGCCAGCCAGAGCTGCATATCTTGGCTGTCATCACTGCCGCACTGATAAATAAACGTCAGGGGGGCAAGGGGGGTGAGCTGTAAGCGCTCCAGTTCGGCGAAAAGTACGGGAACCTTCTGTTCGCCAAAGTGCGGAATATCCTGAATCCGCAGGCGGGCCCCCAGGGCGAGGTAACACTGGGCGGGGTGGGCGTGGCGTTCGAGTTGAGTCATGGTTGCATCCTGCGAGGTGAAGAAAAACCCAGTATAGACGCTCATCCCTGAGCCTAGTGTCTGTTTTTACCCCTGATATCCAAAGGGATCATCAATAGAGTGAGAGGGCTGGGTAAACCAGCGCGGCCCTTGCTCAGTCATATAGAAATGATCTTCCAGACGAATACCAAACTGATCTGGTACGCAGATCATTGGTTCGTTGCTAAAGCACATACCGACGGCCAGCGGGGTCTGATCACTTTGCACCAGATAAGGCCACTCATGGATATCCAGGCCGATACCATGGCCGGTGCGATGGGGCAGGCCAGGCAGTTGATAGTTGCTGGCAAAGCCATCCGCGGCAAGCTGCACTCGGGCAGCAATATCCACCTCCGCACAGGGGCGTCCTAACTGTGCCGCGGCAAAGGCGGCGGCCTGGGCGCGTTTTTCGCTATCCCATACATGGCGCTGGTAGTCGCTGGGGGTGCCGTAGACATAGCTGCGGGTGATGTCCGAGTTATAGCCATAGAGCTGGCAACCGGTATCAATCAATACCATGTCACCCTCTTGCAGATACTGGGGATTCTTCACCCCATGGGGGAAAGAGGTGGCGACACCAAAGAGCACGATGCAGAAGTAAGAGCCCTTGGGCGCCCCCACTTTTTTATGGGCAGCGTGGATAAACTCCTCTACCTCCAGGGTGCTGATGCCGGGGCGCAGAATACGTGCAGCGGCTTTATGCACTTCCAGGGTCATATCCTTGGCCCGTTGCATTAAGGCAATTTCTGCGGCGGATTTGTGCATGCGGCAACCGGCGGTGACGGCTTTACCACTTAGCCACTGGAAATCGCCACCCTGCTCACGCAGGCCATCAAAAATGAAGAACGGAGTGGCTTCATCCAGGCCAATTCGTCCCTGGGTCAAACCCTGTTGGCGCAAGACCTGCACCAGTAGCTGATAAGGGCTTTCATGCTCCTGCCAGCAATGTAGTTGTCCTGTGACCTGCATGTAGTCGTGCAGGGTGCCCTCCTCAAAGGCAGGGGCGATGTAGTGCAGCTCACCATTGGCAAGTAAGAGTGCCCCCACCATCCGTTCACTCGGATACCAGCGGGTGCCAGTGAAGTAATACAGATTGGTGCCGGCATGCAGGTAGAGCGCATCCAGCTGCTGGCTTTGCAGCAATTGGCTGGCTTTGTTAATGCGTGCTTGAAATTCAGCCAGGGTGATGGGGCTGATGCCGTCAGTCATGGGCTTGAGTTTAGCGAGTTCGCTGGCAGCATCGGAGCCGCCGACGCCGATGGTCGTGTTCATGCTGATCCTCCTGAAGAAGGGGTCACTATACCTGGGGGCTGGTACTTGAGGCAGAGTTTGAAACGCAAAACCGCTGGAATTTTTGTATAGGCATCAGCCTGTTATGGAGTTCACTTCGTGTCTTGCTGAGTAGGCAGTACCGGACACTCATCGCCAAGGTAAAGGCAGGGGGGTATGCTGAAGGGCCCTCCTTTGTCAGGGACCATGATGTGAATGCAAGGAGCCCACATGACCTCATCTCCCTCCACCACCAGTTGGCAAACCCTGTTGCGACTCTTGGTATATGCCAAGGGTTACCGTGGCCGCATTGCCTGGGCCAGCTTTTGCACGGTGATGAATCAGCTGTTCGATATTGCCCCTGAAATCTTGATCGGCATTGCCATCGATGTGGTGGTGAATCAGGAGCAGAGCTTTGTCGCCCGCTTTGGTTTTGTCACCCCGGAGCAGCAAATTTATGTGCTGGGTGGTCTCACCTTGGGTATCTGGTTTGGTGAGTCGCTGTTCCAGTACCTCTATATGCTGGCTTGGCGCAACCTGAGTCAGCGTTTGCAGTCTGACCTGCGTCAGGATGCCTATGGTCATATGCAGCAGCAGGATATGGCGTTCTTCGAGCGGCAGAGCTCGGGTCAGTTGATTGCGATTCTGAATGATGACGTGAACCAGTTGGAGCGCTTCCTCGATGGTGGCGCCACCGCGATGATTCATATTGTGGTGTCGGTGATTGCGGTGGGGGCGGTATTTTTTGCCATCTCGCCGTTGATCGCCACCTTCGCCTTCCTGCCTATTCCTCTAATTATCTGGTGCGCATTCTTCTTTATGCGCCGGGCCAATCCACTCTATGCCGAGGTGCGGGAGCGGGTAGGGCAGTTGGCCAGCCGCTTGGCCAATAACATCGGTGGTATGGCCACCATCAAGTCCTTTACTGCGGAGGCGCGGGAGGCTGAGCTGATCAAACAGCACAGTGAGGCCTATGTAGAGGCCAACCGTCAGGCGATTGCGGTGAGCTCGGCCTTCATCCCGGTGACACGGATGGCGATTCTGTCCGGCTTTTTGGTCACCTTTGTGCTGGGCGGCTTGATGACCCTGGAGGGCGAATTAAATGTCGGAGCCTATGGTGTGCTGGTGTTTTTGACCCAGCGTTTGCTGTGGCCGCTGGTGCGTTTAGCGGAAACCGTGGATCTGTACGAGCGGGCGATGGCCAGTACCCGTCGTATTCTCAATTTGATCGAAGCCCCGATTGAGGTGGAAGACCATGGTCAGCGCAGCTTGCCACAACCGGTACGGGGTGAACTGCGCTTTCAGGGTGTGAGCTTCCAATATCCGCAATCGGGAGTGGGAGTAGAAGAGGTCAGTCTGAGGGTCGCCGCAGGCACGACCACGGCTTTGGTGGGTGCCACCGGTTCGGGCAAGTCGACCCTGATCAAACTACTATTGCGTTTTTATAATCCGCAGCAGGGCGAGATCAGCCTGGATGACGTGCCGATTCAGCAGTTGCCGCTGCGTACTTTGCGCGAGCAAATTGGTCTGGTCAGCCAGGAGGTGTTTCTGTTTGAAGGCAGTATTCGCGCCAATATTGCCTATGGTCGGGCGGATGCCAGTGAGGCAGAGATCATCCAGGCAGCGCAGCAGGCCGAAGCCTGGGAGTTTATTGAGCGTCTGCCGCAGGGGCTCGATACCCAGGTGGGAGAGCGTGGGATCAAGCTATCTGGCGGCCAACGTCAGCGTTTGTCTTTTGCCCGGGCGCTGTTGAAGAATCCGCCGGTCTTGATTCTGGATGAAGCCACCAGTGCGGTGGATAACGAAACCGAGGCGGCCATTCAACGTTCGCTACGACACATTGCCCATGATCGCACCTTGCTGATGATTGCCCATCGGCTTTCCACCATCGTCCATGCGGAGCAGATTTTGGTGTTGGATAAGGGGCGGGTGATTGAGCAGGGCAGCCATCAGCAGTTGTTGAGTCTGCGCGGTGCCTATTGGAAACAGTGGCAAGTACAAACCGGTGGGGAGGGTTAAACTTGCCACTGCCGGTAAAAGGCACTGAGCTTGGCATCAAGAAAATCGAAAACCAGGCGCACCCGCCGGGTAGTACGTAACTCAGGATGAACCACCAGATAGTTGGGAAACTCAAACCCTGCAGTTTGTGGAAATAGCCGTTGCACGCTGGGCTCAGTGTCACCGACAAAGTTGGGCATGATGCCAACGGCTGCGGCTTCTTTTACCAGTTGCCAGTGCACCAGATGGTTATCGGTAAACAGGGTGAAGTGGTTGCTGTGAACCGGGTAGCCATGTTGATTCAGTGCCTCAATGAGTGGTGTGTTATCACTAAATCCAATCAGTTCAGCCTGGGCCAAGTCACTGGGTTGCTGCAGGGGAGCAAGGCGGGCCAGGTAGTCGGGGTGAGCGTAAAGATGGGCATAGGCGTTGGGCAGGGCCTTAGCAATCAGCTCGCCCTGCTGGGGTTGAAAATGGCGAATGGCGATATCTGCCTCACGTTTGCGTAAATCACTGGTGGCATCGGTGGCGAGCACTTCTAGGCTGATGCCCGGTGCTTCCTGTCTGAGTTGGCGTAAGAGTGGTGGTAACACATAGGTGGCGACCATGATAGTGGCGCTGATACAGACCCGCCCTTCCAGGGTATCACTGCGCCCGGCGGCACCGAGGGAGAAAGCATTAGCGGCTTCTGCCATGGCACGTACATGGCAGAGCAGGGCTTGGCCATTGGCAGTCAGAGTTAACCCGCGTCCGGCTTTTTCAAACAGTAATATCCCCAGGGATTGTTCCAGCGCCGCTACCTGACGCCCCAAGGTGGGTTGAGACACCCCCAGTGCTTTGGCGGCGGCGGTGTAGGAACCCTGCTCAGCGGTGGCCAAAAAAGCCCGTGCCTGATTCCAGTCAAAGTTCAAGGCTGTCCAGTTAGTCATCTGATCCCTGCTTTTAACCTATGCACTAATGCATGCTTTGTATGCATTTTAGGCTGTTTTTCCTAAAAAAATGTAGTGATAGGCTGCAGTAAAACAGGAGGAGATATGACGGATAAAGCCAAATTTTGGAATCGTACAGCGGCAAAGTATGCCCTCCAACCTATCGCCAATGAGGCGGCCTATCAGCATAAGGTGCAGATTACTGCAAGTTATCTGCAGCCATCGATGCGGGTACTGGAGTTGGGCTGTGGCACGGGTTCAACCGCATTGCTGCATGCTCCCAGAGTGGCATCCATTCTGGCGACTGATGTCTCCTCCAAGATGCTGGCTATTGCGCAGCAAAAGGCGGCTCAGGCGCAGGTGCAGAATATTGAGTTTCGTTGTGCGGCAGTTGAGGATTTAATTCTGCCCCCCGCCTCCTTTGAGGTGGTGATGGCCCATAGCCTGTTGCATTTGTTGGAGGACAAGGAGGCTGTGTTGGCTAAGGCCTACGATACGCTCACGTCGGGTGGTTACCTGATTACCAGTACTCCCTGCCTGGCCGACTGGCTTAATTGGTTCCGCTATATCGCCCCACTGGGACAGGCACTGGGACTCTTGCCATTGGTGCGTTTTTTTGGACAGGCAGAATTGCTAAAGAGTATTGAACAGGCAGGCTTTGTGTTGCAGTACCAATGGCAGCCAGAAAATGACCCTAGGGCAGCGGTGTTTATGGTGGCGAGGAAATGTTAACGCAATATCTGTGCCTTTGCTAAAAATAAAGAAATAGATATGTGCTTATATGTCATGTGATTGTTTTATAAGTATTTGAATTGTCTTCTTCGTTTTCATGAGGAGAGCTCTGTGTTTTTATTAGGTAAAGATCGGGTGAGGATTTTGTTTTTAATCGGAGTGTTTTCTGTTTTTGTAGAAGCGGAAGCATTTGCCAATTCATGTGAAAATGCTTTTCGTGAAGAAGGTGATCCTAGAAATGGAGCAGAATACTTTGCATCTAAAGATATTTCAAATATTAGTGTGTCTGGTGTAATTGGTTAGCTGAGTGCTATATCGATTAAAGATGGGTTTAAGGTTTTAAATGTTGATTCTAATGAAATGGTAGGAAAGTTAACGATTCAACAAGAAAAAGGAGTGTCTCGCCCTTTCTTGATCTACATGGAAGCGAAGAAAAGTGGTGCTTATACCAGCGTCTCTATATCAACTCGGTTGCATCGTGGGGTAATTGCTAAAAGGGAGGATATGCGCAGAAATATGTGTGGCATGCTTGACCGGGTTCTGTCAGGAGCGGAAGGTGAAAGTATTGCTAAAAAACAGCTGTTGCAGAAGCCTTCAAATGCGGCTACTGAAATGTCAGCGATTGATTTGGCTAGAGACTTATTTAGGCTCAAGAAACGAGTTGGTGGCGACCAATCTGGAGCAGATGCAATAAGTGCAAGGTTTGTTGGCCAAAGGTATGTTGTTGATGGGCAAATATATGAGCCACTGGATCAAGGCAGTCGAGTGGATATTTGGTATCGGACTTATAAAGAACCTGGATTTTTAAACTCTATCGAGGATCAGAACTCTGTCTATTGGGCGACAATTGTCTGTCAGATGAATGCCGGAGAGAGTGGACGCGCATTGAAGTTGCAAGGGTATGATTGGGCTAAACTGGAAGGCGTAGTGTCACATTACGAGTTAGGGACGCCGGATAGATTTGTATTAAAAGAGTGCAAATTTAAATAGTAATATTAGTTAAAAAATAGAGGGTTGTGATGAAGAATCCTCTATTTTCCCTTTTCGGTAAATATAATTCCCCACTTCGCATAAATAGCCTGCAAGCGTTGCGGTTGTTGCTGCAGCCGCTCCATCCCGTGATCAAATATTTGGCGGAAATAGCGCCCTCGTTCGTTATTGGCAAAGACCACATAGAGTTTTTGCCCAGAGGAAATTTCACTGAGACGTAAACTGGCCAGTTGCTCAGCATTGAGATCGGCAAGTAGTGGCAGGATGTGGGAACGATAATCAAGCAAAGCATCTATCCGGCGGTTAAGTACCATACTGATACCCAACTCAACGCGGGGGATGAGATGCTTGTCGACGGGAATACCCTGCAAGAGGTGTTGATCATACTGGTAACCTCGCACCCAGCTGACACGCTTACCGGCTAAAGCTTGGCGTTGCTGTGTTTTGATGGCCTCCTCCAGCTCACTCAGATACAGAGCGACGGGTGGTTCCTCAATACTGAGATGCCATTGAGGGTATAGATAGCCCATCTGTTGATCGGTCATATACTCGCCGACCAGGCCATCGGCTTGCTGGCTCATCAGTTCCTGTTGCGCTCGTTTCCAAGGAGTGGTGCGCCACTGCACGGTAATACCGGCTGACTCATAGATTTCCCGCAAAATCTCCCAGTAGAGCCCCGTACCATCCTCATTGGTGTATCCAGGCCAGGCTTCTGTTACCAAGGTGATGCGTTGCAATGCGTCGGCCTGGCTGGCAGGGGCTGCAACTGTCAGTAAACCCACTAGGAGGATACGGAGCAGCAAGGGTAATGAGGTAGTTGTTACCATAGGGATCACTGTTTAAGACACCAATGTTTATGAACTTACCTTAGTGTTTATCGCTGAGACTTTCAGCTGGTATGGAGGCTGGATCGTCATATTTGGCGAGATAGTGTTTTCTCTTGGCTGTACTTAGTGGCTAACGCTTCCTGGTTGGCAATGTGAAGAGAGGGAAAATTGCTACTTGCAAAATTGCATACAATATACAAAAATCCAAAGCGTGAAGATTGGATATTGCATGCAATGTTGGGGCGATACCCCACAGCATTAACCGAGACCTGGCATCCCTTACTTGAACATGCCCAACCCTTAGGAGTCGTTATGAAGATCAATTGGCAAGGGGTATTCCCCGCTGTGACCACCCAGCTCAACCAGGACGAGAGCCTGAACCTGAACAAAACCCAGGAGGTGATCGATAATCTGATCAAGGATGGTGTGGATGGCATCATCTGCCTGGGCACCGTGGGGGAGAATTGTTCACTGAGCGCCGCAGAAAAGCGTGAGGTGATGAGTGCCGCTCATGAGGTGATCAATGGTCGTGTCCCCCTGATTGCTGGAACAGCAGAATGCACCACCCGTCAAGCAGTGCAGTACGTTGAAGATGTCACCAAAATTGGCGCCAATGGCTGCATGGTATTGCCCGGTATGGTGTATCGCTCGAACAATGAAGAAGCGCTCTATCACTTCAGTACCATCGCTCGAAATAACCCCGATACCGCCATCATGATTTACAACAACCCCGTGACCTACGGAGTGGATGTCAACCTGGAGATGATGGCGACGCTGGCCGAGCTGGCCAACGTGGTGGCGATCAAAGAGTCCACCACTGACACCCGCCGTATTACTGAACTCTATAACCGTTTTGATGATCGTTTCACCGTTTTCTGTGGCGTGGATGACATCGCTCTGGAGTCCATCATGCTGGGTGCGACTGGCTGGATCTCCGGTCTGACCAACGCCTTCCCCCGTGAGTCTGTGGCGCTGTTCAAGCTGGCCAAAGAAGGCCGCTATGAAGAAGCGCGGGAGATCTACCGTTGGTTCCTGCCGTTGCTGCGTCTGGACACCATCCCCACCCTGGTGCAGTGCATCAAGCTGGCCGAGCAGGTATGCGGCCGTGGTTCTGAAGTGACCCGTGCCCCCCGTCTGCCGCTTTCTGGCAGCGAGCGTAGCCGGGTAATCAGCCTGGTTGAGCAGTCCCTGGCCACTCGCCCTGATCTTGCCAAGTACGGCTGCTAAGCCGCACGGGGGAGAACACTCCCCCGTCTCCCCATTGCCGTTGGCCAGATAACAATAAGGAGGCCTTATGACCCACCCCTATGTTCGTTTTGATCAGGTGCAAAAGAGTTACGACGGTGAGCATCTGGTAGTGAAAAACTTCAATCTGGATATCGCCAAGGGAGAGTTTGTCACCATGCTGGGGCCATCAGGCTCGGGCAAAACCACCTGCCTGATGATGCTGGCCGGGTTTGAAACCGCCACCCAGGGTGAAATCTATATCAATCAGACGCCGGTGAACCATCTTTCCCCGCATAAGCGGGATATCGGCATGGTGTTTCAAAATTACGCCCTCTTTCCTCATATGACGGTGGCGGAGAACCTGGCCTTTCCATTGCGGGTCCGCAAGTTGCCTCAGGCAGAGATCGAGCAACGGGTTAAGCGTGCACTGGAGATGATCGAGCTGCCCCAGGTGGCTAATCGCCGACCGGCGCAGTTATCCGGTGGCCAACAACAGCGGGTGGCTTTGGCCCGGGCACTGGTGTTTGAGCCACAACTGGTACTGATGGATGAACCCCTGGGGGCGTTAGACAAGCAGTTGCGGGAACAGATGCAGTATGAGATCAAGCACCTGCATGAGCGTTTGGGCATCACCGTGCTCTACGTCACCCATGATCAAACTGAAGCCTTAACCATGTCCGACCGGATAGCGGTCTTTAACTATGGTGAGGTGCAGCAACTTGCCAGCCCAACCGAACTCTATGAAGCCCCCAGTAATGCCTTTGTTGCCCAGTTTATTGGCGAAAATAACCGTCTCAAGGGACGGGTGAGTCAAGTCGTGGCGGGACAAACCTGCCTGGTTGAGTTGGGTAATGGCCAGGTGCAGGCCCTGCCGGTGTGTGTGGATCAGCCTGGGCAGGCGACGGAGGTGTCGATTCGTCCGGAGCGGGTTAGCCTGCAACCTGAGCAGGATGGCTGTGATAACCAGTTTGAGGCCAAGCTGCTGGAGTGGATCTACCACGGTGATCACCTGCGCTTGCGTATGCAGCTGCTGGGTCAGGATGACTTTATCGCCAAGGTGCCTAATGGCAGTACCGCACCGAGTCTGGTGCCGGGGCAGCACCTGCAAGTAGGCTGGCACAGCCGTGACTGCCGTGCCCTGGATGCGGGAGGTGGGGCATGAGCGAGCAAACCTTGGCGGCGGCGATGTTAAGAATGCAGGAGCAGGGCACTGAGCCCCAGGCTAACCTGAAAGCGCGCTTGGCCCAGGCGGAGCGGCGCAACCGCTGGCGCGCCTTGGCCCTGGTGGCGCCGTTGCTGATCTTTGTGCTGGTGACCTTTCTGCTGCCGTTGGCCTCCATGCTGTATCGCAGTGTGCATAACCCACTGGTGGCGGAGTCTTTGCCACAGACGGTTGCCGCCTTATCCCAGTGGCAGTTTGCCGGACTGCCGGATGAGCAGGCATACGCGGCCCTGGCACAGGAGTTAATCAGCCTGCGCCAGAGTAATGATCTGGGCAAGATCGCCAGTCGTTTGAATAACGAATACTCCGGTATGCGCTCGTTAATGACCGCTACGGCACGGGAACTCAGTCGTGCCAGCAGTGCCAGCCAGTACAGTGCCCTGTTGCAAAGTCTGGATAAACGCTGGGGCGAGCCTGGCCCCTGGGCGGCAATCAAAGTGCTGGGGGAACCCTATAACCTCAGTAATTATCTGGCTGCGCTGGATTACACCTATGGCGCCGATGGCAGTGTGCAGGCGCAGCCGGAGAGTCGGCAGATTTATCAGAGCCTGTTTTTGCGCACCCTGGGGCTGACCCTGGCGATTACCGGACTCTGCCTGTTGCTCGGCTTCCCCTTGGCTTATTTGCTGGCCAACCTGCCGGAGAAAACCGCCAACCTGCTGTTGATTCTGGTATTGCTGCCGTTTTGGACATCCCTGCTGGTGCGCACCAGTGCCTGGATAGTGTTGCTGCAAAGTCAGGGGGTACTGAATGATTTGCTGCTATGGCTGGGGCTGATCGAACAGCGCCTGGAAATGATGCACAACCATATCGGTACCCTGGTGGCGATGACCCATATTCTGTTGCCCTTTATGGTGTTGCCGCTGTATTCGGTGATGAAGAGCATCTCCCCGGTGTATTTGCGTGCCGCCCGCTCACTGGGGGCCAAGCCGGCCTATGCCTTTATCAAGGTGTATCTGCCGCAGACCTTGCCCGGCATCGGAGCGGGTGGCCTGCTGGTGTTTATTCTGTCGGTGGGCTTTTACATCACCCCCGCGCTGGTCGGTGGCCGCAGCGGGCAAATGATCTCTAACTTTATCGCCTATCACATGCAAACCTCCCTTAACTGGGGGCTGGCGGCGGCCCTGGGTGGCCTGCTACTGGCGCTGGTGTTAATGCTCTATGCCCTTTACAACCGCCTGGTGGGCATTCAGAACCTGAAAGTGGGGTAAGTTTATGTCTTTACCTGTCTATGCCAGCTGGGCAGAGCGCCTGGCTTACTACGGCAATCGTTGCTTTAGTGCCCTGGTGCTGCTGTTTTTGATTACACCTATCCTGATCATTGTGCCCCTGTCGTTCAATGCCGAGCCTTACTTCACCTTTACCGAGGGGATGCTGGCGCTGGAGCCAGAGGCTTACTCTCTGCGCTGGTACCAGGCCATGCTGGATAACCCCCAGTGGCAGCAGGCACTCTGGAATTCGTTGTGGATCGCCTGCCTGGCCACCCTGGTCGCCACCGTCTTGGGCACCCTGGCAGCAATTGGCTTGTCCCGCGCGCAGATGCCCTGGCGCAACACCATCATGGCGATCCTGATCGCGCCGATGATTGTGCCGGTGATTATTGCCGCCGCCGGGATGTACTTCTTCTTCACCTGGCTGGGGTTGGGACAAACCACTACTGGGGTGGTGCTGGCCCATGCGGTGCTTGGCACGCCCTTTGTGGTGATTACGGTGACAGCCACCTTGAGTGGCTTTGATAGCAGCCTAAGCCGTGCTGCGGCGTCACTGGGGGCAGGGCCCTGGCAGAGCTTTCGTGAGGTGATGTTGCCGCTGATCCGCCCAGGGGTGATCTCCGGCGGCCTGTTTGCCTTTATCACCTCCTTTGACGAGGTGGTGGTGGTGCTGTTTTTGGCCGGGCCCGAGCAACGCACGGTGCCACGGCAAATGTGGTCGGGTATGCGTGAACAAATCAGCCCAACTATTTTGGCGGTGGCCACCATCCTGATTTTGGTCTCGGTACTGCTATTAGTGACGTTGGAGCTGTTACGTCGGCGTAACCAGCGTCTTCGTGGCATAAGTAGCCATTAAGCTGCCAAGCCTTCGGTGGGATATTCAGCGAGCTAGCAAGTGAGCTAGTATCTAGTGGGCGGGTAGAACGTCTTTATCCGCGATAAAAACTAGCAGCTTGGAGTCGCTATGTTTTCCTCCACCGAAGGGCTCTATCACGCCATCTTCGACAGTGCACAGTTTTCGGTGATTGCCACGGATTTACAGGGCACTATTCACTACTGCAACAAATACGCGCTCAACTTACTGGGTTACCAGTGGGATGAGCTGGTGCATAAGACCACCCCTGTGCTGATCCATGACCTGGCCGAGGTCGAGGCCCGCGCGGCTGAGTTAAGCCTGGAACTTGGTTATCCGGTCGGCGGTTTTGACGCCTTTGTTGCCAAGAGTCGCCGTGGTGAAGTGGTTGAGCAGCGTTGGACTTATATCAGCAAAAGCGGGGAGCGCATCCCAGTTTTGCTCTCCGTTAGCCAGCTTTGTGATGAGCAGGGTCAACCACAGGGTTTTTTGGGGGTGGCAAAGGATTTGCGTGAGCTGCAGCAACTGCGCTCATTCTTCCAGGAAAGTGAAGATCGTTTTAAGCGCCTGGCTGATGCCGCCTTTGAAGGCATTATGATTACCCGCAACGGCGTCATTTCTGACTGCAACGATAAAATGCTGCAAATGAGTGGTTATAACCGTGCGGAGCTGCTCGGCATGAGCCCTTTGCATCTGGTGTCCGAGCAGTTGCGTAATGAAGTGGGGCAGCGGATTAAGAGTGGTTCAGAGCAACTCTATAAGGCCGATTTGTTACGTAAAGATGGCCAAGTGATGCAGGTTGAGGTTTGTGCCCGCCATGCCAGGGAGCAGGGGGATCGCATCCGTATTACGGCGATTCGCGATCTGACTGAACGGCAAGAGCTGGAAGATCAAATCGCCCGCCAGCAGCAGGCATTGCGTGAAAAGAATGACGAACTGCGTCATCAGGCAATGCATGATGAACTCACCCGCTTGCCCAACCGGCGTGCAGCGATGTCGATGATGGTGGCGGAGAGTCGTCGTTGCCGTCACTTTGGTCAGCCGTTTTCGGTGTTAATTCTCGATATTGATCACTTTAAGCACTACAACGACGACTTTGGCCATTTGGCCGGCGATGAAGCCCTGGCCCGGGTGGCCGAGCTGCTGGCAGGGCATGTGCGTCAAAGTGATATGGTGGCCCGCTATGGTGGAGAGGAGTTTGTTTGTCTGTTACCGGGGGCCGACGCCTCTGCTGCTTTTCAGGTAGCGGAAAAGCTGCGCCAGGTGGTGGAAGGCGAGGTCTGGCCACTGCGCACCATTACCCTCAGCATAGGTTTAAGCACCAGCCATAGCAGTAAAGAGGCGCTGGAGGTGTTATTGAAACAGGCGGATGACGCCCTCTACCAAGCTAAGCGGCAGGGGCGCAATCAGGTTTGTCAGGCGCAGTATCAGCGAGCGGGTTAGGTTGCGATCGCTGTATTTGGTTGTTGCATCCAGGCTTCGAATTGGCCAACTGGCATAGGCCGAGCAATATACCAACCCTGTAAGCATACCTTGGGCTTGGTGGTTAAAAATCGGGCTTGAGTGGCCAGTTCAACACCTTCTGCGACTACGTCGGCATCGATGGCATCAGCAATACCGATAATGGCCTGCACGACCTCTTTACCCTTGGCATGATTAAGAATGCCATCGACAAAGCTCTTATCAATTTTGAGTACGTCTACTGGATAACGTTCTAAGTAGGCCAAGCTGGAGTAGCCGGTACCAAAATCATCCAGGGCGACTTTGGCGCCGAGGGAGCGCGCTAGCTTCAGGGTTTCATGCACGATAGGAGCATTTTCCAGCAGAACAGACTCGGTAATTTCCAGGGTTAAGAAGGGCATGGCTTCTTTTTGCGCTTTAATCTGCTCATATAGGGTGCGTGTGGCGAATTGTTGGGCAGAAATATTAATGGCCAGGCGGAAATCTTCGCCCCACTGTTCTTTCCATTGATTGACCAGTACAGCTGCGCGATTGAAGACCCAGTGGCCAATTTCCAGAATTTGCCCGGTTTCTTCCGCCAGGGGAATAAACTCCAGCGGCCCGACTATGCCTCGGCGGGGGTGATTCCAACGGATTAGGGCTTCTGCTGAGGTGGTACGCTCACTAGTTGGCGCCCAAATGGGTTGCAGATAAAGTTCAAACTGCTCTTCCTCGATTGCCAAGGCTAGCTCGCGACGAACTTGGCTACGGCGTTCAGCTTCTTCATTCATATGAGAAGCAAAGTAACGAAAGCCATTGCGCCCACCCTTTTTGGCTGAATACATGGCGGTATCGGCATGTTGGATCAGCTCTTCCGGAGTATCACCATCACCTGGGTAGTGGGCGATGCCGATACTGGCGGATAGCTCCAGGCCTTGCTTAATCTCGGCCATGGGCAGACGCGTCGAATCCAATAACTGATGAATAATACGCTCTAGCGTCAGCACATCGTCCAATTGGCTTAAAATAATAACGAACTCATCCCCGCCAAAGCGTCCCACCGTATCGGTGGAGCGCACCAGGCTAGTAAAGCGGGCCGCTACTTCTTTGAGAACTCGGTCACCAATACGGTGTCCTAATAGATCGTTTATGGGTTTGAAATTATCTAAATCCATAAAGAGCACATAGGTGGGTAGGCCGCTGCGATCACTCAGGCGCATTTGCTCATGGAGTCGATCCAGGGTCAGGCTGCGATTGGGTAACGCTGTTAAAGGATCAAAGTTAGCCTGTTTAAAGATGGTCGCTTCTTGGTGTTTCGATTGGGTAATATCCTGCACCACCGCGACTACCAAGTCTTCAATATGCTCGGGGTGAAGGGACAGACTGACGGATAATCTGCCCCAGCAAATTTCACCGGTGCGTGATAGATAACGTTTTTCGATACGATAGCTGTCTCGCTCACCTTTGATCAGTTCGGTAAAGAGGGCGCTATCGACTGCTCGGTCTTCTTCTAGGGTTAGATCGCGGAAGTGTTTACCAATCAGCTGCTCTGGCTCATATTCCAGCATGTTGGCAAAGGCCTGATTGGTTTGTCGAATATGGCCAGTTAAGTCGATTAGCACCATCCCCACTGCTGTATTGGCAAAAATGGATTGGAAGCGAATAGCAGTGCGTTGCTCGGCTTGCTTAGCTTTGATGAGATCAGTGACATCTGAAGTACTGCTGACTAAGTACTTTCCTGCGCCATTCTCGTCACTGACCATCTGTCCGCTTTCTTTAAACCCAGCGCTCACCCTCTTTGGGTAAGCGGATGCGGTATTCAAAGTTCCAGGTAGGTTCCAGGTGTTCAATCACATGGCGTTGGAATAAGGCTCTGTCGTCAGGGTGAATCCATTCAAGTAAGGCGGCGGGATGGGCTTGTAACTCAGTATTGGGTCTGCCCCAAATGGCCTTGCAGTTAGGGCTAACATAGAGCATTTCGCTAAAGTCAGGGGATGCCATCCATATCACTTCTTTTAAGGACTGGGTGACAAGCTGTAGACGTTCTTCGGTTTGCAGACGGAGGACTTCTTCTGTGCGGAGTTCGGTGACATTGGTAAAACTTAAAACGGCGCCAGTACGCTGGCCGCTACTGTCTTTGTAGGGAGAAATTTGCATCACGTAATGGGTGTCATTACGTGCTGCCCGCTCAATGACGGTTTCACCTTTCTCTAACGTATGTTGCAGCTGTTTACGTAAGTTAGGCAGGGGTAAGTTACATGGAATGCCAACCAGATGCTGCCCTACATCATCGGGCATTAAGCCAAAAATACGTACCGCTAAGGGATTAAAGCGGGTGATACGGCCCAGCTTATCGACCACCACCAGGGCGATTTGTACCGAGTTTTGAATATTGGAGAGGGTGTCGTTTAACTCGGTGAGCTCATTAGATTTGGCCTGTAACTCATCGTTCAGGGTGGTGAGTTCTTCGTTGGTGGCCTGCAGCTCTTCGTTGGTGGTTTCTAACTCTTCATTGGAGGATTGCAGCTCTTCAGAGCTGGCTTGCAGTTCTTCATTCAGGCTTTGCAGTTCTTCGTTAGAGGTTTCTAGCTCTTCTATAACCGCTTGTAAGTGCTCCCGTGTGCCCGCCAGTTCTTGTTGTACTTCGAGCAGGTGGCGGGCCATCTCACTGTTGTTGCCCGCGCCATCAAGAACGGCACTGATTTCATTGATATCAGTGCCCTGGTTCTCTTCAAAACAGATTAGGATGCCGCGTTCATTGGTGCCGCCTTCTATCCACAATTGACGTAGTACCAAACGTAGATGGACCGGCTTGCCTTCCAGCTGAATCACCATTGGGTGGCCGACGGTTTCGGCCAGGCCCTGCTGGCCCATCCGATGTAGCAGGGTGCGCAGTTCAGTGCGAATAGCAGGAATACAGAGGGACAGAATGGAAAAGTCCGCTGCCCCTTGGGGCAGGGTTAAGAAACGTCGCGCATCACCAAAGAAATGCAAAGGCTCAAACGCCTGACTGACTAAGATGCTGGCAGGGGCATACTCTCTTAACAGTATTTCTCGCAGAATATCCAGACGTGCGGGCTGGGAGAAACTACCGCGAAAACCGACTTGGCCATTGGTGGTAGTGGCAAAGGTGAATTGCCCACCGATTCGTACAGGGTGTGGAGTTTGTACGGCACGTTTGCGGTAGAGCTTGTTTTTACCATCAACGGTAGAGAAAAGGTTAGTTGCACCACTGGTGGATTCGGATTTGCCCAGTAGCAGGTAACCGCCAGGATTAAGGGCATAGTGAAATTTATTAAAGATATCTTCTTGCAGACCCTGCTTGAAATAGATCATCACGTTACGGCAAGTGATGATATCCATGCGCAGAAAAGGTGGATCGCGCACCACATCCTGGCGGGCAAAGACACACATTTCGCGAATCATCTTACTAATGCGATAGAAGCGTCCTTCCTGATGGAAGTAACGGTCACGCAGATGTGGCGGCATGTCCTCTAGCGAAGTCTCAGGATAAAGTCCTGCACGAGCGACATCGGTGGCTGCCAGGTCGATGTCGGTGGCAAACACCCGTACATCAAAGTCATTTACCCGGCTGCCCAGGGTATCAACCAACAAAATGGCGATGGAGTAGGCTTCTTCACCAGTAGCGCAGCCTGGCACCCATACCCGGATACTGTCCCGTGGGCTTTTATTCTGTGCCAGGTTATTGATTACCCCGACTAAGGCTTCAAAGGGGCCTGGGTCGCGAAAAAAAGCGGTGACTGAAATCAGAAAGCTTTTTTGTAGTGTATGGAGCTCACTGGGGTGTTGTTTTACAAAACTGAGATATTCATCGAGAGAGTCTAACCGCAACGCGGCAATGCGGCGCTCAAGCTGGCGAGTCAGGGTGGCCTCTTTATATTGGGTAAAGTCAATTTGAGTGACTTTAAACACTTGATCCAGGATATCGCGTAAGGTGGCTGTATTGGGTTCGGCTTCGGCGGAGTCCTGAATAATACGAGCAGGGGTGATTTCACCCAGGGTATTTAGATGATGCGCAATGTCATGAATAGTAAGTTGAAGATCCACCGAACCGGAGCGTACTGCAGCCGAGGGCATACCATCGTGCTTGGCTTCGTCTAGCTTCTGCACAATGACGAGACCGCCTTCAGCTTTAACCGCTCGGCAACCATGGGCGCCATCACTGCCGGTGCCGGATAAGATAACTGCCACAGCGTTATCTTTATATTGGGCAGCTAGTGAATGAAGGAGCAGATCAACAGAGGGTTTGGGGCCAATTTCATTGGTGGTTTTTGCTAGCGTAATATGGCCATTTTTGACGGTTACGTCACGATTAGGTGGGGTGACATAGACGTGGTCAGCCAAAATCAGCTCACCATCTTCTGCGGTTGTCACCGGGATATGGGCATCGCGTGAGAGTAAGTCTGTTAACAGGCTGGTATGTTGCGGTGACATATGCTGGGCAACGATATAGCTGTTTTTACCGTTACTGCGTAGATCTGCAATTAATGGTCTAAGTGCTTCAAGCCCCCCTGCCGATGCCCCTAGGGCAATAATGTAGCTAGGCACACTAAGGGGGGTCGACTTATCCATTTAATCCAGTCCTGTTCGACGCCAGCATGTAGGCTAGCGAGTATTTGCTAAATTAATTCAGCCGCAAGAATAGGGGGAAAACCAGTGCTTGCCCAGCTGTCCATAGTCTAAAGGCATGAGTCACCATGCCTATGCTTACTTAGCTACGCTACGGGGGCTTTACAAGAGGGAGAGTTAGTTACCCTGCTGGGAGCGTAGCAGTTCTTCAATCGCCTGACCGGCTTCGAGGATATGTTTGCGCAGCAGTGTCACCGCCTTTTTGCTGTCTTTAGCTTTGCACAGGTCGAGTAGTTCGCGGTGTTCCTTCTCTGCCTTTTCCACTTTTTTGGTCAGCAATAATTGCATGCGGATATAGCGGTCGCTACGGGTATTGAGGGTATCGATCAGTTCCATCGCCAAGGGTTTGTTGGCGGCGCGATAGAGGGCGGCATGCAGTTGTTGGTTCAGCTCGCTCCAGTTTTCTACCCGGGTGCCGGTATCCAACGCATGATCAAAGGCGGTGAGGATGTCTTCGGCCCGCTTGAAGTCCAGTTCGGTCATATGGGGAATGGCCTGGGCCAGCACTTCACATTCAATCAGGGCGCGTAGTTCAAAGAGTTCATGGATGGTATCCACCGACAGCTCCGTCGCGGTCGCCCCTTTGTGTGGCTCAAACTCCACCAGGCCCTGTGCCTCCAGCAGCAGCAGCGCTTCCCGCACGGGAATGCGGCTGACATTCAGCTCTTTGGCCAGCGCATCCTGGCGCAGCGGCGTACCCGCTTGGATTTCACCCGTGAGAATTTTGTCACGCAGGATTTCAGCGACAATCTGAGTACGGGTTTTATGAATAGGCGCGGGTTTTGCCATGGAGTGAAAGTCCTGGTTGCAGGGGCTGGCCCCTCGTCATCAAAAAGCGGTGATCTGATCGACTGACGTTGTGATGAATAAAAGAAGTTATCAACGGAGTCGACCCCTGCGGTTGGGCAGGGAAGTTACCGCGCCTAAGTGTAACAAGGGCAAGGCTATTCCCGCCAGCCTTGCCCGGTCAGCCTCAGCCGACCGGGCAGGGTAGGGCGTTTAAGCCTGGGTGCCGCTTAAGTGTCCATCGATTAAGCGTACCAGCCCTTGCGGGTTATCGGCCTGCAATGCCTCGGGCAAGAGCGCATCCGGCATATTTTGCCAGCACAGTGGGCGGACAAAACGCAGGATGGCGCGACTGCCCACCGAGGTGCTGCGGCTGTCGGAGCTGGCCGGATAGGGGCCGCCATGTTGCATGGCATGGCAGACCTCAACCCCGGTCGGGAAACCATTGGCCAGAATGCGCCCGACTTTGTTGGCTAAAATCGGGCAAAGGCGCGCGGCCAGGCTGTGATCATGCTCCTGCAAGTGCAGGGTGGCGGTGAGATGGCCGTGTAGACGGGCGGCGACAGCGAGTAATTCAGTCTCAGATTCGCACTCAATCACCAGGGAGGAGGGGCCAAAGTTTTCTTCCTCTAAATCCGGTTGGGCTAACCACTGGCTGGCACTGACTTTAAATAGCTGTGCCTGGGCCTGGTTAACCCCTCCTTTTTGTCCTTGGGCAAGCAACTGTAAGCCGGGACGCTGGGCCAGCCATTCACAGCGGGTTTGGTAACTTTGCCAAATCCGTTTGCTCAGCATGGTTTGCGCACTCTGTTGCGAGATAGCCTCACTTAGGTGCTTAAGCAGGCGCTCTAACCCCTTGGAGCGCAGGGCGATCACTAACCCGGGGTTGGTACAGAACTGGCCTGCTCCCTGGGTAATGGAGGCAGCCAGGCCTTGGGCCAGTTTGGCTTCATCCTGGCGTAGGGCACCAGGCAGGATAAACACGGGGTTGGTGCTGCCCAGTTCGCCATAAAAGGGAATGGGGTGAGGGCGTTGGCTGGCGCTGTTAAACAGATCCCGTCCCGCAGCCACCGAGCCAGTAAAGCCGCCAGCAGCAATGCCGGGATGACGGATCAGGGCATGGGAGAAGTGGCGATCATTGCTCTGTAGCAGGGCGAAGCAACCGGGGTGAGCGCCCTCGGCCTGGAGTGCGCGGCGCAGAGATTCCGCCACCAGCGCAGAGGTGCCAGGGTGGGCGGGATGGCCTTTGACAATCACCGGGCAGCCAGCAGCTAAGGCAGAGGCGCTATCCCCCCCTGCCACTGAGAAGGCCAGGGGAAAGTTACTGGCGCTGTAGACCGCCACCGGGCCAAGTGCCACATAGCTCAGGCGTAAGTCTGGCCGTGGTAGGGGCTGGCGTTCCGGCAGGGCGGAGTCAATCACCGGGGCTTGCCAGTTGCCATCGTTAAGCAGATTGGCAAATAAGCGCAGTTGGCCGCAGGTGCGCCCTAGTTCGCCTTCTATGCGTGCTGGTGCCAGTGCAGTCTCGGCTACGGCACGCTCAATAATCTGCGCCTTATCCTGTTCGAGCTCCTGTGCCATGCGTGCTAGCAAGGTTGCCCGGAAAGCGGCGGGCCGCTTGGCTAAATCGGCAAAGGCTTGCTGGGCGGCACTGACGGCCAGGTCTAACTCAGCCTGGCTGGCATTGTAAAAACGTTCGGGCAACAGGGTATCGGTGGCTGGGTTAGCCGCCTGAAAATACTGGTCACCCTGGTGTTGCCACTGGCCATTGATGAGCTGGCCGGTGGCGATGGGGGACACCTCTGCGTTTATCGCAGCGGAGGTTGAGGCAGGCATAGCAACTCCTTATTTCACTTCAAATCCGTGGGCGTAGGGGTCTTCCGAATCGACCCAGATGGTGTTGTGGCCAGTGACCCTGGCCCAGCCGGCAATGCTGGGCATGATGGCGGGTTGGCCACCGACTTCGCAGAACGATTCCACTCGGCCAATAAAGAGGCTGCCGATAATGCTCTCATGGACAAACTCATCACCGGCTTTGAGTAAGCCTTTGGCGGCCCATTGCGCCATGCGCGCACTGGTGCCGGTGCCACAGGGCGAACGATCAAGCGCTCCTTCGCCATAAAACACTGCATTGCGGGCATGGGCTCCGGCTTGGGTGGGTTTGCCAGTCCAGAGTACGTGGGAGACGCCCCGTACTGTGGCATCCTGCGGGTGCACAGGCTCCACCACTTCACGTACCGCCTGGCGTAGCAGGGGACTTAAGCTAAGCAGTTGCTGGGCACTAAAGTGCTCCATTCCTGGGAAGTTCGGCTGGGGATCAACAATGGCGTAGTAGTTACCGCCGTAAGACACATCCACCACCAAGTCACCTAAACCAGGGCAGTGCACTTTGACCTCGCTGTAGGCCAGGTAACTGGCCACGTTAAAGATGCGCACCTGGGTGACCTTGCCCTGTTCCTGCTGGTATTCGATGCGGATTTGGCCGGCGGGAACATCCAGAATCAACTGCCCTGGCTGACGGGGTTGAATCAGGCCATGCTCCAGCGCTGAGGTGACGGTGCCAATGGTGCCGTGGCCACACATGGGCAGGCAGCCGCTGGTCTCAATAAAGAGAATGCTGGCATCGGCCTCTGCACTGCAGGGGGGGTAGACGATGGAGCCAGACATCATGGCGTGACCGCGCGGTTCGAACATTAATGCCTGGCGAATCCAGTCATGTTTGGCCAGAAAGTCCTGGCGCTTTTCACTCATGGTGTGCCCTTCCAGGGCGGGGTAGCCACCTGCTACCAAGCGCACCGGGTTGCCGCAGGTGTGGGCATCAATACAGAAAAAGGTGCCTTCGCGCATCGCTGTTATTCCAGGCTAAAGGTTAGGGATGGGTGCGGAGGTTCAGCGCCAAGTTTGGCAGGGGCTTGCTGAAGCGCACTTGTGTTTAACTGCTATTTGTATATTGTATGCAATATAAAATTGCAAGCCTGATCGTGCTTGCCGCAGTCGCTGTTAGTTGCCTTGTGTCAGTTGCCTTGTGTCAGTTGCCTTGGCTAGGACTAAAACGTCGGCAAAGCGAGCACATCAGTAGGCATCAGCAGCATCGTGGCCAAGTAGTGTTATCGCGCGAAGAGGAGTAAAGAAGCGATGAGAGCATCCCAGCAAGCGCTTAAGGGGCAGCGACTGAGTAGTATCACTATCATCGGTGCCGGAGTGGTGGGCCTGGCCACGGCGTTGGCGATGCAGCGTACCGGTATACAGGTATCGCTCTGGGATAAAAGCTTGCCTGGACAGGGTTGCTCTTACGGGAATGCCGGACACTTTGCCACCGAGTTGGTATTGCCCTTGGCGACACCGCAGTTGCTGCCGCAGTTGCCCAAGTTAGTTCTGAATCCACTGGGGCCGGTGGCGTTACGGGCGGCCTATCTACCCAAAATTTTGCCCTGGTTTATTCGCTTCTTGTGGCAGGCGCGAGGGACGGCTAGCCGGGCCGCGGCACTGTCCATCAAGGCATTGAATGATCAGGCGTTGGAGGCCTGGCAGCAGTTATTAGGGCAGACGGAGGCACAGCGCTTGTTACGCTTACGCGGATCTTTGCTGGTGTTTGAAAGCCAGGCAGCCCTGTCGGCGGCGGCCAGGCAGCAGGAGCAAATTGAGCGGCAATATGGTGTGCCTTGGCAGCAGTGGCTGCCTGAGCAGTTGCAGGAACAGGAGCCGGAATTGAATGATCGGTTAGCCGGGGCGATCTGGTTTCCGGACACGGGCCATACCATTGAGCCGGCCTTGTTGAATCAGTCGTTGTATCAGGCGTTTATCGCGGCGGGCGGCACCTTCGTGCAGCAGGAGCTACAGCATCTGCAAAGCAGTCAGCAGGGGTGGAAGGTCAATGGTGAGCACCAGTGCGAAGCCCTGTTGCTGGCCTGTGGTGCCTGGTCTGCGCCCTGGGTACAGCAGCTTACCGGGGTGCGTATTCCACTTGAGGCTGAACGGGGTTATCACCTGATGATGCCGGAGGATGGCCAACTCCTGAGCCAACCGGTGACCTCTGCGGAACGCAAATTCATTATGACGCCGATGCAGTCTGGCCTGCGCCTGGCGGGCACAGTGGAGTTTGCCGGCTTGCAGCGCCAGCCGGATATGCGCCGTGCCCAGATGCTGGAAGGGTTGGCCGCTCCCTTGCTGCGGCGTCCTTTGGCGGGCAGTGGCCGTTGTTGGATGGGTTGCCGCCCGACGCTGGTGGACTCCTTGCCGATCCTGGATCGCACCGCTGCGGGGGGCAAGCTGTTACTGGCCCTGGGGCACCAGCATCTGGGCTTAACCCAGGCGGCCATCAGTGCTCAGTTGCTGACAGATTTGGCATTGGGACAGGAGCCTGCACTGGATCTCAACCCTTATCGCTTGGCGCGTTTTGGCTGAGTGGAGACTGATCGCCTAAAAAATTTCAAATTGAATATTGTATAAAATATCCATTTAAACTAGCTTAAAAAACGTTCACCGGCAGTCTTGGCTGCCTTAACCCGAAGCAGGAAGGAAAACCCATGAAAACAAGAACACGCCTTTCCACTCTAGCCCTGGCGGTATGCAGTGTGACCCTGACCAGTCAGGCGCTGGCGGATAAGCTGACCGTCGTCTCCTGGGGTGGTGCTTTTACCAAAAGCCAGGTTGAGGCCTACCATAAGCCCTTTAGCGCCCAGACCGGGGTTGAGATAGTGTCAGAAGACTTTAGCGGTGGCTTGGCGGAAATTAAGGCCCAGGTGGAAGCCGGTAACGTCACCTGGGATCTGGTCTCCCTGGATAAACCGGACATCGTCCGTGGTTGTGCCGAAGGCCTGCTGGAGCCGTTAAATGCGGCAGAGCTGCCCGCTGGTGCCGATGGCACGCCAGCCGATCAGGACTTTATCCCCGGTGCGATCCATAAGTGCGCGGTATCCACCATCATGGTCTCTAACGTATTGGCCTATGACCGCAGCCGTTTCAGTGATAATCCCCCCTCCAAGCTGACCGATATGTTTGATCTGCAAAAATATCCTGGCAAGCGGGCGCTGCAGAAACAGCCGCAGGGCAACCTGGAATGGGCTCTGCTGGCAGATGGCGTAGCGGCTGCCGAGGTTTATCCCATGTTGGAGACGCTGGAAGGCCGTGAGCGTGCATTTAAGAAGCTCGATAGCATCAAGGATCAAACCATTTGGTGGACTGCCGGGGCGCAGCCACCACAGTTATTGGCCGATGGTGAGGTGGTATTAACCACCGCTTTCAATGGTCGCATCTACAATGCGCAAACCCAGGAAGGTAAGCCCTTTGAGATGATTTGGGACAACCAGATTGGTTACTTCAATGGTTGGGCTATTCCCAAGGGCAGCAAAAACTTTGAGCAGGCTAAAGCCTTTATTCACTTCTCCTCGGGGACTCAGCCATTGGCCGAGCAGGCCAAATACGTAGCCTATGGGCCGACCCGTAAATCATCTAACCCGCTGATAGCACCGGAGTTAGCCCGGGTGCTGCCGACCTCGCCGGATAATATGAAGAACGTCTTTATGTTTGATGATGAGTGGTGGGCAGACTACGCCGATGAGCTGACTGAAGAGTTCAATACCTGGCTGGCTCGTTAAGACGAACTGGCGGAATGTGAAGGGATATCTCGTTGACTGAGCTTTGCCCCGCGGCTGTGCGGGGCTTTTTTATCTCGGCTTACTGGTGACCAAAACGATAATAAAGCTGGTGGCGGTAACGTTGCCCCGGTCGCACCAACCACTGCTGCGCAGGAGCATGATTGGGGGCATTAGGGGCGAGCTGAGGCTCTAGACAGATACTGGAGTGACGTCCCCAGTCTGGTAGCGCTAAAAAGTTCGCCGTGTAGACCTGTAATCCAGGTTGATCGCTATACACCTCCAGAAAACGGCCCGTGGGCGGATGACTGAGCCTGGCATGGCGCCGTAGACCCTCACCGGCAATCAACCAGCAATGATCGAAGCCTCCTGCCTGGGTGAGTTGGGCCTCCTGTTGCTGTAAACAGTCTTGCAGTAGGGGCGCCTGGCGCAAATCAAAAGGACTGTTGTGCACGGTGCGGGGAAGCTGGGCCACGCCGCTATCATCCAGGGCCAGAAAGGTATCCGCCTCAACCAGTAAACGGTGCTGGGGGAGAGCAGCGGCTGCTCCGGCCAGATTAAAGTAGCTATGGCTGGTGAGATTGATAGGGCAGGGCGCTGATACCTCTGCCTCTAATGTCATGCTCAGGCGCTGTACCTCCGGGCTCTCACTACTGAGGTGATAGCGACAATACACCGCAATGCTGGCGGGATAACCGCCTGCCCCGGCGGGCACCAGAGTATTGAGCGTCAGGCTGTCTTCACACTGCTCCTGTACTCGCCAGAGGCGTTGGTGCAGGCCGGCACTGGCACCGTGTAAATGATGACCAGCGGCATTGGTCTCTAACTGTAAGGGCCCTTGCTCAGGCAGGGTGAGCTGCCCCTGGCTGATGCGATTGGCCCAGGGGCCAGCAACGGCGCCTACCAGGGCGGCATTATGCTGATAGTCAGTAAGACTGGGGAGACTGACGCAGAGTGATTGCCAGTTACCCTGCTGATCACGGATTTGCAGTTCAGTCAGGGCGGCCCCCCAGGGGCTGACACGGAGGCGGCAAGAGGGGGAGGCTAACAGTAACGCATCATCTGGCATGGAGGCAGGCCCGCTCGGCAATTGTATTTATCCAGGGCGTCCACAATAATCAGCCTTAGGTACCGCAGCAAGACCGCTACGGGAGCGGGCCGGTTACCTCCTGTGAAGACTATGAAAAAAACACGTAGCAAAGCCTACCATGACACGGTGCGGCAGCTGTCTGACCGTATCGTCAAAGCCCAGGAGCCGATTCGCATTCTGGATGCGATCAAATGGGATGATAAGGTCGAGGCAGCTTTCTTTGCCGGCAAGTGCCAAAAGCAGCCACCGGTGGATGCCGCCTACTATGCGGGCCGTCCCCTGAGTTTTGATCCTGAAAGCAAGCGCGATGAGTTCTATGAAATAGAGCGGGATATTTCCCGCACCCTGGGGCACTTTAATCCCCTGGGTAAGATTATGAAGCGCATCTGCCGCGAATACCGTCTGGTTTCCACCATGCTGGAGCACCGTGGCCGCTCCGATTTTGGTCGTATTTCGCAAGAGCTGTATGGCACCGCCTCAGAAGTCTTCCATGCCGGCGACCCGACCCTGGGGGACCTGGGGGCGATGATGGACGATACCCTGGAACGGCTGAGCAACTCCGATGTGATCCAGGATGAAGAGAAAAGCATTGATGCCGAGGTGGCGGCCAAACAGCTGGATGAGCGTTTGAACGCCGCCTTTGGCGACACCCAGGTAAGGGTTATTGTCGATGACAATATCGTGGCCGATGCGGCTGCGGGTTCGGACTATTTGAAAATCCGTCGGGATGCGATGTTTAACCAGCGCGATATCGATATCCTCTATGTGCACGAGGGCATGGTACACCTGGGCACTACGTTAAACGGTCAGCGCCAGTCGATCTGTACCTTCTTAAGTAAGGGACCACCCTCCTCCACCATTACCCAGGAAGGACTGGCGATCTTAATGGAGATCATTGCCTTTGTTTCCTATCCCACCCGTTTGCGTAAGTTGGCTAACCGTATCCAAGCGGTACAGTTAGTCGAGCAGGGGGCCACCTTTGTCGATATTTACCGCTTCTTCCATGACCAGGGGTTCGGTGAAAAAACCAGCTATACCAATGCCACCCGGGTGTTTCGTGGCAGCACGCCAACCGGTAAGCCTTTCACCAAGGATCTGTCCTATACCAAGGGCTTTATCATGCTGTACAACTTCCTACAGTTAGCGGTGCGGGAAGGGAAGCTGGAATCGATCCAGATGCTGTTTTGCGGCAAAACCAACCTGGAAGACATCAAGGTGCTAACTCAGCTAGCGGAGGAGGGACTGGTACAACCTCCTACCTTTTTGCCGGAGCAAATGCGCGATATGCGGGCGCTGTCGGCGTGGATGTGTTTTTCCAACTTCCTTAACCATCTCAGCTTGGATCGAGTGGAATCCGATTATTCGACCCTGTTGTGAGGCAACTTAAAGAGCCGCCTGCGGGCGGCTTTTGCATGGATGAAATAAGGTGAGGTCATCATGGTTGGGCAACAAAACAAACGCTGGCGTTGGGGAATAATCGGCTGCGGTAATGTCACCGAGGTGAAAAGTGGCCCGGCGTATCAACAGACACCAGGGTTTGCACTGCAGGGGGTGATGCGCCGTAACCTTGCCTTGGCGCAGGATTACGCCCAACGTCATCAGGTGCCGCTGTTTTTTGCCGATGCGGATGAGCTGATTCAGCATCCGGAAATTGATGCGGTCTATATCGCCACCCCGCCGGATAGTCACCGTGACTATGCCCTGCGGGTTGCAGAGGCAGGTAAGCCCTGCTGTATCGAAAAGCCGCTGGCACCCAGTTATCGTGATAGCCAAGCGATTGTCAGCGCCTTTAGTCAGGCCAAGTTGCCCTTGTTTGTGGCTTATTACCGCCGCTCTTTACCGCGTTTTGCCAAAGTCCGGGCCTTGCTGCAGCAAGGGGCGATCGGGCAGGCGCGTCATCTGCATTGGCAACTGTGTAAACCACCCAGCGAACAGGATATATCAGGCGACTATAACTGGCGTACCGATAAGGAGATTGCCGCGGGGGGGTATTTTGATGATCTCGCCAGCCATGGATTAGACCTGTTTGCCTGGCTGCTGGGAGACTATGCCGAAGTGCAGGGCGTGGTGGCCAATCAACAGGGGCTGTACAGTGCCTGGGATGCTGTCAGTGCCTGTTGGCGTCATTATGGCGGCGTCACGGGGAGTGCCAGCTGGAACTTTGCCAGTTACCGGCGGCAGGATCGGGTATGGATCGAGGGCAGTGCAGGCAACCTGAGTTTTTCTATCTTTGATGAAGCGCCGATCAGCCTGGAGACCAGCCAGGGCGTGCAGCATATTGAGATCGCCAATCCTCGCCATATACAGCAGTACCATGTCCAGGCGATGGCCACCCAGCTGGCCGGGGGGACGGCGCATCCTTCCAATGGGCAAAGTGCCCTGCATACCAGTTGGGTGATGGATCGCATCTTGCGGGACATCTAAAGTGAGGCGCCTGCGTTGGCAGGCGCCAGCGGGTTACTTCAAGTCAGCCAGACTGGCACCGAAGTTAATATGGAAGGGCGTGCCGTCCAGTACCAGAGCGGGCACCGACTCGACTCCCGCCGCTTCTGCTTCTGCCAGCTTATCGGGCTGCTGGCCAAGATGAATGATTTCTACCTGATAACGGCTGGAGTCCAATGCTTTAGCCAGGTTATCTTCTGCTGCAACGCACACAGGGCAACCAGCGTGGTAAAAGGTCGCTTTACTAGTCATGGTATGACTCCTTGTAAGGGTAAATGATAACAAACATCGGTGTGCGCACCCTGGTTATCCTAGACAGCTCAGGGAGAGCTGCAAACCAGGTACTTTTTCGTGGGGTAGGCACTTTTTTGGGTAACTTGATGAATAGTAAGCAGAAAAAAAATTCCACTCAGGCGCGGTTATACCGCACCCTGGAAGAGGTTGTCGGTTGCAAGTGGTCCGTGTCGGTATTAATGGCCGTGGCAGCGGGAGTGAATCGGCCGGGAGCATTAGAGCGACATATTGAGGGTATCTCTACCAAGATGCTGTCGGAGCGATTACGCAAGCTCAGTAGCTATGGCCTGTTGGACAAGCATACCTACGCCGAGGTGCCACCGCGCACTGAGTATGCCCTGACGGATGCCGGGCAACGCTTGCTGGCGATTATTGCGCAAATCCATGCATTGGATGCCAGCTTGCAACAGCAGGCTTAAAGAATCAGTAGAGAAGGACAGGCTCACCGTTAGACAGATGAGCCTTGGTGGCAGGGGAGCGGATTAGTACAGGGCCTTCTCGTCCCGTACGACTTCCCGCAGCAATTCCAGATAGAGGCGATCCGCATCGCTCATTTCCGCCGGGATCTTGATGCTGGTGGTGGCAGAGATGCGGTCGGCAATCTTGCGATCGGCGTTCTCTTCATTTAACAGCTCACGGGCAATGGCCACGGATTTGGCGGCAATTTCCGGCTCGGTTAATACCTTTTTAATAAAGGTGCGTAGCTCTTCAATAATACGGTCACGCTTACGAATGTCGGCGCTGGCAGTCATACGTTATCCTCGGTAAGGAACAGCCTTTGCCGGCAACTATAGCACGAAAGCCAAGGGCTCGATAAATAGCCCTGCGCAGTGGCTTTTGCCGCTAAAAACTGTGATCACAACAGGGTTGTCAGCAACCGGGGAGCATGCCAAAATGCGGCTTCCTGTTCTTGGCAAGGTGACCCCTTGCACTCCGGGTGTCGGCATCATCCTCGCCGACTCGTTTTTAGGCAGCAGGTTGCTTTCACCACCCCTGAAAGCGCAGGCCGGCTGCTGGTCAAATCGTCTTATACCCATGGCGAATTCGCGCACCTTTGCCTTGCATTCGATCCTGTACTCCGTCAGAGTAGGTCGAGCACGCTTAGGTGCGCATAACCCTATGAATTCCTTTTATTTATGCTGCGTATGAACGCAGGTTATGCCTATTTTTGAGGGTGGAACAAGTGGAATTACTTTCCGGCGCTGAAATGCTGATTCGCGCTCTCCAAGACGAGGGTGTGGAATACGTCTACGGTTACCCAGGCGGGGCCGTTCTGCACATTTATGATGCACTATTCCAGCAAGAAGCCGTGAAGCACATCCTTGTCCGCCATGAGCAAGCTGCCTCCCATATGGCCGATGCTTATGCGCGGGCGACGGGCAAGGCGGGTGTGCTACTGGTTACTTCTGGTCCTGGTGCGACCAATGCCGTGACCGGCATTGCTACCGCTTACATGGACTCCATTCCAATGGTGGTGCTCTGTGGTCAGGTAATGAGCTACCTGATTGGCGATGATGCCTTCCAGGAAACCGACATGCTGGGGGTCTCCCGCCCAGTAGTAAAACACAACCTGTCGGTGAAGCGTCCCCAGGATATTCCTGAAATCATTAAAAAGGCCTTCTATATCGCTGAAACTGGCCGCCCAGGCCCAGTATTGGTCGATATTCCGAAGGACATGACGGCTCCCACAGAGAAGTTCCCCTACGAGTATCCCAAGAACGTCAAACTGCGTTCCTACAGCCCCATCTATCGTGGCCACTCCGGCCAGATCAAGAAGGCGCTGGATTTGATGCTTACCGCCCGCCGACCGATTATCTATAGCGGTGGCGGTGTGGTGTTGGGGCAAGCCAGTGAACAACTGCGTACTCTGGCCCGGGCGCTAAACTTCCCGGTGACCAATACCCTGATGGGCCTGGGTGCCTATCCTGGTAGTGACCGTCAATTTGTTGGCATGTTGGGTATGCATGGTTCCTATGAAGCCAACATGTGCATGCACCATGCTGATCTGGTTATCGCCATTGGCGCGCGTTTCGATGACCGGGTAACTAATGCGGTCGAGCGCTTCTGCCCCACTGCCAAAATCATCCATATCGACGTGGACCCAGCCTCCATCTCCAAAACCATTGCGGCAGATGTGCCCATCGTTGGCCATGTGAAGCCGGTACTGGATGAAATGCTGGAGCTGCTGCAACCCCGTCTGGCGGAGCTGGATAAGGATGCCATCAATGAATGGTGGCAGCAGATTGAACACTGGCGTGGAGTGCACGGTGGCCGTTATCGCACCGATGACTCCGAGCTGCTCAAGCCGCAAGCGGTTATTGAGGCCGTCTACAAAGTCACGGAAGGTAAAGCCTATGTGACCTCCGACGTTGGCCAGCACCAGATGTTTGCTGCCCAATACTACAAATATGATCGCCCTAACCAGTGGATCAACTCCGGTGGTCTGGGCACCATGGGCTTTGGTTTACCCGCGGCCCTGGCGGTCAAACTCAACTTCCCCGATGACGAAGTCATCTGCGTCACCGGCGAAGGCAGTATCCAGATGAACATCCAGGAACTGTCCACCGCCAACCAGTATGATCTGCCGGTGAAGATTCTCTGTCTCAACAACCAGTCGCTGGGCATGGTGCGCCAGTGGCAGGACATGAACTACGAGTCCCGCCATTCCCAGTCTTACATGAAGTCATTGCCAGACTTTGAGGCCCTGCTAAAGGCCTATGGTCACGAGGCCGTCACCATCCGCACCCCTGAGGAGCTGATGCCCGGTCTGGAAAAGGCTTTCGCCATGAAAGACAAACTGGTGTTTATCAATGTCTACGTGGATCCCTTTGAGCACGTGTACCCCATGCAGGTACCGCGCGGTTCCATGAAGGATATGTGGTTGAGTAAGACGGAGAGAACCTGATCATGCGACGCATCATCTCAGTACTGCTGGAAAACGAAGCCGGTGCCTTGTCGCGTGTGGTAGGGCTGTTCTCTCAGCGTAATTACAACATCGAAAGTCTGACCGTGGCCCCCACCGAGGATGCCACCCTGTCGCGCCTCACCCTGACTACCAATGGTAATGACCGGGTGCTGGAGCAAATCACCAAGCAGCTGAACAAGCTGATTGAGGTGGTGAAGGTGGTAGACCTGACCGAGGGCGATCACATTGAGCGCGAGCTGATGCTGATCAAACTCAAGGCTACAGGCGGTCACCGTGAAGAGATCAAGCGCACGGTGGATATCTTCCGTGGCCAGATCGTCGATGTCACCCCCAGCATCTACACCGTGCAACTGGCGGGTGCCAGTGACAAGCTCGATGCCTTTATTAAGGCGGTAGGTGCCACCTGCATCATGGAAGTGGTGCGCACCGGGGTATCCGGCATCGCCCGTGGTGAGAAGGTATTGGGGCTGTAAGCCTTTAACCTACCTGACCTAGCAAAACACCCAGTCATGATGGCTGGGTGTTTTTGTTTGGGGTGCAGGTTAAAGCCGAACCTGGCGGCCACCGTCCTGTAACTGGTAATTGGCGAGCAGGGTGGGGGAAAGCTCCAACACCTGGGCACGTCCTTGGTGGAGCAGAATGGAGGAGGTTTGCACAATCTCCAGGTTAGCGGTCTGCTGCTTGTCTGTTTGGCAATAGAGACTATGTAACGCCGCCAGGCAGCCACTGTGGCTAACCACGATATGCAGGCCGTCGCTTGGCAGGACGGTGAGCCATTGCTGCGCCCGTTGGTAAACCTGGGCCAGGCTTTCGCCACCGGGGCTGGCGTAATGCCAGCGATCGGTTTGAAAGGCCAGGTATTCAGCGGTCATATGTTCAGCCACCTCACTCAGGGTGTGGCCTTCCCACTTACCGTAGTGGCGTTCCATTAAGGCCGGGTCGCGTTGAAAACGGCGAAAGGGTACGCCCCATACCGCGGCGCAAATAGAGGCGGTTTGCTGGGTGCGCGCCAGGGGGCTCATCCAGTAGTGATGCTGCTCGAAGGATTGCAGGATGCCTTTAACATTGTCGGCTACCGCCTGACATTGGCGAATACCGGTGAGGCTAAGGGGGGTATCTTGCTGGCCCTGTAGGCGTCCTTCCTTATTCCACTGAGTTTCACCATGGCGGATTAACAGTAAGGAAGGGGGATTTGTACTTTGTTGCATCTTGTACTCCACAGAAAAAGCCGGCCCCATCGGGGCCGGAAAGCACTCAACCATTCATCAACAACTCATAACAAACTGAAATGGCACTAGGGATCAGGCGCGGATAAACACCGCCTGATCAGGCGCGACCTGTAGGAACACCGTGTCCCCCTGCTCGCGTCGATCGGTGCCACGGACATGGCGCTCATCGACAATCAGGCGCTCATCCCCCACCCGTATCTGATGGCGAATCATGCCGCCCAAAAACTCGGTACTCTCCACCGTGCCCTGCAACATGCCGCTGTGGGTGGCGCTGCAAAACTCCAGCCCCTGGGGACGCAGCACCAGTTTGGCCGGGCCGGTTTTTTCATGCTGGGCCACTGGCAAGCGTAATCCCTGGGGTGAGTGGAAAAACAGTTGGCCGTGTTGGCTGCTGATTTCGCCATCAATCAGGTTGGCGGTGCCGAGGAACTTGGCAACAAAGGCATTGCAGGGGTTGTCATAGACCTCATCTGGACGGCCAATCTGTTGCACCACGCCATCTGCCATCACTGCGATGCGATCGCAGATGGTGTTGGCCTCTTCCTGGTCATGGGTGACGAAGATGGTGGTAAAGCCCAGGCGCCGCTGCAGCTTGAGCAGGTCTTGGCGCATCTGCACCCGCAGGTTGGCATCCAGGTTGGAGAGGGGTTCATCCAGCAGCAATACCCGAGGCTCCACCACAATGGTACGGGCCAAGGCGACGCGCTGTTGTTGGCCGCCTGACAGTTGCGAGGGATAGCGATCGGCATATTGACTCATGCCGACCAGTTCCAGGGCGCGTTTTACCCGTGCGGCGATCTCATGTTTGGGCGTTTTACGCTCCTCCAGACCATAGGCGACGTTTTTCGCCACGCTCATATGCGGCCAGAGCGCATAGTTCTGGAACACCATGCCGACATGGCGTTGCCAGGGCACCTTGCCCACCACGTCTTCATCGCCGAGCAGAATTTCTCCTTTTGGCGTGGGACCAAAGCCGGCAATAGCTCGCAATAGGGTGGATTTACCTGAGCCGGAAGGGCCAAGGAAGGCAAAGAACTCACCCGGTTCGATACGCAGGTTAATCCCCTTGAGTACCTCAGTGCTGGCAAAGGACAGGGACAGGTTGCGAATGTCGATGCTGATCGGCTGTGAGCGTACCCCTTGGATGGGTTGTTCCTTGTGGGACGTTGTTGCCTGAGCAACAGAAGTTGAGGCGTTCATTAGTGCTGCCCTCCAGCTTGTTGAATAGAGGCACGATCCTGGCGGGCTTTATCCACCAGACGATGAGAAAGATAAGTGGCCAGGCCGACGATAATCACCGCCAGCACGCCAAGGGCGGCGCCGGGGCCACGGCCAGCGGCAGACTGCATAAACAGGTAGAGACCATAGGCCAGGGGCGCATCGGCTTCGCTGGAGACCAGCATGATGGTGGCGGAGAGCTCCACCGCCGCGGTTGAAAAACTGGTGACAAAACCCGCCACCAAACCGCTCACCATCAGTGGCGCCACCACCCGTTTGATGGTGCGCAGTTTAGAGGCGCCGAGGTTCTCGGAGGCTTCCTCCAGGGAGGGGGAAATCTGCTGCAACGCAGCGGTACAGGAGCGCAGGGCATAGGGCAAGCGACGTACCGCCAGGGCGATCACGATAATCCCCCACCAGGTGGCTAGCGGCTGATTGGTTACCGGTAGATTGAACTCATAGAACACCCGCAGATAGCCAATCCCCAGTACCACACCGGGCACAGCCAAAGCCGACATGGCGATGTAATCCAACCACTTACGTCCGGCGATATTGGTGCGCAGCACCAGATAGGCGATGGCTGTACCCAGCAGGATATCCAGCACCCCCGCTATCCCGGCATAGATCAGGGTATTTTTGATAAATACCCAGGCGGAGGAGAGCGCTGTGCCGTAGTGGGCCAGGGTGATGGCATCGGGCAGGACGCTAAACGACCAGACCGTACCGAGGGAGAGCAGCAGCAGACCCAGGTGAGGGGCCAGCACGGTGAGCAAAATCAACAGAATCACCAGGTAGCACAGCAGCATCTCGTGGCGGCGCAAGTCACGCTTGGAGAGGCCGCCACCACCTTTTTGGCTGGTGGAGTAATCTTTACCGCGCATGCCCTGCAGCGACACCCACATGGCAAAGATGGAGAACAGAATCAGGATGCAGGAAATCACATAGCCCATGGGGTCGGAGATCCCCACCGAGGTAATGCGCAGGTAGGCCTGGGGAGCCAGCATGGTATTGACGTTAAGCAGCAGTGGTGTGCCCAGATCATCAAATACCTTGATAAACACCAGCGAGGCCCCCGCTACGTAGCCGGGCATCGCCAGCGGGAATACGATCCGGCGGAACAGGCGCATGCCGCTGGAGCCGAGCATCTGCGCGGCCTCTTCCATGGAGCGATCGATGTTCTGCAGGCTGGCGCAGAGGTTAATCAGGATAAAGGGGAAGTAGTGAATACTCTGTACCAGGATTACTCCGTTCAAGCCCTCCATAAAGGGAATGGAGAAGCCAAAGTACTGGCGCAGCAGCAGGTTGATACTGCCGTTGCTGCCAAAGAGCAGCTGCATGGCCACGGCACCGATAAAGGGCGGCATGATCAGGGGGACAAAGGCCAGGGTCTGGATGATGACTGAGCCGGAGAAGTTAAAGCGGGTGGTGAAATAGGCCAGAGGTAAGGCGAATACCGAGGCCACCACCACCGACATGGCGGCAACATAAAAGGAGTTGATAAAGGACTGCCGGAACAGCGCGCTGTTAAAGAAGTCCTGAAAGTTCACCAGGGTAAAGCTACCGCTGGCGGGGTCTTGGAAGGCCACCTGGATGACTTTGAGCACCGGGACGATCAAAAACGCCCCCAGGAACAACAAAACCAGGCCGGCTACCAGATAGGGGCCGAGCGCCGCTGAGCGGACTGGCCGGGGTAAGGCAACAGACAGCATGTGCATACCTCGAAACGCTGAGGTGAATTAACCGCAGGAGAATGAGCAGGGGCGGGCAGGCCCCTGCCGTGCGTGCTAGTCAGGGTTAGAGCAGATCTTGCGCTTGTTTGGCTAACTGAGCGGCCTGGTTGTAGTTCGCCACGATCTGGGCATCCCACTGTTGTTCCACTTCCGCCTGGCGACCTTCGGACTTGTCATCCTTGCTCTTGCGCTTGACCTTGAAGATGGCATTGAAGTCAGGGTCCAGCGCCTGCTTGGCGTCAACCGGCATGGCGCTAACCAGGGCCTTAGCCTGAGCGATCAGCTGGGCCGCCTCAGCGTGGTTGTTACCCGCCTGTTGCAGTGCGGCTTCCGCTGCATGGATTGCCTCGGTGGCGGCACGCAGATCCTCCAGGCGGTAGGTGATCATCACATCAAAGAGGGCATTCACCACGTTGTAGCGTTGTTCAGACAGGGCGCTGTCGAAGTTCACTTCGGTCTTGATGCTGCCATCAAAGGGATTGGGCAGTCCGGCAGGGGCCTGCTTATAGGCGTGCTGGTTAACCGGTAAACGCATGATTTTGGGATCAAACAACAGGGTTTGACCGGTTTCGGAGAGCAGGAAGTCAATAAACTTTTCGGCAGGGCCCTGGTTAGGGGCGTTGCTGACAATACCGATATTAGCCGGTACCAGTGCGGTGACATCCGGGTAGTGGAACTCCACCGGGAAGCCGGAGGCCTTGGAGGAGAAACCAAAGAAGTCGATCACCACCCCAATCCCAAAGGAACCACTGTTGACCCCATCGGGTACGCCAAAGCTACGCTCGGTGATGGTTTTGGCATTGCCGGAAATGGCTTTGACGGTTTCCCAGCCTTTTTCCCAGCCCTCACCCTGCAGAATGGTTTCGATGGTCAGGTGAGTGGTGCCGGAGCGGGATGGGGAGGAGGTGCCAATATGGCCAAAGTATTCGGCTTTTTGCAGATCACTCCACTGTTTGGGAATCGGCAACTGCATGGCGTCCATGTAGCGGGTATTCCACATAAAGCCGTAACCGGAAAGGGCAAAGCCGAGGTAATGCCCCTCTGGATCATTAATCGGGTAGCCGTTGAAGCTGGCGGGAATGCCATCCACGCTCTTGCTGTACTTGGCCAGCAGTTGCTGCTCTTTCAGCACCTCAAAAGCATCAGGCGCGGATGCCCAGAAGATGTCTGATTGGTTATTGCTGGCGGTTTCGGCCAGGTACTTCACCCCTGATGAGGTACTTTTATTCACCACCTCCACCGTAATCGAGGGGTAGGCCTGCATAAATGCGGCCTTGTAGACATCGGTTAAGTCGGAAGGGAAGGAGGTCACAATCACCAGCTTATCATCTGCTGCCTGCACCGCGAGGCTGCAGGTGAGGGTCGCCGCGGCAAGGCTCGCGGTAAGTAAAGACAGGGTAGGACGGTATTTAGACATAGCACTCTCGCTTGTTGTTGTTATGACAGTGGCGGACGAGGGTTGTGTGTCCGCCTCCGTCATAGAGCAAGGCCTGTGCCAGAGTGATTATTTGTTATAACTATTTGATTTTGTTTGATTTTCTATCGAGTGATGGAATATGAATGGGTCAAATTTGACTCGTCATGGGTGTGCCGGATGAGTCAAATTTGACACGACCTCTACTACCGCAGAGGGATAAATTAGATGAAGTCTTCCCGCTCCAAACCATAGCGTTGCATGCGCAGATAGAGTTTTTTCCGGGGAATCCCCAGTGCATCGGCGGCTTGCTGAATGCGTCCCTGGTGTTGGCGCAGGGCGTCACTTAATAGTTGACGTTCAAAGGCATCCAGACGCTCCGGCAGGCTGGCGTTGCCAAGCGCCTGGCTGGTGGGGCTAAAGGGCTTGGCCTCAGTATCCAAACCCAGGGCAAAGCGTTCGCTGAAGTTGACTAATTCCCGCACGTTACCTTTCCAAGGGCGCTGTTGCAGCTGCTGGAACAGTGCAGCACTGGGCTCGCGCAGCGGTAAGCCATGACGCTCACAGCAGCGGCTGACATAGTGGCTGACCAGTAGGGGAATATCCTCGCTGCGTTGACGCAGAGGGGGGATGCTGAGGCTGGCTACGGCAATACGGTAGTACAGATCGGCACGAAACTCGCCAGCGGCGGAGGCTTCCTCCAAGTCGACTTTGGCGGCGGCCACCACACGGATATCGATGGGGATTTCTTTGCCGCTGCCCAGCCGCTCCAGGCGCTGCATCTGCAGGGCGCGCAGTAATTGAGTTTGGTGGTTGAGGGGCATGCTCTCAATTTCATCAAGAAACAGGGTGCCGCCACTGGCCTGCTCCAGACGACCAATACGGCGCCGATCCGCCCCGGTAAAGGCGCCGGCTTCATGGCCAAAGAGTTCACTGGCAATCAGGCTTTCCGGCAGGGCGCCACAGTTCAGGGCAACAAAGGGGCCCTGACGGCGGGGGCTCAGTTCATGCAGGGCACGGGCGACCAGCTCTTTGCCTGTGCCGGTCTCGCCATAAATCAGGGTGTTCACATCGGCACTGGCCAGGGTCTGGATACCTTGACGCAGTTGGCGCATGGCTTCGCTATTACCAAGCAGATGCCGTTCCAGCTGGTAACCGCTCTGTTGCTGCAGGCGGCGGTTTTCCAGGGTCAGTTGGCGCAGTTGCTGGGCGCGTGCGACGGCGGCCAGGAGCAGGTCAGGGTCTACCGGTTTTTCCAGGAAATCGAAGGCACCCTGGCGAATCGCCTCAATCGCCAGGGGAATATCGCCATGGCCGCTGACCATGATCACCGGTAACTTGGCATCGATTTGCTGCACCTGGGCAAGTACGGCAAAGCCATCCATTTCAGCCATGCGCAGGTCAGTGATGATTACTCCCGGCCAGTCGTTGTTCAGGGTCGCCAGGACGCTTTGTCCATCGGCATAGGGGGAGGGGTGGTAGCCTTCCAGGCTGAGGGTTTCGCTCCAGGCCTGGCGAATATCGGCTTCATCATCAATCAGAATGACAGGGCAACGACTCATGTTTTAAATAGCTCCACGCTGGCGCAAACGCCGCCTTCCGGGCGGGGGGTGATGAGTAAGCGCCCCCCCAGGTCACGAATAATGTTATAGGAAATCGATAACCCCAGCCCCAACCCCTGTCCTGGTGGTTTAGTGGTGAAGAAGGGCTCGAACAGTTTCTGGCGAGCACTTTCACTTAAGCCCATGCCGTTGTCACTTAAGTGCAGGCTGGCTAAACGCTCACTTTGCTTCAGTTGAATCAATAACTCGGGGGCCTCGCAGCCTTGCATGGCATCCAGGGCATTACTGATAAGATTGACGATCACCTGCTCCAGCTGGCTGGGTTCGGTCACCACCTGAATGGGTTCCGATGGACACTGCCAACGCACTCTGACCTGCTGTTGGCGCAGGCGTTCCTGGAACAGGGAGAGCGCATTTTCTGCCAGTTGATTCAGGCTTTGTGGGCTGAGGGCATCCTGGGGGCGGCGGGCAAAGGTTTTGAGGTGATTGGAGGTGGTGGAGAGGCGCTTGATCAAACGCTCGATGTCTTCCAATTTCTCCTGACATTTATCGTTGTCACCCCGTTGCAGGTAGCGTAGCGCGTTATGGGTATAGGAGTGCATCGCCGCCAGTGGCTGATTGAACTCATGGGCGATACTGGCGGAAAGCTGGCCCAGGGCGGCCATCTTGGCGGCCTGTACCAGCTCGGCCTGGGTTTCACGCAGGTCTGCTTCGGCGGCATGGCGGCGTTCAATCTCGGCATTGAGATGCTGGTTGCTGCGGTCCAGCTCCGCTGCCCGTTGCTCCAAAGCTAAGGAGCGGCGACGGAACAGGCGCACGGCATCGGCCAGTTGGCCAATTTCATCCTGTCCTTGTACCTGGATACGGGTTTTCATCTCGCCGGAGGCGATTTCACGCATCGCCGTCAGTATGCGCAGCAGGCGCAGCAAGGGGCCGCGCACCACCAACACCAACAGAGACAACAGCAGGGCCAGTATCAGTAAGGTGGACAGCAGGCTGAAGGTTTGCCCCTGGCGTACCCGCTGCTCTATCTGACTGGCGACCTGACTGGAACGCTGACCGCTGGCACTGACGGCATCACTGACACTGTCAGCCAATTGGTCGAGCAGGGCATCATGGCTGTGTTGCAGACGGGCTTTTTCCCGCAATAACGCCAGCTCCTGCAATTTGAGGCCAAGCAAGGGCGTGGGGCCAGTGCCATAGCGGGCGATTTCCTGCCAGAGCTGGCGTAGGGTAATGGTGCTGGCATTGTTGGCCAACAGGTGGGCGTTATCGGCGGCTTCCGCCAGGCTGTCCGCTACCTGCAGCTGCAGTTGCTCCAGGCTGGCCAGTTCCGGCTCATTGGCACCCCGTAACATCAGGCCAATGCTGAGGTTAGCCTGGGCATGGAGCTGACTCAGGGCTTCGGCAAATTCGATCTCGGCGGCCAAGGCTGAGGTGGGGGCAGTCAGGGTCGGTTGTTGCAGAGCCTGGCGGACATTGAATTTTGCCTCCGCCAGCAGTGGCTCGATTTCAAATAAAAAGTCCCCATGCAGACGATTGATACGATCCACCTGCCGTTGTAGCTCGCTATTGAGTACAAAGCGTCGACTGACATTGGTCACCAGTTCGTCACGAATGTTATCCAGGCCCAGTAGAATGTCAGCGACTCCCTGAAAGTGCAGCCCCTGGGCAGCGGTTTCCGCCAGCAGTTGGCGCAGATCACGCAGGTGCTGCTGTAGCAGGTTGAGGGCCTGCTCCCGCTCAAACTGAGTACTGGCATTACTGAGGTTAGGCGTTTCCAGGCGAATGGCCTGACCCAGTTGGGCAAAACGGGCGCTGGCGGCGGCGGTGCTGAGGTTTTCATGGGCCAGTCGCGCCACTGTGGCGCTGAGGCTGGCCATCAGCCACTGGGTAACCAGCGGCGCACAGAGACTTAACAGTGCGACCAGGGCCAGGGCCAGGGTCAGCTTACGCTTGAGGCTGGTGCGTGGATTCATGGTTTGACCTGAGGCGGGTTAAGCTGACTGAAGGCCTGCATACGGGCAATGAGCTCCCGGGCCCGGGCAAAGCGCTCGCTGAAATCACGCGCCCAACTATCCTGGATACGCATGCGGCCTTGTACCGGCGCTTCACTGCTGCCTGTCAGGGTGGGGTCCGGTTGCAATTGCATGTCCGCCATAAACTCAGCCACCGGCACCTCACTGAGTAAACGTTGGGCACTGACCAGCAGTGGCCGCATCGAGTCAGACTGCTGAATAACCGGTTGTTGCTGGAGTTGTTGTATGGCCCCCCACAGTTGCGCGAGTTCCTGATGGCGATAGCTGATCAATTGATCAAAGAGTGCCGTGACGACCTGCATGCGGCGTGCCGCCAGGGCCAGATCGAAGTGTTGCGGGGTGGCGGGGGGCTGGAAACCGGCCTGGGGCCAGAGGCTGGGTTCAATCGGAATACGACTAATGCTGGGATTGAGCAAATAAGCCTGGGTGTCGGGGGCGCGTAAAAAGTCGATAAACGCCAATGCCAACGGGTTATCGGCTGCACGATGGGTGACGGCAATGCTGGCGGGTAGCACCCAGGCGGGAGGCAAGGCCTGAAATGCCAGGGACGCTGAGCTTTGATCTGCATTTTTAGCCAGGAAATCGATCCCTATCCCCATCTGGAAACGGCGGTGGAGGATGCCATCCCGCACGCCAAAACTGCGGGCCGTTACCGTCGCCAGATTGCCACCCAGCTGGGATAGCAGCTGCCAGCCCTGTTGCCAGCCATGGTGTTGTAGCAGCATCTCGACAAAGAGATGGGTTGTGCCGCTGCGGGCGGCGGATGTCATGCCTAATTGGCTGCGATAAAGCGGTAAGGTCAGCTCTGCCAGTTGGTTGGGGGGCGGCAGCGGGCTGTCGGGATGCCACATAATGCCGATTTGGGAGAGGGCAAAGCCAAAGCGTGAACCGTTAGGGGCATCCACGGCAATGCCTTGAAACTGACTGGCGCTACGTACCCGCTTGGTTAAGCGGGCTAACAGGCCCTGCTGATCCAGTAGTTCAAAGGGTACCGGCGAACTGGCCCAGACTAAATCCGCATAGGGACGACGCTGCTCCTGCACATGGGTAATCAAGGCCAAACTGTTTTTATTCAGCACACAGATCAGGGGAGCGCTGGGCTGGCTGGTGCGAAAGCGCGCCACCAGAGGAGCATAAAAACTCTCCGGGTAGGAGGTTAGCAGGGTGAGCTGACACTCCTGTGCCAAGACCCGGCCAGGGGAGAGGAGTGAAGCAACGAGCATCAGTAACAGCAGCAGGGCAGGCACGGGAGCTTCTCTTATGGTTATTGTGAAGTCAGTGTTGGATTACTGCAGATCTTGGCGGGCAGGTCAAACCCCTGACAAGAATTGGGAAGGGAAAGACCGGGTGGGCAGTCTAGGGAAAGCATGATCAGCCGCTGGCGGCAGATGTGAGAGCAGGCTACTGACACCCCTTGTCAGGAGGGGCGGGTTACGCTGAGGCTTCACTCAGCTAAAGGCACGCTAGGATGAAAATGAATTACTTTGTCGTTGGCACTAACCAGATGGAAGCCGCGACGCAGTTCTATGATGAGCTTTTTGCCCAAGCCGGATTGGTAA
Organism: Balneatrix alpica DSM 16621; assembly: GCF_000619885.1. GTDB lineage: Bacteria > Pseudomonadota > Gammaproteobacteria > Pseudomonadales > Balneatricaceae > Balneatrix > Balneatrix alpica. The sequence goes on along the minus strand of NZ_JHUZ01000011.1, from coordinate 252,329 downwards.
AAATGACCCCTGCGGCGAGGATGACCTACTGGCTGGGGGAGGATTTTGCCTTTGCGCTGGCGATTCCCTTTGATGGCGAGGCCGCCACAGCGGGGAATGGCACGATGGTCGGTTTTAGCGTCGGCAGTGCCGAAGAGGTCACGCGCTTGTATCATAAGGCCTTGGCGTTGGGTGGTCGTTGTGAGGGCGCACCAGGGCAGAGAGGGCCGCGTTTTTCTGCTTATGTGCGGGATTTGGATCGCAATAAGATCTGCCTGTCGGATTGAGCTGCCGCTGACCGAAAGTCAGGGCAGCCTGCTGCAGGCGTTATCCTGCAGCGGCGTAGCAGGGATAAATGGGGCGGAAGGCACGAATGCTTTCCGACTTAGCTGGCCGGGGTGGTGACCCGTGGCAAGCGCCAGGAGATCAACGCCGCCAGGGTGAGCAGGGCGCTGGATAACCACAGGCAGGGCAAGAGCCCATAGGCCTGGAAAACCCATCCGGAAAGCAGGGTGCCGAGCAGGCGGCCCAGGGCATTGGCCATGTAATAAAAGCCGACATCCAGGGAGACGCCATCCGCCTTGGCATAGCTGACAATCAGGTAGGAGTGCAGGGAGGAGTTCACCGCAAACACCAGGGCAAAGGCCATTAAGCCGCCGAGCAAACTGGGCCAGGGTGCTAAGCCTGCGGCCAATGCCAGGGCAATCAAGGCTGGCAGCAACGCCAAGGGCAGGGCCCAGATAAAGGCGGTGCGCCCTGCGGGCACCTGTTTACCGGTCAACCGTGGAGCCTGACTCTGCACAATGCCATAGCCAATAATCCACAGGGCTAAAAAGCCCCCCACCCAGCTGTGATTCCAGCCAAACTCCGTTGCCAAATAGACTGGTAGGGCCACCACAAACCAGACATCCCGGGCGGCAAACAGGCAGAGCCGTGCCGCAGCCAGGGTGTTGATGGCAGCGCTTTTGGAAAGCAGATCGCGGAATTTCGGCTTGTGTTTGGCCTTGCCAAGATCCTGTTTAAGCAGGCACAGGCTTAGCAGCCACACCCCGGTTAAGGCCAGCGCCATGCTGAGGATCGCCCCCTGAAAACCGAGCAGTGCCAACAGTAGCCCACCGAGGAAGAAACCTGCCCCCTTGAGGGCATTCTTGGAGCCGGTCAGCAGTGCGATCCACCGGTAAAGCTGGCCCTGGGCCTGGGCGGGCACCAGCAGCTTGATGCTGCTTTTGGCGCTCATTTTATTCAGGTCTTTGGCGATGCCGGAGAGGGCCTGGGCCGCCATCACCCAGGGCACGCTCAGGGCACTGGCGGGCACCAGCAACATGGCCAAGGCCACGACCTGTAAGGCCAGGCCGATATTCATGGTGCGGTTCAACCCCAGCCGCGCCCCTAACCAGCCACCGAGCAGGTTGGTGACTACCCCAAAGATTTCATAGAACAGAAACAGCAGGGCGATTTGCAGGGGGCTGTAGCCCAGGGCATGAAAGTGCAGCACCACCAGCATGCGCAGGGCGCCATCGGTAAGGGTAAATGCCCAGTAATTGCCGGTCACCAGTAAATACTGGCGCAGGGCCGGGGAGAGTTGGCTGAGCATGGTGATCAGGCCTGATCTTGCAGTCCGACCAGACGAGCCAGCTCAACGGTGCGGTTGGCATAGCCCCACTCGTTGTCGTACCAGGCATAGATTTTCACCTGGGTGCCGTTGATCACCAGGGTCGAGAGGGCATCGACAATGCTGGAGCGCGGGTCGCCTTTGTAATCGATGGACACCAGGGGGCGCTCGTCATAACCGAGAATACCCGCCAGTTCACCCTCGGCGGCTTGGCGTAGCAGTTGGTTGACTTCTTCGGCGCTGGTGGCGCGGCTGACTTCAAACACGCAGTCCGTCAGGGAGGCATTGGCCAGGGGCACGCGCACCGCATGGCCGTTCAGCTTGCCCTGCAGCTCCGGGAAAATATGGGTGATGGCGGTGGCCGAGCCGGTGGTGGTGGGGATCAGGCTCATGCCACAGGCCCGTGCCCGGCGCAGGTCTTTATGGGGGGCGTCCAGAATGGTCTGGGTGTTGGTCAGATCATGGATGGTGGTCATGCTGCCGTGGACGATGCCGAGCTTCTCGTGGATCACCTTGACGATGGGGGCGAGGCAGTTGGTGGTACAGGAGGCAGCGGTAACGATCGGGTGCAGGGCCGGATCATATTGCTGATGGTTAACTCCCATCACTACATTGAGCACGCCGTCTTCCTTCACCGGTGCAGTCACTACCACGCGCTTCACCCCCTGTTGCAGGTAGGCTTGCAGCAGAGCGGTTGTTTTCATTTTGCCGGAGGCTTCGATCACCAGATCACAGCCGGACCAGTCCGTCTCGCTGATCTGTTTATTCTGGCTGCAACGCAGGCGTTTGCCGTTGATCAGCATCCACTCGCCGTCGGCCTGGGCTTCATGTTGCCAACGGCCCTGCACGGAGTCGAAATTGAGCAAGTGCGCCAGGGTGATGGCATCGCCGGCGGGGTCGTTGATCTGGACAAACTCCAGCTCCGGCCAATCGAAGGCGGCACGCAGTGCCAGGCGGCCCATGCGGCCAAAGCCGTTAATCCCTACTCTAATAGTCATGGTGATTCCTCAGCAGCATTGCTTGATTCGTTGCGGGCGCTCGCCCATCTGTTGCAGTTGCAGGCCGGCATCCGCCAGCCAGGCGTGATTAGCCGTCAGAGTGGTGTGCAGCAGTTGTTGCACCCAGTCCGGCAGGGCCGGATTGAGGCGGTAAAACACCCACTGGCCCTGGCGACGGTCTAACACCAACTCGGCCTGGCGTAACTGGGCCAAATGGCGGGAAATTTTCGGTTGGCTCTCACCCAGGGCGGCCATCAGCTCACAAACGCAGAGTTCCTGCTCCATTAGGATCAGTAACAGGGTGCTTAGGCGAGTCTCGTCCGCCAGGGCTTTAAACAGGGCAACAGGGTTCATGGTGCGCATCAATCAGGTAGAACGGCGGAATAATATATGGGAAATCGAATATATGGAATATCGAATATTTATCTACTCTCGGGCAGAAGTGGCTGACTGGGCTACAGTGTTCTCCTGAATGAACAGCGAGTGAGCAGGGTGTAAAGATGGACGAAGCAGCACTGAAAGCGGTGTTGGATATGCCGAGCTGGTTAGGCTCAGGGTTGATCAGTGGTGTGGGCGGCGTACTGGGGTTGCTGCTGTTGTTTCTCTTTTTCCGCTGGCGGATGGGATCATCCTATGGGGTGACGAATCGTCTGTATGCGTTGTTGATTGGTGGGGCGGATTTTAATCAGCCTTCTTTGCTGCAGTTCTGGCAGGAGCGTCAGGATATTGAACGCTTTAATGCACTCTTTAACTTTCGGGCCCGTAATCTGGCGCAGATTCAGGCATTTACCCACTGGGTGGCGCAGTATGACCTGTGCCTACATCAATTGGCGCGTTTACATATCTGGTTTGACTTTGACACGCGCAAAATTGCCAAACCCACTTGGCACAAAGTGCTGCCTGGGCTGCTGATATTGCTGTGCTCTTATGGGCTGTTGATTGCTTGTTTGGTGACGGTGTTTGCTGACAGTGCGCTGGTTAAACTCAAGGGAGAGGAGCGGCTGCTGTGGCTGAATCATCAGGAAGCCATGAGCTTTAGCTATCACCCGCTACGGAGCAAAGGCAGTGATTGGGTGCTTGAGCGCGGGCAGTGTACGGCGGCGGATTTCGATGCCAACACTCTGGCCGCCACCTTGGCAATCCAACCTGCCACCCTGAACAGCCTTTGCCAGTTTTTTGCCAGTGAGACTGCCCATGAACAGCTAGGGCAGCTATTGGCCCAGCAACAAAGCCTGGTTTGGCTGGCATTGTTGTTACTGCTACCGCTTTGGCTGTCGTTACGCTTTCTCCAAGGGGCTATTCTGGCTTGGCGTAGCCGTGGGCAATTGCTGGCTGGCATCCGCGCTTATCGTCAGCAGCGTCAGGCGGCGCTCTGGAAGCAGCGATAAAAAAAGGCCATCGGCCATGAGTAATCACAGCGGATGGCCAAACATGCCGAAGCATGGGCGCTATCTCCCCGGAAGATGTCAGGATTCCGGGGAAAGCTGATTGCCCGTGGGGACAGGCAAAAAATCTGCTATCTGCCTGCCTAGGCTTAACTGTGCCGACTTTGCAGCTTTTCTCCCCGGCGGCGCAGGGCCTCTAATGCACTCAATAGCAGCAGAGCAAAAAGGGTGAGCAGGGTGGCTACCGCGGTAATGGCGGGGGTGATGTTTTCACGAATACCGTCAAACATTTGCCGGGGCAGGGTGCGTTGCTCGGGGCCAGCGGTAAAGAGGGCGACGATGACCTCATCAAAGGAGGTGGCAAAGGCAAAGAGTGCGCCGGAAATCACCCCCGGTAGAATCAACGGCAGTACGACTTTAAAGAAGGTTCGTAGTGGGTTAGCGCCAAGGCTTGCTGCGGCACGCATCAGGTTGCGGTCAAAGCCCTGCAGGGTGGCATTGACGGTAATGAGCACAAAGGGTGCGCCGAGCAGGGTGTGGGCCAGAATCAGGCCGGTGTAGCTGGCATTCAGGCCGTATTCAGCGAAGAAGAAATACAGGCCCAGGGCGGCAATCACCAAGGGTACCACCATCGGTGAAATCATCAGGCTCAGCATCAGTTGCTGGCCGGGAAAACGGGCATATTGCATCCCCAGGGCGGCCAGGGTGCCGAGCAGGGTGGCCAGCAAGGTGGCGGCGGCGCCGATAATCAGCGAGTTTTTCAGGGCGGCCTGCCACAGGCTGGAGTTCAGTACCTCTGCATACCAGCGCAGTGACCAACCGGGAATCGGGTAGCTGAGAAAGGAGTCACTGCTGAATGACAGGGGAATCACCACCAGAATCGGCAGCAGTAAAAACAGCAGCACCCCGCTGCAGAGCGCAACAAAAGCATAGTGGGCGAGGCGATCGCCCCAGCGGTGATAGGGTTGAAAGTCCATCCTCTGCTCCTTATCCCAATTGCCGCTGGGGAGCGGCAAGACGGCTATAGAGTACAAACAGCAATACACTGGCCAGTAACAGGAAGACGCCGAGTGCGGAGGCCATGCCCCAGTTAATGGTTTGGTTGGTGTAGTAGGCGATAAAGTAGGAAATCATCTGATCCTGGGGTGAGCCAATCAGCGCCGGGGTGATGTAGTAACCCACCGCCATGATGAAGCACAGCAGGAAGCCGGAGGCCACGCCGGGCAAGGTTTGCGGCAGATATACGCGGATAAAGGCAATACTGGGGCGGGCACCAAGACTCAGGGCGGCCCGCATGTAATAAGGGGGGATGGCCTTCATCACTGAATAGAGAGACAGCACCATAAAGGGCAGCAAAATGTGCACTAACGCCAGGTAGACGCCAGGGCGGTTAAACAGCAGGGTCAGGGGTTCGTTGACCCAGCCCAGGCTGAGCAATAGCGAGTTAAGCAACCCTTCTTTTTGCAGTAACACCACCCAGGCGCTGGTACGCACCAGCAGCGAAGTCCAGAAGGGCAGCAACACCCCAATCATCAACAGGTTGGCTTGTTTGGCGGGGCTGGTGGCTAGCCAGTAGGCCAACGGAAAGCCCAGCAACAGGCTGATCAGGGTGACGATAAAGGCCATCCACAGGGTGCGGGCATAAATATTCAGATAGATCGCTTGATCGGCGCTGGCGGCGACAATTTCTCCTTGGCTATTTTGTTGTAAGTCCAGTGCCGCCAGCAGGTATTGGCTGGTATAGGGGGAGCTGGCTTCGGCAATGGCCTGCCAGGTACTGAGTTCGCCCCAGCGTTGATCTTGATCGAGCAGACGCTGCTTGGCTTGTTCGGCGGAGCTGGCTGGAGCAAGGCGATTAAACTGACGGCCAGTGCGCATGATCATTGAGCGTAGGCCAGCATCCAGGGTGTTGAGTCGTTTGGCGGCCTCGGACAGGCTTTTATCGTTGTAGCTACGGCGAATGTCCTGCTCCAGCAGCAGGAAAAGGCTGGCTTCTGGCAGGCGCTGGCCATCCCAATCGCTGATTGTTGCGCTAACCTGTGGCCAGGCGCGCTGGAGTTCCGGATTCTCTACCGCTTTTTGCAGCAGCAGGGCAATGGGGAGGAGAAACACCAGCAGGGTAAACAGAAATAAGGGAGCCACCAGGGCCAGGGCTTTCAGTTGCTGGCGGCGTTGGCTACGTTTTAAGCGCTGTTTAAGTTGTTGGCGCTGGGCCGCTTTCTCTTCCGCCGGGCTCTCGGCAAGCGTCAGGCTGGTATCCATCGGGTTCTCCTTATGCGTGCGAAAAACGGGGCAGCCAGGCTGCCCCTTGAGCCTTACTGGGCTACCCAGGCGTTAAAACGCTCGTTCAGCTCATCCTGGTAGTCCAGCCAGAACTCGGTGTCTTCACGCAGGGCTTGAGCCAGGTTGGGGGTATGGGTAGGCAGGGTTTCGGCTACCTCTGGCGCCAGCTTGGCAATGGCTTCCTTGTTGGTGGGGCCGTAAGGAATCAGCAGGGGATACTTTTCCTGGTTAGCGGGCTGACTGGCAAAGGCGATAAAGTCCATGGCGGCCGCCTTGTTCTCTGAGCCTTTTAGTACGGCAAAGGAGTCCACCGAGTAAACCTGACCAGTCCACACCACTTTGAACGCCTTGCCTTCTTTGTTGGCTGCGGTGATACGGCCATTGTAGGCAGAGGTCATCACCACATCGCCGGAGGCCAGCCACTCAGGGGGTTGGGCGCCAGCTTCCCACCATTGGATATGGGGCTTGAGTTGGGCCAGTTTGGCGAAGGCGCGATCCACCCCGGCCTCAGTGCGCAGCAGCCCATAAACGTCATTCGGGGCTACGCCATCCGCCATCAGGGCGAATTCCAGATTCGCCTTGGCACCTTTACGTAGGCCACGTTTGCCGGGGTATTTTTCTACGTTCCAAAAATCCGCCCAGTTTTGCGGGCCGTCCTTGAGTTGGTCGGTGTTATAGGCCAGCACGTTAGACCAGACATAGCTGCCCACGCCACATTCACTGGTGGCACCCTCGACAAAGTTGCTTGGCTCTCCCACTTTGCTCCAGTCGATGGCTTCAAACAGGCCGGTTTCACACCCTTGTTGTAGTTCGGGGTCTTCGACGGTGATGACATCCCAGGTAACGGTTTGGGTATCGACCATGGCTTTCACTTTGGCCAGACCGCCGGAGTAGCTGTCTTGCAGCAGTTCTTGCTTGCTGGCCTGCTGCCAGGGCTGGAAGTAGACCTGATCTTGCACTTGTTGAGCCGCGCCACCCCAGCCCACGACGGTCAAGGGGCGAGCTTCGGCGGTGAGGGTCAGGCTGGCACTGATGGCGAGCAGTAATAAGGAGGGTTTGCGCATCGGGGGTGTCCTCAGAGATTGGCTTATTATTGGCTGAGCGATGAATCCGGCTGACTGCATGAACCACCGGAGGGCGTTAAGGGGGCAATCATGGTTTCCACCAGGTTCCCTGGGCGTCAGGTATGCCTGCTGCCCGCCAAGGCCCGTTGCTCCTGCAGGGCCTTATCACATGTCGGTTTGCCTTAATGGGGCAGGGCGCGGCAGTCCTCGGCATGAAAGGCCAGGCTGAGCTGGCTGCCAAGGTTTAAGCGTTCCCCAGGGCGGGCTGCTACCTTGACCATCAGCTCAAGCTCTGCACCCAAATCGAGGGTGAGGCGCAGGTGATCACCCAGGTAAATACTCTCTTTTAAGGTGCCGCTGAGTCGGTTCCAGCCGCTTTCCTGGTGCTGAAGGTCAGCCGATTGATGGTTGAGCAGAATACGTTCCGGACGTATTGATAGGGCCACACTGGAGCCCGGTTTTAAGCCAGGCTGGGCACGGGTCATCAGACTTTGGCCATTACCCAGATCGGCTTCGCACCAGTGCCCCTGATGATGATGGAGCTGTGCCTGAAGCAGATTGGTCTCCCCAATAAAGCGCGCCACAAATTCGTTGGCAGGGTGGTCATACAGGCGGTCAGGGCTATCAAGCTGTTGAATCACTCCGTCATTAAATACGGCAATACGATCGCTCATGGTCAGGGCTTCACTTTGATCATGGGTGACGAACACCATGGTGACTCCCAGATTCTCGTGAATGTGTTTGATCTCCAGCTGCATGCTTTCCCGCAGGTTTTTATCCAACGCTCCCAGAGGTTCGTCGAGCAGAACCAGCTGAGGCTCAAACACCAGGGCGCGGGCACAGGCTACCCGTTGCTGTTGCCCACCCGAGAGTTGGTTGGGGTAGCGGTTGGCCAGGTGGCTTAGTTGCACCATGTCCAGGGCACGCTTGACCTTGCTGCTTATCTCCGCCTTGCCCAGCTTGCGAATGCTTAATGGGAAGGCCAGGTTTTCCGCCACGGTCATATGTGGGAAGAGAGCATAATTCTGAAAAATCATGCCGATATTGCGCTTGTAGGGTGGGATGGCATTCAGACGTTGTCCATCCAGCCAGATGTCGCCGTGGGTGGGGGATTCGAAGCCCGCCAGCATCATCAGACAAGTGCTTTTTCCTGAGCCCGAAGGGCCCAGCAGGGTGAGGAATTCGCCGCGGGCAATATCCAGGTTGAGGTTTTTCACCACCTGGGTTTCGCCGTCGTAGGTTTTTTGCACGTTGCAAAAACGGACTATGGCTTCAGCGTGACCCATCCTCAGCTCCTTTTGTTGTTTTTCTGCTACGCCTGGTTTTGGCGCTGGGCAGCTTGGGTGTTCTTTATCTGATACGGCAAGCTAATTTTGTGGCGAGTAAATGTACAGGGGTAAGTCCTTAATACTTTGGTATTGATTTTTATAAATTATTGATTTTAAAGAAAATATATTTTGTCATTTTTTGTAATGGATGGAGTGGGGATGATTCTCTGGGTGTTCGATATTGCGAACATTTAAAAATGGTGTAGGCTGCCGTAAATCATTTTTGTGCTTGATCATGCACAGTGGCGTGCATAAAACAGCACGGCTGGCTACACTCAGGGGTCTGCGATTTGGCATCTAATGAGGTACGAGTGATGAAATTGGCCGATACAACTTTGCTGCGCCAGCAAGCCTACATTAACGGTGAGTGGGTGGATGCTGCCGCCCGCCTCGCGGTGTATAACCCCGCCAACGGTGAGCAGCTAGCCACGGTGCCGGATTTAGGGGCAGCAGAAACAGAACAGGCCATTGCTGCGGCGAATGCCGCCTGGCCAGCCTGGCGGAGTAAAACCGCCAAAGAGCGTGCCCAGCTGTTAAAACGCTGGTATCAGTTGATTATGGAAAACCAGGAAGATCTGGCCCAGCTGATGAGCGCAGAGCAAGGCAAGCCGCTGAAAGAGTCACGTGGTGAGGTGGCCTATGGCGCCTCCTTTATCGAATGGTTTGCCGAAGAGGGTAAGCGTGCCTACGGTGAGGTGGTGCCGACCTTTGCCAAGGATAAACGAGTGTTGGTGATGAAAGAGTCCATCGGTGTGGTGGCCGCCATCACTCCCTGGAACTTCCCCAATGCCATGATCACCCGTAAAGCCGGTCCGGCTTTGGCAGCGGGTTGCCCGATCATTCTCAAGCCCGCGGAAGACACCCCGTTGTCAGCCCTGGCCCTGGCCGAATTGGCCCATCGGGCGGGTATTCCTGCCGGTGTCTTTAACGTCATCACCACTGCCCGTCCGGTGGAAGTGGGCAAGGTGATGTGCGATAGCCCGGTGGTGCGCAAGCTCTCTTTCACCGGCTCGACTCAGGTGGGCAAGATTTTGCTGCGCCAGTGTGCCGATACGGTGAAAAAAGTCTCGCTGGAGCTGGGGGGCAATGCGCCCTTTATCGTCTTTGATGATGCCGATATTGATGCAGCCATTCAGGGGGCGCTGGCCTCCAAGTATCGCAACGCCGGGCAAACCTGTGTCTGTGCCAACCGTTTGTTGGTGCAGGACGGTATCTATGATCGTTTTGTCGCGCGGCTGGCCGAAGCAGTGGGGCAGTTCAAGGTCGGCCCTGCTTTAGAAGGTGAGGTCGATCAGGGCCCGCTGATTAATGCCGAGGCGGTAGCCAAGGTGCAGGATCATATTGAGGATGCGCTGGCCAAGGGCGGCAGCCTGGTTTGTGGCGGCAAGCCTCATGCCCTGGGCGGCACCTTCTTTGAGCCGACCATCATTGCCAACGTCACTCCGGCGATGAAGGTCGCGAAAGAAGAAACCTTTGGCCCCCTGGCACCGGTGTTCCGTTTCCACAGTGAAGAGGAAGCGGTGGCGATGGCCAACGATACCGAGTTTGGCCTGGCGGCGTATTTCTATACCCGCGATGTGGGCCGGGTATTCCGCGTGGCTGAAGCGCTGGAGTACGGCATGGTGGCGATTAACGAAGGCATTCTATCCACCGAAGTGGCGCCCTTTGGTGGGGTCAAAGAGTCGGGCCTGGGCCGTGAAGGCTCCAAGTACGGGATTGATGACTACCTGGAGATTAAATATCTCTGCTTAGGCGGATTGTAACCGGCGCCCCAGGGTAGTGGGTCTACCCGCAGGGTGCGCCTTGATGGATTGGAGTGAAAGATGACAACCAATACTCATTGGCAAGCCCTGCGGGAGCGCTACGTACCCAAGGGTGTCGGCAATATGCTACAGGCCTATGCTGAGCGTGCTGAGAATGCGCAGATCTGGGATGTGGAGGGCAATGCCTACCTGGATTTTGCTGGCGGTATCGGCGTGCTTAATGTGGGGCATCGCCATCCCAAGGTGGTGGCAGCGGTGCAGCAGCAACTCGATAAACTGATGCATACCTGCTTCCATGTGATGCCCTATGCTCCCTATGTTGAGCTGGCCAAGCGTCTGAGTGAAGCCGCCCCTGGCCCTTCTCTTAAGCAGACGTTGCTGGTTAATACCGGGGCGGAAGCGGTAGAAAACGCGATCAAAATTGCCCGTGCCGCTACCGGACGCTCTGGTGTGGTGGCCTTCAGTGGCGCCTTCCATGGCCGTACTCTGATGGGGATGGCGTTGACCGGCAAGATGGCCCCCTACAAGCAGGGGTTTGGCCCCTTCCCGGCGGAAGTGTACCGGGTGCCCTATCCCAATCCTTACCATGGTTGTAGTGAAGAAGATTCACTGACCGCACTGCATACCCTGTTCAAAATGGATATTGACCCCAAGCGGGTAGCGGCCCTGATTATTGAACCGGTGCAGGGTGAAGGCGGCTTTTATGCAGCGACTCCCAGTTTTATGCAAAGCCTGCGGCAGCTCTGTGATCAGCACGGCATTTTGCTGATTGTGGATGAGGTGCAGTCTGGTTTTGCCCGCACCGGCAAGCTGTTTGCGATTGAACATGCTGGTATTGAGCCGGACTTGATGACGGTGGCGAAATCTCTGGCGGGTGGCATGCCCTTGGCGGGGGTGATCGGCAAAGCCAGCTTGATGAACGTGCCGGAGCCAGGCGCGCTGGGCAGTACCTATGGCGGTAACCCGCTATCCTGTGCGGCCGCCTTGGCGGTACTGGATGTGATTGAAGAAGAGCACTTGTTGGAACGTGCGGAGCAGGTGGGGGAGTTGATCGAAAGTGGCTTTACCACCCTGGCTAAGGACTTTGCCGCAATCAGCCATATCCGTCGCTTGGGCGCCATGGCGGCCATGGAACTGTTGGATGCTGAAGGACGGCCGGATGCCGCCCTGGCCAAGGATTTAACGCAAAAGGCCGCCAGCAAGGGGCTGCTGCTATTGTCCTGTGGGGTGTATGCCAACACCATTCGGGTACTGGTGCCGCTGACGGCGACGGATCAGCAGATTCAGCAGGGCATGGGTATCATCGGCGAGAGTTTAGCTGAGTTGTTTGCCTGTTAAAGCAGGTGATTAGTGGGGGCAGTGTGGCTCACTGCTCCCTTTCCGCATAGAATGCCGAAGGTTTGGCCCTGGCAGGAGTGAGGCAGTGGATGTAGGTGAAAGGTTAAGGTTGATCCGTCAAATGGCGGGGCTTTCTCAGCGCGAGCTGGCCAAGCGGGCCGGCGTCACCAATAGCACTGTGTCGATGATCGAGAAGAACGGTGTGAGCCCCTCTGTCAGTTCCTTGAAAAAGGTACTGGCGGGCATTCCCATGTCGATCGGTGATTTTTTTACCCTGGATTTAGAACCGAGCGAGCAAAGCGTTTTTACCGCTGAGCAGATGCCGGATATCGGTAGCCGTGAGGTCATGCTGAAACTGGTGGGTGCGCCGCTGAAAAACCGGGCGATGGATATTCTGCATGAGGTCTATCCCCCCGGGGCGGATACCGGTGAAGAGATGCTGAACCATGCCGGTGAAGAGGGTGGGGTAGTGGTCAGTGGACAAATCGAGCTGACCGTCGGCTTACAGGTCTCCATTTTGAGCGCTGGGGACAGCTACTACTTTAAAAGCAACCATCCCCATCGTTTCCGCAATATCTTTGATCAGCCCTGCGTGATTGTCAGTGCCCAGACGCCGCCGACCTAGCCCGTGGACGGCGTGAGGGGCGCGTTTCGTTGCCCTGTTCCTGCTGACCTGCCTGCTGTTTAGCCTGCCCTTGCGTTTGCCCATAGCCTTGAGCAGAACGTGACGCATGGCGGTTGTCCGTGCGCTGCTGGCTGGAGCGCTGGCGAGTTGCTTGCTCAGCGTTAGGCTTGCGGCCCCTGGGCTGACGATCCCCTGCAACCTGTTCTGACTCTGAGCGGCGCGCTGCTTTAGGCGCCTGCTGTTGAGACGACTGTTGCTTAGATGCGTGCGGCTTAGACGAATGCGGCTTCGGCTGCTGCGGGCGCTTGGACTTGGCCGGAGCCTGGCCGTCACCGCTGCGCTCACCTGCGGGTTTGGCTGGGCGAGGCTTACGAGGTTGGCTGGCAGCAGGGCGTGATTCCCCTGCTTTTTCGTTGCTGGCCTCTGCACTGGGCTTGGCTTTTTTCGGCTTCTTCGGGCCACGGCTCAGGTCGGTCTGCGGCAGCTCTTCGGTAAGGGCAAAGCCGGGTAGTTGGCGACGCTCAAGGTGCTGGCCAATCAGGCGTTCAATGTCCTTCAGTTGTTTGGCTTCTTCCGTTTCCACCAGGGAAATAGCCTGGCCGGTTGCGCCGGCACGACCGGTACGACCAATACGATGAACATAGTCCGCCGGTACGGTGGGCAGTTCATAGTTGACCACTAAGGGCAGTTGCTCGATATCCAGGCCGCGGGCGGCGATATCGGTTGCCACCAGAATCTGGATCGATCCCTGTTTAAAACCGGCCAGTGCCTTGGTACGGGCACCTTGGCTCTTGTTGCCGTGAATGGCTGCGGCCTTCAGACCTTGCTTCTCCAGGAACTGACTTAAGCGATTGGCACCATGCTTGGTTTTGGTAAAGACCAGTAATTGATGCCACTGCTGCTGTTGAATCAATTGATGAAGCAGGGCAGCTTTGTGTTTTTTTGCCACCGGATACAGCCATTGTTCCACCTGAGTGGTGGTGGAGTTGGCTGGAGTGACGGATACCTCCAGCGGTTGCTGCAACAGACCCTTGGCCAGTTGGCGAATCTCGGCGGAGAAGGTGGCGGAGAACAACAGGTTCTGCCGCTTGGCGGGCAACAGCGCCAGAATTTTGCGGATATCGTGAATAAAGCCAAGATCCAGCATGCGGTCGGCTTCATCCAATACCAGGATTTCCAGCTGGTTAAAGCGCACGGCGTTTTGCTGGTAGAGATCAAGCAAGCGACCCGGGGTGGCCACCAGAATGTCGACACCACGGCGCAGTTGTATCATCTGCGGGTTAATCTTCACCCCGCCAAAGACCACGGCGCTGCGCAGAGACAGGTGCTGGCCATAGGTCTGCACACTTTCATGCACCTGGGCGGCCAGTTCGCGGGTGGGGGTCAATACCAGGGCGCGAATCTGGTTGGCTTTAACTTGTGGGCCGCCATCCAGGCGCTGTAACAGCGGCAGGGTAAAGGCGGCGGTCTTGCCGGTGCCGGTCTGGGCCGCGGCCATCAGATCTCCCCCTTGCAGTACAGCGGGGATGGCTTCTAGCTGGATCGGGGAAGGTTGTTCATAACCTTGTTTGGCAATGGCTTGTAACAGGGGGGAGGACAGGCCCAGGGAGGCGAAACTCATAGACTCTTCTACATAATGGAGGACAACGGCCAACAAGGGTTGACCGGGTCCGCAGCTTACCCAAGGGCAGCCTGAGAAGCCAGCACTATTGCGGGAAACGGGCGCTAATTTGCTGCCAAAAGGCGTTGATTAGTGGATTTTTCAGTTTTTTGTTGAGGGTGAACAGGCCGACATCATAGGCGGGCAGGGCGGGCTCGACCGCCAGAATACGCACCTCCTCCTGCAGGGGGCTGTTGTCCAGCACGATGCGCGGCACCACGCCGATGCCAAAGCCCAGGCTGACCATGCTGACGATGGCCTCGTTACCGGCCACCTGGGCATAGATGTTGGGGCTGCAACCCAGTTGATAGAACCAGGCGTTAATCCATTCCCGGCCAAGCCCCACCTCGGGAATGATCATCGGCAGATGTTGCCAGTTCTCGGCACTGGCCGGGGCCTCCGCCAATTGTTGCCAGTCGTGGTGCTGGCGAGGGCCGATAAACAGCAGCGGGGAGCGGGCAATGGGCTTGAAGGCCAGCTCTCCCGGCAGGCTTTGTGGATAGGCGGCAATGGCGATGTCTTCTGCGCCGCTCAGTACCCGGTTGATGGCCAGGTCCGGGTCACCGGTATGGACTTTGATCTCGACCTTGGGATAGGTGCGGCGAAACTCGCTGAGCAACTCGTATAGAAAGCTGTAGCTGGCGGTGACGGAGCAATACATGCTGACTTCGCCGTGCAGTTCCTGCGCTTCCTGTTGCAGGCTGTGGCGAATCTCATCCCACTGCAGCAGGGTGTCGCGGGCATAGTTAATAAACAACTGCCCCTCATGGGTGAGGCTGACGCTGCGGTTATCCCGCTCAAACAGCGTCACACCGAGTTCATCTTCCAGCTGTTTAATGCTGCGTGACAGGGCGGAAGGGCTAAGGTGGCATGCCTCGGCAGCGCGGCCAAAGTGGAGCAGGTCAGCCAGGCTGAGAAAATGCTTGAGCAGGCGGGTATCCATAGGGTGTGTTGCTTAATTCGGCATATAGTGTTGCGTTTATATCATTTTACGCAATGAAAAAACTACCTTAGTGTTGCTTCCAACAAACACCCAAACCTTTGAAGACTTACAGGCGCTGCTGCCAGGCAGCCAGGTTATCCAGCCAGAACAAGCCGTCAATGAACAGCTTGTCAGTAACGAGCCAGGATAAGGCGCCTCCTTTTTAGCACCCTTTTCAGGAAGACGACCATGCAAGTTTACTACGATAAAGATTGTGATCTTTCCATCATCCAGAGCAAGAAAGTAGCCATCATCGGTTACGGTTCTCAGGGCCATGCTCATGCCTGCAACCTGAAAGACTCTGGCGTAGACGTGACCGTAGGTCTGCGTGCTGGTTCTTCTTCCCGTGCCAAAGCCGAAGGCGCTGGCCTGAAAGTGGCTGACGTGGCTGTTGCCGTTGCTGCGGCTGACCTGGTGATGATCCTGACTCCTGACGAGTTCCAGGGCCAGCTGTACAAGAACGAAATCGAGCCCAACATCAAGCAGGGTGCTACCCTGGCGTTCGCTCACGGTTTCTCTATCCATTACAACCAGATCGAGCCGCGTAAAGATCTGGACGTGATCATGATCGCTCCCAAGGCACCTGGTCACACTGTGCGCTCTGAGTTTGTGAAGGGTGGTGGTATCCCCGATTTGATCGCGGTATTCCAGGACGCTTCTGGTCAGGCGAAAAACGTAGCCCTGTCTTACGCTTGCGGCGTAGGCGGTGGCCGTACCGGTATCATCGAGACTACCTTCAAAGACGAAACTGAAACTGACCTGTTCGGTGAGCAGGCGGTACTCTGCGGTGGCGCGGTTGAGCTGGTTAAGATGGGCTTTGAGACCCTGGTTGAAGCCGGTTATGCCCCTGAGATGGCTTACTTCGAGTGCTTGCACGAGCTGAAGTTGATCGTTGACCTGATGTACGAAGGCGGCATCGCCAACATGAACTACTCCATCTCCAACAATGCGGAGTACGGTGAGTACGTGACTGGCCCCGAGGTAATCAACGAGCAGTCTCGTGAAGCCATGCGTAATGCCCTGAAGCGTATCCAGAACGGTGAATACGCCAAGATGTTCATTGCCGAAGGTCAGACTAACTATCCTTCCATGACGGCCCGTCGTCGTAACAACGCTGCTCACCCCATCGAGCAGGTAGGCGAGAAGCTGCGTGGCATGATGCCCTGGATTTCCGCGAACAAGCTGGTCGACAAGACCCGCAACTAAGCGAGTGTTGCGGTAAAGCGGTACGCAACAACCTAGTAGCACAAGCGCAGCCTTCGGGTTGCGCTTTTGTTTTTTCAGGCGGGCAACGTATTATTAGGCCACTGAGTTTATTTTGAGGGGAATGTTGTGGCCGTAAACCAGCCCAATGATCACGAAAACAAGACACCCACCACGACGGTTACGCCCTTGCGTCCAGAGCAGCAGCCTCCAGCCCAACAGGAGTCCAAGGTGGAAGAGCCTAAGCAAAAGCCCAATCGCAGCATTTACCTGTTACCTAACCTCTTTACCACTGCCGCGCTGTTCTCTGGCTTTTACGCCATCGTGGCGGCGATGAATGGTCACTTTGTCCAGGCCTGTGTGGCGATCTTTATCTCGATGGTGCTCGATAGTCTGGATGGGCGCGTGGCCCGCCTGACCAATACCCAGAGTGCCTTTGGCGCCGAATACGACAGCCTGGCGGACATGGTGTCCTTCGGGGTGGCACCGGCGTTGGTGGCGTTCACCTGGACGCTGGATAACCTGGGCAAGCTCGGTTGGATTGCCGCCTTTATCTATGTGGCCGGAGCTGCCCTGCGCCTGGCACGCTTTAATGTGCAGATCGGTGCGGTGGATAAGCGCTACTTTATCGGTTTGCCCAGTCCTGCTGCGGCTGCCCTGGTTACGGGGATGGTCTGGGTAGGAGCGGAGAACCATGTGCTCAGCACCGGCCTGTCCTATTGGGCGGCTTTGTTAGTGGCCGCTGCGGGTATCCTGATGGTGAGTAATGTGAGCTACTACTCCTTTAAGGAAGTCGATCTGAAAGGGCGGGTGCCGTTAATGGCACTGATGGCGGCAGCGCTGGTACTTGCTGTGGTGTCCTATGATCCTGCTATCGTGCTCTGGGGGCTGTTCCTGCTCTATGGCCTGTCTGGCCCGGCGCTTTATCTGCGCAAACTGAAGCGCAAATTCTGAGTTTAACCCACCCCGGCCCAGGCCGGGGTGTTGGTTTCTGCTACTTTTTCGGTCGCTGTTTCTCGGGCACTTTTGCCTTGAGGCTCTGTCCAAGCACTACTGACCCTACCAGAGGGCAGGGTGTCAGGCGCCTAAGGAGTCTCTATGCTGATAAAAAAATCGCCCACTATTCTCGGCTCACAGATTACCCCTGAGTCGGCCTATCTCAATCGCCGTCGCTTTATCCAGGGACTCGCCGCTGGAGCCGCTTGGGCCGCTTGGCCGGGCGCCAGTCAGGCAGCACCGAGTCAATTGCATGACGAGGTCGTAGCGGGGCCAGAGTGGCTCGCACAGCAAATTGCTGCGGCCAAAGCCGATGTGCCCCCTGCAGAAAAGCTGACTCCCTATTACCACTGCACCCATTACAACAACTTCTATGAATTTGGCTTCGATAAGGATGATCCGGTCGCCAAAGCCCATAGCCTGAAGCCCGATCCCTGGCAGGTGGAGGTAACAGGATTAGTCAACAAACCCGGTACCTATCATCTGGAGGATCTGCTCAAGGGGATGGCGCTGGAAGAACGCATCTACCGCCTGCGTTGTGTCGAGGCCTGGTCGATGGTGATTCCCTGGATTGGCTTTCCGCTGGCTAGCCTGTTACAGCGCTTTGAGCCTCAGGGCAGTGCCAAGTATGTGGCCTTTACCACCCTGCATGATCCGGAACAAATGCCGGCGCAGTCGAGCCTGTTTTCCAGCCTGGACTGGCCCTATGTGGAAGGCTTACGGCTGGATGAGGCCATGCACCCGCTGACGATTCTGGCGGTTGGTTTGTATGGCCGTATTCTGCCGAACCAGAATGGCGCCCCACTGCGCTTGGTGGTGCCCTGGAAGTATGGCTTTAAGAGCATCAAATCCATTGTCAAGATTGAGCTGACCGAACAGCAGCCTCCCACTACCTGGAACCTCAGTGCACCACGGGAATATGGTTTTTACGCTAATGTGAACCCGGCGGTGGATCATCCGCGTTGGAGCCAGGCGAAGGAGCGACGTCTGCCCAGTGGTTTGCTCAGTCCCAATATCATCGAAACACTGCCGTTTAACGGCTATGGCGCAGAGGTGGCCAGCCTGTACAGCGGCATGGATTTGCGCCAATGGTACTAAATCGTCTGTTGGCCAAACCCTGGGCCGGCTGGCTGCTCTGGTTATTGGCGGCGATGCCTTTGCTGTGGTTAGGCTGGGGTTTGCTTAACCAGCAACTGGGTGCCGATCCAGCCAAAACCCTGGTGTGGTTTACTGGTGAGTGGACCCTCAATCTGCTCGTGCTCACCCTTAGCGTGACACCTGCGCGTCAGTTGCTGGGTTGGCACGCCTTGGGCCGCCATCGGCGCATGCTGGGGCTGTGGTCATTGGCCTATGGGCTGCTGCACCTGCTGTGCTTTTACTGGTTCATCCTGGGTGGCGACCTGGCTGAACTGGCGCGGGAAACCCTGAAGCGTCCCTACATTTTATTAGGGATGCCGGCCCTGCTGATTTTGCTGGTGCTGGGGGTGACGTCCTACAAACCCCTGGTACGGCGATTGGGACGCTACTGGCAACCGCTGCACCGTAGCGTCTATGCGGCCCTGTTATTAGGCTGGTTACATCTTTTCTTACAGGTGCGTTCAAGTTACCTGGAAGCCACAGTTTACGCGGTGTTGGTGCTGTTTTTACTGGGTTATCGGCTGCATCGGCAACGCCGTAAGCTTTGCCAAACGCCGCGCTTTGCCGGAAAATAACGCCCCTTCCAAATTCGCATTGAGGAGCCCAGGGCAATGACAGCCACATTGCGCGTGGTAATGGCACAACTGGATATGCTGGTGGGGGATATCCCCGGTAACGCCGCCAAGGTAATCAACGCCGCCAAGCAGGCGCGCGACCAGCATCAGGCCGATGTGATCGTGTTCCCCGAGCTAACCCTGACCGGTTATCCCCCTGAAGATCTGCTGCTGCGCCCCAGCCTGCAACTGCGGGTGAGCCGTGCGCTGGAGCAGGTGTGTGCGGAGGTTGAGGGCATCACCCTGGTGCTGGGCTATCCCTGGCGCGAGCCGGAGGGGCTGTACAACCAGGCTGCAGTGATTGCCGATGGCGCCATCCAGGCGGTGTATCGCAAACAGAACCTGCCGAACTATCAGGTGTTTGATGAGAAACGCTACTTTGTCGCGGGGCACTCCCCCTGCGTGGTGGATATCAAAGGGCGTCCGGTGGCGATCACCATCTGCGAAGATATGTGGCTGCCCCAGCCTGTGTTGCAGGCTCGTGAAGCGGGCGCTGAGCTGGTGATTAACCTCAATGCTTCACCCTTCCATCTCGGTAAGTGGGAAGAGCGCCGTAAGCTGCTGGTGGAGCGTGCCCGTCAGGCCGGTTGCCCGATCCTCTATGTCAATCAGGTTGGTGGCCAGGATGAGCTGATCTTTGACGGTGGCTCAATGGTGATGGATGCCGAAGGCGACTTGGCCGTATCGGTTCCCTGTTTTACCGAGGCGCTGTATCCGGTCGATTTCTGTCTGGAAGGGCAAATCAAACCTGTGCCCCAACCCCTGCGAGCTGCACCGGGCAAGCTGGAGTCTGCCTATCAGGCACTGGTGATGGGGGTGCGGGATTACGTCAACAAGAATGGTTTTAAGGGGGTGGTGCTGGGCTTATCCGGAGGGATAGATTCGGCCCTGACCCTGGCAGTGGCTGCCGATGCGCTGGGTAAAGAGCGGGTGGCAGCGGTGATGATGCCCTTCCGCTATACCTCTGATATGAGTCTGGAAGATGCCGCCAAGCAAGCCACCGACATGGGGGTGAACTACCAGGTTATGTCCATCGAGCCGATGTACGAGAGCTTTATGGCGACCCTGGCGGACTCCTTTAGCGGCACCGGCGCGGATAAAACCGAAGAAAACCTGCAATCCCGTTGCCGTGGAGTGCTGTTGATGGCTCTGTCGAACAAGCTGGGTTACCTGGTACTGACCACCGGCAACAAGAGTGAAATGGCGGTGGGCTATGCCACCCTTTATGGCGATATGGCTGGCGGCTTCGATGTGCTCAAGGATGTGCCCAAGACCCTGGTATTTGAGCTGGCCCGTTACCGCAACAGCCTAGGGCAGGTAATTCCTGAGCGGGTCATTACCCGTCCGCCCTCTGCCGAACTGGCACCAGGGCAGGTGGATGAAGACTCGCTGCCGCCCTACCCGGTGTTGGACCGCATCCTGGAACTGTACGTTGAGAAAGACTACAGCGCCCATGCCATCATCGAGCAGGGTTTTGCCGAGGCGGATGTGCTGCGGGTATTGCGTTTGGTTGACCTGAACGAATACAAGCGCCGGCAGGCGGCGATTGGCCCTCGCTTAACGGCACGCGCCTTTGGCCGTGACCGTCGCTACCCCATTACCTCTGGCTGGCGTATCGGTGAATGAGACTGGAGTTAGAAGTCGGGCGCACTGATCTGGCGCCCTATCGCAAGCCGTTTAATGCCCGGGGTTCACGGATTGAGCGTTGTCAGGGCTGTGGCCTGCCGGACAGTACCTGTATTTGTGACTATCAGGTACAGGCCCAGGCTGAGGTGGAGTTTTGGCTTATTCTGCATAAAAAAGAGCAGTACAAACCCACCAATACGGGCCGCTTGATTAAAGACGTGTTGCCCAATAGTCGTTTATTCGAGTGGCACCGCACCGAGCCACCGGCCAGCCTGTTGGCCCTGCTGCAGGATTCACGCTATCAGCCCTGGCTGGTGTTTCCCGCCGATGAGGAGAGGGATCAGCAACGCCTGCAGCCCTTTGCCCGTCAGCTCGGCAAGACCCCGGTCTTTATTCTGCTTGATGGCACCTGGCGTCAGGCGCGCAGAATGTTCCGTTTAAGCCCCTGGTTACAACAGCTGCCTTTGATTAGCTTTCAGCCCCAGGCAGGCTCTGGTTACGGGCTGCGCAAGGCGTTGGAGGAAAATCACCTCTGTACCGCAGAAGTGGGAATCGAATTGCTGCGCCTGGCACAGGAGCCAGCGGCCGAGGTACTGCAGAACTACTTCCAGGTATTCAACGTACACTATGTGGCAGGTCGCCTGGGGCAGAGCCTGGAACCTGCCGCCGCCGCGCGGGCCTGGCTGGCTGATTACCGCCGCCAACAGAGTGGCCAAGTCGTGCAGATGACACAGGAGCAAGTGTGATGAGTACAGCCAGTCAATGGCTACTGATTGCCCTCGGCAGTGGGCTGATTATTTTTCTGAGTCTGATGATTCGTCGCCTGTGGCAAGCCGAACAAACGCGCAAGGCAGAGTTGGCTGCACAGGAGGCGGAGCTGGCCGCCAAGGCGCAGGAGCGGCGTGATTACATCATCGAGAGTATCCAGGTGATTAGCGCCGCCATGGAGGATAACCAGTGCGAGCTGACCGAGGGCTGCATTCGCTTAAAGGGCCTGCTGGATAACTTCCGCCCGGGCTTGCTCGCTCAGCCTGAACTGCAGGTGTTGGAGCAGGTATGGCAGCGTACCGAGCATATTCCCCGTAAAGAAAAATTCCGCGAGCTCAAGATCAATCAGCGTCACGCCTTCCATAAAGAAATTGAGCAGCTGGAGCAGGAGCTGGAAGCCCCCATCCGTGCGGCTGTGCGTTATCTGCGTGGCATCAACTGGGCCGGACACTGATGCTGACGTTGCTGGTCTCCTTCCTGCTGACCCTGGTGGTCATCCTCTTTACCTGGTGGGGCTTTAGCCGCATGGGAGTGCCCAGCTATCGCCCCAGCCGCAGCAAGGTGGAAGAGCTGCTGCAAGGCCTGATTGATGGCTACACCAGCCGAGAAGAGTGGGAGCTGTTTATCGGCATGCCGATCCAGCATGACCCTGAGCTGGAGGCCATCCGCGTGCGTTGTGTGGCGCTGGAAGAGGGGGATGATCAGCATCCACCCTATCCCCATGGGATTAATGGCTACCTCTACAACCGTGCCGGACGGGAGGCCGCCAAGCTGATCCTGCAAGAGGTGAAAAAGCTTAAAGCCAATGAGCCCTACGGGCGGGATTTTTAGCCTGATACTGCTCAGCCCTGTCGAATAAGGCGGCCAGAGGGGCTAAGAAGTGAAATGGCCTCCACCTGCTTGGTGGAGGCATCCAAGGTGGCGAGCAAACTACTGGAAGGCGGTCTCAACAAAGCTGCGCAGCTTGCGTGAGTGCAGGCGCTCCGGCGGCATGGCGCGCAGTTTCTCCATCGCTAGCATACCGATTTCCAGGTGTTGACTGACCTGGCGACGATAAAAATCACTGGCCATCCCAGGCAGCTTTAATTCGCCGTGCAGGGGTTTGTCCGACACACACAGCAGGGTGCCGTAAGGCACGCGGAAGCGAAAACCATTGGCGGCAATGGTGGCGGATTCCATATCCAGCGCGACTGCGCGAGATTGGGAGAAACGCTCCACCGGCTCGCGGTGATCACGTAATTCCCAATTGCGGTTATCAATGGTGGCCACCGTGCCGGTGCGCATAATCTTCTTCAACTCCCACTCATCCAGCCCGGTGATATCCTCCACCGCCTGCTCCAGCGCTACCTGCACCTCCGCCAGAGGGGGAATCGGCACCCAGCTTGGCAGATCGGCATCCAGCACGTGATCCTCCCGCACATAACCGTGGGCCAGCACATAGTCCCCCAGGCGCTGGGTATTGCGTAGCCCGGCGCAGTGGCCGAGCATCAGCCAGGCGTGGGGGCGCAGTACGGCAATATGATCAGTAATGGTTTTGGCGTTGGACGGGCCGACACCAATATTGACTAGGGTGATACCGGAATTATCCTTGCGCACCAGGTGGTAAGCCGGCATCTGTGGTTGCCGGGCCGGTGCCTGGCCTTCACTGGGGCTGGTTTCGCCAGAGCGGGTAATCAGGTTGCCCGGCTCGATAAAAGCCTCGTAGTCACTGTTACCCTCCGCCATCATCTGCCGCGCTTTGGCGGCAAATTCATCAATATAGAAGGCATAGTTGGTGAACAGCACATAGTTCTGAAAATGCTGCGGACGGGTAGCGGTATAGTGTTGTAAGCGATAGAGGGAATAGTCCACCCTCGGCCCGGTAAAGGGGGCCAGCGGCATCGGTGCCCCTGGCTGCAGCTCCACCGTACCGTTAACGATGGCATCGTCCATAATGGCCAAATCCGGCACATCGAACATATCACGCAAGGCCTTGGGCAGATTCTCCACTGCTTCGCCATCAATATGGGCGGTCTCATCGAAGGAGAAATGCAGGGCAATGGGCACATCGCTTTCGCCGATCTCCACCTCGCTATCATGGTTATGGATCAACAGCGCCAACTGCTCCTGTAAATAATTGCGATACAACGATGGACGGGAAACCGTGGTGGTATAAACGCCAGGGCCGGGCACATAGCCATAGGCCAGACGCGAGTCGATGGCGCTGTGGCTGGTGCTGACAAAGCGGATCATCGGATAACAGGCCCGCACCCGCCCCTCGGGAATATCCCCCTGCAGCACCGCAGCAAAGCGTTGGCGCAGCCAGGCGGTATTGCGTGCATAGATATGCTCCAGGCGGGCCACGGCACTGGCGGCATCCCGGAAGGACTCAAAGCCGATCGCCTCGGGGCTTTCGATACTGGGGAAGATGTCTGCCATATTCGCTCCTTGGCTGTCTGCGGTGGTTAGGCTCAGTGTGGCCTGTCATACAGGATTTGGCTATGGCTAGCGTGCAGGATAAAGATGACAAGGAAGGGTTAGGGAGTGATCGTTAAATGTATGGTGACGGGGTGATTGGTGGTAGAGGGGATTAGCTGCAGTGGTCAGGCATCGCTTGCAATAGTCCAGGCGGATGCCCTTATGTCGGATGGCGCCACGGGGTGGCTTATCCGACCTACGTATTGGGCCTTTCTTCTCGTTCCCACGTTCTACGTGGGAATGCATACGGGTGCCAGATAACTCACCGGAACCCGCACGCACAGCCAAAGCTGCCATTAATGAAGTCGCGGCGTTATTTCATCCAGCGCGTCCATAAGGCGCTGACACCTGGGGCGGTTCGTTGCCTGCTATTCTCGTTCCCACGTTCTATGTGGGAATGCATACGGGTGCCAGATAACTCATCGGAACCCGCACTTATAGCGAAATCGGCCACCAATGAGGCAACGGCATTATTTCACCCTGTGCGTCCACAAGGCGCTGACTCCTGGGGCGGTTCGTTGCCTGCTATTCTCGTTCCCACGTTCTACGTGGGAACGCATACGGGGCCGGATAACTCACCGGAACCCGCACTTATAGCGAAATCGGCCACCAATGAGGCAACGGCATTATTTCATCTAGCGCGTCCACAAGGCGCTGACACCTGGGGCGGTTCGTTGCCTGTCATCTTGGTTGTAGGTTGGAAAAGCCGCAGGCGCCTTCCAACAGGATGCCCTTATATTGGATGACGCACGTTGTTGTTTGGCTGGTAATTTAAGCAGTATATTTTGTGGTGGAGTATAAGTGTGCGTGTTTTTCTACCCAAGTTTGCTTGTTTTACTCTAGCCTTTCTTGAAAAATTGAACGAATATCAACCTGGTAGGGAAAGCACGCTGCAAGATAACGCGCAATGCTTTGCAGAAAAACGCGCATGCGCGTTTTTGACGGAGAAAGTCAGTTCTGAAGTCGACTTTTATATTTTAATTTCAAATGCTTAGCATGACTCTTGCTGATTCTTCTTGAGAGAGAAAATGAGCATGGCAGTATTTAAATGTTATGCCTATTCATTGAGTAAGGGTACACATGGGAAATTATAGAAACTTCGAGCAAGACTTTGTGGCTCGTACTGTTGAATTAATTGAACAATATAATCAGCTGATCGTTGATGAATCATTTGAGAGACAGTTTAACTATACGTTGACGCTTAATTGCCTATTGGGGTTAATTGTGATGCCTAAAGAGTGAGTGCTTAATGCAATTCCAGATGAGCGTTTAACAATGCGGTTTAAGCAATATATGGGCATTATTCATTCTGACTTGCCAGATTCACAAAATACATTGCGCCAGCTAATTGTTAAAATGAGGAATTCTATTGCCCACTTTGGTATTGAAGTTGAATCAATCGACCAACACCATTTGGTAAATTTTGTTAACTTCAAAGATACGGATAATGGTCAAATTTATGCGCGCTTCCATGCCGAAGAAATTTTTCCATTTCTACGAGGCTATGCTCAACTATTGGTGGATAGCGTGCGGCGTCAACAACGTCATCGAGAACAGGCATAACAAAGCGTTAAAGACAGATTCGCAATGCTTGGCATTCTCAGTTCAAATTTAGTTTTGTGTTTACGGGGCAATTGTTTAGGTTAGGTGTTAGCGTTGCTCACTACTTAACGCGGCGTTGTGTTTTTAGGAGGAAATTGTGGAAACGTTTTTGAAGGTGTTGTAGAAATAGATATAAATAGAGGTATTGCTATTTTGGCGGTTATTGGTTTTGGCATATTTTCAGTCATCAAAGTTTTTGCCCATATGAAAGACGGTTTTGGCGTATTTAATGTTCGTATCGCTGGAATAGTTATAGTTGCTAATTTTGCCAGTATGTTGGCCGTTCTAAATCTAACTTCCGAAGCGGCTGCTATTGGAATACTTGGCGCAATCGCAGGATACTTATTTGGCTTTGGGACAGAAAATAAGAAATAAAAACATAACAAGCAAAGGTACCGAACTCGCTACGCTCGCGCGGTGTTTTGGGTGTTAGCGCGTGATGTTCTTATGCTCAAACCTCTTATATATTACTCGCTGCGCTCGCAATTTTCCGGTGAGCAAGGCGTTAGGTTTAAGAAAAGGAAAGGTTGTGACTACCAGATTGGATCTGATTCCAGAGATTTCTTCATTAGCGCAGAAATATGTGACGCTGAACGGTATCAACCCATCGAAAACTTATGATTATGTAACGAAAACAAGAAAATTTCGTGGATTACCGATAATTGACAGCATCCTTCACGCAAGAAAGTGTGGCAGCGGAGAGTCTTGGTTGTACGTTGCTGTTCCTTTGGGGGCGGAACTCAGTCAGCTTTCAGCTCAAGATCGCCTATATATTGGAGCGCAGACGCAAGACCGGATGTTCCGCGGAGATGGTCTTAATGGGAAAAATTTTCATCATGCGGAGATGAGGGCGGGAAAAGGGGAAGATAATCTGGAGAATTATCTGAAGTCTGGGAAAAAGGCGGTCATTTATCGTTTTAACGCATACAGAATTGAAGCCTTAGTGCGGCGGCAGCCTCAGCTATCGGAGCTGTTGGTGTTGCTCGATCAGCGAAGAACGCCAACGAAGCATCTTGCTTGGTGGTTTGAGCAGTATGCTTTGTATTGCGAACCTAATGTTTGGCGCTGGAACGTTCAACCATCAAGCAAGGTACTCACTAATCTTTTTCAGAAACGGACGTGAATGAACAAGTAGTTCCAGCGGAACCCGAACACTCCGCGGCGTTTTGAGCATGCCTTCGGCATCTTTGTCCAAAAAGCTACTACATGACCGGTGCCGCTGAACTAGGCGTTATGTGAACGGAAAAGATGAAAATCACTAGCATAGAGACTGAAATAGGAAGTCGAGTATTAGAAGTCCTCGTAAAAGAAAAGGGTTGGCTTGTTTAATCTCAATGCGATAAGTCAGCTTTTGACTCGGTCAGCCCAATCAAAGGGATAATACGCACGAGCGCTTTATCGAATACGCTGTTTTCTGCTTTGCAGACGAATTTAGCTTTGCGCTCTTGCCATGACAGGGTTTGGATCAGGCTAGTGGCGACCACTGAAGGTTGCTCAAAGTTACTAACAGGTACTTCGGTTGCATGACCACGAATGCTGGTGCTGATGGGGTAACAGATCAACAGATCGGTTTGCTTGTTGTACTGTTTGGGGGGGGGGGGGGGCAGCACTAGAGCAAGACGACACTTACCAATTTCTTTACCTTAAAGGGCTCAAAGTTTAAAAAATAATGTGGTGCGATCTGGGAGATAGTTTTGCATTAAGCTCCCAGTTCAGCTTTGATAGGTCGTGCAACCTCATCAGAGTGCGCGCTATGGCTATCTAAGCCCTGCTACAAAAAGGCTTCGCTAAAGGGGAGCTTCACTTTAGGAGAGCTTGGGTCGGTAGCATCGATAACATTTTCCATCCTGTACATCGTTTTTATTATGACAAATTGATTGAATAAGGTGATAAAAGTGAAGGCGTTAACAAAAGGGATACACCACGTAGGATTAACAGTATCTAATCTTGAAGCAAGTGCGAAATTTTTCACTGAACAACTAGGTTGGAGTGAAGTAAAAAGGAATCCGGATTACCCAGCAATATTTGTCAGTGATGGACATGTCATGCTTACTCTATGGGCGTCTAAGACAGAAAGTGCAATACCCTTTGACAGAAAAGCAAATGTTGGTTTGCATCACTTGGCTTTGCTCGTAGAAAAAGAAGTACAACTAAATCAATTGCATGACCAGTTTGTTAGCTCAGGCATCGAAATTGAATTTGGTCCAGAGCTTGTAAAATCAGGGCCAGCAAAGCATTTGATGTGTTACGACCCAAGCGGTATTAGGGTGGAATTTTTCTGGGCGGGTGCTTAAAACAACACAGCAAGGTATTCAGGCATGAATCATCTCGCGTGGAATTTTTAGTTTATGGTGATTTTAGTGGTTAAAGTGGTCTGTAGAAGGATGGTTTATATGGCATTCACCCCTTAGCGTGGTGTTAGGCAAATAAAAGGATTCATAAGATGGCAATTCATGTTGCAAGAGGTTGGGATTTATCCAGTTCGCTTTTGGTGGCTGAGCTATATGAAGAAGCATTTGGTTTGAAGTTCTGTCGAGCCATACCGGATAAAAATAAACGTCTTAATTTTCTGTCAAAAAGTTTTGTTCCTGACTACTCGTTTGCTGCGTTCTCCGATAAAAAGTTGGTTGGCTTGGCAGGCTTTAAAGTTGCGTCAGGCTCTCTGACAGGAGGAATTGGAGCTACTGGTTTAATCGAACAACTTGGTTTTCTCGGAGGGCTATGGGCATGCTTTGTTTTCAGCTTATTTGAGCGTGAGCCGGAAGAGCGGGAGTTGGTTATGGATGGTATCGCTGTTGATAGTGAGTTTCGTGGGCAAGGTATTGGTTCTTTATTACTAGATCAGATTATTACCTATGCGAAAGAAAATAACTTTGAATCAATAAGGTTAGACGTTATCGACAGTAATCCGAGAGCGAGAAAGCTGTATGAGTCAAAAGGGTTTGTCGCACTAAAGAGTGAGAGCTTTCCTTATTTAAAATGGCTAGTGGGTTTTTCAGGTGCAACAACAATGAAACTAGACTTAAAAAAGGTTTCCTAACAGACAGTTCAAGAGGGACTGTCAACCCGTGGCGTTTGCAGTTCCAATGAACCGCGGTGCTTTTGGTTGTTGTGTTTCTTGTTCCTAGGTTCTAGGTGGCAATGCATACGGTGCCAGATAATTCACCGAAACCTGCACTTACAGCGACATAAGCTACCAATAAAGTCACGGCGTTATTTCACCCGACGCGTCCCATATCCACCGGCTAAGCAAAGCAAGGCAGCGTTAAATGCTGATGGTTTTTAGCCAGTTTAATAAGGCCCGTAAGTCTGGTTGCTCTTTGCTAGTGGTTGGGTAGGCCAGGCAATAGCATTTGCCGGTTTTCACCGGCAAATCAAAGGGAATCAGCAAGCGCCCCATACTGACATCCTCTTTCACCAAGATGCGGTCCGCCATGGCAATGCCGTAGCCTTGCTGGGCTGCCTGAATCGCCAGATCCATGGTTTCAAAATGCTGATTACGGCTGGCGTGCAGGTGGCTGGCATGGTTGTGCTTTAACCACAGGGCCCAGTCGCTTTGATCTGCGCTCGGGTGTAACCAGGTGAATTGGCTGAGTTGGTCGAGGCTTTCCCAAACAAGGGGGAGATGGCGCATTTGGGGGGAGCAGACCGGCACCAGTTGCTCATCGAATAAAGGATATTGGTGTAGCTGGTCAGATTGGGGGCCATAGGCCACGGCGGCCTGATAGTCATCGCGGCTGAAGTCAGCGTTGTGGTCAAAGGTGGTGGTGACTTCAATCAGGTGGTTGGGGTGCTGCTGTTGAAAGGTGTTTAGCAAGGCAAAGAACCAACGCATCGCGCAGGTGGGAACCTTCATTTTCAGGGTGGGTTGCAGGCTACCGATCTCATCGAGGGTGGCTTCCAGGTCGCTAAACAGCTTGGCGACTTTAGGCAGGAGCTGTTGCCCTTTCTCCGTCAGCTTAAGGCCGCGGGCATGGCGATGAAACAGCGGAAAACCGAGGTACTCCTCCAGCGCAGCAATTTGTCGACTGACCGCACCCTGGGTCAGGTGAAGCGCCTCAGCTGCATGGGTAAAGCTGGGTTGCTCGGCTGTCACCATAAAAGAATGCAAGGCGTTAAAAGGGGGAAGGCGCTTCATCCTGTCTCTCATGCAGTGTTCGAGCTATGCGAAAACATCATAGGTCCTATGCGAACATTTCTCTACTCCTGGGCCTGCGGCTGGTTTGAAATGGCCTGATTCAAATAAGCCGTATCCAGGAGCGTATTCCGTGCTTCCTCTGACAGTAAACAGCAAGCTGCCGCATGTCGGCACAACCATTTTCAGTGTGATTGCAGAGCAGATTGAGCGGCATTCGGCACTCAATCTTGCCCAGGGGGCACCTGATTTTCCTTGTGATCCCACTCTGGTGAATTTAGTCACTCAGGCGATGCAGGCTGGTCATAACCAGTATGCGCCGATGGCCGGGGTGCGCGCACTGCGCCAGCAGGTGGCCGAGAAGGTTTGGCGTTTATATGGCAGGCGCTATCAGGAAGAGACAGAGGTCACCATTACCGCCAGTGCCAGCGAGGCGCTGTACGCTAGCATCAGCGCTTTGGTGCATCCGGGGGATGAGGTGATCTTCTTTGAGCCCGCCTTTGATAGCTATGCCCCCATTGTCGAGCTGCAAGGTGGCAAGGCAATTGGCATCCCCATGCAGGCGCCACAGTTCAAGATTGACTGGCAGCGGGTAAGTGCGGCAATTACCCCGGCAACGCGGATGATTATTCTCAACTCGCCTCACAATCCGACGGGGCAGACGTTGAGCGAGGAGGACATCAGCGAGCTGCAGCGGTTGGTTAAGCACAGCAAGATTGTCATTCTCTCCGACGAGGTTTATGAACACGTCGTCTTTGATGGCGCACTGCATCACAGCATGGCACGTTACCCCGACTTAGCAGAGCGCAGTGTGATTGTCTCCTCCTTTGGCAAGACCTTTCATGTGACAGGGTGGCGGATTGGCTACTGCTTGGCGCCGCAGGCGATCATGGCGGAGGTGCGCAAAGTGCATCAGTTTATGATGTTCTCTGCGGATACCCCGATGCAGCATGCCTTAGCCAGCTACTTGCTGGACCCTGAGCCCTATCTGGGTCTAAGCCAGTTTTACCAGCGCAAAAGGGACAGGCTGGTTTCATGTCTGGCGTCATCAAGGCTCTCCCTGCTACCCAGTCGGGGATCCTTCTTTATCCTGGCGGACTACTCCGCGATTAGCGATGAGCCGGAAGCCCACTTCGTTCAACGTTTGATTGAGCAGCACAGGGTGGCGGCCTTACCGCTTTCGGCCTTCTACCGTGACGGTGCCAATCCGCAAAACGATCACAAAATGATCCGCTTATCTTTTGCCCGTGGTGATGAGCTGCTGCAACAAGCTGCCGCCGCGCTCTGTCAGCTGTAGGAGTCGGGTGATGAAGTCTGTGATGGCTGCCGTCGTGCAAATGAATAGCCAAGCCCAGGTTGAAGACAATCTTATTGCCGCCGCGGAACTTATTGCCCGTGCCGCTGCTGCAGGGGCTGAACTGGTACTGCTCCCGGAATACTTTTACTGCATGGCCCACCAGGATAGCGACAGGGTGGCGCTGGCGGAGCCTTGGGCTACGGGCAGGCTACAGCGTTTTTGTCAGCAGCAGGCCAGGCAGCATGGCCTGTGGTTGCTGGCGGGCACCCTGCCGTTAGCCGCAGCGGATACGGACAAATTCTATAACGCCAGCCTGCTGTTTAACCCCGAGGGTGAGGTGGTGATGCGCTATGACAAGTGCCACCTGTTTGATTTTGATAATGGCGAAGAAGCCTATCGCGAATCCGACACCCAAACCCCAGGGCAGCAACAGCAGAGCGTCGAACTGCCCTGGGGCATCCTGCGCCCTAGCATCTGCTATGACCTGCGCTTTCCCGAATTTTACCGTGCGGCCCCCGCTGCAGATCTGATTAGCGTGCCAGCCGCTTTTACCGCCACCACCGGCGCTGCGCATTGGTTAGCGCTGCTAAAAGCCAGGGCAATTGAAAACCAGGCCTTCGTGTTGGCAGCGGGGCAGGTGGGGTTGCATGCCAACGGTAAGCGAACCTTTGGCCACAGTGTGATTCTGGACCCCTGGGGAGAGGTACTCGCCAGGGTAGAAGGGGATCAGCCAGGTATTGCGGTTGCCCAGCTGGATGCTGCTCGACTGGAGCAAGTGCGCCAGCAATTGCCTGCACTCAAGCATAGGAGGGCGTTATTCGGTAGCTAGGGGCCCGCCAACCGTGTCGGTGCGGATAGTGCGCTGTGCTTTGCTAGCTGTTCGCCTGCATGGAGCAACGGTGCCGAGTGAGTATGCGAAAACGGCGTGGCCGTTTTTACCTTCTTTTAATAACAACGAAATAAAGTAAGAGGGATTATCTATGACTGAATCAAGTCAGGTGCTGGACTCGACAAAACAGAAAGAGGGGGCATCGCTTGCGCGTTTTCTGCTGCCCTCTCTGCTCGGGGTGCTGATGTTTTTGGTGCCCTTTACGGTAGATGGCAAGGTCACCATTGGCATGGGAGTCTTGGCTGATTGGCTAAAGAGCTTGGCGGATGCCTACCTGGTGACCTTTATCGCCTACCTGACCCTGGTGGCGGGGGTAGTATCACTGATGATGCGTCTGTGGCGCCCTACCTTGGCGGAGGATGGTAAAGCCACCGCCTTGTTGCGGTTATTTGACGTGAGCTGGACCTGGACCCTGATTCGCTTTGCCGGTGGCATCTTTGCGGTGATGACCTACCACAAAGTCGGCTTGGAGCCAGTTTACAATGGTTACACTGGCGGCACGATCCTGCATGAACTAGCACCGACCATCTTTATCTATCTGGCGGTAGCGGTGGTATTACTACCGGTGTTAACGGACTACGGCCTAATGGAATTTGTTGGCACCTTTTTACAGCGCATTTTTCAGAAGGTCTTTCGCTTACCGGGGCGCTCAGCCATTGATGTGCTGGCCTCCTGGATGGGAGCGGGCACCGTAGGGGTGCTGATTACCGCTCAACAGTATGACAAGGGGTTTTATTCACAACGGGAAGCCGCAGTGATTGCCACCAACTTCTCCATTGTTTCAGTGGCCTTTTGTTTAGTGATTGCCCGCTTTGTCAATATTGATCACCTGTTTGTGCCCTATTACCTGAGCGTCTGCGTGGTCGGTATTATTACCGCCATCATCGTGCCCCGCTTACCGCCTCTGTCACGTTTACCCCAAACGTACTTTGCGGGGCGCCAACTGGCTGAGAACGCTGAGCATGAAACCCTGACGGGTCTCCCCTTGGCGCTGCAACGGGCTTGTCAGCGGGCCGCCCAGGCTGACCCGATCGGTAAGCAAGCGAAACACTCCGCCTTAAATATTGTTGATATCTGGATGGGTTTATTCCCGGCGGTTATGGCAATAGGGACGGTGGCGTTAATCCTGAATGAATACACGCCTATCTTCCAATATCTCTCCTATCCGTTTGTGCCCCTATTGGAATTACTGCGCTTGCCAGAAGCGCAGGCAGCCGCCCCGGCCATGATTGTTGGCTTTGCCGATATGTTTTTGCCTGCGGTTATTGGTAAAGGCATTGAGTCTGAACTAACCCGTTTTGTGATTGCTGGCATGTCAGTCTCCCAATTGATTTATATGTCAGAAATCGGCGTGCTGATTTTAAAGTCCAATATCCCCTTAAATGTGCGTCAGCTATTGGCTATTTTCCTGTTGCGTACACTTATTAGCCTGCCATTACTGGCATTGGCTGGGCACATAATTGTGGGTTAAACGGGTATAAAGCCCTGCCACGGGAGAAGCAGCCGCCACTCGGAATGAGGGCGGCTGTTTTTGCATCGCCAGGGAGCGTTTGCCGGGTTCGGTTGCTACCGCGCAGGGGATACGCCCGAGGTTATCTGCTGTGGGGCAGTGATAGTGCGGGTATCACACTTTACCTGCGGCAAAGGCTGCTATACATCAGCCCAACTTGCTTTCATTAGGCCTGGATATAGACCCTTCATCGCCTGCTATTTGGGTTGTAGGTTGGAAAAGCCGCAGGCGCCTTCCAACAGGGGGCCTCAATGTCGGATGGCGCCACGGGGTGGCTTATCCGACCTACGTGACAGCTCTTAGGTTTCTGCCCATACACCTGCGTGGAAACGCTAAAGGGTTTCACCCTACGGGCGAGTGACTTTTTTCAAGCGTCAAAAAAGTCACCAAAAAGACTGCCCCGCGTCAGCGCAACTTGCTCCCGCTTGGTCTTGGTGCGGACGCTTAGATGCGCCATCCAGGCGCGCTAAGCTGGGCTTGCGTCCTGCTCGCCCCCGCAGTCACCCTGCGCGTCCACAAGGCGCTGACTCCTGGGGCGGTTCGTTGCCTGCCATCTTGGTTGTAGGTTGGAAAAGCCGCAGGCGCCTTCCAACAGGGAGCCCTTATGTCGGATGGCGCCACGGGGTGGCTTATCCGACCTACGTGACAGCTCTTAGGTTTCTGCCCATACACCTGCGTGGAAACGCTAAAGGGTTTCACCCTACGGGCGAGTGACTTTTTTCAAGCGTCAAAAAAGTCACCAAAAAGACTGCCCCGCGTCAGCGCAACTTGCTCCCGCTTGGTCTTGGTGCGGACGCTTAGATGCGCCATCCAGGCGCGCTAAGCTGGGCTCGCGTCCTGCTCGCCCCCGCAGTCACCCTGCGAGTCCACAAGACGCTGACTCCTGGGGCGGTTCGTTGCCTGTCATCTTGGTTGTAGGTTGGAAAAGCCGCAGGCGCCTTCCAACAGGGTGCCCTTATATCGGATGACGCACCTTGTTGTTTGGCTGGTAATTTAAGCAGTATATTTTGTAGTGAGGTATAAGTGTGCGTGTTTTTCTACCCAAGTTTGCCTGTTTTGCTCTAGCCTTTCTTGAAAAAATGAACGAATATCAACCTGTTAGGGAAAGCACGCTGCAAGATAATGCGCAATGCTTTGCAGAAAAACGCGCATGCGCGTTTTTAACGGAGAAAGTCAGTTCTGAAGTCGACTTTTATATTTTAATTTCAAATGCTTAGCATGACTCTTGCTGATTTTTCTTGAGAGAGAAAATGAGCATGCGCAGTATTTAAATGTTATGCCTCTGCATGTATCAGGAAGGAATCTAATAAATAATGAAGGTTGATTTCGAAGAAAAGACTTATGAAAGCTACTTCAACAATGAACTAGACTCAAAGTCATCTGTATACTTCCCGCCAGGACAAGTATTGGAAGGGCTGCTAGGTTTTGACGCCGCATCTAATTCTAATAACAGAGACCTTTGGCGTAAGTTGGGCTATCCATTTTGGTTCTTTCCCCATTTTGCTGGTGTAAGTCTATTAGATATAGCCCATGAATTAGAGCAAGAGCTGGATCACTTTATTGATAAAATTCCTAATATAAAAGCAAATATATTTCTGCAATATAAAAGGCCGGAATATATAACAACCTCAAATGGAAAAGAGTGGCATCACTGGCAAGCAGAATACTTTCGATATCATATATACACTTCACAACATCAGATACTTTCAAAAATCGACCAATCATTTGGGGATAAAGCTTTAGTCTTATATGCATCTCCGGCAATAAAAAGTATGTCTGAGCTTGTAAGTCTCAAGAAGAATAGGGAAATTATTAATAATTCTAACTTTCAAAAATCGTCAAAGCTGAATAATCATTCAAAAAATACTTATACTCAGGCAGGAACTCACTCCATTGCCTGTAGTAAACCGGAGATGCTTGAAAATATAGATTTGGTATCAGAGTTGCGGCGTATCGAAGCAACACATGATATGAAAAACAAACAGTTCATTACCCATACAAGCCAAGTAATTACGAATAATATGGAGTCTTCAAAAGTATTCCGTGAACTTATGGCCGAATATAAGGAATACAAAGAATATTCTTTAATCTATGCATTTTTGACAATGAAGGTGTTCCGAGAAATAACGGGGGTTCAGTGGGCTTTGAGCATTCAGGCATAACAAACAGCTGCACCGGACTTGGCAAAGCTATCACCTTTTTTGTTCCAAAAAAGTCGCCAGCTTCACCAATCCGGTGAGCTGGGCGTTATATGCTCCAAGGAAGTTAATCATGGTTTCAGAAATAGATTTTCCAGTAGAAACAAAGATTAATGGTAAGGAATTAAACTCATATTACCGAGATTCATTTAAAGTGCAGGTTAATAAAGCTGACCTAGAAGCGAAAAATGTATATCACAGCATATTTGGGTATTTGCCAAAACCAGTACAGCTAGCCTTATCTTTACGCAATTCAATTGTTAAACACATTGGGTTTTCTGCTAGTAATACTGAAATGAGCTTGCCTCTAGAAGATATAGAAGTAGGTAAAAAAGCTGGTTTTCTTATTATTGAGTCTGTCGAACCTGATGAAGTTATTTGTGGTGCTTATGAGTCTAATATGGATATGTGGTTATCAGTTTTAAAATTATCAGAGCAAGAGTTTGCTGTTTCCACTTTAGTAAATTTAAAAACTAAAGCTGGTAAGGTGTATATGGCGTTTATAAAGCCATTTCATAAATTGGTTGCTAAATATTGTATTAAGCAAGCGCTCAAAGCAGGTCGTATATAACAATGCCATCATGGAAGGACGCAAAAAGCTTGGCTGCGCTCCTTCGTTACTAGTTTTAGCTAAGCTTTTATGCGCCCCAGCAGCCTCAAGGAAGATTGTATGAACGGAAAATTTCTCGCGGGAGCAGTCATCTACGCAAAAGACATTCAGCGCGTAAGCCAGTTTTATTGTGAGCTGGCAGAACTGCCAATTACTCATCAAGAACCTGATTATGTTGTGCTTGAATCTCCGAATTTTCAATTAACGGTGGTGGCTGCCGCACCAACGATTGCAGATAAAATTACAATCTCATCACCGCCAGAGCGCAGAGAAAATACCGCAATAAAGCTTTGCTTTCCCGTTATGAGCCTTGTTGTTGCTCGAAAAATAGCAGTACAGCTTGGTGGAAAATTAAATGATCCCGAACGTGAGTGGCTATTTCAAGGAAGCAAAGTGTGTGATGCTGCCGACCCAGAAGGCAATATATTTCAAGTTAGGGTCAGTGAATTCTAACTACTGGTTCAAGTCGCTCGCTTCGCTCACTCGGGACGCCCAAAAACTACGCTTTTTTGCCGCCCATTAGCTTAATCGCTATATTTTATCCAACAAGGAGTATGTTTATGAAATTGGCTTCTTTAAGTTTGTCTTTGCTACTTATATCTGGATGTTCTTCTGTGGAGAACAATGTTGATGATAGTCCAAAGAACTTACACAAAGTTGTTGCTGTAGCAAATACTGAATTCGATAAGAATGGAGGAGCGTGTGCTGATGCTACTGGCGTTTTTGAAATTTTGCATAATAAAATTGTAGGATCGGCTCGCGATACTTTTGGTCGTGATTATAAAGTGTCTGGAACAATTGATGCTGATAATCATATATCTGGCGGCTTTGCCATTACGAAGATTACGGCGGTTGAGTATGATGGCGTAATCTCTGAGGATGGGGGCAAGGCTAATGGTACATGGAAAGATTTATATAATTGCAGTGGTACTTGGCACTCTCAAAGAGTAGATAATAATTAATAAAAATATAACAAGCGCTTCATGGTAGAAAGAAAAAGGCTTGGCTTGCGTTTCATTGTCGCTAGTTTTAGTTAAGTCTTTTTCATCCACATAAGCGGGCGTTATATTTTTTCTCGTTCCCACGTTGTACGTGGGAACGCATACGGGTACCAGATAACTCACCGGAACCCGCACTTATAGCGAAATTGGCCAACAATGCGGTAACGATATTATTCCATCCTGCTCCTCCACAAGTCGCTGGCTCCTGGGGCGGCTCGTTGCCTGTCATCTTGGCTGTAGATTGGAAAAGCCGCAGGCGCCTTCCAACAGGGGGCCCTTATGTCGGATGGCGCCACGTTATTGCTGTTTGGTTGGTTATTCAAACAGTATATTTTTTGGTGGATTGTCAGTGTGCGTGTTTTTCTACCCATGTTTGCTTGTTTTGCTCTAGCCTTTCTTGAAAAATTGAACGAGTATCAACCTGTTAGGGAAAGCACGCTGCAAGATAACGCGCAATGCTTTGCAGAAAAACGCGCATGCGCGTTTTTAACGGAGAAAGTCAGTTCTGAAGTCGACTTTTATATTTTAATTTCAAATGCTCAGCATGGATTTTGCTAATTTTTCTTGAGAGAGAAAATAAGCATGCTCAGTATTAAGATGTGAGCTGAAAATAGACATGAAAATCCGAAAAGCCTCAAACAATGATGGGCAATTTATCCTTGAGCTGATAGTAAGAAATTCTAAAGATCACTTCAGTCCAATCTGGGTCATTCCTGAGTACCAGAAGCCTC
Source organism: Balneatrix alpica DSM 16621 (assembly GCF_000619885.1). GTDB lineage: Bacteria > Pseudomonadota > Gammaproteobacteria > Pseudomonadales > Balneatricaceae > Balneatrix > Balneatrix alpica. The sequence continues at coordinate 214,538 of NZ_JHUZ01000011.1, read as the reverse complement.
TGATCGAGCAGATGCAGAGAACCATTAACGCTGGCGCATGCCCAATGCCTGACGGAGTGTATCCTTCAAGTATTCATGTATTAGTAATTGAAGAGCGCAGCGTCGGCTTTCTATGGCTTCTACATAGGAGTGAAGGTGTGGCTGAAATTTACATCATGGCTATAGCTCCTGAACACAGACGAAAGGGCTATGCTGAGAGCCTGATAAACAACACGCTGTCAACTCTAGAAAAAGGCAGCACTGCAACATCAAGAGTAAAAAGAAAATCAAGAGCAATGAAAGATCTCTTAAGGAAGCTAGGCTTCCAGGCAAAATTTGCTCTTCCTTTTAAAGTGCAGCACTTCTTCCGGGCCATCAGCTAACAATGCGCTCAACCGTCGCTCACTTCGTTCGCTGGACGTCCAAAAGCTGCGCTTTTGACCGCCCATTAGCTTAATCGTTAGGACTTGTGATGAGACTTTACCATTTTATCAATGAAAAATATGGCCTAGAAGGCATTCGAAATCGAAGGTTGAAAATTGCACGAATTGATGAGCTAAACGACCCATTTGAATTCGCCGGTGTAAATTTTAAAGATGAAAAACTCCGAGCAGCTTTTCAGAAAATGAAAAGACAAATTTCTCAAGAGAGAGGTTTGCTTTGTTTTAGCACTAAATGGAGTAACCCTGTGATGTGGAGCCACTATGCCGATAGGCACAAGGGGCTTTGTTTAGGTTTCGATGTTGCCGATGCTTCCGTAGGTCCAGTCTCATACTCTGGGAAGCGCCTAGCCGTTGAGCTTGATCAGTTGAAAACACCTCGTGAGCTATCTGCAGAGTATGTTAGAAAAATTATGTTTACGAAGTACACGCATTGGAAATATGAAAACGAATATAGAGCATTTGTAACACTCGACGAAGCGGATGGCGCTACGGGTCTTTATTTCGCAAATTTTTCTGATCATTTGATCCTAAAGCAAGTCATTGTAGGCGCTGAATCAGATATTACCAAGGCTCGTCTTTCCAAAGAGTTAGGCAAGGAGCTACAGCATGTCGAAAAAATTAAGGCGCGACTGGCTTTTAAATCGTTTGCAGTTGTTCCTCAAAGAAACCCAAAACTATGGTCCTAACAAGCGTAAGCATTTGACTCCAAAAACTGCACTTTTTCGGTCAAGTGTTACGAGCGCTATGCTTCATTCACTACATGAGGTAAACATGAAAACCAAGCCACTAATCACAATTGCACTCACATTTTTCATCACGGCCTGTGGCGACAGCAATGAAAAGGCTATCGGATTTTATAAATACAAGCATAACCTATCAGGTACTGAGAAAATTTCAGAAATCAAAAAAGATGGTGATGCATATCTCTTTGTCGAGGATGCTATTCGCAAAAGTAATGCTATCGCCCTAACAGAGACAGCTGACGGCTTATCCTACAACAACATGCCGCTGAAGTTATCGGAGGACGGAAATACTCTTTATTTTGGTCCAATAAATGGATCAAGGGTTGATGCTAATTATCTTTCCGAACGCCTAGCAGCCATCGAAAGCAGCAAAAAAGCCTGCGCCAAACTACAGAGCGAAGTCGATCAAAACGATAAGGATATGAACAAAGAGCAGTGGAACGAGTACATAAAGTCGATCAATGACAAAAAACCAGATGAGTGCCACATTATTGGTGCCGGGATGCGCTGGTAAAACATAATAATTGGTTCAAATCGCTCGCTGGGACGTCCAAAAACTGCACTTTGGGCTGCTTCTTAACCAAACGTTATGTGCCCGACTCCTGGGTGGATGGCAAACTAGGGAGAGATGGATTGTGAAAAAGATTATTTTCACTATAAGTACTGCATGTATATCAATATCTGTACTAATTTGCGTGTTAGCTATTTGGGAGTATATTGATCCTGATGTGGCGTGGAAAACTGTGGCTACAGCTTGTGTAGTTCTTTTTGGAGTATTGTTGTTCAATGCAATCAACGAAAAACTCGAAAGTAAGTAGAAAAACGCCTATCAAGTCGCAGCAATTGCTCCCGTTGGTGCTGGGGCAGCCAAAACGCGCGCTTATTTGTTTGCCTCTTGTGGGGCGTTATGTTTGGAGAGGCTTATGCCAACGAAACGAAAAAGAAGATTGAGAAAGAAGCTCTATTTAGAGGAGTTTGCAATCTTTGGATTTGAGTTTACTTGTCAATCCACTGTGAGTCGTGACGAAGACGATAGCTTTTTAGATGTGTTTCTTGAGTTTACTGACTCCCTACATCTTATTTGTGCAGTTGGCTTTTCGCCTGACACATTTTCTGGCTTTTTGTGCAGCGAGTTTCGTTACGGTTCGCCGACAAATGAAGACCGGGTGACAGTGAAAGCATGGCTGGAAGCCCAGGCGGGAATAACGAATGTGCACATTGGTGAGTTGGTTGATGCAAATTATGGTGTATAACAACCTATGACAGACAACCAATAGGGAATATAAAAAGCGGTGTCACTTATCCGAAAAATGCAGTAAGGATGCAATATCATAGACTTTTGTTTTAAAGATATTGCCGCTTTTAAAGTGTTAGCTGGATTATCATACCTAACCGCATAACAAACTTTATAGGGAGATAAAATGACCACCCAGTCATATGGCAAAATTCAGGATTTTGTTGAAGGGGCGTATTTTCACGATCACTTTGTCACCGAGGTGCAGGCGGAGCAGCAAAGTGCGCTGGATGTGTATTTAACTCTGGTGGAGCGCATGCCCCGTTGGGTTAATCAGTTGATGGCGTTGCGTAATTGGATTGTGAGTAAGTTGGGGCTGAAGCATCTTGGCCGGATGGCGGATTATGATGCGGCGAAGCCGAGTGAGGCGTATCAGCCCGGAGACTCCCTGGGTATTTTTAAGGTGGTGCTTAATCGTCCGGAGGAGGTGATTCTGGAGGATCGGGATAAGCATCTGGATGTGAAAGTCTCGTTTTATCTGCAAAACGAGGCGGGGGTGCAGCGCCTGCATGCCACCACGGTGGTGCATGTGCATAACGGTTTCGGCAAGCTTTATATGTTCTTTGTTGGGCCGGTACATAAGCTGATTGTGCCGAGTTCATTAAAACAGTTGCGCAAGCCTGCACGCGGCTGAGTGATCAAAACGGATGGCTGCTGTGTTTGTGATCGGCTGATCGCAGTGGTTAGCCGCCATCCGCCATCTTTAAGCCCCGGCGCGTCCCAGTGCCTGTACTTCCGCCAGCCATTGTTGCCGCTGGGTTTCATCGGAGAGGATCACGGAGCCAAACAGGTTGACCTCGGCGGGGCCAATGCCACAAAACTGCAAACTAAAGCGATCTAATTGCGCCAGTACCGGGGCGGCTTGTTCGGCGGCATAGTCGGCGGGGGCGTCCATGGTCAGTAGCAGGCGGGCACTCTTGCCAACTAGGAGCGGGGTAGGCACGGCGCTGTTGCCATCGTATTGAAAGGCAAAGCCGGGCAGTAAGGTGCGATCCAGCAGGCCTTTGAGCTTAGCGGGCAGGCCGCCCCACCAAATCGGGGTGATGATGACCAGGTGGTCGGCCCATTGCAGGGCTTGCTGCCATTGCAGCAGACAGGGTTCCAGCGGTTGGATGGCGTCATAGCCTTGCTCCAGGCTGGGGTTAAAGTCCATCTCGGTTAGATTAAAGCGGCGTACCTCGGCCTGTTCTCTGGCCTCAATATGGTAGGTATCACTAAGCAGGCTGGCGAAGCTGGCGCTTTTCGGGTTGCCGTTTAGAAGGAGGATTTTCTTCATCTGGTCACTCGCTATAAGGCTGATTGATGGGGCAGGTCGTAGCTATAGGTCGTGGCATAGGCCGTAGGGATAGTCATAGCCATAGGTCGCAGCGACATGCCGTCGAAACAGCGCCAGCCTAAGCCCTCCCCTTAAGGGGAGAGTCAAGGCTGTTATCGTAAGTGAGATTAGCTGGTGTGATTAAGCGGACAGCCATCCAGGGCGGACAGGCAACGTTCGAGGCGGCTGATTTGCTCCGCCAGACGCTGTTGCTCGGTGATGAATTGCTGTTTGACCTCCAGCAGAAACTGCTGAATACGTTGCCAGTCAACCTGGCCGTCGCGGTAACGAATCGCCCCCTGTAGCCGTGCCAGGGGAATGCCCAGTTGTCTGGCTTCCGCCAGCAGGCTGAGTAGTTCCAGGTCGCTGTCACGGTAGAGACGGTAATTGCCCTGGCGTAAGGGCGGTGGGATCAGCCCTTTGGCCTCATAGAAGCGGATGGCTTTAATGGATAGGCCGGTACGTTTGGCGACTTCACCGATATACATAAAGACTCCAGCAAGCGGGACAGGGTTGCCAGCTAACCCCATCCAGCCCAGCGAAACAAGCCTAGTAGGGTATCAGTGGCGTTTAGATAACCACACCAGTCCGATCACCAGGGCGCAGACCCCGGCGGTCAGGCTGTTCCAGCTTTCTCCCAGCAGCACGATGGAGTAGGCATAGGTCAGAAAGGGTTGGAGTAACTGCACCTGACTGATGCGGGCCACTCCGCCTGTGGCCAGGGCCTTGTTCCAGGCGAAAAAACCAAACAACGAGCTAACCAGACCGATATATAACAGCGCGGCCCAGCCCAGCTCGGGCAGTTGGCTTAAGCTGCCTGGGGTATAGACCAGCAGTGACCAGGGCAGGCTGAGAGGTAGGCTCAGCACCACGACCCAGCAAATCACCTGCCAGCCGGGCATTTGCTGGGAGAGTTCGGCCCCCTTGGCATAGCCGATGGCACCGAGCAGTACGGCTCCTACCAGGGCTAGATCCCCCCAATACAGGCCGCTGGCCCCGCTTTGCCAGATGCTATATCCCAGCACTAAAACGGCTCCGCTACTGGCATAGAGCCAGAAGCGCGGTGCCGGGCGGATGCCACTGAGCAGGGCAGAGGCTAGTGCGGTGGCAAGGGGCATGGCGGCAATAATGACGGCGCCGTGGCTGACGGGCACGTATTGCATGCCGACGGAGGTGAGCAGCGGAAAGCCAAAGATATTGCCGGCGGCCACCACGGCTAAGCCCGTCAGTTGCTGGCGCTTGGGCCAGGGGGCGCGCGCCAGCCACAGTAATGGCAAGGCGGCGGCTGCGGCAATGACCGCGCGGTATAGGCCAATCTGCTGCGCCGACAGCATCTCAGTGAGTACTTTGGTGGCCGGGAGGGTCATGGCAAAGCCGGCAACCGCCAGCAAGGCGAGCATATAGGCGGCGCTTTGGCTGGGTTGCTGCAGGCCGGGATGAAGGGCGGGAGTGGCAAGGCTCATAGGTAACTCCACATGGCAGGCTCATGTCGTGGTTAAGGGGATAGCTGTTTGCCATGCTAGAAAAGTGTTAGGTCAAAGTACCTAGACAGTTGGCGGGCTTGGTAGCAAACTGTTATGACCTTGGGCCAATACAGTTGCCGGAGAGTGCATGTTTAACCTGGATCGTCAGGCCAGTACGCCACTGGTCAACCAAATCTGTGATGGGGTGGTGGGGCTGATTGAGCTCCAGCAATGGCAGCCGGGCAGTCGCTTGCCTTCAGTGCGCCAGCTGGCAGAGCGCTTGGGGGTGAGCAGCTTCACCGTGGCCAGCGCCTATGATCGTCTGACGGGGTTGGGGGTAGTCCAGGCGCGCCGTGGCAGTGGTTACTTTGTGGCACCACCGCAGACGGTACCGGCACAACCGGTGGAGTTGGCTCCCCTGCCTGCCAGTCATCCTGGGGTGGCGTTTTTGCGCCGCTCCCTCAACACCCAGCATTATCGCTTGCCGGTGAGTTGCGGCTTTTTGCCCCCCGCCTGGCTGGAGGATGCGGTGAGCCCCAGTGTCACCGGACGGCTGATGCGCACCGCGCTGTTACAGGGAGCCCCCGCGCCGATTGCGGGGAGTGATGGCCTGCGTGAGCGCCTGGCTTTTCGCTTGCGGGAAAAAGGCCTGGGGGCCGATGCCGGACGCATCCTGCTGACCAATGGGGTGACCCACGGTTTCTTTTTACTCTGTCAGGCGTTGCTGGCGCCGGATGACTATGTGGTGGTGGAAGACCCCAGCTATTTTCTGCTGCAGCTCAAGCAGAGCAACAGCCCCCTGGCGGGGCGGGTGTTACGGGTGCCGCGGCGGGCGGATGGCCCGGATTTGCAGGTGTTGGCTCAGCTGTGTCAGCAATACCGGCCCAAGCTGTTATTGACCCAAACCCTGGCCCATAATCCGATTGGTGGCCATACCTCGATGGCGGTGGCGCACCGTTTGCTGATGCTGGCGGAGCAGTATGGTTTCTATGTGGCGGAGGACGACATCTTTGGCGATTTGGCCAGTAGCGAGCGCTTTTATTTGGCCCAGCTGGCCCAGCCGCAGCAGCATAATCCGGCTACTGGGGGGATGAATGAGCGGGTGTTCTACCTCAGCAGTTTTAGCAAGGTGCTGAGCCCGGCATTGCGGATCGGCTTGATTCTGACCCCTGCGCGCTGGATGCAACCGCTGCTTGAACACAAGGTCGCCAGTGTGATGGCCTGTTCGTTAATGGATGAAACCCTGGTGCAGTACGTGTTGGAGGCCGGACGCTTCCAGCGCCATGTGGAGCGTCTGCAGGAGCGGGTCATGGAGGCCCGCAGCAAGAGCATGACTGGCTTGCAGCGCTTAGGCTTCCGCTTCGAGCAGGATCAGCGAGAGGGCTTGTTTATCTGGGCGCGGGTGCCTGCTGGGGTATCCGTGCCTGGGCTGATTGAGCAGGCGCAGCGGGATAGCATCTTCCTGGCCAGCGGGGAGGTGTTCAGCCAGCAGCCTGGTAGTGAGGAGTATTTACGTTTGAATGCCAGCTATTGTCAGCGTCCCGAGTTTTTCCGTTGGCTTGCGCAGCAGCTCAAAGCGCGCTGAGCCCTGGCTATTTTGCCGCCGTCATTGGCTGGGGCGGCGGGGTGCTTTTTAGCCACTGTCGTCCCCATCGTCCTCCCTCAGTGTTTCTTATTTGACCTCGTTTGGGCCCGCTTAAGGCAGGATCAGGTCGTCTCTGGTGTTTTTGCATCTCTGCACGTCGTAGCCATGACGTAATTGGCAACTCTGCTGTCGTTTTCGACGACTCTGGGCCCAGGTGGCAGGGATAGACTGCCAACATCAAGACAGAGGATACCTGCATGCCAGGGTCCTGAACTGACACCCGACGTTGAAGGTGGGAGCCATGAACGCTGCCGAATTACATCAAGATTCCATCGTCATCGATGGCCTGGTTATCGCTAAGTGGAACCGGGAATTGTTCGAGGATATGCGCCGTGGCGGCCTCACCGCGGCCAACTGCACCGTGTCGGTGTGGGAGGGCTTCCAGGCGACGGTCAATAATATCGCCGCCTTCAATCAGTTGATGACTGAAAACGCCGATTTAGTGCGCCCGGTGCGTCATACCAGTGATATTCGTCGTGCCAAGGAAGAAGGCAAAACCGGCATTATCTTCGGTTTCCAGAATGCCCATGCTTTTGAAGACCAGATCGGTTATGTGGAGATCTTCAAGCAGTTGGGGGTGGGCATTGTGCAGATGTGCTACAACACCCAGAACCTGGTGGGTACCGGCTGCTATGAGCGCGATGGTGGCCTGTCCGGCTTTGGCCGTGAGATCGTGGCCGAGATGAACCGGGTAGGGGTGATGTGTGACCTGTCCCACGTCGGTTCCAAAACCTCGGAAGAGGTGATTCTGGAGTCGAAAAAACCGGTGTGCTATTCCCACTGCCTGCCTTCCGGGCTGAAGGAGCACCCCCGTAACAAGTCCGATGAAGAGCTGAAGTTTATCGCCGATCACGGCGGCTTTATCGGCGTCACCATGTTTGCCCCCTTCCTCAAGAATGGCATTGATTCCACCATCGAGGATTACGTCGAAGCGATCGAGTATGTGGTCAATATCGCCGGGGAAGATGCGGTTGGTATCGGCACCGACTTTACCCAGGGCCACGGCCAGGATTTCTTCGAGTGGCTGACCCACGACAAGGGCTATGCCCGCCGCCTGACCCGCTTTGGCAAGATCGTTAACCCCCTGGGTATTCGCACCCTGGGTGAATTCCCCAACCTGACCGAAGCCCTGCTGAAGCGCGGTTTCTCCGAGCGTCAGGTACGCAAGATTATGGGTGAGAACTGGGTTCGCATCCTTGCTGATGTCTGGGGCGAATAAGCCCGCATTCGCCAACAGTCCGCCAACAATAATGAGATACCGGGGGTTGCCCCCGGTCGATACCGAGGTTAGTTCGATGAGCGCACAAGCCCCAGCCCTGCCGATTCAAGTGGATAGCGAAACCGGCGTATGGACCACCGACGCCCTGCCGATGCTGTACGTCCCACGTCACTTTTTTATTAACAACCACAAGGCGATTGAAGAAGCCCTGGGGGCCGATGCCTACGCCGAGATCCTCTACAAGGCCGGTTACAAGTCCGCCTGGCACTGGTGTGAAAAAGAGGCCGAGTGCCATGGTTTATCCGGCGTGGCGGTGTTTGAGCACTACATGAACCGTCTGTCCCAGCGTGGCTGGGGGCTGTTCAAGATTGAAGAGATCGATGTGGCCGCCGGTACCTGCCGCGTGCGTTTAGAGCACTCCGCCTTTGTCTACGAGTATGGCAAGGTCGGTCGCAAGATTGAGTATATGTTCACCGGTTGGTTTGCCGGCGCGATGGATCAGATTCTGGCGGCCAGTGGCTCCAGCCTGCGCACCCAGGCCGAACAAATCCAGAGTGGCGCTGAAGAAGGCTGCGAGGTCGGCCTCTTTATCACCCGTCCGCTGTCTTGAGTTGAGGTGTTGCCATGAGCCAGTACGACGCCATTTTTCAGCCGATTCAAATCGGTAAGCTGACCATCCGCAACCGGGTGGTCAGTACGGCCCACGCCGAGGTGTATGCCACAGACGGCGGTATGACCACTGACCGCTACGTGAAGTACTACGAAGAGAAATCCAAAGGCGGGGTAGGTCTCTGTATCTGCGGTGGTTCTTCCATCGTTTCGATCGACAGCCCCCAGCACTGGTGGAGTTCGGTCAACCTGTCAACCGACCGGATTATTCCGCACTTCCAGAATTTGGCCGATGCCGTGCACAAGCACGGTGGCCGCATCATGATCCAGATTACCCACATGGGGCGTCGCTCCCGTTGGGACGGTGGCCACTGGCCCAATCTGGTCAGTCCCTCTGGGATTCGTGAACCGGTACACCGCGCCACCTGTAAGACCATCGAGATCGAAGAGATCGAGCGCATCATCAAGGATTACGCCCAGGCGGCACGCCGTGCCAAAGAGGGTGGCCTGGATGGGGTGGAGCTGTCGGCGGTGCACCAGCACCTGATCGACCAGTTCTGGTCACCACGGGTAAACAAGCGTACCGATGAATGGGGCGGCAGCTTCGAGAATCGCATGCGTTTTGGTCTGGAAGTCTTGAAGGCGGTACGGGCAGAAGTCGGCCCGGACTTTGTGGTGGGGATGCGTATTTGTGGCGATGAGTTCCACCCCGATGGTCTCTCCCACGATGATATGAAGCAGATCGCCAAGTATTACAACGATACCGGCATGGTGGACTTTTTTGGTGTGGTTGGCTCCGGCTGCGACACCCACAACACCCTGGCTAACGTGATTCCCAATATGTCCTATCCGCCGGAGCCTTTCCTGCACCTGGCGGCGGGGATTAAAGAAGTGGTCAGCGTGCCGGTGATCCATGCCCAGAACATCAAGGACCCGAACCAGGCCCAGCGTATTCTGGAAGCCGGTTATGTCGACCTGGTGGGGATGACCCGTGCCCATATCGCCGATCCGCACCTGATCGCCAAGATCAAGATGGGGCAGATCGATCAGATTCGTCAGTGCGTAGGGGCAAACTACTGCATCGACCGTCAGTATCAGGGCTTGGATGTACTTTGCATCCAGAACGCGGCGACCTCCCGCGAGCATATGGGCATGCCCCATATCATCGAAAAAACCAGCGGCCCCCAGCGTAAGGTGGTGGTGGTTGGCGGTGGCCCCGGTGGCATGGAAGCGGCGCGGGTCTGCGCCGAGCGTGGCCATCAGGTGGTGCTGATTGAAAAGGCCGAGGAGCTGGGCGGGCAAATTACCATTGCCGCCAAGGCCCCGCGCCGTGACCAGATTGCCGGTATTACCCGTTGGTTCCAGTTGGAGCTGGCGCGCCTGGGGGTGGATTTACGCCTGGGTACCGCGGCGGATGCCGAACTGATTGCCGAGTTCAAGCCCGATGTGGTGATCCTCGCTACCGGTGGCCGTCCCTTCCTGGAGCAACATCCGGAGTGGGGTGCGGCGGAAGGTCTGGTCGTCAGCAGTTGGGATGTGCTCAGCGGCAAGGTGGAGCCCGGCAAGAATGCGCTGATCTATGACACCATCTGCGAGTTCTCCGGTATGTCGGTGGCGGACTACCTGGCTGAGAAAGGCAGCCTGGTGGAGCTGGTGACTGACGATATCAAGCCCGGTGCAGCGGTGGGCGGTACGACCTTCCCCACTTACTACCGTACCCTGTACGAGAAAGAAGTGATCATGACCTCGGATATGGCCCTGCATAAGGTCTACCGTGAGGGCAGCAAGCTGGTGGCGGTACTGGAGAACGAGTACACCGGCCAGCAGGAAGAGCGGGTAGTGGACCAGGTCATCGTGGAAAACGGCATTCGTCCCAATGAGGAGCTGTATTACCAGCTCAAGGATGCCTCCCGTAACCGTGGCCAGATCGACATTGATGCCCTCTTTGCCGGTCAGCCTCAGCCTTGCCTGAGCGACAAGGGCGATGGCTACCTGTTGTTCCGCCTGGGGGATTGCGTGTCCCAGCGTAACACCCATGCTGCCATCTACGATGCCCTGCGCCTCTGTAAGGATTTCTAACGTCGGCTCCAGCCTGTGCTGACCGGTGCATCCGGTCAGCCAAGTCTTGTTGTGGGGGTGCGCTATGCTCCTTGATTGGTTACTTCCCGTATTAATTGCAATGGCTCTGGGCCTGGCGCTGATTGGCGCGGCCCGGCGCATTAGCCTGTGGCGTCAGGGTCAGGCGGCTCCGGTGGATTTCTGGGGCGGCTTGAAGGCGATGCCTACACGCTATCTGAAAGATCTGCACCATGTGGTGGAGCGGGATAAATACATGTCCCACACCCACGTGGCTACCGCTGGGGGTTTTGTTGCCTCGGCGCTGCTGATCATTCTGGTTCATCTGTTTGGCTTGGAGAGTCGCATTCTGGCGGCTGCCCTGCTGGCTTCTTTGGCGCTGATGTTTGTTGGTGCCTGCTTTGTGTATAAACGCCGCAAGCAACCACCGGCGCGCCTGTCTAAAGGCCCCTGGATGCGTCTGCCCAAGAGTCTGCTCAGCTTTGCTGGCAGCTTCTTCCTGCTGACCCTGCCGGTGGCGGGGGTGTTGCCACAAGACTTTGGTGGCTGGGTGTTGGCCATTGTGTTGTTGGCCGGGGTGATCTGGGGCATGGGGGAGTTGTTCTTCGGCATGACCTGGGGCGGGCCGATGAAGCACGCCTTTGCCGGTGCCCTGCACCTGGCTTTTCACCGTCGTCCTGAGCGTTTTGGCGGTGGCCGCTCCACTGGCCTGCTGCCGCTGGATTTAAGCGCCGCCCGTCTGGGGGTGGAAAAACCGGCGGATTTTAAATGGAACCAGCTGCTTGGCTTTGATGCCTGTGTGCAGTGTGGTCGCTGTGAGGCGGTGTGCCCGGCCTTTGCCGCCGGCCAGCCGCTGAACCCGAAAAAGCTGATTCAGGATATGGTGGTAGGTCTGGCTGGTGGCACCGATGCCCAGTATGCCGGTAGCCCCTATCCTGGGATTGAAGTCGGTCAACATGGGGGTTCGGCACATCAGCCCATCGTTAAGGGATTGGTGGAAGCGGAAACCCTGTGGTCCTGCACCACCTGCCGTGCCTGTGTGGAAGAGTGCCCGATGATGATTGAGCACGTCGATGCCATCGTCGATATGCGCCGCTTCCTCACCCTGGAAAAGGGCGCCACCCCCAACAAGGGTGCCGAGGTGCTGGAAAATCTGATTGCCACGGATAATCCCGGCGGCTTTGAGCCTGGCGCCCGTATGCACTGGGCGGCGGATCAGAACCTGCAAGTGATGGCCGAGGTGAAGAAGGCTGATGTATTGCTGTGGATCGGTGATGGCGGCTTTGATATGCGCAACCAGCGCACCCTGCGCTCACTGGTGAAGGTACTGAAAGCGGCCAAGGTCGACTTTGCTGTGCTGGCCCAGGAGGAGCGTGACTCCGGTGACGTGGCACGTCGTCTGGGGGATGAGGCAACCTTCCAGCATCTGGCCAAGCTCAATATCGCCACCCTGAATCAGTATCAGTTCAAACTGATCCTGACCTGTGATCCGCACAGCTTCCATGTGCTGAAAAACGAGTACCCGGCCTTGGGTGGGCGTTATCAGGTGCAGCATCACTCCACCTACTTGAATGAGTTGGTGCAGCAAGGCCGCTTGGCGCTGGGGCAGCACAAGGGCGGTAGCGTGACCTATCACGACCCCTGCTACCTGGGCCGTTATAACGGTGAATACGAAGCGCCGCGCCAGTTGCTGAAAGCGTTGGGGATTGAAGTGCAGGAGATGGAACGCTCTGGTTTCCGCTCCCGTTGCTGCGGTGGCGGTGGCGGTGCTCCCATCACCGATATTCCCGGTAAACAGCGGATTCCCGATATGCGCATGGACGATGCCCGTGGCAGCGGTGCGGCGATCGTGGCGGTCGGTTGTCCCCAGTGTACGGCGATGCTGGAAGGGGTAGTCGAACCTCGCCCGGCGGTGAAGGACCTGGTGGAGCTGTTGGCGGATGCGCTGCAAGAGCCCCAGGCCGACAAGCCGGCGGCGCAAGCCGCTGTACAGATGGCGGAGGTGTGAGATGAGTGATATTCCACGTCGTGACCCCCGCGCAGAATGGATTGCCCGTAATCGCCTGCATCCTCTGCATGCCAGTATTACCGCGGCCCAGTCGCCGAAGTGGTTAGGCCCCAATGGCCTGTGGCGGCGTAATCCCCATGGCCTGGGTTTTATCGGCCCCAATGGCATCAAGCGGATTGACCGCAGCGGTGCCAGCCAGGGCAGTGGGCAGAAGGCCAAAGGGCAGCAGACACAGGTGCAGTTGCCGCTGCATCAGGTACAGAACCCACAAGCCTACATTGTGGTGGTGCCGGATCTGGTGGGAGGGCGCTTGTCCTCCCATGACAAAGATGTGTTGGGGCTGGCCCAGCAGCTGGCCCGCCGCCATGCCGATACCGCGGTGTTGGCCCTGGTATTTGGTGAGCATAAAGAGTCTGGCTTTGCCGAGGCAGGGGTGGATCGTCTGCTGGTGGCCGAGGCACCACGTTATCAGGGTTATGCACCGGAACAGCGTCTGGCGCTGTTACAGGGGCTGGCAGCGAGCATCCAGGTGCATCACTGGCTGCTGCCGGATTCGGTCAATGGTGGCGGTGAGCTAGGTCGCCGTCTGGCGGCGCGTCTGCAGTTGCCGGTGGCAACCCAGGTATGGCAATGCCAGGAACAACAGATTACCTGTCGCGGCGGCGGTGGCCGTCACGACATCAGCCGTCCACTGGTGCCGGTATTGTTGCTAGCGGAAGAGTGTGCCGAGCCGGTGAGTGAATACCGCTGTGAGGCTCTGCCCTTTGATGCCGAGGTGAAGTCCGCCAGTGCCATTACCCGCCTGGAAGATCTGGGCCAGGTAGCGGTAGACCCCAGCGCCATTCCCCTGGCCGAGGCAGAGTTTATTCTCTCGGCGGGTAACGGCATTACCGACTGGACGCTGTTCCATGACACCGCGCGCATCCTGGGGGCCACTGAGGGCGCCTCCCGGGTGGCGGTGGATAATGGCCATATGCCGCGCCACCGTCAGGTGGGGGCAACCGGTACCTGGGTCACCGCACGGGTCTATATCGCCGTGGGGATTTCCGGGGCGATCCAGCATCTGCAGGGGATTGGTCAGTGTGACAAGGTGGTGGCGATCAATACCGATCCGGGTTGCGACATGATCAAGCGTGCTGACCTGTCGGTGATTGGGGAGTCTACAGCGATCCTGCGTGCGCTGCATCAGCTGGCGCAACAACCGGCGACGGAGGAGGTGAACGATGATGCGGCCTGAGCAACTTAATATCAGTGTGCTGGTGTCGGTAGGCAGTCACCCCAAAACCGGTCGTAGCCGTCGTGCTGACCAGGATGCCAGGGCGGTGGAAATGGCGCTGCAACTGGAGCAAAGCCAATTGCAGGTACTCCATGCCGGTCAGGCCGATGAGCCTGCCCTGCGTCAATACCTGGGGATGGGCTTGGCCTGTCTGGATGTGTTGGCCTTGCCTGAGGGGGCCGATGTGGTGCCAGCGCTGGTACGGGAACTGAAACAAAGCGGTGCTGACCTGGTCTTGACCGGGGTACAGGCAGAAAGCGGTGAAAGCTCAGGACTGACCCCCTATTTATTGGCAGAGCAGCTGGGTTGGGCGTTTGTACCCAGGGTGGCGGCGATTGAGTCCTGCAGTTCAGGCAAGCTCAAGGTATTGCAGGCCCTGCCCCGCGGCCAACGCCGTGCAGTACAGGTCACCTTGCCCTGTGTACTGAGCATTGATAGTGCTGCCCCCACTCCGCGCCAGAGTGCCTTTGGCCCGGCTCAACGTGGCCAGATTCAGGTGTTGGTGCCCGACAGTGCCACACCAGTCGCGCAGCAGGACTGGCAGGTACAGCCCGCCCGTAAGCGGCCCAAGCGCCTGAAGATGGTGAAGGCCAAAACCGCCGCCGAGCGCTTTAAGGCTGCCACCGCCAAAGCCGCCAGTGAAGGTGGTCAGGTGCTGGTACCGAAAACCGCGGAAGAAGGTGCCGCGGCGATCCTGAAACTGTTAAGGGAGGAGGGGGTATTGCGCTAAGCCTGTCTGGAGATTTCGCCTTCTGACAAAACTTATCCCCTCTTATTTTGCGGCTGTCTTCCGTTGGGAGGCAGCCGTTTTTTCGTTATCAGGGTGACCCGGCTGCCGAAGGGCAGCGAGTGGCGCCTGTTTGAGTTTATACCCCCAAAAGAGAGCTGAAGCTTGCCGATAAGCGCATTACAATAGCCCGCTTTGTTTACTTGTTGTGAATAATTCTCGCTCTAAGAGTGGAAATGCGAATGTTTTTTGATTTGGCTTCCTTAAGGGCATGGGGATCACGCCCCTGTTTGTTGACCAGGGAAGGTCAGGTAATCCGTTATGCCGAGCTGGCCCAGAGGGTTGAAAGGCAGATGGCCCGCTTTGCTGGTCAGCCCAGGTCGTTAGTGGCGGTGGAGGCTTGCAGTGATCCAGAGTCGATCAGCGTCTACTTAGCCGCGCTGGCGGCAGGGCAGGCGGTGATGCCCCTGCCTGCGGCTGATCCTCAGGCTGCCGCCTCCTTAGCGCAACGTTTTGCGGCTAGCGCCAGTTTTGTTCGCTTACAAGGGCAGTGGCAATGGCTGCAGCATGATTGGCCGCATGCTACTCCTCATGCTACCCCTCATGCAGATTTGGCCCTGCTGTTACAAACCTCTGGCAGCACCGGCCAGGGGCGAGGCGTGCGCTTGAGCTATCAGGCATTGCAAGCCAATGCCGAGTCGATTGTGCAGTACTTAGGGTTAACCGAGGCGGATCGTGCTGCCTTGGTGCTGCCCTTGCATTACTCCTATGGCTTATCGGTACTGCACTCCCATCTGCAGGTTGGCGCCAGCCTGTGGCTGCATCCCCAGTCGCTGTTACATCCCCAATTTGCCACCGAGCTGGCGGCCAGTGGTGCCACTAATCTGGCTGGGGTGCCCCATCACTTTAATTTGTTAGAGGGCACTGGCCTGATCCAACATTGGCCTGCCAGTCTGCGCTTTATGACGGTGGCGGGCGGGGCGATGGAGGCTGCCAAGGTGCGCCAGTGGGCCGAGCGGTTGGAGGCTCATGCTGGCCAGTTCTTTGTTATGTATGGGCAAACCGAAGCCACTGCCCGTATTGCCTGGTTACCGCCGGAGCTGGCGCAACAGCAGCCGCAGGCGGTGGGGATAGCCATTCCCGGTGGTGAACTGCTGCTACGTGATGAACAGGGCCAGGTTTTACAGGGCAATGAGGTAGAAGGGGAGCTGGTGTACCGTGGCGCCAATGTGATGATGGGCTATGCCGAGTCCGCCCAGGATTTAAGCCGGGGGGCGGAGCTGCAGGAATTGGCGACGGGGGATCTGGCCTATCGGGATAAGGCGGGGATTTATCGCATCACAGGGCGTTTATCGCGGATGTCGAAAATTGCCGGTGTGAGGATAGGTCACGATGCGCTGGAACGCGCCCTGGCTACCTGGGCCGAGGAGGTAGCCGTATGGGGCGATGATCGCCAGATCACCCTGGTGATGGTGGGTTTACAGCAGAGTGAGCAGGCGCTGCTGGAGCAGGCGGCACGCTTGAGTAAGGTGGGGCGTCAGCACTTCCGTGTGCAGCGGTTGCCGAGTTTACCGCGCCGCGCCAATGGCAAGATCGATTATCCGGCGTTAAAGGCTGTGGCCCCGGCGCGCCCTGTTGGGCAAAGCGTGTTGGCGGCATTTCGTGCCACCTTTGCCGGGCGAGAGGTGAAGCCGAGTGACAGCTTCGCCAGCCTGAGGGGAGATTCCCTAAGCCATGTGGAGTTAACTCTGGCCCTGGAGGAGCGTTTGGGTGGACTGCCAGTGGGTTGGGAGCGCCTGAGTATTGCCGAGTTGGAAAAGGCTGAAATACCCAGCGGCCATCACCTGCCCACCGAACTGTTAGCCAGGGTGGTGGCAATCATTGCTGTGGTGGTAGCGCACCAGACTTTTTGGCCGGTTTATGGCGGTGCGGCGGCAATGGTTATTCTGATGGGGATGAGTGTGGCGGCCTTTCGTTGGGAGGCGTTGCTGGAGGGGAACTGGCGCAGTTACTTGCGGCCGCTGTTGGGGGTACTGGTTCCCTATTATTTGGTATTAGCAGGCTTTGCCCTGGTATGGGGCAAGGTGCCCTGGGTGTCGGTGGCGCTGCTGGGCAACTTTGCCCTAACCGTGCCGGATACCCAGCTGATGCTGCCTTATCTGTATTGGTTTATTGAAGCCTATGTACAGATGACTTTGCTGGTGGCCTTACCTTTTTGCTGGGCGCCGCTGCGGCGTTGGCTGAATAGCCGCCGTGAACAGATTAACCGTTGCTTTCAGTATGGGCTTTGGCTGTTTGCGCTGGCGGTACTGCTACGTCTGACCTTGCCGCTGATCTGGCCCTTGAAAGGCTTGGCACTCTTTACCCTGCCTTGGGTGTTCTATCTGTTTGCCTTGGGCTGGCTGATCAGTGCGGCCCAGACAGCGCGCCAGCGCGGCTGGGTGGTGGCGTTAGCCTGCGTGATGATGCCCTTAGCCGCTTATTTGGGGGGTAACTGGTATGGGGGGTGGATCAAGTATATGAGCTTGTTGGCACTGGTGATGTTGCTGTGCTGGCGGCCGCAGCTACGGGTGCCAGGCTGGTCTGTGCGTCCTTTGATGCGGCTGGCGCAGGCGGCCTTCCCGATTTATTTGCTGCATCGGCTAGTGCCGGAGGGGATTATGCCCCTGCTGGGCTGGGAAGGGCGTGGCCCCTGGCTGGATACCCTGGCGATTGTGGGGGGAATTGGCCTGGGCTTATGCGCCGCCAGCGTGCAGCGCTCTGTGCTGCACTATTGGGCTGAGTATCGTCAGTCAGCCCCTTCAGGCTTATTCACTACGCGGTTGAGTAAGCAGATTTAGGCTGTCTTCCGGCTCATACCAGTGCACACAGTTGCGCCCCAGGTGCTTGGCTTGGTAGAGCATGCGATCGGCATACTCCACCATTTCATCGGTGGTAATGAGCAACGAAGGTACCAGGGAGCAACCGCCAATACTGACGGTGATGCCCTGGTTAGCCTGTGGCAGCTTCAGGCTGGCATGGCTGATCTGCTCACGAAGGCGTTCGGCCAGCTGGCGCGCCCCCTGACTGTCGGTGGCGGAGAGCACTAACATAAACTCTTCGCCGCCATAGCGGGCGACAAAGTCACCAGGGCGATGCAGATTCTCTTTTAACACACGAGCGACCTGGCGCAGCACTTCGTCTCCACAGGCGTGGCCATAGCGGTCGTTGTATGCCTTGAAGTGGTCAACATCAATAATGGCCACCGACAGAGGTTGGCCCTGGCGGGCGCAGCGCTGAAATTCCTGTTTGAGTACTTCTTCCAGTTTGCGGCGGTTATGCAGCTCGGTGAGGCTGTCGATATGGGCAAGGTTTTCCAGAATATGACGCTGTTGCACCATCCGTACCAGGGTGCGAATACGGGCTTCGACAATGGCGGGGTTGAAGGGTTTGATAATAAAGTCACAGGCGCCTAGCAGTAGGCCACGTTCTTCTGACTCTTCATCATCCTGACCGCTAACGAACACAATTTCAGCATTAATGGCCAGGCCCTGCTGACGAATTTCCTGCAGTAGCTGGAAGCCATCCATGTCCTCCATCATCACATCCAGCAGAATCAGGGTAGGTTGCAGGCTGGCTAAGAGCTCAAGTGCCTCTTTGCCGCTGGCCGCTTGGTAAACCTGGTAGTGCTCTTCAAGTAGATTGAGTAATACCTGGCGATGAATGCGCTCATCATCCACTACCAGAATTTTGGGTTTTTCATCCAGGTAGCGTGTTTGCTGTATTGGGCTATCACTAACCTGTGGCAGTTGCTGTAGTTGATCAAATAGCTGTTGCAGTTGCTGGCAAAAACCTTGCAGTAAGCTGGCGAGGGTATCCGGGTGTTCAATGAGTAACTTTTGCTCCAGGTGTTGGCACTGTTGGGCGAGGTCATCCGCACCGAGGTAACGCAGTTGATTTTTTAAACTGTGCAGGTGTTGCTGTAAGGTCGGGATTTGTTGCTGTTGCAGCCAGACAGGTAAGTCTTTGGGCAGGCTTTGGCAATCCTGCACCAAACTGCGCAGCACCAGGAGATAGAGTGCAGGCTTGTAACCGACGCGTTTGAGGCCGAGCGCTAAATCCAGATCGCGTAAGTGGGGCAGTTCTGCCTGTAAGGCGGCGAGGTTCTGCTGTTGTTGCTGGTAGCGACGTTGGCGCCAGGCTTGTTCATCCAGTTGGAACCACTGGCTCAGGTGTTTAAATAGGGTGTCAGGATCAAGGGGCTTACTTAAATAAGCATTCATGCCTGCATCCAGGCAGCGCTGTTGATCACTCTCTAGACCCTGGGCAGTCATGGCAATAATGGGGGTTTTGGCGAGCTTGGCATGTTCACGCAGAATGCGGGTAGCGCTGAGCCCATCCAGCACCGGCATATGGATATCCATCAAGATCAGGTCAAAAACGTGCTCAAGTGCTTTCTGCACGGCATCCTGCCCATTTACTGCCGTCGAGACCTTGGCACCGGCATCTTCTAATAAGTCCAAGGCAATTTGGCGGTTAATCGGATGATCTTCTACTAACAGGATATGGGCCCCACTGAGAGGCTGGATGGGCAGTGGAAGACCCGGGAGGCTACGAATCCCCATACGCTGGCCGCAGGCATCCAATAAGGCATCCAGTAATGCGGAGGCGTTTAAGGGTTTAACGACCAGACTCTGTACCCCAATGCGCAGCGCTTCCAGCATCCACTGTTCTTTTCATGCTCACTGACAATCAAGATGCGGCCAATATGCTGCAGTTGAGGAGTCTGGCTGAGGGTATTGAGCACATCCAGACCGGAATGCTCGTATACATGCGCATCGACTAATACCGCATCTATCGGTTGTGCTGAGGGAGACAGCAAGCGTTGCAACATGGCATCGAAATCATCGTAGCTTTCACTGTTGATCGAGAAACGATGCAGCATCTGACTGAGTACTTTTTGTACATCACTCTTGGCATGCAGAATCAGCACATGCTTCCCAATCAATTGGGGCGGTTCCCGCTGCTGTTGGCTGGGGGCAAGAGGCAATAAGGTGACCGGTAAGCGCAGGTGTAAGTGCAGTTGGCCCGCTTGGCTTGGCTGGATGCTGAGGTCTCCCTGCATTGCCGCCGCCAGGCTAAAACAACGTTCCAATTGGTGCTGATCATCATTGCCTTGGAGCGGGTCGGCAACCAATAGTGGCGTATGTTCAGGCCCCTGGATATGAATATGCAGCTGGCAGGGCAAGGGTTCACTGACAGGAGCGAGACCAGGGGCACCCAGATTGGGAGTCTGGTATACCCGCAGGGTCAATGCCCCTTGTTCACAGTGACAAATCGACAGATGGAGTAGGCTAAACACCAATTGCTCCAGTCGGTTGCTGTCGGCCTCAAGTTGATGTCCTGCCCCCGGTTGGATGTCCAGTAACAGCTCCAAGTCTTTTTCACTGGCGCTATGGGAGAGCTTGTGGAGCAGGCGCTCCAGTAGCTCATCCAGACAAAAGGCTTGTAGTTGAAGGCTAAACTGCCCGCGCGCCAGCAGCAGATTGTCCTGTACCTGACCAAGCTGATAGAGCAGGTGCTCGTTGGTTTCTCTAGCTTTATCAAGATAGGCCCGCTGCTGGCGGGTTAGCGGGGTATTCAGAGTCAGGCGGATTAACCCTAGGAGGGCACCAAGAGGGGTGTAAAGACTTCTGTTACTCAGCAGGAGTTGTTGTTCATTAATGGCGCTGACTTGAGGGGGAGCAATGGACGGATGGGGGAGCCAAAGTGCCAGTGTCGTCAACCAGCCAAGGCTCAGCAACCAGGTAGGCGCATCCTGTTGTATGCCAATCACTGTCCAGCTCAGGGCAGCGACCATACCAGGCCATAACATTGAAGGTTGCTGCAATGGCATAGGGCGGTTAATGAACCCTGCCTGCTGACAGACCAGCGCCAGGCTGAGGCAGGCCAGATTAAACAGGCTGAGCATCAGCAAGGTAGGCAGGGCGAAGGAGGCACTGACCAGCCACTGCAGTAGCAGCGCATTACTAAAGAGGGCAAGGCGTTGGAGTGGTGATACTCGACTTTGGCCACTCAGCGTAATCAGGTAAATGGCAGTGAGGGTCAGTGCGAGACTGAGCCAGTGCAGTGGCAGCCAGTCAAAAGCGAACAGGGCAGTAGCGCTGATGGCAAAGCCTGATAATCCTAGCCAGGGCGAAAGTAGCCGGGATTGTACAATGGCAAGCAAACTCAGGAGCGGAACACTTACCGGAAAGGTGTGGGGAGCAATCCACTGCTCTAAGATAACGGCGCCACTCCAGCATAGTAGCCAGCCGAGTGTGACTAAAAAGAGTTGTTTGCGTGGCCAGGACTGCAGCCAGTGCAGACTGGCAAGTTTAGAGTTGCCAGAGGGTATCGTCATGATGCACGTCACCCCTCGTGTTTCAGGGCTGTAGGCTTTGATTATTGGCGATTTTTGGCGTTACGGTTTATGTGGTGGTTGCTAACAACCGATTAATTCATGCTCCTGCTTAATCGAGATGAATGAGATCAAAAATAAGACGACTGCATTATTTCTTTATAGGCGATGATGGACAAAAGTGCCTGAATAAAATTGCATATCTATGTAAAGCAGCAATGTAACAAAAAGTGAGCGAAGGGGGTGAGAGCACCCCCCAGTCTCGTTTGGGCTTTGCTCCTGCATCGCCTGACGAGGTTGCCGCGGTAACCTCCATGCTACCGCGGCATGCTTATCTTCTGTGTACTTGCAGTCTCATATGGGCCGGAATATCGCCAGCGCGCTTGGGCTGTGCTTCGGCCTGATGAGTGTTGTGTTGCTCGTTCAGGCTGCGGATACGGCTGCCATCCTTGTACAGGCCAATATCCTTAAGCAAGTGAGTGTTTAAGTGACTGACCTGGTTTTCCAGTAAGTCCTGATCAGCTTTCTTTTGCAGTTTTTTGAATGCGGTGTAAACAAAGCCCATGAAAGTCATCATTAGTCTCCAAAATATTTCGGAGCCGGGGCTTTCTGCGCTAGCTGGAGAATTCAGGGAAAGAAAGAATTCAAAGATGCCGCGAGAAAGACCGCGGCAGTGAGATTAGTAAATTAACTCAAGGCGCGCGGATGCAGGTCCAGGCCATGTCGGCAGCTGGTCTGCATATTAGGTTTATTGGCGGTTGAGTTAATTACCATTTATTGCACCCCTTAAAAGGATTAATTGCATTAAAGTGCCCGGTTATTGAAGGCGTATTCGCTTTTTAAGTCAATGCTTAGATTTAAAAATAATTGCCTTATTCGAAAAAAGTATTGAACGGACATTCTCTGCATTTTTTTTAGTTCGATGAGTTATATCGAGACAATCACATCGCATGTGCAGGTAGGGGAGAAGGCGCCCATAGCATTTGCCATGGGCAGAGAGAAAAGTCGAAGAGGCGAAAGTGTTAGCCTAGCAGCAGGCTATCATCGCTGATTTCTTCACCCTGCTGGCGTGAGAACTGGGCCAGTAGGTCATTCACCGTCATGCCTTGGCGTTGCTCGCCATGGACATCCAGTGCCAGCTTGCCACCGTGCAGCATGATTGTGCGGGTACCTACGGAAAGGGCCTGACGCATACTGTGGGTGACCATCAGGGCGGTGAGCTGATGTTCGCGAATAATGTCCTGGGTGAGTTGCAGGACAAAGTCGGCGGTTTTCGGATCCAGCGCCGCAGTGTGCTCATCCAACAACAGAATTTTCATCGGCTGCAGTGCTGCCATTAACAGGCTGACTGCTTGACGCTGGCCACCGGATAGCAATCCCATTTTGTCTTGTAGGCGTTTTTCCAGCCCCAGACCAAGACGTGCCAGCTGTTGCTGGAAGCGGGCTTTGTCCCCTGGGCGTAAGGCCAGCCCCAGGCGTCGTCCTTCGCCCCGTCGCGCGGCCAGGGCCAGGTTTTCTTCGACGGTGAGGTCGCCACAGGTACCGGCCAGAGGGTCTTGAAACACCCGCGCTACCCAGTGGCTGCGGGCATGGGTGGGGAGTGCTGTGACATCCTGATTATCAATCAGAATCTGGCCTGAGCTGGCTTGGATTTCACCGGACAGGGCGTTCAGCAGGGTGGATTTTCCGGCGCCATTACTGCCAATCACGGTCACGAACTCACCCTGCTTGATGTTCAGGGAGAGGCCTTTCATGGCGTGGTTTTCAAGCACGGTGCCTGGGTTAAAAATAACCTGCAGATCCTTTACTTCGATCATGCTTTGCCCCCTTTGAGTTTGGCGCGCTGGCGCAATTTGGGCAGCACAATGGCAAAGGCAACCAGAACAGCGGTGATCAGATTAAGATCCTGTGCCTGTAGGCCGAGGAAGTCAGCATTGAGCGCAGCAGCGACCGCCAGGCGATAGAGCAGCGCCCCGACCAGGCAGGCGAGAACAGCGCGGACGATGGTTTTCGGGGTGATAACGGCCTCACCGCCAATCACTGCCGCCAAACCAATGACAATCACGCCGACCCCCATGGTGACATCGGCACTGCCCTGGCTTTGCGCAAAGAGGGCACCGGCCAGCGCGACAAAGGCGTTGGATAAGGCCATGCCGACTAGAATCAGGCGGCTGGTGTTAATGCCATTGGCGCGGGCCATACGGGGATTAGCTCCGGTGGCACGCATGGCCAGGCCGATTTCGGATTTGAGGAACCAAATAAACAGACTCATCAGCACCAATACCACGAGGGCAAAGGCAATGGGGTAGCTGATGTAGTAAGGAATGGGCAAAGAGTCGAGGGGAGTGAGCAGGGTCGATTCACCGAGTAAGGCGACATTAGGTTTGCCCATAATTCTCAGGTTGACCGAGTAGAGCGCAATCATGCTGAGGATACTGGCGAGCAGATTAAGGATTCCCAGGCGAACATACATCCAGGCCGTTACCAGGCCTGCTACTGCACCGGCGAAGATAGCACTCAGGGTGGCAAACCAGGGATTAAAGCCACTGACGATCAGGGTAGCGGCCACCGCAGCACCAAGGGGAAAACTACCATCGACAGTCAGGTCGGGAAACTCCAGTACCCGGAACGAAATCAGCACGCCAAAGGCGACCAAAGCATAAAGGAGGCCGGATTCCAGCGCTCCCATAAAAGCAATCAGACTCAAAGCGAGACTCCACTAGACGCGTGCGTTATGCAGCGAAAAACTTAGCACCTGCCGGGGTTGCGCCTAGCAGGTGCTACTCAGCTCGGTGTTTATTGCACCACTTCTTTTGCCGAATCAATCAATGCCTGGGGCAGGGTAAAGCCCATCCGCTCGGCGGCGGCAGGGTTCACCACCAGTTCTGTTTTGCTGGCGGTTTCAACCGGCAGATCGCTGGCTTTGGCACCTTCAAGAATGCGGGCTACCATCACGCCGGTCTGACGACCCAGGTCGTAGTAGTTAAAGCCCAGGGAGGCCGCAGTACCGCGTTTGACCGAGTCAGTATCGCCACTGATCAGCGGAATGTCGGCTTGTTCAGCGACCTTGATCACCCCTTCCAGAGCGGAAACAACGGTATTGTCGGTGGGTACGTAAATCACATCGACTTTACCAACCAGCGAGCGGGCAGCGGTTTGCACATCGGCAGACTTGGGGGCGGCCGCTTCAACCACGGTCAGGCCTTGCTTGGGAGCCTCCTGCTTGATGATGGCGGCTAAGGAGGCTGCATTGGCCTCACCCGGGTTATAGATAATGCCGAGGTTGGTGGCATTCGGGGCGATCTGTTTGATCAGCTCCATGTGCTTATCAATCGGTGACATATCGGTGGTGCCGGTCACGTAGGCGCTGGGTTTATCCAGAGCTTCGACCAGCTTGGCGCCCACCGGATCGGTTACTGCAGAGAAGACCACGGGGATATCACGGGCAGAGGCCACCATGGTTTGTGCGGAAGGAGTGGTAATGGCCACGATGACATCAGGACGGTCACCGGCAAACTTTTTGGCGATCTGGGCGGCGGTGGCTGGGGCACCCTGGGCGCTTTCGTAGCTCCACTTTAAGTTTTCCCCTTCTTTGTAGCCTCGCTCGGCTAGCTCGTCCTGCACGCCCTGGCGCACAGAGTCGAGGGCCGGATGTTCAACGATCTGGGTGATGGCGACATGAACATCTTTCGCCACAGCAGACAGGGAGAAGGTAGCCAGGGCTGCTAATCCCAGGGTTTTAATCAGTTTCATAGCGGGGTCCTTGCAAGACGGTTGCTTCACAGGGGCAGTCGAATATTCCTGACTGCCTTTTTGTTATCGATCAAGACGTTAGCAGATCGACAAACAAGCGCAAGCTTCCTTGTGATTTGCCACCTGCAGAGTGTTGCCGCTACGGGGGACCGAGGGGGTGGTGACCGAGCACCTGTGGAGGCGCCCGGTCAGTGGGGCTCAGTATTTGAACTGACCGACTTCGCTGGCAATCGCCTGGGCTTGTTGATTGACCTCATGGCTGGCAGCGGCAGATTGGGATGAGGCATCGGCACTTTGTTCAGCCAATTGCGCCACTCGTTGGATGCTGCCGGCTACCTGGCCCGCCACCACGGCTTGCTGCTCGGCGGCGCTGGCGATTTGGGTATTCATGGAGCTGATTTGCTCCATGTTTTCGGCAATGTCATGCAAGTGTTGGTTAGTGGTGTCGGAGGTGCTCAGGCTGGCCTCCAGACGTTGTAGGCTGGTGGCCATCACCGTGCGGGTCTGGTTAGAGACATTTTGCAGGTTGGCAATCATCTGCTGAATTTCATCAGTAGAAACTTTGGTGCGTTGGGCCAGGGCACGTACCTCATCGGCCACTACGGCAAAGCCACGGCCTTGCTCACCAGCTCGTGCGGCTTCTATCGCTGCGTTGAGGGCAAGTAGGTTGGTTTGCTCGGAAATACCCTTGATAACGTCCACGATAGAGCCAATCGCTTGGCTTTGTTGCTCCAGCTGTTGCACCGAAGCGCTGGTCTGATTGATATCCTGGTTCAGCGCTTGCAGTTGTTCCCGCATACTGCGCATGCTCTTGCGGCCTTGGCTGCTGCGGCCATTGGCTTCGTGGGTTTGCGTGGAGGCTTGCTCGGCATTGGCGGCAACGTTTTGGATGGTTTGCGCCATTTCCTCCACGGCTGTGGCAATTTGCTCAGTTTCCCGACGTTGCGACTCGACCTGACTACGGGTGTGGTCAGTGGTAGAGGTCAGACGCGCAGAGGCATGTGAGAGACTATCGGCAACCTTCGCAAGGCGCTGAATACTCTGCTGTAACTTCTCGACGAAACGATTGAAGGAGGATGACAGCTCGGTCAGTTCGTCTTTGCCTTCTACCGGGAGGCGTTGACGCAGGTCGCCATCACCTTCGGCAATATTAGCCAGTAGGCTGGAAATCGCCTTGAGCGGTAGCACGATGGAGCGGGAAATCAGGTTGCTAAAAATAATGCTGAAAATAACCAGTGCCAAGAGCAGGGTAATGGTCGTGGTTTGGCTAGTGCTGAGCATTTTTTCGGTGGCCATTTGCCGGTTCAGCTTCGCCTCATTGGTGCTGTTGACCAGTGTTGTGGCGGCTCCCTCCAACCCCTGTTTAGCCTGTTGGCGCTGGGCTAAGGCTTCGGTAAAGGACTGAAAAGCGTCGCGATATAGCTGCACGCTTTCGACAATGGCTGTGGCAATTTTTTGGGTGTCGCCATCACTGATATCGCGTTTGAGCTTGTTGCCCAGTTCCATCATATGGGCGGTATTAGCCTCAACCAGCTGACGTGCTTCTGCGTGACCTAGTAAGTAGTCTTTTTCAGCAATACGTGCTTCATGAATCAGCGTGATCAGGGTGTTGGTGTCTTCGATCAACTTGAGAATATCCGCCAGCTCCTGCCGATTGGCATTCGAGGACTGCAGGAATTGATACTCCATCTGAAGCTCGATAATCAGATCCAGGCCATTTTGTTTGACCTCCTGCGCAGCGCTAACCATCAAGGTTTCGTTACGGCTTTGGATATTAATGGAGCTATTGAGTGTATCCAGCGCACTGCGATATTCGCCGACCAACGGCAGTAGGTTAGTGTCTTGCTGCAGGCGCTGTTCCAATTGCGCCAACTGCTCGGTTAGGCGTTGCTCGGTATCTTCCTGGGGCTGTTCGAATAGCTGCCGCTCTAGCGAGCGAATATGCAGAATATCGCTATTAATCATATCGGCAGCACGGTCACTGCTGAGATTGTGCTGGAGGGTCTGCAGGCTCCACCAGGAAAAACCGCCTAAGCAGAGGGTGGCGAGCACCAAAATGATGAAGGCCAGTCGCAACCGGCCTTGGATACTGAGGTTTCGCATCATTGCAATGGGTTCCTACTACGTCTGGAACAGTTTTCTTACCAAGCAGTCAAGATAACAGGGCTGCTTCACAACTTCATGGCTTTTTTACACCATTGCGCTTGGGTTGCGCCTCGGCGCTGAGCAGGTGCTGTTGGGCAAACTGCTGGGCTGGCACCGGGCGTCCGAGCAAATAGCCCTGCACCAGCACCGGGCCCTGCTGGCAAAGTAGCTGTAATTGTTGTTGTTGCTCGCAACCTTCGGCAATGACTTCAATATTGAGTCCACGCCCTAGCGCCATGATGGCGCCGACCAGTGTTTGGGTTTCGGGCTGCTCAATATTTTGAATAAAGCTGCGATCGATCTTCAAGGTATTGACGCGAAAACGCTGTAGGTAAGAAAGCGACGAGTAACCCACCCCGAAGTCATCAATGGACAGCTGTATGCCTAAAAGGTTCAACGCATCCAATTGCTCGCGCAGTTGAGGAGTGTCTTCAATGAAGGTGCTTTCGGTAATCTCCAGCATCAGGCTGCTGGCCGGTAAGCGGTACTCGGCAAGTAGGCGCTGTAAACGAAGCAGATAGCCAGGATCAAGAAGCTCCTGTGCCGAGGCATTCACGGACATGACAAAGTCATGGAAGCCCTGTTCGCGCCATAATGCGAGTTGCTGGCAACTTTGCTCCAGCACCTGTTGGCCGAGAGGGCCGATGAGCCCCGCCAGCTCTGCCACAGGAATAAACTCCGCTGGGGTGATAGCTCCCTGCTGCGGGTGTTGCCAACGGGCTAATGCTTCTGCCCCTACCAACACGGTATGTTGATCACTGACACGGAACTGGGGTTGGTAGAACACCTGAATTTTTTTGTCTTGCAGGGCCTGGCGTAATTCCTGCTCTAGCCAATAACGCCGTCTGGCGTTTTCCCCCATGCTGGCGGTATAGAAAGCAAAGGTGTTTTTACCCTGAGCTTTGGCTTTATAAAGTGCAGTATCGGCATTGCCCATCAGGCTTTTGACGCTGTCGCCATCGTCTGGAAACAGACTAATGCCGAGGCTGGCGGTCAGTACCAGTGTTTGTCCATCGACCTGTAATGGCGCATGGAGGTTTTGCCGCAGGTGGCGCAGTTCCTGGGTTAGTTCTTCTATGCTGTGCAGATTGGCGAGTACCACAACAAACTCGTCCCCCCCCAGGCGGAACAAGCTCTCTTGATTAGTGAGCCCCTGTTGCAGGCGCAGAGCCAGCTCTTGCAATACACGATCGCCAAAGTCGTGGCCTTGGGTGTCGTTAATGGTTTTAAAGTTATCCAGATCAAGCAAGATCAGCGCCAGCATACGATCTTGGTTTTTTGATAGTTGCAGGGCGGTTTGGGTGTACTCATGAAAGGAGTAGCGATTACCTAATCCGGTCAGCACATCGCGATGGGCAAGGTAGTCTAAATGCTGGGCATGCAGTATTTGCTCGGTTTCATCGAAGCACACGCCTTCAATCCAAATATTGCCTTCATCATCTTCGCAGGGTTGGCCCTGGTTGAGTACCCAGCGGACCTTGCCTTGGTTATCCAGCACCCGATGGGACAAGGAAAAGTGCGCTTGCTCAGGTAAGGCGCGTAGCAGGCTCTGATTAAAGGTGCTCCAGTCTTCGGTTAAGACCAGGGATTTAAGGGAGGGAACACTCTCAGGCTGTGCCCCCTGGCCAAGGATATGCTCAATGCCTTCCGATAAAAAAATCAGTGGCAGCTCAGGTTCCAGGCTGGCACGGTATACCGCCCCAGGAATATTAGCGACCAAGGCTTCCATCGAGCGTTGCTGACGGTTTAGTTCATGGCTGATGCTGTATTCCTGGGTGATGTCTTGGACAATGCCCCGTGCTTTTCCACCATTTTCCTGGGCGTATTGACCCTGCAGGCGTAGTACGCGCTCACCTAGGTGCAGTTGTACCTGCTGTGGTTGTTGCGGTTGTTGTTTAAGCAGCAGAATGAAGTGGTCGAGGGCATTACGATCCTCGGCCGCGAGTGGTTGCATGACGCTACCGAGGCTGACCTTCAGCATGGGCCCTGTCAGGTCAAACAGGGTGCAAAACCAAGTATTAGGGGCGAAAGTGCGCTCTTCGAAGTTATAGGTCCAGATGCCAAGTTGGCTGGTTTCAGATACCCATTGCTGGGTTTTGGCCAGCTGCATAATGTCTTGTTCGGCGCGGCCTCGGGCATTGAGCTCTGCTGCCAGTTTGATTTTGGCGCGTTTGACCTGAATCCGCAGCATGCCGACCCAGCTCAGGAGCAAAAAGGAGCCGAGACCCAGGGCGATCAACCCCCAGCGAAACTTTTCTAAGACCTCGGCGCGGGTCGTGCCCATCCATTTGTTATAGAGCCGCTCAAACTCTCCAGAGCCTTTGAGGCTGCTCATCCCTTGATTGATGACTTGCAGTAATTCGGGGTAGTCCTTGTGGACGGCAAATACATAATGGTGGGCGCTGGTTTCCGCCCCGGTGGGGAGTACGTTACGCAGATCGGCTCGGTTAATCATGTAGCGCGCCGTCTGAAAGGTAACGTAGGCATATTGATAGCTGCCGGTATTAAGTTGTTTCAGTGCTTCCAGTTCAGAATCAACACGAACCAGCTCGGCATTGGGCAATAGGGCCTGAATGTGTTTTTCCCCATAGGTATTGGTTTGCACCAGAATGCGACTGTCAACGAGGTCGGTTGGCGATTGAATGGAGGGGGCGTCTTTGTGTTTGAAGAAACTATAGGAGGTGATGGTGATGGGGTCTGATAACAGAAATTTCTGTGCCCGTTCTTGGTTGTAATACACCCCTGCAATCTGAATTTCGCCCCGCTCAAACGCCTGAAAAATATCGTCCCAACGGCCTAGCTGGGTGCGCATGGGCTGCTGACTCAGCTCTGCAATCGCTTGAATCAGGTCAATATTGAAACCTTCAGGTTGGCCTTGCTCATTCAGATACTCAAAAGGGGGAAAGTCACGATCGCCACCCACGATAATATCGGCTACCGCATGGGGCGGGCCGGTCCATAACCACAGCAAACCCAGGCATAGCAGTCGGCGCATGCGTGTTGTTACCCCTTTTTGGTCAGATCCGTGTCTTGCCAGATGCTGAGAGTGTCACCTCAAGCCTCATGCCTATCAGACAAATACATCATTAAGGAGCCACTAACACTAAGACGCCTTAATCTGAAAATCACCTAGGTTTTGTAGTGTTGTTTTGCGCAAAGTTCAAGTTAAGGCAGGAGCGCCATCCACAGCGGCAGGCTGAGTAAAGAGAGCAGGGTGGAGAACACCATCACTGAGCTACTAATCGGAATAAGGCGTTGATATTGAATGGCTAACAGGCTGACGAGGGCGCCTGTTGGCAGGGCGCACATCAGCACCAACGCGGTTAAATCCAGGCCGCTCAGGCCAAAGGCGATCCCCAATCCCCAGGCTAAAGCAGGGTGGAGCAGTAATTTGAGTGCACTCAGGCTGGCAATGGCGCTCAGGCTGCCTCTCAAGCGTTGCCCATAGAGACTGAGCCCCATGGCAAACAGTGCCACAGGCGCGGTGGCTTGGCTGAGTAGCTCAAACAGACTGATCAGTGCATCCGGCAGACTGATGTTTTGCCAGGAGCAGAGCATGCCCAGCAAGGGCGGCAATAGCAGTGGGTTTTTCAGCAGCAGTCGGCTGAATAGGGCGCGCCAATTGAGTTTGCCTGGCTGACACAGCCAGCTAAGCCAGGAAATGGCAATCCCCATGAACACCACATTGGCGAGCAGGGTGGCAATAATGATCAGGTTTACCCCTTCTAGGCCATAGCTCAGGGTGTAAAGGGGAATGCCCATATAGACGCTATTGCCAAACAGGGCATTCAAGCTGGCTAATAAGCCGTCGGCTCCCTTGAGTTGCCAGTAACGCCAACCTAACCATGCGGCCAGGGCGCCCACTCCTAAGGATGCCAACATAAAGGCGGCGACAAAGGCGGGTTGGGCAAAATCGCTAACAGGTACCCGAGCGGTAGACCAGAACATCAAAGCGGGTAAGCAGATGTAGAGAATAAAGGGGTTAAAGCTGGCCAGTGCCTGTTCAGATAGCAATTGGCTGCGCCTGGCCCACCAGCCCAGACCAATCAAGGCAAAAATGGGTAACAGCGAGTTAAGTAGGGTGTGGAACAGGCTCATGCGGGTGCTCGGACAGGAAAACCGAGGCAGTGTTCCATTGTTTGACCCTTGGGTCAACTTGGCCAGGGTCGGAGGAGGAACCCCAGCTCCGCCACCTTAATTGACAAGCAATAAACGGGAGACTGGGGTTCCTTAACCGAGGGGAGAGAGGGGTTAGCCTCAGGCAATCTTCTGTTGAATCTGCTGTTTGGCGGCGGCCAGCGCCTGTTGTTTGCTGTCATCGCCCATGGCCAGGGCTTCGGCATAGACAAATTCAATCTCGCTAATGCCGATAAAGTTGAAGAAGTCCTGCAGGTACTTGGTTTGGGTATCCTTGTCAGTGCCCTGATAGAGGCCACCGCGGGCAGCCAATACATAGACTTTTTTGCCGCTCACCAAGCCAACGGGGCCGGTTTCTGTGTACTTGAAAGTGACACCGGCGCGGGCAATGCGATCCAGCCAGGCTTTGAACTGGGAGGAGATGCCAAAGTTGTACAGTGGCATACCGATGACGATGACATCATGGGCCAGCAATTCTTTAATCAGATTGTCTGATAAGGCTGCCAGCTGTTGCTGCTCTTCATTGCGTTGCTCGGCGGGAGTCATCCAGGCCCCCATTTCCGCTAGGCTAAGGTGAGGCAGGGCATTTTGTACCAGGTCACGGCTGGTGACTTCGCTGTTGGGGTGCTTGTGCTGCCAGTCCTGTACGAACTGCTTCACCAGGGCGGTGGAGTTGCCATTTTCGCCCATCAGGCTGTTGTAGATGGCTAATACATTGTTGCTCATGTTGATCTCCTCGATTATGGCCGCTGCTGACGAGGTGGAAGCGGATGAGTCCATTGTAGGAATCTACAGGGTCGAAAAAAGCGACATTATTTGCATTAAAAGTTCGATTTTTTTGAAGATGTTTGGAGCAGAAGGGGGAGGAGGTCACCGCTAAAGATACTTGGAAGGATAGGGTGAGGGCTTGGCAGCAAGCTTACTTGAATCCGATACAGGCCATAGTTAAGAAGTTGTGAAGGATAAGCGTTTGATATAGGTTGTGTTTTTTATGTTGCGGTGCACAAGTTGGCTCCCGGCTGATCCGCTGACGGTGGTGCTGCAACGAACTCGCATGTGAACTCAAGGTTCAGCCGTAAGGACTCGCGCGATGTCACAACTGATTATGCCCGATGGTGAACCCCTCGATTTGCAGGTGCTGGGGCAGGGACGGCCAGTGATTTTCCTCCATGGCTGGACGTCAGGTCCGCACATCTGGAAACCCTTTCTGGAACCTATCAGTGATGATCACCTCTGTGTGTGCTGGACGGCGCGGGGGCATCATCATCGCCCATTGCATACGGAAACCCCTGTCAGCCTGGGGCAGTTGGTGAAGGATCTGCATTTTTTAATCCATACCCTGGGGTTGGCCCGGCCCGTGCTGGTGGGGCATTCCATGGGGGCGTTATTGGCGTGGCGGTACATTCAAACCTATGGTGATGCGGATTTGAGGGCGCTGGTGATTGTGGACCAGTCTCCCAAGTTGATTACGGATTTGTATTGGCCCTATGGCATCTATGGCGACTTTCCTAAGGCACGTAGCGACAGTTTTTTGCACGAGTTGCAGGAGGACTTCCCGGAGGCGGTGCTGCGTTTGGCCGCACGGGGGCTGAACAGCAAAATTCGGCAGGCCTACGAGCATAACAGCAGCCGCATCCAGGATTTGCGCAAATATTTGCGTCAGCTTTACGCGCCGGGGCTGATTCGGCTATGGCAGGATGTGGTCAGCTCGGACTTCCGCGATATTCAAAGTCAGATTCAGGTCCCGGTGTTATTGCAGTACGGTGCTCGCAGTCAGTTTTATCCGTTAGGGGTGACAGAGTGGCTGATGGAGCAAATTCCCCAGGCAGAACTAGTGATTTATCCCGAAGCAGATCACTCCCCGCAATTGACCGCGACAGATGCCTTCTTGGAGGATCTACAGGCCTTTCTGGCTGAGGTGCATTAGGCAGCATTCAGTGCCATAACAAGCCAGTGCCATAAAAAACGGGCTACCACCAGGAAACAGGTGATAGCCCGTTGTTCATCGCCTCGCCAGTCACGTTAGATCCGACCAGCCTCCACCTCATGGCAGGCAATCAGGCGCTGATGTTGCTCGGCTAACAGGGGGGTATCCTGTTTGCAGCGCTCTTGCGCAAACTGGCAGCGACCATGGAAGGCGCAGCCGCTCGGTGGGTTTAAGGGAGAGGGCAGCTCACCGCTCAAACGTACCTTCTCGATCCGTTTGCTGGGGTCGAGACGCGGGGTAGACGACAGCAGGGCGCGGGTGTACGGGTGACGCGGGTCGCTGAAGATTTGCTCGGTGCTCCCCCGTTCCACCACTTTGCCCAAGTACATCACCATCACCTCATCGGCAATGTGCTCTACCACGGACAGGTCGTGGGAGATAAAGATGTAGCTCAAGCCCAACTCGTCCTGCAGATCCATCATCAGGTTGAGCACTTGTGCCTGCACGGAAACATCCAGGGCCGAAACCGGCTCATCCGCGACCACCACGCTTGGGTTGAGCATCAGGCCGCGGGCAATGGCGATACGCTGACGCTGGCCGCCTGAGAACATGTGCGGATAGCGGTTGTAGTGCTCTTCCTTCAGCCCCACCTTTTTCATGATCGCCAGGGCTTTGTCTTTGCGTTCACTCTTGCTCAGCTTGGTGTTGATCACCAAAGGCTCTTCCAGAATGGCGCCAATCTTCTGCCGTGGGTTAAGGGAGCCGTAGGGGTTCTGGAAGATGATTTGAATCTGCTGGCGCAGTTTTTTCAGCTCCTCTCCCTGGGCCTGGTTTACATCCTTGCCCTTTACCAGTAGCTGGCCGGCACTGGGGCGTTCGATCAGGGTCAGGAGTTTGGCCAGGGTGGACTTACCACAGCCAGACTCCCCCACTACCGCCAGGGTTTTGCCTCGAACAACCTGGAAAGACACCCCATCCAGGGCTTTTACCGTGGCTTCGGGTTGGAATAGGCCGCGGCTCACCTGATAGTGGCGTTTCAGCTCTTTGGCTTCTAATAGAATTTCTGCGCTCATGCGGCGGGCCTCCCTTCATCATCCAGGGGGGTAAAACATTTCACCAAGCGCTCACCGTGGGCGCGCAGTGTCGGCTCTTGCTGACGACATTCATCGCTCGCATAGGGGCAGCGTGGATTAAGCAGGCAGCCTTGCGGGCGGTCGTGCTTACCTGGCACCACCCCTGGCAGGGCTTGCAGACGTGCTTTGCCCTGGGCGTGCTCGGGTAGGGAACGCAGCAAGGCTTGGGTGTAAGGATGACGCGGCTTGGCAAAGAGCTCATCGGCTTTGGCGATTTCGACAATCTGACCGGCATACATGACCGCGATGCGATCAGCCACTTCCGCCACCAGGGCCAGATCATGGGTGATCAGCACCAGACTCATGCCCCGCTGCTTCTGCAGGTCAATCAGCAGGTCAATAATCTGCGCCTGAATGGTTACATCCAGGGCGGTGGTGGGCTCATCGGCGATCAGCAGGCGCGGGTTGCAGGCAATGGCCATGGCAATCATTACCCGCTGGCTCATGCCGCCGGATAGCTGATGGGGAAAGGCATCAAAACGGGTTTCCGCTGCGGGAATCCCCACTTGGCGCAGCAGCTCAATGGCCCGTGCCTTGAGTGCTTTTTTCGAGCCGCCCTCATGCACCTTCAGCGCCTCGGTGATTTGGTCGCCCACGGTAAAGCAGGGATTGAGGCTGGTCATCGGGTCCTGGAAGATCATGGCAATTTCATCACCGGTGATCTTGCGGCGGGCCTTATCGCTCATCGCCAGCATGTCCTTGCCGCCGAAGTTGAGGGTGTCGGCACTGACCTTGCCGGGAAAGTCGATCAGCCCCATCACCGCCAGAGAGCTGACGCTCTTGCCGGAGCCGGACTCACCGACAATGCCTAAGACTTCACCTTCTTCAATGCTATAGCTGATCCGGTCAACGGCACGGAAGGGCGCATCGCCCTGGCCGAAGGTAACGGTCAGGTTTTTAATTTCGAGTAGTGGCATGACCGCTCCTTACTGCTTCAGCTTGGGATCCAGGGCGTCACGCAGGCCATCACCCATCAGGTTAAAGGCCAATACCGTGAGCAGAATCATCAGACCAGGGAAGGTCA
This sequence comes from Balneatrix alpica DSM 16621, assembly GCF_000619885.1. Classification (GTDB taxonomy): domain Bacteria; phylum Pseudomonadota; class Gammaproteobacteria; order Pseudomonadales; family Balneatricaceae; genus Balneatrix; species Balneatrix alpica. The sequence goes on along the minus strand of NZ_JHUZ01000011.1, from coordinate 179,243 downwards.
CCACCCACCAGGCCCGCTGCACGAATTGCAAAGCGTCCGCCAACATTGAACCCCATTCCGGAGTCGGTGGCTGGGCACCCAGACCGAGGAAGCCAAGCGCGGCCATGTCTAACACTGCACTGGAAAAGCCCAGGGTGGCCTGCACAATCAACGGGGCCATGCAGTTGGGCAGCAGGGTGATAAACATAATCCGCAGTGGGCCAGCCCCCACCACCCGTGCAGAGGTGACATAGTCACGACCCAGTTCCGCCAGGGCGGCAGCACGGGTCAGGCGGACATAGTGAGGTAAGGAGACGATGGCAATGGCAATGGAGGCGTTAAAGATGCTTGGCCCCAAAATGGCGACGATGGCAATCGCCAGCAGTAGGCTGGGTAGAGCCAGCATGATATCGACTAGGCGCATGATGGTGGTTTCCACCACGCCACGGCAGTAGGCGGCAATCAGACCCAGCAAAATACCAATGCTGAGGGAAAGGGTGACCACCATGCAGCCGATCAGCAGCGACAGACGGGCGCCGTAAATCAGGCGGGAAAGAATGTCGCGGCCCACATCATCGGTGCCGAGTAGGTAGGTCAGGCGTCCGCCTTCTTGCCAGGCTGGAGGCAGTAGCAGGGCGTCACGGAACTGTTCGATTGGCGAATGGGGAGCGATAAAGTCGGCAAAAACCGCCACAAACAGAATAAACAGGATGTATGCCAGCCCTATCAGCGCACCTTTGTTGCTGCTGAAGTAGAGCCAGAATTCTTTAAGCGGCGAGGGCGGCTGGGTATAGCCGGGGGCCGCTGAATTCAGGGTTGCGTCACTCATAATGCTTTTTAGTCCGCGTATTTATAGTCGTTGTTGTTATGGGCGCTGCGAGCAGGCCTTATTTGGTATGGCGAATGCGCGGATTAACCACACCGTACAAAATATCGACAATCAGGTTAACAATGATAATCAGGGTGGCGACGATCAAAATACCGCCCTGGACCACCGGGTAATCGCGACGGTGGATCGATTCGATCAACCACTTGCCAATGCCAGGCCAGGCAAAGATCGTTTCCGTCAAAATGGCTCCCGCCAGCAGGGTGCCGACTTGTAGACCTATCACGGTAATCACCGGAATCAGCGCATTACGCAGGGCATGCACCATTATCACTCGTAACGGTGCCAGACCCTTGGCCCGGGCGGTACGGATATAGTCTTCCCCCAGTACTTCGAGCATGGACGAACGGGTCATACGGGCAATCACCGCCAGGGGAATGGTGCCAAGGACGATACTGGGCAAAATCAGGTGAGAGAGAGCCGAGGTAAAGGCACCCTGTTCATCCGACAGCCAGGCATCAATCAGCATAAAGCCGGTGACATCATCGACCCAGTAGGTGACATCCAGGCGTCCTGAGACCGGTGTCCAGCCCAGGTTGACGGAGAACACCAACATCAACAGCAGCGCCCACCAGAAAATCGGCATGGAATAACCGGTGAGGGAGACGGTCATCACACTGTGGTCGAAAATCGAGCCGCGCTTCACTGCTGCGATAATACCCGCCGGTAAACCGAAGAAGATGGCAAACAGGGTCGCGCACAGAGAGAGCTCAACGGTCGCCGGGAATAGCGTCAGAAACTCGTGCAGGACGGGTTCTTTAGAAATCAAAGATTTACCCAGGTCGCCCTGGAGTACATCGCCAATATAGTTGTAGTACTGAACCAGTAATGGCTGATCCCAGCCCATTTCCGCCATGATTTTGGCGTGACGCTCAGGGTCGACACCGCGCTCACCGGCCATGATTTCGACCGGGTCACCGGGAATCATGCGAATCAAAGCAAAAGTCAGCAGGGTAATGCCGATAAAGGTGGGAATAACCAGCGCCAGGCGCCGGAAAATGAATTGCAACATAGAATGTATTACCTGATCAGGAGGTGTCCCCTCCGCTCGATGCGACAGGTCGTGCGTGCGGTTATCTGCATCAGTCCGACATAGGGATGTTTAGGCTGAGCGGAACATCGACCGGCATCACCGGGGAGAGGGGTGAACCCAGAAGAAAAAAGGCATAGCCACCGGCTATGCCTTTTTGCCGGATCCCCGGATTATTCCAGGCCTACACCGTAGAAGATGTGGCCACCAAAGGGATCAATCTTATAGTCCTTCACTTCCTTGCGCACAGGCTGGAAGACAACAGAGTGAGCGATGGTTGCCCAGGGCGCTTCACGCTTGAATACTTCCTGAGCCTGCTGGTAAAGGGCAGTACGTTTTTCAACATCTGCTACCTGCTTAGCTTCCTTGATCAGTGCATCGAACTCTTCGTTACACCATTGGGCACGGTTGGAGCCTTTCACCCCGGCACAGCCCAGCAGTACGTTGAGGAAGTTATCGGGGTCACCATTGTCACCGGTCCAGCCCAGCAGCACGGTATCATGCTCACCTTCTTTGGAGCGCTTCAGATACTCACCCCACTCGAAGCTGACGATTTCAGCCTGAACACCGACCTTGGCCCAGTCAGCCTGGATCATCTCTGCCATACGGCGAGCATTGGGGTTGTAGGGACGTTGTACTGGCATCGCCCAGATGTTGGTCTTGAAGCCATCGGCATAGCCAGCTTCTGCCAGCATCTTCTTGGCTGCTTCAGGATCATAGGGGTCATCCTGAATAGCGTCGTTGTAAGACCAAATGGTGGGGGGGATGGGGTTTTTAGCGACCTTACCGGCGCCCTGGAATACCGCTTCCAGAATGGCATCTTTGTTGATGGCCATGTTCAGCGCTTTACGTACTTCAGTCTTGGTGTAGGGTTCTTTCTGGGTGTTATAGCCCAGATAACCTACGTTCAGACCTTCCTGCTCCAGCAGCTTGATGTTTTCATCCTTGGCCATTTCCGCCAGATCAGCAGGGTTGGGGTAGGCCATCACATGGCACTCGCCCGCTTTCAGTTTGGCGTAGCGTACAGAAGCGTCAGGGGTGATGGAGAACACCAGTTTTTCTACTTCAGGTGCGCCAGCCCAGTAATCTTTGTTACCCAGGTAACGGATAACGGAGTCTTTTTGGTACTGCACCAGTTGGAAGGGGCCGGTACCAATGGGTTCCAGGTCAAACTTCTCGGGGCTGCCTGCTTTCATCATCTGCTCTGCATACTCGGCAGACATGATGGAGGCGAAGTCCATCGCAACGTTAGCGATAAAGGGGGCCTCAGGACGGGTCAGCTTAAAACGAACGGTGTAGTCGTCTACCTTCTCAATGGATTCGATCAGGGAATCCATTTCCATTGCGGTGAAGTACTCATAAGAGCCACCGGAGACGCCGTGATAGGGGTGATCTTTTTTGCCTTGACGCTCAAAGGAAAAAATCACGTCATCGGCGTTGAAGTCACGGCTGGGTTTGAAGGTTTTGGACTCGTGGAACTTAACCCCTTTACGCAGGAAGAAGGTGTAAGTCAGGCCGTCTTCGGAGACTTCCCACTTTTCTGCCAACGCGGGAGCAATCTTGGTGGTACCACGCTCAAACTCAACCAGACGGTTGAACACGGCACGGGAGCTGGCGTCAAAAGTGGTACCAGCGGTGTAAAGGGAGGGGTTGAAACCTTCGGGGCTGCCTTCAGAGCAGTACACTAGCGTCTTTGCTTGCACAGCGGAGGCCATGGCTGCTGCCAGAGCGGTGGCAGCAAATACGGCGAGACCTTTTTTCATTATTATTGCTCCTAAGTTTAGAAACGCTGCTGTTTCAGTTAATCCATTGATGTATGGTGCGGCCGGGGCCTAGCAGAACAGCTGGAAAGATACTAGACAGCCATAGGAGAAACTGTAAATCCTCAATGCCATGAGTATTTGTGCGGCTTTTGAGGGGGGTATGACATTTTCTCAAAACACCATTAGGCCCAAAGGGGTTTAGAAGGGAACGCAAGAAGATGCAAGTTGGGGTGATAGATTGGTGGTGGGCCGCCCTGCTGGCAGCTGCCGTGATGTGGCTAGTGTTAAGCCTGGTACAGCGGGCAGAGCGGCAGCGTTTATTGAGTCAATTTGAGCAGTTGCAGAGTCGTGAACAGGAGCGCTATCTGCAACTTGAGGCTAACTATAATCAGCTTTCTGGGCGGAGTGAGCACTTACAAGAACAGCTGGAAGATTTGCGCGCGGAATACTTACTCAAGTCTGAACGCATGGCCTCGTTGATGGCGGAAAAAGAGGGATTACAGCGCCAGTTAGAATTGTTGCAACAGCAATGGCAGGAAGAGCAGCTACGCCTGCAGGAAGTGGAAAAAAACTGGCATCAAAGTCAGCGTCAGTATGCGGCATTGGAAGTACGCTATCAGGAGGTGCAACGCCAGGCTCAGGAGAAATTACAGCTGCTACAACAGGCGGAAAGCCAACTCAGCGAACGTTTTGAAAATCTGGCCAATCGCATTTTTCAGGAAAAGGCCGAGCGTTTCAGCCAGCAAAACCGTGATCAGCTTGATAGCTTGCTGCAGCCGCTAAAGGAGCAGCTGGGTGATTTTCGTCAGCAGGTGCAGAACAGTTATGAAAAAGAAGCCTTTGAGCGGCGTAGTCTGAAGCAGGAAATTCAGACCCTGCAAAGCCTCAACCAGCGTATGAGCGAGGAAGCGCTCAACCTCACCCGAGCACTGAAAGGGGATAAAAAACTGCAGGGCAACTGGGGGGAAATGGTCTTGGCCCGGGTGCTGGCAGAGTCAGGATTGCGCCAAGGTCATGAGTATCACACTCAGGTGGCGCTGAAGAATGCGGAGGGCAAGGATTATCAGCCCGATGTTGTGGTGCATCTGCCTGATCAGAAAGACATCGTGATTGACTCAAAAGTCTCGCTGGTGGATTACGAACGTTATCACTCCAGTGATGATGAAAGTGAGCGTCAGAGTGCATTACGCCGGCATGTGCAGGCGCTACGTAACCATATTCGTGCCTTGGGGGGAAAGGACTATCAGCAGTTACAGGGGCTGCGTACCCTGGATTATGTGTTGATGTTCGTGCCGATAGAGGCGGCTTTTATGGTGGCCATGGAGGAAGATCCCAGCCTGTTTCAGTTTGGCTTAGAGCACAACATTCTGTTGGTCAGCCCTGCCAATTTGCTGGTGGTGCTGAGGACCATCAACCATATCTGGCAATACGAGCGGCAAAATCAGAATGCGCAATTGATTGCGCAGCAGGCCGCAGCCTTATACGACAAGTTGCGTGGTTTTGCTGAGGATATGCAGCGTTTGGGGCAGCAGCTGGAGCAAAGCCAGCAGAGTTATGAACGGGCGATGAATCGCTTTAGTCGGGGACGAGGCAATCTGGTGGCGAGAGCTCAGCGCTTTGTCGAGTTGGGGGCGCGACCCACTAAGCCTCTACCCGCCGAGTTGCTAGCGGAATCGGAGTGGCAGCTGGAACAGGAAGAGGTAGATAGTCAGTCATCATAGGCAATGGCGACTCCCGCGCGGCCTACCCCCAAGGGGGCATTTTAAATATGTATTTAAAATGCTAGTTTTTGTCTCCGTCTTGATCGTGAGGAGAGGGAGCCATGACTGAGCCTGTGGCGGAAAGCTGGTTTCAGCGTCTATTCAGTTACGCATTTCGACCTTTATTCGCCCTGATGACCCTGGCGGCGATTATTTTAGTGTTGCGCTGGCTGCATCTGTATTTCACTGGTGTGCAATCCTCTGGATTGGCGATGCCTGCAACCCATTGGCATGCCCATGAAATGCTGTACGGCCTGGCGGGTGCTGCGATTGCCGGCTTTTTGCTGACAGCGGTGGCGAAATGGACCAATCGCGAGCCGGTGCAAGGTCTGGCCTTGCAGTTGTTGGTGTTGAGCTGGTTGGCAGGGCGCTTGCTGATGGCGTTTAGCGCCAGTGTGCCGACCTGGCTATTACTACTGGGGCTAGTGAGTTTTTGGCTGGGTTTAGCCTTTCTCATGGGGCGTGAGCTACTGGCCGCCAATAATAAGCGCAATATTAAAGTGGTATTGCTACTCGCTGTATTTGGCATGGGGGAGCTGTTATTTGTGCTCGGTTTTGCCGAGCAGAGCATCCGCATGGCTACTTTCCTGGTGGTGTTGATGATCAGTCTGATTGGTGGACGCATCATTCCGGCGTTTACCCAAAACTGGTTGAAATTTAATCGTCAGGATGGCCCCTATCCGCCCGCTTTCAATCGCTTTGACCTGAGTGTTGTGGTGCTGATGATGCTCGCTACCCTGGCATGGGCCTGGTTCCCCTATGCGGCGATCACCGCAGCGCTGGTGACACTGGCGGGACTGGGATTACTGGTACGGTTGCTGCGTTGGCAGGGGTGGCGCACCCTTAAAGACCCCTTGATGTGGTCATTGCATTTGGGTTTTGCCTGGGTCGCGCTAGGGGTGTTGGCGATGGGGGTCGCACTCTGGTGGCAGCCGGCTTATGTTAATGCGGGTCTGCATGCGCTTACCATCGGCGGCATGATGGGATTGATCCTGGCGGTGGCTGGTCGGGCTGCTCTGGGCCATACGGGACGAATTTTGCAAGCGCCATTCGGTTTAACTCTGGCGCTGCTGTTGCTAAATGGTGCCGCGTTATTGCGTTTGTTCGCTCCTTTTAGCGGGGGGACTTATCCCTATCTGCTGCTGGGGGCAGGGCTACTTTGGTGTATGGCTATGCTCAGCTTTGCCTGGTCCTATCTGCCTATTCTGCTCGGACCACCGAAATACTCACCCTTACCCTTGATGCAAAAAGGCTAAATCCAGCGGTGCAGGAGAGAGGGGGTCTGCGGTGAGCTGCAAAATCGGCACCTTCTCTACCTTTTTGCTGAAAAGCTAATATAACCACTGGAAATTAAAGGTGTTTGTCCTCAAGATTGGCAGGGTTATCGCTGTTAACTGAGTAATGATGCATGAGCAGAGGGCAACTCCAAGATGTACGCTCCAGCCTGCAAGGGCGTTATCGCCGCCATCTGCTGAGCGTTATTTTACCCTTCTCGTTGCTCTTGCTTGGTTTGGCAGCACTGTTACTGTTTTTGCTGCACACCCATCAGCAGGATCTGCGTCAGATTGAACGCATTCATGAACAGGCTCTCTTTGAGTCTTATCACCAGGGCTTTGTTGCCAATCAAGAAGCGGGTCTGAAAAGTCAGGTTCGTATCAGTGAAAGTCAGCAGAAACTGTTAGGGCGTATTGATCATGCCTGGATTGATACGGTGCTGTGGCCCAACTTACAGAGCATGGGCAGTCATGGCCTCATGCTGATGTCTGCCCAGGGACAACCCCGTTTTTCTCGTTTACCTCCCGCATTAGTGACTCACGCCGAATCGGTTGAGGCTCGGTTACGGCAGGAGTTTTGGTATGTTTTTCCCCGCCTACAGGCAGCGTTAGAGTCACGTGTTGCGGCCATCTGGAGCTATAGCCGTGTGTTGTTACTGGCGGAACAACCCTTTTTGTTAGTGGTTGCGCCAGTGTTGCCGACATCGGCTATTGAAGCGCCTGAGGGGGCATTACTGTTTTCTTTTATTGATCTTAAACAGGCCTATCTCAGTGATATTCGTGAACGGGTGGGGCTGAATAGTGCAGTGTTGGGCAAGGCCAGTGCTGACTGGGGCTCAGAGAGTTTGCAGCTACTGTTGCCGGGGCAGCCTGTTGGTCAGGGAGTCATGATCAGTTGGCGCTTTGGTAGTCATGGACAGGAGATTTTTACCCAGCTCATCGACCAAATCAGTTATGTGCTCTTGGTGGTGGTGCCCCTCGTATTCTTTTTGCTCTACCGCTTATGGCAGTTGGTGCGGCGTTTATATCGCGAAGTTCAGCAGCGTAAGTTTCATGCCCAGTGGTTGCAGCTAAGGCATCAAAGCACGGCGGAGCTGTCACAACATCAAGAGCTGGATCTGGCGATGGCCAGTATTGCACGGCAGTTACAAGTATTGCTGCCGGGTGCTTTGGTGCTGGTGGAGTTGCTCGACTCTGCCGGAGCCAAGTTGCTGTCACCGATTTGTAGCGAAGCCTTGCCTGGCATTGATAGCTACCCGCAAATAGGGGAGGCGGGGCAGCGTATTCCCACGGAGCGCGCGCTCTATTTCAAGCGTCCGGAGCTGATTCAAGACTTGCAATTAGAACCTGATGCCAAAACTCAACGCTGGGCCAAACAGCATGGTTGGCAATGCCTGTGGGTGTTTCCGTTGCTGGGCAGTGGTGATACCCCACAAGGCTGTTTGAGTATTTTGTTTGCTAGTAGTCAGCAACCCCAGGCCAATGAATTTGAGCATTTGGTGGCATTGGCGCAGGTGCTGGGACTTGGCGTAGAGCGTATTCGCACCCAGCAGCGTCTGGCGCAGGAGCGGATTAATCTGGAGGAGGCGCAGAGCTTAGCCCGGGTCGGTAGTTGGGAATATGACTATGCCCAGGGCCGCCTGTTGTGCTCCGATCATTGGCTAAAACTGATGTGTCCGGAACAATTACCTGCTCATTTGTCAGACTTGTTACTGCGGGTGTTGCCCCAGGATCGGCAGCGGATTGAGCAGTTACATGCCAGCGAGCAAAGTTTTGAAACCGAATATCGCATTAAAGTGCGCCAACAGGTGTTAGTGGTGCATGAGCGGGTCAATGTCGAGCAGGATCAGGATGGCCTCTTAGTACGCAAACGCGGCATCGTGCAGGATGTAACCGAGAAACGCAGCCAGGATCGTCAGCAGAAACTATTGGCCTGGGTGGTAGAGCACGCCTCGGATGGCATCATGATCGCCGATAAAAACCTGAAGATTATCTATGTTAATCAAGCCTTTACGGCCATTACTGGTTATAGCAGCGATGAGGTGTTAGGCGAGTCGCCGCGGGTGTTAAGTTCGCATCAGCACGATGCAGAGTTCTATGCGCGGATGTGGCGCGATCTGTTTAGTGATGGCCTCTGGCAGGGGGAAATCTATAACCGCCGTAAGAATGGTGAGGTCTATCCAGAATGGCTGACTATTTCGGCAATTAAGGATAGTTACGGACATATTACCCATTTTGCTGGGGTGTTCGCTGACATTAGTACGCGAAAAGCGCAGGAGCAGGCCCTCGCCTATCAGGCTCAGCACGATATGTTGACGGGTCTGTTAAACCGAACGGGCTTTCAGGAGGTGTTGCAGCAGGGTGGGGAGTATCGTGCGCTGGCTTTGCTGGATTTGGATGGCTTTAAACAGGTTAATGATAGTTATGGTCATCCTCTGGGGGATGCCGTCTTGCAGCAGGTTGCCCAGCGTATGCAACAGTTGCTGCCTAAAGACCTGCCGATGGCGCGATTGGGCGGCGATGAATTTGTACTGCTGTTACAGGCTAACTATGAGGCCCAGCTGAATGCACTCTTGGCGTTGCTGAGTGAAGCGTACTGGATTGAAGAGCATGAACTGAGGGTAACGGCATCGGCTGGCGTCAGCCTGATTCCAGAACATGGTCGTGACTTTGAAGTGCTGTTTAAGCGAGCAGACATTGCGCTGTTGCATGTTAAACAACAAGGACGGCAACACTGGAGTGCCTACAGTGAAGAGTTAATGCAGGTGCGGCAGCGCCGCATTGAGCTGGAGCGTGATCTCAAGCATGCCCTGGCCGCGGATGAGTTGTCGCTGGTCTATCAACCCCAGCTCAGCATCCAGACTGGTCAGTGGGTGGGGGTGGAGGCCTTATTGCGCTGGCGTCACCCTGAGCGTGGATGGGTGAGTCCGGCAGAGTTTATCCCCTTAGCCGAAGAGACAGGCATGATTCATCCTTTGTCTGAGTGGGTATTGCTCCAGGTGTTTTCCCAGGTACGTCAATGGCAACAGGGGCCGTTGGCGGGGGTGCCCGTGGCGGTGAATATCTCGGGGATGCAATTGCGTCGTCCGCAGGCGTTAAGTTCACTACTGCAACGGCTGTTGCGTCAGACTGGTCTGCCAGCATCGCTGTTTAAGCTTGAGGTAACGGAAGGCAGCCTGATTCAGAATGTGGAAGAGACTAGCCGGGTGTTGCAGGATTTACGTGAGTTTGGTTTTGCTATTTCGGTAGATGATTTTGGTACCGGATACTCCTCCCTTAGCTATTTGCATCGTTTTCCACTGGATCAGCTCAAGGTCGATAAGTCCTTTATTGACCTGTTGTTGGTGTCAGAAGCGGGGGAAACCCTGGTGCGTACCATCCTGACTTTGGGCCATAACCTGGGTATGGCAGTGATTGCGGAAGGGGTGGAGGAGCAAGCCCAGGCCGAGCGCTTGCTCAGTCTGGGCTGTGGTCAAATCCAGGGCTATTGGTTTGCCAAACCACTGGCAGCGGAGGAGCTGCTGGCGTTGGCACAGCGCCATCAAGTGGCTGCCTGGCGTTTACCTGGCGCATCTAGCGAAGAAGGGGTTTAAGCGACTTCTTCTCCCTGGGCTTTTTCCCAGAGTTCATACCAATCCAAACGAGACAACCTTAGCTCACAGGCCTGCCGATAGCCTTGGAGGCGCTCTTCTTTAAAACTGCCCACCAAGGGGAGGCCGGCGGCTGGATGATGCATGACCCAGGCCAGAGCCACCGCATCAAGGGTACAACCCAACTCTTTTGCCATGCGGGTCAGGCTTTGTAGTAAAGGATGCTCAGGCTGTTTGAATAACTGCGCACCACCCAAGGGTGACCAATACATCGGGGTAATGCCACGTAGCTGCATCTGGCTGAGCTGGCCGTTATCGAGGGGTGCGCGGGCAAGCAAAGAGAACTCGATCTGATTGGTGACCAGCGGCATCGGCAGGGCTTGCTGCAACAGCTCAAACTGCGCGGGCAAATAATTGGATACCCCGAAGTAGCGTACCTTGCCCTGTTGGAGCAGCTGGGTAAATGCCTGGGCGACTTCCTCGGGTTGTTGCAGCGGGTCAGGGCGATGGAGCAACAGCAGGTCAAGTTGTTCACAGCCTAGCCGCTGCAGAATGCCATCGACCGAGTCGAGGATATAGCCTGCCTCATTGTTGTAGTGTTTGACCCTGTCACTGGGGGCCTGCCACTGGTGACGAATGCCGCACTTGCTAATCAGCTGCATTTGCTGACGTAATTGCGGCTGGCTTTTTAGTACCTCACCAAAGCGTCGCTCTACCTCATTGCTGCCGTAAATATCGGCATGGTCAAAGGTGGTAAAGCCCTCTTCCAGGCGTTGCATTAGCCAATGGCTTAATGCTTGGGTATTGGCCAGCTCTGGCTGCTCGCACAGACGCATCATGCCGAGAATTACGGGTGCCAGGTTTAGATCGGTAAAGGGGAGAGTGCGTGGTGTCATGCTGTTGGGTTCACTCACGTTGTCATTAAGAATGCGAAAAAAAAGGCGGCTTGCGCCGCCTACAGGAGTCTCACCATGCTACTGGGAAAGCACATCGCGAGGTGAAAAAATCTTCAGGGTATTGGTGCAGCCTTGTTGCCACATAATGTTGCCTTTAGTCAGGATGACGATGTCATCCATCGCAACAGCACCCTTCTTAACCAGGAGTTCAGCAACGTCGCGCAAAATGGCTTCTTCGCTCTGGTCTGTAGAGTCATAGAAGACGGGCATCACGCCACGGAACAGCGCCATGCGGCGCAGGGCCTTGTCGTGGTGGGACAGGCCAAAAATCGGTAAGCCGGAGCTGATGCGGGACATCCACTGCGGTGTGGAGCCGCTTTCGGTCAGGGTGACGATGGCCTTCACGCCGCGCAGGTGGTTAGCGGTATACATGGCCGCCATGGCAATGGCTTCGTCTTTGCGCTTGAACGTGGTATTGACCCGATGCTTGGAGCGGTAGGCGCTGGGGTGCTGCTCAGCCCCTACACAGGCACGGGCCATGGCTTGTACTGCTTCTACCGGGAAGGAGCCTGCGGCGGATTCTGCCGACAGCATCACCGCATCGGTACCGTCCAGTACTGCGTTGGCCACGTCCATCACTTCTGCGCGGGTGGGCATCGGGCTTTGAATCATTGACTCCATCATCTGGGTCGCGGTGATGACCATCCGATCCAGAGTGCGGGCGCGGGAAATCAGGTGTTTTTGCACCCCGACCAGGCGCGCATCGCCAATTTCCACGCCGAGATCGCCACGGGCCACCATCACGGCATCAGAAGCGAGGATGATTTGATCCAGTACTTCAAAGTCATTCACCGCATCGGCGCGTTCAATTTTGGCAACGATACCGGCCTGACAGTCTTCCTGTTGCAGCAGGCGACGGGCCTCTTCGATATCTTCGGCGCAGCGGGGGAAGGATACGGCGATGTAGTCCAGCCCCAGACTGGCTGCCAGTTTGATATCTACGCGGTCTTTGTCGGTCAGCGCAGGGGCAGACAGGCCACCGCCTTCACGGTTAATGCCCTTGTTGTTCGACAGTTTGCCGCCAATCTCCGTACGGCAGTGCAGGGCTGAGCCCTTGACCTCTTCCACCACCAACACCACGCGACCGTCGTCCAGCAGCAGGCGATCGCCTGGGCGGCAGTCACTGGCCAGGGCTTTATAATCCACCCCGACCTGTTGCTGGTTGCCGGCGTCACGCTCAAGGCTGGTATCAAGGATAAACTTGTCGCCGTTTTGCAGCTCAATTGGGCCGTTAGCAAAACGGGCGATGCGGATTTTAGGGCCTTGCAGGTCGCCCAAGATGGCCACGTGACAACCGAGTTCGGCAGAGAGCTGCCGCACCAGTTCAGTACGCTGACGGTGCTCCTCGGGGCTGCCGTGGGAGAAGTTCAGGCGTACAACGTTCACCCCTGCGCTGAGCAGGCGGCGTAACACTTCGGGTTTTTCACTGGCGGGGCCCAGGGTGGCAACAATCTTGGTACGACGCATTCAAGCTTTCCTCTCAAAACTACGGTCTGGCAATCAAACAGGGCAGTATGCTACTGCCCGTCGATCCCTTATTTGGCTGCCATCAGGGCCAGGGTGTTATCCAGCATGCGGTTGGAGAAGCCCCACTCGTTGTCATACCAGGCCAGTACCTTAACCAGATTGCCGTTGACACGGGTCTGGGTGGAGTCAAAGGTGGAAGAACGTGAGCAGTGGTTAAAATCGACAGAAACCAGCGGCAGTTCGTTATAGTCCAGTACGCCTAGCTTACCCATCTCGCCTTCGGCAGCGGCGCGCATAATATCATTGACTTCCTGTTTGCTGGTGGGGCGGCTGGCAACAAAAGACAAGTCCACCAGAGAAACGTTAATGGTTGGTACGCGGACGGCGAAACCATCCAGACGGCCATTTAGCTCTGGCAGTACCAAACCTACCGCTGCTGCGGCACCGGTTTTGGTGGGAATCATGGATTGAGTGGCCGAGCGGGCACGGTACATATCGGTGTGGTACACATCGCTCAGGTTCTGGTCATTGGTATAGGCGTGGATGGTGGTCATCAGACCATTTTCGATGCCGATACTGTTGTGCAGCGCCTGGGCCACCGGCGCCAAACAGTTGGTGGTGCAGGAGGCATTGGAAATAATGGTATCGGAAGATTTCAGTACCTGATGGTTGACGCCGTATACCACGGTGGCATCCACGTCGGTGCCAGGGGCAGAAATAATGACTTTTTTCGCCCCCGCTTCCAGATGCAGTGCGGCTTTTTCGCGCTTGGTGAACAGGCCGGTACATTCGTAGACCACATCCACATCCAGTTCTTTCCAGTTCAGTTTGGCGGGGTCACGCTCACTGGAAACCACAATGCGGTCGCCGTTGACGATCAAGGCGTTGTCTTCCACTTTTACATCGGCATTAAAGCGGCCGTGGACGGTGTCATATTGAGTCAGGTGCGCATTGATTTTGGCGTCGCCCAGGTCATTGATGGCAACAATCTGGATGTCTTTGCGATAGTTGTTTTCGTAGAGGGCACGCAGAACATTGCGGCCAATACGACCATAACCGTTGATAGCTACACGAATAGTCACTGCTGAATCCTCGCACTTGCATCTAGTAGTAGGTGTTGTTCTTGGTTTTGTAAGAACATTACATCTTAATAAGCTTTTTTTCTACTTTTGGAGCAGACCAAGATCAATTTTTTTAGTAATATTACCAAAAATTTGCTGCTGCCAGATCTGGAGTACCCCTATGCATCCTAGCTTAGTCGCCATCACCGAGCGCATTCGCCAGCGCAGTCAGGCCAGCCGTGCCGCCTATCTCGCCACCATGCAGGCCCAGGAGCGTCAGGGCCCGCACCGTGGGCAGTTGGGGTGTGGCAATTTGGCCCATGGTTTTGCGGCCTGCAATCAGGGTGATAAGAACACCCTGCGTATGATGAATCAGGCCAACCTGGCGATTGTTTCTGCTTATAACGACATGTTGTCGGCACACCAGCCCTTTGAGCATTATCCCGCGCTGATTCGTCAGGCAGCCCATGAGATGGGCTGCGTCGCCCAGTTTGCTGGTGGGGTACCGGCAATGTGTGATGGGGTGACTCAGGGTGAAGCCGGGATGGAGCTGTCGCTGTTTTCCCGTGATGTGATTGCCATGTCGACCGCTATAGCGCTGTCGCACAACATGTTTGATGCTGCCCTTTATTTAGGGGTGTGCGATAAGATTGTGCCGGGTTTATTAATCGGCGCCCTGCGTTTTGGTCATTTGCCGGGTGTGTTTGTGCCGGCAGGTCCTATGCCTTCAGGCTTGCCGAATAAAGAAAAAGCGCGGATTCGCCAGCTCTATGCCGAGGGCAAGATTGGTCGGGATGAGCTGTTAGAAGCAGAGTCTGCCTCCTATCACAGTGCCGGTACCTGCACCTTTTATGGCACTGCCAACTCCAACCAGCTGCTGGTTGAGGTGATGGGGCTGCACCTGCCGGGAGCGGCCTTTGTTAATCCTGGTCAGCCCCTGCGTGATGAGCTGACCGCTGAGGCGACCCGTCAGGCTATTCGCAATACGGCACTGAATGGGCGCTTCCGTCCCCTGTATGAAATCGTTGATGAGAAAGTTATCGTCAACTCCATGGTGGCCTTAATGGCGACCGGTGGTTCGACCAACCACACCCTGCATTTAATTGCCATTGCCGCCGCTGCGGGTGTGCAGATCAACTGGCAGGACTTCGACGAACTGTCCGATATCACCCCGCTGTTGTGCCGTATCTATCCTAATGGTCAGGCGGATGTGAACCACTTCCATGCTGCTGGTGGCACGCCTTACCTGATTCGTGAACTGCTTGATGCCGGCTTATTGCATGAAGACGTGAAAACTGTGGTTGGGGATTCTCTACGGGATTACGCCCGCGAGGCTTTCCTGCAGGAAGGCAAGTTGATTTGGAAGCCTGCTCCCACACATAGCCACGATGAAGCGGTGTTACGCCCTGCCACCCAGCCTTTTAGCGCCGATGGGGGGTTGAAACTGTTGCAGGGGAACTTGGGCCGTGGCGTGATCAAAATTTCTGCGGTCGCTCCTGAACATCAAGTGGTTGAAGCGCCTGCCAAAATCTTCCACAGTCAGCAAGCCCTGGCGGATGCCTTTAAGCGTGGTGAATTGGAATGTGACTTCATCGCGGTGGTGCGTTTCCAGGGGCCGGCGGCTTGTGGCATGCCGGAGCTGCACAAACTGACGCCCTATCTGGGAGTACTGCAGGATAAAGGCTTTAAGGTGGCACTGGTCACCGACGGGCGGATGTCCGGTGCATCCGGTAAGGTGCCCGCCGCGATTCATGTTTGCCCGGAGGCCAGCCAAGGCGGCCCTCTGGCACGGGTGCAGGAAGGGGATGTGATTCGTCTGGATGCCCGTAGCGGTGACTTACAGCTATTGGTGGATGATGCCACCTTGGCTGCTCGTGAGCCGGTAGTGGCTGATCTGAGTGACGTGCAGCAGGGTACCGGACGTGAGCTCTTTGGCTGGATGCGTCAGTCCGTCAGCGCGGCGGAACAAGGGGCAACGGTCTTTACCCAGTTGGAGGCCTATCGTGGCTAAGTATGCACTTGTGGGTGACATTGGTGGTACCAACGCCCGTTTTGCCTTAGTGCAGTCCGGCAGTACCCAATTGCAGCAGGTGCGGGTGCTAGCCTGCGCCGACTACAGCAATCTGGATTCAGCGGTAGTGGCTTACCTGGCCCAAGTGGGGGAGCAGGTAGAGGAAGCCTGTTTGGCCTTTGCCTGTCCGGTGCATGCGGATTGGATTCAGATGACCAATAACCATTGGTGCTTTAGCAAGGCGGAGATGCAAAGCAAGCTGCAACTGCGCACCTTTAAAGTACTGAACGACTTCACTGCCATGGCGCTGGGTATGCCCCAGGTTGACGCCAGTGGTCTGCTGCAGGTTGGTGGCGGTGAGGGCATGGCTGGGCGTCCCCGTTTGGTGATCGGGCCGGGTACCGGGCTTGGTGTCTCCGCATTGGTGCCTTCGGCGCTGGGCTGGATTCCCCTGGCGGCGGAAGGTGGTCATGTCAGTTGGCCGATTACCAGCGAGTGGGAGCTACAGCTATGGCAGCACCTGAAAAGCCTGCACAGTCGTATCTCTGCTGAGCGTCTGCTCAGCGGCGCAGGTCTGTTGCTGCTGTATCAGGCTTATGCTGCACTGCGTCAGCAACCCTGTCATTTGGATTCCCCTGCTAAGGTGACGGAGGCAGCATTAGCGGCCACGGATCAGTTGGCGGTAGAGGTGCTGGAGCATTTTTGTCGGGTGCTGGGGGAAGTGGCGGGTAATGCCGCCCTGACCATCGGTACCCTGGGAGGCGTGTACATTTGCGGTGGTATTGTGCCGCGTTTCCCCGAGTTTTTTGCCAAGAGTGGTTTCCGTCAGGCCTTTGAGGCGAAAGGACGGATGCAATCCTATATGGAGGCCATGCCGGTATGGTTAGTCAATGCGGAATACCCCGGTTTGTTAGGGGCTGCCGCCGGTTTGGCCAACCAGGCCGTATCCTGATTTAGCTTGTGTTGACTGGAGGGGAGGGATCCCCTGTGCCTTATGCCGAAGGTTACGACCTTCGGCTTTTTTTTGGTCGTTTTAGCGCTTATGTATAAGACTACCGGCCAGAGTACTGGCAGGTGTTTACTGCTTCGCCAACGAGCGGTAGCTGGATTGCAACCTAAAAGGCTAACAATATGGAACTTGATATCCGCACACTGGCATTTGTCACCACGCTTTTCTCGGCTTTATTTGCGCTTGGATTGATCACAGTGTTTTGGGCACAGCGCCATGCTGGTATTGCAGGGGTAGGAATGGCAGCCCTGGCCTGCTCCAGTATTGCCTTAGGTTTTTTCCTATTAGGACTACGCCATCTGATTCCCCATTTCTTTTCAATCTTGCTCGCTAATGGCCTGTTGTTTTTAGGGGGGCACCTCCTGCTGGAGATGGCGGTGCGTCTAGCCAATATTGAGCCACTGCGTTGGCGCTATGCGGGGCTGACGTTGATTGGGGTGGGATTAGTGCTGTTTGCTTACTTCACCTACGGTAATGAAAACGTAGTGGCGCGCATTGTGGTGATTTCACTGGCGTTGGGTGCCTTTACCGCTATGGCCGCGTGGTTGTTGTGGCAGCATGGTGGCGATTTGGCCCAGCGTTGTCTCGCTAGTATTTTGGTGTTATTTGCTGCTTTCATGTTGCTAAGAGTGATCTGGACCTTGGCGGGGGAGGGCATTCAGGACTTTATGAGTGCCGGACTAATGCAGGCCCTGGCATTTTTAACCATGATCTCCTTGGTGGCGGGGGTCAGCTTTACCGTGGTGTGGGTGGTGTCCAGTCGTCTGCAGAAAAAGCTAAATCAACTGGAGCGAGTGGATGTGCTGACGGGCACCCTGCATCGGGCAGTGATTCAGCAAATCACTGAGCGCTTGATTGAGCAGCGTAATCGCACGGCCCTGGTGTACTGCGATATTAATAGCTTTGCCGAGCTGAACCTGGTGTATGGCAATGCCACCGGTGATGCGGTATTGGCCAAGGTAGGGCAGACCCTGTCCAGCTGTTTGCAGGCCTCGGAATATATCGGTCGTCTGGGGGATGACAAGTTCCTGGTGGTGTTACCCAATGCTTCAGAAACACAGGCGCAGTTGCGTGCCCAGCAGCTGCAGCAATCAATTGTCGCAATGAACTACCATGCTGGCAGTCAGCCAGTGAGTGTCTCGATTCGGGCAGCGCTACTGATCGTAACGGAGAAGCACAGTTGGCCTCAGCTGATCATGCGTCTGGAGGAAGCAAGCCGGCTGCATAAGCAGGCGGAGCGTGCGCAAAGTCAGGTGCAATGGGTGGAAATGGATAATGGATGAGGTAAAAGGCGCAACCTGACCCTCGCACTGGCAGAGCCAGGTTGCGCAAACTGAAGAGGTACCCATGGGTTTAAGCCAGTCCACCTCGGTGCCCATCACTGAGGTGGCAGTACAGGCGCGGTTAAGCGCCTGACATCTCCTTTATTTCGTCTTAAAAGAACTGTTTGCTGTAGGACATCATCACCTTCAGATCGCGGCGGTCTTTATTCGGCCAAATACCGCTGTTACCTGCGCTGGGGCTGACGATGTTGTAGTTGGTGTAGTGGGCATTAATCCCCAGGCCTTTGAGCGGACCATCCTGCAGGGTGTAGCCGAGGTCGAGGTTCAGGGCCCACTCTTTGCCATCTTTCGAGGCTACCGATCCATCGGCATTACGATAGGTGATATTGCTGCCTTTCATCAGATTGGTGCCAGCAGTCAAACCGGGATAACCGAGGCTGGCAAAGTCATATTTCACCCCAAGGTTGTAGGCACGCTCACCGTCATAGGCCCAGTCGCTGATGGAGTTCCACCAGTAATCCAGGCGGCCGCCCACTTTGCCGTAGGAGCCATCCCCCAGCATACGGGGGATAAATACCCCTACGCCGCCATTGTCAGCCTTGGCGGTGGTTTGAATGTATTCGGCACTGAAGGTCCAGGGGCCGTGATTCAGGGCAGCACTGAGCACTTCCTGATGGCCGGTGCCTTCCCAGGGTTTGGCGCCAGAGCTTTCCCACAGATCGCCGCCTTTTTTACCGGCATAGTACTGGCCGTTGATATCCAGCTTGGTTTGATCATCGATCTGGAAGCTGTGGCCTACTTTTGCCATATAGCGGTCCATAAAGTCTTTGGATTGACCAAAACCGCCCTCTACGTAGAAGCCATTGTCCAGGCTGTACTTGGCACCAAAGCTATGGACGTAGTCGATCTCTTTGCTGCCAGCGGTAAATTTATGGTAATCCCGCGCCCAGGGCTCACGGAACTCGTTGGCCCAGCCATAGGCGAGATCCAGGTTTTTCACTTTGCCAGTGATGTTAAAGCCTTGATAGGTGCCGGGGAAAATACTCCAGACATCGCCGAGTACACCGATGCCGCCCATGCCGACATAACCGGCTTTGACGTTGGCCTGATAGTCCCCCTCACCAAACTTGGCCTTTAAATAAGCACGACCGAGCAAGGCGTAGCTGGCGTCGGGTTTCCAGTCGCCCTTGGCGCCGCAGAGCGCCATTTCCGAGCAGTTGCCGTCTTCGGTGATAGGGGTGCCGGAATAGAGGGAGGCGTCAAAACCGATCGTATCGGCAATGTAGCCCGAGCTGAAATCCAACCCCAGGCTAAGGGTGTCATGATTAAGGTTGGGTTTGTATTGGCCACTGGCATCCTTCTGGGTGCGGTTGCGGTGGAACCAGTTCAGACTGCCGCTTAGGTGGCTGTCATCGATAAAAGGATTGCCGCTTTCGGCCTGGGCCTGTACTGGGGCGCCGAGCGCTACCAGGGTTGCCAGTGCCAAGGGGGACAGGGTGAAAAGCACTTTATTGTTGTTATGCATCGAAGCTTTCTCCGCATGAAGCTTAGGTTAAAGGAATGGGAAAAAGGGCTCCCCGAAGGAAGCCAAGCACTCGTGGTACAACCCACTGCCGGATGGCAGCAGGCAAGGGTTGACTGCCGTGGCAGTCGCCCCCGGCAACACCGGGGGAAGCGAATTAACTGTGCAGGTGGCAGCGCACATAGTGGTTCTCCGCCAACTGTTTAGCGTCTGGTAAGTGCCGCCTGCAGGCTTCACCGGCATGCAGACAGCGGCTGGCAAAGGGGCAGCCTTCGCTGGCAGCTGTCCACAGGGGGATGTCACCCTTACGTCCCCCTTCCAGGGGTTGCATGATGGAGCGGCCGGCCTCAGGCACGGCGGAAAGCAGCAACTGGGTGTAGGGGTGGGCGGGGTGATCAATCAGGCTGGCGGTGTCGCCCCATTCGACCATGTGGCCGACATACATCACTGCGGTGTCTTCAGCGAAGTAGCGCGCCGTGGCCAGGTCATGGGTGATGTAGAGAAAGGCTAATTTTTCTTGCTGTTTGAGATCTTCCAGCAAATTCAGAATGCCCAGACGCAGGGATACATCCAGCATGGAGGTGGGTTCATCGGCCAGAATGACCTTGGCGCCCACCGCCAGGATGCGGGCAATATTGACCCGTTGGCGCTGTCCCCCGGAGAGCTGATGGGGAAATTTCTCTGCTGTTGCCTGTGCCGGGGTTAGGCCGACCCGCTCCAGTAGGTGGAGGACTTCCTGCTCCAGCGCCGCTCCTTTTAAACGACGGTGCAATTGCAGCGGGCGCGCCAGGTGATAGCGAATGGTATGGGTCGGATTCAAGGAGCCGAAGGGGTCCTGAAAGATCATCTGCACGGCACGGCGATAGGCGAGTTGTTCGGTGCGGCTGCCGTGGCGTAAAGGCGCAATATCCTGGCCGCGGTAGCGAATTTCGCCGCTACTTGGCGGATACATCAGGGTAATCAGGCGTGCGCTGGTGCTCTTGCCACTGCCGGATTCCCCCACCATGGCCAGGGCGCGGCCTGGGTAGAGGTCAAAGCTGACCTGATTGAGGGCGCGCATGCTGGCGGCTTTGCCACTGAGCTTAAAATCCTGACAGAGATTATCGACTTCTAATAAAGGCATAGCGGGATGCATCAGCTCGCCTCCTGTTGATGAGCAAGGGAACGCAAAGGAATGGCGTGGGCAGGTTGCACCAGGGGGTGCAGGTGCAGATGGCAGCGGCTGGCACGGGCTTGACTCAGATTGTGCAGCTCAGGCGCCACCTGACGGCAGAGCTCATGTACTTGCTGGCAGCGTGCTTGAAAGCGGCAACCCGGTGGGATGTTGAGCAGACTCAAGGGGCTGCCGGCAATACCGGACATGCGCTTGTGCTCCCCGTGCAGGGCAGGGAAGGAATTGGCCAGGCCCTGGGTATAGGGGTGTTGGGGCTGTTCGAAAATGGCTTTAGCCTGACCCAGCTCCACCAGTTGACCGGCGTACATGATGCCGATGCGGTCGGAGAACTCCACCATCAGGCTCAGGTCATGGGTGATAAAGAGTACGGCAAAGCCAAAACGCTCTTTTAATTCCCAGATTTTCTGCAGGATCTCACGCTGTACCACCACATCCAGGGCGGTGGTGGGCTCATCCATTACAATCAGACGGGGATTAAGGGCCAGGGCAATGGCAATCACCAGCCGCTGGCGCATGCCACCACTGAACTGGTGGGGGTAGTCATGCAGGCGTGAGGGGTGGATATCGACAATCTTCAGCAATTCTTCCGCCCTGGCCAGGGCTTCGGCCTTGTTGCGGCAAGCACCATGGCGCATCAGCACATCGCGGAATTGTTCAGAGAGTCGCAGCACCGGGTTGAGCGCATTCATCGCGCTCTGGAACACCACACTGACCTGACGCCAGCGGTAGTGGTTGAGACGTTGCTCGCTGGCACGGGCGATATCTTCTCCCTCAAACAGAATGCGACCACCGCTGACAAAGGCGGGGGGACGATGCAGTCCCGCCACCGCAAAGGCCACGGTGCTCTTGCCGCAGCCGGACTCACCGGCCAAACCAAAGACTTCGCCGGGGGCAATATTGAAGCTGACCTGCTCCACCGCCCGGACATCACCCTGCTCGGTGATGTAATCCACACAGAGATTTTCGACCTGCAGTAAGGGCGGAGTACTCATGCCTGGGCCTCCTGACGGATCGCCAGCTGCATTTGTTGCCAGCGTTTCAGGGCGCGACCATTGCGCAGGGCTGGGTTGGCAATTTCATCGACGGCAAAGTTGAGCAGCGACAGGCCTGCCCCCAGGGTGGCGATGGCAATACAGGGGGTGAGGATTTCCCACCAGGCACCTACTAACAGGGCCGAGCTGTTTTGCGCGTGGTAGAGCATGGTGCCCCAGGTCACCGCCAGAGGGTCGCCGAGGCCAATAAACTCCAGGGTGGCTTCGGTCATGATGGCGTAGATCACCGAGCCGATGAAGGTAATGCCAATGATGGAGACCAGGTTGGGCAACAGTTCACAGAACAGAATGCGCCAGGCCGGTTCACCAATCAGTTCGGCGGCGCGGACAAATTCCTTTTCCCGCAGCGCCAGGGTTTGGGCACGAATAATGCGACAGCCCCAGGCCCAGGAGGTCAGGCCGATAATCAGGCCGATAATCCAGGGGCCGACTTCCCCCAGGAAGGCAGCCAATACCAGCAACAGGGGCAGGTTGGGGATCACCAGCACCACATTGGTGAAGAAGGTGATGATCTCATCGGCTTTACCGCCGAAGTAGCCGGAACTGATACCCAGCACCACGGCCAACAGAGTGACCAGGGTGCCGGCGCCGATGCCTACCGCCAGGGAAGTGCGACCGCCGTAGAGCAGTTGCGAGTAGATGTCATAACCCATCCGCGAGGTGCCAAGCAGGTGTTGCTCGGAGGGCGGCTGGTGGGGTTTGCCCACCCGGCGCTGGGGGTCATAGTCGGTTAGCAGCGGGGCAGCCGCACTGGCGAGGATGAAGAAGCTCACCAGCACGACCCCTAGCAAAGCCTTGGGATTATTGGTTAATAGTTTGAGCAGGCTCATGCGTCACGGCCTCCAGTACGTAAGCGGGGATCTAGGTAGACATAGAGCAGGTCGGCAATCAGGTTGGCGCTGAGCATGGCCAGGGTCATGATCAGCAATTGCCCCTGAATCAGCGGGTAGTCGCGGGCCAGAATGGCCTGGTACAGGGTTAGGCCGAGGCCGGGATAGTTGAACACCACCTCGGTGATTAACGAGCCACCCATGACAAAACCTATCGCCATCGACAGGGCCGTCACACTGGGCAGGATGGCATTGCGGGCGCCGTAGTTGAGCATCACCCGCAGGTTGCTCAGACCCTTGGCGCGGCCCATGGTCAGGTAGTCTTCACCGAGCAGGTTGATCATGTTGTTGCGCATCGGCATCAGGAACCCGGCCAGTTGAATCAGGGCCAGGGTGCCCACCGGCATCACCGCGTGGACGGCAACGCTGCTGATAAAGTCGAGGTCCCAACCTGGGTCAAGGGCCGGGTTATAGGCATAGCCCACCGGCAGCCAGCCAAGCTGAATACCAAACACAAAGAGAGTCAGCAGCGAGATCACCACTGCCGGGATCGACTGCAAAATCAGGGCAGTCGGTGACAGAATCGAGTCAAAGCGACTGCCGCGATACCAGGCCGCCAGAATCCCCAGCAAACTGCCGACGACAAAGGCCAACAGGGTAGCGCTGCCCACCAGAAACAGGGTCCAGCCCAGGGCGCGACCGAGTACATCATTGACCGGCTGGGGGTAGTAACGCACCGAGGTGCCGAGATCCCAGCTAAAAACGCTTTGCAGATAAGCGAAGAATTGTTCATGCAAGGGCCCATCGACAAAACCAAAGGTGGCTTTGAGCGCGGCCATGGCAGCGGGGTCCATTACGGAGCCCGCCTGGGAAAACATCACTGTCACCGGGTCGCCCGGCATCATCCGTGGCAGCATAAAGTTAATACAGGCCGCTACCAGAAAGGCGATGCTGTAAAAACCGAGGCGTCTTAATACGTATCCCACAGTGCACCTTTTTACAGACAAAGTTACAGACAAGAGGAGGCCGCGGCCGTGGCAACGGCCTCCTTACAGGTCATTCGGGAAGGCTCCGGCAGTGCCGGAGCGAGGTGTCAGCTAGAGCTGGGGCTTAGCTGCGCGGGCGCAGGTTCAGCACATGCAGCAGACGCTCCGGGGTATCCGGGTGTAGCTGAGGCTTGGCCTGGGCATTTTCCGCGTTGAACCAACCAACGAAGCGGGCATCGTTGTATTGGTACCAGGAGGGGTTGTTGAACACCGGAATAATGGTCTGGTTGGCGCCGACTCTTTCCTGCGCCTGGTTGAGCAACTCGCGGCGTTTGGCATCATCGGCTGTGCTGGCAAAAGCATCCAGCAGTCTATCCAGATCAATATCGATAAAGCGGTTGGCAGCAAAACGGTTGCCTACTGGCCCCATATTGCGGGAGTGAAAGGCCGTTTCGAAGTACTTATGCGGATTCGCCCCGGCAAAGTAGCCTTGCAGCGCCGCATCAAAGTCGCCATTTTTCAGCTTGTCGGTCCAGACCGGTGCTTCGGGGGTGGAAACCTTGGCATTAATCCCCATGGCTTGTAGTCCCTCGACACCGATTTGTACGGTATTGACCCAGTCGGTCCAGCCATTGGGCACGAGGACGCTGAACTCAATCGGGCTGCCATCGGGATTGTCGCGGAAGCCATCGCCGTCCTTGTCCAGGTAACCGCTTTGATCGAGCAGTTTCTTCGCTTCATCCAGGTTGAACTTGTTGAACTGGCCGTACTTGGCATCCACATCCGGGTTGTTCCAGCTATGGAAGGTGGCGCCCAGGCCGCTGGGGTATTCGTTAACCGTGGGATAGCCGTAACCGGCGACATCCACCATCGCTTGACGATCCATCGCCATGCTGAAGGCACGGCGGAAGTTAACATCCTGGAAGGCCATGCGGTTATTGGGGTTGGGGCTTTCAAAGTTGATGTTAAAAGCCACGGTGCCACTAGGCGGATACCAGTATTTGTGGTGATCAGGGTTGGCACCGACATAGATCTTATCCACATCGGGAATAAAGGAGCCAAACCAGTCCAATTGACCGGCCACCGCAGCCGCCAGAACCTGGTCATTATTGGCGAGCTGCGGCATCCGCAGGCAATCCACGCCTAAGTTATCGGCATCCCAGTAATGGGGGTTGCGGCACTGGGTATACACCTGAGCGGTGAAGCGCTCTACCTCGGTGAAGGGGCCAGAACCTACGGGTTCAGCATTAGTGAACGAAACCGGGTCCTCCACATTTTTCCACTGATGCTCGGGCACAATGGGTACCAGCACCAGATCATAAATCAGGTTGGTATCCACCTGATTAATCGAGACTTTGACCTGGTGGTCATTCAATTTCTCAACCTTGCTGATTTTGCTCCATACCGCCAGTTCATCCAGTTCCTGGTGTTGGTTAAGCAGGTTAAAGCTGTACACCACATCATCGGCATTAAAGGCTTCGCCGTCAGACCACTTCACCCCTTGGCGCAGGGTAAAGGTCAGGCTTTTTAGATCATCGCTGTACTGATAATCGGTGGCCAGGCGGAAGTGCGGAGTACCGCCTTTCATGTCATTGAAGACCACCAGGGGTTCAAACATAAAGTGGCGGGTGGTATGCAGGCCACTGACGACGTTGAAGGGGTTAAAGTTTTTTACCCAGGTGGTCGCCTGTTGTGCCACGATGGTCAGAGTATTGGGCTCAGCAGCCTGAGCCGGCAGGCTTAGGCTGGCAGCCAGGGCGCTTGCCAGCGCGGTTTTTACCAGGGTCCTTGTTTTTATTGTCATTGCTTGCCTCCAGTTTGGTGACTGCCGCAGGGTAGTTGCCGGTTAGCCATAACAAAGCAACTTGCCCGAGGGGGCGGCACCCAGCAGGTGCTTGGGTAAGCATCAATGAAGCAAACCAGAGCCACTTCACTCAAGCTTGTCGGGTGTTAATATCGTTAATTCATTTTTTTCTTAATTTTCAATGGCTTATGCGCCGTTGAAAACCAGGGTTTTAACGATTTTGACGAGCTGAAAAAGGGCACCTGACCTGGCTTGGGAAATTAACGATAATGACGATCAATTCCTTTGGACTGGGCCAGAGCCAGGTTTAGCTTCAAAGACCCTTCTTTATTGCATTAGGACAAGAATATGAGCAATACCCCTCTGGCCGGGATTTTCGGCTGTAGCGATCTACAACTGAGTGCTGATGAACGTGCCTTTTATCGTGAGGCTAATCCGCTCGGGCTGATTTTGTTCAAGCGCAACTGCGCTAACCCTGCCCAGGTAAAAGCCTTGGTGGAAGATTTTCGCCAGGCTGTAGGGCGTGCCGATGCGCCGGTATTAATCGATGAAGAGGGTGGCAAGGTGCAGCGCTTAACGCCACCGGCCTGGCAGCCTCATCCAGCGGCGCGGGAGCTCGGTTTGCTGGCTGAGCGTGATCTGGCGGCTGGCGAGCGTGCGGCTTACCTTAATGCCCAACTGATCGGCTTAAGCCTGATGGAGCTGGGTATTAATGTTGATGCGGCTCCCGTACTGGATACGCTGGTGGCGGGTGCCAATGAGGTGATCGGCTCGCGTGCTTTTTCCGCCGACCCTGCCATTGTCGCGGCTCTGGGCCGCGCTGCCTGTGAAGGCTTTATCAGCGTGGGAGTGTTGCCGATTATCAAGCATATGCCGGGCCATGGCCGTGCCAATGCTGATAGCCATATTGAACGTCCCACCGTGACCACTGCCCTGGCCGAACTCTGGCAAAGTGACTTTGCGCCCTTTAAGGCGTTAGCAGATATGCCCTGGGCCATGACCGCCCATGTGGTCTATAGCGCGCTGGATGCGCAATGGCCTGGCACCCATTCCAGCAAGGTGCTGCAGGAGCTGATTCGGGGGGAGATGGGTTTTGATGGGGTGCTGATTTCTGACTGTATCCACATGAATGCCCTCTATGGCAGCCACCCAGAACGGGCACAGCAGGCGCTGGTAGCAGGGGTGGACTTGGTGCTGAATTCCCATGGTAGCGTGGCGGAGATGGAAGCCGTGGCAAAGGTTTTACCTCCATTGGCGGGTGAAGCCTCACGGCGGGTACAGGCCTCGCTGCAGCGTATTGCTAACAGCCAGGCCTTGGCGCTGGATAAGCAGGCATTGAGCGAAGAACGGGCGAGTTTGTTGGGCTAAGCCCCGCTTGTATTGCGAAGATGAAGAAGCCACCTACGGGTGGCTTTTTAGCGCCTGGGTAATAGCTCTCGCAGTCGCTGCATGGCAACGAGCAGGGCTTGGCAGTCGAGCCGCTCGGCGCAGCGTTTCTGTACAAATTCAGCGGTGGCCAGCACATCGCGCCAGCGCGGATGGGTGGGCAGGGTATCGAGGCTAAAGTACTTATCCAGGGTACGGGTTTGCAGACTGCTGCGATCCAGATAGACCTTCCAGATACCGCTCTGTTCAGCCAGTTCCAGTTTGTTTTTCCCCCCTGCTTGAATCCACAGTTCCAGGCTGAGGCGCATGACCTCAACGACCTGCAGGCGATAGTCCTGTTGCGGATCCGCTGCGGGTTCGTCAGGCAGGGCGGCCAGGGTATGGCGCAGCAGCTGACGGGCTTCCTGACTGCCGGGGTTGAGGATCAGGGTATAACCCTGGTCTTGGGCCTCCAGCCAGGTGGGCAGGCTTTGTTCTCCACTGGCGGTGCGCCAGCATAGTTGGCTCAGTTGTGGGCCCTGTTGCAGGCTGCTTTGCAGTTCACTCCAGCTCGGCTGGAGCAGCCAGTCGTCGATCTGGTTGTCGCTCAGCTCTCCCCCCAGTAAGGCTTGGCTGCGCGCGGCATAGAGTTGAATCTGGCCGCTTTGATCGAGACAGATAAAGGCTTCGCCACTGCTTTCCAGCAAGCTGAGCAGTTGATCGCGGCTCTGTTGTAGCCGCTGTTGTGCGGCTTTGCGCTGTTCGATCTCGGCGGCGAGTTGCTGGTTGATCTGTTTTTGGCTGGCGGCGTCCTGATAACTGAGCTGAGCCTGGATGCGGGCCAGTAGCTCGGCCTGCTCCAGCGGTTTCAGCAGGTAGTCATTGGCGCCGGCGGCAAAGCCCTGGAGGCGATGCTCTAATTGCGGCAGGGCGGTGAGCAACAGGATGCTCAGCTCAGCGGCATCGTAGTGTTGGCGTAACAGGCGGCAGAGGGCGATGCCATCAAGGTGGGGCATCATCACATCCAGGATCACCAGTTGTGGCTGGAGCCGCTGCACCTCGGCCAGGGCCTGACGGCTATGCACCTGAAAATGCGGGGCAAGGAAGTTATGCAGCACCTGCAGGTTTAGTACCTCGTCATCCACCACCAGAATGCAGGGGCCCTGGTGGCAGCTGACAGGCGGGGGTAGCAGCTGGGGTTCGATCTCATGCTGAAATAGTTGTGGGCTCCATGCCTGGCTGGGGGCTTGGCTGAGAGGCAGGCTAAAGCTAAAGGTAGAGCCCTGGCCCGGTGCACTGCTGAGCCAGAGTTTGCCTCCTTGCAGTTCCACCAGCTGACGGGCGATGGGCAGCCCCAGGCCGCTGCCTGCCTGGGTGCGGGTCATCACTGCTTCCAGCTGCACCAGGGGTTCAAAAATGCGTTCCTGCTCTGAGGCCGTTAAGCCGGGGCCGGTATCACTGATATGGACTACTACCTGTTGCTGCTGTGCTTCGAGGCGAATGCCAATCTGTCCCTGCGGCGTGAATTTGATCGCGTTGCCCAGCAGGTTGTAGAGGATTTGCTCCAGCCGCGCGGGGTCGGCTAACACCCGTAAGGGGGAGGAAGGGAACTGGCAATCCAGCTGCAGGGGCTTGTTGACCAGTAACGGCTGGCATTGACTCAGCACGGACTGGATCACCGCCTGGATTTCCAGTGACTCGGGTTGTACCTGCAGTCCCTGTTGTTTAAGACGGTGCAGGTCAAGCAGGTCATTCACCAGACGGGCCAGGCGGCGGGCGCTGCTGCTGATCAGGCTGAGGTTATGGCGCTGAGCATCGGTGGTGGGTCCGGCGCCGCCTTTTTCCAGGCTATCCGCGAGGCCAATGATGGCGTGCAACGGGGTGCGCAGTTCATGGGAGGTAATGGCGAGAAAGTTGTCCTTCAGACGGTTACTTTCCTGCAGCTCCTGATTTTGTTGATCAATCACCTGCAGTTGCTCGGCCAGTTCCTGGTTTTGCTGACGGATCAGGGCGATGTTGTTGCGAATGGCATCACGCATGTGGGCAAAGCTACGTGCCAAACGGGCCATTTCCGCCGGCTGGTGGCTGACTAGTAAGGGGTAATCCAGTCGCCCCTGGGCCAGCTGTTCGGAGGCATGAATCAGTCGATCAATGGGCTCGCTGATCGAGGCGGATAACCAGAAGGCAATCAGAATCAGCACCAAGGCGAT
Source organism: Balneatrix alpica DSM 16621 (assembly GCF_000619885.1). Lineage (GTDB taxonomy): Bacteria > Pseudomonadota > Gammaproteobacteria > Pseudomonadales > Balneatricaceae > Balneatrix > Balneatrix alpica. The sequence continues at coordinate 150,231 of NZ_JHUZ01000011.1, read as the reverse complement.
AAGCAGTGCAATCGCCAGAGTAAGACGGCGTAGCTCATTGGCTTTCTGATGCGCTTCGTTGAGATCCATATCCGCGACCAGCACCCAGTGTAATCCCTCCACTTGCAGCGGAGCCCAGGCGCTTAGCACCTGCTGGTTGAGGTAGGACAGGGTGGTGGCGGTGCCGCTTTGTCCCGCCAGACCGGCGCGGATAGCGGCGGAGTCGAGGTGCTGTTGCTGACGCAAGGAGGCCTGCACGCTGAAGCTGCCGGGCTGTAAGTAGGAGTCCGAACGCATCAGTTTGTCTGGCCCGACCAGGTAGGTTTCTCCTTTTTCTCCCAGCCCTTGGCGTGCTCCCATTAGGGCATTGAGGTGGGTGTGAGGGAGAGAGAAGGCAAGGATGCCGGAGAGGTGGCCATACTGATGAATAGGCAGTAGCACCCAGGCACGAATCTGCTCGCTGATGGGGTCATAGCGGAAGTCGATCAGGCGCTGTACCTGCTCGACCGGTTGCTGTTTCAGCTGCTCGCGCATCTCGTTGAAGGCAGGCCAGAGGGGACTTTTCAGGGTTTGCAGGTGGCGGCCAAAGTAGGCGTCTTTGCGGGGGCTGTAGAGTACCTGCCCCTCCAGATTGAGGAGCAGGATATCGTCAAAATCGGTGTCTTCGATAAATTTCAGATAACCGTCATGGAAGCGCTCATGCACCTGTAGATAAAAGAATGCCCCTTGGCTGAAATCACTGGTGCCAGCAGCATCGGCGGCCCCTAAGCGGCTGCTCAGCTCGGCATACTGGCGGCGATTGAGCAGGCCCGCCCAGCTTGGCAGCTGTGCCTGTAATAGCCCCAGCTGTTGCCAGGCACGGGAGAAACCATAAAAACGGCCAATGGAGTTTTGCGCAAATTCGGTGCTGGCAAACTGGCGGGCGCTATGCAGGGTGGTATTGAGGTAGTCCTCAATCTGGGTGTGCTTGATGTTGCGCACCGATACCAGGTGGTTGAGTACCTGTTCTTCGCTGTGCTGGGTAAAGGAGTTCACCAGCCAAATGGCGCTGAGTACAAAAGGGCCCAGACTAAGTAGTAAAAAGCCCCAGATTAACCGGGTGCGCAGGGGCCAGTTGTGCAGGTTAAGCAAGGTCATCATGCCGAGTGCGGTTATCCTGAGTGCCGGGTAAGGGCGTTTTATCATTATTGTATGAGCCAGCTTAGAACGCTGGGCTTGGTAACAACATAGCAAATTGGTAGTATCTCCGACACTACCAATTTATATCCAATTTTTTAGCCGAGGCTGGAGTAAGCGATGATCGAGCAGATTTTTGGCGATGTAGAGCGCTTAAAGCAGTACCCAGGGCCCCTTTATCGCCAGTTGCAGCAGCGTCTGCGGGAGGCGGTGGAGTCTGGTTTATTGCAGCCTGGCACCGCTTTGCCAGCAGAGCGGGAGCTGGCCACTGGCCTTGGCGTATCGCGGGTCACGGTGCGGCGTGCCATTGATGACCTGGTGGAAGAGGGTCTACTGACCCAACGCCAGGGGGCGGGTACCTTTGTTAGTGAACGGGTTGAGCAGCCGCTTAATTATCTGAAGAGTTTTACCGAGATTATGCGTGAGCGAGGACGTAGCCCGGCTTCACGTTGGATAGATCGCTCTTTAAGCCTGGCCAATGAAGAAGAGTTGCGGATGTTACGCTTACCGGTGGGCAGTGAGGTGGTGCGCCTGTATCGCCTGCGTCTGGCCGATGATAAGCCGATGGGGCTGGAGTTGGCCTCGGTGCCGGCAGCGGTGATTGATAATCCGTTTTCGTTACAAGGCTCGCTTTATGAAGCCTTGGCAGCGGCAGGGCAACGGCCGGTGCGGGCACTGCAGCGCATCCGGGCAATCAATATTGATAAGGCGCGGGCGGGCTACTTGCAGATTCCAGTCGAGAGTGCCGTGCTTTACATCGAGCGTTTAGGTTTAAGTGCAGAAGGGGTGCCGGTGGAGTTTACCCGCTCGTACTTCCCGGGGGATGCCTATGACTTCGTCGCGGAGATACGGGATACGGATAGTCCGTTATTGGCGCGATAGAAGGAGGGGGGAAATGTTGAAGAGTGTGCAAGACAGCCGACCAGCCGATCATTGAAAGAACACCCGAAAGCCTGATGGCCGACTGCCTGCTCACGCTGCTTAATGTAGCGAGCTGATCGAGGCGGTGCAAGTGAAATATATGTAATTTTTATAACATTTTGCTTGGTTATAATGGCCTTGAGCGCTAAATGAGTCAGTTTTTAACGGTTTTTGTATTTGATTTGTTGTTAATTAACCTACATGATGGATTGCCTTAAAGGGCATCCGCAAGGCTTGGTTGGGTCCAGTCCCAGCGTGCTTTGCGGCTGTCTTTGGGTGTTGTCCTGTTGATGTTTTTTCGGGGGATATGTTCATGCCTTTAACTGCCACGCCTGCCTGGCAAGCCTTGCAACAGCATCGTGATGCGACGCGGGAGCTGAATCTCAATACGCTGTTTGCCCAACAACCGGATCGCTTTGAGCGCTTTAGCTTGAGTCTGAATGGGTTGTTGTTTGATTTCTCCAAGCAGTTGGTGACGGAAGAAACCCTGCGCCGTTTGGTGGCCCTGGCACGTCAGCAGCGTTTGCCTGAGCGTATTGAGGATTTGTTTGGCGGTAAAAAACTGAACATCACCGAAGATCGTCCGGCCTTGCATACCCTGTTACGGGATCGTTCGATTTATTCCGTAAATGAGGATGGTGAAGCGGTCAGCTCCCAGGTGCAGCGTGTGATGGATCAGATGCGACCTTTTGTCGATAAGGTGCGCTCTGGTCAGTTTAAGGGTTTTACTGGGGAAACCATCCGTGACTTTGTCCACATTGGCGTGGGGGGGTCGGATTTGGGCCCGGGTCTGGCTTGCCATGCCCTTGATCCCGGTGAGCCCGGGCCGATCAATATGCACTTTGTTTCGGCAATGGATGGGGTGCAGATCGTCGATATTCTCAAGCAGTTAAAGCCGGAAACCACCGCCTTTATCGTGACCTCCAAGACCTTTACCACCAGCGATACCATGGCTAATGCCGATAAGGCGCGGGCTTGGCTGGTGGCGGCCTGCCCGGATGAGGCCAAGGCCTGCAAGCAGCTGATTGGGGTGTCGGTTAATAAAGCAGCGATGACTGCTTATGGCGTGCCGGCCAGTCAACAATTTGAGTTTTGGCATTGGGTTGGCGGGCGCTACTCCCTGTGGTCATCCGTGGGCTTGTCCGTGGCGCTGTATCTGGGCATGCATACCTTTGAAGGGTTGCTACACGGGGCTTTTATTGCAGACCAGCATTTCCGTACAGCCCCCCTGGAGCAGAATATTCCGGTGATTATGGCGTTGCTGCATGTGTGGTACCTCAACTTCTGTAAGTGTGGTACCCGAGTGGTGCTGCCTTACACCAGTTGCTTGAAATACTTGCCTGATTACTTGCAACAGCTGGAAATGGAATCCTGTGGTAAGAGTGTGACCAATGAAGGTGAAACCGTCTCGGTGGAAACCTCGGCGGTGATCTGGGGTGAGTTTGGCCCGAACGGCCAGCATGCCTTCTACCAGTCGTTGCACCAGGGTAACCAGATTGTGCCGGCTGATTTTATTATGGTGTGCAAGGCGCCTCGTGGTGATAACCATGATCAGCATCTGCTTGCCACGGCCAACTGTATTGCTCAGTCCCAGGCGTTGATGACCGGCAAGTCCGAAGAGGAAGTGCGGGCGCAACTGCAACGTGAAGGGGTGGACCCCAATAAGATCGAGAAGTTACTGCCACACCGCATGTATCCCGGCAATCGTCCCAGTTCGACCATCGTGTTGGATGAGTTGACGCCGAAAACCCTGGGGATGCTGTTGGCGCTGTATGAGCACAAAGTTTTCACCCAGAGCATGATCTGGGATATCAACCCCTTCGATCAGTGGGGGGTGGAGTTGGGTAAGCAGCTGTCCAAGCGTATGTATGAGGAGCTGTGCAGTGGTGAAACCAGTAGCTACTACGATGCCTCCACCAAGGGCTTGATGGGCTACTTCCGTCAGCATCAGGAGTAAGTGATGGCGCTACCGGCCTGGATTCAGTCCCGTCGCTGGGGCGAGCATGAGTTGCTGGAGGTGCAAACCGAGGCGGCTACGCTGGTATTAAGTTTGTCGGGGGCGCAGGTGTTGAGCTTTGTGCCCCAGGGACAGCAGGATCTGCTGTGGTGGTCGAGCACCAGCCTGTGCCAGCAGGGTAAACCCATTCGGGGTGGTATTCCCCTGTGTTGGCCCAATTTTGCCGACGCTGGGGAGCCTTTCCACGGTACCGCCCGTACCCGGCTATGGCAGTTGGAGCACGCGCAGCTATTGGATGTGGGGGCAAGTCTGAGTCTGGTGCCGGTGCAGCAGGACGAGGATAAGGCTGTGCGCTTACAGCTGGAGTTTGGCGCCAGGCTAAGTGTCAGTTTGACCACCCGCAATCTGGATGAGGTTCCCCTCAGCCTGACCCAGGCTCTGCATAGCTATTTGCGGGTAGGGGATTGGCGCCAGATCAGCCTACATGGCTTGGATGGTTGTCTGTGGCTGAACAAACTGGCGGCAGGCACGGAGCGGCGGCAGTCCGGCGCGCTCCATCTAGCAGCGGCCATAGATGCTATTTTTCAGCATCAGGGAGCGGTGCAGATACGGGATCCTCAGTTGCAGCGCTTGCTAACGGTGCGTAAAGCCGGCAGTGGTTCCACCGTGGTGTGGCAGCCGGGTGACAATCTGGCCAGTTTCAAGGATGTGAATGCAGCCGAGGCGGCCCATTTCGTCTGTGTCGAAGCGGCGAACACCCTGCTTGATCCGGTGGTGCTGCAGCCTGGGCAGGAATGGACTCTGCAAACCGTGTTGGAAGTGGAGGGGTTGTAACCCTCTTCTTTGCTGTTATTCATCAAGCTTGGCGCGCAGCTGCTGACAAAGATCGCGCAGTTGCAGCCAGGCTTGTTGTTCTTCTAAAGGACGGTCGGCAAACAGACTGCTTACCGCACACTCGACTTCCTCGGCCAGCGCTTGGCCTGCGGTGGTCAGGCAAATCACTTTTTGTCGCTCATCTTCGCCACTACGCTGGCGCGCTAATAGGCCCTTCTCTTCCAGCCGTTTCAGAATGGGGGTCAGGGTGCCGGCATCTAACAGGGTGTGTTCGCTGATATGGCGGATATTGACCTGATCATTCTCCCATAAGCACAGCATGACCAAATACTGCGGATAGGTGAGGCCCAGGGGCTCCAGGATGGGACGATAGCGTCTGACCACCGCATTGCTGGCGCTATAGAGGGCAAAGCAAATTTGTTCATTCAGGCGGAGCTTGGGGGGCATGGTGGGCCTCAATCGAGCTGGGTGTTTTATTTTGCACGCAAACTAATTGACGGGCTAGTGGTACCTATGAATAATAATTTTGCGCGCAAATATTTTGTTTAAAAGATAAATGAATGAGGTGTTTATGTCAGCGTTATACCGTGCTCGAGTCAGTGCCGATAATGGTCGTAATGGTCAGGTGCGTAGTGATGATGGTTTGTTGCAGTTAGCGATAGCGATGCCGACTGCTCTGGGTGGCCAGGGAGCTGCGACTAACCCTGAACAATTATTTGCTGCTGGTTATGCCGCTTGCTTTTCCAGTGCGGCGCAATTTGTCGCGGGGATGCAGAAACTGCAGGTAGGGGCGATTCCGGTCACTGCCGAGGTGGGGTTGCACAAGCAGGAAGTAGGCTTTGGCTTGTCGGTAAAGTTAGAGGCTCAAGTGGATTTGCCCCAGGAGCAGGCACGAGAGCTGATCGCCACGGCCCATCAGGTTTGTCCTTATTCCAATGCTACCCGCGGTAATATCAGCGTTGAGGTGTGGGTCAATGGTCAGCCGCTGTAAGTGGCTGTCTGCGACTGAGTCGTAATGAAAACGCCCCTGGGCGGGGCGTTTTACCTGACTGAGCAAGCGAGAGGCTTAGCGGCCCAGTAAGGCGACCGTCTCCTGGGTCAGGGTCGTGATACGCTGCCAGTCGTGATTTTTGACTGCGTCATTGGGCACGATCCAGCTTCCACCCACCGCCATGACATTGGCTTGCTTGAGATAATCCTGGAAGTTGTGCAGGCCAATGCCGCCGGTGGGGCAGAAGCGAACCTGACTGAAGGGTCCCTGCAGGGATTTGACAAAGGGCAGGCCGCCGGCGGCTTCCGCAGGGAAGAACTTAAAGCGGTCAAAGCCGGCATCCAGTCCCATGATGATCTCAGACACGGTAGCGACACCAGGTAGGAAGGGGATGTTGCGTTCTTTGGCGGCACGCAGCAGCTCGTGGGACAGGCCTGGGGTGACGATAAATTCGGCACCGGCGGCCAGGACTTCATCCAGCTGAGCGGTGTTTACCACGGTGCCGGCGCCGATATGAATGCCTTCCAGCTCCTGTTTAGCCAGACGAATGGCATCCAGTGCGGCAGCGGAGCGCAGGGTGATCTCCAGCACGCTGACACCGCCGGCTTGCAGGGCACGGGCGAGGGGCAAAATATCCTCAGCCTGGTCAACGGTAATCACCGGAATGATGGGGTTGTTGTCGCAGAGCGCATCGATTTGGGCGCTGATGCTAAGTGCAGTTTGAATCGACATAATGGCTTCCTGACGTGGTGTTCCGGTGATTAGGGGCACCAGTAAATATGGAGTTGTGGCAGGGCCAAGAAGGCCCGTATTGGCATGGCGCGAATATCGTCACCAGCCAGGGCTTGCTCTAAGGTGGCAAGCTTGTCATCGCCCTGCAGATGCAGGATCAGGGTCTTGCTCGCGCTGATCGCACGGCGGCTCAGGGTCAAGCGACGATGAGGTGCCGAGGGTGGCGTGAGAGAGAGGCAAAATTGGCTTTGGGTAGGATCGAGCCCCGCCTCTAGTTCTGCCGCTGCTGGGAATAACGAGGCGGTATGGCCATCGTTACCCATGCCGAGGATGGCGACATCCAGAGGCCAATGGAGTTGACTGAGACGCTGGTTGAGCGCTTCTGTGCTCTCCTCCTGTTGATACAGTGGCAGGAAGCGAGCTTGCTGCGCGTGCTGCTGGAGCAGGTGACGCTGGACTAAGCCTGCGTTGCTATCGTTGTGATCGGCAGGGACGCAGCGCTCATCAATCAGGGTGATATCAATCTGTTGCCAGGACAGCGGGAGTGGACTGAGCTGCTCAAACAGTTGGATGGGGGTGCGCCCTCCTGACACCGCCAAACTGGCACGACGCTCTGCGCTGGCATCTGCCAGTTCACGGCTAATGTGCTGCGCCAATGCCTGACTCAGGCTGGCGGGGGAGTCAAAGCCGTGGAAGCGCCCGGGTAAGTTGTCAGGTAAGTTATCAGGCGTCTTCATGCCATGCCCTCCCATCACGACTGATTAAGGCAATAGAGGAAACCGGGCCCCAGGTGCCGGCCTGGTATTTCTTCGGTGGCTCGTTCAGTTCATCCCAGCCTTTGATAATGGTGTCCACCCATTTCCAGGCGTATTCCACCTCATCACGGCGCACAAACAGTGCCTGATTGCCTTGCAGTACTTCCAGCAACAAACGTTCGTAGGCGTCCGGAATGCGATCCTGGTGGAAGGCTTCGGAGAAGTTCAGCGACAAGGGGCCGCTGCGCAGACGCATGCCTTTATCCAGGCCTTGGTCTTTGGTGGCGACCTGCAGGGAAATGCCTTCATCAGGTTGCAGGCGGATGATCAGCTTGTTGCTGGCCAGGTTGCGTTGCTCCGGGGCAAAAATGTAGTGCGGTTGCTGCTTGAAGTGGATGATGATTTCTGACCACTTAGTGGGCATGCGTTTGCCGGTACGCAGGTAGAAGGGCACCCCTGCCCAGCGCCAGTTGGCGATTTCGGCCTTGATCGCAACAAAGGTCTCGGTGGTGGAGTGAGGGTTGGCTCCATCTTCCTCCAGATAGCCAGGCACGGCTTTGCCCTGAATATTGCCTGCCACATATTGGCCGCGTACCACTTGCTGGGAGAGTCTGTCAGCGGTGATGGGCTTGAGGGCTCGGAGGACCTTGAGCTTTTCATCGCGGATACTGTCGGCGGACAGCTCCGAAGGAGGGTCCATGGCAATCAGGCACAGCAGTTGGAGCAGGTGATTCTGCACCATGTCACGCATCTGGCCAGACTTGTCGTAGTAGCTCCAGCGGCCTTCGGCACCCACTTCTTCCGCGACGGTGATCTGCACATGGTCGATGTGGTTCTGGTTCCACTGTGAGCCAAACAGGTTATTGGCAAAACGCAGGGCAATCAGGTTCTGTACGGTTTCTTTGCCCAGGTAGTGGTCAATGCGGTAAATCTGGCTTTCCTGGAAGAAGCGCGCAACCTGGTCATTAATCACCTTGGAGGAGGCGAGATCTTTGCCCAGGGGTTTTTCCAGCACGATGCGGGTATCGCTATTGATCGCGCCGCTACCCTGCAGGCACTCGCAAATCGCGCCAAAAATACCGGGAGGGGTGGCCAGATAGCAGACACTGGTGCGACCGCTTTGTTGCAGACGCTCCGCCAGGGGGAGGTAACCTTCCACCTTGGTCAGGTCAGTGCCGATGTAATGAACCCGAGCGCAGAAGCGTTCCAGTGCCTGTTGGTCGGCCAGGTCATCTTTGCTGACGAAACGTTGGAAGTTCTCCAGCATGACTTGACGGAAGCTCTGGTCATCCAGGCTGTCGCGGGCCATGCCAATGATTTCAGTGTCGGCGTGCAATAAGCCGGCACGGTCGAGTTGGTAAAGGGCTGGTAGTAGTTTGCGTCTGGACAGATCGCCCAAGGCCCCAAATAACACCAGATTGCAGGCTTGTAATGTGGTCATGGTCATGATGGCTTCAGGTAGTAATCTTTATCTTTTATTAAGGGTTTAGCTCACTAAACCCACCCTGCACAGGTTAATTTTTAGTAATTTTACTAAAAAAGACCAGAAAAGCTAGCTGAGACTGTTGCTGGCTGGCTCTCAATGATGCCTCGGGCTATCATTTAGCAGCCTGGCAACAGGTAGTTAATTCACTACGTCATTAGGTGCGGGACGCATGCATACACCCCTTAACGCGAATAATCTGCTCCAGGCTATTGCCGAGCGTCTAGACACCCTGAATCGCTCCGAGCGCAAGGTGGCGGAGGTCATCCTGAAGGATCCGCAGTCGGCCACCCGGGCTAGCATTGCTGCACTGGCACAGAGTGCGGGGGTGAGTGAGCCAACGGTTAATCGTTTTTGCCGTAGCTTTAGCGCCAAGGGTTTTCCTGACTTTAAATTGCAGTTGGCGCAGAGTCTGGCCAGTGGTACCCCCTATGTTGGCCAGAATGTGCAGTCTGAAGATGGCCCCAATGAATATGTGAATAAAATTTTTGCTGCCACAATGCAGGCATTGGAGCATACCCGTCAGAGCCTCGACCCCAGTCTGATCAATCGCGTGGTGGACTACCTGATTCAGGCCAAGCAGGTGGCGTTTTTTGGTTTGGGCGCTTCGGGGCCGGTGGCGTTTGATGCCCAGCATAAGTTCTTCCGCTTTAATATTCCGGTGACGGCGTACGATGATGTGCTGATGATGCGGATGGTGGCGGCGGCTGCACATACCGGTGATGTGGTGGTGATTATCTCTTATACCGGTCGCACCCGTGAGCTGGTTGAGGTGGCCAGGGTGGCGCGTGATGCCGGGGCGACTGTGCTGGGTATAACCGCTCCTGATTCCCCCCTGGCCCATGAGTGCACGCTGTCGATCAGTGTCAGTGCGGATGAAAACACCGATATCTATATGCCGATGAGCTCCCGCATTGTTCATTTGGCTCTAATTGATGTGTTGTCCACTGGGGTGATTCTGCGCCGTGGGGTGGATTTTCATGGTCACTTAAAGAAGATTAAGGACTCATTGAAAGCAACGCGTTTTCCGCTTGAAGGGGAAGTGGACTAAGGCAGGTATAAAGAGGATAGCTGGGTTAGTCCAGTTGTTTCATGCATTCGCTAAACCAGCGCCGGCTGAGAGCTGTGCTGGTTTAGTTGGGTTGATCCAAATTAGGTTGATAAAGGTTGCCACCGGGTTTGAAGTCTGAGGGTTCAAGACCGTGGCGGGCCAGGAGTTTGTAAAAGTCGGTGCGGTTGCGCTTGGCAATCTTGGCAGCCTGACTGGCGGAGCCCTCTGTCATCTGCAGGACTTTAGTGAGGTAGGAACGTTCGAAGTTATTGCGCGCCTCCATAAAAGAGGGGTAAGACTCGGCCTGCTCGGCCAGGGCCTGCAACACCAGTCCTTCGGCAATCACCGGGCCGGTACAGAGGGCAACGCAGTGTTCAACCACGTTGACCAGTTGCCGTACATTGCCGGGCCAGGAAGCGGCACAGAGTACTCCCATCGCCTCAGCAGAAAAACTCTTCACGTAACTGCGCTGACCCACAGCAGCTTTTTTCAGCAGGTGACGGGCCAGTAGCGGGATATCTTCGGCACGTTCGCGCAGGCTGGGCAAGCGTAGGTTAATGACGTTCAGGCGGTAGAACAGGTCTTCGCGAAACTCTTTGGCGGTAATGGCGGCCTTTAGGTTGCGATGGGTGGCCGAGAGAATGCGGACATTGGTATCCAGGCTCTGGGTGCTGCCCAGTGGGCGGACTTTCTTTTCTTGCAATACCCGCAGCAGTTTAACCTGCAGGGGGTAGGGCATATCTCCAATCTCATCAAGAAACAGGGTGCCGCCATTGGCGGCGATAAAGAGCCCTTCGTGGTGATTCACTGCACCGGTAAAGGCGCCTTTGACATGGCCGAACAGCTCTGACTCCAGTAAGGGTTCCGGCAGTGCGCCGCAGTTGATGGCGATGAAGGGGCCTTGGGCGCGGGGACTGGCACGGTGAATCGCCTGGGCCAATAGCTCTTTGCCGGTGCCACTGGCACCACTGATGAGGACGCTGGCATCCGCCTCGGCAATGCGTTTGGCCTGATCCAGCAGGGTGAGCATGGTGCCGTTTTGGGTGATGATTTCCCGTCGCCACTCTTGGTCGCTGCTGGCAGGGGCGTAGCGCTTACGGGCTTTAGCCAGGGTATTAAGCAGCTCATCTTTATCAATGGGCTTGGTCAGGAAGCTGAATACCCCTTCCTGAGTGGCGCTAACGGCTTCGGGGATCGAGCCGTGGGCGGTGAGGACGATCACTGGCAGCTCGGGATAGTGCTGCTGTACCTGACGAAACAGGCTCATGCCATCTAACTCGTCCATGCGCAGGTCAGTAATCACCACATGGGGGTGATGGCGATTAATCAGCTCCAGTGCTTGCAGTGGTCGCTCGCTGCAGTACACCTCATAACCACTGGCTTGCAGGCGCATGGACAAGAGGGTGAGCAGGCTGGTGTCGTCGTCAACCAGCAGTAAGCGGCCCAGGCTCATCAATCTTCCCCTTCTTGGCTGTCCAGCCCGGTGAGGGCGCGAATCTGTTGTTGCTGCTGCTCGATCAACTGCTGCTGTTGTTCAATGGTCTCCTCCAGCAGGCTGAGGTCTTCGCGCTCGGCGAGCAGTTGCTGGGTCAGCAGCATCAGTTGCTGGTTATAGCTGTGCATGAGTTTAAGCAGCTGTTGGCTGGCGGGCTCGGCAAGTTGCAAGCGGCTGGCAAGTCGATCGGCTTTACGCCGTTGCTCCAGGGAGCTGGGGACTGCGCTCAGGGCAAGAAACTCTTGCAGCTGCGGATCAAGATCATCACGCAGTGGCAGGGCGGCTAAACGCTGTGTCTGAGGTAAATCTGCCAGGGCTGCCTGTACGCTTAAAATGGCGTGCAGTGGTTCTGCCACCAGCGCTGGCGGAGGTTGCAGATCGGCATGCTCCAACAGGCATTGCTCCACGCTAGGGGCAGGAGGCTGAGGTTTGACCATGCAGGCGCTTAGCAGACTGCTCAGGGTGAGCAGGGCCAGGCTGCGTAGGTTAAGTGATCGGGATGAGTCGTGACTATCCATGCACATAGGCTGGTTTGGGTAGACGAATGCTGAAACAGACATCGTACTCCGGGTGAGTGGTGAGGGTCAGGCTACCGCCATGTGCCTCAATGCAGTCTCGGGCAATGCTAAGGCCGATGCCGGAGCCTTTCAAGGGGCCGTGGCGTCGGGATTGACCTTGGTAGAAGGGGTCAAAGATACGCTGGGCATCTTCTGCGGCGATTGTTGGGCCGGTATTGGCAACCAAGACTTCGAGACTGTCTTGCGTAGCCTGCCAACTGAGCAACAGCTTACCCTGTGGGTGTCCATAAAACAGCGCATTGGTAATCAGGTTGTCCAGGCAGCGTTGAAACTTACTGCTATCCAGCCACCAGTGTAGTGCTTGCCCTTGGTGCTCCAGTTGAATGCCTTTCTGGCGCAGACTGAGCTGGTGGCGTCCTAGGGACTCTTCAATCAGTTGACTGATTTCGTGTTCTTGGATGGCCAGGGGAATGGCTTGGTGCAGCATGTTGTAGTCGAGTAATTGCTCAATCAGGCGCTGTAGTTGCAAGCTGTTCTGTTGCAGAAGTTGGCTGATTTCCCTTTGCATCGGGCTTAAAGGGCCGGCTATTTCTTCGGCCAGGAGGTCAGCGCCTTCGCGCAGGCTGCTCAAGGGGGTTTTGAGCTCATGGGACATATGCCGCAGGAACTGCTTTTTCTGTTGCTCTAATGAATTGAGTTGTTGATGGAGCCAGCTTAACCGCTGGCCTAAGGCAGCCAGTTCGGCAGGGCCTTGGATCGGGCGGCTGGGCAGTGGTTTGCCTTCCCCCAGCATCAGGATCAACTGCTCAAGATGGCGTACCGGGCGGGTAATCAGCATCACCGAGAGCCCCATCAGTAGCAGGGCGAGGGTCAATAGGATGGCGGTCATGCCTAATAACTGCCGCTGTTGCTCGTGGCTGTCATTGTTGAGCTGATCCAGGTAGTGGTCGGTTTCCTGCTGAATGCGTTGCCTGGCTTGTTGTAAGGCTTCCTGCAAGCGTTGAAAGCTTTCGTTGAGTTGTTCGGCACTCCAGCTCTGGGCCACCGGATCCAGGCTCAGTTGGCGCAGGTAAGGCAGCAGGGCTTGGGCAATGGCCTGTAGCTGTGGTTGGTTGGGGGTTTCCAGCAACTGTTGGAATTGTTGGCGCTGTTGCAGGTAGCGACTGAGTAGGCGCTCATCTTCCAGAATCAGGTATTGGCGTGCGCTGCGGGCCATCTCCTGGGATTGATTGCCTAACTGCTGCAGGTAGCGGGTAGATTGTAACGCGTCCTGGGTATAGGTTTCGGTGCGCTCGCTGAGTAAGGTCAGGGCAGCACTGGCTTGGTAGAGTAAATACACCAGGGGGGTCATCACCAGGATGAAGCCCAGGACAACCATTTGTAAGAGTGAGCGGGGACGCCAGCTTGCCAAGGTAACAGGTTCCGTTGCCAAAGCGCTCAGGATAAAAGCTGGCGTGTCAGTTGCAAAGCAATCGGCTTAATTAAAAAGCTAGAGCGCTTAGATGCCTTGTAGTTGTGCAAACTCTTGGGCGTCTAGTTTGCCATCACGATCAAGATCAAGGCGATCAAAAAAACGTTCTACTACGGGGAGTAATTCCGCTTCATTGCTGCTGATGTGAGTGTCCTGATTGGCGTCGAGTTGTTCAAACAGATCTTCAAAAACACCATCGGCGTAGGCCATGGGAGCAAACAACACGGGAGTGACAAAAGCTGCGAGAATAGCCAACCTGGCCATGATTGCCTTACTTAACTGAGAGGGTGAAATGGAGCAGAGTGCCACGCCTCGCCAGCGACGAAGGGGGTGCGCTAGACGAGGTGGGCAGGATTCTTAACTGGTGCAAGCATAAAGCATGCCATGTTTTTTTGGTAAGAGTTATCAGGGTTGGCGCTCGGCTGGATAGTGGGTCTGTCTCTTTTTGGAGACACCCTATGGTGCCAACCGGAAGGATGAGACAACAAAAGCCGTATTGTCAGGCTTATTGCTGTCTCTTAATGGCGACAACTGCGGCGATTTAGTTAATGGCTTGTCGCAAAAGGCAGACAGTCATGGCAAAGAAAGGAGGCAATAGACGTGGGGCATGCTCTGGGGGTGGGCTAGTGTATAGTGAGCGCCTCGGCTGAGCGGTAGTCGTATTTTTATAGAAAAGTTTTCAGGAGTATGACATGCAGGCATCTGCAGCGTGGCAACCCAGTACCCAGGTAGTGTGGCGTAACCTTGATGTGTTGAGTCAAGCGCAGCCGTTGTTGGTAATGAATCCGCCCGAATTAGCAGGCTGGGCGGAATTGAATGAAAGCGTGCCCTGTCTTTTTTTTAGCCAGGACTATCGCGTGAGTCAGGCGTTTAGGCAGCAAGGTCTGGAGATTGAGTTTGCTGTACTCCCTTCGCCGGAGCAGTGGCAAATGGCGGAGGCGGTTTTACTGTTTTGGCCAAAAGCTAAGGAGTTGGCTCAGTGGCTATTAGGCTTACTTACCAGTTTGCCCCGTGAATTACCGATCTGGGTAGTAGGTGAGCATCAGGCCGGGGTTAAGAGTACACCTAAACTGGTCGAAGCCCTCGGGGGAAGTTGCTACAAGCAGGACAATGCCCGGCGTTGTTCACTATTCCAGCTAGAGTTACCTGTTGCGCAACCGTTTTCATTGGAAGAGTACTGGCGTCTGGATGCATGGCAGTTAGCCGATCAGTCTCTGCAAGTTGCTCGCTTGCCTGGGGTATTTAGCGAGCAGAGTCTGGATAAGGGCAGCCAGTTATTGCTGGACCATTTGTTTTTACCGCAACAGGGACGAGTATTGGACTTTGGCTGCGGGGCTGGAGTGCTGGGGGCCTACCTGAAAACCAAGTGTCCGTCCGCAGAGGTTGTGATGCTGGATGTTAGCGCATTGGCGCTGGAGGCCAGCAAACGTACCCTGGCGGCTAATCAGCTGGATGCCACTGTTCTCGCTAGTGATGCCTGGTCGGGGGTGGGGGGGCGCTTTGATTTTATTCTGAGTAATCCCCCGTTCCACACGGGCATTCACACCGATTATGCCCCAGCTTTGGCATTGATCTCCCAGGCCCAGGCTCATCTCAATCCTGGAGGCGTGTTGCAGTTGGTGGCGAATAGTCACTTGCCTTATTTGGAATGGTTGCGGCAGCACTTTAGTAAGGTACAGGTGGATGCTGAGACTAGCCAATTCCGTATCTACCGGGCTTGGCGCTAGTGGGTGGGGTTTTGACGTCTTTTGCTACCACTATCGTGCCACTGTGCTAGGATTAGTTTCAGTTATATCCGCTTTAGCGGATAACTCCCCAGCACTGTGACAGAGTGGGAACTCTCTAATATGCGTGAATATATCAATGCAGCCTGGGTTGCCTGTGCCTTCCGAACCCTGCAAAGCCTGGGTTTGGATGCTGAGGCTATGTTTAAGCGTTTTAACCTTAATCTGGACGATCTTAATCATTCGACCGCATTGATGGATGCGGAGAAGGTGCGCTCTTTATTCAAAGAGTTGGAACGGGACTACCCCGACTTTGGTTTGCAGGTGGGTTTGCATCTGCACCCCATGAGTTTTAATAGTTTGTCACTGGAAATGATGTCGCAGCCCAATCTGGCGCGTGCCTTACAGACCTATGCGGATAGTTATCATCGTATTTCTAATGTGGGCATGGTACAGCTGGAAATGAAGGATAAAGAGCTTGAGGTGAGCCTGGTGCCAGCGCTTAACTATGATGCTGTGGTAACCAGTATTCTCGATGCAGGTATGGCAACCCTGTTGACCCTGTGCCGCTTTATTCAGGCTGCACCGGTGAAGCCGGTAAGAGTCATCCATCCTTTGGCGGAGCAGCGTGGGGAGCGTTATCAACAATTCTTTAACGCTCCGGTAGTGAGTGAAGGCTTTAAGTATGCGTTCTGCCTGCGTAAGGAGGATGTGCAAAAGCCATTGCAGGCGATGTTTGATGGACAAGGCGAAGAGCTGAAGCGTTTTCTCAGCGACTCCACTCCGGTTGCTTTAGGGCAAAAGGTGAAGCTGATCATCGCCAAATCCCTGGGACAGAAGAAAGTCACTCTCGAATATGTGGCGTCGCAGTTGTATATGAGTCCACGTTCTCTGCAGCGAAAGCTGTCAGAAGAGGATTTGTTATTCCAGGATGTGTTGGAGAATGTACGGCGTCACCGAGCCAGAGTGTTGTTCTCTAATCCAGACATTCCGCTGATCAAAGTAAGCAGCCAGCTGGGCTTCCAAAGCCAGAATGGCCTAAGTCGTTTTACCCGTGCTTGGATGGAAATGAGTCCACGGGAGTTAAGACGCAAGTGGACACCTCAACGTAGTCTGGCAGATCGAGAACTGCATTAAGCTCCAACCCCGTGCTTGCACGGGGTTGTTGTTTGGCGCATCGGCATCAGCTGGTTTAGCTGTTGGCAGGCCAGGGCTGACATTGTTCCAGTAGTGGCGCCAGTGCGCTCAGATCCCGGCAGGGGCGACCATTCTCTTGCATGGCGGCACAGAAAAAGCGCCCACGGACATGCAGTTCTCCCTCTTGGTAAATCCCCATGTCAAATACCACTCGTACCTTGCCGAGGCGGAAAGGGCGCAGCTGTACTTGAAACTGATCGCCACTTTTAAGGGGGCGCAGATAGTCGAGTTCTGCCCGGGCTACCACCACATGGATACCTGCCTGGGTGAGTGCAGCAAAGTCGAGCCCCAGGGTTTTAATGTACTCATGGCGAGTGTGCTCAAAATAGTTTTGGTAGACCGCGTTATTGACGATACCTTGCATATCGCATTCATAATCGCGGACGCCAAAGTGGAGAGAATAGGCTTCTTCATGCATAAGAAAAACCTTAATAAAGAATAAGTTGGCTTAGCGGCTAGCCTAGCAGGCTTTGCACTTTGGCTCATCCATTGATGGGATGTGATTGATTAAAAAATGAACATGTTTGGCGATAAAAGGGCATTACTGGCTTAAGCTGGATTATCGTCATCTTATCCACAAAGCTATACAGGGTTTATGTGGATGGATTGCCTTGGGGTGGCCAGTTACAATGGCGCCCCTGTTAGTTTTGGAGGTGGTTATGCGAGTTTGTGGTGTGGAATTAAAAGGTAATGAGGCGGTGGTGGCTATGGTGGCCCTGGACCGTGGCCTCTATCACTGGCTGCCCTGCCGTACTAATAAGTTCACACTGCGGGTAGATAACCAGGTCGATGAAATTCGTAAGTTCCAATATGCCTTCAGCAAGCTGTTACATGATTACCAGATTGAGCAGGTCGTGGTATTAGAGCGTCCCCATAAAGGACGTTTTATGGGGTCGGCCATGAGCTTTAAGCTGGAAGCGGCGATTCAGCTGATCAAGGAGGTGCCCACCGCTTTAATCAGCCATGCAGATGTGAATAACTTTGTTGATGAGCATCCCCTGCCTGAAGTGGGCTTGAAGGCATTTCAGCGTCAAGCATTCCTGAGTGCCTATGCCTGGTTAGGATTACATAAAAAATAACCAGTAGCCGTAGAACCCTTGTGCTGACTGGGCTGGCAGCAGTTTTACGATTGTTGTGAAGAGGTTATCCACAGGAGTGTTCAGGCTTTTTGGGGGTAACTTCTGTGCCTGTAACAAGGATTGCTCAAATTGGTTGATGGCAAAGGATGTAGCCCGGGCATGGCCTGGGCTGGGGATAAACGAGTTAGGTTGCAGTGTTTTACGCTAATGCTGCAAAGGCTGTAGTGAAGGTGGCGTGGCGTTTGCTGATTCAGCTTAACTGCGCCAGATAATTTTTTTGCACTGCCCTTTTTCGATATGTAGCCATTCATCCGGGTCTTGTTCTTCGGCCCAACTTCCGGCAATACAGCGTACTTGGCAATCAAGTGCTTGGCTGATCTCTTCGGCGCAGGCTTGATCGGTTTCCCAAGGGGTATGGGCAGAGTCAAAAAACAGACTGGTAAAGCGCTTGCCAGCGGCTTGTTCCACTAAGACTACCGTCATGCCTGCCACCCTGAGTTGCTGGCTCAGTCCACGCTGCTGAACGGCTTCTATATCACCCAGGCGCTGGCTAAGCCAGTCGAGGATGCGGGGAGTGTCGACGTCTTTTAAGTAGACTTCAATATCGGGATGTCTTGCCATCTAGGGTATCCGCAGGCGTTAAAAATACTCAGCTATCGAGAAAACGAACCAGCCAAATCAATAGGATCATGATATAGGCATAGAGGCCGGCGAGGCCACCCCCACCAAGCAACAGCATACCCAATAGATGCAGTAGCTCCTGCCCCAAAGGGGGCAGGGCAAACCAGTCGTATACCATTACTAGCGCGGTGCCGAGAAAAAATGCCAGTACGGCGCACATCAGCCAGAGCAGATAGCGGATGGCATGCTCCGAGCGACGCCGCACCGAATTTAACCAAGGCAGGCGGTTGGCCATATTAGTTCCGGCTGGGGGCCAGCAAACGGGCCAGGATATTTTCATAGATATCGGTGAGCAGCTCCAGTTCCTCCACCTTGGTACATTCATTCAGCTTATGAATGGTGGCGTTGACTGGGCCAAGCTCTACTACCTGGGCGCCAGTAGGCGCAATAAAACGCCCATCTGAGGTACCGCCGGCGGTGGATAGCTCCGTTGCATAGCCGGTCACAGCTTGGATACTGGCCTGGGCGGCCTGCACCAGTTCGCCCTCAGCCGTGAGGAAGGGCTGACCATTGCGGGTCCAGTCGAGACTGTATTCCAGCCCATGTTGATCCAGGCACTGGTGTACTCGGTGCTGCAGGGTATCGGCATCCAGCTCTGTGGAGTAACGGAAGTTGAAGTGTAGTTCGACCTCGCCGGGAACGACGTTGGTCGCGCCGGTGCCGGCATGGATATTGGAGACCTGGAAGCTGGTCGGCGGGAAGAAGGCATTGCCCTGATCCCACTCGGTGTTGGCTAGCTCCGCCAGTGCCGGGGCAAGGCGGTGGATCGGGTTGCTGACCTGCTCGGGGTAGGCCACATGACCTTGAATACCCTTCACTTTTAAGTGGCCGCTGAGGGAGCCGCGGCGACCATTCTTAATAATGTCGCCGACTTTATGGCTGCTGGAGGGTTCACCCACGATACACCAGGTAATCTTTTCCTGCCGTGCCTCTAAGGTGTCGACTACCCGGACGGTGCCGTTAATAAAGGGGCCTTCTTCGTCACTGGTGATTAAAAAAGCAATCGATCCCTGGTGATCGGGATGATGTTTCACAAAGCGTTCTACTGCAACCACCATAGCCGCCAGACTGCCTTTCATGTCAGCGGCACCTCGGCCATAGAGATAACCTTCACGGATACTGGGCTCGAAGGGAGGGCTATCCCATTTGTCGAGTGGGCCGGGGGGCACCACATCGGTATGGCCGGCAAAGCAGAGCAAGGGGCCATCGGTGCCACGTCGGGCCCAGAAGTTATCGGTATCTTCAAAGCGCAGACGTTCAATACTAAAGCCGAGCGCCTGCAGGCGTTCAATCATCAGTTCCTGGCAGCCAAAATCCTCTGGAGTGACAGAAGGGCGGCGAATTAGCTCCATGGCGAGCTCAAGGGTAGGGGAGTGGCTAGTCATCATCAGGTTTCTTAGTTATGGGTTCGGTAAGACTGAAAAAACTGGCGGGCAGTGCGGCCGCTATGGCTGGCACGGCCCATGGCAAAACGCTTGGCGGCGGCATGCAGTTCGGCGCGATCACCCTGGTAGTCGTGAAAGAGTTGATCCACGATCGCGAGATAAGCGTCCCAGCTCGGTGGATAAAACGATAGCCATAAGCCAAAGCGATCGGAGAGGGCGAGTTTATCCTCAACCGCGTCACCGTAGTGGAGTTCAGTGTCGACCACCTGGGTGCCAAGGTTGTCACTTTGCTGCTCCGGCACCAGGTGGCGACGATTGGAGCTGGCATAAATGCGGATGTGCTCGGGCGGCAGTTCCAGACTGCCATCCAGTAAGGTTTTCAGTGGCTTGTAGCTGGCATCACCGGCTTCAAAGGACAGATCATCACAAAAGATGATGAAGCGATAGGGGGTAGCGTCTTCCAGTTGGTCGACTATCTCCGGTAGCCAGAGCAGGTCATCCTTATCGACCTGGATCATCCGTAGTCCTTCGGCGGCAAAGTGATTGAGCAGGGCTTTTAATAACGAGGACTTGCCTGTACCTCTTGCCCCCCAGAGTAGGGCGTGATTGGATTCCTGTCCGCGCAGAAAGCGCGCGGTATTGTCGAGCATGGCCTGCTTCTGGCGTTCAATACCAAGTAACTGTTCCAGGCGAATGGGATCAAGACGGCGTACAGGGCGTAAGGCCTGACGCTGTGGCCGCCAGATCGCGGCCAGGGTGTGTTGCCAATCAATGCTGTGGGAATTGCTATGCATAGGGCCCCTCCTGTGAGGGGCCATCATACTGATTCAGCTTTAGACAATAAACTGACTTAGTTCCTGCTGGAGCAGTTTGAGTCGTTCAGAGGCAGAGGCTTCGGCATCCCGTGCCTGTTGCATCTGCTGCCGGGTACGGGCCGAGAGCTGCTGAATTTGCGCCAATTGGTCGCTGACACCATGGGCTACCTGGCTCTGCTGCTCACTGGCACTGGCAATTTGGTAATTCATGTCACGCATATTAGCGATGGCGCTGAGAATGGTTTCAATACTCTGGGTGTTGAGGTGTACATCCCGGACGCTGGTTTGGGCAAACTCGCGACTGCTTTCCATGGCGTGACGGGTATTGCGTACACCGCTCAATAGTCGCTCGATGATCTGCTCAATCTCCTGGGTAGAGTCGGCGGTGCGCTGGGCCAGGGTACGGACCTCATCGGCCACCACAGCAAAACCGCGACCGGACTCACCGGCGCGGGCGGCTTCAATCGCCGCATTGAGCGCCAGCAGGTTAGTTTGTTCGGCAATGCCACGAATCACATCCAGCACAGAACGGATCGCATCGCTCTCTTGCGCCAGCTTTTGGCTTTCCGCCACCGCCTGCTGCATCTCCCGATCCAGAGTATTGAGGGTGGCGAGAGTTTGCTGGGTGCTGGTTTCCACCTTGTCTGCAGCGCTCTTGGCGGCATTGGAAGCCTGGGAGGCATCGGCAGTATGGGAGGCGACGCTTTGAATGGAGTCAGACATCTCTTTTACCGCAAGGGAGGCCTGGGCAATCTCTTCATATTGCTGTTCTACCTGGGTGCTGGTGGCCTGGGCCTGGCGGCTGAGTTCATGGTTGGCGCTGACCGCATCTTGCATGGTTTCCTGCATGTGCTGGATCAGGTTGCGGATACGTTCGATAAAGCTGTTGAAGCCTTTGGCCAGCTGGCCGGTTTCATCGTTGGAGCGTACTTCAAGACGTACACTCAGATCAGCATTACCCTGACTGAGTTTTTGCAAGCTGGCGGCGGTAGCGATAACGGGGGCTACAATCCATTTCTGTACCAGCCAGTAACTGATGGCAATGATGAGGATGCCGAGTAGTGCGGTTAGCCATAGGGTTTGCTGGCCTAACGCCTTGATGGCGGGGAGTTTGGCCATGTAGGTGTTGACGCGATCCTGGCTACTACCCTGCAGTTGCTGCAGGTAGGTCAGCAGCACAACAGAATTATCCGATAGGGTGTTGAACAGACCATCGGCAACGGCTCCCATAAAGCGTTGATCCAGCCAACCTTGGCGTGCTTCAGCATAGGTGCTGAGCAGCTCCTGCAGCTTGCTGATTTCATCGCCCTGGATCAGACCTGCCTGCACTACCGCGTCCATCCCTTGTTGTGCCAGCTGTCCGGCCTCTTCCAGTTTGGCCAAAGCATCGGGATCGTCGGGCTCCAATAACAGTCGGTATAACGAGATGGTTTCCCGCTGAATCGCCAGGCTGGTGTTCATAATTCCATCGGCACTGGTTTTGGCTGGGCCAGTCAGATAGTCCAGTGCCTGGCTGAGCTGACGTTCAACCCAGAGGCCCATCAGGGTGGCAGTCACGAGGGTGAGGGCAATAAAGAAGTAACTTAAGCCAACTTTGCGTGCGAGTTTCATGCTGAGCCGTTCTCTATTTATTGTTGGTGGCGGAAGCTACTAAAAACTAGGCAAAGTGTGCTGGGGTGTAAATAACAAAACGGGGCACATTTGGCCCCGTTGTGAGCAAAATTGTCAGCGAAATATTAGTTATGGCTGTGCAGGGCTTCGTTTAGTGCAATGGCGCTTTTGTTAGTCTTGCACTCGATGCGTCCGCTTTGGGAGTTGCGGCGGAACAGTAAGTCGGACTGGCCGGCCAGTTCTGCGGCCTTAACCACTTTGACTTCCTGCCCCTGGTCATCCAGCAGGCTGACTTTGGAACCGCCGGTAATGTACAGGCCGGCTTCCAGGGTGCAACGATCACCTAGGGGGATGCCGAGGCCGGCATTGGCACCCAGCAGGCAGTTTTCACCGACGGAGATCACCACATTATTGCCACCGGACAGGGTGCCCATGGTGGAGCAGCCGCCACCGAGGTCGGAGCCATTGCCAACCACGACGCCTGCGGAGATGCGGCCTTCTACCATGCTGTTGCCCAGGGTGCCGGCGTTAAAGTTGACAAAGCCTTCATGCATGATGGTGGTGCCCTGGCTGAGGTGAGCTCCCAGGCGGACTCGGTCTGCATCGGCAATGCGCACGCCTGTTGGCACAACGTAGTCAGCCATGCGGGGGAATTTATCGACGGAGATTACCGTCAGCCACTCGCCCTGCAGGCGGGCCTGTAGTTGGCGGGCGGGCAGTTCATCAATGGCGATCGGCCCCTGGTTGGTCCAGGCAACGTTGGGCAGCAGGGCAAACATGCCAGTCAGATTGAGCTGATGGGGTTGTGCCAGGCGGTGAGACAGCAGATGTAGCTTCAGATAAACCTCAGCAGTGTGGCTGGGTGCCTGATCCTGTTGTAGCAGGGTGATCAAGAGCGGACGCTGGGCTCCTTGGCCCAGGGCAATCAGTTCGGCCTGGTGTTCAAATCCTGCCTGGGCTAGCGCGGTGGCCAGCGCGGGCAGCTGGGCTTCGCTCAGGGTTTGGGTGTTGCTGTCACTAAAGTCGAGGTGGCTGCTGATCACCTGCACCAGCTCTGCGGCGGGGTGCAGTAGCGGTTGTGGAAAAAAGGCTTCCAGCAGGGTGCCAGCTTGGGAATAACTGGCAACGCCAATACCCAGGGCCAGGTAAGAAGTGCTCATGTGGATCTCCTGTCTTCAAAGAGGTCAGGCTGGTTGTAACCAGCTCTGGTAGAGTTCGGGCTTAAAGCCAAGGTGCAGGGTGGTGCCGGTGTCCAGCACGGGACGCTTGATCAGGCTGGGGTTGGCCAGCATCAGGGCAATGGCTTGCTCGCTATTACTGACTTGGCGTTCGCTGTCACTGAGCTTGCGCCAGGTGGTGCCGCGGGTGTTGATCAGAGCTTCCCAGCCGAGTTGCTTACACCACTGCTGCAGTTGTGCGTTGTCTAAGCCGTCTTTGCGGAAGTCATGAAAGCGGTAGTCCAGTTGTTGGCCTTCTAGCCACTTGCGGGCTTTTTTCACGGTGTCGCAGTTAGGGATGCCGTAAAGCGTCAGCATGCTTGCTCCTGTGCCGGTTAACTCTGGGCTAACTCATCCAGTTGTTTGCAGATTTCCTGGCGCAGGTTGTCACGTAGCGCCGGGTCTCGTAAGGGTTGCCCTTCTTGATCGGTGATAAAGAATACGTCCTCTACCCGCTCACCCATGCTGGCGATTTTGGCGTTTTGGACAAACACATCAAACTCGTAAAAAATCCGCCCGAGGGTGGCGAGCAGGCCTGGTCGGTCGGGGGAGATGACCTCTAACACCGTACGATGGTGGAAGGGATCGTCACTGATATTGACCTGGGTGGGCAGGGTGAAGTGTTTGTACTGGCGCGGGACGCGCTTGCGCACTATCTCAGGGAAATCATCGGGGGCACAGAGCACCTCCTCAAGGTAGGCGCAGATCGCAGCGATGCGTTCCGGATGATCACCAAGGGGCTGATTGTCTTCATTGAGAACAATGAAGGTATCCAGACCAAAGCCATCTTTGGAGGTGATAATGCGGGCATCGTGGATATTCAGGTTGAGCTGGCTTAAGGCTGCCGTGGTAGCGGCGAAGAGGTCATCCTGGTCGAGGGTGTAGATAAAGATCTGGGTGCCGCCCTCGTGGTTGCGCTCGGTGGTTTCCCGTACCAGGATCAATGGGCGGGTTGGGTCCTGGTGCTGCAGGATGCTGGCTGTGTGCCAGACGATGTCGCGGACGCTTTCGCGTAGAAAGTAATCATCCGGCAGGAGCTGCCAGTGACGCTCGACCTGCTCTTTGGCAAAGCCCTGCTGTTCCAGTAGATCCAGCGCATCTTTTTGAATGTCCTGAATCCATTCCTGAATATTCAGGGGTTCATCCAGGCCACGGCGCAGCAGAGCCTTGGTTGAGGTATAAAGCTGGCGCAGCAGGGCGGCACGCCAGGAGTTCCATAGGCTGGGGTTGGTGGCGTTAATGTCTGCCACCGTCAGCACATACAGGTAATCCAGCTGGGTCGGATCTTTGACCTGTAAGGCAAAGGCTTTAATCACCTGGGGATCGGAAATATCTTTGCGCTGTGCGGTCATCGACATCAGCAGGTGATTGCGCACCAGCCAGACCACCAGGGCGGTATCCCATTTGGGGAGGCGGTGTAGCTGACAAAACTCCTGTACTTCCTCTGCGCCCAGCTCGGAGTGATCGCCGCCACGGCCCTTGGCGATATCGTGAAAGAGACCAGTCAGGTAGAGTAATTCGATTTTAGGCAGGCGATGAATAATCGAGGCGACTACCGGGAAACGATCGGCGACTTCCGCATGGCGGAACTGGCGCATGATCAGGATCGTCTTCATGGTATGGGCATCGACGGTGTAGATGTGGAACAGGTCATGCTGCATCTGCCCGATAACATGGGCAAAAGCGGGAATATAACGCCCTAATACACCGTAGCGACGCATTCGGTTGAGTTCGGTAGATACTCCTTCCGGAGTGCGCAGCAGCTCCATAAACAGGCTGGTGTTGCGCAGATCATGGCGGAACTTATCGTCAATCAGGTGGCGATGCTGGCGTAGCAGGCGAATCGTGGAGGCACGCACGCCTTGGGCTTCAGGGTGCTGGGCACGCAGCACGAACAGTTCCATCAAGGCAAAGGGGTAGCGCTGAAATACCTTGTCGTTGGTGACCTGTAAACGACCGTTACAGAGTTGGAAGCGATTGTTGATTGGCACAATGTGCCGGTTGTCGCCGTCTTCCAGAATGGCTTCCTGGAAGTACTGCAACAGCATGTCGTTGAGCTCAGCGAAGTAGCCGGCAATGCGGTAGTACTTGCTCATAAACTGCTCAACAGCCAGAGCGCCAGGCTGATTCTGATAACCAAAAAGGTCAGCCAGTTCTTGTTGGTAATCAAACAGCAGGCGATCTTCTTCCCGATTGGTCAGCATGTGCAGGGCGTAGCGAACCGTCCACAGATATTCCAGGCCTTGCTGAATCGACTCCAGCTCAGCATCGGTGAGAAAGCCGTGATCAACCAGCTCGGCCAGGGACTCAGCGCCAAAGTGACGTTTAGCTACCCAGCCAATGGTATGAATGTCGCGCAGCCCGCCTGGGGCATTTTTGACATTGGGCTCAAGATTGGAGCCAACCTGCTGGGCGCGGTCGTAACGCTGGCGCTGCTCTTCACACTTGGCCAGGAAAAAGGCCTTGGAGCTCCAGGCATCGGCTGAGGTGACTCGGGTCTGCATACACTGTCTGAGCTGATCATCGCCAATCAGAGTACGGGCTTCGAGCAAATTGGTGGCAATGGTGAGGTCATTTTTGGCCTGTTGGTAGCATTCGCTTTGACTGCGGACGCTACTGCCAACGGCAAGACGTAAATCCCATAAGAAGGTCAGGAATGCTGACAGCGCTTCTTCATAGGGTTGGCAATCTACACCATCGGCTTGCAGAACCAGTAAGTCGATATCTGAGTGAGGATGTAGTTCGCCGCGACCATAACCGCCAACGGCAATCAGACTCATCGGCCCGTCTTCCGGGAGGCGGTGAAGGCGCCAGGCTTGCAGAAGCAGTTGGTCGAGGAACCAGGCGCGGCCGTTGATCAGCGAACGGATATTAATCTGGTCACGGAAGCGCTGATCCAGCACTTGTCTGGCATTGGCCAGGGCCTGGCGGAAAACGGGAACAGCGTGGCGAGCACCCAGCAACTGTTGCTGGAAGCTGGCAGGGTCGAATAACTCCGGATCCTCCGGGTATACAGCCACGGGCAGGGTCATGCTCGCCTCAATCGATCAAACGATTAGATGTTGGTTTCTTCCTGGCGGCGGGTGAGTACTTCATAACCATCTGCAGTGACCAGCAGGGTATGTTCCCATTGGGCCGACAGACGGCGATCAACGGTTTCCACTGTCCAGCCATCACGTTTGGATAGTTTGACGTGGCGCTTGCCAGCATTAATCATCGGCTCAATGGTGAAAATCATGCCCGCCTGTAACTCTAAGCCAGTACCAGGTTTACCGTAATGCAGCACCTGGGGCTCTTCATGAAACTCTTGGCCAATGCCATGGCCGCAATATTCACGTACCACGGAATAGTGGTTGCTTTCGGCGTGTTGTTGAATGGCATGACCGATATCCCCCAGGCGCACACCGGGTTTGACCATGCGAATCCCCAGGTAAAGGCACTCTTGAGTGATTTCCACCAGACGCTGGGCGTGAGGTAGGGGCTTGCCAACATGGAACATCTTGCTGGTATCACCATGGTAGCCATCTTTGATGACGGTGATATCCACGTTAATGATGTCACCTTGTTTAAGGGGCTTGTCATTAGGGATGCCGTGACATACCACCTGATTAACAGAGGTGCAGATGGACTTGGGGAAACCGTGGTAGTTCAAAGGTGCGGGAATAGCTTTCTGCACATTGACAATATAGTCATGGCAAATTTGATTTAGCTCGTTAGTCGTCACCCCAGGCTGAATGTGGGGTTCGATCATTTCCAGCACTTCGGCGGCCAAACGACCGGCCACGCGCATCTTGGCGATGTCTTCCGTGGTTT
The DNA here is from genome assembly GCF_000619885.1 of Balneatrix alpica DSM 16621. Lineage (GTDB taxonomy): Bacteria > Pseudomonadota > Gammaproteobacteria > Pseudomonadales > Balneatricaceae > Balneatrix > Balneatrix alpica. The sequence goes on along the minus strand of NZ_JHUZ01000011.1, from coordinate 123,346 downwards.
TGATGATAACGCTCATTGTTGAGAATCTTGGCTCCGGAAAAGGGGGCTGCCAGGCAGCTGCTGACGGCATTGTACACAGATTCCAGGATGGGGAAAAACCGTCTGCTAACTTTTGCTTGGCAGGGAAATGTGGTATAACTCCGGCGCTTAAGTTGGCTCGGTCCGCCTTGCGGCTTAAACATTAAACCTAAACCTTATAGATCACACATGTACTGCAACCTTTGCCGAGGGTGCCCGTAAGGGTCGGTAAAAGGGGTACATGGAGGCCTAACCCTTTTAAGGAATAAACATGGCTAAAGTTACCATGCGCGACCTGCTGAAAGCAGGTGTTCACTTCGGTCACCAGACTCGCTACTGGAACCCCAAGATGTCCAAGTACATCTTCGGTGCTCGCAACAAGATTCACATTATTAACCTGGAACACACCCTGCCCATGATGAATGAGGCATTGGATGTGGCCAAGAATCTTGCCAGCAAGAAGAACAAGGTTCTGTTTGTTGGTACTAAGCGTGCTGCTTCTGAAGTGATCAAGCAAGAAGCCGTGCGTGCCGGTATGCCTTACGTTAACCATCGCTGGTTGGGTGGCATGCTGACTAACTACAAGACCATTCGTCAGTCTATCCGCCGTTTCCGTGAGCTCGAAGCTCAGATGACCGACGGTACCTTCGACAAGCTGACCAAGAAAGAAGCCCTGATGCGTAAGCGTGAGATGGAAAAGCTGGAGCTGTCCATCGGCGGTATCAAGGATATGGGTGGTCTGCCCGATGCACTGTTCATCATCGACGTTGAGCATGAGCGCAACGCAATTCTGGAAGCCAACAAGCTGGGTATTCCGGTTATCGCAGTAGTTGATACCAACAGCGATCCTGCTGGTGTGGATTATGTGATCCCCGGTAACGATGACGCTCTGCGCGCTATCGAAATCTACACCAAGTCCATGGCCGATGCGGTTCTGGAAGGTGCAGAAGCAGCTGGCGGCGAAAAGAGCGAGTTCGTTGAAGTCAGCGAAGACGCAGAAGCGGCTGCTCAGTAATACGTTTTACTGAGTAGGTGTGTTAGGAAGGGGGAGCAAGGCTCCCCTTTTTCAAACCCCTGATCCTGAATTCAATATCAAGTAAGAGAGGAATCCGACATGGCAGCTATTTCTGCTTCAATGGTGAAAGACCTGCGTGAGCGTACTGGCCTGGGCATGATGGAGTGTAAGGCTGCGCTGGTTGAAGCAAATGGCGACATCGATCTGGCCATTGAAAACCTGCGTAAATCCAGCTCCCTGAAGGCCGCCAAAAAAGCTGGCCGCACCGCCGCTGACGGTGTGGTTGCAGTGAAAGTTGAAGGCAATCGTGGCGTAGTAGTTGAAGTTAACTCTGAAACTGATTTCGTTGCGCGTGACGACAACTTCCTGGCGTTCACTCAGTCTGTTGTTGAGCAAGCTTTCGCCAGCAAGGCGACTGACGTGGCTGAACTGATGGCGGGCGAGCTGGAAACTGCTCGTCAGGCACTGGTACAGAAAATCGGTGAGAACATTGGTGTTCGTCGTTTGAGCCAGATTGAGGCTGATGTAGTAGGTAGCTACGTACACAGCAACAACCGTATTGCGGTATTGGTTGCTTTGCAGGGCGGTACTGAAGAGCTGGCGAAAGATATCGCTATGCACGTTGCTGCTAACAACCCTCAGGTTGCTAATCCCTCTGAGATGCCTGCTGAGGTTATCGAGAAAGAGAAGGAAATTTTTATCGCTCAGGCGCAAGAGTCTGGTAAGCCTGCTGAAATTATCGAGAAGATGGTTCAGGGCCGCATCCAGAAATACCTGGCAGAAAACAGCCTGGTCGAGCAGCCTTTCGTTAAGAATCCCGAGATCAAGGTTGGTGATCTGGCTAAGCAAGCTGGCGCTACCGTTGTATCCTTCGTTCGCTTTGAAGTAGGCGAAGGTATCGAGGTCGAGAAGAAAGACTTCGCTCAGGAAGTTGCTGAGCAGCTCAAGCAGTAATCCTGCTATTGACCACCACGGTTATGCCGTGGTGGTCCCCCTCCCCGATAAAGTCCGTCCAACTGAGTCTGGAGTCCGCAGATGCCGACCGAGAAAAATCAAGCCAAATATAAGCGTATATTGCTCAAGCTGTCAGGCGAGGCCCTGATGGGAGATGAGAGCTTTGGGATTGACCCCAAGGTGTTGAATCGAATGGCGCTGGAGATTGGGCAGCTGGTCGGAATTGGCGTGCAGGTCGGTTTGGTTATCGGTGGTGGTAACCTTTTCCGGGGGGCGGCGTTGGATGCAGCGGGGATGGATCGTGTAACAGGCGACCACATGGGAATGTTGGCTACCGTCATGAATGCGTTGGCCATGCGTGATGCGCTGGAGCGTTCGAATATTGCTACTCGAGTGATGTCTGCTATCCCAATGAGTGGGGTGGTGGATCACTATGATCGCCGCGGAGCGATTCGTTCCCTTAAGCAGGGAGACGTTGTGATTTTTGCAGCGGGTACCGGCAATCCTTTCTTTACTACTGACTCGGCCGCCTGCTTGCGCGCTATTGAGATTGAAGCGGACGTTGTGCTAAAAGCCACCAAAGTGGATGGTGTATATACTGCCGACCCGGTGAAAGACCCGAATGCAACCAAGTATGACCACCTGACCTATGATGAAGTGTTGGAGCGTCAGCTTGGGGTAATGGATTTGACGGCTATTTGCCTGACTCGCGACCATGATATGCCAGTGCGAGTGTTTAATATGAATCGTCCTGGTGCCTTGGCTGCTATCGTTACAGGTGGTAATGAAGGTACTTTGATCACTCGTAGCTGTTAAGAATTTTGGGAGACTCTAATGATCAATGACATTAAACAGGATGCTGAACAGCGCATGCAGAAGAGTATTGAAGCGCTGGATCAGCAATTCAATAAAATCCGTACCGGACGTGCAACGCCTGCCATTCTCGATAGCATTCGTGTGAATTATTACGGTAGTGATATGCCGCTGAATCAGGTGGCAAACGTCACGGTTGAAGATGCGCGAACCTTGTTGATCTCTCCCTGGGAAAAGAAAATGGTCACTGAGATTGAGAAGGCTATTCTCAAGTCAGACTTGGGTCTTAACCCCAATACAAGTGGCGACTGGATTCGTGTACCCATGCCGCCGCTGACGGAAGAAACCCGTAAGGGCTATATTAAGCAGGCTCGCCAAGAAGCGGAAAATGCACGAGTCGCTATCCGTAACATCCGGCGTGATGCTAATGCGATGTTTAAGGATATGCTGAAAGAAAAGGAAATTTCTGAAGATGATCTGCGTCGTGCAGAAGACCAGATTCAGAAGTTAACTGATACCTATGTAGGTCAGGTTGATAAGCGTCTGGAAGCAAAAGAAGCTGACCTGATGGTCATTTGATCCGCCAGGATGTACTGAGGGGGTAGCCGTAAGGCTGCCCTTGTTTTTCTGGTGAGCGGGCGTTCACTCAAATCAAGTGATAAAGATGGACTCTATGCTGAACGTGGTGCCTAGACATGTTGCCATCATTATGGATGGCAATAACCGCTGGGCGAAAAAACGCTTGCTGCCAGGGGTGGCGGGGCATAAAGCGGGAGTGAAGTCGGTACGGGCAGTGATTGAGGTTTGTGCTAGAGCCAAGGTGGAAGTGCTCACGCTATTTGCTTTTAGTAGTGAGAACTGGAAGCGCCCCGCAACAGAAGTGCGAGCCTTGATGGAGCTGTTTATCAGTGCCTTGCAGCGTGAGGTAGAAGAACTACATCGACATGGTATTCGATTGCGTGTGATCGGTGATCGTACACCATTGCAGCCGAAGCTGGTTAAGTTGATTGAGGCGGCGGAGGCTTATACGCGTGATAATCAGGAAATGCAGTTGGTTGTCGCGGTGAACTATGGCGGGCAGTGGGATATCGCCCAAGCTAGTCGTATGCTGGCGGAAAAGGTCGCGCAAGGACATATAACGCCTGCAGAAGTGACTGAACAAACTCTTGCGCAGCATCTGTGTTTGAGTGATCTGCCTGCGCCTGATCTCTGTATTCGTACTAGTGGTGAGCAACGCATCAGTAATTTTATGCTGTGGCAGTTAGCTTATGCAGAGTTTTATTTCTCTCCATTGCTGTGGCCGGACTTTCGTGAAGAGGCTATGCAGGAGGCGTTGCAAGCATTTGCCCGTCGTGAGCGGCGTTTTGGCTGTACTAGCGAGCAACTCAAAGAACAATAACTGAAGAGAATAACAACGAATGTTTAAAGCCCGCTTTCTGACCGCCTTGGTGCTTGCGCCTTTGATGCTATTTGGACTGTTTGTGTTAGAGGGGGTGGCCTTCAAGCTGTTTGGCGCGGCCGTGGTTTTTCTGGCTGCGCGTGAATGGGCTGTGCTCTGTGGGTGGCGGCAATGGTTGGGGCGCTACAGTTATGCGACTTTGTTGACCTCGTCTTTGTTATTGGTGGCCTTAATGCCGACCACTTGGGTGCTGACAGCCGCAGTGGTGTTCTGGGGGTGGGCATTTTGGGCGGTATGCCGTTATCCCCAACAGCAATGGTCTACTCCCTGGTGGTTGGCGTTGATGGGGGGGTTGGTGTTGTTGCCCATGTGGTCAGCGTTAGTGCATCTTAATCAGTCCGGTGGGCATTGGTGGCTGCTATTTTTGCTCTTGCTGGTATGGCTTGCTGATACTGGCGCGTATGTTGCGGGTAAACGTTTTGGTAAGCGCAAGCTAGCTCCGGCGGTGAGTCCAGGCAAAACCTGGGAAGGGGTGGCGGGCGCTATGTTGGCAGTGTCACTACTGGTGTTGATCTTTATTGGCAGTGGTGTGCTATCTGCAAACATAGGAGCGTTGTTGCTGCTGAGTTGGTTGATTACTTTGGTTTCGATCCTCGGCGATTTGCTGGAGAGTATGTGTAAGCGCATGGTTGGCGTCAAAGATAGTGGTACATTACTGCCCGGGCATGGCGGAGTATTGGATCGTATCGATAGCTTGACTGCAGCCTTGCCTTGTTTTGTCGCGGCCTTGATTTGGCTTGGTTGGTTGGTTGGGAGTTAAGTTGTGCAGAGTGTGTTAGCGCTAATTCTGACTCTGGGGATCCTGGTTACCATTCACGAGTTTGGTCATTTTTGGGTGGCTCGGCGTTGTGGCGTAAAGGTGTTGCGCTTTTCGGTTGGTTTTGGCAAGCCGCTCTTTAGTTGGAAGGATCGGCAGGGCACCGAGTTTTGTGTGGCGGCGATTCCCCTTGGGGGATATGTGCGCATGTTGGATGAACGTGAAGATCAGGTGCCAGAAGAGCTGCTTGAGCAGGCTTTTAGTCGTAAATCTGTATATCAGCGCTTTGCTATTGTCGCTGCTGGACCGCTTATTAATCTGTTGTTTGCCCTGTTGGCATATTGGGCGATTTTTGTCTGGGGGGTACAAACTGTTGCCCCTGTAGTTGGAGCAGTGCATCCCTCCTCTCCGGCGGAGCAAGCAGGACTGCAGGTGGGGGAAGAAATTATTGAACTGGCTGGGCAGCCTATCCGTTCTTGGGAAGAGCTGAACGTGCAGTTAGCTGCGCATCTAGGTGAAAGTGCGCTCTTGGGGTTAAAAACCCGTACTGAGCAAGGTGGTGAGCGTTATTATCAGCTAAAGTTTGATCGCTGGTTACTTAATGAAAGTCAGCCAGATTTGCTGGCAGGGTTAGGGGTCGCGCCTTGGCGGCCACAGTTAGAGGCGCGCATTGCTGAAGTGATTGGTGATGGCGCTGCTCAGCGGGCTGGTTTGTTGGCTGGTGATTTAATCCTGAGCGCTAATGGTACGTCGATAGACAGTTGGCAGCAGTGGGTTGCAATGGTGCAGGCCCACCCTCAGCAACTGATGCTGATTGAGGTGCAGCGAGGGAGCGCGGTACTGGAACTACAGTTGATTCCTGATGCACGTGAGCACAATGGGCAACAGCAAGGATTTATTGGTGCTGCAGTAGCAATGCCAAGCTGGCCGGAGTCGATGTTGCGTACTCAGCAATTTGGTCCTATTGCTGCGTTGCAGGAAGCTTGGCAAAAAACCAGTGGGTTAACCTGGCTTGTATTTGAGTCTGTTGGCAAGATGCTAAAGGGGCTCATCTCAGTTGAAAGCCTAGGTGGGCCTATTACGATTGCCAAGGCGGCAAGCCACTCAGCCTCGTCTGGCCTGGAGAGTTTTGTTGCCTTTCTTGCTTATCTCAGTATTAGTCTGGGAGTATTGAACCTATTGCCCATCCCAATGTTAGATGGTGGGCACCTGCTTTTTTATACCATTGAAATACTTAGGGGAAAGCCGGTATCTGCTGCTGTTCAGGGACTATTCCTGCGTTTGGGAATGGCCGTGTTGATGGGGGTGATGGTGCTGGCTCTGTACAATGATTTGATGCGTTTGTAATATGGCGCACATTTGGTGCAAGCAATGACGCCACGGAAAAGCATGAAGCAACTACTCCAAGCAATGGTGATGGGGAGCTGGCTAGCAGCCGCTGCCGCTCACGCAGAAATCTTTCAAGTCACTGACATACGCGTGGATGGCCTGCAGCGTCTGGCGCCTGGCAATGTATTCAGTTCCCTCGGTATTGCAGTGGGCGACCAAGTGGATGAGCAAGCTGTTGCTGCCGCTATTCGTAAGCTTTTCGCAACAGGTAACTTTCAAAATGTGACGATTGCCCGTGAGGGTGGTGTGTTGCTGGTGGGGTTACAAGAGCGCCCTGCGATCAGTGTGCTTAACATTGAAGGCAACAAGATTATCAAGACAGATAAGCTACTTGATGCGTTGAAGAAGCAAGGTCTGAGTGAAGGTGAAATTTTCCAGCGTGCTACCTTGGATCGCATCCAGGCAGAGCTGGAGCGTCAATATGTCTCGCAGGGCCGTTATGGTGCCAAAGTAGACACCAGTATTGAGTCGATGGCCAACAACAGGGTCAAGATCAATATCAAAGTTAAGGAAGGTAGTGTTGCTTCCATTGCTCATGTGAACATCGTTGGTAATAAAGCGTTTGATAAAGAAGACCTGCTAAAGCAGTTTACTTTGCGTACCAGTAACTGGTTGTCGTTTATTACCGATGACGACAAATATTCACGCGAGAAGCTGGCGGGTGATTTAGAGCGTCTGCGCTCTTACTATCAAGATCGTGGCTATATTAATTTCAATGTTGACTCGACTCAGGTTGCCATCAGTCCAGATAAAGAGAGTATTTTTATCACGGTCAATGTGACTGAGGGTGAAAAGTACAACTTGGGTAAATTGAGCCTAGAGGGCGCGTTGCCTGTTACAGCAGAAGAACTGCAGTCTTTGATTGAAAGCAAAGAAGGTGAGTTGTTCTCCCGTAAGTCATTGAATGATGATGCGGATCGAATCAAAGCCAAGTTGGGTACCCTGGGCTTTGCTTTTGCCAACGTTAACCCCATTCCCGTTCTACATGAAAAAGATAAGGTGGTAGACATCACCTTCTTTGTAGATCCTCAGACGCGTTCTTACGTGCGCCGGATTAACTTTACTGGAAACACTGTAACCGCAGATGAAGTGCTGCGCCGTGAAATGCGTCAAATGGAAGCGGCAGTGGTTGATACCGCTAAGATTGACAAGTCGAAAGAGCGACTGGAACGACTCGGTTATTTCTCTGAAGTAAATATGGAGATGGTTCCAGTTGCAGGTGCGCCTGATCAGGTAGATCTGAATTATTCAGTCGTGGAGCAACCTTCTGGCTCCCTGTCCGCTTCGGTCGGTTTTGCTCAGGGCGAAGGTTTGATTTTTGGCTTTGAAGTGAGTCAAAAGAACTTCTTGGGGTCAGGCAATGAAGTTGGTTTGTCTTTAACCAAGTCGGCTGTGCGGACGGATTATTCAGTTTCTTACCTTGATCCATTCTATACGGTAGATGGGGTTTCCCGCGGCTTTGAGGTCTTTTACCGTGAAACGGACTATGCCAAGGAGGACGTCAGTGATTATCAGCGTAACTCCTATGGCGCTAATATGACCTTTGGTTATCCCGTCTCTGAAGATGCAAAAATTGCAGCTACCCTGGGATACGAAAATATCGGTATCAAGCTGGGGCCATCCCCTATTCGTGAAATTATTAACTTCACCAAGAATAATGGTGATAGCTACGACCAGTTTATGGGTAACGTCAGCTGGGTTAGTAACACCCTGAACAATGGTTTAATGCCTACGGCGGGTACTTATCAACGGGCGGGTATTGATGTTGCGTTACCTGGCAGTTCATTGGAGTACTACAAGCTGGGCTATCGAGGCGATATTTATTTCCCCATCGGCGAGAAAGGCTATGCGCTGCATCTGGGAGCCAATCTTGGCTATGGCGATGGTATCAGCCAGGGACAGCTGCCTTTTTATGAGAACTATTATCTAGGTGGGATTAGTTCACTAAGAGGCTTTAAAACAGGGACAGTGGGTCCGAAAGGAACTCCTTGCATCAAAGGAACAGATACGCCCTGTGATGGCAGTCGCACCGATCGTAACTCTGTTGGGGGTAACGTGAAGGTGGCCGGCACGGCAGAGTTTATTTTTCCAGTACCTTTCTTTGAGGATAAGAGCTCATTCCGTAGCTTAGTCTTCTTTGATGTAGGTAATGTCTATGACACTAAATGTGATCGCAGTATTAACGCAGATTGCAGTCGTGATATAGATTTTGGTCAATTGCGCTATTCAACTGGTGTAGGCGTAATGTGGCTCACCCGTTTTGCTCCGCTGACGTTTGTTGTGGCCCAACCACTCAATGCACAGTCTGGAGATCGTAAGCAAAGCTTCCAGTTTTCTCTGGGGCAAACCTTCTAATATTGAGGAGCTGATGTCATGAAGTCCTGGGCAAGTGCCTGCCTGTTAGGCATAGGGCTGGCCTGTGCGCCTATCGCACAAGCATTGGATGTGGTGGTGCTGGATGTGCCTCAGGCACTATTCAGCTCCGATAAGGCAAAAGCCTTTATGAAGTCAATGGATCAGGAATTTTCTGAAAGCGAAAATCGTTTGGAAAAGCTGGCCCGTGAAATTCAGTCTTCTCAGCAGAAGCTGCAGAAAGACGGCTCAGTCATGAGTGAAAATGAGCGGCGTAAGCTGGAGCAGCAGCTGCAGGATAAAGTGGCAGAGTACCGCTTCTTGCAACAAAAGGTTCAGTCTGGTCGGGCAGAGCGTCAGCAGGAGTTTTTGGAGGGCAATCGTCCTCTACTGGATAAGCTGATTCGCCAGATTATTGAAGAGAAAGGCATTAAGGTTATCCTGAACAAGCAGGCCACGGTGTTTTCTGGCCCTGAAGCAGACATGACCAAACTGCTGGTTGATAAGCTTAACAAGTCCAAATAATAGGGCATTAATTTGGCTTCACGCATTTATACCCTGGCTGAACTGGCTGATTTTCTGGGTGCAGCCCTGCATGGGGATGGACAGCTTAAAGTCGCTGGTTTAGCCACACTGAAGACTGCTCAGGCTCATCAGTTGAGTTTTTTAGCTAACCCTAAGTATGTGCGTGATTTGGCCGAGACAAATGCAGCTGCAGTGATTCTCTCTGCCGAGCATCAAGATAAGTGTCCAGTGCCAGCTTTGGTACTGGACAACCCTTATCTAGGTTATGCAAAGGTTTCTCATTTATTCCTTCCTCAGTATGCTCCCCAGCAGGGTGTGCATCCTACAGCTGTGGTAGCGGAGGATGTGCGCCTGGGTGAAGGAGTCGTGATTGGCCCAGGTGCAGTGGTCGGTGCCGGTTCTGTACTAGAAGCAGGGGTTGAGATCGGCGCACAAAGTGTTGTGGGGCGTGAGTGTCACATTGGTGCAGGAACCCGCCTACAGGCAAGGGTTACCTTATATGACCGAGTGAGTTTAGGCGCACGTTGTATTGTTCATAGCGGTGCGGTGATCGGCTCCGATGGCTTTGGCTTTGCTCAGCACCAAGGGCAATGGATCAAGATTGCGCAGTTAGGTGGTGTCATCATTGAAGATGATGTCGAGATCGGCGCCAATACGACAATTGATAGTGGCGCGTTGGAACCCACCCGTCTGGGAGCTGGGGTCAAGGTCGATAACCAGGTTCAGATTGCTCATAACGTTCAGATTGGTGAAGGCACAGCCATTGCGGGCTGCGTAGGTATTGCTGGGAGTGCAGTGATTGGACGTTATTGCACCTTGGCAGGCGGAGTAGGCGTAGCTGGTCATCTGGAAATTGCAGATCGTGTCCATGTAACGGGAATGAGTCTTGTGAGTGCCTCTATCCGTGAGCCTGGTATTTATTCTTCAGGTACGGCGTTGACCTCTAACCAACAATGGCGTAAAAACGTGGCCCGCTTCCGCAACCTGGATGATTTGGCCAGACGCTTGCAGCAGCTGGAAAAACAACTGTTACGGACTCAAAACGAAAAAGGCTCACTTGATGATGGAAATTAACGAGATCAGGGAATACCTGCCCCATCGTTATCCCTTCTTATTGGTTGACCGGGTAGTGGAAATCACACCGTCAGCTGATCCAGAGGATATCTGCGGCAGCGCTATTCGTGCCTATAAGAACGTGACGGTTAATGAGCCTTTTTTCACTGGCCATTTTCCCGATCATCCCATCATGCCTGGGGTGCTGATCATCGAAGCCATGGCGCAAGCCGCCGGTATTCTGGGTTTCAAAATGATCGATAAGCGTCCTCAGGATGGGGCGATTTACTATTTCGTTGGTACTGAAAAACTACGCTTGAAAAAGCCTGTTGTACCGGGTGATCGGTTGGAGTTGCATGCCAACATCATGTCGGTAAAGCGCAATATTTGGAAATTTGACTGCCAGGCACTCGTTGATGGCAAGGAAGTGGCTTCCACCATTATTACCTGTGCAGTTAGGGAAGTCTGACATTGATACATCCTCTCGCTATCGTAGACGACAGAGCGAAACTGGCCGCTAATGTAGAAGTGGGCCCTTGGAGCTATATCGGCCCAGATGTCGAGATAGATTCAGGTACGGTAGTGGCTTCCCATGTGGTAATCAAAGGCCCCTGCCGTATTGGTAAACATAACCAGATTTTTCAGTTCGCCACAGTTGGTGAAGCCTGTCAGGATAAAAAGTATAAAGGTGAACCCACCCGCCTAGAGATCGGTGACTATAACGTTATCCGTGAAGGCTGTACCCTGCATCGTGGAACGGTTCAGGACCAAGGGGTAACGCGTATCGGCAGCCACAACTTGCTCATGGCTTACGTTCATGTAGCTCATGACTGTGTGGTTGGAGATCACACTATTATTGCCAATAATGCTGCTTTGGCTGGACATGTGCATGTTGGTGATTGGGCGATCCTCGGTGGGTTGACCGGTGTGCACCAGTTTTGCCATATCGGTGCCCATGCGATGTTGGGAGCAGGCTCGGTTGTCTTAAAAGATGTACCTGCTTATATCATGGCGAACGGTAACACGGCTAAACCCCATGGCATCAACGTGGAGGGCTTGAAACGGCGTGGCTTTAGTGCAGAGGCCATCAGTGTATTACGTCAAGCCTACAAGGTTATTTATCGACAGGGGCTGACCGTTGAGCAGGCTTTGGCCCGTTTACAGCCGCAATTGACCGATACACCAGAGCTGGGCTTGTTGTTAGACTCGCTTCGTCTCTCCAGTCGGGGGATTGTCCGTTAATGGCGAAACCGTTACGGATTGCACTGGTAGCCGGCGAGTTGTCCGGTGATATCCTAGGGGCCGACTTAATGTCGGCCTTGCGCATTCTATATCCCCATGCTGAGTTTGAAGGAATCGGTGGGCCGCGCATGCAAGCTGAAGGGATGACGTCGTTCTTCCCAATGGAAAAGCTCAGTGTGATGGGCTTGGTCGAAGTGCTGAAACATCTGCCGGAGCTGCTCGGGATTCGTAAGGCGCTGGTTAAGCGTTGGCATGCTGAGCCTCCTGATATTTTTATCGGGATCGATGCCCCGGATTTTAATCTGGGCCTGGCCAAACGCTTGCATCGCGTGGGGATCAAGACAGTTCATTACGTGAACCCTTCTGTTTGGGCGTGGCGACAAGGACGGGTAAAAGGCATTAAGCGTTCTATTGATTTAATGCTGACGTTATTTCCCTTTGAGGCGCGTTTTTATCAGCAAGCTGGAGTGCCTGTCTGTTTTGTCGGACACCCACTCGCTGAACAGTTACCTTGGCAGCCTGAGCAAAGTCTTGCACGTGAACAGCTCAGTTTGGCAGAGGGGCCTGTGTTGGCGCTGCTGCCTGGTAGTCGTCGTAGCGAAGTGAGTATGTTAGGCCCTGCTTTTATTGAAGCAGCGCGTCTATGCAAGCAGGCGAAGCCGGAGTTGCAAATTGTGTTGGCGCCCGCCAACCAATGGGGGGAGGAGTTTTTACGGCCCTTGCTGGCTGATTTGCCTTGTCAGTTTGCAACAGGGAAGTCACAGCTGGCGATGCAGGCAGCCGATATGCTAATGCTGGCATCAGGTACGGTTACCCTGGAAGCGGCGCTCTGTAAGCGGCCAATGGTAGTTGCGTATCGGATGGCAAGCTGGACATTCAGCATTTTGAAACGCCTGGTTAAGGTGCCTCATATTGCCTTACCGAACCTGCTTACTCCTCGTCCTCTCGTGCGGGAACTTTTGCAAGATGAAGTTACTCCCCAAGCGTTGGCTCACGAAGCACTGCATTGGTTGGAGGGGGAGCATCAGTCAGAACGGCATGTTTTGCAGCAGCAGTTTTTACAACTGCACCAACAGCTACGTCAAGGCGGGGGCAAAACGGCTGCCGCTGCGATTGCCAAATTATTGGAGTCGTCATGCAGTTAGGGTTTGAGTGGCAAGGCGGATTAGTGGTTGGTATTGATGAGGTGGGGCGGGGCCCTCTGTTTGGTGATGTGGTGGCAGCAGCGGTGATCTTACACCCGGAGCGGCCAATAGCCGGCTTGGCCGATTCTAAAGTGCTAAGTGAACGGCAGCGTGAAGCACTGTTTACCCAAATTCAGGCAGAGGCTCTGGACTTTGCCATTGCCTCTGCGTCGGTGGCAGAAATTGACCAGCTGAACATCCTGCAAGCATCTATGCTAGCCATGCAACGAGCCGTACAAGGGCTTCGACACCTACCGGACTATGCTCTGGTGGATGGTAATCGTTGTCCCTTGCTGCCTTGCCCGGCTGAGCCTGTGGTGAAAGGGGATGCCAAGGTGCCCTGTATCAGTGCGGCGGCAATTCTCGCTAAAGTGAGTCGTGATCGCAGTATGTTGGAATGGCATCAACGTTATCCTGAATTTGGTTTCGATCGTCATAAAGGCTATCCCACCGCCCAGCACCTTGCTGCCTTGCGTCAGTATGGGGTGACTCCTCAGCATCGGCGTAGTTTTGCTCCTGTGCAGGCCTGTCTGGAGCAAGGCAAGCTATATCAAGTCGAGCAAGAAAAGGTTTGAGCATGAATACACCTGGGTTTATTCACCTGCGCGTGCACTCGGAGTACTCCCTGGTTGATGGCATTGTCAGGGTCAAAGAGCTGGTCAATGCAGCGAAAACCGCGCAGATGCCGGCTGTCGCCTTAACCGATCAGTCGAATGCATTTGCCCTGGTGAAGTTTTTTAAAGCCGCCAAGGGGGCAGGTGTTAAACCCATTTGTGGGGCTGACCTGTGGTTGGATGCTGATGAACTGAGTGATGCCCCTTCGCGTTTTTTGTTGTTGGTAATGGATGGCCAGGGCTATGCCAATCTGCGTGAGCTGATCAGTCATAGCTATCAACACAACCAGCATGATGGCCGTGCTTATATTAAACGCGCTTGGCTAGCGGAGTTTTCGGCAGGACTGATCGCCCTGAGTGGAGCGTCCCAAGGTGAAGTGGGCCGTGCGTTGCTAGGCGGTAAATTGGATGAAGCTGAGCGTCTAGTAAACTTTTGGGCCACTACCTTTCCGCAGCGTTATTATCTCGAAATTCAGCGGACCGGACGACCGGGGGATGAAGCCTGTCTGCATGCCAGTGTGGCCTTAGCCGAGCGTTTGCAGTTGCCCCTGGTGGCAACCAATGACGTCATGTTTATTCATGCAGAGGATTTTGAAGCCCACGAGGCGCGCGTCAGCATTAACCTGAGCATGACGCTGGATGATCCTCGTCGTCCTCGTACTTATTCTGCCGAGCAATACTTCCGCTCAGCGGAGGAGATGGCAGAGTTGTTTGCCGATGTGCCAGAGGCGCTAAGCAACAGTGTCGAGATTGCCCGTCGCTGCAATATTGAGATTCTGCTGGGCAAATACTTCCTGCCCGATTACCCCATTCCGGCTGGGGAGACCCTGGATAGTTACTTTGAGCGGGTGTCGATGGAAGGATTGGAGGATCGCCTTAAGCATCTACTGGACCCCCAGGCGGAGGATTACCAGGAGAGGCGGCAGACCTATATTGATCGCTTAAAGTTTGAATTGAATACCATCATTCAGATGGGGTTTCCGGGTTACTTCCTGATCGTAATGGACTTTATCCAGTGGGCTAAGGACAACGGCATCCCTGTTGGTCCGGGACGAGGTTCGGGGGCGGGTTCGTTAGTAGCCTATGCATTGAAAATTACCGATCTTGATCCCCTGGCCTATGACCTGCTGTTCGAGCGCTTCCTCAACCCTGAGCGGGTTTCCATGCCTGACTTCGATATCGACTTCTGCATGGACAACCGCGACCGCGTTATTGATTACGTAGCCGATAAATATGGTCGTAATGCGGTATCCCAGATCATTACCTTCGGTACCATGGCCGCCAAAGCGGTGGTGCGAGATGTGGCACGGGTGCAGGGTAAGCCGTTTAGCCTGGGGGATAAGCTGTCTAAGTTGATTCCCTTTGAAGTGGGGATGACCCTGAGTAAGGCCTGGGAACAGGAGCCTGCCTTGCGTGAGTTCGTCGAGAATGATGAAGAAGCGCAAGAAATTATGGAGATGGCCTACAAGTTAGAAGGGATCACCCGCAACGTGGGCAAGCACGCAGGTGGGGTGGTGATAGCACCGACCAAGCTGTCTGACTTTGCTCCGTTGTACTGTGAACCTGATGGCACAGGTTTGGTCACGCAGTTCGATAAAAATGATGTGGAAGAAGCCGGACTGGTTAAGTTTGACTTCTTGGGGCTGCGTACCCTGACCATTATCGATTGGGCGATGAAGACGATTAATCGTCAGCGTCAGGCCAA
This sequence comes from Balneatrix alpica DSM 16621, assembly GCF_000619885.1. GTDB lineage: Bacteria > Pseudomonadota > Gammaproteobacteria > Pseudomonadales > Balneatricaceae > Balneatrix > Balneatrix alpica. Next base: position 108,266 of record NZ_JHUZ01000011.1, on the reverse strand, counting down.
GGGATTAGACGAACTCGACATTAACCATATCGACCTGGAAGACCCTGCGACTTATCGTTTGCTGCAAAAGGCGGAAACGACGGCGGTATTCCAGTTGGAATCCCGGGGGATGAAGGAGCTGATCAAGCGCCTGCTACCCAGCTGCTTCGAAGATATTATCGCTTTGGTGGCATTGTTCCGCCCAGGCCCGTTGCAGTCAGGGATGGTGGATGACTTTATTAATCGTAAGCATGGTCGTGCGGAAATGGCCTGGCCTCATCCGGACTATCAATTAGAAAGCTTGAAGCCGGTGCTGGAGCCTACTTACGGCATCATCCTCTATCAAGAGCAGGTGATGCAGATTCCTCAAATCATGGCGGGTTATACCCTGGGCGGTGCGGACTTACTGCGCCGTGCCATGGGTAAAAAGAAACCGGAGGAAATGGCCAAGCAGCGTTCGGTGTTCTTGGAAGGCTGTGCCGCCAACAATATTGATGCCGATTTGGCAGGCAATATCTTTGATCTGGTAGAGAAGTTTGCGGGTTATGGCTTTAACAAGTCGCACTCTGCCGCCTATGCGTTGGTGTCCTATCAAACCGCTTGGCTTAAGCAGCATTACCCCGCCCCCTTTATGGCAGCGGTACTGTCGGCGGATATGCATAACCTGGATAAGGTTGTCACCCTGATCGAAGAGTGTCGGCAGATGAAGCTGCCGTTAATTCTGCCGGATGTGAACGTGTCTGAGTTCATGTTCACGGTCGATGATCAGCAGCGGGTGGTATATGGGCTGGGGGCAATCAAGGGCGTAGGGGAGGGGCCGATTGAGGCAATTGTGGCTGCCCGTACAGAAGGTGGCCCCTTCCGTGATATTTTCGATTTTTGTGAGCGAGTGGGTGCTAAAAAACTCAACAAACGGGTTATGGAGGCGCTTGTGCGCTCTGGTGCACTGGACAAGCTGGGCCCGAGCCGTGCCATCCTGTGGGAGGCAATTGGCGATGCGTTGCAGGCTGCTGATCAGTCTGCCCGTAATTCCGACGCGGGTATTTTTGATCTTTTTGGTGAAGTTGTGCCTGCTGCCAGCCATGAAGACGTCTATGCAGCCTATGCTCAAATCCAGGAATGGCCTGATAAAGAACGCTTAAATGGGGAGAAAGAAACCCTGGGCCTGTTTGTTACTGGCCACCCCATTGACGCCTATGAGCATGAACTCAAAGGTATGGTGCGCAATCGTCTGCAGGATATTAAACCCAGCCGCGGCGAGCAGATGCTGGCGGGTCTGGTGGTAGGGGTGCGCACCATGAAGAGTAAAAAAGGTGAAACGTTAGCCTTTGTGAGTCTGGACGATCGCACGGCCCGGGTCGAAGTGTCCTTATTTGGTGAGCTGTACTACCAATACCGTGAATTGCTGGGTAAGGATGCGGTGATTTTGGTGGAGGGCGAGGTCAGTGTGGATGACTTTAATGGCGGTTTTCGGGTGCGAGCCAAGCGTCTGTTGGCGATGGATGAGGCACGGGCACGTTATGCACAGTGGCTGGAGCTTAAATTGCGGGGGCAGGATATCAATGCTGCCGCGGTTAAGCGTTTGCAGGCAATGCTGGCTCCTTATCAACAGAGTGAGGGGAATCAGATCCGTATTCACTATCAGCATCAAGATGCTGAAGCGCGCCTGATCTGTGGCGAAAATTGGCGGGTGAAAGTAGCCGATGAGCTACTTTATACGCTGATGGCCCAATATGGGCGGGAGCAGGTACGTCTGGTCTATCAGGCGTAAGGCTGTCCTGAGAAAAACTCGACTAAAAAGTCCTAAACGCGTATGGTAAGCACCCAGTTAGGCTAGGCCCCCTACGCCCGGAGCCCTGTACACTTTAGGGCACTATAACTGCGGGCAATACGAGCGGAAGCGAGCAATGAACCCGAACTATCTCGATTTTGAACAACCTATTGCAGACCTACAGGCCAAGATTGATGAGCTGCGTCTGGTCAGCAGTAACGACTTCAACCTCAGTGAGGAAGTCACCAAGCTGGAAGAAAAGAATGCCAAACTGACTGAGCAGGTTTTTGCGAATCTCAGTGATTGGCAGGTTGTCCAGCTGTCTCGTCATCCTCAGCGTCCCTACACGCTGGATTACATCAAGCATGTCTTTACTGATTTTGATGAGCTGCATGGTGATCGTCACTTTTCCGATGATGCGGCCATCGTGGGTGGGGTCGCGCGTTTGGATGATGAACCGGTGATGATCATTGGCCATCAAAAAGGCCGGGAAGTAAAAGAGAAAGTACGGCGTAACTTTGGTATGCCGCGCCCTGAAGGCTATCGCAAGGCTCTGCGTCTAATGCAGATGGCCGAGCGCTTCAAGATGCCGATTTTGACCTTTATTGATACCCCAGGAGCTTACCCTGGCATCGACGCCGAAAAGCGGGGGCAGAGTGAAGCGATTGCTTTTAACTTGGCGGTGATGTCACGTCTGCAAACCCCCATTATTGCCACTGTCATTGGTGAAGGTGGTTCGGGCGGTGCGCTGGCGATTGGTGTATGCGATCGTCTGTTGATGCTGCAGTACTCGGTGTATTCGGTTATTTCCCCGGAAGGCTGTGCTTCTATCCTGTGGAAGAGCGCAGAGAAGGCTTCTGAAGCAGCCAAGTCGATGGGGATGACTGCGCGTCGTTTGGAGGAGCTGGGCTTCGTTGATCAGGTGATTGGTGAGCCGCTGGGTGGTGCTCATCGTAATCCGCAGATGATGGCGGCTAGTTTGAAGCTGGCGCTGAAAGAGAATCTTGAGCAGTTACGTGGGCTGAGCCAGGATGAGTTACTGGAGCAGCGTTACGAGCGTTTAATGAGCTTTGGTGTCGGTGAATAATCACCGCGACAGGAAAAAGGCCGGGCATCTCACCCGGCCTTTTTTGTCCTCTTGGCTTCGATCTGTCTTATCTGTGCAATGAATACTTGGTTGGTACAGCAACAGCGGCGACTACAACAACTGCCTCTGCAGCGCATTATTATTGCTCTGAGCGGCGGACTCGATTCCAGCGTGCTGCTGCACCTGGCTTGGCGTCTTAAGCAGCAGGGACATTTGCCTAACCTTGAGGCCTGGTATGTCAATCATCAGCTGCAATCCCAGGCAGATGCTTGGCAAAGTCAGCTGGCGCAACAGTGCGCAGCGCTTGGGGTGCTCTATCGTGCTTTTCGGGTTGAAGTAAAGAAGGATGGCCAGGGCGTGGAGGCGGCAGCTCGGCAAGCCCGTTATCAATGCTTTGCGGAAAACCTGCGCGGCGGGGATGAGTTATGGTTGGCGCAACATGCCGATGATCAGCTGGAAACCCAATTATTACGCTGGTTACGTGGCAGTGGACCGCAGGGGCTGGCTGGTATGCCGGAGCAGCGTTCGCTGGCTAGGGCCCAGTTATATCGTCCCCTGTTGCACCTCAGTAGAAAACAGTTAGAGGTTTATGCTCAAACCTGGGGGCTGAGCTGGTGTGAAGATCCCAGCAATGCCAGTGAGGTATTTGATCGTAACTATTTGCGCCATCAGGTGGTGCCGTTGCTGCGTCAACGCTGGCCAGATTTGTTGCAGCGCACGGGGCGCAGTGCCCTGGCCTGCCGCGAAAGTCAGGCGTTGCTGGATGAGGTGGCAGAGCAGGATTATCAGCAACTGGCCTCTGGGTTGGCGCTGGATAAAGCGGGCTTTATGACGCTGTCATGCCGTCGTCAGCATAATCTGTTGCGTTATCTATGTCGCCAGCGTGCTATGTTGCCGCCCCCTGAGCGGGTGTTAGCAAATTTGCCGTCTTGGCTGGCGGCAGCGGAGGAGCGTTGCCCCAGCCTGGACTGGCCTGGTGCCAGCCTGAAGCGCTATCGCCAGGGTATTTTTTTGCTGGAGACTAGCAGTCTGGTTGCTCCAGCTCCTTTTACCTGGCAGCCAGAGCTTATGCAGTCCTGGCCTGGTGGGCGTCTGCTGGCAGAGAGTTGTCAGGGGCGGGGGGTCAGGCAGCAGCCTGGGCAGTGGCAGATTCGCTTTCGTCAGGGGGGGGAGACTTGGCAGCCGGTGGGGTGTCAGCACCCTGTCAGCGTCAAACACTTCCTGCAAAGCCAGGGGATTCCGCCTTGGCGACGGGCTCAGGTGCCGCTGTTATATTGCGATGAAACCCTGGTGGCAGTAGGCCAGCGTTTAGCACAGGGATGGCAGGCCCAGGCCCAACAGCCGGGTTGGTGGTTGCATTGGCAGTGTCTGGATGTGAATTGGAATGGAGATTGATGTGATCTTGCGTTGTTGGGGCGAAGCCTTTCTGGTAAGCTGACAGCCCATCTTGATGACATCGTCGTCTTCCTCTATTCCCAAAAAACGCAAGCTACAGGTTTTCAATGACGCGCTATATTTTCGTCACGGGCGGCGTCGTGTCCTCATTGGGGAAAGGCATTGCCTCCGCCTCTTTGGCCGCGATTCTGGAAGCCCGGGGTCTCAAGGTGACCATGCTGAAACTGGATCCATACATCAACGTGGATCCCGGGACCATGAGTCCCTTCCAGCACGGGGAAGTTTTCGTTACCGATGACGGTGCGGAGACTGATCTCGATCTTGGCCACTATGAGCGCTTTATCCGCACCCGGATGACCCAGAACAATAACTTCACCACAGGCCGTGTCTATGAGCACGTGCTGCGCAAAGAGCGTCGTGGTGATTACCTGGGTGGTACCGTACAGGTGATTCCCCATATTACCGATGAAATTAAACGTCGAGTGGTCGAAGGCGCCCAGGGCGCGGACGTGGCCTTGGTGGAAATCGGCGGTACGGTGGGGGATATCGAGTCGCTGCCCTTCCTTGAGGCTGTTCGTCAGCTGCGGGTGGAGTTAGGCAGTGAGCGGGCGCTGTTTATGCACCTGACCCTGGTGCCCTACATTGCTACGGCAGGTGAAACCAAAACCAAGCCGACTCAGCACTCGGTTAAAGAACTTCGTTCTATCGGTATTCAGCCCGATATCCTGGTATGCCGTTCAGAAGTGTCTATTCAGGCGCCTGAGCGTCGCAAGATTGCCCTCTTCACCAACGTGGAAGAACGTGCGGTCATTAGTCTGCCAGATGCGAAGAGTATCTACGCGATTCCACGCATGCTGCATGAGCAGGGGCTGGATCAAATCGTGGTGGACAAGTTCCGCTTACAGGCAGAGGCTGCAGATCTGCGTGAGTGGGATTGGGTGGTTGAGCGTGAGCAGAAACCTGCCGGCGAAGTGACTATCGCTATGGTGGGCAAGTACATGGATCTGCTGGATGCTTACAAGTCGCTGATTGAAGCGATTAAGCACGCGGGTCTGCATACCAACACCAAGGTCAACATCCGCTATGTGGACTCCGAACAGGTCGAGCGGGAAGGCACCGATTGCCTGAAGGACGTGGCGGCGATTCTGGTTCCGGGGGGCTTTGGTGAGCGTGGCGTCGAAGGTAAGATCAAAACCGTCGAATATGCCCGCACTAACAAGATTCCTTACCTGGGCATTTGCCTGGGTATGCAGGTAGCGGTGATCGAATATGCCCGTAACGTGGCAGGCTTGAACAACGCTAACAGTACAGAGTTTCAGCGCCAGTGTGAGAACCCGGTGATCGCTTTGATCACGGAATGGACCACCCCTGAAGGTGATGTCGTCAAGCGTACCGAGACATCAGACCTGGGTGGCACCATGCGCTTAGGTGCACAGGAATGTCGCCTGTCCGCTGACTCACGTGTGCAAGCCTGCTATGGCAATGAGGTGATTATTGAGCGTCACCGTCATCGCTACGAATTTAACAACGGATACCTGGAAGACCTGACCCAAGCTGGTCTGCAAATCACTGGCCGTTCAATGGACGGTGCCTTGGTTGAAGTGGTTGAAGTGCCTGATCATCCCTGGTTTGTCGCCTGTCAATTCCACCCGGAATTTACTTCGACCCCCCGTGATGGTCACCCGCTCTTCACTGGCTTTATCCAAGCTGCACTGCGCCAGGCTGGTAAGCAGTAAGTAAGGGTTTGCACCCTGGGGTGCAAGCGAATAACGACTCTAAACGGAGCAAAGATTGGTATGTCCCAAATCGTTGACATCAAAGCCCGCGAAGTACTGGATTCCCGTGGCAACCCCACCGTTGAGGCCGATGTAGTGCTGGCCTGTGGGGCTTTTGGTAGCGCTTGCGCCCCCTCTGGAGCCTCAACTGGTTCCCGTGAAGCCCTGGAGCTGCGTGATGGTGATAAAAGCCGTTACCTGGGCAAAGGGGTGTTAAAGGCCGTTGCTGCCGTAAACACGGAAATCCGTCAGGCCCTGCTGGGTAAAGATGCGACTAACCAGCGTGAAATCGACAACATTATGTTGGCGCTGGATGGTACTGAGAACAAATCCAAGCTGGGTGCGAACGCTATTCTGGCAGTATCTCTGGCTTGTGCGAAGGCCGCTGCGGTAGCGAAAAAGATTCCTCTGTATCAACACATTGCTGAAATCAATGGCACTCCTGGTCAGTTCTCCATGCCGGTGCCGATGATGAACATCCTCAATGGTGGTGAGCACGCGGATAATAACGTCGATATCCAAGAGTTTATGGTTCAGCCTGTCGGCGTGAGTAGCTTTGCTGAGGCCCTGCGCTGTGGAGCAGAGATTTTCCACTCGCTGAAAAAGGTATTGTCAGAGCGTGGTCTGAATACCGCCGTTGGTGATGAAGGTGGCTTTGCGCCTAACCTGGGTTCCAACGAGGAGGCTCTGGTGGTGATCCAGGAAGCGATCGCGCGTGCGGGCTACAAGCTGGGTGAAGATGTCACCCTGGCACTGGATTGCGCCTCTTCCGAGTTCTATAAGGAAGGCCAGTACAACTTGGCTGGCGAGGGCAAGGTATTTGACTCTGCTGGTTTTGCGGCCTACCTGAATGAGCTGAGCCAGAAGTATCCCATCGTTTCCATCGAAGACGGTATGGATGAGTCTGATTGGGCCGGCTGGGCAACCCTGACCAAACTGGCGGGTGAGCGTGTACAGTTGGTGGGCGATGACCTGTTTGTGACTAATACCAAGATCCTGAAAGAAGGAATCGAAAAGGGTATCGGTAACTCCATTCTGATCAAGTTCAACCAGATTGGTTCGCTGTCTGAGACCTTGGATGCGATCAAAATGGCCAAGGATGCTGGCTACACCGCGGTGATTTCGCATCGCTCTGGTGAAACCGAAGATACCACTATTGCTGACTTGGCGGTGGGAACAGCGGCAGGTCAAATCAAAACTGGCTCTCTGTGCCGCTCAGACCGTGTGGCTAAGTACAACCGCCTGCTGCGGATCGAGGAAGAGCTAGGTAGCAAAGCGGTATACCGTGGGCGTGTTGAGATCAAAGGTCAGGCGTAAGTTTGACGGATCCACAAGTTCTGACCGTATTTGGTCATACTTATCCTGCTAGTGTGAGCTAGCGGATGAATCAAAGGGGGAGCGTGGCTCCCCCTTTTGTCCCTGGTCACCCAGTCGTGAATCCAGCGCTATGAATAAAGTTTTGTTGGTGGTGTTAGTTATTTTGGCAGGGTTGCAGTATCGCCTCTGGTGGGGTGAAGGTGGCCTGACTGCCAATTGGCAGTTGCAGCAAGCAATTGCCGAGCAACAAGCGCTCAATGAACGCTTGGCACAGCGTAATCGTCTGCTGGAAGCAGAGGTCGCCGATCTTAAACAAGGGATGGCAGCGATTGAAGAGCGTGCCCGTAGTGAGCTAGGGATGGTGCGCCAGGATGAAACCTATTTTCTCTTAGTGGAACCCAGCCCCCCTCATGATTGATTTAAATTGGCCTTATGCCTGGGGAGGGCCCTGTGCCCAGGCACAGTTAAAATCCAGTGCTGCTGATTTTGTGGTCGAAGAATGGCTCGACTTTGAGCCTGAAGGTCAGGGCGAGCATCTTTGGTTGTATATCGAAAAAACCGGCTTGAACACTGATGAAGTAGTCAAATGCCTGGGGAAATGGGCACATTTGCCTTTTCATGCCATCGGCTTCTCTGGTTTAAAAGATAAGCACGCCGTCACCCGGCAGTGGTTTAGCCTGCACCTGCCTGGTAAAGCCGATCCTGAGTTAGCACTACTTGAGCGGCCTGAATTAAAGGTGCTGCGCCAACATCGTCACCCGCGCAAACTGAAGCGAGGCGTGCACAAAGGTAATCGTTTCCACATCTGCTTACGCGAGTTACAGGGTGACCTCTCAACTTTGCAGCAGCGTTTGGCTCAATTACAGCATGGCGTGCCTAATTATTTTGGCGAGCAGCGCTTTGGCCGGGATGGATACAACCTTAGCCTGGCAACCCCCCTGTTTGCCGGTGAGTTAACCCGCTTATCGCGACATAAGCGTGGGCTGGTACTCTCCGCTGTGCGTAGTTACTTGTTTAATCAGATTTTGGCTGAGCGAGTGCGCCAGGGTAGTTGGCAGCAGTTGCAAGTAGGTGATGTGGCCATGCTGGCCGGTACCCAAAGTATTTTTGCTGTTGCTGAGTTAGATGACAGTGTGATTAGTCGTAATCAGCAGCTTGATATTTATCCCACCGCACCCTTGCCTGGTAGTGGTAATAGTCAAAGTGAGGGGGCGGTTTTCGCCTTAGAGACCGCCATTTGCCAGCAATATTCAGCTTGGTTACAGGGACTGCTGGATGCAGGCTTGAAACAGGAGCGGCGTGCGCTGGTGAGTATTCCTCAGCAATTAAGCTGGCAACTGGACGCGGATAGCCTGTCAATGAGCTTCAGTTTGGCCCGTGGCAGCTTTGCTACTGCGGTGATCCGTGAACTCTGCACTGTGCAGCAGCAGCCCTTTCTTGCATAATCCTTAGGGCAGCAACAGAAGAGGTGAGAATGAGCCTGTGATAGAGCATCAGCTGGACGGTATAGGTATGACGTCGGCACGCACCCGTGAGCGTATGGTAACCCGCTTGATTGAGCAGGATATTCGCAATTGGGAAGTGTTAGATGCGATCCGCACCCTGCCACGCCATTTCTTTGTCGACGAGGCCCTGGCTCACCGCGCTTATGAGGATACTGCTTTGCCAATAGGCTATCAGCAGACGATCTCTCAGCCATATGTTGTTGCTCGCATGACTGAGCGCTTAGTCGAAGGACGGCGCTTAGGTAAAGTGCTGGAAATAGGCACCGGCTCTGGCTATCAAACGGCGGTGCTGGCGCAATTGGTAGAGCATGTATATAGTCTGGAGCGCATTCGTCCGCTCCATGATCGTGCCCGTCACCGTCTCAATGCACTGAAGATTTATAACGTCTTTTTGCGTCATGCAGATGGCGGTATGGGTTGGCCGGATAAGGGACCCTACGATGGTATTTTGGTGACGGCCTCTCCTGAGCGCGTTCCGCCAGAGTTGTTTGAACAACTGGCCGAGGGAGGGCGCCTGGTGATTCCACTAGGGCCGCAAGAGGCTCAGGTGTTGCATCGTTACACCAAGGTCGATGGGCAAATACAGGAAGAAGTGTTGGAGGCCGTGCGTTTCGTGCCTCTGGTTAAAGGCTTACAACGTTAGTTAAACCATGATCTCAACCTGGACTCAGCGTCTGCTGCTATTTGTCAAAGGGATGGCAATGGGGGCAGCAGATATTGTCCCCGGCGTATCCGGCGGCACGATTGCATTTATTTCTGGTATTTATGATGAGCTTATTCTCACTCTGAGAAATCTTCATCCACGCTTACTTTGGTCATTACCTAAGCAGGGTTGGCGTGCAACCTGGCAAGAAGCTAATTTAACGTTTCTCTTGACCCTATTAGCCGGCATCTTAACCAGCGTGTTTACCTTGGCAAAAGGGATTAGCTGGGTGCTAGAGCATTATCCCGCCATTCTTTGGAGTTTCTTTATGGGCTTGGTGTTGGCCTCCAGTTGGTTGGTCAGTCGTCAGGTCTCGCATTGGCAACGGGATACCTATGCCGGACTATTACTCGGTATTCTTATTGGCTGGTTGGCTACTCAGGGTATTGCCATTCATTTGGAGGCAACGCCTGTCACACTATTTATTGGTGGTGCTATTGCGATTTGCGCCATGATTTTGCCTGGCATATCCGGGAGCTTTTTACTGTTATTGCTGGGGCTTTATCAACCTGTTATTCATGCGGTTAAACAACTGCAATTAGACACGCTGATGGTTTTTGCTGCAGGTTGTATTGTTGGGCTATTAGCTTTTTCTCGATTATTACATTGGTTATTGCATACCCATCGCGCTGTGACTTTAGCGATGCTGACAGGCTTTATGCTGGGGGCGTTAGGTAAGGTTTGGCCGTGGAAAGTGACGCGGGTTTATCGTATTGATGAGCATGGGCAATCCTTGCCCTTGCTGCAGGACAATGTGCTGCCTGGTGTGTATGAAAGCATGACAGGGCAGGTGGCGATGTTTGGGCAGGTTTCCCTCGCATTTGCAGTGGGAATGTTGGTGGTAGTGATCATCGCCTGGGTGGCGAACAAGCGAGTGCATTAAGATGCGTTGGCAGTTGATGCTGGTGGGTGGCGGATTGGCATTGTTGCAGGGGTGTTCAACCTCTAGCTTTCAAGCCCCGGTTCAGGATCTCGGGGCAACGCCCCAGCGTAAGGTGGAAATTATCCAGGCGCGTGAACATGTGGTAGCAAAAGGTGAAACGCTTTTTTCTATTGCTTATCGTTATGGCCTGGACTATCGCCAGTTAGCGCAAGTCAACGGCATTAAAGCGCCTTCTTATACCATCTATGCCGGTCAGCGTTTGCAACTGCACCAGGGAGGGGCAAATGCCCCGGCGAGTCGCACCGCTAGCCGAGCCACCACGACTGCTAACACGAACAGTAAAGCAGCGAGCTCACGCCAGGAGGCAGCCAATACAAGCAGTAGTCGTAAAACTGCGGCGAAGTCGAGCACACCTGTGGCGACTGGTAGTGTGCAGTGGCAATGGCCTGCATCGGGAAAAGTCTTGAATACTTTTTCACCAAATCGTAATAGCGATAAGGGTATAAATATTGCAGGTAAACAAGGGGATCCAGTGAAAGCAGCTGCCGATGGGGTGGTGGTTTACGCTGGTAATGGCCTGCGTGGTTATGTTAATTTGGTGATTATCAACCATAATCAGGAGTTCCTTAGCGCTTACGCTCACAATCACCGCATACTGGTCAAAGAACAGCAGCAGGTGAAAGCGGGACAACAGATCGCCGAAATGGGGCAAGCCGAAGCAGGACAAGGCAAGCTGTATTTCGAGATCAGACGCGATGGGCAGCCAGTGAATCCGCTGCAGTATTTGCCCAGACGTTAAAGGAGCATAAAAGCTCAAGCGCTAAGAACAAGCTGGCCATAATAATAACAACACTTAGGTGACAGCCCATGATCGAAAAAGATCTGGAGATGGACATGATGGACGTCCAAGAATTTGAGTTGGAAGCTCTAACAGAACAAGCTGAAGAAACGGAAGAAGAGGAATATACCGGTTTAGGTTTACCGCCTGAACTCAGTGCCTCCCGTAATCATAAACGTCAGTTGGATGCTACCCAGCTGTATCTGAATGAAATAGGCTTTGCTCCGCTGCTAACGGCAGAAGAGGAAGTGTATTTTGCCCGCCGAGCCTTACGGGGCGATGAAGCTTCACGTAAGCGCATGATTGAATCCAATTTGCGCTTAGTGGTGAAAATTGCCCGGCGCTATTTGAATCGCGGCCTCTCCTTATTGGACTTGATCGAAGAAGGCAACTTAGGCCTGATTCGTGCAGTCGAGAAGTTTGATCCCGAACGAGGTTTTCGTTTTTCCACTTATGCAACCTGGTGGATACGGCAAACAATCGAACGGGCAATTATGAATCAGACCCGCACTATTCGCTTACCTATCCATGTGGTCAAAGAGCTTAACATCTACCTGCGTACGGCGCGGGAGCTTGCTCACCAACTGGACCATGAGCCTACCGCCGAAGAAATTGCCATTAAGCTGGAGCGTCCGGTTGAGGACGTAGAGCGAATGCTGGGCTTGAATGAAAAGGTTACCTCGGTGGATACCACCCTGGCTCCAGATTCGGATAAGCCTCTGTTGGAGACCCTGGCTGATCAAGAGGCGGCTGATCCTGAGTCCTGGCTGCAACAGCAGGATTTAAATGGCTCGATTGAAGACTGGTTATCCCTGTTACCGGAAAAGCAGAGTGAAGTCCTGGCTCGGCGTTTTGGGCTGCGTGGTTATGAGATGAGCACGCTGGAAGAAGTCGGTAAAGAAATTGGCTTAACCCGCGAGCGGGTGCGACAAATCCAGGTTGAAGCGCTGCGCAAGTTGAGAGATATCGTTGAGCGCCAAGGTCTCTCCGGTGAGGACCTGTTTAACTAGGCTACATGCTTAGCCATTTGTGCTCTACGCCCCCTGTTGGGGGCGTAGTCGTTTCTGGACCGGGGCAGCTGTTGCCCCATTAAACAGCCAATGTCCTTAACGCTTTAACCAGGCAATGATGACTTTGTCCTGCCGGCCGTCTTCTGTTAGTTCACGGCTAAAGACATAGGGCACCTGGCTCAGGCGGCGGTGTTGACCAGCACCAATAGCCGGGTGGCGTTGCCGGAATTGCCCCAGGCGTTGCCAGTGTTGTAGCAGGGCCTGGTAGGCGGGTTGCTGTAAGTCATCCCAGTTCATGTCGGAACGTGTGCCCTGGTAGGGATCCGAGCCGGTGGCACCGAACAGGCGTGCACTCTCATCGCCGTAATAAATCTGTACGGCACCGGGGCTGAGCAGCAGGGCGTTGGCTAAGCCCTGTTGTAGCTTTAGGTCTCCCTGGCTGGCTTGGGTAAAAAGTTGAGTATCGTGGGAGGATGCATAGCTTAAAGCGTTATGGCCTGAGGCAAAGCGCTGGGCATAGTCCTGATAGAGGGAGTCCAGTTCGGCCAAACAGTGGCTGGCGGCGAGGGCCTTAGCTTGAAACTCAAAGTTAATCAGCGCATCAAAGCCATGTTGATGATAGGCGTTTTGCTCGGGGCCGGCGCCAAAGACTTCGCCCACCATCCAGAAGGGGCCGGCTAAGCCGTCCTTGGCTTCTTCTTTTGCCTGACTGGCTTGTTGTTTAAGGGCTTGCCAGCTGCTTAGCTCCACATGACGGGCGGTGTCGACGCGAAAGCCATCCAAGCCATAGTCTCGAACCCATTGGCTTAACCAGTGAATGAGGTAGTCCCGTACCCGGGCGTCTGCCAGGGGTTTGGCTGCGCTGTCCTCTTTGTGCTGCAAAAATGCCGGCAATGCGACCGGCTGAGGGCTCTCTGTTTTAAAGTCAGGTAAAAAGCTGAGGGAGCCTTGCAACTCATCCACCCCGATGCTGGGCGGGGTGTCGTAATCGGCAATACCAGCCCGTACCCAGTCTTTGCCCCACCAGCGTTGCCAATTCGGATGGTCGTAATCTATAAGAGCGTGATAGCCATGCCAGTTGTCCCAGGGCTCAGGCTGCCAGTCACTCCAGCGTGGGGGCAGATACTTTTCCATTCCTTTACGTAAGCCACCAATATTGAAGCTTTGCATGTCCGCCAGCGTGGCATAGCCACTGTGGTTCATCACCACATCGAAGAGCACGCGGATACCGCGCTGATGGGCACCCTCTACCAGCGCACGCAGCTCATCGGGCTGGCCCATATTGGCATCCAGGCGGGTAAAGTCGAGGGGGTAGTAGCCATGGTAAGCATAGTGGGGGAAGTTCCCCTTATCGCCACCCCCCACCCAGCCATGGATTTGTTCCAGCGGTGAGCTGATCCACAGTGCCTGGATGCCAAGGCTCTGCAAATAATCGAGTTTGGCGGTTAAGCCAGCCAGGTCGCCGCCATGAAAGGTGCCGATTTCCTGTTGTCCATCGCCACGGCGGCCATAGCTCTGATCGTTGTCAGGATTGCCGTTATAAAAGCGGTCTGTCATCACAAAATAGACACTGGCATTACGCCAGTCGAACCAGGGGGCGGGGGGACTATCCTGCTCCAGTAGTACGATGCCGCTGGCGGAGGGCACCAGGCTGACTGCCCCTTGATTGACCTGCAGGCGCTGGCCGGAGTAAAAGTCTCTGACCCAACTGCCTTCGGCAAAGGTGTCGGCCACCTCGATACGCAGTTGCTCGCCTTGCCAGGGCTGACAGGCGGGATCAAGAGCAAAGCTGATTCCGGGTAGGCAAAGCAGTAAGCTGCACAGAGTCAGGCGGGGAAAGGGCGTGGGCATACTGTCTCCTGTGATGGCTAGAGTCGGGTTAAAAATGGCTTGGGTAAATGGATTAAGAAGCCTTAGGCTGGCTGCTAACGGCCTCAGTCAAACACAGAGTCAGGCGTTGTGGCAGGCGCAATTGGGTAGGGTTTTACTCCTCCCCCTACGCCCCAGGGGTTACGCCCCATCCCCTGCGGCAGGGGAGGATGCTTGGGCAGACGCCTTTAGTGATCATCGCTATCACGGGACAAAGCATCCTGTACACCTCAACAAAAGAACAACGCAGAGGCTTGATGCAATGAAGAAGATGGTACTTGCGCCCTTGGCGCTAGGCGTGATGTTAGGAATGGGTTTTGCCACTCAGGCACAGGCTGCTATTGAAGAAGGCAAGCTGGTGATCTGGATTGGTGGTGACAAGGGTTATGACGGCCTGGCCAAAGTGGGTGAGAAGTTCACCGCAGAAACCGGTATCCCTGTGCAAGTTGAGCACCCCGACAAGGTCACCGATAAGTTCCAGCAGGCCGCCGCCACTGGCAATGGTCCTGACATCTTTATCTGGGCCCATGACCGTTTTGGTGAGTGGGTGGCCAGTGGTCTGATCTCCCCGGTTGAACCCAGTGCTGAGGTAAAAAGTGCCGTCGCCGACTTTACTTGGGATGCGGTGAGTATCAACGGTAAAACCTATGGTTATCCGATCGCAGTGGAGGCGGTGGGTCTGATTTATAACAAAGACCTGATCAGCACTCCGCCCAGTTCGTTTGAAGATATTTTTGCCCTCGACCAAACCCTGAAAGCCCAGGGCAAGAGTGCCATCCTGTGGGATTACAACAATACCTACTTCAGCTGGGGCCTGCTCTCTGCCAATGGTGGCTATGCTTTCAAGCAAACCGATAGCGGCTATGACGTGAAAGATACCGGCGTCGCCAATGAAGGTGCGTTGCAGGGAGCACAGATGCTGTCGCGCTTGATTGAAGAGGGGGTGATGCCCAAGGGCGCTGATTATGGCGTGATGGATGCGGCGATCAATAAGGGTGAGGTGGCAATGGTGATCAACGGCCCCTGGGCCTGGAGTAACCTGAAGAAGAGCGGCATTAACTTCGGTGTCGCGCCGATCCCCTCTATTAATGGCAAGCCAGGACAGGCCTTTACCGGGGTACTGGCAGCGGCGTTAAACGCGTCCAGTCCTAACAAAGACTTGGCAGTGGAGTTTATCGAAAAGTACATGTTGACCCTGGATGGTTTGAAAACCATTAACGACAACGTTCCCCTGGGGGCGGTGGCGCATAAAGAATTCATGCAGGAGTTAGCCGCAGACGCCAATATTGCCGCCACCTTTGCCAATGCTGAGGCCGGGCAGTTAATGCCGAACGTTCCTGAAATGGGCGCGTTCTGGGCAGCCATGGAGCCGGCCTTGAAAAACCTGACCAGTGGCCGTCAGTCAGTGGAAGATGCGCTGCAGGATGCCGCGAAGCGGATTGCCCGCTAATGCTGGTGGGGGAGCCCCGGGCTCCCCTTGTTGTTTGCCTTCACCTGATTAGCTGCCATGATTGCGACCCTGAATCCCTTTTCCTTACTGCCGGCCCGCTTACAAGCGCCTGCCCGTTCAGTGACCAAAATGCTCAGCCTGGCGCTGGTTAACCTATTTGCCCTCTATCTGGTGGTGGCGCTGTATGCCCAGCAGCAGTTGGCCTTTGCCGTGCTGGTGTTGGTAGTGGTAGGTGGAGCAACCTGGGTGTTTGTGCATCCAAAGCTCTATGCACACCGCTATGTCTTTCCGGCGATTGCCGGGATGTTGGTGTTTATTATCTTCCCGCTGCTGTACACCATCGGTATCGGCTTTACCAACTACAGTGCCAGTAACCTGCTGGATCTGGAGCGCGTACAAAAATATCACCTGAGCCAAACTTACACCCAGGGCGCCAGTCTGGGCTTTGAACTCTATCAGCAGGGTGAGCACTATCAGCTGGTACTGAGCGATGTGGATGGCCAGCGTTATCAAAGCCCGACCTTTAAGCTGCCGTTGGAAACAGAGGCCCCCCTCACTTTGCAGCTACAGCAAAGCAGCCTGCAACCCCAGGCTCCTCTGGCGATCCGCGATATCATCGCCCGTAAAAAAGAACTCCAGAGTCTGCGATTGCAGTTGGCTGAGCGTCAGCTGCAGATGAATGGCCTGCGCAGTTTTGCCGAGGTCTCAGCGCTTTATACCCTGCTGGAGGATGGTCGTCTGCAAAATCAGCAGACCGGTGAGGTACTCAGCCCTAACTTCGAGTTGGGTTTTTACCAGAAGGCAGATGGCAGCACGGTGGCGCCGGGCTTTGCCGTCAATGTGGGCTGGCGTAACTTTGTCAAAGTGGTGACGGATACCAGTATTCGCGAGCCTTTTTTGCAGATTTTTGTCTGGACCCTGATGTTCTCCACCCTGACGGTACTCTTCACCTTGGCGGTGGGGCTGACCCTGGCCAGTTTGATGCAGTGGGAGCTGATCCGTGGCAAAGGCTTCTATCGGGTGATGTTGATTCTGCCCTATGCCGTACCTGCTTTTATTTCCATTCTGGTATTCAAGGGCTTGTTCAATCAGAACTTTGGCGAGATCAACATGCTGCTATCGGGGTTGTTTGGCCTGCGCCCTGACTGGTTTAGTGACCCGACCCTGGCCCGTAGCATGATTATCATCGTCAACACCTGGCTCGGTTATCCCTACATGATGCTGTTGTGCATGGGGCTGTTGCAGGCGATCCCACAGGATTTGTATGAAGCCTCGGCGATGGATGGCGCCGGCCCGCTGGATAATCTGTTCAAGATTACCCTGCCGTTGATTATCAAACCGCTGACGCCGTTGCTGATCGCCAGCTTTGCCTACAACTTCAATAACTTTGTCTTGATTGCCCTGCTGACCGAAGGCAGTCCCGACATTATCGGCGCGACCACCCCCGCCGGCATGACGGATTTGCTGGTGAGTTACACCTATCGCATTGCCTTCCAGGATTCCGGCCAGGACTTTGGCTTAGCGGCGGCGATTTCCACCCTGATTTTCCTGTTAGTGGGCGCCTTGGCGCTGCTTAATCTGAAAATCAGCAAAGTCCAAGTTTAACCAGGGAGTCTCAATAAGATGGCAATGGTACAACCCCGCTCTGTGAAGTATCGGGTCTGGCTATCCCACCTGGGCCTGCTCGGGTTTATCGCCTTGATTCTGTTTCCGTTGTTGATGGTGATTTCCATCTCCTTTCGCACCGGTAACTTCGCCACCGGCAGCCTGCTGCCGGAGAATCCATCCTTGGAGCACTGGGCGTTGGCGCTGGGCTTTCCCTATACCTATGCCGATGGCAGCGTAGCCCAGCCACCTTTTCCAGTGCTGTTATGGTTGTGGAACTCGGTGAAGGTCGCCTTTATCTCCTCGGTCTTTATTCTGCTGCTCTCCACCACGGCGGCCTATGCGTTTGCCCGCATGCGTTTTGCCCGTAAAAGCCTGCTGCTTAATGGCATGCTGATCTTTCAGATGTTTCCGCCGGTGTTGTCGCTGGTGGCGATCTATGCCCTGTTTGATCAGCTGGGGCAGTATGTCAGCTGGTTGGGGGTGAATACCCATGGTGCTCTGGTGTTGGCCTCTCTGGGGGGAGTAGCCCTGCATATCTGGACCATCAAGGGGTACTTTGAAAGCATCGATGGTTCGTTGGAGGAGGCGGCGATTGTCGATGGCGCCACCACCTGGCAGGCTTTCCTCTACATACTGCTACCCCTGTCGGTGCCGATTCTGGCGGTGGTCTTTATCCTGGCCTTTATCGGTACCATCACCGAGTACCCGATCGCATCGGTGCTGCTCCACGATGTCGACAAGCTCACCCTGGCGGTGGGAGCCAAGCAATATCTCTATAAACAGAATTATCTCTGGGGCGACTTTGCCGCGGCGGCGGTGCTCTCTGGTTTGCCGATTACGTTGATATTCCTCTACTGCCAGAAGTGGATAGTCAGTGGTTTGACCGCTGGTGGTGTCAAAGGCTAACGGAGTTCCCCCTATGTCATCCGCTCAATTCGGCTTGCTGCCCAGGCAGCAGGTCAGGGCTTCCCTCGCCGCCAAAATCTGGGGCCTGAGCCTGGTCTTTGTCTTGTTGATCCTGCTGCTGTTGCTGAGCCAGGGCGGGTTGCAGCACAGCATTGGCGCCGCAGCCCAGAGTCAGGAGCGCCAGGTCATGCTGCAGCAGCAGGCGCTAGGTGAGCAGACCCAGGCGTTGCAACGCCAGCAGCAATTGCAGGGGCAGTTAGCCTTGGTGCAGTCACTGCAAACCCGTTTGTCCACCATGTTGGCACTGCATCTGGATGCCGGCCTGACCAGCTTGCTGGAGTCGGAAGAGGCGGGTAATGCGCAGCTCGCTGCCTTGCAACAGGAGTGGCAACAGGCCCTGTTGCAGCCTGAATTGGCGGCTGATCTGCAGACGCTGGCGCAGCCCTTGAGTCAGTATCAGCAGATGATGCCTAAGGCGCTGGAGTTCTCCCGCAAGGGCTCTTCTCTGGGGGCCTCCCTGTTGACCGGGGCGAGGGAGCAGGCGCAGTTGATGCAGCAACAACTGCTCAGCCTGCGTGAGCGCCTTGGGCAAGAGGCGGAACAGGCGCGCCAGCGCCTCGACCAACGTTTGCAGCAGGCCCTGCAGGCCAGTGAGCAGGTGGCTCAGCTGAGTTTGCAGGTGCGCACTCTGCTGCAGCAAGGATTGGGCTGGCTCGTGGCAGCGGGAGTGATCGCTCTGGTTCTGGCACTCGCCTTGGGAGCCTTGCTGAATCGGATGGTGATGCAGCCGCTGCGAGCCTTCGCTGCGGTGTTACAGCGCAGTAGTGCCGAGCAACACCTGGGCCTGCGCATGCCGGTATCGCGGCGGGATGAGCTGGGGCAAATGGCGGGGGCGTTTAATCAAATGCAGGACAGCTTTGCCAGCATCATTGAGACCTTGCAGCGGCTGGCCGAGGAGCTGGGTGAGGGCGCCCGTCACAGTGTGGCGGCGGGGGAGCGGATAGGTCAGCTGGTTCAGGCCCAGGATGCTGAAGTCGAGCAGGTCGCCAGCGCCAGTGGTCAACTCAGTGCTACCTCCCAGGTGATCGCCGATCAGGGCCAGCATTGCCTGGCGAGTGCCGAGCAGGCCAGCAGCGCGACTGAGCAGGGGGCGGCGATTATTCGTGCCAGTGTGGAAGCGATGCTCAATATGGCGGCCCAGGTGGATGCCGCCAGCGAAGTGATGCAGCGCCTGGCGCAGCGCTCCCAGTCGATCGGTTCGGTGCTGGATGTGATTCGCGGTATTTCCGAGCAAACCAACCTGTTGGCCCTCAATGCGGCGATTGAAGCCGCCAGAGCCGGTGAGCAGGGGCGTGGCTTTGCCGTGGTGGCTGATGAGGTGCGTGGCCTGGCTCAGCGTACGGGAGGCTCCACCGAGGAAATCCAGCAGATGGTGCAGAGTCTGCAACAGGATGCCCAAGCAGCGGCCGAAGCCATTAATAGCAGTCGCAAGTTGGCGTTACAGGGGCGAACTCAGGCGGAACAGGCCAGCGAGGCGTTGGCTCATATCAGTGCCGCGGTAGCCCGCATTAGTGAAGGCAACCAGGCCATTGCCCAGGGCTCCCGCGAGCAACAACAGGCTGCTAATAACATTGACCACAGTATCCACAACCTGAGCGAGCGCATCGGCGGAATCCGTCAGCAGGCGCAAAGTTACCTAAGCGAAGGCCAACAGTTGGCCCAACGAGTGGAGTTACTCCGTGAACAAGCCAGGCGCTTCCGTTTGGCCTAGGCAGACGGAAGCCGTCTCGCCCAGCGCCAGTTTTATTGGTCAGGCACTGCAGGCCCAGGCCCGTGGTAGTTACCCGGCGGACAGGGCTATACTCAGGACCTCCCCTGGGGATAACTGGAGTGAAAGGGTGCCTGAAGCGTTACTCATCCCGGCTAAAATTCAGCTGCCGGAACTGCACAATGACTGGTTATGGCGGACCCGCTTTGATGACATCCTGCAAGCGGAGTTGGGGCATCACGCCCTGATTCTGGTGCGGGCGCCGGCGGGTTCGGGTAAAACCACCCTGTTGGCGGGCTGGGCTGACCAACAGGATCACCCAGTCGCTTGGTATAGCCTGGACCAGAGCGATAATGACGCTGAGCGCTTTGGTCTTTACTTACTTTCCAGTCTGCACCAGGCCTGTGGTCAGGGTTTGCCGGTTACCCTGGAGCTGGCACACCAGCGTCGTTTTGCCAGCCTGGAGGAACTTTTTACCCATGCCTTCAATGAGCTGGCAGGTTTACGTAATCCGGTTCTGTTGGTGTTGGATGACTACCATCTGATTCAGGCAGAGGCGATTCATCAGAGCATTCGCTTCCTGCTTAAGCATCGTCCCCCGGCCTTAACCTTGGCGATAGCTAGCCGTACCTTGCCGCCGATCGGCATTGCTCAACTGCGGGTGCATGGTCAGCTGTTGGAGATTGATGCGACCACCCTGGCTTTTAGCAATGAGGAGGCGCAGGAGTTTTTCCAACAGCGTCTGCCCTATGAGTTGAGCCGTGAGCAGATTCAGCGTCTAAACCGTCGGGTTGAGGGCTGGCCGGCGGCACTGCAATTGGCAGTGCAGAGCGCTCCCACTAAAGCGGGCTTCGATGCCTTTTCCGAGCAGTTAAGCCTGGGCAATAGCTATATCCGTGACTTTCTTGAGGAAGAAGCCTTTGCCGGCCTGGGGGAGGAGCTACGGGACTTCCTACTCTGCACCGGTTTGCTGGATCGTTTTAATGCCAGCATGGTGAGTCAGGTCAGTGAAGGACGTTTTGGCCAGAGTCAGCTGGAACAGGTGGAGCGCCTGGGGCTGTTTATTCGTCCTTTAGATAATGCACGGCAGTGGTACCGCTACCAGCAGATCTTTGCCAACTTTCTCCAGCATCAGTTGCATCACCTGGGGGGAGAGCGTCTGCGCTGGTTGCATCAACGGGCGGCGGATGCCTGGTTGGTACAGGGGGTGCCAGAGGAGGCAGCCCGCCATGCGGTAGCGGCCCAGGACTCCGAGCGGATTTTGCAGCTGCTGTTGAGCTGGGGGCGGCACTTTTATCGTCAGGCGGAGTTTAAAGTGCTGCAGGGCTGCCTTGATGCCCTGGCGCCGGAGCAGATCGCTGCCACCCCTATTTTGACGTTATTGCAGGCCTGGAGCCTGCAGGCCCAGTATCACTTCGATGATGTGGAGGTACTCCTCAAACGTGGCGAGCAGAGCTTGAAGCAGCGCTGTTCGCCTGAGGAGTGGGAGAGTATCGAGGCCGAATTCAGTGCGGTGCGGGCCCAGGTGGCGATGAATCAGGGCCACACCGAACAAGCCATCAAACTCGCTACCCGCGCCCTGGCACAACAACCAGAGCATATGCGTTCTTCACGTACGGCGGCCTGTTCAGTGCTGGGGGAAGCGGCCTTTGTCCGTGGTGAGCTGGAGGAAGCACGTCAGCGTATGGAGGAAGCCGAGCAGCTGGCCCGCAGCCAGGATGCTCACCAGATTGTGCTCTGGACCCTGGCTCAGCAATCTGAAATTCAGATCGCCAAAGGCTTCCTGCAAAAAGCCTATAACCTGCAGGAAAAAGCACTGAGCTATGCTCAGGAACATCAGGTTCAGCGCTTACCGATCCTGGAGTTTATTTATCGCATTCGTGCCCAGGTATTGTGGGAATGGCAAAACCTGGATACCGCCGAGCAGGCCACCCTGCGGGCGATGGAGATTATGGAAGGGCGTGAGGAACACTGGTTTCTGCAAAACTATGCCCTCTTGGGCAAGATTGCCCAGAGCCGTGGCAAGCAGGCGATCTGTGCCGACTATGTGGAGAAAATCCAGCGTATGCTGGCCAGCGGTGAGTATCACAGTGACTGGACTGCCAATGCCCATGCCACCCTGCTGAGTTACTGGGAAGCGGTGCAGGATCAGGATGCTATCTCCCATTGGTTAACCCTGGCGCCGCCTTTGGCGGAGGAGGCGGTCAATCACTTTACCCAGTGTAATGCCCGCAATCGGGTAAGGGCTTGTTTAAGCCTGGGACGATTGAGCGAAGCCCAGCAGCTATTGGAGCAGATTCAGGCCCAAGCTGAGCAAAAGGGGCTGCTGATGGATCAAAATCGCAATCTGATTTACCAGGCCCAGTGTGCCTGGCAGCAGGATCGCCGTGAAGCGGCCTTGGCCTACCTGGCCGAAGCCTTGCAGTTAGCCTCACAAACCGGTGCCCTCGGCAGCTTCCTGCGGATGGGTAAACCCTTGATTATGCTGCTCAAAGCCTTGCTGCAGCAGGGCAACCTGGATGAGCTGGCGCGCCACCGTGCCGAGCGTTTGGTGCAGCAGGCTCAGCAGCAGCGGGACTTTAGTCGGGCGATTCGAATTAATCTGGATGAGGCGGTGATTCAGGACATTATCAACCGTCCGGACGTACCGGAGCTGATTCGCACCTCACCCTTAACCCGGCGGGAATGGCAGGTGTTGAGTCTGATCCACACCGGGCTCAGTAACGAGCAAATTGCCGACCATCTCAAGGTGGCTGCCACCACTATCAAAACGCATATTCGCAGTCTGTATCAGAAGCTTAATATCACTCAGCGCAGCGAGGCGATTGCCCTGGCGCGCGATCTGCTCAGTAAAATTCAGGGGGAGTAGGGGCTGCTACGCCCCTCTACGCCCCCCGTGCCCTCCACCCCCCTACGCCCAAACCTGCTTTGGCTCGGGAGGATGTGAGGCGCCTCGTACTGGCTCATGATGACGCCACACAAGCATGATAACTGGGTTCTATTATGGATAAGGCTAACCTTGACTGGTGGCGTGGTGGGGTGATCTACCAGATCTATCCACGCTCTTTTATGGACGCAAACAACGACGGTGTGGGGGATTTGCCCGGTATTACCGCTAAGCTCGATTACATCGCCGGGCTGAACGTGGATGCCATCTGGATCTCGCCGATCTTTACCTCGCCCATGCGCGATTTTGGCTATGACGTTTCCAATTACAAGGATATTGACCCCCTGTTCGGCACCCTGGCGGATTTCGATAACCTGGTGCAACAGGCCCATCAGCGTGGCCTGAAGGTGGTGATTGATCAGGTGTTGAGTCACACCTCAGATCAGCATCCCTGGTTTGAGCAAAGCCGTAGCAGTCGTGATAACCCCAAGGCGGACTGGTATGTGTGGGCCGATCCTCAGGCCGATGGCACGCCACCGAATAACTGGTTGTCAGTGTTTGGCGGCTCGGCCTGGAGCTGGGATAGCCGTCGCAAGCAGTATTACCTGCATAACTTTCTCTCCAGTCAGCCGGATTTGAACTTCCATAACCCGCAGGTGGTGGAGGCGATGCTGGATGTGATGCGCTTCTGGCTGGAGCGAGGGGTGGATGGTTTCCGTTTGGATACCGCTAACTTCTTCTTCCACGACAAGTTGTTGCGTTCGAATCCGGCCAATGAGGAGATCCGCAGTGGTGCCATCGGTGTGCGCCCTGATAATCCTTATGGTTATCAACGCCATCTTTATGACAAGACACAGCCGGAGAACATCGGCTTCCTGCAGCAAGTGCGGGCACTGATGGATGAGTTCCCCGGTAGTACCACGGTGGGAGAGATTGGTTGTGACTTCTCCCTGCGCACCATGGCGGAGTACACCTCTGGGGGCGATAAGCTGCATATGGCTTATTCCTTTGATTTCCTTACCGAGCAATGCAGTCCGGCCTTTATTCGCCATACCATCGAAACCATTGAAGCGGGGTTGGGGGATGGTTGGCCCTGCTGGTCAAGCGGTAACCACGATGTGGTACGGGTGATGAGCCGCTGGGGACTGAACTCGGCGAATCCCGCTCAAGCCAAACTCTTTATGCAGTTATTACTTACCCTGCGCGGCAGTGTTTGTCTGTATCAGGGAGAGGAGTTGGCGTTGCCGGAAGCCGAGTTGAGCTTTGATCAGCTGGTGGATCCCTACGGCATTCGTTTCTGGCCGGAATTTAAAGGGCGGGATGGTTGCCGCACACCAATGCCTTGGCAGGCTAATCAACCCCATGCCGGCTTTTCCCAGGCAGAGCCCTGGTTGCCAGTGGTGAGTTCACATCTGGAGTTGGCGGTGGATCAGCAGGATCAGGTGGCGGATTCGGTGTTAAATGCCTACCGCGATTTTCTGGCCTGGCGGCGTCAACAGCCCGCCCTGATTCAGGGTGGTATTCAGTTCCTGGCGGCTCCCGAGGGCTGCTTGCTGTATCAGCGCGCAGGGGCTGGCCAGCGCTTGCTGGTGGCGTTGAACTTTACCGAGCAGGAACAGACTTGGGCGTTAACCCAAGCAGTGAGCAACCTCTCTGATTTGCCGGCCTGTGTGACGGGCAAATTGCAGGGACAGCAGCTTAACCTGCCTGCATTTGGGGTGGCCATTGTTAGCCTGGCCGAATAACACGCCTTAGCCTGGCGCCAAGATAAGAAGTGAGAACAAGATGGCGAGTGTAAGACTGAAGAATATCTGCAAGAGCTACAACGGGATCCCTATCTCTAAGGACATTAATCTGGAGATTGAGCAGGGTGAGTTTGTGGTCTTTGTTGGGCCTTCTGGCTGTGGCAAATCCACCCTGCTTCGGGTGATTGCCGGACTGGAAGATATCACCTCCGGCGATCTTTATATCGGCAGCGAACGGGTGAACGATAAGCCGCCAATGGAGCGCTCGGTGGGGATGGTGTTTCAGTCTTACGCGCTTTATCCGCACCTGAGCGTGGCGGAGAACATGGCTTTTGGTTTGAAGCTGGCCAAGGTCAAGCAGGCGGAGATTGACCAACGGGTGCAACAGGCGGCGGAGATTCTGCAACTGACCCACTTGCTGGCCCGAAAACCCAAGGACTTATCCGGTGGTCAACGGCAGCGGGTGGCCATTGGTCGCACCATGGTGCGGGAACCCCAGGTATTTCTGTTTGATGAGCCGCTGTCTAACCTGGATGCGGCCCTGCGGGTACAGATGCGGATCGAGATTGCCAAGCTGCATAAGCGACTGCAGGCCACCATGATCTATGTCACCCATGATCAGGTGGAAGCGATGACCATGGCGGATAAGATCGTGGTGCTGGATAGTGGACGTATTGCCCAGGTGGGCAAGCCGCTGGAGCTGTATCACTATCCCGCCAATCGTTTTGTTGCCGGCTTTATTGGCTCGCCGATGATGAACTTTATCCAGGTGCAGGTGGAGAAGATTGATGCTGGTGGTGTGCAGGTGCGCCTGCCGGATGGACAGATTCTGCCGTTAGCAGTGGATGGCAGCCACTTAAGTCAAGGTGGGGCTGCGCTACTGGGCTTGCGCCCCGAGCACTTTGTTAGCCTGGAGGCTTCGGAGTACAGCCTGTCGGGGCAGGTTAATGTGGTGGAGCGCTTAGGTGATCAGACCCTGATTTATCTGGATGCTCCCGGCTGTGAGGCCGGTTTGACCGTGCGCCGTTCGGGAAATGCGAGTGTGCAGGAAGGGGAGAGCTACCGTATCGGTATTGATCTCCAGCATGCCCATCTCTTTCTACCCGATGGGGCTGTGTGTGAGCCGCTGCTGCGTAAGCATCCCTGCTGATAGTTGCAGGTGCTGGGATTTGTCGTTGCAATGAACTCTGTTGATCAGGGTGCCATGTTGAGCCCGACCTCTTGAGGTCGGGCTTTTTTGTGGCGTTTTTTATGGTTTGTGACGGTTAAGTGCGCGGGCGGCGAGGCCAGCGACTCAGCAGCAATAACAGGGTGGCAAGGGCCCAGATTGGCCAGTCGCCCCAGCGAATGTAGGGGGTTAACCCCGCCCGGGGCTCAATCACCGCATCAAGAATGCCGGGACTGAAGGGCGCGAGCTGGGCGCCGATTTGACCCTGGTGATCAATCACCGCGGTGAGGCCGTCGTTAGTGGCGCGAATCAGCGGACGGCCACTTTCCAGGGCGCGCATACGGGCAATCTGCAAATGTTGATAGCGGGCTAAGGAGTCGCCGAACCAGGTGTCATTGCTCACGGTCAGCAACAGGTCCGCGCTGAGGGCGCTCTGACGCATCAGACGCGGGTAGGCCACTTCATAGCAGATACTGGCGCCAATCTGATAGCCCATTGCTTCTAGCGGTGGCTGCTGAGGGGCTCCGGCACTGAAGGCGGACATCGGTAAGTCAAAGAAGGCAATCACCCCACGCAACCATTGTTCCAGCGGCACGTACTCGCCAAAGGGTACCAGGTGGCGCTTATGGTACAGCCCTAAGCCTTCGCCCAGCACTACCAGACTGTTATGGAAACGCCGTTCGCCTTCTGTTTCGCTGCGGGTGGGGACTCCCGTAATCAGCGCACTATGGCGCTGATAGAGCTGGCCGGCAAAAGGTTCCAGGCGTGGATAAATACTGTTGAGCAGGGCAGGTACCGCGGTCTCCGGCCAGACCACCAAGCGCGGCTGTTGCCAGTTCTGCCGGGTCAGCTGTTCATAGTGCTCCAGGGTGGGCAGTAACTGTTCTTCATTCCATTTGATCTGTTGATCGACGTTGCCCTGTACCAGACGCACCGGTAAAGGATGCTTGCTGCTGGGGCTGGTCCAGCTGACTTGTTGCAGGGCCAGGCCCGAGAGTGCCAGGGGGAGTAGCCACAATAAGGAGCTGAGTTGCTGCCGGGGGGCACGCGCCCAGTAATACAGTGTCACCGCCGCCAGGCTGGTAATCAGGCCCAGGCCATAGATGCCCACCACCGGAGCCCAGCCCTGCCACCAGGTATCCAGTAGGGCATAGCCACTGAGCAACCAGGGAAAGCCGCCAAACAGATAAGAGCGTAAGACTTCCTGACCGACCCAGATGGCAGGAAAGCTCAAATACAGCAGGCGTTGGCCGCGTAAGCGATGGAATAGCCAGGTGGAGAGGGTAAAAAACAAGGCCATTGCCATTGAGAATAATGCTGTGAGCAGGGTGGCCAGGGCAGGGGGAGTGCCGCCATAGCGGGTCATGCTGATCCAGACCCAGGAGGTACCAAAGCCAAACACCCCGAGGCCAAATAACCAGCCGCGCAGAGCACTATGGCGAGGGCTGGGGCTGGCCACCAGGGCGGCTAGCAGTAACATGGGGCTAATAAAGGCCAGAGGCCAGAGGCTAAAGGGAGCAAAAGCCAGGGGGTAAATGAGGCCCGCTAACAGACAGAGAAGGGCGCCCTGAGGGCCTTGCAGGCGCTGGTGCAGGGTCGGATGCATAGGGTTATCCATACCGGGTGAATGCCTGAACGGAACCTTCCGGTCACCGTACCCGGGCTACATGGAGCCCGGGCGCTTCACACCTTAAGGCTTGGGAGGGGACACTTGCAAGAGGCGGATACGGCGATTGTCCGCGCTCAGTACCTTAAAGGTGAAATCCTCGATGGTGACGGTCTCATCCCGTTGTGGCATGCGGCCAAAGGTTTGGGTGACCAGACCACCGATAGTGTCGTATTCATCATCGGCAAACTCGACCTTGAAGAATTCATTGAAGTCTTCAATGGGGGTCAGGGCGCGGACGATAAACTGGGCGTTACCGATCGACTTGATGTGCGCTTCTTCTGGATCTTCCGCATCATGCTCGTCTTCGATGTCACCAACGATTTGCTCTAGCACATCTTCAATGGTGATAAGACCGGCGGTGCTGCCGTACTCATCCACGACCATTGCCATGTGATGGCGGCTATCTTGAAACTCTTTGAGTAGCACATTCAGACGCTTGCTTTCCGGTACCACCGTCACGGGGCGCAGGATAGACTCAAGGTTGAGATTATCCAGGCCGCCATCCAGCAGGCACTTGAGCAGGTCTTTGGCTAGTAGGATGCCGCGCAGATCATTGAGGTTTTCGCCAATGACCGGGTAACGGGAGTGGGCGGTTTCAATGATACGTGGCAGGAATTGCTGCCAAGATTCGTCAATATTCACGACGGTGATCTTGGAGCGTGGAATCATAATTTCCCTCACTTGCATGTCACCCACTCGCATGGCGCCTTCAATAATCTGCAGGGCGTCATGGTCAATCAGTTGTGCTCGGGTGGCATTGCGGAGGATTTCGAGCAGTTCGCTTCTGTCCCGGGGATCGTCATCACTAAAGGCTTGCGCCAGACGTTCCAACCAGGACTTACTACTCCCCGATCGGTCTTCTTGCATATAGAGTCTCGCTACTCGTCCAAAGCATAGGGATCTGGGATATCCAACTGAGCCAGGATGGCTCGTTCCAGTCCCTCCATCTGTTCTGCTTCTTGCTCGTCAATATGATCGTAGCCTAGCAGATGCAGGAGGCCATGAATCACCATGTGCGCCCAGTGGTGAGCGAGGGGCTTGCCCTGCTCGGCGGCTTCGGCAGCCACCACTTCGGCACAGATGACCAAGTCTCCAAGTAAAGATAACTCAACCCCAGGTGGGGCTTCAAATGGGAAAGACAAGACGTTAGTCGGCTTGTCTTTCCCGCGATAATCGCGGTTTAGTGCTTGGCTTTCTTCCACCTCTACCAGACGAATAGTCAGCTCGGCTTCATCCAGGCGCTCCGCCAGCACCTGCTCACACCAACGCTCAAAGTCAGCCTGTGTGGGGAGGTTGTCCGCTTCGCAGGCCAGTTGCAGGTCAAGGAAGAGTTCCATTATTGACCACCATTATTGGCTTGCTCGAAGCGGTCATAGGCCTCGACAATGCGCTGTACCAAGGGGTGACGCACCACATCCTTGGATTTGAAGTGGGTAATCGAGATGCCTTTGACCCCATCCAGCACATCCAACACATGGCGTAGGCCCGAGGGAGTGCCTTTGGGCAGGTCGACCTGGGTGATGTCACCGGTGATCACCGCGGTGGAGCCAAAACCGATACGGGTCAGGAACATCTTCATCTGCTCGCGGGTGGTATTTTGGCTTTCATCAAGGATGACAAAGGAGTGGTTGAGGGTACGGCCACGCATATAGGCTAGGGGGGCGACCTCAATCACATTGCGCTCAATCAGTTTGGCAACCTTTTCAAAGCCCAGCATTTCATAGAGGGCATCATAGAGCGGACGCAGATAAGGATCGATCTTCTGGGCCAGATCTCCCGGCAGGAAGCCGAGCTTTTCCCCTGCTTCCACCGCTGGGCGTACCAGCAGGATACGACTGATTTCTTCCCGCTCCAGGGCATCCACGGCACAGGCTACCGCCAGATAGGTTTTACCAGTACCGGCTGGACCAATGCCAAAGTTGATGTCGTGGCTGCGAATCGCTTTGACATAGCCTTTTTGATTTTCGCCACGGGGTTTGATCAACGCCTTGCGGGTGCGGATCACCACCTCTTCATGCTCACCATCCGGCATGACTTTGTCTGACAGCACCTGGGCTTCAATGCCGGTTTCCTGCAGATAGAGATGCACTAGATCAGCGGTGATCTGGGTGCCGTTGGCTGCTTCCCGATAGAGCTGGCGGAGCATGTGCTCGGCAGCAACCAGGCTGGCCGGTTCGCCACCCGAGAGTTGGAAATGAAAGGCGCGATTATGAATGGTCAGATTCAGGCGGCGCTCAATCAGACGCAAGTGTTCGTCAAACTGACCACAGAGATTGGCCAGGTATTCCGCCTGCTCTGGCTCCAGGTGCAGGCTGGTGGTGGCGTGGAGTTCACTAGTCAACGATGGGATTCCTTGTGCCTAAAGCGAGTACGGTCTGGGTAGAAAGGAGACCCAGACCGTGAATGGCGTTAGTGGCGTACATCCAGCTCGGAGCTGATCAGCTCGCCAAGCAAGGAGTTGGCGTAGGCTGAGACAATACGTACTTCGGCAAATTTGCCGATCAGGTCAGGGTTGTCACAGCGGAAGTTAACCACGCGGTTATTCTCGGTGCGCCCCTGCAGTTGACCGGGATCCTTTTTGCTGTAGCCGCTAACCAGAATACGCTGGGTGCTATCCACCATGCGACGGCTGATCTGCATCGCCTGTTGGGTAATACGACTCTGCAGAATGTTCAGGCGCTGCTTTTTCACTTCTTCGGGGACATCATCCGGGTAATCCGATGCTGGTGTGCCAGGGCGGCGACTATAGACGAAGCTGAAGGAAGCATCGAAGCCGATCTCCTGGATCAGGTTCATCGTGGCTTCAAAGTCTGCTTCGGTTTCGCCGGGGAAGCCGATGATAAAGTCAGAAGAAATGGAAATATCGGGGCGGACTTTACGCAGGCGACGAATCTTGGATTTGTACTCAAGGGCGGTATGGCCGCGCTTCATCAGCGCCAGAATACGGTCGGAACCACTTTGAACCGGCAGGTGCAGATGACTGACCAACTCCGGAATCTCGGCATAGGCCTCAATCAAGCTGTCGGAGAACTCAACCGGATGAGAGGTGGTGTAGCGAATCCGGTCGATGCCCTCAATGGCCGCCACATAGTGCAGCAGCTCTGCCAGATCGGCAGTGTCGCCATCGGCGGTTTGGCCGCGATAGGCGTTGACATTCTGGCCTAGCAGGTTGACTTCACGTACCCCTTGTTCGGCCAGGTGAATAATTTCACTGAGCACATCCTCTACCGGGCGGCTGACTTCTTCACCACGGGTATAGGGTACGACGCAGAAGGTGCAGTATTTGCTGCAGCCTTCCATGATCGATACAAAGGCTTCCGCACCCTCTACCCGCGGGGCAGGAAGGCGGTCAAACTTTTCGATCTCAGGGAAGCTGATATCTACCTGGGCTTCTTGGTATTTGAGGCTGGCATCAACCATCTCGGGTAAACGGTGCAGAGTCTGGGGGCCAAACACCAGGTTAACGTAGGGCGCGCGCTGACGGATGGCGTCCCCTTCCTGGCTGGCGACACACCCCCCCACACCGATTAATAGCTCTGGATTCTTCTCCTTGAGTTTTCTCCAGCGCCCCAGCTGATGGAACACCTTGTCTTGCGCTTTCTCACGGATCGAGCAGGTGTTGAGCAGCAGTAGGTCTGCTTCCTCGGGGTTATCAGTGACTTCCATATGATGACTTTCCCGCAGCAGGTCTAGCATGCGTGAAGAGTCATATTCATTCATCTGACAACCGTGGGTCTGAATAAAAACCTTCTTGGACATGAACTCTCTGACACCCCATGGGGCTGGCTAAATACTAAGCCGGCCATTATAGCCATCCTGGTGGGCAAAAAATAGCACGCTGACCGCTTGCAGGCCGGGGCGTATAATGCGCGCCTAAGCAGTAGTAGGCTGCAAACCCAGGTTGGTGAAGTAAGAAAGGCTATGAGTAAAAAAGCGGTATATCGGGTGATTTTCCATAACCAGGATAAGGTTTATGAACTCTTTGCTCGTTCGGTGGGGCAGAGTGACCTTTGGGGATTCCTGGAGGTGGAGGAATTTGTCTTTGGTGAGCGCAGCCAAGTATTGGTTGATCCGGCGGAAGAGAAACTCAAGGCGGAGTTTGCTGAGGTGAAGCGTAGCTATATCCCACTGCATGCGGTGATTCGTATTGATGAAGTAGCGCAGCTGGGGGTGAGCAAGATTCGTGATGGGGAGTCAAAGGTGACGCCTTTCCCGGGGATGCCTTTCCCAGCTAAGGATAAGTAGTCTTTGCGCTGTAGGATAAGCGGACAGGGAGGTCTGCAGATGAAAAGGAAGCAGAAATCAGTGAGTCATGCTGGAAGATAGCAAGGACTATTTGCAGTGTTTTGCTTGGAGAATATTAAGCGAAGATAAGAGGGAGCATGTGGCAGGGGTGGAAGGATTCGAACCTACGCATGACGGGATCAAAACCCGCTGCCTTACCGCTTGGCTACACCCCTGTTATGGTGGCAATGACTGGAATCGAACCAGTGACCTACGCATTATGAGTGCGTCGCTCTAACCGACTGAGCTACATTGCCGATGGCAGGGGTGGAAGGATTCGAACCTACGCATGACGGGATCAAAACCCGCTGCCTTACCGCTTGGCTACACCCCTGTTACATGGTGGCAATGACTGGAGTCGAACCAGTGACCTACGCATTATGAGTGCGTCGCTCTAACCGGCTGAGCTACATTGCCGATGGCAGGGGTGGAAGGATTCGAACCTACGCATGACGGGATCAAAACCCGCTGCCTTACCGCTTGGCTACACCCCTGCAAAAACGCCCCGAATTATACAGAAATTTTAAGAAAATCAAAGTCTTTATTTCTGTTTTGCTGTCAGGAGCTAGTGTTGGATTGGCTGATTAAAAGCTTGATCCAAACGCCCTGGAGCGATTCGAGGCCGCGAATTATTCCTTGTCTTTCCTGGGTTGTCAATTGCTTCTGTACTATCGAATCATGCAAATAATTACCCCCGCAGAGCGGGGGTAATAGATAGCAGGCTTAAGCCGGAATCTGTTGGGTGATGCAATGGATATTGCCGCCCCCTAACAGAATCTCCCGTGCAGGGACACCGACAATCTCATACTCAGGAAAAATTTCCTGTAGCAGCGCCGCAGCCTGGTCATCGGTAGCCGGGTCCAGCAAGGGGAACACGATCCGGCCATTGGTGATCAGGAAGTTGACGTAGGAGCCGGCTAGGCGTTCACCCGCCCGGCGGGGCACACCAGTGCCCACTTCCACTCCCTGAGCTTCCGCTTCTGTGCAGTATAGAGGACCGGGTTGTGGCATCTTCCAGATTTTCAGCGAGCGACCCTGGGCATCCTTGGCTTGCGATAACACCTGATAGGCCGCCTGGGAGCGTGGGTACTGAGGGTCTTGCTCATCATCGGTCCAATGCAGAATGACCTCACCGGGGCGAGCAAAACAGCACATATTATCGATATGGCCGTCAGTCTCATCCATGTAGACCCCTTCATCTAACCAGATGAACTGGCTGACATTGAGGTAGCTGCGCAGATAGTCTTCAATCTGTTCCTTATTCAGGTGCGGATTGCGATTGGGATTGAGCAGGCACTCAGCGGTGGTGAGACAGGTGCCTTCGCCATCAACATGGATAGAGCCGCCTTCCAGAATCAAGGGCGCCTGATAACGGGCAAAGCCGTGCGCGGCCAGCATCTGCTGGGCAACGCGCTCATCTTTGTCCCAGGGGGCATAAAGGCCACCTTGATGGCCGCCCCAGGCATTAAAGCCCCAGTCAATGCCACGGCATTCACCGGAGGAGTGGGTCACCACCGTGGGGCCGGTGTCCCGCGCCCAGCAATCGTCGCTTTCAATACTCACCAGCTTGACCCCAGCGGGCATGATGGCGCGCGCCTGCTCCATATGGGCAGCGGGAACACCCATCCACACAGGGGTGACGGCGCTAATAGCGGCAGCGACCTGGGCAAAGGTCTGTTGGGCGGGCAAGCCCTGATTACGCCAGTTATCTGGGCGATAGGGCCAGAGCATCCAGACAGCCTGCTGCGCAGCCCATTCTGCCGGCATGCTGAAGCCATCGGCTTGCGGTGTAGTAGGAGTGCTACTCATATTCTGTCCTTATCCAGAGCCATCGGCCCTGGTCACAAGAGTCACTTACCAGCGGGTTTCGCCATCGGAGGTCAGCAGGGCATCATACATTTCCGGACGGCGGTCGCGGAACAAGCCCCAGGCCTGACGCTGTTTGCGAATGGCATCCAGGTCAAATTCGTGTACCAGTACGCACTCGCTGGTTTTGTCGGCTTGGGCAACCAAGGCACCGGTTTGATCAGCGATAAAAGAAGAACCGTAGAAGGTCATTTCCAGACCGTCGATATGCTTGCTGGCCTCGGTACCGATGCGGTTGGAGGCAATCACCGGCACCAGGTTGGCGGCGGCATGGCCCTGTTGCACACGGGTCCAGTGTGGCTGAGAGTCGATTTCCGGGTAAGCGGGCTCGGAGCCAATCGCCGTGGGGAAGAAAATCAACTCAGCACCCAGTAATGCCAGGCTGCGGGCGGTTTCCGGGAACCACTGGTCCCAACAGATACCAACGCCGATATCGGCATAGCGGGTTTCCCAGACGATAAAGCCGCTATCGCCAGGGGTGAAGAATTGCTTCTCCTGGTAAGCCGGGCCATTGGGAATATGGGTCTTACGGTAAACTTCGCCAATGGTGCCATCGGCATCAATCACCACCAGCGAGTTGTAGTGGGCATTGCCGCGACGCTCGAAGAAGGAAATCGGTAGCACCACTTCCAGCTCCGCTGCCAAGTCAGCAAAGTGAGCAATCAGCTCGCTTTCTTCAAATACCTGGGCCAGTTCAAAGTGCTCTGGGCTTTGATCGATGCAGAAGTAGGGGGTTTCGAACAGCTCCTGAATCAGGATGATCTGCGCGCCCTGGGCAGCCGCTTCACGTACCAGCTTTTCGGCACGGGCGATATTGGCCGGAATATCCCAACTGCAAGCCATCTGAGTGGCGGCGACCTTCACTTTACGAGTCATGCTTTTCTCCCTGGGCAGGCAAGCTGCCGAACAAGTCGGGTGGGTTGCACAAGGCAACGTCTATTTATAGGGCGCTAGTGTAGAGGCTTGCATCCCTATCCATCAAATGAATAGGATGGATTGGCTCATAAATGAGGTGAATATGGATGAAGCTACACCAGCTCGATCTCAACCTATTACTGGCGTTTGACGCCCTGATGACCCAGGGCAGTGTGACACGTGCGGCTGAGGCACTGTTTATCAGCCAGCCGGCGATGAGTCATGCCTTGGGGCGACTGCGTCAATTTTTCAATGATCCTCTGCTGGTGCGGACCCCGCAAGGCATGTTACCCACCCCGCGCGCCCAGCGTTTGCATCCGGGGGTGCGGCAGGCGTTATTGCTGCTTGAGCAGCAACTGTTGGATGAGGAGGATTTTGATCCAGTCCATTCCAAACGGCGCTTTGTTCTTTGCACCACGGATTATGTTGAGTGTGTGTTGATTCCCCCGCTGATTAAACGCCTGCGCAGTCAAGCTCCTGATGTGCACATTGAAATCAGTATCCTGCGTGATCGCTTACCGGAGGAGGCCCTGGCCACGGGGGAGATCGACCTGGTGCTGGGGTTTGATGAATACATGCAGGTGCCTGGCTACCTGGGTAAAGAAACTTGGCTGGAAGAACCCCTGGCCGGTCTGGTACGGCAAGGGCTGCTGCAACAGGATCGCTTGGACTTGCAGCAATTGATCGAGATGCCCCATGTGTTTCATTCCCCCCTGGGCACCTCCCAGGCTAGCCTGGATCGCTATCTGCATAGTCAGGGCTTGGCCCGCAATATCTCGGTTAACAGCCAGAGCTATATGTCGGCTGCGGCGATTGTCAGCCAAACCGATCACTTATTAGTGCTGCCAAGCAAGGTGGCCGCCATGTTAGCGGGCTATTGGCCGCTGCAATACCTGCAGTTGCCGGAGTCCGTGCCGCCTTATCACCTTAACTGCGTTTGGCACCCACTGCAGGAGCGGCAGCCGGCTTTACTCTGGCTAAAGCAAGAAATGAAAGCCTTAGTTAAGGAGCATGCTTAGCCTGGGAATAAACGCGGCATTAACGCAGCTGCTGTAGCCAGTAATCGGCTTGATCAGCGCCGCTGGGGCCTGTTTGCCCCAAGCGTAAACCATAACCAAAACGCTGCAGGGCGAGTGCGCTGTCCGTCATTATTTCTACCTTGCTAAAGTTGCCGCTGGATAAAACAAGCTTAGCTAAGCCGGATGCGGCAGGCTGTCAGGCCAGGGTAAAAACTCTGTAAAGGTGGGGTAAAGCTCCAACAACACGCCAGCAAGGTCGGTGTTGCTCTGCGTGTGCGTTTGGAGGCTTGCATATCTTGGCTAAATCCATGCCTTGGATAATATAAAGCAGCAGCCACTTTCAACAGAGCAAGCAGCAGGGAGAAAAAACACTGGTGCTGGGTTTACCTGGGCGATGCCAATGGCTAAGGTGACGAACATCGCAAAATGGCAGGTCGTAGTATCCAGGGATGGCCCACCAGACCGCAGCGCCGCAAGGTGCGTCTTGCTAGCCAATCCCAACCAGACTCCTTGTCAGCACTCTTTAGCTAAAGCCTGTAGCGGCGCTACAGGCGAGTGGAGATATTGTTGATGAATGATGTGTCGCAAGCGCTGTTAGCAGCGCTGCCCGAAGATGGCAGCAGCATGGGCAACCAAGCCTTGTTCAGTGCCCTGCAAAGCAGCCAGCCTGGCCTTAGCGAGGCCGACTTTGAAAGCGCCCGTGAAGCCCTGTTAGCCCAAGGCCTGCTCAAAAAAGGCCGGGGCCGTGGCGGTGCGGTGCGGCGCGTATTGCCCGGCGAGGCAGCGGCGGCTAAACCAACCGCCAAGGCTGGCAAAGCCAGCAGCAGTGCGGCCACTGGCATCGAGGATATGAAGAAAACCCTCTGGGCCACCGCCGACAAGCTGCGCGCCAATATGGACGCCGCCGAGTACAAGCACATCGTGCTGGGGCTGATCTTCCTCAAGTACATCTCCGACAGTTTCGCTGGCCGCCGCGTGGAGCTTGCGCGCAAGCTCACCGACGAAAACGACGACTATTACCTGGGTGATGACGACCCAGAAGCGCTGAATGCCGAGCTGGAAGACCGCGACTACTACCGCGAGGTCAACGTGTTCTGGGTGCCGGAAGTGGCGCGCTGGGAGTCCATTCGCGCCGCTGCCAAGCAGGCGGATATCGGCAAGCGCATCGA
The DNA here is from genome assembly GCF_000619885.1 of Balneatrix alpica DSM 16621. Taxonomy (GTDB): domain Bacteria; phylum Pseudomonadota; class Gammaproteobacteria; order Pseudomonadales; family Balneatricaceae; genus Balneatrix; species Balneatrix alpica. The sequence continues at coordinate 71,680 of NZ_JHUZ01000011.1, read as the reverse complement.
CGATGCCCTGGCAACCATCGAGGCAGAAAACCCTCGGCTGAAGAACATCCTCGACAAGCGCTATGCCCGCGCGCAGTTGCCGGACGGCAAGCTGGGCGAGCTGGTGGATTTGATCTCCACCATCGGCTTTGGTGACGACACCCACAAAGCCCGCGACTTGCTCGGCCAAGTGTACGAATACTTTCTCGGCCAGTTCGCCAGCGCCGAAGGCAAAAAGGGCGGGCAGTTCTATACCCCGGCCAGCATCGTCAAAACCCTGGTGGCGGTGCTCAACCCCCACCATGGCAAGGTGTACGACCCCTGCTGCGGTTCCGGCGGCATGTTTGTGCAGAGCGAAAAATTTATCGAGGCCCACGGCGGCAAGCTGGGCGATGTGTCCATCTATGGTCAGGAGTCCAACCCCACCACCTGGCGTTTGGCGGCGATGAACCTGGCCATTCGTGGCATCGACTTCAACTTAGGAAAAGAGCCAGCCGACACCTTTGTGCGTAACCAGCACAGTGATCTGCGCGCTGATTTCATCCTGGCCAACCCGCCGTTCAATATCAGCGACTGGTGGCACGGTAGCCTGGACGGCGACCCGCGCTGGGTCTATGGCACGCCACCGCAGGGCAACGCCAACTATGCCTGGCTGCAACATATGCTCTACCACTTAAAGCCCAATGGCCGTGCCGGCATCGTGCTGGCCAACGGCTCGATGAGCTCCAGCCAGAACAGCGAAGGCGAGATTCGTCGCGCCATGGTCGAGGCCGATGTGGTGGAAGTGATGGTCGCCTTGCCCGGCCAGCTGTTCTTCAATACCCAGATTCCCGCCTGCCTATGGTTCCTCGCCAAGGACAAGCGCCATGCCCTGAGCCGCGCCGGTATCGACCGCAGCGGCCAGGTGCTGTTTATTGATGCGCGCAAGCTCGGCACCCGCGTTAGCCGGGTGCAGATCGAACTGAGCGATGCCGATATTGAACGCATCGCCCAGACCGTCGCCGCCTGGCGTGGTGAGTCGTTGGACGTCGCACAGGGAAGTGCCAGTGTCGCGGAAGGCAGGATGCCGGGAGCGACCGAAGACGGGCAGGTTGGCGAATACGCCGATATCCCCGGCTTCTGCCGCAGCGTCACCCTCGCGGAAATTGCCGAGCATGGTCATGTGCTGACGCCGGGCCGCTATGTCGGTGCCGAAGAGGTGGAGGATGATGACGAAGCCTTTGCCGAGAAGATGCAGCGGCTGACCCAGCAGTTGGGTGAGCAAATGCAGAAGGGCGCAGAGCTCGATCAGTTGATTCGGCAGAAGCTGGGGGGGCTGGGGTATGAGTTCTGAGTGGCGTTTAGCAAGAGTCGAGGAGATCGCGGCACCCTTTTCTACAGCGCTAGCGACTGGTCCATTTGGATCGGCTATCAGCGCGAAGTATTTCGTCGATTCAGGTGTGCCTGTCATTCGCGGATCGAACCTGAGCGCAGATACATCTACAAGGCTCATTGATGCTGATTTGGCCTTTGTCTCGCATGAGAAGGCAAGTGAGTTTCAGCGATCTGTGGCAAAGCGTGGTGATCTTGTCTTCACGTGCTGGGGCACCATCAACCAGGTTGGTCTGATCGATAGTCGCTCGAAATTCGACAGTTACATCGTTTCGAACAAGCAGATGAAACTAACGATTGATCCCGCCAAAGCGGACAATCGCTTCATCTATTACGTGTTCTCTGGACCCGCTAAGCAAAATGAAATTCTCGAAAATGGCATCGGTAGCTCGGTACCAGGTTTCAATCTTGGGCAATTGAAGCGTCACGAAATTTTGCTGCCACCAGTTCAAGAGCAGAAGCGGATTGCTGACTTTTTGGAGACGCTCGACGACCGCATTACCCTGCTACGCGAAACCAACGCCACCCTGGAAGCCATCGCCCAGGCGTTGTTCAAATCCTGGTTCGTCGATTTCGACCCCGTGCGCGCCAAGGCCGAAGGGCGAGCACCTGAGGCCATGGACGCCACCACCGCCGCCCTGTTCCCCGACAGCTTCGAAGAGTCCGAGCTGGGCTTGGTGCCAAAGGGGTGGCAGCACAGTAGTGTTGAAGATTTTTCTGAGAAGGTTGGAATGGGGCCTTTTGGCTCGAATATTAAAGTCGAAACCTTCGTGAATGAGGGCGTCCCTGTGATTAGTGGACAACACCTCCGGCAGACACTTGTAGAAGACTCGACCTTTAACTTCATTACTGACAGCCATGCGGAAAAGCTATCCAATTCGTGTGTTTTCGAAGGTGATGTGATTTTTACTCACGCGGGCAGTATCGGGCAGGTAGCTTTGCTACATAGACATGCGCGGTTCGATCGATACGTGCTTTCGCAGCGACAGTTTTTCCTCCGATGCGATAAGCAAAAAATGCGGCCAGAGTGGATCACTTACTACTTTCGCTCAGTACAAGGCCAACATCAGCTTTTAGCGAATACCTCCCAGGTAGGTGTTCCCTCAATCGCAAGGCCTGTCAGCTACCTTCGATCTATCAAGGTGGTTATGCCCCCTAAAGCCATGATTGATCGATTTTCCGATGTTGCTGATGCAACACATCAAACAGTGCTTGCAAATCGGGTGCAGATACAAACCCTCACCCAACTCCGTGACACCCTCTTACCCCGCCTGATCTCTGGTCAACTGCGCTTGCCTGAGGCCGAGGGGCTGATTGAGGAGGCGGTATGAGCCTGAGTGTTAACGCTGATTTCTCCCGGCTGGTGGACTACCTGAAGGCGCAAGGCGCTGCTGCTCAAAAGCGCACCGAGGATTCCCAAGAGTACCGGGATTTTCTGCAAGCCTTCCCCCTGAGTCGCCTCAACCAGTTGACGCTAGATGAATACTGTGTGGGCAAGGGTGACGGGGCTTCGTTCTGCTGGTGGATCGAGCGCGGGCTGGTGCCGGTGCTAGGTCGCTATATGCCCGGCACCGCCAAGGGCCATCTCCTGTATTTTCAGGAGGATGGCAGCCTGTACAAGAATCGCCGCCTACTGGATCTCGGTGATGAAGAGGCGCTGCGCTACACGCTGAGCATCCAAAGCACCATCGCTTCAACCGATCCTGCCGATCTGCTCTGGGTGGATGACGACAAGGAAATTTACCGCCGCGCCGGGGTAGAGCCACGTGTCACGGTCGGTGCAGGACGCAAGCTGCGCCTGCTGTCCTGCTATTACCCCGCCAGTACGTTGCCCATTTCATCCTCCGATCATTTGGGCCACTACTTGCAGCAGCTAGGCTGCCCGGAACAGGACATTCCTCGTCGCAACCAACCCGTGGCGCGCATGCTGAAGCTGCGCGAGTACTACTTGCTCGCCTGCGAGTCGGTGCCGGGTCTTAGCCCCTATGGATTTATGCGTGGGCTGTACAACGAGGAGCTGGGATTGCGCCCGTCCAAGCCCGAGTCCGAACAGGACGTGCAGCCGGGGCAGCCAAGCTACCTGCTGACGTGGAACCCGGCGCATTTCAAGCTGGGTGGAGACGCCGGTGTTGAATTGGGGCAGGAGATTGATTGGAGCTGCCATTCGAAACAGCCGCAACCGGGGGATGTGGTTTATCTGGTGCGGTTGGGGCAGGAGCCACGGGGCATCGTAGCGCGCGGCCTGGTGACGGAGGGGGCGCATGACGGGCCCGACTGGAAGGACGCGAGCAAAACGCGTAACTACATCCGCTTTCGCATCGATGAGCATCGGCCCGACTGTGCCCGCGGCTTGTTGCCGATGTTGCTGCTCAACAAGGCTATGCCTACGCAGCGCTGGAACCCTCAGAGCTCGGGCGTCGAGATTACCCCGGCCATCGCGGCCCGGCTGGAGCTGCTTTGGCAGGCAGGCGAGGGACAGCACAGTTTAAAACAGTACGTGGCTTGGAGTACGGCAGACAGCAAAGAGTCTTGCCCACATTGGTTGGCGATTTATCAAGACATTACTGCGCTGGCTAAGGCGCTGCGCAGTGGTGAGAAACCCTTAGATCAGGTGGCGTTAACGCGTTTGTGGCTGGAGCGTGAAAACGGGGTTTCCAGTTTGCCACTTGGCTTGTTCTCTAAAGATGAAATGCAGGCCCAGCAAGCGGCTGTGAGGGAGATTACGCAAGGCATCATGGCCGCGCCGACGGCGCAGACCTATGCGCAAGTGATGCGGGACTGGAGTGTAGGCGTTGAGAAAAAACAATTCAGCACCAATCGCCCTGCGATGATTAATCGGGTATTTGCTGCGTTTGCCCCGGAACGTTTCACCACCTTACTCAAATCAGATGATTGTCAGCGGCTTTTACGTGGCTTGAATGAGCAGTTCCAGTTAGCTGTGGCTGTCGACAGCTCAGGTTGGTGTGGGCTGAATGAGCAAATCATGGCGTGTATGCGCTTGGCTGACATAGATGGCGCGGCCGTGCTGCCAAACAACATTGCGATGTGGCAGCTGTTAGAGGCGTTAAAGGGAGCGAAGGCAGAAACGCGTGAAGCGCAAGAAGAGGAAGATGTCACTGTGGCCGCTAAGAATACTCCGTTGAATCAGATTCTTTTTGGCCCGCCGGGCACAGGGAAAACATTCTCGGTTGTGGATGAAACCCTGAAGATTTTGGAGCCTGAGGCGTTAGTGAACACTAGCCGAGAAGCCAAAAAGAAAGCGTTCGATCAATTGGCGTTGGATGGCCGAGTGCGCTTTGTCACCTTTCATCAAAGCTTCAGCTATGAAGACTTTGTAGAAGGTTTGCGGGCGGTTTCGGAAGGTGGACAGCTGAATTATAAAGTTGAGCCTGGCGTTTTTAAGTTGTTGTGTGATGACGCTCGTCACCAAGACGGCGAGCAGACAGAAGACGATGTGCTCAATGTGTTTATTGAAGAGGTCAGTGAGGCGCCCGTTACGCTAACTACGGTGCGTGGTAAGGCCTTTGAGGTGCGCTATCGAGCGGGCAATGGGACATTCACCTGTTCGCCGCAAGCCTCGGAAAGTGGCTTAGAGCTGCCCGCCAATATCGAGCATGTGCGCGCTTTTTTACGCGGTGAAAAGCCTGCCTCAGTGTACTGCGAAAGTTATGTACGCGGCATTGCGGATTATCTGCGAAGCCGGTTGGATAAGGGGGCGGAAGAGAAGTCGGCAGATGAGAAAAAGCCCTATGTGTTGGTGATCGATGAGATCAATCGGGGCAATGTTTCGCGCATATTCGGTGAGCTGATTACGTTGATAGAGGCTTCAAAGCGCGAGGGTGCTGCAGAGGCGCTGTCGGTCAGCTTGCCGTACTCCAAAGAGCGTTTCAGTGTGCCGGATAATGTTTATCTGATCGGTACGATGAACACGGCTGATCGCTCGTTGGCTGGGTTGGATATTGCCTTGCGTCGCCGCTTTGTCTTCGAGGAAATGATGCCCAATCCCTCTTTGCTCAATGGCGTGGTGGTGGAGGGCATCGACATTGGTCAGCTTTTGGCGGTGATGAACCAGCGTATCGAGGTGCTGCTCGATCGTGATCATTGCCTCGGGCATGCCTATTTCATGTCACTCAAGAGTGGAGACTCGTTGCAGCAGCTGGAGGTGATATTCCGCAATCAGATACTGCCGCTGCTGCAGGAGTATTTCTTCGAGGATTGGCAACGAATCCAGTGGGTGCTTAATGACCACCGCAAGGCTGCGGCCGACCGTTTCGTGGAGCAGGATAAGCAGGATGTGGATGCTTTGTTTGGCAACATCAGCGTGCCTGCGCAAGGTGGGGTTTGGCGGATCAATGCGGCGGCGTTCCAGCGAGTTTCTGCATATGCCGGTGTTATCGCCGTGCACGGCAAGGCAGAGGGGCCCGTCAAGGAGCCAGAGGAGGCGAATGCGTGAGCGCATTTGTCACCGTGCGTGAATACGCCCGACTGACCACGGCGGAGGTTGAGCCGGGTGATCTCGACTGTGTGCAGATTAGCGACAGTGCCTTCGAGTGGCTGTGTGAATTGAGCGCCAGCTTCAGCCGAAACGGCGTTACGCTGCTGCAAGTAGAAGGACGGCGTGCGCTGAAGTGGGATTCCTATGTGGGCGTGTTGGAAACACCCTGTGGCACGCGGCTGGAAATTCTGCCTAAGCACTATGAGAAGGGCGATTGTAAGGCTAAGGCCAAGAGCCGCCAGTTGCTGCGTAAATTGATTCAGAGCGCCTTGCAGCTTAAGCCGCGCGAAGCATCGCTGGCCAGTCTAGAGCTGTTTGATGCACCCCTCAGTGAGTGGGTGATGGGACAGTTTCTCGCCGAGCTGGACTTGTTAGTGAAGCGCGGGGTGCGCTTCGACTACCAACGTATCGAGGAAGAACAGCGCTTTCTGCACGGCCAGCTCAATGTGGTGGCGCAGATGCGCCAGCCGCCGGGGCGCCAGCATCACTTTCAGCTTCGCCATGATGTGTTTACCCCAGATCGTGCTGAGAATCGCTTGCTCAAGCTGGCGCTGGAAACAGTGGCGAACAGCACACAGGATGCCGCCAACTGGCGCTTGGCCAATGAACTGCGTGCCATGCTGACGGAAGTACCCGTCAGTCGGCAGGTTAACCAAGACCTACGCGCCTGGAGTCGCGATAGGCTAATGGCGCATTACCAGCCGATTAAGCCTTGGTGCGAGCTGATCCTCAATCAGTGGATGCCGATCGCTGTGAGTGGTGCGTGGCGCGGTATGAGCTTGTTGTTCCCGATGGAAAAGCTCTTTGAAAAATATGTTGAAGGTTGGTTGCATAAGCAGTTACTGCCGACAGCAAAGCTAACTAGCCAAGCCAATCGCGAGTATCTCTGTGAGCATGGCAAGGGGCGGATGTTCTGTTTGAAGCCTGATCTGCTGATCGATTGGGGAAAACAGCGCTGGATTCTGGACACCAAGTGGAAACGCATTGATGCCGGTAAACCCGATAAGAACTACGACCTCAGTCAAAGCGATTTCTATCAGCTGTTTGCCTATGGGTACAAATACCGAAGAGGCGACCAGGTGCCGGGGCTGGTGCTGATATATCCGTATTGGTCAGGGCTGGAAGAAGCATTACCGGTGTTTGATTATGGCCAGGGCATGAAGCTTTGGGCCTTACCTTTTGATTTAGAGAATGACCAACTGATGGGTGCTGGTGTCGCCGATATTCCATTGTCTTTCACCCGTACCGCTCAAGTAACCGTACAAGTAAGCGATCAAGCTTATGAAACAGCCATAGCCAGGTAAGGCAGACGAATAATGACAGAAGACCAACTGGAACAAGAAACCCTCGGCTGGCTTGCAGAGCTGGGCTATACGCACCTCTATGGGCCTGATATTGCCCATGATGGCGATAGCCCCGAGCGGGCAAGTTATCGTGATGTGTTGTTGATTGGGCGCTTGCGCAGGGCTGTCGAGCGTTTAAACCCCAGTGTGCCTTTGGCTGCTCGTGAGGATGCGCTCAAACAGGTGGTCGATTTAGGCCTGCCAGTGCAGCTGTCGGCCAACCGTTTATTTCATCGCTTATTAGTGAGCGGTGTGCCGGTGCAGTACCAGAAAGACGGTGAAACCCGAGGCGACTTTGTGCGCTTGATCGACTGGGCAGATGGACGTGCTAACGAGTGGCTGGCGGTGAATCAGTTCAGCATTCAGGGGCCCAAACATACTCGTCGGCCGGACATTATTTTGTTCGTTAACGGTCTGCCGCTGGTGCTGTTAGAGCTAAAAAATCCGGCTGATGTGCATGCGGATTTGATCAAGGCGTTTGATCAGATTCAAACCTATAAAGAGCAGATTCCAGACGTTTTCCACTACAACGAGATTCTGGTGATCAGTGATGGCAGTGAGGCGCGTATGGGCTCGCTGTCGGCGGATATTGAGCGCTTTGCCCGTTGGCGCACTATCGACGGCGTAACGGTTGATCCGCTGGGTGAGTTCAACGAGTTGGAGACGCTGGTGCGTGGGGTGCTGCAGCCGGCCATTTTGCTCGATTACCTGCGTTATTTTGTGTTGTTTGAAGATGACGGCCGGCTGGTGAAGAAGATTGCCGGTTATCACCAATTTCACGCGGTGCGAGCGGCTATTGGGCAGGTAGTGAATGCTTCGCGCCCTGGCGGTAGTCACAAGGGCGGGGTGGTTTGGCATACCCAAGGCTCGGGCAAGAGTATCACCATGACCTGCTTTGCTGCGCGGGTGATGCAGGAAGCAGCGATGGAGAACCCGACCATCGTGGTGATTACCGATCGCAATGATCTGGATGGCCAGCTGTTTGGGGTGTTCTCGCTGTCGCAGGATTTGCTGCGCGAGCAGCCGGTGCAGGTCGCTACGCGTGGCGACTTGCGCGAGAAGCTGGCTAATCGCCCTAGTGGCGGCATTGTGTTTACAACCATTCAGAAGTTTATGCCCGGTGAAGACGAGGACACCTTTCCGGTGTTGTCGCAGCGCTCGAATATTGTGGTGGTGGCTGACGAAGCGCACCGCACGCAATATGGCTTTAGTGCTTCATTGAAAGTGCCGGACCTAAAGGTGGCCGAGGCCAGTGCCCGCTATCAGGTGGGCTATGCCCAGCACCTGCGTGATGCCTTGCCCAACGCCACCTTCGTGGCCTTTACCGGCACGCCGGTATCCAGCGAAGACCGCGATACCCGTGCGGTGTTCGGTGATTACATCCACGTCTACGACATGCAGCAGGCCAAGGAAGATGGCGCCACTGTGGCCATCTACTACGAGTCACGCTTGGCTAAGTTGTCGCTCAAAGACGCAGAGCTGGCGCATATCGACGAGGAGGTCGATGAGCTGGCCGAGGATGAGGAAGAAGACCAGCAGTCGCGCCTGAAGTCGCGCTGGGCCGCGCTGGAAAAAGTGGTTGGGGCTGAGCCAAGGATTAAAAGCGTTGCGGCTGACCTGGTGAGGCACTTTGAGGAACGTAACCAGGCGCAAAGCGGCAAGGCCATGGTGGTGGCGATGAGCCGCGAAATCTGTGTGCACTTGTACAACGAGATCATCGCCCTGCGGCCAGACTGGCATGACGTAGACCCGGAGAAGGGCGCGGTAAAAATCGTTATGACCGGCAGTGCCTCAGATAAGGCCTTGCTACGCCCGCACATTTACCCCAGCCAAGTGAAGAAGCGCCTAGAGAAGCGCTTTAAAGACCCGCAAGACCCATTGCAATTAGTGATTGTGCGCGACATGTGGCTGACCGGTTTTGACGCGCCTTGTGTGCATACCCTGTATGTCGACAAGCCCATGAAGGGCCACAACTTAATGCAGGCCATTGCCCGGGTGAACCGCGTGTTTAAAGACAAGCAGGGCGGCTTGGTGGTGGACTACATCGGTATTGCTAACGAGCTAAAAGCAGCGCTGAAAGAGTACACAGCCAGCAAAGGTCGAGGCAGGCCCACGGTGGATGCCCATGAGGCTTATGCGGTGCTGGAGGAGAAGCTCGATGTGTTGCGCGGTTTGTTGCATGGCTTCGATTACAGCGAATTCCTGACAGGTGGGCACAAGCTTTTGGCCGGTGCCGCTAACCATGTGCTGGGGGTTAAAGAAGGCAAAAAACGCTTTGCCGATAATGCCTTGGCCATGAGCAAGGCGTTCACCCTGTGCTGCACCTTGGATGAAGCGAAAGCCGTGCGTGAAGAGGTGGCTTTTTTTCAAGCCATCAAGGTCATGCTCACTAAGCGCGACATCAGCGCAAAGAAGAAAACCGATGAAGAGCGCGAGCTGGCCATCCGCCAGATCATCGGCAATGCCGTGGTATCGGGCGACGTGGTGGATGTGTTTGCCGCCGTGGGGTTGGATAAGCCTAATATCGGCCTGCTGGATGACGACTTTCTTGCCGAAGTGCGCAATCTACCAGAGAAAAACCTTGCCGTAGAGCTGCTGGAAAGGCTGTTAGAAGGCGAGATTAAGAGCAAGTTCGCCAGCAACCTAGCGCAAGAGAAGAAGTTCTCCGAGCTGCTCGATAGCGTGATTAAGCGCTATCAGAACCGCTCTATCGAAACGGCTCAAGTCATCGAAGAGCTGATCGAAATGGCGAAAAAGTTCGCCGCTGCCAGTCAGCGCGGCGAGAAGCTAGGGCTCAATGATGACGAACTGGCTTTTTACGACGCCCTGGCCAACAACGAGGCTTCAGTGCGTGAGCTCGGGGACGAGATCTTGGCGAAAATCGCCCATGAACTCACCGACAGCCTGAGGCAAAATGTCACGGTGGACTGGAGTAATCGCGACAGCGTGCGGGCCAAATTGCGTTTGCTGGTGAAGCGTATTTTGCGCAAATACAAATACCCGCCAGATCAGCAAGAAGAGGCCGCCCAGCTGGTGCTGGCACAAGCTGAGACGCTGTGTGCATCTTGGGTATAGTGTGATTGAGGGGAGGCGGAAAAGAAAAAGCCCCTTGAAGCGTACCTCAAGGGGCTTTGTGTCTAGGCGTGAGCTTAGACGTTAAAACGGAAGTGCATTACATCGCCGTCTTTGACGATGTACTCTTTGCCTTCCAGACGCCATTTACCGGCTTCTTTCGCGCCTTGTTCGCCTTTGAACTTGATAAAGTCGTCATAGGCGATGACTTCGGCACGGATAAAGCCTTTTTCGAAGTCGGTGTGGATGACTGCTGCCGCTTGGGGAGCGGTGGCACCAATGCGTACGGTCCAGGCACGTACTTCCTGCACCCCGGCAGTGAAGTAGGTTTGCAGGTTGAGTAGTGAGTAACCGGCACGAATCACGCGGTTCAGGCCTGGCTCTTCCATACCCATGGACTCGAGGAACATCATTTTCTCTTCTTCGTCGTCCAGCTCGGCAATTTCAGCTTCAATCTTGTTGCACACCGGCACCACAATGGCGCCTTCTTCGGCGGCAATGGCTTTAACGGCATCCAGGTGCGGGTTGTTTTCAAAGCCTTCTTCGCTGACGTTGGCGATGTACATCACTGGCTTGCTGGTCAGCAGGTGGAAGTGACGGGCCAGGGCGCGTTCATCATCGCCGAGGTTTTTCAGCAGGCTGCGGGCTGGCTTGCCTTCCTGGAAGTGGGGGATCAGTTTTTCCAGCAGGGCTTTTTGGGCTAGGGCTTCTTTGTCACCGCCCTTGGCTGCCCGAACCAGGCGCTGCAGTTGCTTCTCGCAGCTTTCCATGTCGGCAAAAATCAGTTCCAGGTCGATAACTTCGATATCGCGCTTGGGATTGACGCTGTTGGAGACGTGAATCACGTTGTCGTCTTCAAAGCAGCGCACCACGTGGGCGATAGCATCGGTTTCGCGGATGTTAGCCAGGAATTTGTTGCCCAGGCCTTCACCGCGGGAGGCGCCTTCCACCAGACCAGCAATGTCGACGAATTCCATGGTGGTGGGGACAACCCGCTTGGGGTTGACGATAGCGGCCAGCGCGTCCAGGCGGGGATCGGGCATCGCCACGACACCAGCATTGGGCTCAATGGTGCAGAACGGGAAGTTCTCGGCGGCAATGCCAGATTTGGTCAAAGCGTTGAACAGGGTAGATTTGCCGACGTTGGGCAGGCCAACGATGCCGCAGTTAAATCCCATAATAGTTTCCTGTTGACGTACTAGGCTTCAGGTTTGAACGCATGCAGGCGGTTCATGGCGCGCGGCCAGTCTCCGGCCAGGGCCAGAGGTAAGCAGGCAAGGGCCTCTTCGCTAGCGCGTTCGGTTAGGTCGAATTCTTGGCTGGGGGCTTTGGTTAAGACAAAACCGGCAACCTTGTTGGCATCACCGGGATGACCAATGCCAAGGCGTAAGCGGTGAAACTCGCGGGCGCCACCCAGTTTGTTGATGATGTCTTTCAGCCCGTTATGACCGCCGTGGCCACCGCCTTTCTTAAAGCGCGCCTGGCCGGGTGGCAGGTCGAGCTCATCATGAACGACGAGTAGGTTATCCACCTTGAGCTTGAAGAAGTTGCTCACGGCCTGTACGGCTTGGCCGCTTAGGTTCATGTAGGTGGTGGGGATCAGCAGGTGCAGGGTGTGACCGTGCCAGTTGGCTTTGCCGTAGAGGCCATGGAAGCGGCTTTCGGCACGCAGGTCACAGTGGCACAAAGACGCAAGCGCCGACACGAAGTCGGCGCCTGCATTGTGCCGGGTTCGGGCGTATTGTGAGCCTGGGTTACCCAGGCCAACGATCAGCTGAACCGGCTCGCTCATAAGCCTGTAACTTACTTACGCTTAGCTACAACGCGAGCGATGGCCTGGTCGTGGTCTTTACCCAGACGCAGTGCAGCAACTTCAACGCCTTCAGGCACTTTGATGCTGGACAGGTACAGGTTTTGACCCAGCTGTACTTCGCTCAGGTCGCACTCAACGAACTCAGGCAGCTTGGAGGGCAGACACAGAACCTTCACTTCGTTCACCAGAGTGAACACCTTACCACCCTGCTTGGCAGCGGGGCTGGCAGCTTCGTTAACGAAGCGCACAGGTACTTTGATGCTGATCTTGCGATCGGCGCTTACGCGCTGGAAGTCAGCGTGCAGCAGTACGGGCTTGGCGGGGTGACGCTGCAGGTCCTTGATGATGACTTGCTCTTCTTTACCATCAACATTCAGGTTGATCAGGCTAGAGAAGAACTGGTTGTCTTCGGACAGGTGCAGCAGCTCGTCGTGGTCGATGGCCAGACGGGCAGGCTCAGCGTTGCCGCCGTATACAACGGCAGGAACGGTGTCGGCTTCGCGACGCAGGCGGCGGCTCGCACCTTTCCCTGCTACTTCGCGGATTTTGGCATTCAGAGTGAAATTGCTCATATTTTTTCCTCAGTAAAATAACTAAACAGCCAGCGCACCGCGACCAGTGTCTGGCTGTCGTTTAATCTGGTATTGGGCCAGATTATCTAGGGCAGCTGCCCTATCCGGCGTCAGGCTCCGCTTAGCGGAACATGGCGCTGATGGATTCTTCGTTGCATACCCGGCGCACGGCTTCGGCGAGCATATTGGACAGGGTTAGCTGTTCAATTTTCTCGCAGGCAGCAGCGGCTTTGGTCAGGGGGATGGTGTCGGTGACTACCAGTTTATCCAGTACGGAGTTGGTGATGTTGTCGACAGCCGGGCCTGATAGCACGGGGTGAGTGGCATAGGCCAGTACGCGTTTGGCGCCATGATCTTTCAAGGCGGCAGCGGCTTTGCACAGGGTGCCGGCGGTATCACACATGTCATCCACCAGGATGCAGGTGCGGCCACGTACGTCACCGATAATGTGCATGACCTGGGCAACATTGGCCTTTTCGCGGCGCTTGTCGATGATGGCCAGGTCAGTATCCAGCTGTTTGGCAACGGCGCGAGCACGGACTACGCCCCCGACATCGGGAGAGACCACGATGGGGTGGTCATAGTTTTGCCGCTGGATGTGTTCGATCAGTACCGGGGAGCCAAAAACGTTATCCACCGGAATGTCGAAGAAACCTTGAATCTGTTCAGCATGCAGGTCAACGGTCAGCACCCGGTCAATGCCTGCACCGGCCATCATATCGGCAACCACTTTGGCGCTGATAGGAACACGGGCAGAGCGGGGGCGGCGATCCTGGCGGGCATAGCCGAAGTAGGGAACAACGGCGGTGATACGCTGAGCAGAGGCGCGGCGCAGGGCGTCGGCCATCAGGATCACTTCCATCAGATTGTCGTTAGTGGGGGCGCAGGTGGGCTGAATAATAAAGCAGTCCTTACCCCGAACGTTTTCATTGATTTGCACGGCAATTTCGCCGTCGCTAAATTGGCCAACATCGGCATCTCCGAGGGGGAGACACAGCTGGTCAACAACTTTACGGGCGAGTTCCGGGTGTGCGTTCCCGGTAAAGACCATTAATTTAGACACGCTGCTACCTTCACGCTGGCAGGATGTGGAAACCTTGGCCTGTTCGGGCAGAGAAAACTCTGCATTTTGACTGAACATCGCGTGGCCATACCCCCTGAAAAAGCGCGGCAGATTTTCCACATTGTGGTCGTGGTTGTCAAATGATCAGCTCGGATTGGCAAGTTGCCAGTCCTTGATCACCAGTTTGAGTTGCCAGTCATCGCGGCGCAGTTGGAGTTTGCGCGGTAGCCATAATTGGTCAACTTGCAGATAGTCCTGATACTCAATCTGCCAGCCGTTTTGTTCCAGGCTGAGCAGGCGTCCTTGTTCGTCAAAAGTTTGTCCGAGCAGCTGGCCGCCAGGTGCGGCTAGGCCTTTGACCCAGTGGGGCAGTTCGTTAATCGGTAGTGGCCAGCCGGTACGCTCCAGGAGCAGAGCGGCAGGATCTTCCGAGACAAAACGCCCTTCGGGGCTGCTGAGCAGCATTAATTCTGGGGTGCCTTCAATCTGCATTTGCCCTTGCCCCAGCGGGCCGCTGATTTGCACCTGGTAGGCATAGGCTTGCTGCAGCCAGGTCAGGGTCAGGCTGTTATAGCTTTGCTTTGATTGCAGCCCGGCTTTGCCCTCTAACTGCCAGTGGGCTAACTCTTGCAGGGCTACTCGCCAGGGGAGTTGCGGCGCAGGCTGTAGCTGGCGTTGGGGCAGTTGGCTACAGGCGCTGAGAAATAGCAGGGCAAAGGCCAGGGCCAAATATTTAAGGTTGTGCATGGTAGGCTTTCAGGGCTTGCAAAATGGGTTGGTAATCTGGCTGTTGCTCAAGCGCCTTATGCCACACTTGCAGAGCCTGCTCGCTCTGCTGTAGCTCCAGCAGGACCACGCCATAGTGGTAAGCTACTTCCGGATCGGGAAAGGCTTGGTAGGCGGCTTCCAGATAAGGGAGGGCTTCTTGTGGGCGTTTGAGGTTGTGATAGGCCCAGCCCAGGCTGTCGAGAATGGCGGGGTCTTGTGGTTCTAGCTCATGGGCGCGTTGTAGGAGGGTCAGAGCCTCTTGATGCTGATCGGTGCGATCGGTCAGGGTGTAGCCGAGGGCATTGAGCATCTGGGCATTGTCAGGCTGTAGCTGTACCAGGGTGCGCAGGTCGCGCAGCATGGCCTCAAGATTGCCATCTTTGTCCCCTAACATGGCGCGGAAGTAGAGGAGTTCCAGGTTGTTGGGTTCTTCATTGAGGGCGCGCCCCATCAGATCGCGTGCATCCTGATAACGTGCTTGGTTGCGCAGCCAGTCGCCTTCTAACAGATAAAGCTGGACACGGTGCTCCGGCGCTTGGCTGCGGGCTTGGTTGAGCATATCGGGGATATCATCGCCCTGCTGCTGTTGCTGCATCAGTTGCAGGAGGCGTGCCTTGGCGGCGGGGACTTCATCGCCGCGCTGCACCTCACGGTAATAACGCATGGCTTCAAATGTTTGGTTTTGCTGTTCCGCCAGGTAACCAAGGTAAAAGGCGATGGGGGAGCGGTCGGGCAGCATCTCCCATAGTTCCATGAAGCGTGCCTTGGCCTTGGGGTAGTCCTTCAGTTGCAGGTAGGTACGCCCCAGCATAAAGCGGGCTTCAAGATTATCGGGTTGTAGCTTGATCAGCTCCTGTAGTGCTGTTGCCGCCGCCTGGGGGCGGTTATCAGCCAGCAGTGAGCGGGCCAGCATGTCCATCAATTGGGTGTTGGGCTGACGCTTGAGGGTGCTGCGAATAAAACGTTCAGCCTCGGCATAGGCACCTTGGCGCAGCAGGGTATCAGCTTTTAGTAGCAAACCATGTTCTAGGCCAGGTTCAAGCTGGAGTGCTTGATCCAGCGCCTGGTGGGCGCCTTGCCAGCGTAACTCTTGGCGCGCTAGCAGGGCTTTGGTCAGGTAGTAGTAAGGATTGTCACTGGGTAGTAACTGTTCCAGCTGACTGTCCATCAGCTCAGTTTGTGGTGGTTTGAGCTGTTCAGTGCGCGCCAGAAGCTGCAGAAATAGATTGGTATCTGCCCGCCAATCAAAACCTTTCAGTAGGGCCAGGGCTTCGGCAAACTGGTGTTGGCGCAGGTGGGCATCCAGTAAAATCTGTGCGCCTTCCAGTGCTTGGTTATCTAGCTCCAGCCAGAGCTTGGCGTTGTCGAGGACATCTTGTTCAAGTTCCAGGTATTGGGCCAGGTAGGTGGCGCGTTCGGCTAGTTCCGGGCGGCGCAATTGCTTGGCCAGTTGCTGATAGTGTTGATGGGCAAGGTCGGGCTGGTTACGTTGGGTTGCCAACTCGGCCACGAGCAGCGAATACAGCCGAGGTTCAGCCAGGGACTGTGCATCTGCACGGTGGCTGGGGGTGCGTTCCAGGTTGGCACAACCACTGATTAATGTCAGGGTTAACGCAATAAAGGCAGCGGATCTTGGCATGAAGTCTGTTTTGGATAGGGCGGGTTGGTTACAATAACGTCGCCCTCAAGGGCTTGAAGTCCTTATATTGCTCCATGCTTCTCGGGGCAGCAAGGGGCAAATAGGTTTTGTAGTAGAGTGTAACCGGCTCTACGGTTTAGGTGAGAGTGGTAACCTGCGGTATGCAGCAGTCTATGGCATTAATGGCATTGGGTATCAATCATAAGACCGCCCCTGTGGACGTGCGCGAGAAACTGGCGTTTGGCACAGAGGAACTGTCTTATGCATTGGCTCAGGTGCGCATGCAGGGCGCGTTGAGCGAAGCCGCCATTCTCTCTACCTGTAACCGTACTGAAATCTATGGCGTCACCCCCTTCCGCGATAGCCGCCAAGTGTTGCAATGGCTGGCTGATTACCATCAAGTGAGTTTTGAACAGTTACAGCGTTCGGTCTACGTCCATTGGGATCGGGATGCGGTGCGTCATATGATGCGTGTGGCTTGCGGCCTGGACTCCTTGGTGTTGGGCGAGCCACAAATTTTAGGGCAGTTGAAGACCGCCTTTGCCCAGGCGCAGGATGCCGGCTCTTTGGGGAGCCAAATGAGTCGCTGGTTTCAGCAATCCTTTAATGTCGCCAAGCAAGTGCGTAGTCAGACGGCTATCGGGGAGAACCCTGTATCGGTCGCTTATGCAGCGGTGAATCTGGCCCAGCGTATTTTTTCTAATCTCAGTGAAAATCAGGCTCTGCTCATTGGGGCCGGGGAGACGATTGAGTTAGTGGGGCGCCATTTACGTGAGGCGGGTATTACCCAGATTACGGTAGCCAACCGTACCCTGAGCCGTGGCCAGCATTTGGCCCAGCAGCTCGGTGGGCAGGCGGTGCCTCTGACGGATCTGGCGGAAGTGTTGCCCCAGGCCGATATTATTATTGCTTCAACTGCCAGCCCTTTGCCGGTGTTGGGCAAGGGCGCGGTGGAGCGGGCGCTGAAGAAGCGGCGTTACCGGCCCATGTTTATGGTGGATATTGCGGTTCCCCGCGATATTGAGCCGGAAGTCGCCGAGCTGGAAGATGTCTATCTCTATACCGTGGATGATCTGCAGCAGGTGGTTGAGCAGGGGGTGCAGGCACGCCGTGACGCAGCCTCCGAGGCTGAAGTACTGGTAATGCAGGGTGCTGAGCTGTTTTTAGAACAGCTAAGGGCCCGGGATGCGGTGGATACCCTGAAAGCGATACGTCGCCAGGCTGAGTCGCTGAGTGAACAAGAGCTGGCGAAGGCATTACGCCTATTAGAACGGGGGCAGGATCCCCAGCAAGTATTGACCCAGTTAGCCCGCGGGCTGACCAATAAACTGATACACACGCCGAGTGTGCAACTCAAAAAAGCCAGTGCAGAGGGCCAGGCAGAGATTCTGCTGGCAGCACAACATCTGTATGCACTGGCTGATAAACCTTCCAAGTCTGAATAAAAATCTATGCTGAAAGCGTCAATCTTAGCCAAACTCGAAGGCTTGCAAGAGCGTTTTGAGGAGTTGGGCATGTTGCTGGGAGAGGCGGATGTTATCGCTGATCAGCAGCGTTTCCGCCAGTACTCCAAGGAGTATGCCGAGCTGGAGCAGGTGGTAGCTGAGTTTAAGCGCTACACCCAGGTGCAGGAGGATGCCAGCACCGCCCAGCAGATGTTAAAAGACAGTGATCCTGAGCTCCGTGAGCTGGCTGAAGAGGAATATGCTCTGGCCCAGCAGCAGTTAGGGGAGTTGGAGGTCAGCCTGCAGAAACTGCTCTTGCCGAAAGACCCCAATGACAGCCGGAATATTTTCCTGGAAGTACGTGCCGGTACCGGTGGTGATGAAGCCGCTATTTTTGCGGGGGATCTGTTCCGCATGTATAGCCGCTATGCCGAAACTCAGGGCTGGCAGGTGGAGTTGGTGAGTGCCAATGAAGGCGAACACGGTGGCTTTAAAGAAGTGATTGCGCGGGTAGCGGGACAGAATGTCTATGGCCAGCTTAAGTTTGAGTCCGGCGCCCATCGGGTGCAGCGGGTGCCTGCTACAGAGTCTCAGGGGCGTATACATACCTCAGCCTGTACGGTGGCTATTTTGCCTGAGGTGGCTGAAGTCGGGGATGTGGATATCAATCCCGCGGATTTGCGCGTCGATACCTACCGCGCCTCGGGGGCAGGTGGTCAGCACGTTAACAAGACAGAATCGGCTATCCGTATTACCCATATACCCAGCGGCCTAGTGGTGGAGTGTCAGGATGAACGCTCGCAACACAAAAACCGCGCGAAGGCGATGTCGCTGCTGGCCTCGCGTTTGAAACAGCAAGCGGTGGACAAGCAGGCTAATGAGCAGGCGGATCAGCGTCGCCTCTTGGTGGGGAGTGGTGATCGCTCGGAGCGAATTCGCACCTATAACTATCCCCAGGGGCGTGTAACCGATCATCGCATTAACCTGACGCTGTATCGTTTGGACGAAATTGTGAACGGCGATTTGCGCCCGTTGCTGGAGCCTTTGGTGCATGAGTATCAGGCCGAGCAACTTGCTGCCCTGGCGGAGCAATAATGCCTAGTTTGGCTGAGGCGCTACACTGGGGAACTCAGCAACTGCAAGGTGGTGAGTCTCCTGCAGTGGATGCCCGTTTGTTATTGCAGGAGGCTGCCCAGGTGGCAGCCTCACGTTTATTTGCCTTCCCGGAACAGACTTTGACGGAGGCGGACTGGCTGCGTTATCAGCACTGGATTAGCAGGCGTCGTCAGGGTGAGCCTGTGGCTTACTTATTGGGTTGGCGGGAGTTTTGGTCGCTGCCATTAGAGGTTGCGCCCTGTACCCTGATTCCTCGTCCGGATACGGAACGCCTGGTTGAGGTGGCATTATCCCTCACGCTGCCTGAGCCACATGGCGCTGTGCTGGATTTGGGGACTGGAACAGGGGCAATCGCGTTGGCTTTAGCCAGCGAGCGTCCAGCCTGGCAGGTGCAGGGAGTGGATTGGCAAGAGTCGGCAGTGGCCTTGGCCCAACGTAATGCTGAGCGCTTGAACTTGCCGGTACGTTTTTATCGGAGCCACTGGTTTGATCAAGTGCAGGGTCAGTTCGCTCTGATTGTCAGTAATCCACCTTACATTGATGCGGATGACCCTCATTTGCAGCAGGGTGATGTGCGTTTTGAGCCCAGCACTGCCTTGGTTGCGGCAGAACAGGGATTGGCGGATCTTCGGGCCCTGGTTGAGCAGGCTCCTGGTTATTTGCAGCAGCAGGGATGGTTGCTGCTGGAGCATGGCTGGCAGCAGGCTGGCGCGGTACGGGCCTTATTGCAGCAGGCGGGCTTTGTCCAGGTGCAGAGTTGGTGTGATCTGGCCGGTCATGAACGGGTAAGTGGAGGGTGTTGGCATGCAGGAACTTACTGATCAGCAGCTACTGCGTTATAGCCGTCAGATCATGTTGCCCAATATTGATGTGGAAGGGCAGGAGCGTATTTGCGCCGCACGGGTACTCATCATTGGTTTAGGTGGGTTGGGTTGTCCGGTGGCCTTGTATTTGGCGGCGGCCGGAGTGGGTGAGCTGGTGCTGGTGGATGATGACCAGGTTGAGCTGAGCAACTTACAGCGTCAGGTGCTGCATACCGAGGCACGTGTGGGTGAGACTAAAGTCGCATCTGCGGCCCAGGCGCTGCGTGAGATAAATAGCCAAGTGCGTATTCATACCCGCGCTGAGCGCTTAACTGCAGAGGCTCTCCAGGCTGAAGTGGCCAAGGCGCAGGTGGTGGTGGATTGTAGCGATAACTTTACTACTCGTTTTGCCCTTAATGCGGCTTGCATGGCAGCAGGAACCCCCTTGGTTTCGGGAGCGGCGATCCGCATGGAAGGCCAAGTGAGCGTGTTTCTGGCAAAAGCGGGCGAGCCTTGCTATCAATGTTTATACAAAATAGGGGATGACGAGCAGTTGAGCTGCTCTGAAAGTGGCGTGCTTGCCCCCGTGGTGGGGTTGATTGGCAGTGTGCAAGCCACGGAAACCCTGAAAATTTTGGCTGGCCAGGGAGCTTCCCTGGCGGGCCATTTATTGCTGTTGGATGCCAATACGATGGACTGGCGCAAGCTTAAGTTACGTAGGGACCCAGCCTGTCCGGTCTGCAGTACGCATCACATTCAACCCGACAACGAGTGAGACATAATAGGAGAGAGTCCCCATGACGGGCGCGGTAGCCAGCCTGAAATACGCAGATGAAGAAATCCGCGATATTCTGGAAGAGGTCAGTGTTATTGCTTTGGTAGGGGCTAGCCCAAACCCGGAGCGTCCCAGCTACACAGTCATGAAGTATCTGCTGCATAAGGGGTACCGGGTTATACCGGTAAATCCGAATGAAGCGGGTAAGGAAATCTTAGGCGAGGAGGTATTTGCCAGCTTGGCAGATATCGGTGAGCCGGTGGACATGGTGGATATATTCCGCCGCTCAGAGACGGTGATGGAAGTCGTCGAACAGGCCATTGAGATCGGCGCGCGAGTGGTGTGGATGCAATTAGACGTCGTCAATGAAGAAGCGGCCGCAAAAGCAGAAGAGGCTGGTTTGCGAGTGGTGATGGATCGTTGTCCCAAAATAGAGTATGAGCGCCTGCGCTTAGGGCGTGGATAACACCTGCTCTTGTCGCTAGGAAGATAAAGGGGCGCACAGACGCCCCTTTTTGTATCCTGCACCTGATTAAGAACGTAAGCGGGTAACTCAGGGTTGCCCAAGCATCAAGCGGCGTACCCGAATATCCTCCTGACAACGTTTGGCCAGGGCGAGAGCCTCAGGGTTGGCTCCACTGACTTCGTTAATAGGGCAACCTGCTTCAATCAACAGACGAATACAGTCGCGTTGGTCCTGCTTGAGTACCTGACTGAGTAAGTCTTCTCCAGTGGTTGTCTTGGCTTGTAAGTCTGCCCCATATTGTTGTAGGCGGTTTAATAACAATGCCCAGCGCTCTGCTGGCTGTTGCGCCAGGCAGTGGTGGCAAAGTGGCATGCCCTCCAGAACCAGATTGGCATCCAATCCCGCCTCAAGGAGCCAACTTAAAGGCTGTACAGCCTGGGGTAAGCTTAAGCAATGGCGAGCAATGTCCGGCCACTCAGTTGAGCTGGGAGGGTAATGATGCAACAGCCACTGGCTGCAAGTTTGAGCCAGCAATGTCAGTGCTTGCAAGCCTAGTCCCTGGGGTTGCCAAGGCGATGATAGATGACGCTGTTGCGCTTTGAGGCTGTTCAGATCATCGCTGCTGAGCCATTGTTGCCACTCATCCGGGTGAGGCGCTTGCCAAGGCCACTTCATTGCATGTTATCCCTCTGCTGATAGGGCGGCGAGTTGCTGTCGCCGGATACGACGTTGCTGGCTGGCGTAACGCCAGCTGTCGAGGGTAAAGATCGCCAAGGCAATCCAGATAATGATAAAGGTGACCTGGCGCGCGGGGCCAAAGGTTTCTTCATACACCCAGACGGCGATCAGCATCGAGAGTGTCGGTCCTAAGTACTGCCAAAAGCCAAGGGTAGACAGCGGGAGACGTCGCGCTGCCGCTGTGAACCATAGCAGTGGCAGAGTAGTCACCAAGCCTGTGCTGATCAGTAAAAAGTTGAGCCAGTGATCGGTGTCGCTGAAGCCCCAATCGCCGCGCCAACCCAGCCAGGCTAAATACAGCAGGGCCAAGGGACTAAGCAGAAGGGTCTCTACGCTCAGACCTGCAACGGCACTGACAGTCGTCTTCTTGCGTAGCAAGCCATAGATACCAAAGCTGAAGGCCAGGGCCAGAGATACCCAGGGTAGATGACCCAGTTCAATCACCTGATAGCTGACGCCGATTACGGCGAGGGCCACGGCCAGCCATTGCAGAGGGCGTAGCCGCTCTTGGAAAAACACCATGCCTAGCACGATATTGAGCAAGGGGTTGATGTAGTAGCCCAGACTGGTTTCAAGGATGCGGCCGGCATTGACGGCCCAGATGAAGATTACCCAGTTGGCGGCGATAACGCAGGCCGAGCAAAACAGCAGTAGGCGCTGTTTAGGGTCGGTTAAAGCGGCTTTGATTTCGAGCCATTGGCTTTTTACGGCCAGCCATAGCATAAGCAGAATAAATGACCAGAACACCCGGTCGGCAAGGATTTCCCATGGGCCTACGCTGGCGAGTTGCTTAAAAAAAATGGGTACTAGCCCCCAAAAGCCGAAGGCGGCCAGGGCAAAGAAAGTACCGTCACGATAGTCCTTATCCATAATGTGCTCTGAGTGTCATTGAATCTTCACAGGGAGCCCTTAGATTACTGGTAAAGCGAGGGTCGCCACATCAGATTTGCTAATGACTCATCGCAGATAAAAGTGTCGACATTAATAGAAAGCGTGTTATATTCAGATTTGACCCATTGGTTAAGAATGGGCCAAGGATAGACCGAGGATACATAAAGGAGGTACCACTATGCATATCCAAGTCGAAACCCCGGTGCACCATGCACTCGAACTCGGCCGTCGTGTAAAGGCTCTTCATCTGGAAAGCCGTCTGCCTAAAAGCGAGCGTGATTACCTGTCTGTGTTAGATCGTTTAGAGCGCCGCTATATGATCAGTAAATGTAACGAGCAGCTGCGTTTGAACGCACTGGAAATGAAGGCTGTCGAGGCACTCGACAAGTCCCTTGCTGAACTGGCCGCCTAAGGTCAGTTCATCATCTCCTTTCTTTTTATTTCTCCTGCTTTAAATCCACTGCCACAGTTTGAACAGATAAATACCTGTACTTAGGCTGGCAACAGATCCCAACGTAGTGACTAAGATAATGCTGGCTGCTAGTGTCGCATTGGCTCCCATGGCTCGTGCCATAACAAAGCTGGCGGCGGCAGTCGGGCAGCCAAGTAAGACAAAAAGCATCGTCATATCCTCTCCGCTAAAGCCTATCCAATAGGCAACTGGCAGGCAAAGCAGTGGCATCCACACCAATTTAAACGCGGAAGCGTGTAGGGCTAGACCTGAACATGCTCTTAACTCTTTGAGTTTTAAAGATGCGCCAATGGTTAGTAGGGCCAGGGGGAGCGTCATGCTGGCGATATAGTTGGCGGATTTCTGTAGCAGGGCATGAGGATGAATATCTAACCAGGCTAAGGGCAAGGCCAGGAGTACGGCAATAATTAAAGGATTGGTCAGAATGCTCTTAAAAATGCCGGGCCCAGGTGTGTCTTGCTGATGTTGCCCCAAGGAGAGGGCAACAATAGAAAGGACGTTAAATAACGGGATGACCAAGGCAAGCAGTAAGGAGGCGTGGGCCAGCCCTGGTGTGCCAAATAAATTGAAACTTACAGCGAGACCAATGATGCCGTAGTTGCTACGAAAGCTGCCTTGGATAAAAGCACCTCGATCTGCTGCCACCATGCCTGTAAGGCCAGTGATGAACCATAGCAGCACAAAGAGCAACAGAATGGCGATGCCAGTGAAGATCAGGGTGCCAGGATTAAGGACAGCGGCGATATCGGTTTTGTTGATGCTCATGAACACCAACACCGGTAGGGTGAGATTAAATACCAGCTTGGAAGCTGTGCCAACAAATGCATCGTCGACGATGGCAAGGCGCCTTAGTAGTGCACCAAGAAAAACCAGGATGAAGATAGGGGTGACGATGTCTGCGGTGAAAACCAGGGTATCCAGATAGAGCTGGAGGGAGTCCTTTACCATGAGAGCCATCCTTCGTAGAGCAGTTTGCAGCCCGTTAACAACAGAAAGAAGTAGATAATGCGATAAAACCACTGCGGGTCAATGCGGTGCAGTAGCCAATAGCCCAAGCGGATACCCAGCGGGGCAAGAGGAAGTAGCACCAGCGAGGTCATTAGATTGGTGCTGGTAAGCTGACCTAGCCAAAAGTAAGGAATCAGCTTGGTGTAGTTCACCACCATGAAGAAGATTGCGCAGGTGCCCATGTAGAGTTTGGGTGGCAAGCGCTGTGGTAGCAGGTAGATGCTCAGGGGTGGGCCGCCGGCATGGATACCAAAACTGGTGAAGCCTGCAACTGCTCCCCACAAACGGCCGCTCCAGGGTTTGACTGGTGAGGCTGGGCTTTGTTGGGGTTTCAACCAATAGTGCAGTACAAAAGCAACAGCAATGGCGCCAATCAGTATGCGAATCTGGCCTTCGCTGAAATAGCGAAAACTCAGGGTGCCAAGCAGAATGCCGAGCAGGGCGGCGGGAAGCAGAACCCGTAGGTTTGGCCAGTGCCAGTGTTGCCAGAAGGCGCGCACAGCAAGAATGTCCATGACGCACAGAATCGGCAGTAGGATGCTGGCGGCCACCACTGGCGGTACTGCGAGTGCCATCAAGGGCACGGCAACGATAGAGAGGGTGCCGCCAAAGCCACCTTTGGCAATACCAAAAAGAATGACGGCGGGAATGGCACAAAGATAAAAAAACGGATCACTGATCATGGTAGCGATTTAGGGCGGATAAACTGCCGCACCTCGGCTTGGCCCGATTGCAGTTGTTGCCAGTCTTCTAAGAGTGGCAAGGCGAGGTGCAGAACGGCCCCGGTGGGAAATTTGTCCCGGCGAAAGTCAGAGAGTTCTTCATAGCACTCCATCAATCCTGGGTTGTGACCAACCACGAGCAGGTGTTGGATGCTGTTTTGTGTCAAGCGGATATGATTCAGCAGTGTTTCACCGTTGCACTCGTATAGGGCTGGAGAGGCCAGTAGCTGTTGTGGCAGTAGGCCCAGCTCATTGGCTAAAAGCTTGGCGGTGGCACAGGTGCGCAGAGCATCGCTATGTAGAATAAGGTCAACGCTGGGCAGCATTCCCTGGCTTATTTGTTCTGCAATATGACGTCCCACCCTGGGGGCGTCCTCGGCTCCACGGCGATTAAGTGGGCGCTGATGATCCTTTAGAAGCGGATTCTTCCAGCAGGATTTGGCGTGACGCACCAGGGTGAGATACTTCATCATTACTCGTCTCGTGCGGGGCTGGCGAGGGCGCGTAGTAATTGATGGCGCAGTGCCTCGGGTAAGCCTTGAATGGTCAGGGTATCGGTGTGGCGGTCGTAATGGATGTCTTTACCCAGGCGCTCGGCCGCAAAGTTCAGCATCAGTTCACTACTGCGTCCACTGAAGCGGATCAGTTGGCGTAGTGCCTGCCGTTCCGGCAGTATTTCTTCCGGTAGCGGCTGTGGCTGGTTAGCTACAAAGTCGGTGAAATCGTCCGGAGTTTGAGGGCTGATGATTTTGGCCAGCTCATCAATGCGGACGGGCTCCGCCAGTTTTTCCTGCTCAAGGCAATACTCATAAACTGCTGCACGGCTGGCTAGTTGTTGAGGTTCTGGCAATTGTTGGGAGTACTTGGTGACCTGTTCAAGCAGCTGCTCGGTCTGCTCCTCCCGATCAACAGAAGGCAGGCAGCCAATAAAATGGCCAAAGTGCTCGGCGAGTCGGCGTTGGCTGCGTCCTTGGATAAAACAGATATAGCGCTGAGAGCCCTCTTGCCAGGCATTCAGATCAATACTGGCAGCAAGTTGAATCTTGCCCAGGTCTAAATACTGAGATGGAGTCAACTCCAGCTCGTCATTAACGGTCACTGCCTCAGCTTGTTGCAGCAGAGCAACTAGAAAGTGCTCGCTGGTAGGCTGGTCGTAGCGGGCAAATAACAAATAGCCCTGAATAGCCTGTTCGCTTTGATCCAGCTCACGCTTGAAAAGTGTCACGGCCTGAAAGGTCAGCGGCATAAATTCCAGACCGCCTTGGTGGTGTTCCTGCAGCCAACGCGAGAAAGGATAAAGCTCGGAGTCTTTTTGAAAGCAGCCGTAATGGCGACCGGCTTTGCTCAGTAACTGACGATTGAGATCAGAGATTAAATGTTCCACCGCGGGGGTGGCAGGAATGGGAGCCTGTCTAGGCATCAGGCGGGTTTCGCCATCTTCAGCCTTGTGAAAGGCATGCAGGGTCAGTTGACGGATAGCCACGGTAATTTCCTGTCTGCAATGAGGCCGACACTATAGAGCAAAATGCTTAACGTCTCTATTGCTGAACGTGCTTTTCCACGTGCTGTTCGTTAAGTGCGGAGCGTGCCTCAATGGCCATTTTGACCAGTACCGGACGTGCATCGCTCAGACTGGCAAGAGGCGCTATGAGGTGGATGCGGAGTTTTTCTCCATCCACCAGGAGTTCCAGGTGCTCAAGGTCCATATTAATCAACGTGGCCTGCTGAGCCTGGGGGCGTTGGCCGTAGTGCTGGGCATAGGCCAGGAGTGCGTCTGCGTGGTCTGCATTCATGTGTTCGATTACTGCTTGCCAGGAGGGTGAATTGGCTGCCATTTGTTTACCCTTTGCCGTCATCATCAAGTGGTTGTATGGTGCAGCTGCTTTTTTGCTCTTACAAGTTGGTTAGAGGCCGAATTCACTCAATAGATGTGTGCTCAATTATGCCAAGTATATTGCTGGTGGAAGATAATCAGACCAACCGTTTGCTTTACGCCAAGATGCTAAAGAGCTTGGGGGTGCAGGTTATTGTCGCCGAGCATGGCGAGGCTGCATTGGAAGCGCTGCGGCAAAACCGGGTGGAAATGGTGCTGATGGATTTGGAAATGCCGGTAATGGGGGGGGCGGAAGCCGCGAATGCGATGCGTCTGTCTGCCCTGACTCGGGCTCCAATTATTGCGCTGACGGCAACGGACTCGCCGGAAGTGCGCAAGCTCTGTAAAGCCGCCAAAATGAATGGCTTCATTGAAAAACCGTTGAAAGTTCCGCAGTTACAGCAACTACTAAGCGATTATCTCGGTTGGCGATGTTAATTTTTTTAAGATTCAGTGGCTTAAGTAGTTGACTCGGGAAAAAAAACCATTATTATGCACGCCTCGAAACCGGAGGGATGGCCGAGTGGTTTAAGGCAGCGGTCTTGAAAACCGCCGTGGGGAAACCCACCGTGAGTTCGAATCTCACTTCCTCCGCCATTTCGAGAGAAGTGTTCCTCGATAGCTCAGTCGGTAGAGCAGCGGACTGTTAATCCGTTGGTCGCTGGTTCGAGTCCAGCTCGAGGAGCCATGGGTCGTTAGCTCAGTCGGTAGAGCAGTTGGCTTTTAACCAATTGGTCGTAGGTTCGAATCCTACACGACCCACCAGTCTAAACAATTTGATTACCTCGCTTTGGGTCGTTAGCTCAGTCGGTAGAGCAGTTGGCTTTTAACCAATTGGTCGTAGGTTCGAATCCTACACGACCCACCATCATCAAGTGAGAATTCCAGCCGGCTTAGCCGGTTTTTTGCTTTTTAGCGGTTAGGTTTTCTCATGTTGAGAGAGTTGGCCCCTTATTCCAGGGGCTGATATTCGATGTCGACGACTTCATAAATTTTGAGATTGTCTTCCTGTCCCATGCGAATGCGGTCGCCATAAGTTTTTTTCAGTAATTGGCGAGCCAAAGGTGCGTCGATTGAGATAAGTCCCTGGTTGGTATCGGCCTCGTCTGGGCCTACTAAGCGATAGCGATAGCTCGTGCCATGTTGGTCTTCCAGCTCGACCCAGGCGCCGAAAAAAATGCGCTCTTGATCATCCGGAAGTTTCCGTACCACTGTGAGCTCATCCAGACGCTTTTGTAGAAAGCGCACTCGTCGATCAATTTCCCGCAGCATTTTTTTGCCATAGATGTATTCCGCGTTTTCTGAACGGTCTCCCAGCGCAGCTGCTTCAGCCACGGCTTGGGTTACCTGAGGGCGTTTGACGCGCCAGAGGTGATGGAGTTCGGCTCGTAGTGCTTGTTCTCCAGCGGGGGTGATGTAGGGGCTGGGGCGTGGGCGGCTGGGGCGAGGTTTGTGCATAAGTATCCCTTAAGCCTGACGGGTTGAGGCCGATAATCATAGGAACTTGAATCAGCTTGGCAAGGGCTAGATGGCGAATTTAAACCCTATCGCATTATCTCGTGTAGAAGCAGCAGAGCGTACCCTGGGCAAAGCACTGCAGCAGGGGAGTGGGGCGCAGTTCGCTTGGCTGTTGGCGATGTGGCAAAACCAAGCGCAGGAACTGCACAAAGCTCCTCCACAGGAGCAAGCAGAAGAGCCGGTTGATGCCTTGCAGGGCTATACCGCTCCCGTGGCAGAGGCGTTAGGACAAGCGTTGCAGCAGGGGCAGGCGGGAGTGTGGGGAATGATGTTGAGCTGGTTAGAGCACCGCCCTCAATCTTCTTCATCTGGCCGTGCAGCCCATCAGCCGGATATGGCGCAATTAGGGTTGCTGTCGATGCATCCGGTACTGCGGGAAGTGCAGGAGTCTCGTTTGTTGGCCCAGGTTTAATCAGTAATAGAGTTTACTGATAAGGACGGGGACAGCAGTCTCAACGCGGAGAATACGCGGGCCTAGGTGCACTGCCTGAAACCCCTGTTCTTGCAGCTTTTCAACCTCATAGTTAATGAACCCGCCTTCTGGTCCCACTGCCAAAGTGCATGCTTGTTGCAGGTTGGCTGGGCAAGCATGTTCAGTATAAGGATGGGCAACCAATTTTTGACTGTCTGCTGCTAGGGTGGCCAGCTCATCTTCTACAAAGGGTTTAAAGCGCTTACGAAGCATGACTTCGGGAAGGAAGGTTGTACGCGCCTGCTCTAGACCTAGGATCATTTGTTCCTGCACTGAAGCTGCTTCTAGGATGGGAGTCTGCCAATAGCTTTTTTCTACCTTGTAGGCGTTGAGCAAAACCAAGCGCTGTACTCCCAGGCTGGTACAGTGTTGCAGGATGCGTTTCAACATTTTTGGGCGCGGTAATGCCAGTATCAGGGTCAAGGGTAGTGGCGGCAAGGCAGGGGTATTGAGCTCAACCTCGAGCTCTAGCGAGTCGTGGTTGAGGCTGAGCACGGTGCCTAAGCCCGTTGGGCCATTGATTAAACCAACCTGCAAGCGTTGCCCCAGCTCTGCCTGGTGTACCTCGAGTACGTGCTGCAAGCGGCGTCCCTGTAAGCGGACACGCTGGCTGGCAATAAAGTCGCTAGGCTGTAGCAGGATCAAATTCATAGCAATAGGGCTCGGCTCACGGTGGCAGGCGCTATTGTCGCAGAGCAGGGAGGGTGGGCCAAGCGTGGCTTGGCCCTGAGAATAGACTACGTTGTAGTGGGCTTAGCCGAGCACT
Organism: Balneatrix alpica DSM 16621; assembly: GCF_000619885.1. Classification (GTDB taxonomy): domain Bacteria; phylum Pseudomonadota; class Gammaproteobacteria; order Pseudomonadales; family Balneatricaceae; genus Balneatrix; species Balneatrix alpica. The sequence continues at coordinate 42,500 of NZ_JHUZ01000011.1, read as the reverse complement.
TTGGCTTTAGCCAGCTCATCGGCCACTAAATTGGTGGGGCGTTGCTGCTGCTCAGACAGATCGAAGATATGTTTGAGGGTGTGCTCAATCTGCTCAACATGAGTACGCACTTTGCCAGCATCATAGTGGCCTTGATGCTGGTAGCACACATCGATGATGCCCCCGGCATTAATAACGTAATCCGGTGCATACAGAATCCCTCGTTGATGCAATGTCTGGCCTAGCTCTGCTTGAGCAAGTTGATTGTTTGCAGCACCAGCAATCACCTTGGCTTGTAGCTGTTCCAATGTGTGAGGGTTGATTGCGCCGCCAAGCGCACAAGGCGCAAAGACATCGACTGGGCAGGCGTGTATTTGCTGCAGATCAACTAGTTTGGCGCCAAAGGTTTGATGGGCCTGTTGCAGGCGTGTGCTGTCTACATCTGTGACCCACAGTTCGGCGCCGGCTTCGTGTAGTAGGCGAGCTAAACGCATGCCGACGTTACCTAAGCCTTGGATTGCCACCTTTACCCCTTGCAGAGAGTCGCGCTGCAGGTGTCGCTGTACGGCGTAGCGTAGGCCGACAAAAGTGCCATACGCAGTGCTGGGGGAAGGGTCGCCATGGCTGCCGTGTTCGCTCATGTGACCAACCACATGGCGAGTTTGGCTGGCAATCGTGGCCATATCCGCTACGCTGGTGCCGGAGTCTTCTGCGGTGATATAGCGTCCGCCGAGTTGCTCCAATGCTCGACCAAAGGCCTGTAACAGTTCGGGGGTTTTGGCGGTTTTGGGATCACCAATAATGACGGATTTGCCTCCGCCGAGGGGAAGTCCCGCTAGAGCCGATTTGTAACTCATCCCCTCTGAAAGCCTTAGCACATCGGTAAGGGCATCGGCCTCGCTGGGGTAGGCGTACATGCGACAACCGCCCAGTGCAGGGCCTAACTTAGTGTTGTGTATAGCAATGATGGCGCGTAGACCGCTGTGGCGATCGTGGCAAAAAACGACTTGTTCATGCCCGGCAAAATCGGAATGAGAGAAAACGCTCATGTCGTGTCCTTAAGCGGGATCACCGCTTTGTTGTTGTTATGTGTCAGGCCGGATAGGCCGCTACTGCAAAGACATTGGGCTCTTGTGAAGCCTGTCAAAAACCTAAGGGTGTTTGCTGGAAAGGTCAATGCTTGAGGTGGGCTAAAAATGAAGAGTGATAAAGTTTTATTTGAAACTTGTTGGCGAGAGAGGTGATTAAAATAATCATCTTCTTGCTAAGGGCGGAAAAGAAAATCCCCCGATTTGCAGCGGGGGATGAAAAGTTGGGGATGTTAGGGTGATCAAGATAATAGACAACTTTGTTTTAAATGGCCAGATGTGGATGAAAAATAACCTATGAGCTTAGGGCGACTGCTACGGATATCGTTTCTCTTGATTCTATTGTTGGTGGTGTGGTCGGGGAGTTACTGGCAGCTTTATCGCCTACAGCAGTGGCAGCGACCGGTATGGGTGCAGATCCATCCTTTTAATCTGGATCAAAGTGAGGCGGCTGAGGCATATATCAAGCAGTTGTCTGCTCTGCCTTGGCAGCCGGGGGAAGCGTTTTTTAGTCAGGCATGGCAGCAGTACAAAGGAGGGTCGGCTTGGTTGCCAGTGCGTTTCCGCTTGGGTGAGCCGTTAAGGGTACTCCCTCCCCCAGCCCCCGATTCCCAATCCCCATTGGCAGTCATGAGCTGGAGTTTGCGTTTACGCTGGTGGCAGTTTTGGCATGGTTCCGAGGCCAAGGGGGCGGACATTCGCATGTATCTATTATTGGTTGACCCAAAACAACACTCTCAAGTACCCCATTCCTATGGTCTAAAAGGGGTTGGTATGGGAGTGGTGCATGGTTTTGCCAGTTCAGATATGCATGGCAGTAATGTTGTCGTGTTGGTACATGAGTTACTGCATACCCTGGGTGCGACGGATAAGTATGACCCTCAGAGCTTGCTGCCACTTTTTCCTGTGGGTTATGCCAATGCCATGCAGCAGCCACTCTACCCCCAACCTGCTGCGGAAATAATGGCTGGGCGTATAGCGCTGGGGGAGCGGCAAGCAGTCATCCCGCGCTCTTTACAACAGGTGGTTATGGGTGCTCAGACAGCGGCAGAGATAGGGTGGCGTTAATACCCAGTCGTGAAGCCAGCGCGCAGGGTTGCCAGCCATCGCTTGCTAACCAGTGATGCTCTAAGTCTTTAGCGGTACAGGGTTTGCTAAACAAAAAGCCTTGTACTTCATCTACCCGTAGTTTTTGTAGCGTGAGGAACTGAGTCTCTTGCTCAACACCTTCCACATTCAGTTGCAGGTTAAGGCTGTGAACAAGATTGACGACCGACGCGACCAAGGCATGTTGGCGGCGATCTTGGGTAATGCCAGCAATAAAAGTGCGATCCAATTTGACTTTAGTGACGGGCAAATCTTGTAGGTAACTAAGAGAGGAATAACCGGTACCGAAGTCGTCCAGGATGACATTCACTTTTAGCCGGCGTAGCTCCTGGAGTACTCGGGTTGCACTGTGGGGGTTGGCAATGGCCATGCTCTCGGTAATCTCCAAGGCGAGATAGCGAGGGTCGATATCGTAAGTTTGCAGCAGTTGTTCAACTTGATGGCAAATATCCATGCTAGAGAACTGCAGTGCGGACAGGTTGACGCTAATGCAAAGGGGAATCCCCCGTTCCTGCCAGTGCTGTATTTGCCGACAGGCTTGCTCCAGTACCCAGGTATCCAGTGCTAAGCCTTGGCCTGATTGCTCTGCTACTGGGATAAAGTGGGCGGGAGAGACCAAGCCGAGCTCTGGGTGTTGCCAGCGTAGAAGTGCTTCGACGCCATTGAGTTGGCCATTGTGAACATTAACTAGCGGTTGAAAGACTAAAAATAGTTGGTCGTCGTCCTGGAGTGCCTGCTGCAGATCACGCTCTAGTTGTTTGAGGGCAAGGGTTTGCTCTTCCAGCTGTCGATTAAACAGGCAGTAGCCATTACGCCCTGCATCTTTGGCACGGTAGAGCGCTAAGTCTGCCCGTCGTAGCAATAGCTGAGGTAGGTTGCCTAGGCTGCTGTCATCATGTTCTTCCAGCGGGAAGCGGGTGATGCCAATACTGGCGCTAATCATCAGCGTTTGGCCGCCGAGCTGTAACGGTTGATGGATCTGATCGAGCAGGTGCTGACAGAAGTCTTCAATCGACTGAATATTGGCCGGAACCAGCAAGGCAAACTCATCACCACCCAGACGGGCAATTTGTAGTGGCGTTGGGTTGAGACTCTGCAGGCGGCTGGCGATCACTTGTAGCAGTTGGTCGCCAAAGGCATGACCCTGGGTATCGTTAATATCTTTAAAGTTATCCAGATCCAGCATAAGCAGGTAGAACCCCGTATGCTGTTGAGGTTTATATTCTCTCAGGAGTTGTTCCAGCTTCTGGCTAAAGGCTAAGCGGTTATGCAGCTGGGTCAGGCTGTCGTGATGGGCCAGGCGATAGATATATTCCTGCGCGTGGCGGCTGGTTGTGATGTCAATGGCAGAGCCTTCAATATACTGCGGTTTTCCTTCGCTATTACGAACCAGTCGGACATTTTGTTGAATCCAGATCGGCGTACCGTCGACTCGATAAATCTCTACTTCAAGCTGACGTACATCCTGGTTTTTAGCCAGCTTACGTAACATTTCACGCCGTTGGTCGGGTTGCACATACAGTTGTTTGGCGAGGTTGGTGTAGTGGCGGATACACATTAAAGGGGAGCTGAACCCCAACATCTTTGCCATCGCTGGATTGACGCTGAGAAAGTAGCCTTTCAGAGAGGAGCGGAATAATCCTGCCACCGCATTTTCATAGAGAGAACGGAACTCTTCTTCTGCATAACGCAAGGCGAGTTCAGCTTGTTTCTGTTCACTGATATCAGCAATGGTGCCGACAATGTGCTCCACTTGGCCATGTTTGTCGCGGATGACACGGGCATTTTGCCGCAGCCAGATCAAACGGCCATTGTAGGTACGCATTTGGCAGTCAAAGGCTTTGACCAAGCCTCGCTGTTCTAACAGAGAAACGAAGCGCTGCCGATCTTCCGGATTGATGTATAAATCCTGGGCAACATGATGAATGCGTGACTGCATATCTTCCAGTGAACTGAAGCCAAAGAGATCCAGAAGTGCTTGATTGGCATAGAGCACTTGGCCCGAGCGGCTGGTTTGGTAGATGCCATCCACCGAGTGCTCAAGCAGATGACGATAGAAGCTGTGCTCACTGATGTCTATTACAAAGCCTAGTAAATGCGGGGGATTGGGGAAGATCACCCAGCGAAGGGTGTGGCTACCAAGAATGCGGTCTTGCTGTGAGGCCAATGCATCTATGCTGGGCAACTGTTCCGGCAGTAGCTGTAGAGCAGGACTGCCAATATTGTCTGCTAATTGATGGAAGGCTGGATTGGCTTGCAGTAGCTCACCTTGACAGCTAATCAAAGCAGCGGCGAGGGGCAGGTCAAACCATTCTGGTAATTTGCGGGCACCAGTCTGTATGCGAATCAGCCAGTTATTTTGTCCCAAGGCGCTGCGCTTGAAAGTGAGAGTGTTAAGTTGCGCGAGGGGATAGTAAGCCAGGGTGTTAAAGGGAAGCTGCCAGCCAGGAGCCTGGAGCAAGTCAGGCCATAAAGCGGTGAGACGTTGACCAAGGCACAAGGATGCTTCGCGTGCTGTAATCAGCGTTAGCTCCTCTGACCACGTCAGAATGCTGCCATTGCGGTCAACGACAAAATATCCTGCCGTTGGGGATTGGGTATCTGCGTGCATAGGCGTTATCTTAATCTTATCCATCTGCTCCTGATAGAGGTCACCCGGTGAGGTATAGCGCAGTTATCACACTTATGATGCTTTGTTGGGCTCCGATTAAGACTGAGGCAGAGCAGCTTATATCCATTGAGGAGCTCAAAGATTTGCCTGGCGTGTCTGTACAGACAGAATCCGACCTCCCTGATTCAGTGGCGTTAGCCGGTCAGGATATCAATAGAAATGGTTTGGATGATCAGGTGGAGCGACAGATTCGGCTAACCTGGTATGGTCATGAACGCACCCGTTTACGTGACACCTTGCTAGCCGTAGCAAAGCTCTATACAGGCGTAGCCGATGCTCAGATAGAGTTGGCAGAACGCCAAGGCTATCTGGAGCAAATTAACCGTTTGAGTGAATGCGTGCTTAAAGATGGCGCTCTGACAGCGAAAAAGCTGCTAGCGGATGTGACTCAGATACGTGAGTGGGTCCTGGTGGATGAGTCAGCATTGGGCGAGTACATCAAAGCGAAAAATTATGGGCAGGTGGGCAAGGTGCGACAAGGCACGTGCCCACAGCTTTTAAGTTATTACTTAAATGAGTTTCGCCGTCCTGCTCCTGAGACGAGTGGTGTCCTGCCGAAAGCTAAGGTGCTGACGAAAGAGCAGCAAGAGGCGCAGCGACGTAAGCGTTACACGAACCCTGATGAACTATCGTCGTTTTGAATGCTGGATGAGCCAATCGCGGGCTTCGTTAATGCGACTGGCTAGCCAGTCGCTCCCTCCTTTGTCGGGATGTAGGCGTCCAATCAGGCGCTTGTAGGCCTGCTCTACTTGCTCAACGGTCCAGTCAGTCCCCAAGCCGAGAATGGCACGGGCTTGCTCTTCATCCATTTGGCTAGAGGCCTGGCCGGGGGGAGGCTGATCCCAGGCCTGTCCATGTTGCAGATGCCACCATTGGCGCATCAGTGCAGCACTTAATGGATCTTGCTGTTGGCATTGTTGTAGTAAGGTCGCGAACTCATCCCGATTTAGGCTGGCCAGCTCACGGCCTTGCCAGGGGCCGTGCAGAATCATCCCTCGCAACTCGCCACTGTTGGCATCATGCTGTAATTGAATCAGACGGTTGGTCTGTTGACGTTTACGCCAGGAGACAAATAGCCATTTCAGCAAGGTTGGCCAGAAACGGGCAAGCCAGGGTAGCACCACGCCAATGGCAGCAGATATCAGGGGCAGACGCCCGGTTAGGGCGAGAACAACGACGAGGGCGCCAAGCAGGCTTAGTAAAACCAACCCAATACGCTTTCTGCGCTGTTGTGGCGGCAGTCGTCTTAGTGTTTGCCATAGCCAGGCAGCGACCACTAGGAATAAAATCAGGTAAATCAAAGGCATAGCATTTTTCCATGTCGCAATATGTATAGGGTTCTATGGCAGATTTTAAAACACATTTGTTAGGGGCGACGCTGGTGAGTGGGTTAGCCAGCACAGCGCTTATCAGTTTAGATGAAGCGAGTGTTACTGAAGCCTTGGGTTATTGGGTGGTAGGCAGTGTGGCAGGTTTACTACCGGATATCGACTCAGATAACTCGATTGCCTTGGAGTGGCTCTTTTCCGGTTTAGGGGTGGTGGCCGCCTGTTTGATTATTGTTGGCGGTAGTAGCCAGTTGGGGATTCTCAGCCTTTGGTTATTGGCGGCACTTGGCTTTGTGCTGGTGCGCTACCTAGGTTTGTGGGTGTTTGCTGGTTTTACAGTGCATCGAGGCATATTGCACTCATGGCTGGCCAATGCTTTCTTTGCCTTGCTTGGCTTGTGGCTTAGCTATATCTGGCTTAATACAGGCGCAAAGGTTGCCTGGGGTGTCGCTGCCTTCATCTGGCTTGGCGCTAGTATTCATCTGCTGCTGGATGAGTGTTATAGCGTGGATTTAATGGGGGCACGTTTAAAAAGCTCTTGGGGCAGTGCGGCAAAGCTGACTGATTTTACTCAGCCAGGGGCATCTTTACTGCTGCTGTTGGCCACTTTATTGATGGCGCATGAGGCCCCCAGTGCAAACAGTTGGGGGCGGTTGTGGCGACTGGATTGGAGTCAGGTGAGCTGGTTCTGATGGGTCTGAAGCCACTGCAGAATAGTATCTGGATGGGTTTGTACAAATTGACCTGGCTCGTCTATCCAGGTGTGGCGTATCAAGCCTTGTTCAACCAATAAGCAGAAACGTTTACCGCGTTTGCCCATACCTCGTTGGCTCGCATCACTGGCGAGACCAAGCGCCTCGGCAAATTGAGCATCAGGGTCAGATAGGCCCTGGATGGGAATGCCTAAGTCGAGACTGGTTAACCAGGCCTGCATCACAAAGGCATCGTTTGCGGCCATGCAAAAGAGTTGCGTGATGCCAGCCGCTTGCAGGTCTGGCCAGGCTGCTGCCAAAGCGGGCAGATGTCGATTGTGGCAAGTTGGGGTAAAGGCTCCTGGCACCGAGACTAAAAGGCTGCGGTGCTGAGCTAGGTGTTCAGCTGCTGGAGCGGCCTGGGGCTGTCCATCAACTAAGCTCCATAGTGGTTGCGAGGGGAGGGGGTGACCTGAGTGACTCATCCGGCGTACTCTTGCAAAACGAATAAGGAAGCTAGTTAAGGCTGCCATATGGGCGCCTTGCTTAATGGGGTAAGAGTGTATAGTGAGAAGCTTTGCGTGTGTCACTGTTTTTAGGCGGTGATGCCAAAGTTTAGGTTTCCAGCGGTAAGAGTCAGCAGGGGAAGGGTGAGCAACAATGTGGCGATTACAGGCACTGGCACAAAATACCAACCTGCAACGTATTGCGGTGTTAACGAGTGGAGGCGATGCGCCAGGGATGAATGCGGCTGTACGTGCAGTAACGCGTACTGCACTTGCGGCTGGAGTAGAGGTGATCGGTATTCAGCATGGTTATATTGGTCTGTTTGAGCGAGAAGCCCTTAGTCTGGATATGGCCTCTGTCGGTAATATCATTCAGCGTGGTGGCACCCTTTTGAAGACGGGCCGCTGCGAAGACTTTCGTCATCCAGCTGGACGTGCTCAGGCAGCAGAGTATTTGCGTGAGTTGGGGGTGGATGCATTAGTGGTGATAGGTGGGGATGGTTCGCTCACGGGGGCACATCTGTTGGCCCAGGAGCAGGGAATCAAGGTAATAGGCTTACCAGGCACCATCGATAATGACATTTGGGGTACGGAAGATACGATCGGCTTTGATACGGCTGTGAATACAGCGTTAGAGGCGATTGACCGTATTCGTGATACGGCTGATGCCCTTGATCGACTCTTCCTGGTGGAGGTAATGGGCCGAAACACTGGGTTCATTGCGGTTCAGGTGGCCTTGGCAGGGGGAGCAGAGGGCGTTATTTCACCTGAGCAGCCACTGGATTATGCCGATCTGGTAGCGCGCTTGGCGGCTTCCCGTCAGCGTGGTAAACGTTCCAGCATTCTGGTGGTCGCCGAAGGGCCAAAAGAAGGTAACTCTTATCAACTAGCCGAGCGTCTGGCGGGTAGCGGTTATCCTTCACGTGTCTGTGTGTTGGGGCATATTCAGCGAGGAGGGCGGCCCACCGGTCATGATAGGGTGCTGGCTTCGATGCTAGGTGAACAAGCGGTTCGTTATCTTTTGGCCGGACATGATCGGATTATGTTGGGGGTGCGGGATAATCAAGTAGTCGTAGTCCCCTTGCAGGAGCTAGCAACAAAGCGTAAAACCCTGGACGTACGTTATTTAGAGATGGTTAAAACCCTGGCCGGTTGAGGAGGTTTGATGTCCAAGGGCTATGGAATGGCGGTGGCAGGGTTGACACTGACGACCTTGTTTTGGGCGGTGAATGCGATTGTTGGACGCGCCGTTGTTGGTGATATTCCCCCTCTTACACTTGCGTTTTGGCGTTGGACAACCGCCGCGCTGATTTTATTACCCCTTGCTTGGTCAGGAGCAAAGCAGCACTGGCCGCAGATTCGTCAGCAATGGCCATGGTTGTTGCTGCTCTCCATTCTCAGCGTTACGGCTTACAACACAATTCTGTATGTTGCGGTGCAAACCACAACAGCGATCAATACTAGCTTAATGAATACCCTTATCCCGCTCAGCACTTTGCTGATGGCATGGGTGATCCTGGGCAGTCGTCCTTTACCACTACAGTGGCTGGGTATGTTGCTCGGTGCAGCTGGTATGCTGTTGGTGATCTCCAGAGGTGATGTACAGGTGCTAACCCAGTTGGCCTTTACTCAAGGGGATTTATGGATGCTCTTGGCCGTAGGGTGTTGGGCGCTGTATTCAGTACTGCTACGTAAGCGGTCTTTGCTGCTACCTCCTTTGGTGCTGCTGGGGGTTATGGTATGGCTGGGATTGCCATGGCTAGCGCTGATGTTTCTATGGGAGTGGGGCCAGGGCCAGTTGATGCAAGTACACTGGGGGAGTGTGGGGGTCATTCTGTATACGGGGATTTTTCCTTCTGTTTTGGCTTATCTGTTCTGGAATCATGGCGTTGCCATGCTCGGTCCAGGGATTGCCAGCCTATTTATTTTCTTGATGCCTGTTTTTGGTAGCGTATTAGCGACGTGGCTGCTGGGCGAAGCTTTTGAGTTTTACCATGCTATTGGTGGGGCGTTTATCCTGCTGGGTTTGGTCGCCGGAGTGCAAGCGCAGCGGGTTACGAAATGATAGATATTCTCGTTTTTATCCCTTTGCAATCTGCAAAAAGTCGCTGATTGCACTTTGCTTTTTGCAAAATGCGAATGCTTTTTTGCAAGAAGCCTGCCGTCTTTGGTCGAAAAACGTCATTTTTTGACGTGACATTTGTGACACTTATCCCAGTTGTGCGCTAAGCTGATACTCAAGCCGGTCCTGAATACTGTAGGAACTTCTTAGGTGGATGTTGATCCAAAAGAGAAGATCTGGAGTATCAAGACAAAGGAATCGGGTAATAACAAAAAACTGGCCCGGAACTTGCTGAATACAGACTAAGACCAGAGGGTAGTCGGTCTGCAATCAGTACCACGACAATAAGCAGGCGCAAGCTCATCAATCAAGAGCTGACGCTGGGAGGAGGTGCGACATGGGTACATCAATTTTTTCCCCGGGGCGCGATATTCACCATTTCATTCACAAAGCCAATGCGATTAAGTCATTGTCTAAGGCGGAAGAGTTAGAGCTGAGTCGCCGTAGCAAGCTCAATGATAAAGAAAGCATTGAAAAGCTGGTGTTAGCGAACCTGAAAAGCGTGATTTGGATCGCATACTCCTATCGTGGTTATGGTCTTCCTATCGCTGACTTGATTCAGGAAGGCACGGCAGGGCTTATGAAGGCGCTAAAAGGTCATGATCCTGACCGTAACATCCGTCTGTCGACCTTTGCGGCTTACTGGATTCGTGCGGAGATTCACAAATATGTGATTAAGCACTCGCGCATCATGAATGTGGCGACCAATAAAGAGCAGCACAAACTGTTCTTCAAACTCCGCGCAGAGTTTAAGGGCGTGTCTCTGTCAGAAGCAGAAGTCGATGATATTGCCGAACGCTTAGGGGTTTCCCGTGAAGCGGTGAAGGAGATGGAGCTACGTCTGAAAGGCAAAGACATGAGCTATGTCGAGTTCGACGAAGGGCGAGATGACGATGGTTTTGACGGTGATACAGTACGCAGTCTGGAGAGCAGTGAGTTCAGTCCAGAGCGGATGTTCACTGAAGAACGTAGCTGCAAAGAAAGCTCTAAAGCACTGGCGAATGCTCTTGCGACCTTGGAGCCGCGCAGCCGTGACATCATCGTATCGCGCTGGTTGACCGATAATAAAATGTCGCTGCAAGAGTTGGCCGATCGCTACGATATTTCTTCTGAGCGTGTACGCCAATTAGAAGCCAAGGCATTGAAAGATATACAGAAAATCCTTCTTGGTCATTGAGTAAAAACGCGATTTTCTCCCCCCGCCCCCGCATAGCCTATGCGGGGGCAAACGTGTACAATGTGCCGCCGTGTGACTTCAGCATGACAAGCTTTTTACGCTTTGATGACTGGAGTGTCCCGATCAACATGCATAGGAAACGACTGCATGGAATCTCCAAGCACTATTGTGAAATCGACGAATAGTCTATCCAGAGAACTCATGCGCCTAGGCGCGGCAGTACTCTTTGTTCTGTTAGTTTATTTTGTTGCCAAGGGACAGGCAGCAGAGATCGCCAGCCATAGTGGCTTGTTGATCGTCGCCTCGGTGTTTGGTGCTTATATGGCACTGAATATCGGTGCCAACGATGTGGCAAACAATGTTGGCCCTGCTGTGGGCTCCAAAGCCCTGAGCATGGTAGGCGCGATTCTGATCGCCGCGATTTTTGAAGCTGCAGGCGCCTTAATTGCTGGTGGTGAAGTCGTTAGCACCATTAAGAATGGCATCATCCAACCGAGCAAAATTGGTGATGTGAATCTGTTTGTATGGGCCATGATGGCAGCCTTGTTAGCAGGTGCTCTGTGGCTGAACTTGGCCACAGCTATTGGTGCTCCGGTCTCTACCACCCACTCTATTGTTGGTGGTGTGTTGGGTGCAGGGGTGGCTGCTGGTGGTATGGAAGTAGCAAACTGGAGCCAAATGGGTGGCATTGCGGCCAGCTGGGTGATTTCCCCCGTGCTTGGCGGTGTGATTGCTGCGGCTTTCCTCTACCTGATCAAGCGTACCATTACCTATAAGGCAGATATGTTGGCGGCTGCTAATACCATGGTGCCTGTGTTGGTTACGGTGATGGCTTGGGCATTTGGCAGCTATCTGCTGTTGAAGGGCACAAAGAATCTAATCAAGTTGGATTTTGGTCAGGCATTGATTATTGGTGCTGTGCTGGCAGGGATCATTTTTATGCTGGTACGTCCGATGATCCGTAAGGCCTCCAGCAAAATGGCCAACAATAAAGACAGCATAAATAACTTGTTTAATATCCCGTTGATTTTTGCTGCTGCGCTACTCAGCTTTGCTCACGGTGCAAACGATGTTGCTAATGCGATTGGTCCATTAGCGGCGATCAATGAGGCATTGTTACATGGTGCCATCACTGAAAAGGCTGGAATTCCCCTTTGGGTGATGTTGATTGGTGCGCTAGGTATTTCTGTGGGGCTGGCGCTCTACGGTCCTAAGCTGATCAAAACCGTAGGAAGCGAGATCACTGAGCTGGATAAGATGCGAGCTTACTGTATCGCATTGTCTGCTGCTTTGACCGTCATTGTAGCGAGTAAGCTAGGCCTGCCTGTTAGCTCCACTCATATTGCTGTGGGTGCAGTGTTTGGCGTGGGCTTCTTACGTGAGTATTTGAAAACTTCTTACGAAGATATGGTCCGTGAGATTCACTTGCATCACCAGGATGCTAGCCAGGAGGATGTTGATGCCTTCTTGCAGCGTTTTGAACAGGCGGATGTGCGTGAAAAGAAACAAATGCTGCGTGAGCTGAAAGCTCAGTCTGGTGACTCTTTGCTGAATAAGAAGGAAATCAAAGGGCTGAAAAAGGCGACTAAGCGGGAGTTGGTGAAGCGCTCTGCAATTTACAAAATTGTGGCAGCCTGGATCATTACTGTTCCTGTTTCTGCGCTGTTGGCTGCTTTTATCTTCTTCGCTATCCGTGGTTTTATGCTGCCGTAAGCGAAATGCCAGAGACACACAAAAATGCCCCGCTTGTCGGGGCTTTTTTGTGCCTGTGTCCCTATCGTCGTTAGACGTATCGGGCGTTAGTTGGGTGAGTTCGAATGCTGTTGGTCGTGGCGAATATGCTCTTGCTGCACTTCGTTTAATAGTGCACATAGCAAGTTAAAGTCTTTGCCATTGCTGGTGAGGATGCGAGCGTGCCAATACCCTTGTTGCAGGCGGCATAACTCCAGCTCCAATTTGAGCTCCAGGTCTGGGTGCCGCTTGCTGCTGATCCTGGCTTTAATGCGCTGTCCCTGACGCAAAGGGATAACCGCCGGTTGGCGAAAGGAGCATCCACCCGCTGAAATATCTCGCAGTTGTAGCCGCTCATCGGCAATACGCAGGTTAAGCTCATCCCCCGGGCGAATCAGCACTCGATAATGGCGGCGCCGCTGCTCTTCTGGTTCGTTATAGGTAAACATGGTCACTGGGCCCGAATTCGTTCAAGAACAAACTCTACACGGCGATTTTCTGCGCGTCCCTCCGGAGTTTGGTTGGTCGTAAGGGGGCGTGAGTCGGCAAAACCAGTGGCGCTAAAGCGTTTTGCATCTAATCCTTCATAGGCAAAATAGCGCAGTACGGTGGTGGCGCGGACAGCGGACAATTCCCAGTTGGAGGGGAACTTATCGGTGAAGATGGGTTGATTATCCGTATGCCCTTGGATATTGATTTGGAACTCCGGATGTTGCGAGAAAACTTTTACCAGCGCCTCCAGAATTGGATCTGCTTCGTAGGACAGGTCGGTCGAGCCGGGCTCAAACAACGCATGGCCATTAACGCGAATATGCAGACGATCATCCTGTTGTACCACCTTCACTTCTTTAGAGAGCTCAGGGGTGCTGATAATCTCTGACAGTTCTTGCATCACTGCCTGAATCTCAGGGTTTTCCTGGGTTTGTGGCAGGATGACATCTTCTTTCTGAATGGGTTTACGCTCCGTGGGAGCCTCGTGTGGCAGCTCTATAATGGCATTAGTGCTGCCTGCCTGAGTGAGGCTAAAGCGCACCGAGGTAAAGACCTCCTTAAAGCGTTCGATCTGAATGGTGGAGATGGAGAACAGTAAAATAAAGAATACCAGCAGCAGACTCATTAAATCTGCGTAGGTAGCCAGCCAGCCCTGGCTTTCCTCTTCTTCCATCAGGTCGCGTTTGGACATGGCTAGCTGCTCTTATTGAAATTGATAGGCTGACGCTGAGCTTCGGGAATATAGGAGGACAGCCGCTCATAGACATTCAAATAGTTGTCGTTGGCCAGAATGCTAATGGCACCTTCCCGAATAATTTCCAGGTTTTGTACTTCCAGCAGAGTACGGGCTTTCAGCTTGCCTGCGATGGGTAGGAAGAACATGGTGCTCATAACTGAACCATAAAAAGTCGTCAACAGGGCAACCGCCATTGCGGGGCCAATGCTGTCGGGATCATCCAGTTGTGCCAACATTTGTACCAAGCCAATCAAGGTGCCGAGCATGCCGAAGGCTGGGGCATAGCCTGCCATCTTGCGAAAGATGTCCTGCACAACGTAGTGACGTGCCATGAGAGAGTCAATTTCGGTTTGCAGAGTAAGACGGATAAAGTCTTCGGTGGCCGCATCGGCAATCAGATTGCAGGCACGTTTAAGAAATTTGGAGTCGGTCTCAACATTAGCTAAAGCCAACAAACCATTACGGTGGCTGACTTTGCTCAGTTCCAGCATGGTGTGGATCATTTCCTGGGGTTTGGTGCGATCTTGGCTGAAAACAATGAAAGCACCGCGAAAAGCGGACAGCACATCCTTGAACTGAAAAGTCAGTAGGGTGGCAGCAATGGTGCCGCCGACCACAATCATTAAGCCGGGAATATTGATGAAAATATTAAAGTCACCACCCAGGTAGATTGCGGAAACGATCAGGGCTAAGCCTGAGATAATGCCTAACAGGGAGGCAAAATCCATATCTAATACTCCGTCAAAGCGTGCTTACAAAGGCGAATGTTCAGGGTACGACAAAGTAAGCAAAATACAAGCCAAGGCGCTTATGCTATTTATGATCCATTGACCTAGCGAATAGGGTCTCGGGACGAGACTGACAAGGTGCTTTCGTAATTCTCTGGATCGGCTACATTAGTAGTAAAACTATAATAATGCCTTGCTATAACAACAACGATTAAAACAAGCCCAAGAAAGGGAGTGAGCGCTGCCGCGTTTGCTACAACATCCAATAACGGACGAAAAAGGAGAAAAGGGCATGACTAAAAAAGTCGCGTTAGTTACCGGGGGGACAGGGGGCATTGGTAGTGCTATTTGTCAGGAGTTGGCACGCCAGGGTTACCATGTATTTGCAGGCTATAACAGCGGGGGAAATCACGAGAAAGCGAAAGCTTGGCAGCAGGAGCAGCGTGAGCTGGGCTTTGATATCGATGTTGCCTACGGTGATGTGACCAGCTACGAATCTTGTGAGCGCTGTATTCAGGAGATTCGTGAGGTATCAGGACGGGATGTCGATATTCTGATCAATAACGCGGGGATTACCCGTGACGGCCAATTCCGCAAGATGAGTTGGGAGCAGTGGAATGAAGTGCTGACTGCTAACCTTGACTCCATGTTCCATATGACCCGCCTGGTGATCAACTCCATGATCGAAAACGGTTGGGGGCGTATCGTTAATATCTCTTCTGTGAATGCGCAGAAAGGACAGTTTGGTCAGGCAAATTACTCTGCCGCTAAAGCAGGGATTCATGGCTTTACCAAAGCGTTGGCCCAGGAAGTTGCGCGTAAGGGGGTGACGGTGAATACCGTCTCTCCTGGTTACGTGATGACGCCGATGGTTGCAAAAATTGCTCCTGAAATCTTGGAGAAAATTGTTGCTGACATTCCTGTCGGTCGTTTGGGGACACCAGAAGAGATTGGCCAGGTAGTGAGCTTCCTCTGTAGTGATCACTCTGGCTATATCACAGGTTCTAACATTGCCATCAATGGCGGCCAGCACATGTTCTAAGCGGGCTGGACAGAGATAAAAAGGGGCCATGATGTGGCCCCTTTTTCGTTACTGGATCGTTACTGGGTAGATGGCTTTTAATAGCGCTGGCGGGCAATGCTGAGTGCCTGTTGGAAGCGCTTTGGAAGGCTGTCATCGGCACAGGGGCCGGCAGCTAACCATTCCAATTCCAGTTCCCACATTTGTACGCAGAGCGGAGTGGTATCCTTATGACCCTGTTCCATTGAGTCTTGCAGGCGTGCAAGTTGATATTGCATGCGTAAGTTCTGATCTTGTGCAGGGCTGTCAACGCCCGCCAACAATTCCATGCGAATACAAAGCAGGCGGTGTTCTTGCTGCTGCATCTGCATGCGTAATTCGCTATGGCCTTCACGGGCGCTTAGGTAGCGGGATAGCAGCGCTTCGGGGAGAGCATCCTGTGTCAGCGTTGCGTCCGGCTCTTCGCCACATTCTAGACGTTCCAGCTGAGGCAGGACTGCGTAGGCTTGCTCTAAGGCTTGCAGTAAAGGTTGATAGCTTGCTTTGACCAGTTGTTGTTGCAGCTGCTGAATTAAATCAGCGGCCTCGCTATGTTGTTGCTGTAAACGCTTTGGCAATTGTTGCCAACGGCTTAAGCACTCGTTTAGGCGTTCTTCACTCAGGCTGCTTTGCTGCTGGAGTTGTTGTAGCTGCTTAAGTAACTGGATGGCTTCTTGGCTTTCTTGATCCTGCTGGGCCTGGCGCTCTTGGCGGCGTTGTTGGCGCACTTCATCGCGCTTGGCAAACAGTTGGTCACAGCACTGGCGGAAGCGGGCCCAGAGTGCTTGCTCCTGGCGTCGGCGTCCCTGGCCGAGTTCTCTCCAGCGCTGTTGAATGTTTTTGGCTTCCTGAGTGGCTGCTTGTACATCCTCCCAGTCGAGCAAGGCTTCCGCTGCCGCTAGCAGTTCAGTTTTAGCTTGCTCAATGTCACGCTTGCCAGCGTTGATCTGCTGCGATAACTGATCCATCAGTTGGTCAAACTGCTGCTGGCACTGGGCAGCGGCTTCCTTGTCTACCGGAGTCGCTTGTTGCCACTGGTTACGTGCAGTTTGGCGCAGTTGCTCGAGGAACTCCAAGCTCGCCTGTGCAGGTTGGTCACTGCTTAAAAACTGTTGTAATTGCTCGCACAGTTGTTGGCGAATACTGAGGTTAGCGTGCTTTTGTTGCTCACGCTGCTGTACATATTCTTGGCAAGGAGCGTAGGCCGCATCGCTTGCTTCACGGAATGCCTGCCACAGAGTTTGCGCCTGGGGAGAAGGATCAGAGCCCAGGGCTTTCCACTCTTGATTGAGCTGGCGGATACGTTGCAATTGCTGTGCTGGTTCCTGTGGCTGGCTTGCCAGTGCCTGCATCGCAGCGATTAGTTCCTGCTTTTTCGGTACTAAAGCAAAGCCTTGCCAATCCAGTAGTTCCTGTAGCTTCTGCTGAAGCTGCTGCAAACGGTGTTGCAGAGCAAGGGGAAAGGATTCACCCTCGCTGAGTTGTTGTTGCAGTTGTTGACCAATACGGCTGGCGGCTTTACTGCGCCCGGCCTGGAGGTGGCGTGCCATCTGTTCCAGCTTGGCTTCAAGTTGCTGTTGTCCCTGACGCTGTTGCTGACGGGCCTGGCGCTGTTGCTGTTGGAGTTGCTGCAGGTGCTGCTCGAGTTGTTGCAGCAGAGCAGGCTGCGCCAGCTTGGTCGGCCATTGCAGTTGTTTGCGTAACTGCAGCAGGGTATCGACTTCAGGCTGCTGCAGCGCAGCGGCCAGCGCCTCTTGCAGATGTAAGTATTGTTGCCAGTGCTCAAGTGCGAGCGCGATTTGGCGTAGCGACTCGGGCTCGGCGGGCTCGGTTTGCAACTCCTGCCAGGCCGTGCTGAGTTGTAGATAGCGCTGTTGCCACTCAGCCAATTGTGGCTGATCCAACTCTGTCAGGGCGCTTAGCTGCTGGTAGAAGGCATGTTGGGCTTGCTGTTGTTGTTCCCGGGCCTGTTGTGCAGCGGCGGCAGCCTGCTGTTCGGCCAGTCGGGCGGTTTCTGCCGCCTGCTGCGCAAGAATTTGCTGTTCGCATGCTGCAACTAACTGCTGAAAACGCTCCTGCCAGTTGCTGGCCAGTGCCTCGGCAGGAAGTTGCTGCCACTGTTGCTTAAGTCCTTCCAACTTGGCGCCATAGTGAGGGAACCACTGAGTACGGCTCAGGCTAGCAAGGCTCTGGCATAGGTTGTCAGCTTGCTGCTGCAGTTGCTGCTGGGCTTTCTCTGCTTCTTTTAAACGAGTGAGCTTATCCCGAGCTAAGCGTTGCAGACGCTTGTTGTTCTGGGTCTCTCTAAGTAGTTGCTCAATGGCCTCACGGCCCTGGATGCGTTCGGCTGCCTGAACTCGCAGTTCTATTGGCAAGGTACTGCAAGCTAGGGTAAGGAGATCCTGATCTTCCTGTAGCTTACTTAAGGCTTGCTGACGCAAGGGGTTACTATGGGCATGCAGTGCCAAATGCACTAGTAAGTCCTGTTGGGTGATTTGCTCAAGCAGTTGGCTATCAGGGGACTCACTTTGACTGAGGGTTTTTGCCAGCTGGCGTAGGGCCAGTTGACGGATGGACGGATCCTGTTCACCCCGCACAATAGGCAATAGTGCCTGAGGCTGGGTAAGGCGCTCAATCGCTGCCCCGCGTACGGTACCGGCACTATCACCGCGAGCGAGTTCAACTAGGATTTGCTGATCGGCGCTTGCTTCGGGATTCAGCCGTTGAACGGCCTGCAGGCGTACTTCTGCTTTGGCGTGCTGCCATTTGGGTCGAAAAAAACGCGCGAACATAAGCTTCAAACTGCAACCGAGTAGGCGAAAAGGAAGACCTGGTGCGCTGCCGGTGCATTCGGCCACCAAGTTCAAGGGGGCATCATTGTACCCTTGTTTGGCATAGGCGGAAAGTTTGATAAGGTGCCGCTTTTGCGGAATAGTGATGGCCAGGTAGGGATGAGCGAGATGAGGAAACATGGCTGAGTTTAGCTTTTTTTGGCATGACTATGAGAGTTTTGGTATCGACCCTGCCCGTGATCGTCCTGCCCAGTTTGCTGGGGTGCGTACCGATGCGGAATTAAACCCTATCGCCGAACCGGTAGTGTGGTATTGCCAGCCTGCGCTGGATTACTTACCTCAGCCACAAGCCTGCGCCATTACTGGTATTACTCCTCAACAGGCATGGATACAGGGTTTGCCTGAAGCAGAGTTTATTGCCCGGGTTGAGCAAGAGTTAGGCCAGCCGGGCACCTGCGGTGTGGGCTATAACTCGTTGCGTTTCGATGATGAAGTGACGCGCCATAGTTTGTATCGCAATCTGCGTGATCCTTATCGGCGGGAGTGGAGTCAGGGCTGCTCACGTTGGGATGTGCTGGATATGTTACGTCTGGTGCATGTGTTAAAGCCTGACACCCTCAACTGGCCGCAACAGGATGGGCAAACCAGTTTTCGCCTGGAACGCTTAAGCGCCGCTAATGGTATTGAACATAGCCATGCACACGATGCCTTGAGCGATGTGTGGGCGACGCTCGGGTTGGCCAAGTTGGTGAAAGAACGTCAGCCTGAGCTTTTTGCTTATTGCTTGGCATTACGGCAAAAACAGCAGGTATTAGCGATGATTGACTATCGTGCGCTGAAGCCGTTATTGCATGTCTCGGGGCGTTTTCCCGGTAGCCGTTTGCACAGTGCTGTCGTGGTGCCGCTGCTGCCCCAGCCTGGCAACAATAATGCTGTAGTGTTATGGGATTTGAGTCAGCCGGCTGCCATGTTAGCTGAGCTGGAGGTGGATGAGCTGCGCCGCCGACTATACACCCCGAAGGATCAGTTGGCTGAAGATGAGTTGCGTCCGGGCTTGAAAAGCCTGCATATCAACCGTAGCCCTATGTTATTAGGCGTGAATAAGAGCATTCTTAGCCGACTGCAACTGGATGAAGCTGAGTTAAAGGATAATCTTGCCTGGCTGCGTCAGCATCGGCAGCTTTGGCAGCCCAAGCTACAACAGCTTTATCAACAGGCGAGTGAGCTGGAGCGGCCAAGCGATCCGGATCTGCTGTTGTACTCAGGTGGTTTTTTACCGGATTCTGATCGGCGCATACTGCAGCAGATTATCGTGAGCGAGGTGAGTCAGCTTAAACAGAGTTGGCCGTTTCAAGATGGGCGGCTGGAAGAGATGCTGTTTCGGTATCGCGGACGCAATTATCCGGCCAGCCTGGATCAACAAGAGCAGAGTCAATGGCTAGCTCACTGTCGTGAGCGTTTGCTGGATGGGCGAGCCGAAGCCTTAACCCTGCAGGATTTTCGCCAGCAGTTACAACAGCTGGCCGACAGCAATGAGTTGGCGGTTGAGCTACAGGAGGCATTAGCAAAGTATGCAGAGCAGCTGGAGCAATACCTGCAGGACGGCAACTGGCCTGCTTTTATGTTGGCCGATTCTCGTGCAAGCGGAGATCGCTGAGCCTAGTGTTGGCAGCCAAGCCGGACAGGCTGCTGTAGTCGCAGTGCAGAGCTTGGTCAGTCCTCAGCCAGAGGCCGTGTTGATACCTGCAGCACCGGCTAAAACGTCCGTAAGTGAGCAAGCGGTGGTGATTGCCGCTGCACGCTCGCTGCCTGTTGAAGCAGAGGCTGCTGCGATCATTGCGGCATCGGTGAGGAAGCAGGCGCCGACAGAAGCACTATTGATCCCTGCAGCGGCAAAAATGAAGCCAAATAGCGTGGCTACGGAGGAGGCCTTAGTGATTGCGGCGGGGCCGAAATCGACTAAGGCGATCCTCTATCCCACTACGATTGTGGCCGCACCTCGACCCTGATGAGGCGCTGCTGATTCGCTGCCAACAGTTGCGCCAGAGTGTGGCGTAACTCTGCCGGAGTCAGCTTGGCAATCGCTTCGGCAAGCTTCTCGCGACTGGAGAAGTCGTAGGCCTGACGATCCAGCTCCCGCCAATATTCTTCACTTAATTCGCCTAACTGAGTAGCGGGTGTCAGCAGGGTGCTGATCAGAGCCTGCTGATAGGGGCGTAGATCCTCTGCCCGCAGACGCTGCAACTGCTGCTGAAACTGCTGCAAAAATCCACGAAAAGCCTGATTAACCTGCTCTGGGCTGGCATTAGGGCTTTGTAGGGTAAAGCTCAACCCTGGGTGATCAAGCAGTGGGAAGGCAGAGGCAAAAGCAATGTAGCCTAACTGTTGCTCGGTGCGGATCTCGGTATAGAAAGGTGCCTCCAGCAATTGTGCCAGGAGAGCCAGGCGGGCCTGGCTCTCGATGCTGTCATCCTGTCCTTGCCAGTACCAGCTCACACCTAAGTCCGCATGAGGGCTGTATTGCACAATGAGTTCGTCATGCCCGGGTGATAATTGCCGTAACTGTGCACGAGGCACCGTAACAGCCTGACTCCGGTTGAGCAGATGTTGCTGTACTTGCCCGGCTAAACTTTGTGCTTGTTCCGCCGTCAGATTGCCATGGCTGAGCATTAATACATCCAGGGCTTGCCACCATTGGGGAATAAAGTCATGCAAGTCGCTGAGATTCAGTTCCGCCAGTACCGCCAGCAATTGCCCTTCATCCCAGTTGTTCGGCAATAGCTGACTGCTCAAGCTGCCAAGTGCGCGCTGATAAGGGGCTTGCTGATAAGCATTGAGCAGGTCTTCCTGCAGCCCCTTTTTAATCCGTAAAAAGCGGCGAGCATCCCTCGGTTGTGTGGTCATCTGACTGAGCAGCGTGCCAAGCAGAAGTGGCTGCTTATCGTGATAGCCGGATATTTTGAGGGTGGCCCCGCGTAGGTGACGATAGAAATTGACCTCCTGGCCGGCCTCCAATGCAGGGTAAATCTGATCATTAAGGTGATCTTTGATGCTACGAATCATTAACTCAGTCAGCAGGGTATGGCGCGGACTGGCATTGGCGATCGGCGAGCGCAAACTGAGGTAGAGATCAGCTTTAGGGGCACCAAAGCGCGTTTGGCTGGCATGCCATAGCTGAAAGCCTGGCTGCTGCTGTAGCAGGCGCGGCTTTTCATCACTGCTGCCCGTGACAAGGGTAAAGTCGTTGGGAATATAGGGGTTAGCCGCAGGCAGAGCTAATTGACTGTTGAGTGCTGTCTCTGTGCTGATGTCGAGCTGAGCCTTGTGTTGTAGCTGGTAGTCGACTTGATACCACTCACTCTGTTGTTCAGTGATGGCTTCTGGCGCCATCAGCAGCACACTGGCCTGCTCGGGACGCAGCTGTTGCAATAAGGCGTGAATCTCAGCTGCTTGGAAACCGGCGAATTGATAGGGTCGATAGAGAATATCCTCTGCCTCAGTGTCGTGTAGCTTGCGGGCGAGGTAGCTGACCCAGTGCATGGGAGGCGTGCGTTCCTGGAAGCGGAAGTCAATTTCAGCCAGCTGCTGATACTGCTGATAGCGCCAGGCTTCGACCCCTTCGCGTTTAATGAGATCGATATAGGCAAAGATTAACCCCAATAGCTGTGGCTGAGCCTGGACGCCGGCGGGAGTGAGTTCGAGGCTCAATTGCAGGGTGCTGGCGTCCTCTTCATAGTAGCCGGCCCCGGCACTGAGTGAGGTAGCCCAGCCTTGTTGTTTAAACACTTCCAGCAGGCTGCCAGGGCCTTCGTCACCCAGCAGTGCAGCAATATATTGCAGGGGCTTGTTGGCCTCTTGTTTGAGTTGTGATGGTAAAGGAAAGCTGATGATCAGGTTGCGGGTTTGCTTCAAAGGGCGCAGTTGCAAAAACTGTGGCAGTTGCTGCTGTAGATAAAGAGGAGGCAGGCTGCGGTTATAAGGTTGTTGTTGCTGGGGGACTTCGGCAAAGAGTTCGCTGGCCCACTGGCTGAGCTGTTCAAGGGGCTCGCGGCCGAGGATGACTAAGCGCATCCGCTCACTACGATAATGCTGCTGATAAAAATCCTGCAGTGCCTGCTGCAGGCTGAGCTGGGGTTGATCTTTAAGGGTATCCAGGCTGCCTACGCTAAAGCGGCTGGCGGGATGGGCCGGATTGTAGGTTAGGCGTTGGGTTTCATACAGACGACGGCCGTCTTCACGGATTTTGGCTTTGTACTCGGAATCAACGGCTTTGACTTCGCGCTCAATGTAAGTTGGATCAAGAGTCGGAGCAATAAAAAAGCGGGCAAAGCGTTGTAGAGCAGGGTAGAGCTGGGGAGGGTCAATATCGAAAAAGTAATTAGTATGGGTGAAGGCGGTATAGGCATTGTGGTTACCGCCATTACGGCTGATAAAGCTTTGATATTCTCCGGCTTGAGGGTAACGGTCAGTGCCGAGAAACAACATATGCTCTAAAAAGTGTGCCAGGCCAGGCAGGGCGTCCGGTTCATCGGCACTGCCAACGCTAACATCGACTGCCGCTGCACTCTTGTCGGTGGCGGGGTCGCTAATCAACAGAACCTGCAGGCCATTAGCCAGGGTGAGGTTGTGATAACTGCGGTTATCGTTTGGGCTTTGTTTGATGGGGGCAGCCAGTGCATTAAGGCTAAGCAGCCACAACAGGGTAACGGCAAAACGGGCTAAAGTGTGCATACGCCTCCTTTGCGCAACGCAAGGTTAACCAATGAAGACTCGTCCCTGGGGGACGATACATCTAGACCCTTGAAAGTGGTGAGAGTTCACTTGCGGGTCAACCTGCCATGCTTGCAGGGTAGCAGAGTAGGGTTGCAGTAGGGCCAGGCACTGCTCAACGGGGGTGTCGGCTGCTAGCCAACGGCTATGCTCGGTGGGATCCAGTAAAGCGGGCATACGCTGACTAAACTGACCGAGAAAAGGGTTGGCCGGCACGCTGATGAGGGCGCAGGTGAGATAGGCGACATCGGCCAGCCGATACCATTGCCACAGTGCCGCGGCATAAAGTACAGGGTGCTCTGGACTGCTGATAAATACTGGCCAGCGCTTACCCTTGGCATGGAGCCAGTCGTAATAGCCCTGCAGGGGTAATAAACCGCGCTGTTGTTGTAGTGGTTGCTGAAAAAGAGCGTTATCCGCCAGGGATTCTTTGCGTGCGGTAAAGGGTGCCTGGCGTAGATTTTTGATCCAAGATGGCGCGAGCCCCCAGTGTGCCGCGACCAAAGTGTCTGTGGCAGTCTGCAAGGCCAGCCATTGGTAAGGGCTGAGATTATAGCTGGCCTCTAGCGGGCGCCCCAAGGCTTGGGGCGCGGGTAAGCCAGTCTGTTGATACAGGTTGCCCTGACTCAGGCGTCCAGCCATGGATTAGTGCCGCTGGGGGAGTGCAGCGCGTGCCAGCTCACGTGCTTTATGCAGTTCGTCATCACCTAAACGGGCAATTTGTTCCAGCACGACCAAACTTTGGGTGAGTTGTTGAGCGTAGTCTTGATTGGCAGCCTGGAAGGCCTCATCAATGGCTGCATAGACACGTTGAATTTGTTTTTCCCGGCTTTCGCCAGGAGCGACCTCTTTCAGTGCCTGCAGGCAGGCAGAGGCAATTTTCATATAGCGTTGATTACGCGCTTGGCTCATGAGAGTACCTGAATGTTATCGATAAGGAACCGGCAAGGAACCCTCGATAAAGGGCTATCGAATAAAAGCGCTATGGTAGCTAAGCCGAGGCTTGAGGTCACCACCAGTACTTGCCCCAATTTTGTGGATTGGCCCAGTTTTTTGGATTATTCCAGCTGCGGACATGGTTGTAAGTGTGGACATCGTAGCTGTACCAAAACAGTGAACCCTGTTCGCTGCTGAACTCGGCCTCCTGTTGCAGTGCCAAGGCATAGAAGTCCGTTGCTACCCAAGGATTGGCGGTGGGGCGATAGAGTACCCAGAGGTGGCGAGCATGGTAGTTGCGCAGTAAACCGAGTAGCTGTCGACCCTGGCTTGGTGGCAGTTGTTCCAGGCTTTCACTGACCAGTACCAGGGTGGCAGGGGCAATTTGTTGGGGGGCGTGGAGTAATTGCTCGGCACTGACTTGTTGATAATCTGCGCCCTGGTTAGCCAGTGCCGTGGCCAGTTCGGCATGGGGAGTGGGACTAATATGGAGCAGCGTATCGGGTTGAAGTTGTTGTAGACGGGTCAGCAATTGTTGAATAAGTGCCGAAGCGGGGGCGGTCATGCAGGCTTCCTCCTGGCTGATGCGGTGACACCGCAAATAAAAGGGTAAAGGCCTGAAAGTAAGAGCGCAGGGCCTGAGTAAGAAATGGCGTTATCGGCGCTAGCGGTTTCGCCACGGCCTGGGGTTATACTGGCGAGGGATCGGGAGTGTGTCTATAGCCATGATGAGCATAGACAGACCATCAGCTTGGTTAGGAAGCAAAGAATGAATCGGGAAAAAGTCGTTTTTGCCTTTTTTATCGTATTGGCGTTGACCCTCAACTTTGGTTTTGTGCTGGGGGAAATTACCGACCCTACGCACCACAATGCTTATGAGTTGTTTGCCGCCATCGTGGTGAGCCTGATTGCCACGGTGCTGAAGTTTGGTGACCGCACTCATATTGGGGCGGTGTTGCTGGCAACCAGCCTGGTGGCCGACTTGCAGCTGGTGATAGCCGCCTTGATCTGGGGCTTTGCCCTCTATGTAACCGAGGTGGGGATGACATCGGAAGTGACCGCCAGTGTGGTGTCGATGGCAGCAGGCGCCCTGCTGGCCAACCTGACTTCGGTCATCTTATTGATGGTTGAAACTGTAATGGTGCGCCGTTGAATCCACTTAATTCGGTTTTCTATGTGGTGTTGCGGCGGCTGCGATGGCCGCTGATCACGCTGATCGTGGTGTATTCCATCTCTATTCTGGGGTTTGTGTTAATTCCAGGGCAGGATGATCAGGGGCAGCCCTGGCGCATGGGCTTTTTCCATGCGTTTTATTTCGTCAGCTTTATGGGCTCCACCATCGGTTTTGGTGAGATTCCCTATGCCTTTACCGATGGGCAGCGTTTTTGGGCCACCTTTACGATCTACGGCACGGTCATTGCCTGGTTGTATGGCATTGGCACCATGTTGACGGTGTTACAGGACCCAGGCTTTCTTCGTCTACTTAAACGTCAGCGCTTTCGCCGGGCAGTGGCCGCTATTCAGGAGCCGTTCTATCTGGTTTGCGGTTATGGCACGACCGGCCAGCTGCTGGTGTCGAAGCTCACACAGCGGGGAATTCAGGCGGTGGTGGTGGATGCTAACCTCAGCCCGATTCAGACCCTGGAAACCGATACGCTACCCATGCCGGTGCCGGGCCTGTGTGAAAATGCCGCCGAGCCTGAGGTATTACAGGATGCGGGTTTGCTGCACCCCCACTGCATCGGTGTGTTGGCCTTGACCGATGACGATGAAATCAACCTCGCTATTGCTATCGCCTCCAAATTGCTGGCACCGGAGGTGGTGGTTATCAGCCGAGCGGAGTCGCGCAGTATTAGCGATAACCTGGCCTCCTTTGGTACCGAGCACATCGTCGATCCCTTCGAGTCCTTTGCTGAGTACCTGGCGATGGCCTTGCAAGCGCCATATAAGCACCTGGTATACGACTGGCTGGTCAACCCTCGTCACCGTTCTGCCCTGGCGATGACCCGCCCGACTCAGGGTACCTGGGTGATCTGTGGTTATGGTCGTTTTGGTCAGGCATTACACCGCCATCTGCAGGCAATGGATGTGGATATGGTGGTGGTGGACGAGGACTCGGCCAAATTTGGCCAGACCGACAATATGATCCTGGGACTGGGCACCGAGGCGGTCACCCTACAGGAGGCAGGGGCTGACTATGCCGTTGGCATTGTTGCCGGTACCGCCAGTGATGCGAATAACCTGTCGATTATCCTCACGGCTCGTCAACTTAATGCCAAGTTGATTACGGTGGCACGGCAGAATCAAACCGCCAACTCCATGGTGTTTAAAGCCGCCAAGACAGACTACGTGATGGAGCCCAGCCGCATCATCGCCAATAAGATCATGCTGTTGATCAAAACGCCGTTGCTGGTGGAGTTTTTACAGCAGTTGGAGGGACGGGATGATGTTTGGGCCCATACCCTGGTGAATCGGATGCGTGAAACCGTAGGGGACAATGAGCTGGAGAGCTGGTCGCTAACGGTCACGGAGGAGGAGAGTCCCGCACTCTGGCTGGCCTTGCAGGAAGGGCAAGAGGTCAAACTGAACCTGTTTTACAAAGACCCCCGCGATCGTAGCAAAACCCTGCGGGCTTTTCCGTTGATGCTCAAACGTGGCAATACCTACAAGCTGTTACCGGGGGAGCTGACCCTGTTGCAGGAGGGTGATCAGCTGCTGTTCTGTGGGCAGCTACAGGTGGCTAATCTGATGCAGTGGACTGCCTGTAACTACAACGTGCTGCGCTATGTACGGGATGGTTATGAGGGAGCCAGTGGTTATGTATGGCGCTGGGTGGCCCACCACTGGGCCCAGCGTAAGACTAACAATATGACTCAGCCCAAGGGATAAATTGACCGTTTTTTACCTTGAGCAATAAGAGCCATTCTCAGTAGTTTCAGGAGCCTCCAACAATAACAACAAGGTGGCTCCATGACCTCTTCATCGCCTGCGGGTCAGCCGGATTCTGGCTTGGCGGCACTGGTATTGGTGGCCCGCTATCATCAGGTGGCGGCGGACCTGCCAAGTTTGCAGCACCACTGTGGCCTAGGCTCGGCGCAGGCCAGTCAGGCAGACCTCTTAGCTGCGGCTAAACGCTTGAAACTGCGAGCCCGCCTGGTTCGGGCCGCTTGGCAGGATTTGGCCAAACTCAGCCTGCCGGCGATCCTACCCTGTCAGGATGGGCGTTATCTGATTCTGGCCCGTTGTGGTGAGGATAGGGTACTGCTGAAAGATCCGTTACTGCCGGTCAGCCATACCCTGAATCAAGCGGAGTTGGAACAAATCTGGACGGGGCAGGTGCTATTGCTGAGTCGACGCGCCTGGCTAGCCGGAGCGGAAGGGCGCTTTGGTCTGGGGTGGTTTGTGCCGGCTTTGCTAAAGTATCGCCGCCCTTTGGCAGAGGTGCTGGTGGCCTCCTTCTTTTTGCAGCTGTTTGCCCTGCTGACGCCACTGTTCTTTCAGGTGATGGTGGATAAGGTACTGGTGCATCAGGGCCTGACCACCCTGGATGTGTTGGCATTGGGGCTGTTGTTGCTATCGCTGTTTGAGGTGGTGCTGGGCGGGCTGCGCACATACTTATTCAGCCATACCACCAACCGAGTCGATGTCACCCTGGGGGCCCAGCTGTTTCAACACTTGCTGCATTTGCCCATCGCCTATTTTCAGGCCAGGCAGATTGGTAGCACCGTGGCCCGGGTGCGTGAGCTCGATAGCATTCGTCATTTCCTGACCAGCTCAGCGTTGACCTTGGTGATAGACCTGTTCTTCACCCTGGTCTTTTTTGCGGTGATGTATGTCTATAGCCCGACTCTGACCTTGATTGTGGCGGGTTCAATCCCGGCCTATCTGTTGTTGTCCGTGTATATCACACCGTTGCTGCGCAAACGCTTGGATAACAAATTTTTGCATGGCGCTGCCAGCCAGGCTTTTCTCACTGAGAGTGTGGCGGGAATTGAGACCTTAAAAAGCCTGGCGGTGGAACCACTGGTGCAGAAGCGTTGGGAGGAAAAACTGGCCGCCTATGTCAGCGCTTCTTTTAAGGCAGCCAACCTGGGCAATATTGCCAGCCAGAGTGCGTTGCTGATCAATAAAGTGGTGACGGTTCTGATCCTCTGGCAGGGCGCCCGGCTGGTGATGGGGGGCGAACTCAGTATTGGCCAGCTGATTGCCTTTAATATGCTGGCCGGACAAATCAGTAATCCCATTCTAAAGCTGGTGCAGCTATGGCAGGACTTTCAGCAGGCGGGGATTGCGGTCAAGCGGCTGGGGGACATTCTCAACACCCCCTGCGAGCCCAGCCTGCAAGCGAATAAAGCGGTGCCGCGACAGATGTTGGGACAGTTGGAGTTTAGTGAGCTGAACTTCCGTTACAGCCCGGATCGCCCTCTGGCATTGCAGGACTTTAGCCTTAGGGTCAAGGCGGGAGAAGTGATAGGCATTGTCGGCCGCTCAGGCTCAGGTAAGAGTACCCTGGCGCGCTTGATTCAACGCCTGTATCTGCCGGAGTCTGGCCGTATTCTGCTGGATGGGCAGGATATCAGCCAGCTGCAGCCTGCCTGGCTACGGCGTCAGATTGGTGTGGTGTTGCAGGAAAATCGTCTGTTCAACGCCAGTATCAAGGACAACATCGCCCTGGCCGATCCCAGTTTACCCCTGGAGTTAGTGATGGAGGCGGCCAAGCTGGCTGGCGCCCATGAGTTTATCTGCCAGTTGCCCGAGGGCTATGACACCCAGGTGGGGGAGCAGGGGGCCAGTCTGTCCGGTGGCCAACGTCAACGACTAGCCCTGGCGCGGGCGCTGATTGGCAACCCCCGCATCCTGATTCTGGATGAGGCAACCAGCGCTCTGGATTATGAAAGTGAGCGTTTAATCCAGGACAACATGGCACAAATCTGCCGGGGGCGTACGGTATTCATTATTGCCCACCGCCTGTCCACCGTGCGCCAGGCCAGTCGTATCCTGGTGCTGGAACAGGGGCGCTTAGTCGAGCAGGGTTCCCATGCTCAGTTGCTGGCCAGTCAGGGCTACTATGCCCGTCTGTATGCCTATCAGCAGCCGGAGTGGTCTGCTCCTCCTGTCGCGGAGGGCTTGGCATGAAGCCTCGGCTGATTCTCAGTGGGCGGCAGCGGCAGGGCCTGAGTGAGGAGGAGATTTATGCCTTTTTACCCGCCGCGCTGGAGCTGGAGCGGCGCCCGCCTTCGCCACTTGGACGTGGCTTGATGTGGACTCTGATGGTGATTTTTACCCTGATCCTGCTGTGGGCCTGGTGGGGCAGGCTGGATATCTATGCCCAGGCACCTGGGCAGATTCGGGTGAGCCAGGGGGTGCAGCAGATTCAGTCCCTAGTCAGCGCCAAGGTAGTGGAAATTGGGGTGAAGGAGGGACAGCAGGTGCAGGCTGGACAGCTGTTGCTGCAGTTGGACAGCGATGAACTTGTGTTGGAACAGCAACGTTTGGCATTGCTCTGGCAACAGGCCTATCTGGAGCAGGCGCGGCAGCAGGCTTGGGTGAGCTGGCTTAGTCAGGGAGCGGAGATTGAGCTGCAACACTGGCATTGGCCAGGAGTTCCTGCGGGTTTACAGGGGCCGAGTCAGGCGCAACAGCAGCAGCATTATTACCAGTTAGTGCAACAACGTCAGGGCTATGAGGCCACCCTGGCGCGCCATCAACAGGAAGCCCTGCGTTTGCAGGGCCAATATCAGCAGGAGTTGTTGGAGCAGCAACGCTATCGGCGCCTGTTGGAGCTGGTGAATGAGCAGGTGGCGGCTTACCAGAAGCTGCAACAACAGCAGCTGGCCGCCCGCAGCCAATGGTTGCAGGCGCGTCAGCAGCAAGTGGAGTTGGAACAGGGGCTGGCGGCCAGTGCGACCCGTTTACAGCAGTTGCAGGCCGCTCAGGCAGCCAATGAGGCCGGACGCCAAGCTTTAATCCATGAGCAGCGTAGCCAGGCTTTGGCCAAGCTGCAGCAAAGCAGCACCGAATATCAAAGCCTGCAACGGCAGTGGCAGCAATTGCAGCAGCGCCTGGCCCACTATCGGTTAGTGGCACCTCTGGCAGGTACGGTGCAGAATCTGCAGGTATTCACGCTGGGTGGGGTCGTCAGTCCAGCCCAGGTGCTACTTGAGATTGTTCCCCAGGCGGCGGAGCTGGAGGCTCAGGTGTGGATTCGCAATCAGGACCGTGGCTTCGTTAGCGAGGGGCAAAGTGTCAAACTGAAGGTCGATAGCTACAACTTTACCAAGTACGGTCTGGTTGAGGCGCGGGTGCAATCAATCGCCCAGGATGCCAGTGAGGACGAACGCTATGGTTTGGTTTACCCCGCTCGGATACAGCTTCTGCAAACCGGCATCAATGCGGATCAGCAATGGTTACCGCTGGCAGCGGGGATGAGCCTGAGCGCAGAAATTCATCTCGGTCAGCGCCGGGTGATAGAGTATTTCCTGTCGCCGCTGCTGAAGTATCGCCAGGACAGCTTGCATGAGCGCTAGTGAATTGGCAGAGGATCGCGAGGTGCTGAAACCAACCGTAACTTTTATTGGCCAGGGCTGGCCCTATATTGGTGCGATCAACGCTTGAGGAGAAAAAATACATGCGTGCGCTTGTAACCCTGTTTTCCAGCCTGTGCTTGCTGCTGACATTGGGTCTGCAACCTGTGGAGGCAGCCAAACTTGGTGGCGGCAAAAGTTTTGGTAAGAGCTACTCTGCTCCGGCGAAGCCGACCTATGCACCGAAACAAGCCAGCCAGCCGACCGCTGCTCCGACTAACACCGCTACTGCAGCACCGAAAAAGTCCGGTTTGATGGGCGGTATGCTGGGGGGACTGCTGGCGGGTGGTTTGTTGGGAGCACTGTTCTTCGGTGGGGCTTTCGACGGTATCGGCTTGATGGATATTCTGATTATCGCCGTGATTGCTTTTGTGCTGTTCCGCCTGTTTAAGCGTAAGGCAGCGGCGGCGCAACAAGCTCAGCCTGCTTATGCTGGCGCGGGGGCCGCTCAGCCCTATCAGCAGCCTGCTACGCCTGAACCCCAGAGTAGCCCTGCCATGCGTGCTGGCCATTTTGGTAATGGGGAGCAAGGTCTGATGGCCGAGCTGGCCACTGATATCCAAACCCCGGCTTGGTTTAAAAAAGACGCTTTCCTGGAAGAGGCGCGTAACCACTTCCGTCAGCTGCAGCGTGCTTGGGATCAGGCAGACTATGCCACCCTGGCGGACTACATGACCCCGGAGCTGTTTGCTCAGTTGAAAGCCGAGCGTGAGGCTTTAGCCGGTCCCCAACATACCGATGTTGAGTCCGTGATGGTGGATCTGATCAACTACCAGGAGGTCAATGGCATGGCGGTGGTCAGCCTGCAGTTCTCCGGCTGGGTACGTGAAGAGCAACAGGGGCCAACGACAGAGTTCAGTGAAGTGTGGCATCTGAGCAAGCCTTTGGATAATGCCCAGGGTGCCTGGCAGATCGAAGGGATTCAGCAGCACTGAGATCGGCTTGCTGTTAAGCTCACCAGCTAGAAATCAACAACAGCCCCGCTAAGCGGGGCTGTTGTTTTTTGGCCATGGGGGTGGAGCTATGAGTCTTGCTCTTCCCGCAGGAAGGTCCAGGTATCCCCCTGGGAATCTTGACGGCTAAAGTAGTAACCCTGGTAATTGAAGTCTTGCAGGGCTTCGACCCGGTCAGGACGTTGCTCAATCAGATAACGGCACATCAGCCCGCGGGCTTTTTTCGCGTAGAAGCTGATGATTTTGTACTGGCCGTTTTTGCGATCCTTAAAGACGGGGGTGATTAAACGCCCCTGCAGTTGTTTAGGCTGGATGGCTTTAAAGTATTCATTGGAAGCCAGGTTGATCAGGACCTGTTGCTCCTGCTGTTGCAGACGCTGGTTCAGGGCCTCGGTCAGACGCTTGCCCCAGAAGGCATAAAGATCTTTGCCACGGGAATTGGCAAAGGCGGTTCCCATCTCCAGTCGGTAGGGCTGGATTAAGTCCAAGGGGCGTAGCAAGCCATAGAGCCCGGACAGTATCAGCAAGTGTTGCTGCGCATAGGCAAGCTCCTCCTCATTTAGCGTGGCGGCATCCAATCCCTGATAAACGTCTCCTTTAAATGCCAATACGGCCTGTTTGGCATTGGCTGGAGTAAAGGGCAGTTGCCAGTTGGCATAACGGGCGACATTGAGAGCAGCGAGCTTGTCGCTCAGGCTCATTAACTGGCTCAGTTGTGCGGGGGTGAGGGGGCGTAGTTGCTCAATCAGGTCACTGGCTTCGTTAAGAAAGTCTGGTTGACTGCAATGGGCTGTGTGAGCCGGTGTCTCGAAATCCAGGGTTTTGGCAGGTGAAATCACAGCAAGCATAACAGGGCTCCATCTGAGTGAAGCAGCAGTCTACCTAGAGTGTTAAGTGGAGGCCAGGGTAAGGCTGCGTCAGCACTCAGAAGGGGCTGGCAGTGTTGAGAGAAGCCAGTGGACAGGCTTCTCTCAGGTGACTTGATAGCGCTTAATGGCGACGACGCATTAATACATTGAGCTCATCGACTACTTCACTCCAATCGGAGTCTTGCGCCAGGGCTTCCTGGATAAAACGTGCTTGGGCAGGGTTCCAGCAACTTGCTTGTTCCAGTGGCAGATCATCTGGTAGTGGGCCTTGCTGACGAATGAATTGATTGATGGCCTGGCTGCTGGAGTCGAGTCCAAGCTGGGCAAAGAGTGTACTCAGCGTGTGAGGGGTAGTGTCCATTTTGCCTCCCGTTAAAAGGTCAGGATTGCATTCCGATGCCTTACGTAGGATAGCGAGCATTACCGCCGATTAAGCGCCATTGTTGGTGAACTTATACAACCAGCGATGACGGTTTTTCGTGGCGATGCTCGCTACTTATTTGGGGACGCTTAGTGGCAAAGCAAAGGGGGTTACAGCTTGGGTTTATTGACCCACAGTGGTGCCCAGCGCAGGCTCAAACGGGCGGCGGCGATGATCACCACCGGGATGGCAAGATCCGGCAGGCTTTTACCCTGGCTATCGAGTAGCAGTTGCAAGGCGCTATAGGCGACCAGTCCTATCACCAGGGCGAGCAACCAAGTTGCCAGAGTGGCTAACCATTCCTTGGGAGAGCCCGGACGGCTTTTCAGGCTAATCCAAATCAGAAGTACTAAGGCTAGTGCTGTCAGTATCAATGAAGCCAGTTGTGCGGTGTCCATGAGCGGAGCGTCCTATTGTTGACTAAGGGCATTTCTCGCCAGCTGCCCGAGTGTGCTACTCTGCCAGCCCCGAAGCAATAAACCAATGAACGAGCGAAGTGGGTCTGGCTATAAGAGTAGCCTGGGCGCGTTTAAACCATGGGCAAGCTTGCCAAAAAGCCGGAACAACGCCAAGGCTTAACGACTTTTTGCCAAGCTCGGCTGCCTTCGCAATATGCTGAGTGTGTATTGCGTTAGCCCGTTTTACCTATTCGCCTCTTTGTCTGCAGAGTGACAGGATGACTAAGAAGACTCGTGTTCTGACCGGTATTACCACTACAGGCACCCCCCACCTTGGTAACTATGTGGGGGCGATTCGCCCGGCTATTGATGCCAGCCGTAATCAGGATGTGCACTCCTTTTATTTTCTGGCGGATTACCATGCGCTGATTAAATGCCACGAGCCTGAACGGGTATTTCGCTCGCGTCAGGAAATTGCTGCCACCTGGTTAGCGTTGGGATTGGATCCTAAGGTAGCGACCTTTTATCGTCAGTCTGATATTCCTGAGATTCCGCAGCTCACCTGGATCCTCACCTGCATGACCGGCAAAGGGCTGATGAATCGTGCCCATGCCTATAAAGCCTCCGTCGATGACAACACCCAGGCTGGCAAAGAAGATCAGGATGATGGGGTGACCATGGGGCTGTTCTCCTACCCGATTCTGATGGCGGCGGACATCCTGATGTTTAACGCTGAGCAAATCCCGGTGGGTAAGGATCAAATTCAGCACATCGAAATGGCTCGTGATATTGCCGGGCGTTTCAATCACACCTATGCCCCCCTCTTTACCCTGCCTGAGGCGGTGGTGAGTGATGAGGTCGCGGTGCTCTCGGGCCTGGATGGCCGCAAGATGAGCAAGAGCTACAACAATACGATTCCACTGTTTTGTGAAGCGGATGAGCTACGCAAACTGGTTGCCCAGATTAAAACCGACTCCCGTGAACCGGGTGAACCTAAAGATCCGGATAGCAGCACCCTGTATGAAATTTACGCTGCCTTTGCCAGCCAGGCGGAACGTGAGCAGATGCGTCAGCGTTTTGCCGAAGGCATTGCCTGGGGCAGCCTGAAGCAGGAGTTGTTTGAATTCCTTGACGCACAGCTACGTGGGCCACGTCAGGAGTACCAGCGCTTGATGGCTGATCAGGCTTATTTGGAGGAGGTGTTGTTACAGGGAGCGGAAAAAGCCCGTGCTATTGCGACTCCCTTCCTGGAGCAGGTACGTGAGGCGGTGGGTTTACAGGCCTTCAATCGTCAGTTGCGTCAGCACAGCGAGCAAACCCGGGACAGTAAAAAAGAGTTGAGTGAAGAGGAGCTGGAGAAGCTGGAAGCGGGTAAAGCCCGGGCGCAAGAGATTGCCCGTCAGCGTGAAGAACAGGCCAAAGCGGAGGCTGGCGCTGAGCTGCGAGTGCGTCAGCAACAGCAGGGCTTAACCCTGGAGCAACTGCAGGAGCTGCTGCAGCAGGAGCTGGAAGCGGCCAGCAAGAAGGACAAGAAGGCGCTGAAACTGAAGCTGGAATTAGTCCAGGCTTGGTTGGCGGAGGTGTGAGATGAACCCCCATACCCTGATTGATGTGAGTACCCTGCAGGCCCATCTGCAGCATGAGGATTGGTGCATCCTGGATTGCCGCTTTAATCTGACCGATACCGAAGCAGGGCGGCGGGCTTACCAGCAGGGGCATATTCCTGGCGCACGCTATGCTCACCTTGATCAGGATTTGTCCGGGCCGTTAACTCCAGGTAGTGGTCGTCACCCTTTGCCGCAGCCAAGTGACTTTTTGCACAGGGTACAGCAATGGGGAATCCGTGCGGATACCCAGGTGGTGGCCTATGACGATATGGGGGGCGCGATGGCAGCGCGGCTATGGTGGCTGTTAAAGTCGCTGGGGCATGCCAAGGTGGCGGTACTCAATGGCGGCTGGCAAGCCTGGTTAACCGCATCCGCTGCGCAGCAGCAGGAAATCCCTCCCTGTGTGCAGAGTGATTTTCAACCTCAGGCGGCGTTGTTGGGCCAACGGAGCCTAGCGGAAGTTTTGGCACAGCTAAAAGAGCAGCGCTGGATGCTGGTGGATGCCCGTGCCCCTGAACGCTTCCGTGGTGAGGTGGAGCCGCTTGATCCGGTGGCAGGTCATATCCCGGGGGCATTAAACCGGCCCCTGCAGCTTAATCTGCAAGCCGATGGGCGCTTTAAGAGTGTCGATCAGTTGCGCGCTGAATGGCAGCAATTACTAGGGGAGCGTAGCCCGAAGGAGGTGGTGCACTACTGTGGCTCGGGGGTCACGGCATGCCATAACCTGCTGGCTATGGAACATGCCGGTTTGAGTGGCAGTCGTCTTTATCCGGGCTCCTGGAGTGAATGGTGCCAGGATCCTGGCCGACCTGTGGCAACAGGTTAATAGCTTCGTGAAGGCGCCCCAGTGGCGCCTTTATCGTCTGGCCCTTAGGCGTTTTTAACGACGTGGTCGCACACCGCTAATCGCCTCTGCCTGATAGGGGTCGTCTGGCCAGTAGTGTTTGGGGTAGCGCCCTTTTAAATCCTTACGTACCTGGTGGTAGCCCTGGGCCCAAAAGCTAACCAGATCCTGGGTGATCTGAATGGGCCGGCGGGCAGGGGAGAGAAGGTGTAATAACAGGGGTAGCCGACCTTTGAGGACACTGGGGGTGTGCTCAAGGCCAAAGACTTCCTGTAGGCGGACTGCCAGCACAGGAGGGTCTGCCTGGTAGTCGATGGCAATGCGGGAGCCGCTGGGTACTTGAAAATGACTAGGGGCCCACTCTTCAAGTTGCTGCTGCTGTTGCCAACTTAAGCGGTTGAGTAGCAGGCCGGGCAGATTCAGGCTGTTAAGATCTTGTAGACGATGCATCCCTTGCAAGTAGGGGGCCAGCCAATCCTCTAACTGTTCGAGCAGACTGGCGTCATCCCAGCAGGGCCAGTCAGGCAGATGGCCTTGGAGTAGCTTGAGTCTGGCGAGCAGTTGGCGGCTAGTATCCTGCCAGGGCAAGGTACCGAGACCTCGACGTCGAATCGCATCGAGTAAGGCTGGAACCTTAAGTTGTGGTGGAATCTGTGGCAGTGGTTTGCGCGCCAGACAGAGTTTTAACCAGGCTTGTTCTTGCCAGGCCTGTAACCGGCCTTCCTGCTCATTCCATTCCACCCGTTGTTGCCATTGCTGACTACTGGGGTACAGCCGTGCCAGTGCGCTTTCATCTAGGCTGGCAGCAAGATAAACCCGTACCCGGCTTGGGTTGCCATCTACTTCTACGGCCACAATCCAGGGCTGGCGGGCCAGGCTGTCCTGTTCAGTGATCCAGGCCTGTTGGCCACTGGCGAGTTGCCAGCGTCCAGGCTCCAGTGCTTTACCAATGCGCTCGGGAAAGGCCAGTGCGAGTAGCTCTCCTACCTTTGGGCTGGGATGCCAGTCTGGCTTCACGCCGAGTTTGTCTGCCCAGCGTTGTGCCTGCTGCCGTTGCAAAGGGCTGGGGTGCAGTAGGGCTGAGCGGATGTCGGTACTGCTTTGCTGGCTGCCTTCTTCAAGCAACGCTGCCAGACAGGCAGCTAAGCCCTCCGCCTGTAATGCTTGGCTGCGTACCAACATCACCGCTAAACGTGGATGCGTGCCCAGTTGTTGTGCCTGCTGTCCCAATGCTGTCAGGCTGCCCTGCTCATCCAACATGGCTAACTGCATCAGCAGTTGACGCCCCTGAGCAAAGGCCGCGGCCGGAGGAGGGGTAAGCCAGTCTAGCTGCTGGGGTTGTTTGACCCCCCAGGCTAATAGCTCTAGCACTAAGGGGGCGAGATCCGCCTGCAGAATTTCCGGATCCTGGTGAGGGATTAAGGGTTGCTCACGGCTCCATAAACGATAGCAGCGGCCGGGGCCTTGGCGTCCAGCGCGTCCGCGTCGTTGTTCTGCACTGGCTTGGCTGCAGCGGCGGGTAACCAGACGTGTCATGCCTAACCGCGGCTGAAACAGGGGTAAACGTTGCCAGCCACTGTCAATGACGGTGTCGACCCCATCGATAGTGAGGCTGGTTTCGGCAATGCTGGTGCTGAGGATGACCTTGGGGTGACTGCCTTGTCGTGCCGCCAGGGCTTGTTGTTGCTGGGGCAGGCTAAGCTGACCGTGTAAGGGGGTTAGCTGCACCGCTAAGTCTGCTAAGGCGGCTTCACATTGACGAATTTCGGCTTGGCCAGGTAGGAAGACCAGTATGTCGCCTTGAGCATCGACTAAGGCTTCCTGCACACAGAGGCGCACTTGCTCCGCCAGAGATTGCTGTGTTGAGCCCGGTCGATAGTGGGTTTCGACCGGCCAGCTGCGACCTGGGCATTCCAGCATCGGGCAGTCTGTACCGAGTAATTGACGCAGGCCGCCGGTATCCAGGGTGGCGGACATCACCAACAGGCGTAAGTCTTGCCGCAGGCTGCGTTGTACATCCAGGCAGAGGCTAAACCCCAGGTCGGCATCCAGACTACGTTCATGGAATTCGTCGAAGATAACAGCCGCCACTCCCTCCAGGCTGGGATCATCCTGCAGCATGCGAATCAAGATCCCTTGAGTAATGACTTCTACCTGGGTTGCCTGACTGACCTTAGCTTCCTGGCGTACCCGAAAGCCAATACGCTGTCCCAGGGGTTCTCCCAGGCTTTGTGCCATATAGGCGGCAGCATGCTTGGTGGCAATGCGGCGGGGCTCCAGCAGCAGGATGCGCTGTCCTTGCGCCCAGGGTTGAGCCATCAGCACCAGCGGAACCCGGGTAGTTTTGCCGGCCCCCGGAGCGGCCTGCAAGATGACACGGGTGTGTTGTTCGAGTTGGCTAACTAACTCGGGAATGACAGATTCGATGGGAAGGGCGTCAGCGGTCATTGGATTTACGAATACAGACAACATAAGAAAGTTAAGGCGCAAGTGTTCGCTCCGCCTGTTCAGCACTCATCATAAACAAAGCACGGGCAAAACCCGAGGGAGAAGACTATGGCACAGGTAATCGAGTACTCAGTTTTTCTTGCTCGTCGGCGTGCCCGAGAGCGGGAGCGGCGAATGGAATGGATGCGGGCGCGCTTTGCCCGGGCGATGGGGATGGACCCGGAGTCCCGTCCACCACAGCGGCCCAGCCCGCGGCATCATCCCTTTCATCGCTAGCGAGTCAAGCGTATCTTATATTCTCGTGGCAACCCGGACCCGCGGGTTGCCTAACGGGGAGAGAAGGATGGCAGTTTGGTTAGCGCGTATGAGTTTTCCCCTCGCACGCCTGTTGTTACGTTATCAACAGGGGCCGCTGGCACTGCGAATGATGCATTGGTGTGCCGAGCGTGGTCATGCCAGGGCTGCTAGTGAATATGGTCACTGGTTATGGTTTCGTGGGCAGGGGCGTCAAGCGCGGGCTGAAGGTGCCCGTTTTTTGCGTCTGGCGGCAGAGTCGGGTGAAGCTAAAGCGCAATACCAATGGGGTAAACTGCTGGAAGAAGGTGATCAAGACCTATTCTGTGATCCTGTGCAGGCGTGTGATTGGTATGTGAAAGCAGCAGAACAAGGACATGCCTTGGCCATCCGCCGCATTGCGAAAGCCTATCAGCATGGTGAGCTGGGTTTGGGGCAGGATAGCTTTCAAGCCAGTCGCTGGCTCAATCGTTTACCGCCGGTTTTTTAACGGCCTGCTTAGACAGCACGCTGCCCCTTGATGGGGCAGCGGCGTTTTCATGGTCTAAAAAAAGACCCCTGTTCCAGGTCATCCATGCTTCGAAGGGGAATAGAACAGGGGTGCTGCAGCACAGGCTGCGCTGCAAAGGTAAAAAGTTAGTCAGGTTATCAGCGGTAAAGTTCCCAGTCTTGGGTCGGTCTATCTCGGGGGACCGGCCATTAAAATGTCATCTTAACTTTCTAATGTGATCTCCAACCGGAAATTTCCAGGGGGAGACACCATGCTCAACATCGAGCAGGCTTTGCTGCAGAAGTATCCCAACTTTAACGAAGCGGCCAGCTGGTGGCGGCAGCCTTCACTGGTGTTGCTACGTGGTTTGATTCACGAGCGGGAAATTAATCGCTTTCTGCAACAGCACCAGGGGCTACGAGGTTTTGAGTTCCTCGATAAGGTATTGGAGTACTTCAACTTCAGTTACCGTCTCTCCCATGCGGACAAGGCTAATATTCCTGCCACTGGTCGGGTGGTCATCGTTGCTAATCACCCTTTGGGTTCGTTAGATGGCTTGGCGTTGCTGAAACTGGTTAGCGAGGTGCGTGCTGATGTGCGTATTCTGGCCAATGACTTACTCAGCCATTTAAGCCCCCTGCAGTCTCTGTTTTTACCGATCGATAATCTGAGTGCCCAGGGACATAAGCGTTCCATTCAGCGTGTGTTGCAGGCGCTGCAGCGAGAAGAGGCGGTGATTGTCTTTCCGGCGGGGGAGGTATCTCGTGCCAGTTGGGATGGCATCAAAGATGGCCGCTGGCAACCTGGCTTCTTATTGTTTGCCCGCAAAGCCAATGCGCCGGTGTTACCTGTGCATGTACAGGGGCGTAATTCCTGGATGTTCTATGCCTTATCTATGTTGTACAAGCCTCTTTCCACTTTATTGCTGGCCCATGAGATGTTTGCGCAGCGTAACCGGGAATTGCAGGTGCGTGTTGGTCAGCCCATCCCCATAGAGCAACTGCGAGCCTTGCCTTTGCCGAATCAAATGGTGGCTAAGCTGGTGAAAAAACATGTCTACCGACTGGGTAAAAAGGGCAAGCCACTATTTGTGACGGAGAACACCATTGCCCATCCACAGCAGCGTCAGGCGGTCAAGAAAGCCTTGGCATTGGCGCCTTGTCTGGGGCAAACCGCAGACGGTAAGAAAATTTATCTTTATGACTATCAGCCGGACTCGCCGGTGATGAAAGAGATTGGCCGTTTGCGGGAGCTGGCGTTTCGTCAGGTCGGGGAGGGGACAGGGCAGAAACTCGACTTAGACAGTTTTGATCATTACTACCGCCATTTGGTGTTATGGGACGAGGAAGATCTGGAGATTGCCGGTGCTTATCGGCTGGCAGAGGTAAGTAAGTTATTGCAGAGCGGTCAGCCGCTGTACTCAGCACAACTGTTTCGTTATCGACCTGATATGCAGCCTTATTTCGAGCAAGGGGTCGAATTGGGCCGTAGTTTTGTGCAGCCCAAGTACTGGGGCAAGCGTAGTCTGGATTATCTATGGCAGGGATTGGGGGCCTATTTACGCCATCATCCACAGGTACGTTATCTGTTTGGCCCGGTCAGTATCAGTCAGGCTTATCCGCTGATGGCTCGGCAGTTACTGGTACGCTTTTATCAAGTCTACTTTGCTGATCCTGAATATTTAGCTCAGGCAAAGGTGCCTTTTGTGGGGAAGGTAGAAGATGAGGTTTGGTTGCAGCAGTTATTCAGTGGCAATAACTATGCTGAGGATTTTATTGAGCTTAAGGAGCGCTTGAGTCATTTAGGTGTGACGGTGCCGACACTGTACAAACAATATACAGAGGTATGTGAGCCGGGTGGGGTACGTTTTCTCGATTTTGGGGTTGATCCTGACTTCGGTTACTGCATTGATGGTTTGGTGCTGGTGGATTTAAGTCGCTTAACGGCTAAGAAGCGTCGGCGTTATTTACAGGAGGATGGCCGCTCTGCCAAGCCTGATAATGGTGTTGAAAGCGATCAAGCTGCTTAAGTAGAGCTGCACTCTGTATGGGCTCGGACCATTGTAAATGGGCAAGGGCCATTGCCTCTATTGTGCACAGGTGGCCTGCTTGCTGATGACGGCGCAAACGGAATTGAGATAATTGTTCAGGCATTAATTGCAAGCGAGGCAAGCGTTGTAACCAGGTACTCTGACGCAACATTTTGCGTGCTTCTTGCCAGGTGGCATCCAGCACTATCAGGTTAATCCCA
Source organism: Balneatrix alpica DSM 16621 (assembly GCF_000619885.1). Taxonomy (GTDB): domain Bacteria; phylum Pseudomonadota; class Gammaproteobacteria; order Pseudomonadales; family Balneatricaceae; genus Balneatrix; species Balneatrix alpica. The sequence continues at coordinate 1,427 of NZ_JHUZ01000011.1, read as the reverse complement.
GCAGGGGATGGAATCTGCTCCAAAGTGAGGGGAGGCTGACCGGTCTCATTGGGAAAGATCAGATAGCTTGGTTGAGGTAGCTGAAGGGGCGGCATTTGCCGTTGCCAACGTATGCGTTGGCAGCCTGAGCGGAGCACGACTTTGGCCAGCTTACCGGTATTGTCTAGGCGCAGATACTCACGCGGGTGCGTCAGCAGTGTCCAACACAGGCTGCTTGGTGCTAGTGCAATGCTTAAGCAACAGCAGTGACTAAGGGGAAGGGTGCAGCGGTAACAACAGGGGTGCCCGGCAAAGGCTTTACTCATAATCCTGCTTAACTCGCCATTTATTTTCTTCGTCTTCGATTTTTTTCAGCTCGGCCTCTAAAGCTGCTTGTTTAGCTTGCACTTCACGGTCTTGCTTGGCATTGAGTTCTTGAATGCGGGCGGTAATACCATTCAGGCGCTCACTGACATCAACAAACTTGCTGAGTTGTTGCAAGCCTTGCTGACATTGCAGCAGCATGTGGCGAGCATTCTTCCAATTGCCGCGGGTATCCACCTGTTGTGCAGTTAGCAGGCTTAAGTCGAGAGAAATCAGCTTGCTGTAGACCTTTAGGCTTTGCATATGAGCCTGTGCTTGCGGCGGAGGGATCAGGCGTTGCTCATAAAGGTTTTTCAGCGTCTGACTCAGTTGGGAGAACTGGCGCTTAATTTGTGTAGCTTGTTTTTGCGAATAGATTGGAGGTGGGGAGAGGTCGTCAGGCTCTTGCCGGCTAGATTCTAATTCGGACTTCAATTCCCCTAGCATGGATTTATGTAATGGGTCTTTGGGTTCCAGCACTATCAGCTCATTTAGACGCACGATGGCGAGCTGGAGCAAAGTCTGTTTCAGAGCCGGAGGTAGGAAGCCTTTGGGGGTTTGTTGTACGGCGGCATAGATATGACGAATTTGCTCTTTGATGGCAATGATGCGCTGTAATTTGCGCTGTCTGGCATTCTCAATCGACTGGCCGATCATTGCCATGGCGACCAGCGCCAGTACGCCTAGTACTATAAGAACAGCGATATACGCGGAATTCATGTGTTGTGAATCCACTCCGGGCTAGTGTCTTGCCATTATCGGCTTTGCTATTGCACCCTTTAATACTTCGAGACAGTACAAGTGAGAGGGCGCCAATATACCTGAAATCAAATAAAGCATAGGTGTTTTTATAGCATCCAGCTAATTGGGTCTAGTCTAGACGTGGGATTGCGTGGGAGTGGCGGGGTAACGCAAACAAATACAGCTTTTTTTGTTCTGCCTCTTGACCCTGTATGGGTGCCTGGGTAGTATACGCGCCCGCACCGCTGCTGATGTTGTGGTGTGGAATGTCCCATTCGTCTAGTGGCCTAGGACACCGCCCTTTCACGGCGGTAACAGGGGTTCGAACCCCCTATGGGACGCCA
>NZ_KK211040.1:367526-561094 GCF_000619885.1 Balneatrix alpica DSM 16621 | reverse complement strand
AATCCTCGTTGCATGCTCAGCGTAATGGCTGGATTGTGAAAGAGCCTCCAGCTAGTGGGCGTGTAAGCGTGATCACGCCATCTGAGCTTGCCATGGCCCCCATCGCTGCCGAGATCAATGCTTCGGCGAGAAGAAGACCTACCTAACGCTCGGCGTATAAAGCGCATATACCCGCCTAACAACAGCTTGGCTGTCCATCTGATCACAACCTTGCCTTATCCAGAGTTCTTGCAAACTAACTGATCTGTTGTGTCTTGATGGCTGCCTCCATCAGCATCTTGGCTAGGATAGGAGTGGGTTCGCTGTGCCGGATCAGCAAGCGCAGGGGATAGAGCGTGCGGCCGCCATTGATCGGAATCAGCTTTAATCCTGGTACGCTGGCAGCGAGATAGGAGGGGTAGGGCATGATGCTGCAGCAGTAGCTGGCTAATTGCGAAGAGCTGTTTATGTATAGAAGTGGGTTAACGAAGACTGAAGAAGATCAGTGGTGTTGTCGTGGAAAGGAGAGAAGATGCATAAACGAAAAAAGCCCGTTTAGGGCTTTAGAAGTGGCTCCCCGAGCAGGACTCGAACCTGCGACCAACGGATTAACAGTCCGCTGCTCTACCGACTGAGCTATCAGGGAACATCGTGTCGATGGGCCGCTATAATACGTTTTTTTCTTTTTATGTCAAGGGCTTGTCGATGGTTTATAAAATTTTCTGTAAGCGCTCAATCGCCTTTTCAAGATCAGATTGTGCGGCGGCAAATGAAAAGCGTACATAGCCAGTCAAGCCAAAGGCTGAGCCCGGTACCACGGCTACCTTGGCCTGTTGCAGCAACCATTGGCAGAAGGCGACATCAGTTGTGAGCTGGTGCTGATCCATAGCCTCTCGCACATTGGCAAAGAGATAGAATGCACCTTGGCTTGGCAGGCAGGAAACTCCAGGTAGATTATTTAGTTGTTCGAGTAGCCAGGCGTGACGAGTTTGGTAACTCTGGCAAAAGAGGGTAATACAGTCTTGTGGACCCTGTAGCGCTGCCACTGCCGCTGCTTGAGAAATCGAGCAGGCGCAGGAGGTGCTTTGCGACTGCAAGGTGCCGAGGGCTTTAATGAGAGAGGCTGGGCCGAGGGCATAGCCAAGGCGCCAGCCAGTCATGGCATAGGCTTTAGAGACGCCATTGACGATGAGCGTTCTGTCGGCCAGGTCGGGAGCAATCTCAATAAGGGTGTGGAATCCGTCGGGATGCCAGCAAAAAGGCTCATAAATATCATCGCAAAGGATCCACAACTCAGGCCATTGGCGTATAACGGTGGCTAATTCTGCCAATTCCTGACGGCTATATACCTGCCCGCTGGGATTGTTGGGTGAGTTTAAAATAAGCAGTTTGGTTTGCTGATTTAAGTGTTGGCGCAACTTAGTGGCACTGAGTTTAAAATGCTCGCCTTCGTCACATTCCACGATCACGGGAATGGCGTCAGCACAGCGGGCCATGTCAGGGTAGGACACCCAATAGGGAGCGGGAATCAGCACTTCGTCGCCGGCGCTCAGGATCGCTAAGAAAGCACTATAGATAGCCTGTTTGCCGCCGCAGGTGGCAATGATCTGTTCGTTATCATAGTGAAGGCTAAAATCACGACGATACTTGGCGGCAATGGCCGCGAGTAGCTCTGGTGTGCCGGCTACAGGGGTATAACCGGTTTGACCACTACGCATGGCCTCAATGGCGGCTGTCTGAATATGCTCAGGAGTGGCAAAGTCCGGTTCTCCCGCTGCGAGGGCAATGATATCCTCGCCTGCTGCGATAAGTGCCTTCACTTCTTTGGTTAGCAAAGCGGTGGGGGAGGTATGTATATGTTGAAGGCGCTGGCTTAGCGTCACTGCCATGTTAAGCCCTCTTTGTTGTGAGGTGGTAGCGGACTGCCGCTCTTATAACAAGGAAGCCGGGGAGCGTAAACCGATGTCGGATAAAATTCAGTTAGTGAGTAAGTTTAGTCCTTCAGGGGATCAGCCTGAGGCGATTAAAAAGTTGAGCCAAGGATTGGAGGCCGGCTTAGCTGCTCAGACTCTTCTTGGGGTAACTGGCTCGGGTAAAACCTTTACCATGGCTAATATTATTGAGAAAGTTCAGCGTCCAACATTGATCATGGCTCACAATAAAACGTTGGCAGCGCAGCTCTACGGTGAGTTTAAGGAGTTCTTTCCACATAATGCGGTGGAGTACTTTGTCTCTTATTACGACTACTACCAGCCAGAGGCCTACGTTCCATCCTCCGATACCTTCATTGAAAAGGATGCATCGGTTAACGAGCATATTGAGCAGATGCGTCTTTCCGCCACCAAAGCGTTGTTAGAGCGGCGCGACACTATCATTGTGGCCACGGTTTCTTCTATTTATGGTTTGGGCGATCCGCAAGCTTACCTACAAATGGTGTTGCACCTGGTGCGTGGCGACAAAATTGAGCAGCGCTTTATTCTGCGACGCTTGGCGGAACTGCAATATACCCGCAATGATATCGACTTTCAGAGGGGGACATATCGGGTTCGTGGTGAGGTTATTGATGTGTTTCCCGCTGAATCTGACCAGGATGCACTGCGGATTGAGCTTTTTGATGATGAGATAGAGTCATTACGTTTGTTTGATCCTTTAACAGGCAGGGCTGGGCAGAGCCTGCCGCGCTTTACTATCTATCCTAAAACACACTATGTCACTCCACGGGAGACTCTGCTGCAAGCTGTAGAGGCTATTGAGGCAGAGTTGCATGAGCGCTTGCATCACTTGCGTGAGGCGGGGCGTTTGGTTGAGGCGCAACGCTTAGAGCAACGGACACGCTATGATCTGGAAATGATCCGTGAGCTAGGGTACTGCAACGGCATAGAGAACTACTCGCGCTACCTGTCGGGCCGGCAACCAGGCGAGGCGCCTCCTACTCTATTTGATTACTTGCCGCCAGATTCACTACTTATCATCGACGAGTCTCATGTCACCATTCCTCAGATTGGGGCGATGTATAAGGGGGATCGTTCTCGTAAGGAAACTCTGGTGGAGTATGGTTTCCGTTTGCCTTCTGCCCTCGATAACCGCCCTATGCGTTTTGATGAGTGGGAACGGATAGCGCCTCAGATGGTGTTCGTATCAGCAACACCATCGGATTATGAGGCGAGACACGCGGGGCAGGTAGTAGAGCAGCTAGTGAGGCCCACGGGATTGCTGGACCCTGAGGTGGAGATACGCCCTGCGGGTACCCAGGTGGATGACCTGCTCTCTGAAATTCATCTGCGGATTGCGGATAAAGAGCGTGTGCTAGTGACTACGCTAACCAAGCGGATGGCAGAGGATTTAACTGAGTATTTGAGTGAGCATGGCATCAAGGTGCGTTATCTGCACTCAGATATCGACACAGTTGAACGGGTGGAAATTATCCGTGATCTGCGGCTAGGGGAGTTCGATGTGCTAGTAGGGATTAACCTACTGCGAGAGGGCTTGGATATGCCGGAGGTCTCCTTGGTGGCGATTCTGGATGCCGATAAAGAGGGTTTCCTGCGCTCCGAACGTTCTTTAATTCAGACGATTGGTCGTGCGGCACGTAATGCGAAGGGGAAAGCTATTCTCTATGCCGATCGTATTACTGGCTCGATGCAGAAAGCGATAGATGAGACGGCTCGCCGTCGAGAGCGTCAGCATGAGTTCAATGTGGCCAATGGTATTACTCCCCAAACGATTTTGAAGTCGGTGCAGGATATCCTGGAGGGGGCGGTTGCTCCTGGTAAGGGGAATAATAGAGGTAGGGCGCAGCGCAAAGTAGCGGAGCCGAGTGCAGACTACCAAGCAGCTGCGCCGCAGGATTTGGCGGCATTAGCCAAGCTGATTAAAAAGCTTGAGCAAGAGATGTTTGCCGCTGCGAAGGCTCTGGAGTTTGAAAAGGCAGCGCAGCTGCGGGACAAGGTGCAGGAGCTTAAAGCACAGATTCCGTTATTGGAAAGCTAAGTCTTTGAAGTGCAGGAAAAAGTTAGTAAAAAGGGGTTGCGCCACAACGCGGTCTGGGTATAATGCACGCCAGCTTAACGCGACAGGACTATAGCTCAGTTGGTTAGAGCACCACCTTGACATGGTGGGGGTCGCTGGTTCGAGTCCAGTTAGTCCTACCAGATTTGAAGGCCATGACGAAAGTCATGGCCTTTTTTGCTTTTGGCTACAGTGACTATGCTTATGAGAGAGTCCGTTGGTTGGGTATGCGAACGGTGAGGGCATTGTTTGGCAGGAGAGCTATCTCTGTGTTCAGTTTGCTATGGCGGGATTGGTGCAATCGCTAAGCCGATTGAAATGAGGTATTCTGGCCCCATCTTTCCTCCGCCCCTGCAATAAGAAGGAAGCGGTATTATGTCTGCGGCGCAGTTAATAGATGAAGTATGGCGCATCGTGAAGGATGAAGCCCTGGCACAAACGAGCACAGAGCCGATGTTGGCCAGTTTCTTCCACTCCACGATTTTGAATCACGATGACATTAGTTCAGCGCTAAGTTTTCACTTAGCTAACAAGCTGGACTGTCCCACGGTGCCTGCTATCACCATCCGCGAGATTATTGCCGAGGCCTTTGCCAATGACCCCTGCATTCTCCACTCCGCTTGCGCGGATATTAAAGCCACGGTAGAGCGGGACCCGGCAGTGAATGAATATCTAGTGCCACTGCTGTATTTAAAGGGTTTTCATGCCTTGCAGGCGTATCGTGTGGCGAATTGGTTATGGAAGCAGAACCGCAAAACCTTGGCGATTTTCTTACAAAACCAGATCTCCGTGGTATTTGGCGTTGATATCCATCCTGCTGCCCGCATCGGTAAGGGAATTATGCTTGACCATGCTACCGGTATTGTTATCGGGGAAACTTCGGTAGTGGAGGATGATGTCTCTATCCTGCAGAACGTTACCCTGGGGGGGACGGGTAAGGAGTCGGGGGATCGTCATCCCAAGATTCGTGCTGGGGTGCTGATCAGTGCCGGAGCTAAAGTCTTAGGCAATATTGAAGTGGGGAATGGTGCCAAAATTGGTGCAGGGAGCGTGGTGCTGAAGCCCGTGCCTCCCCATACCACTGTGGCAGGGGTGCCGGCAAAAGTGGTTGGGGTGCCGCGTACTGATAAGCCTGCACTGGATATGAACCAGGACTTTGACCCCTGTGAGGAGCTGCTGGCTCACACTAAGTAGGCTAAGCAAGGTATATAGGAAAAGGGAGGCTTGTGCCTCCCTTTGTTTTTGACAGTGCCAGAGAGTTAATCGTCTTCGCCGTCGGTGTCTGCCAAAGCATAGGCGCGGACAGATTTAATCAGATTGTCTTTTATTTGCAGGGTCTCGAAGCGGTAGTTGGCAATCTGTACGCAGGTGTTGGCGGTAGGGATCGCTTCAAGATGCTCAACAATCAGGCCGTTAATGGTTTTGGGGCCTTCAGTTGGTAGCAGCCAGTTTAGCGACTTGTTGATGTCGCGAATGTTGGCGGTGCCATCAATGATCACACTACCGTCTTCCTGGTGAACAATGTCCTGATCCTCCTTGGCATCTTTGTTGGATAGTTCTCCAACAATCTCCTCCAGAATATCCTCTAGGGTAATGGCGCCAATCACATCGCCGTATTCATCAACTACTAGGCCCAGACGTTTACTTTCCCGTTGGAAGTTAAAGAGTTGGGTGTGGAGCGAGGTGTTTTCCGGAATAAAGTATGCGGGAAAACTTTCATTCAAAAGATCCTGCTTGCTCAGATCGCGGCCATGCTTCAGTAGGCGAGCAACGCTGCGCATATGGAGGACGCCAAGCACGTTATTGATATCGCCCTGGTAAATGGGGAGGCGGGTATAACGGCTGCGAGAAATCTGTTCCAGTATTGTTTCCAGCTCATCTTCCAGGTCAATGCCGATGATTTCATTGCTGGGGATCATGATGTCATTCACGCTGACATGTTCAAGATCAAGAATGCTCAGTAGCATGTCCTGATTACGGCGTGGCATCAGTGCACCGGCTTCATGCACTAAAGTGCGCAGCTCTTCAGTGCTGAGGTGGTCATTCTGATCTTTGCGGTGCAGGCCTAGCAGCTTCAGGATGGCATTGGTAATGCTGTTGACTGTCCAGACGCAGGGGTAGAGCAGCTTTAAAATGGGGCGCAGTAAAATGGCTGCAGGGAAGGCAATGCGCTCGGGATGAAGTGCAGCCAGGGTTTTTGGGGTAACCTCGGCAAAAATCAGGATGACCAGAGTCAGCACTGCGGTGGCAATCGCAATGCCAGCATCGCCCCACAAGCGTACGGCAATAACAGTAGCAATGGCGGAGGCAAGAATGTTAACGAAGTTGTTGCCGATCAGAATGACGCCAATCAGGCGGTCAGGACGCTCCAGTAGTTTGCTGGCGCGTAATGCTCCCCGGTGTTTGTTTTTGACCAAGTGTCGCAGCTTGTAGCGGTTGAGCGACATCATGCCGGTTTCGGATGCAGAGAAAAAAGCAGAACACAAAATAAGCAGGCCTAACAACAATAGTAAGGCCGATATAGGAAGGTCGTTCAAGACGGAGTGAACCTCGTTTCACTGAGCTGAAAGGCTGTTGTATTCATTCCCATTGGGGCTGTCAAGCGCTGCCCAGTACAAACTCCAGTACCCACTTGCTGCCAAAGAAGCCCAGCATCAACAGAATAAAGCCGCCAAGGGTCCAGCGCACCGCGGTACGGCTGCGCCAGCCGAGACGATGATGGCCCCATAGCAGGATGGCAAAGAGTACCCAGGCTAACAGAGAGAGTAGGGTTTTGTGGACGAGGTGCTGGGCGAAAAGATTTTCTACAAAAATAAAGCCGGTCAGTAGGCCAAGGGTGAGCAGTACCATACCACCCCATACCAATTCGAATAACAGCTTTTCCATGGTCTGCAGTGGAGGAAGTGATTTGACAATGCCGCTAGGATGATGGTGTTTCAACTGCCAGTCTTGGCGAGCAAGTAGTAAGGCCTGAATACCGGCTAACGCCAGTAGGGCGTAGGCCAGCATGGAGGCAAGAATATGGATCAGCACCCCGGGATGGTAATGTTTAGCACTGCCGTGTTGAGGAAGTAGCCACTCTAGCGCCAAGGTCAAAATAGCAACGGGTAAAATAATGACCAATAGGTTTTCCAGTGGCCGAGTTAGGCTGCTTACTACCACCAGAGAGACTAAGACAATTGCCATTAAAGATGACAGGCTGACAAAGTCTAGTAGCCAACCCTCGGGGGTGAGCATACCCTGACTAAGGAGAATCGCTTGGCTTACGGCGCCTAAGGCAGCTAAAGAAAGCACCAGGGCTTTACTGGCTTGCGGACGATTGAGCAGGGCACAGCCTTGCCAATATCCAGCGCAAGAGTAGGCAATGACAGCTAATAACGAAGTGACGATCAACAACATGTGGGCAATCCAAGGCTCCAGATCGGGCAGAGACATTCGTCCCTTGTCGGTGTGTCGGATATAATAGCCGAAAATTTTGCAATGCAGGTACGTTTGCCCAGCGTACCTGATACTGAGGTTTCCTATGTTTGACAACTTAAGTGAGCGCTTAGGGCGCACCCTGAAACATATCACCGGTCAAGCCAAGCTGACGGAAGATAACGTCAAAGATGCATTGCGCGATGTGCGTATGGCGTTGCTGGAAGCGGATGTTGCCTTACCGGTGGTGAAGGAGTTTATCGCCAAGGTTAAGGAGCGCGCGATTGGGCAAGAGGTGACCCGTAGCCTGACGCCTGGCCAGGTGTTCGTCAAAATAGTTCGTCAGGAGTTGGTCACCATCATGGGGGAGGCCAATGAAGAGTTAAACCTGGCCGCTCAGCCGCCGGCGGTGATTATGTTGGCGGGTTTGCAGGGGGCGGGTAAAACGACTTCAGCAGCCAAGCTGGCGCGCTACCTGAAAGAACGTAAGAAAAAGTCCGTCATGATGGTATCGGTAGACGTCTATCGTCCCGCTGCGATTAAACAGCTGGAGACGTTGGCAGCGGAGGTTGGGGTGCATTTCTTCCCCAGTTCGCCCGAGCAGAAGCCTGCTGACATCGCTAAGGCAGCGGTCCAGCATGCCAAAATTCAGCACCATGATGTTGTGCTGTTGGATACGGCAGGTCGCCTTCATGTTGATGAGGCGATGATGGAGGAAGTGCGTCAGCTGCATGCCCAGGTTAAACCGGTGGAAACCCTGTTTGTGGTGGACTCCATGACCGGTCAGGATGCGGCGAACACGGCTAAGGCTTTCAATGATGTATTGCCATTAACCGGTGTCATTCTTACTAAGACCGATGGTGATGCCCGTGGTGGGGCAGCGTTGTCTGTTCGCCATATTACGGGTAAGCCGATTAAATTTTTGGGGGTGGGGGAGAAAACCGAAGCGTTGGCGCCCTTCCATCCAGATCGTGTTGCTTCCCGTATCTTGGGGATGGGCGATGTGCTCTCGCTGATCGAGCAGGCGGAGCAAAAGCTTGATAAGGATAAAGCAGAACAGCTGGCGACGAAGTTAAAGAAAGGTAAAACCTTTAACCTGGAAGACTTCCGTGACCAATTGCAGCAAATGAAGCAAATGGGCGGTATGGGTAGCATCATGAGCATGATGCCTGGCATGGGACAGCTTAGTCAGAATGCTGATCTGGGCCAGGCGGAAAAAATGTTTAAGCAAATGGAGGCGATCATTAACTCCATGACGCCGGGAGAGCGTCGTAATCCTGATGTAATCAACGGCTCGCGTAAGCGTCGTATTGCACAGGGCTCCGGCACCCAGGTGCAGGATATTAACCGGCTGCTGAAGCAGCATAAACAGATGCAAAAGATGATGAAGCAGCTGACCGCGAAAGGTGGCTTGAGCAAGTTAATGCGTGGCATGAAGGGAATGTTGCCCCCTGGAATGGGTGGCGGTATGCCGCGTCTTTAACAGGAGCTAGACAATTTCGGCAGACTGTGCAGTTTTAATACAGTTTTTCCTTCCATCTTCAGGGCGCTTTGCGTAGAATGTGGCGCCTTGTGACTCGGTTATGTCCCTTAAAAGCTTAGCCGGTTTCCCAAACAGTGGGCGATGTCAAAACCCACTCGGACTCAGTAAGAGGATCGAACGTAGTATGGTAACTATTCGTTTAGCTCGTGGCGGCTCTAAAAAGCGTCCTTTCTACCACATCACCATCGCTGATCAGCGTAATGCTCGCGACGGTCGTTTTATTGAGCGAGTGGGTTTCTTCAATCCCTTGGCTCGTGGTCAGGAGCAGCGCCTGAGCATCAACCTGGAGCGTGTTGCTTACTGGACGCAGCATGGTGCACAGCCCACCGATCGTGTGGCTCAGTTGATCAAAGAGGCCAGCAAGGCCGCTTAATCAGTTGCGTGTTGTAGAGCTGACATATTCAATGGCAAACAAAGACACTCTGTTGGTTGGACGTATCACCTCTGTATATGGGGTGAAAGGATGGGTGAAGATCTACTCCTATACCCAGCCGTTAGAAAATATCTTTGCTTATGAGCCTTGGACGTTACAGCTCAATGGTCAAGCGTTGGCAGTAAATATTGATCAGTGGCGTACCCATGGTGAGGGCCTTGTAGCCCATATCAAAGGGTGTGACGATCGAGATCTGGCTCGCAGTTATTGCGGAGCAGAAATTTACATCGAGCAGGAGCAGTTGCCCGCCTTGGAAGATGGCGAGTTTTACTGGCATCAGCTCGAAGGGTTACAGGTAGTCAATTTGCAAGAGCAATTGCTGGGGCGAGTTGATCACCTGATGGCTACCGGTGCCAATGATGTGCTGGTTGTAAAGCCCTGTGTTGGCAGTGTGGATAAGCAGGAACGTTTGATTCCTTATTTACCTGACAACATCGTGAAGGAAGTGTTGCTGGAACAGGAACGCTTGGTGGTCGATTGGGACCCCAGTTACTAAGCCTATGTGGATAGGCTTGATTTCTCTGTTTCCAGAGATGTTTCGAGCGGTTAGTCACTACGGTGTAACCGGTCGAGCGGTCAGACAAAACAAACTGACCTTGCAGTGTTGGAATCCGCGTGACTTTACGTATGACCGACACCGCACCGTGGATGATCGCCCCTATGGCGGTGGCCCAGGCATGTTGATGAAAGTCCAGCCATTGCAGGATGCCATCAATGCAGCCAAGCAGGCTGCCCCCGTTAAGCCTAAGGTGATCTACCTCTCCCCCCAGGGGCGGGTGTTGGATCAGCAGGGCGTGGCAGAGTTGGCACGTGAGCCGGCTTTGTTACTGGTTGCAGGGCGATATGAAGGTATTGATGAGCGGGTAATTCAAACCCAGATTGATGCTGAGTGGTCCATTGGTGATTTTGTGCTGAGTGGCGGTGAGCTGCCAGCCATGGTGTTAGTCGATAGCGTTGCCCGCTTAGTACCGGGGGTGCTAGGTAAGCAGGAGTCGGCAGAGCAGGATTCTTTCAGTGCAGGCTTGCTGGATTGTCCGCACTATACACGACCTGAATGTTATGAAGGGCTTGAGGTACCTCCCGTTTTGTTGGGGGGCAACCATCAACAGATACGTCAGTGGCGGTTGCAGCAACAATTAGGACGTACTTGGTTAAGACGTCCGGAGTTGTTGGCCCGTCAGACATTGACCAACGAACAGCAACGGCTTTTGACAGAATTTATCCACCAACACCGCCAGACACAGCGACAGGGTGAGGTGGAAACTACATTAGGAGCGAGCGATGAGCAGCAAGAACCTGATCATTCAGCAAATCGAAGCTGAACAAATGAATAAAGAAGTACCTGCCTTCGGTGCCGGTGACACCCTGGTGGTACAAGTACGTGTTAAGGAAGGCGATCGTAGCCGTCTGCAGGCTTTTGAAGGTGTAGTCATTGGCAAGCGTAACCGCGGCCTGAACTCTGCTTTCACCCTGCGTAAGATTTCTCACGGCGTAGGCGTTGAGCGTACTTTCCAGACTTACAGCAACCAGATCGAAAGCATCCAGGTTAAGCGCCGTGGTGACGTTCGTCAGGCTAAGCTGTACTACCTACGTGACCTGTCTGGTAAGGCTGCGCGTATCAAGGAAAAGATCGTTATCAAGAACACCGACGCTTAATTGCGAGGTTTTCTATAAAAAGGTGGCTTAGGCCACCTTTTTGCTTTCTGGGGGAGCGATGGGCGAGCAGGATTATTTGCAGCTTTATCTGGATGCGTTGCGCTATGACCGCCAGCTAAGTGAGCATAGCTTGCAGGCTTATCAGCAGGACTTGCTGATATTGAATGCTTGGTTAATAGAGCGGGACAGAAACTGGCAGCAAGTTGAAGTGCTGGACTTGCAGCAATGCTTGATTGCATTGCAAGAGCGAGGCAGTAAGGCCAGTTCACTGGCGCGTTATCTTTCGGCTTGGCGTGGCTTTTTTCAGTATGGGGTCGAGCAAGGTTGGTGGGGACAAGATCCTAGTTTGCATCTAAGTGCTGGTCAGCGACAGCGTCCCTTACCCAAAAGTTTGGCTGAATCGGATGTAGAGGCACTGTTGGAGGCCCCCGATGTGGCAACGACTTTAGGCTTGCGTGACCGTGCCATGCTGGAAGTGTTATATGCAACTGGCTTGCGAGTGAGTGAGTTGGTGGGTTTAAGTGTGCCGCAGTTGAACATGCAGCAAGGGTGGTTGCGGGTATGGGGCAAGGGTAGCAAGGAGCGCTTGGTGCCCTTAGGGGAGCAGGCGTTACAGTGGCTAGAGCAGTATTTACGTCAGGCTAGGCCGTTGTTACTGGGGGCAGAGGCTGAGGTGTTATTTCCCAGTCTGCGCGGCGGTTATATGACTAGGCAGACTTTTTGGTATGTGATTAAAAAATACGCTAAAGAGGCGGGAATTGCTGTCAATCTGTCGCCCCATACGCTGCGGCATGCCTTTGCTACTCATTTGGTGAATCATGGCGCAGATTTGCGGGTAGTGCAGATGTTGCTTGGTCACAGTGACTTATCCACCACGCAGATTTATACCCATGTCGCTAAAGCCCGTCTGCAACAGTTGCATGCTGAGCATCACCCGCGCGGTTAGGAACTTTTTCGCAGTTTGCTTGACTAAGCCTGAAAGCTCTTGGGTATGATGCGTGTCTTTGAGCCCAAAGAGAGAGTTGGTGGTCAGGCCACCCGTCATCGTTTTGTAGGAGCAATGGATCAATGTGGAAATATGCCCTGGTGGCCGCTTCCGTCTTGTTGAGCGCCCAGGTAAGCGCCGGTGAAGCTGAAATTCGTGCCCGTTTGGATAAAGCTTATCCCGGCCTGCCTATTAATTCCGTGCAGTCAGCGCCGATGCCGGGATTGTTTGAAGTCAGCTTGGGCACGGGCGATGTGCTCTATACCACTGAAAATGGAGAGTACTTTGTGGTGGGTAATCTTTATCAGGTGACGGAGCGGGGGTTCAATAACCTGACGGAAGCACGGCAAAATCAGGAGCGTCAAGCTTTGCTAAAGGAGCTGGATGCTAATGAGGCGGTGGTGTACCCCGCAAAGGGGGAGGTGAAAGCCCGTTTGCATGTTTTTACCGATGTGGACTGTGGCTACTGCCGCAAACTGCATAAAGAGATCCCGGAACTGAATGCCGCAGGGGTGGAGGTGCGTTATCTGGCCTTTCCTCGAACTGGGATAAACTCACCTACTTATCACACCATGGTATCGGTCTGGTGTGCTAAAGATCAGCAACAGGCGATGGACTTGGCCAAAGCGGGTAAGCAGCCGGAAAAGCTGAGCTGCGATAATCCGGTGGCCAAACATTATATGCTTGGTAAGCAAATGGGTGTGACAGGCACACCTGCTTTAGTATTTGAGAATGGTGAGTTGGTACCGGGTTATATGCCGGCAGCTAACTTGCTTCAAGCCTTAGGGTTATAAGTCTATAGCCCCGCTGTCGTTGACAGGGGGGCTTCCCCTTCGTAATGTTTAGCCTCCTGTGCTGGGCCATCTTGGCCCCTCTCCCGTTGTAGCGGGGAAAGTCACATCGCTGGGGATGCGAGTGGCTCATTACATTAATGGGGAATGATCTTGAAACCTGTGAAAGTTGGCCTCTGTGGCCTAGGTACCGTGGGCTCTGGTACCTTCAACGTATTAAAACGCAACGCCGAAGAAATCTCCCGCCGTGCTGGTCGTCAGATCCAAATTGATTTGGTTGGTGCCCGTCGTGACCATGCTGACTGCAACCTGACTCAGGTGCGCCTCACCCGCGATATTTTTGACGTGGTGAAGGATCCGGAAATCGATATCGTGGTTGAGCTGATCGGTGGTTATGAGACCGCTTATGAGCTGGTGATGACCGCGATTGCAAACGGTAAGCATGTCGTGACAGCGAATAAAGCGCTGATCGCCGTCCATGGTAATGAAATCTTTGCTGCAGCCCAGGAAAAGGGCGTGATGGTAGCCTTTGAAGCCTCAGTTGCGGGTGGCATCCCCATTATTAAAGCCATCCGTGAAGGGTTAAGTGCAAATGCCATCGAATGGGTGGCGGGCATTATTAATGGCACGGGTAACTTTATTCTGACGGAAATGCGTGACAAAGGGCGTGACTTTGCGGATGTACTGCAAGAAGCCCAAGCTCTGGGTTATGCCGAAGCGGATCCGACTTTCGATGTGGAAGGTATTGATGCCGCCCACAAACTCACCATCCTTGGCTCGTTAGCCTTTGGCATCCCCCTCCAGTTTGATAAAGCCTACACCGAAGGTATTAGCCGTATTGCGCCTGAGGATGTGAGTTATGCCGAGGCCCTGGGCTATCGTATTAAGCATCTGGGTATCGCCCGTCGTACCGAGCAGGGGGTAGAGCTACGAGTGCATCCGACCCTGGTACCGGCCAAGTGTTTGCTGGCCAATGTAAATGGCGTGATGAATGCGGTGATGGTAAAAGGCGATGCCGTTGGCCCCACTCTGTATTACGGTGCCGGAGCGGGTGCAGAGCCGACAGCTTCTGCCGTCGTAGCAGATTTGATTGATGTGACTCGGGCGTTAACTGCAGACCCGGATAACCGAGTGCCTCATCTGGCATTCCAGCCATCTCATTTGTCTGATGTGCCGGTGTTGGCGGCGGAAGATATTCATACTGCTTACTACCTGCGCATGCAGGTGCGGGAAAAGCCTGGTGTGTTGGCGCAAATCACCCGCATTTTCAGTGAGTACGACATCAGCATTGAAGCTCTGCTGCAAAAAGAGCATGGGCATGCCAACGCCCCTGTCATCATTCTGACTCAGCGTGTCAGAGAAGGATTAATGAATGAAGCGCTGGCTGCTATCGAGCAGCTGGAAGATGTACTTGGCTCCATTACCCGGATGCGGGTGGAGCAGTTGGATTTAGCCTAAGCGGGAGAGTCGCAATGCAATATATCAGTACCCGTGGTCAGGCGGCTAAGCTGGGCTTTGAAGAGGTATTGTTGGCCGGTTTGGCCAGCGATGGTGGGCTTTATGTGCCCGAACAATTACCACACTTTAGTGCAGAGCAAATCGCCAGCTGGCGTGGTCTGAGCTATGACCAGTTAGCTTTTAATATCCTGCAGCCTTTTGTGGCAGGGGCGATCAGCGATGATGAGTTTAAAACCATGCTGCAGGAAACCTATGCCGGTTTCCGCCACCAGGCAGTTGCGCCGCTGGTGCAGCTGGGTGCCAATGAGTGGGTGTTGGAGTTATTCCATGGCCCGACCCTGGCCTTTAAGGATTTTGCCCTGCAGTTGCTTGGACGCTTACTGGATCATGTGCTCGCGAAGCGGGGCGAGCGTCTGGTAATTATGGGAGCGACTTCCGGTGATACCGGTTCGGCGGCGATTGAAGGCTGTCGTCACTGCGCAAATGTGGACATCTTTATTCTGCATCCCTATCAACGTGTCTCTGAGGTGCAGCGCCGGCAGATGACCACAGTGTTGGCAGATAATGTCTACAACATCGCTCTGGAAGGTAATTTCGATGATTGCCAGCAGATGGTGAAGGACTCTTTTGCCAATCAGGCCTTCTTGCAGGGGGCTCGTTTAGGTGCGGTTAACTCGATTAACTGGGCGCGTATTATGGCCCAGATCGTCTACTACTTTGCGGCTGGTTTAGCGCTGGGGGCGCCTGCGCGTCCAGTTTCTTTCTCGGTACCTACCGGCAACTTTGGCGATATTTTTGCCGGTTACCTGGCTAAGCAGATGGGCCTGCCTGTTGCGCAGTTGGTAGTGGCGACGAACCACAACGACATCCTTCACCGTGCCATCAGTGGCAATGATATGAGTCGCCAAGGGCTAGTGCACACGCTGTCACCCTCAATGGACATCATGGTTTCCAGCAACTTTGAACGCTTACTGTTCGATGTGTATGGTCGTGATGGCGCGGCGATTGCTGATCTGATGAATCGTTTCCGCAGCGAGTCAGTGCAACTGGAGCCAAGTCGTTGGCAACAGGTACGGGAGCTATTTGATAGTTACCGGGTGGATGATGTGCAGACGGTGGCGACTATTGCCAGTGTTCATGCGGAGAACGGCTATTTGTTGGATCCTCACACGGCTATAGGCGTGCAGGCCGCGCGGGCATGTTGGAAGGATGCCAGCATTCCCATGGTGACCCTGGCCACCGCCCATCCGGTTAAGTTTCCGGATGCGATTGTGCAGGCCCAGCTGCAAGCCCCCACATTGCCGGAGCATATGCAGGATCTACATCAGCGTGAAGAACGTTATCAGGTGCTGGCGAATGATCTGGCCAAGGTACAAGGCTATATGGCGGATTGCTTGGCAAAAGCCTAATCAGTCAGCAGCATGGATGATCTATGGTTCTATCTGAGTAAAGCCTTTTGGTTTGTCAGCCGCCCCGAACATGCGGGGCTGCTGATACTGTTACTCGGTTGGTGGTTATTGCCGCGTATGGCCCGCTTGGGTCGTTGGCTGGTGGGCTTGGTCGTTTTTACTGCCTTGCCCTTCAGTGTTTGGCCGCTGGCCGATTATCTGCTTATCCCCCTTGAACAGCGTTTCCCAACCCTAGGCGTGCAACAGCCCTGGCCTGAACAGGTTGCCGGTATCATCGTCCTCGGTGGTGGAGAGGAGGCAGAAATGTCGGCTGCCCGGGGCACCGTTGAGTTTAACTGGGCGGCTGAGCGTTATACCTCGATGCTGGCGTTGATGCAGCGCTATCCTAAGGTGCCGATTTTGGTCAGTGGCGCCAGTGGCAATCCGCTGGCGGAAAAGATTAGTGGTGCCCGGGTAGTGCAGCAGTGGCTGCAGGAGTCGGGCATTACTCACCCGGTATTCTTTGAGCACCAAGCGCGTAATACCTGGGAAAATGCTTCCCGTCTACAGAGTTGGCGTGAGCAGTATCCAGGCAACTGGTTGTTGGTTACATCCGCTTATCATATGCCCCGAGCGATGGGTGTATTTCGACAACAGGGATGGCAGGTGTTAGCCATGCCTGTTGATTATCGTGCCTATCCTGCAGGGCAGCAGCGTATCAATGCCAACCTTGCAGAGAATCTGTTTCTATTATCGGTTGCTCTGCGGGAGTGGGTCGGTTTAACAGCCTACTACTGGGGTGGCCGCTCATCGGCGTGGCTACCAGCCCCCTGAGCACGCTAAGGACATACATGACGGATAAACTCATTCAGCAGCGGCCTTTGCCGGCTCAGTTGCCTGCTGGTTTGCATGGGCTTTCTCCTTTATTGCAGCGTATTTATGCTGCCCGTGGTGTTGAACATGTTGATCAGCTACAGCGTGGTTTGCAGGCCCTGGCAGGGGTGCAGCAACTGCATGGCCTGGAAGAGGGGGTCAGCCTGCTGACGACGGCGATTGAGCAACAGCAACACATTTGTATCGTTGGTGACTTTGACTGTGATGGCGCAACCAGCACTGCCCTGGCGATTTTGGGCTTGCGTGAGTTGGGGGCCCGGCGGGTCAGTTACCAGGTGCCGAATCGTTTTGAGCATGGTTATGGTCTCAGCCCTGAGCTGGTGGCGCAGATGCCGGCCGATATCGATCTGGTGGTCACGGTGGATAATGGTATTGCCGCTCATCAGGGAGTTGCCGCGGCACAGGCACGAGGTTGGCGTGTCTTGGTGACGGATCATCACCTGGCTGGTGAGTCTTTACCTGCCGCGGATGCCATCATTAACCCGAATCAACCAGATTGTGCATTTCCCAGTAAAGCGCTTTGTGGTGTAGGGGTGATGTTTTATGTGCTGGTGGCGCTGCGTCAGCGGTTACGTGAGCGCGGACACTTTACTGGCGAACCCCCTAATCTGGCGCGTTTTCTGGATTTAGTGGCCTTGGGTACGGTGGCGGATGTGGTGCCATTGGACAGCAACAATCGAATCCTGGTCCATCAAGGTTTGCAGCGTATTCGGGCCGGCCAGGCGCGACCGGGCATTCAAGCCCTGCTACGGGTGGCGGGGCGGGTACCCTCAATGTTGACGGCCGCGGATCTCGGTTTTGCGATTGGCCCCCGATTAAATGCGGCGGGGCGTCTGGATGATATTTCGGTGGGCATTGAGTGTCTGCTGACGGAGTCTGAGCAGTTGGCTAATTTTTATGCCGATCAGCTGAATGAAATGAACCTAGCTCGGCGGGAAATAGAGCAAGATATGCAATATCAGGCCTTGCAGGAGTTGGAGCGGTTAGAGCTGAACCAGCAAGATCTACCTTGGGGATTGGCGCTTTATGACCCGGATTGGCATCAGGGCGTGATAGGTATTCTGGCGTCACGGATTAAAGATCGTACTTATCGTCCGGTGATCGCCATGGCCCGAGGAGAGCGGGGTGAGGTAAAGGGTTCTGCTCGCTCGATCCCTGGCTTGCATATTCGTGATGCCTTGGCAGCAGTCGATGCGCGCCATCCTGGCTTGTTGCAGCGTTTTGGTGGTCATGCCATGGCAGCTGGATTGACCTTGGATGAGGCTGATTTGGCTCAGTTTCGGCAAGCGTTCGATGTTGAAGTACGGAATCGCTTACGGCCTACCGATTTACAGGCCATCTTGGAGACCGATGGTGAGCTTCCACCGGCTTTAATGAACCTTGATACTGCCTGGTTGTTGCGTCAGGCGGGGCCCTGGGGGCAGCATTTCCCTGAACCTCTGTTTGAGGGGGAGTTTGAGTTACGCCAACAGCGGATTGTCGGGGAGCGACATCTGAAGCTGGTGGTGGGTAACAGTCAGGGGCAGTGGGAAGGGATTCATTTCAATGCGGATTTGCGTCTCTGGCCTAGCCAAAGTCGCCGTGCTCGTTTGGTTTATCGCTTAGATATCAATGAGTTCCGTGGTGAAACTCGTCTACAACTAATGGTGGAATATTTGCAAGCCTGCTAAGGTGGTAACAATTTTGCCTGTGCGACCTGTTTTGTAGGTTTTCGGTACGGGGGACTAGAGCCCCTCTCGGCCTGTGTTAGTATCCGATCAACCGATAACCACAATAACAATCACGGAATCCTACTATGCAATGTCTATCTCTACGGGACTTCTATCACATGTCCCGTCATGCCCTCAGTGAATGGCGCAATAATTAGTCTGCCAACGTTTCCAGTGTAAGCATTGGGTCTACACTTGCTAGATCGGCTATGCTTGCCTCTAGATTTTTGTCGAATCTCATTCGTTTGAGATGAGAAAAGCATTTTAAATCAGCTAGGTACCTACCTATGAGCCAACCTACCCTTGAAGTCACGGGACTGAGTAAATCCTTCGGCCAGCACCGCGTGTTGTCAGATGTCTCTTTGAGTGCGAACAAAGGGGATGTGATCTCTATCCTCGGATCGTCCGGCTCAGGGAAGAGCACTTTTCTACGCTGCTTGAACTTGTTGGAAATGCCTAATGCCGGTGATGTGCGGGTAAAGGGTGAGTTGATTCGGATGAGTCAACAGGATGCCAAAGGTGAGCGTAAGCCCCTTGATATGCGCCAGGTAGAGCGTATTCGGGCGCAGCTGTCGATGGTGTTCCAAAGCTTTAACCTCTGGGGTCATATGACCGTACTGCAAAATATCATCGAAGCACCGGTGAATGTATTGGGGCAATCCAAGGCTGAAGCTACAGAGCGTGCCGAAGCCTTGTTACAGCGTGTCGGCCTCTATGAGCGTCGTGATTACTATCCGGCTCACCTCTCTGGTGGTCAGCAACAGCGAGCAGCGATTGCCCGGGCGCTGGCAATGGATCCGGAAGTTATTTTGTTTGATGAGCCTACCTCTGCCCTGGACCCAGAGTTAGTCGGTGAGGTGCTGAAGGTTATGCGTGAGCTGGCAGAGGAAGGGCGCACCATGATGGTGGTAACCCACGAGATGTCCTTCGCCCGTGACGTGTCCTCTGAAGTGGTGTTCCTACACCAGGGCCGCTTGGAAGAAAAAGCGACCCCGCAAGAGTTTTTCCAGAATCCCCGTTCTGAGCGGGTTAAACAGTTCCTGTCCTCTCAATACTGAGCAGGAAGTCTCACAGAGCAACTCCAAGGAGAATAAAACCATGAAGAAACTCCTGACCGTCGCCGCCATCGTGGTGGGTATGAGCACCATGCAGGCTCAGGCTAAGGAATGGGACAAAATTCGTATCGGTGTTGAGGGGGCTTACCCTCCTTTCAGCTGGACCACCCCAGAGGGTGAGCTGAAAGGCTTCGATATTGATATCGCCATGGCCCTGTGTGAAGAAATGCAGGCTAAGTGCGAACTGGTTGCCCAGGATTGGGACGGCATTATTCCGGGTCTGTTGGCGCGTAAGTACGATGCCATCATCGCCTCCATGTCGATTACTGAGGAGCGCAAGCAGAAAGTTGCCTTCTCTAATAAGTACTACCACACCCCAGCGCGTTATGTAGCGGCCAAAGGAACTCAGCTGGAGTTCACTAAAGAGGGGCTGAAGGGTAAGAAAATCGGGGTGCAGCGTGCCACTATTCACGACAGCTACCTGACCGATAACTTTGGTGATGGCGTGGAAATCGTCCGCTATGCCACTCAGGATGAAGCCTATCTGGATATGAAGGCGGGCCGTGTGGACTTGCTGCTGGCGGATTCTGTAGCCCTGCAGGATGGGTTCCTGCGTAAGGAAGGTGGCGATGCCTATGAGTTCGTTGGCCCCTCTCTGACCGATGTGAAGTGGTTCGGTGAAGGTGCGGGTATTGCGATCCGTAAGCAGGATACCGACCTGGTTGAGAAGTTTAACCAAGCGATTTATGCCATTCGCTCCAAGGGTGAGTATGAGCTGATCTCTGACCGCTATTTCGACTTTAACGTCTACGGCGCAGAGTAATCGCAAGAGGTTGTGGTCCAGGGAGGGGCCAAGCAAGCTCGTTATGGGCTTGCCAGCCAACCCGGCACAGCCGGGAACGACAAAGAGGGGTAGTAGGAGCTCCTCTTGTCAGCCCAGTCTGTGACTGCGGCGGTGAGCAGTCATTCTTGAGTGGAAGAAGCATCCATGTTCGATTTGCAAGGTTACGGTGGAACCATTGCCTATGGCGCACTGATCACATTGGAAGTGGGATTGGCCTCTCTGGTACTGGCGTTGTTACTAGGAATGCTGGCGGCGGTGGCAAAAATGTCTAGCATTGCCCCCCTGCGTTGGCTGGCCGGTATTTATACCACCGTGATTCGGGGGATACCCGATCTGGTGTTAATGCTACTGATTTTCTTCGGTGGGCAGGTGCTGATTAATGACCTGGCTTACCGGTTAGGTTATGACGACTATATCGACATTAACCCCTTCGTGGCAGGGGTAGTGGCCATCGGCTTTATCTTTGGTGCCTATATGGCCGAGACCCTGCGCGGTGCCTATCTGGCTGTGGACAAAGGGCAGCGAGAAGCGGCTTTGGCTTATGGCATGCGCCCTGGCCAAGTATTCTTCCGTGTGATGCTGCCACAGTTGCTGCGCCATGCCCTGCCCGGGTTAGGTAATAACTGGCTGGTATTGCTGAAAACCACCGCGCTGGTTTCGGTTATCGGTTTGGATGACATGGTACGTAAAGCCAGTCTGGCGGCAGGGGCAACGCAAATGCCCTTCACCTTCTATCTATCGGTTGCGGTGATTTTCCTGGTGTTCACCTCCATCTCCGTGTGGTTGTTGAATTTGGCAGAAACACGCCTGGGTCGTGCTTACCGGAGGGGCTAAGATGGATTTCAGTATTATTTGGGCAAACTGGCCCCTCTATCTGGAAGGCTTGTGGACCACCGTGCAGTTGGTGGTGTTAGCCCTGTTGATCGGTCTGGCCATCGCACTGCCAATGGCCCTGATGCGCCAGTCGAGCAATCCCGTTCTGAAGGGATTGGCCTGGAGTTACATTTACTTCTTCCGTGGCACACCACTGTTGGTGCAGATGTTTATCATCTACTACGGTTTTGGCCAGTTGGCCTGGATTAAATCCACCTGGATGTGGATTTTCCTGCAGGAAGCCTACTTCTGTGCACTGTTGGCATTTACCCTCAACACTGCTGCCTATACGGCTGAGATTATTCGTGGCGCCATTGCCACCACCCCCCACGGAGAGGTGGAAGCGGCTATTGCCTATGGTATGAGTCGCTGGCAGCGCATGCGCCGCATCATCCTCCCCAGTGCTGCTCGCCGTGCTCTGCATGCCTACAGCAATGAAATTATCTTTATGTTGCACGGTAGCTCAGTTGCCAGTGTGATTACATTGGTGGATCTGACCGGAGCGGCTCGTATCGTCAATTCGCGTTACTACAGTCCTTTTGAGGCCTTCATCGCCTCAGGTGTCCTGTATCTGCTGATGACCTTCCTCATCGTGTGGGGGATTAAACTGGCAGAGAAGCGTTGGCATGCGCACTTACGCCCGCGTACTCATTAAGGATTGATATTTCAGGATAAGTACCCTCTATCATGCTGACGCTGATTAAACAGGCTAAGGTTTATGCCCCAGAGGAACTGGGGCAGCGGGATATTCTCTGTGCCGGTGGCAAAATACTGGCGATTGAGACGGAGATTAAGCTGGATACCAGTGTGCCATGCCAGCAGGTGGAGGCGGCAGGGCGCTTAGCGATACCCGGAATGGTCGACTCCCTGGTGCACTTTACCGGAGGGGGCGGTGAAGGCGGCCCCCATACCCGCACGCCGGAACTGCGCTTGTCGCAAGCGATTGAGGCAGGCGTTACGACCTTGATCGGGGCGCTGGGCACTGATTCAGAAAGCCGCTCGCTGGCGGAACTGGTGGCGAAGGCGCGCGCGCTGAACCATGAGGGCGTTAGTGCATACTGCCATACCGGCTCTTACCAGATCCCGGTAAAAACTCTGACTGGGAGTGTCGAGCGCGACCTGTTGCTGGTGGATATCATGCTGGGGGTGGGAGAGGTGGCGGTGGCTGATCATCGTTCTTCACAACCGACTCTTGATGAACTGAAAAAGGTGGTGGCCGCTGCTCGGGTGGGGGGCATGCTGGCGGGCAAAGCTGGCACGGTGTTGGTTCATATGGGGGATGCTCCCGATCAACTGGATTTGCTCGAAGCCCTATTTGCCAGCACGGATATTCCTCGACGCCAGTTGCAGGTTACCCATGTCAATCGTAGCCGTAGTTTGTTTGAGACTGCGATTGGCTATGCCAAGCGCGGTGGCTTTGTCGACTTTACCACCAGTACTACCCCTGAACTCCTGAAGTGGGGGGAAGTCGAGTGTGGGGAAGGCTTGCGTGAAATGCTCGCTGCCGGTGTGCCCCTTAGTCAAATCAGCTTTAGCTCGGATGGGCAAGCCAGCTTGCCGGTGTTTGATGGTGAAGGGAATCTGGTAGGGTTGCAAGTGGGTCAGCTTGCCTCCCTGTGGCAGGCAGTACAGGATGCGCTAGCCGCCGGTGTACCCTTGGCACAGGCATTGGCTGTAGTAACCGCCAACCCTGCACGCTTGCTGGGGTTAAAACAAAAGGGGCGTTTACAGGCAGCCATGGATGCCGACTTACTGCTGGTACAGCCCGATAGTTGGCGAATTGATTCCGTGATGGCCAAAGGGCGTTGGTTGAAGTTAGACGGCCAGGAACTGGCCAAAGGCACCTTCGAGTAATCTCACCCTGCAAAACGGCAGCTTTGGCTGCCGTTTTAGCGTTTATACCTGGGCCATCTTCGGCTAAAATTGCGCGTTCTTTTTTAACGATGCAGTGATGGAAGGCCCGGATGGAAATCAATCCTATCGTGAACCGTATTAAAGACCTCCAGGAGCGCACGCTGGCGCTAAGGGGGTATCTTTGACTTCGATACTAAGCAAGAACGTTTAGTCGAAGTTGAACGCGAGCTGGAAGACCCCAGCATCTGGAATGACCCCGAATACGCACAGAATCTGGGCAAAGAGCGGGTGTCTCTAGAAAAAGTGGTAAGCACCCTTCGTGATCTGACTCAGGGCCTGGTGGACGTGAAGGAATTGCTGGAGATGGCGGCCGAGGAAGAGGACGAAGCCACGGTGGCCGATGTCGAGTCAGAGCTGGATAGCTATCAGGCGCAGCTGGAAGACTTGGAGTTTCGCCGTATGTTTGCCGGTGAAATGGATCCCAATCATGCTTTCTTGGACATCCAGGCGGGTTCGGGTGGCACAGAGGCTCAAGATTGGGCCAGTATGCTACTGCGCATGTACCTGCGTTGGGGTGAAGCCAAGGGCTTTAAAACCGAGCTGATCGAGGTATCAGACGGTGAAGTCGCGGGTATCAAAAGTGCCACCATTCGTTTTGAAGGTGAATACGCCTACGGCTGGCTACGTACTGAAACCGGCGTACATCGTCTGGTGCGCAAGTCTCCTTTCGACTCGGGCAATCGCCGCCATACCTCGTTCTCGTCAGTGTTTGTCGCCCCGGAAATAGACGATAACGTGCAAATCGATATCAACCCCGCAGATTTGCGCGTCGACGTGTATCGCGCCTCCGGTGCCGGTGGTCAGCACGTTAACCGAACTGAATCAGCGGTACGTATTACCCACATGCCTTCTGGCGTGGTGGTGGCTTGCCAATCCCAGCGCTCCCAGCATCAGAACCGTGATTTCGCGATGAAACAGCTGAAAGCCAAGCTGTATGAGCTGGAAATGCAAAAACGCAGTGAGGCAGCCCAGGCCCTGGAAGACTCCAAGGCGGATATCGGCTGGGGCAGTCAGATTCGCTCCTATGTGTTGGATGATGCGCGGATTAAAGACTTGCGCACTGGGGTGGAAACCCGCAACACCCAGGCGGTACTGGACGGCGACCTGGATAAGTTTATTGTCGCCAGCCTCAAGGCCGGCCTCTGATCTCACCTTTTAGATGACCAGCGGCAGCCAAGCAGGCTGCCGTGACATATACAGGATATTGCCATGAGCAACGAACAACTTGATTTGCAGGATGAAAACAAGCTGGTGGCCTTGCGTCGCGAGCGTCTGCAGGCTTTGCGCGAGCAGGGTCAGGCTTTCCCTAATGATTTTCGTCGTGAACATCTGGCCGGTGATCTTCAGGCCCAATACGGCGATAAAAGCAAGGAAGAGCTGGAGCAGTTGAGTCTGCAGGTCAAGGTAGCCGGTCGTTTGATGCTGAACCGTGGTGCCTTCATGGTATTGCAGGATGTTAGTGGCCGTATCCAGCTGTATGTGAACCGTAAGGGTCTGGATGCAGCGACCTTGGAGAGCTTGAAAGAGTGGGACCTGGGGGACATCGTTGCAGCCACTGGTACCCTGTGCAAGTCAGGCAAAGGTGACCTCTATGTCGATATGCAAGCTCCTCGTTTGTTGACCAAGGCGCTGCGGCCATTGCCTGACAAGTTCAAGGGCTTGCAGGATACCGAAATGCGTTATCGTCAGCGTTACGTTGATCTGATTACCAATGAAGAGTCCCGTAACGCCTTCCGTGTTCGTTCGCAAATCGTCGCTGGGATTCGGCGCTTTATGCAGGATCGTGGCTTCTTGGAAGTCGAAACCCCGATGCTGCAGGTGATTCCTGGTGGGGCATCGGCGCGTCCTTTTATTACCCATCACAATGCGCTGGATCGGGATATGTATCTGCGTATTGCGCCGGAGTTGTACTTGAAGCGCCTGGTTGTAGGGGGCTTTGAGCGGGTGTTTGAAATTAACCGCAACTTCCGTAATGAAGGCTTGTCGACCCGTCATAATCCTGAGTTCACCATGATGGAGTTCTACCAGGCTTATGCGGACTACAAAGATGCCATGAACCTGACCGAAGATTTGCTGCGCCAGTTGGCGGAGCAGGTACTGGGGACAACTCTGGTGCAGTATCAGGGCAAGGAGTATGACTTCGGTAAACCCTTTATTCGGATGACTATGCTGGAGTCTATTCTGCACTTTAATCCGGAAATCAAACTGGAGCAGTTGCAGGATAAAGAGCAGGCCCAGGCACTGGCAGCAAGTTTGAAAATTGCAGTCAAGCCGACTTGGGGATTAGGTAAGCTGCAGACTGAAATTTTTGAAGCGGTGGCAGAGCATCTGCTGGATCAGCCGACCTTTATCACTGAATACCCTGCTGAGGTGTCGCCGCTGGCGCGCCGCAATGATGACAACCCTCATGTTACCGACCGCTTTGAGTTCTTCGTTGGTGGACGTGAGATTGCTAACGGTTTCTCGGAGCTGAATGATCCGGAGGATCAGGCTGAGCGCTTCCGTCAGCAGGTGGCAGAGAAGGATGCAGGGGACGATGAGGCGATGTTCTATGACGCCGACTACATCAATGCGTTGGAGTATGGTTTGCCCCCCACCGCAGGTGAGGGGATCGGTATTGACCGTTTGGTGATGCTCTTCACCAACTCCCCCTCTATTCGGGATGTGATTCTATTCCCGGCTATGCGTCCGGAAGCCTAACCCTTAGGTGCGGCCTTGTTGGCCGCGCCTTGCAGGATCTTCAGGCGTGCTAAGCGCGCCTGAGCTTCCCGCTCGGCTTCACTAATTTTTCGTTCGTAGTCATCCAGCCAGGAGCGAGAGCCGCGAATCATGCTGCTTAGTTCATAGGCTGCCATCTTAAGTGCCCCCAAGAAGCTCAGCTGTTGTTGCTCCTGCTCAATTAGCAAGGTGAGCATCTGCTTGTTGGCAAAGGTATTCAGCTCCAGCTCCAGGCGGGATAACAGTGCTTCATTCTGTTCGGCCTGGCGGTGTTGTTCTTGCAGCAGGCTTTGCCAGCGTTTGTGCTCTTCCGCAATAAAGGTCACGGAGCGCTTGAGCTCATCCTCCAGCATGGCCACCCTGAGTTCTAGGTCATTATTGGCTGGGCTGCTAACCCATAACCATAGGTTGATGGGCAAGAGTAGAGCGAGGGCTGCAACGGCAAGGCTGATTAAGGGCAGTTTGTCCAGTAGGCCAGAGGGGGCGGGGGCTTGGTCTTGCTCTTCTTCAGCGCGCATGATGCTCTCCTTAACACTGGCCGTGGGAACGGACTTCAGTCACAGACTAGGATAGCGTATCCTGCCGCTTTTGCTGGCAAATCAAGAGGTAAGGCGTGGCATGAGTGTACAGGTGCACCCCAGTTGGCAAGCGTGGCTGGATCAGGAGTTGAACCAGCCCTATATGCTGAAGCTGAAAAGCTTTTTGCGTGAGCAAAAGGATTCCCGGCGCGTTATTTACCCTCACTCCCATGATTGGTTTAACGCCCTGCGTTTTACTCCTTTTGATGCCACCCGGGTGGTAATTCTCGGCCAAGACCCTTATCACGGCCCAGGTCAGGCGCATGGTTTGTGTTTTTCCGTGAAACCAGGGGTGGCAGTACCGCCTTCTTTGCAGAATATCTATAAAGAGCTGCAGCGGGATTTACAGGTGCAGCCAGTGGCTCATGGTTGTCTGATTCCTTGGGCTGAGCAGGGGGTGCTCCTGCTCAATGCGGTGCTGACGGTAGAGCAAAGTAAGGCTGGATCACACCAGGGCCAAGGCTGGGAGAGTTTTACCGATGCGATCGTCGCGCGTTTGAATGAGCAGCGTGAGGGATTGGTTTTTATGCTGTGGGGCAGTTATGCCCAGAAGAAGGGACGGGTGATTGATCGTCAGCGTCATCTGGTACTGGAGTCGGCTCATCCTTCACCGCTATCTGCCTACCGAGGCTTTCTTGGTAATGGTCACTTTAGTCGTGCCAACGCTTATTTGCAGCAGCAGGGACTTGCGCCGATTAACTGGCAGTTGCCTGCCAGTTATCAGCTACAAGACGAGGTGTAATAACCCCGTCTTGGTAGGGGGCTTAGGTTTATAGCTTGGGCACCTTGCGCTCAAACACCTCGGGGTCAATGGTATAGGGTAATGGCAACAGAGTCAGACTGGCTTGTGGCTGGCCACTGAGATATAAGGTCTGGCTCTCTGCCTCTTCTTTGTACAGCACAGCGAGCAGACGATAGTGGCCAGGGCTGAGTTCGACAAAGCGTACAACTTGGCCAAGATTGGCGCGTTCCCCATCAATTTGCATACCCAGGCTGAGCGGAACCTGGCTATTCACTTCAGCAATAAACAGGCAGCGTTTGAGTGAGCCGCGATACTGCATGCGGGCGACAATCTCCTGGCCGGTGTAGCAGCCTTTCTTAAAGTTCACCCCTCCCAGTGCCTGCAGGTTAAGCATCTGTGGGATATAACTCTCCATCAAGGCGGCGGGTAGCCAGGGTAGGCCTGCATCAATTTCGCTGCGTTCCCATAACTGGCTAGCGGCAAAACTGGCATGCTCCATCAAAGCTGGCCAGAGTTGGATGGCGGCTTCAGTTTGTAACCACAGCTCAAAGCGTGGCTGTTGGCCTGGAACGCGGATCAGGTAACCGCCAGCAATGGCCAGCTGCTGATGATCCTGTGTTGGGCAATCGTCAAACAGGGCCAGTAAAATATTGTCTGCCCCTTGGCCTTGCAGGCCTAAGCGCACCCACTCTGCCGAGACATCACTTAGCTTGGCTTTGAAAAATACAATGTATTTGTTGAGGGTCTGCAAGGTGGAAGCCAGGGTATCGGCAGGCATGCCAAGCAGATAGCCTTGATCGTGACGATTAATGCGGAACAGGCTGAGTAATGCCCCCTTGGGGGTGCAGAGTCCACCTAAGCTGGTCTGGCTTGGGGTGATTTGGCCAAGGTGACAGGTCAATTGCCCCTGCAGAAACTTCTCGGCGCCTTCGCCCTGGCAGCTTAGCAACCCTAGATAGGAGAGATCACTCAACCAGGGGCGGTCTGCGGGAGGGTTGGCAAAGTGGGTTTGGTAGCCCGCTTCGTCCCAACTGGCGCCATGCTGACTTAGAAAGCGTTGCCATTGGTTGTTCATCATTAATATCCAGCTACCCCTATGGGGTTAATCAGCGAATGGGAGAGCCTAAGGCTTACCGGCTGCAGCCCCCTTGATAGCAGCCGCTTAGTCTAGTAGCGGCCTGTTGCTGCAGGCAGAAGTATCGGTAAGGGCTGACTAATATAGTCATACCTTGGGGTAAAGTCATCGCCAGGCGATGGCGGGCCGCAGGTGAGTGATTATAATGGGGGCCTTTTTCATCGGTCGGAGTGGTGTCGTGACTGTATTTAACGAAACCGAAGTAAAGCGTCTGCGTTGGCATAGTCGACGGGGGATGTTAGAGCTGGATGTATTGTTGATCCCCTTTGTTGAGGAAGCCTTTAATGATCTCGAAGAGGATGACAAGCATCGCTTTGTGAAGTTGTTAGCTCAGGAAGACACTGATCTTTTTGCCTGGTTTATGGGACATGCCCAGGCGGAGGATGCCGATCTGGCCAGAATGGTAAGGATTATTCTTGAGCGGGTTCAGCCAAAATAGCCTGACTCTCGGCCCTAGCTATTGGGCACGCTATTGGCAGCTGGCTGGAGCGGCACTGATACTGCTGGCGCTAGGCTTGTTGTTGAGCCAGCCTGAGTTGCAACTGGGGCTATTACTCCTTCTGCTGGGAGGAGGGTGGTACGGCTGGCGTCGGCCTGTCGCAGCGAAAGTCAGTGCCCTGCGCTGGCGTCAGCAGGATTGGTGGCTGTGGCAAGACGGGCGCTGGCAATGGATGGCTCCTCGTCAGGCTTGGCTTAGTCCCTGGCTGATTATTCTTTATACCCCTCAGCCCTTGCTAATTTGGCGCGATGCCTGTCAGCCGGATGACTTTCGGCGCCTGCGGGTACGGTTGTTATGGCAGGGACTGGCTAGCCCCAAGCGGGGCTAGTTACGTTGTTGTTGGGGCCAGGGGTAATTAAGCGGCGCCAGCACCGTATCCCGTGCCTCTGGCAGCGTATCGGGATAATCCAGAGTGTAGTGGAGTCCGCGACTTTCTTTGCGTAATAACGCAGAGCGAATGATTAGATCCGCCACTACGGCCAGGTTGCGCAGCTCGATCAAATCACGGCTGATTTTATAGTTGCTGTAGTACTCGGCAATTTCTTGCTTGAGTAAGTCAATACGATGCTGTGCCCGCTGCAGGCGTTTGGTGGTGCGGACAATGCCGACGTAGTCCCACATAAAGCGTCTGAGTTCATCCCAGTTATGTGAGATCACCACATCTTCATCAGAGTCGGTGACCTGGCTTTCATCCCAGCAGGGAATGTCAGGTACTTCTGCAACTCGTTGAGCTTGGCTGAGAATTTGCTGGGCGCAGGAGCGGGCAAATACCAAGCACTCCAGCAAAGAATTAGAGGCCAGACGATTAGCACCATGTAAGCCGGTAAAGGCTGTTTCGCCAATGGCATAGAGATTGTTGATATCGGTTTGCCCTTGAATATCGGTGATCACCCCACCACAGGTGTAATGGGCAGCGGGTACCACCGGAATGGGCTCCTTGGTGATATCAATGCCGTAGTTCAGGCAGCGTTCATAGACCGTAGGGAAATGACTGCGAATAAAGTCCGGATCGCGGTGGGAAATGTCCAGATATACGTGGTCAAGTCCCAGGCGCTTCATCTCATGGTCAATGGCGCGGGCAACGATATCCCGGGGGGCCAGCTCGCCACGGCTGTCAAAATCGAACATGAAGCGCTCGCCACTGGGTAGGCGCAGGTAACCACCTTCTCCCCGCACTGCTTCGGTAATCAGGAAGGATTTCGCCTTGGGGTGATACAGGCAGGTGGGGTGGAACTGATTAAACTCCAGATTGGCGACCCGGCAACCGGCGCGCCAGGCCATGGCAATGCCATCGCCGGAGGCACCGTCAGGGTTGCTGGTATAGAGGTAGACTTTGCTGGCTCCGCCGGTGGCAAGGATGACAAAGCGAGCTTTAAACACCTCTACATGGCCGGAAGCTAAATCCAGCACATAAGCCCCCAGGCAACGATTGCCCCCCAAACCAAGCTTTTGCTGGGTAATCAAATCCACCGCCAGATGATGCTGAAATAAGCGTAAACGAGGGTGGGCCAAGGTGTTGGTGACTAGCGTATCCTCAATGGCGCGCCCGGTGGCGTCGGCGGCATGAATGATGCGACGGTGGCTATGGCCGCCTTCTTTGGTCAGGTGGTAGGGTAGGCTCTGTTGGCGTGCATCAGGATCAGGAGTGAAGGGAACTCCTTGCTCAATCAGCCACTCTATAGCGCTGGGGCCATTTTCAACGGTAAAGCGTACCGCCTCAGGGCGGGGTAACCAGGCACCGGCGTCCATGGTGTCGCTGATATGACTATCAACGGAGTCTTGTTGGTCCAGCACGGCGGCCACACCGCCCTGGGCCCAATAGGTGGAACCAGAATGGAGTTCTGCCTTACTAAGAACGGCAACGTTCAAGTGATCGGCTAAGTGCAACGCGGCGGTTAGCCCCGCCGCTCCACTACCAATTACCAGAACATCAAAGTCATGCTGAACGCTCATTGACAGGGCTATCCTTCACCAAAGATCTGCGCATGGAGGCGAACTATAAGCGAAGGTGGGGTGTTTGGCTATGCGTTGGAATTCAACCGGCTTCGGGTAATAATGCGCCGGTCTGACAAGGGAGAACAAGGTGAGCCTGGACAGCCTAGATGCGGATGCCGCCCTGGTACAGAGGGCTAAACAGGGGGATACCCGCGCCTATGATCTGTTGGTGATCAAGTATCAGCATCGGATTCTGGCTCTGGTACGCCGTTTTGTCGGTGATGCCGATGCCCTGGATGTGGCTCAGGAAGCCTTCATCAAGGCTTATCGTTCGCTAGCCAATTTTCGCGAAGACAGTGCTTTTTATACTTGGCTGTATCGGATTGCGGTGAACACCGCCAAAAACTATTTGGCGGCTCGGGGGCGTCGTCCACCCAGTGCCGATGTGGATGTGGATGATGCGCAGCACCTAGAGGTTGGGGCGCCTCTGCATGATCACAGCACGCCTGAGCAAGAGCTCAATAAAGAGCGGGTGCAGCAAGTGATACGTACTACTCTGGCACAGCTGCCGGAAGAGTTACGGGTGGCACTGACGCTACGTGAGTTTGATGGCCTCAGTTATGAGGATATTGCCCAAATCATGGACTGCCCGGTGGGTACCGTGCGTTCACGTATTTTCCGTGCGCGGGAAGCGATCGAGAAAAATTTAGCGCCCCTGCTCTAGCGTGGGAACTTTTCCAACCTCGGCACGACTAAGCGAATAGACAGGTACAACCCTTGGGTTGGCAAAGCCTGCGATTAGGTTGAGAGATTTTGAGGTATGTCTATGTCAGAAACCCAACGTGAGCAGTTGTCTGCTCTCTTTGACGGAGAGTTGGATGAGCTGGGCGTCAAACGGGTGCTGGCGCAGCACGATCACGCGCAACGCCAGCAGTGGCAGCATTACAGCCTGATGCGTGAAGCTCTACGAGGTGAGCCGTTGCAGTTGGACTGGCAACTGGCGGATCGTGTGCGCGAGAGCTTGGCGCAGGACTCTGCCATGGCTGAGTCG
This sequence comes from Balneatrix alpica DSM 16621, assembly GCF_000619885.1. Classification (GTDB taxonomy): domain Bacteria; phylum Pseudomonadota; class Gammaproteobacteria; order Pseudomonadales; family Balneatricaceae; genus Balneatrix; species Balneatrix alpica. The sequence continues at coordinate 529,489 of NZ_KK211040.1, read as the reverse complement.
GTCGTGGTAAAACCAGAATCCTGGTGGCGTCCTTTTAGTCATTTAGCGGTGGCAGCCTCCTTTGCTGGCGCAGTGTTCTTTGGCGCTGGTTGGTTAGGCTGGCTGCCTAGCAGTGGTGTGGTCCCGTCGCCCGCACCTCAGTTGGCGAGCAGTGCTCGCCTTCCTCTGGCCAGCCAGGCGCAGCCAGTTGCCTATGGCACCAGTCTGGGTCAAGCGGAAGCGCCGATGGGGGATTATATTCGACTGAACTCCGGCCTGGAGGATTACCTGTTGCGCCATCAGCAGCGCTTAGAACAACGGGTGGGGTTATGGCAACTGAGCTGGCTCCCACCTGGCTATCAACTGCTGCGACAGGAGCAAGGGGGAGATCAACAGGTCATGACCTTCGCCAATCAAGGCGAGGCGTTCAGTGTCTTTATTGAGCCCCTAGGCATGCGCCGCTTGACGGAGGGCAGCATTGAAAAGCAAGGGCGATTGGTGATGGGCAAGCAGTTGCTGCGCCCCCAGGGTGAGTTTTTTGTCACCGTGGCGGGGGATATCAGTCGTGATGATGCACTGCGTTTGATTCAGCATATTCGTCATGAACCCTGATAGCGAAATGGATGAGGGCCAGTTGCTCGAACTGGGACAGGTTGTGGAGTCCCAGGGGAGGCAGGTACGGGTGGAAACCATCCGCCGTTCTGCCTGTGGTAGTTGCCAGTTACGCCAGGGCTGTGGGCAGGGACTACTTAACCGCTTAGGGGATGGTAAGCGCTATCGCCTGTGGTTGGATATCCCCCAGGGCATGGTGCTGAGGGTCGGAGACCAGGTGCGTCTGGGCTTGTCTCCCCATGCGCTATTACAGGTTTCTGCCTTGGCCTATCTGCTTCCCTTAGCAGGTCTGTTTGCTGGAGTGTTGGCTACCTTGCAACTGAATGAAGCTTGGCAGCTTGGCGCAGGCGCACTAGGCTTGCTGCTGGGACTGGCCGGGCTGCGCTATCTGAGTCGTTGTCAGAGTCAGGGACTCTGGCAGCCGCAAATACTAGAAAAAATCAAGATGGGCACTGAGGAACACGAGCGTATTCATGTCACCTTCCTGGATGGAGTAAAGCAGCCGTGAAATCACGTTCAGTACTGACCAGCCTCGCTGGTCTGTGGATGCTATGCAGTCTGTGGGCTAGTCAGGTGCTGGCCTTTCAGTTACCGGATTTTACCGAGTTGGTGGAGCAGTCTGCTCCGGCGGTGGTGAATATCAGCACCGTCAAGAATGTGCAGCCCTTTGGCGCCGACTCTAACTCTGGCCCCTTTATGCCGTTTGATCCGGATGACCCCGCTTTTCAGGAGATGCCGGAAATTTTCCGTCACTTCTTTTTCGGTCAGCGCGGTCCCCAGACCCCGCAACAGCAGCGGCCCCAGCCACGCTCACTCGGCTCAGGTTTCATTATTTCAGAGGATGGCTACATTCTGACCAAACGCCATGTGGTGAATGGCGCAGATGAAATTATTGTGCGCCTGAATGATCGCCGTGAACTGACCGCTGAATTAGTCGGGGCGGATGCGCGTTCGGATCTGGCGTTGTTGAAAATCAAGGCAGACAACCTGCCTACGGTGAAAGTCGGTCGCTCCCGTGATCTGAAAGTAGGGGAGTGGGTGGTCGCCATTGGTTCACCTTTCGGTTTCGATTACTCCGTCACCGCGGGGATAGTATCGGCGGTGGGGCGTAGTCTGTCTGGGGATAACTATGTGCCCTTTATCCAGACCGATGTGGCGATTAACCCCGGTAACTCTGGTGGCCCCCTGTTTAACCTGGATGGTCAGGTAGTGGGAATCAATTCCCAGATTTACACCCGCTCTGGCGGTTTTATGGGGCTGTCGTTTGCTATTCCTATCGATGTGGCGATGGAAGTAGCGGACCAGTTGCGTAACGAAGGTCATGTCAAACGTGGCTGGTTAGGGGTGATTATTCAGGAAGTTAACCGTGATCTGGCTGAATCTTTTGGCTTGGATAAAGCAGCAGGCGCGCTGGTGGCCAAGGTGTTGCCGGATAGCCCGGCAGAAAAAGCCGGTCTGCGTGAAGGGGATGTCATTATCCGCTTTAAGGGGCGTGATATTAACCTGTCAGCCGAGCTGCCACCTTTAGTGGGACGGGTGAAGCCAGGAGACAAAGCTGAGGTTGAAGTCATGCGCCAGGGGCGTAAGCAGACGCTGAGCGTTGAAATCGGCCTGCTGCCAGACGATGAGACTACGATTCTGGCGGATAATGGTCAGTCCGCTAATAAGGGCAATGTGGGTAGCCTGAATATCATGGTGGCGGACTTGTCGGCTGAAGCGAAGCAGCGTTTGCAAGTCGAAGCGGGGGTGGAGGTGCGCCAAGTACAGCCAGGCCCTGCTGCCAGTGCCGGTATTCAACCTGGAGATGTGATTACTCTACTCAATGGCGAGGCGGTTAACTCAGTCAAAGAGTTGCAGGCGGTGGTGAAAAAGCTGCCCAAACAGCGTTCCGTGCCAGTGCAGATTATTCGTAATGGTTCGCCGATCTTTCTGCCCCTGCGTATCGAGTAAAGAATCAACCTGGTCAGGGCGGCTATTGAGCCGCCCTTTGCTTTTCTGTAACAAGGACGGAGCAGGAATTATTCGGCGTCTCAGATGCTAATGGCGGCTAAATCGGCTAGAATGCCGCCCTGTTTTGGCTTAGCAGTCCGGGTTCCCTAGGTATGGGATGCCTGAATGAGTCGACCCCTAGGCCACCCTCAGCTAGCGTTGGTGAATGGATCCGTGAGCAGTCTCAAGCATATTCGCAATTTTTCCATCATTGCCCATATCGACCATGGTAAGTCCACCCTGGCCGACCGTTTTATTCAGACCTGTGGTGGCTTGACTGAGCGCGAGATGGCCGAGCAGGTACTCGATTCCATGGATATCGAGCGTGAGCGCGGTATTACCATCAAGGCCCAGAGCGTTACCCTGAACTACCAGGCGCAGGATGGTCAAACCTATCAGTTAAACTTTATCGATACCCCAGGACACGTTGACTTTACTTATGAGGTTTCCCGCTCCCTGGCCGCCTGTGAAGGGGCTTTGTTGGTAGTGGATGCAGCCCAAGGGGTAGAGGCTCAGTCTGTTGCTAACTGCTATACCGCTATTGAGCAGGGACTGGAAGTGGTGCCCGTGCTGAACAAGATGGATCTGCCCCAGGCCGAGCCGGAGCGGGTTAAGCAAGAGATCGAGGATATCATTGGGATTGATGCAACCCATGCGACTCCTGTCAGCGCCAAGAGCGGGATGGGCGTACCGGATGTGTTGGAAGACCTGATTAAGCGCATTCCGCCTCCTGAAGGTGATGTGGATGCCCCGCTGCAAGCGCTGATTATCGACTCCTGGTTTGATAACTATCTGGGGGTTGTTTCCTTGGTGCGGATTAAAAATGGCACCCTGCGTAAAAAAGACAAGATTCTGGTGAAGTCTACCGGTCAAGTGCACCTGGTTGATGATGTAGGGGTCTTTACTCCTAAACGTAAGTCCACCGATGTACTGCGTGCCGGTGAAGTAGGCTACGTGGTCGCTGGCATTAAAGATATTCACGGCGCCCCAGTGGGTGACACCCTGACCCTCAACAGTACGCCGGATGTGGCCAGTCTGCCGGGCTTTCAGAAAGTGAAGCCCCAGGTGTATGCCGGCCTGTTCCCGGTCAGTTCAGATGATTATGAAGACTTCCGTGAGGCGCTTGATAAGCTGTCGCTGAACGATGCATCCCTATTCTTTGAGCCTGAGTCCTCCGATGCGTTGGGCTTTGGTTTCCGCTGCGGCTTCCTTGGGATGCTGCATATGGAGATCATTCAAGAGCGCTTGGAGCGTGAATACGATCTGGATCTGATCACCACAGCACCCACGGTAGTGTATGAGCTGGAGCTCAACTCAGGGGATACTGTGTATGTGGATAACCCCTCCAAGCTGCCAGAGCCGGGTAAGGTGAAAGAGATGCGGGAGCCTATTGTCGAGGCCAGCATCCTGGTGCCGCAGGAGTATCTGGGCAATGTGATCAGCCTGTGCGTGGAGAAGCGTGGGGTGCAGAAGAACATGCACTTTATGGCAACCCAGGTACAGGTCGTGTATGAGCTGCCCATGAGTGAAGTGGTGATGGACTTCTTTGATCGCTTGAAGTCGGTCAGCCGCGGATTCGCTTCTCTCGACTACACCTTTGTGCGTTACCAACCAGCCAGTCTGGTGCGTTTGGATATCCTGATTAACGGTGACCGGGTGGATGCCTTGGCGGTCATTATGCACCGTGATAACGCTCAGTATCGTGGGCGTATGCTGTGCGAAAAAATGAAAGAACTGATTCCCCGACAGATGTTTGATGTGGCGATTCAAGCGGCCATTGGTGGTCATGTTATCGCCCGTACCACAGTAAAAGCCATGCGTAAAAACGTACTGGCCAAGTGCTACGGTGGTGACGTCAGTCGTAAGAAGAAACTGCTGCAGAAACAGAAAGAAGGTAAGAAGCGCATGAAGCAACTGGGGCGGGTGGAAGTGCCTCAGGAAGCCTTCCTGGCCGTACTTAAGGTGGATAGCTGATGGATCTGGACTTTGCTCTTATTCTGACCCTGGCGGTACTCATTACCGGTGTGGTCTGGCTGATTGATATTCTGTTTTTTGCCGGTAAGCGTAAGGCGCGTACTGAGTTAGCCCAGCAACAGGGGCTGACGGATACGCAAGCGCTGCAAAAACTGAGTGCCGATCCCTGGCCTGTTGAGTACGCAAAGTCCTTTTTTCCTGTGCTGGCGGTGGTATTTGTACTGCGCTCCTTTGTAGTGGAGCCTTATCAGATTCCCTCGGGCTCAATGCTGCCTACTCTGGAGGTTGGGGACTTTATTCTGGTAAATAAGTTCTCCTACGGCCTGCGGATGCCGGTGATTAACACCAAACTGATGAACCTGGGTGAACCCCAGCGTGGTGATGTCATGGTGTTTAAGTATCCGGGAAATCCGCGGGTGAACTACATCAAGCGGGTAGTAGGTTTACCGGGTGACCATGTTGCCTACCTGGATAAGCGCTTATATATCAATGGCCAGGAAGTGCCAGAACAATTTTTGGCTAATATTCCTCCGGTGCAGCCTTCCCTGCAGCTATTCCAGGAACAGTTGGGTGATGTCAGCCACCGTATCTATAAAGCCCCCACGCGGCCACGGGTAGAAGCAGAGTGGGAAGTGCCTGCCGGTCATTATTTTATGATGGGGGATAACCGCGATAACTCGAATGACAGCCGCTATTGGGGCTTTGTGCCAGAGGAGTATATCGTCGGCAAGGCTTTCTATGTCTGGCTACACTGGGAGAACTTTTTCAGTATTCCCAGTCTGGCCAATAACGGCCGCATCCTGTAAGGAGCGTTGCGATGCAATCTCTGCTTAAGCAGCGTGGTGCCTCGGTTGGCACCCTGCTCAATGTTCTGATCCTCATCATTGGCGTGATTATCGCTGCCAAGGTGGTGCCGCTGTATATGGCTGATAGCGCCGTTAAGGCTAGCCTGGAGGCGACGCTGGCTGACACGAATCAACTCAAGCGTGGTCAGAATGGTATTCAGGAAGGCTTAAGCAAGCGCCTGCAGATTAACTCGGTGGACTTGCCGCAGGATGCGCTCAGCATCAAGCGTGCCGGCAATGTCTGGCAGGTACGGGTGGAATATGAGCGGCGCGTCGCGCTGGTGGCCAATGCTGAGTTGGCCCTGACTTTTAATCATTATTACGAAGCTAAATTACCTTGAGTACGGACTTACAACCCCTGTGTCGGCGACTAGGCCATCAGTTTCAGGATCAAACCCTAGTAGAACTGGCCCTGACCCATCGCAGCTGCGGTAACAAAAATAATGAGCGCCTGGAGTTTCTTGGCGACTCACTGCTGAATTGTGTGATTGCTGAAGCCTTATTTCAGCGTTTTCCAGAAGCGAAAGAGGGCCAGCTAAGCCGCCTGCGGGCGCGTTTGGTGAAGGGGGTGACCCTGGCTGAAATCGCCCGCGAGTTTGGTTTGGGGGATTATCTGCGTCTGGGGGTTGGTGAGTTGAAAAGCGGTGGTTTTCGCCGCGATTCTATCCTGGCCGATGCCATGGAAGCCCTGATCGGTGCGATCTATCTTGACTCAGATATGAGTGTGACCAAAGAGCGTATTCTGGCCTGGTTTGGTAGCCGACTGCAGAAGTTGGATCTGAAGGATAATCAGAAAGATGCCAAGACCCGCTTGCAAGAGTATCTGCAAGGAAAGGGCGCGGAGTTACCCGAGTACGAAACCGTTGGTATTGATGGTGAGGCTCACGCCCAGGTATTTACAGTGAGCTGTACTGTGAGTTTGCTGCAGCAGCCGACTCTGGGAAGTGGTAGCAGTCGTCGGGTGGCCGAACAAAAAGCAGCCAGTCAGGCGTTGACCTTATTAGGAGAGCAGCCATGAGCGAGCCAGTGCAGAAGTGTGGCTTTGTTGCCATTGTAGGGCGCCCTAATGTTGGTAAGTCGACCCTGCTGAACTACATTCTGGGGCAGAAGCTGAGTATTACCTCGCGCAAGCCACAAACCACGCGCCACCAGATCTTAGGGATTAAAACCGAGGGTGAGCTCCAGGCGATTTATGTGGATACCCCCGGGATACATAAGTCACGGGAAACCGCGTTAAACCGCTACATGAATAAAGCGGCTAACAGTGCCCTGAAAGATGTGGATCTGGTGATCTTTATTGTTGACCGTACCCGTTGGACCGATGAGGACCAACTGGTGCTGGAGCAGCTACAGAACGTGCGTTGCCCGGTGATTTTGGCAGTTAATAAAGTTGACCGCCTGCAGGATAAGGCGACTTTGTTGCCCTGGTTGGAGCAGGTATCCGCTAAGTTTAACTTCGCTGAGATTATTCCTATTTCTGCCCAAGAAGGTCATAACGTTGATCGCTTGGAAGATCTGGTGGCTGAGCGTCTACCAGAGGGGGTACATCACTTTAGCGAAGATCAGATTACCGATCGCTCCTCCCGTTTTGTGGCGGCAGAGCTGGTACGGGAAAAGGTCATGCGCCAGCTCGGCGAAGAGGTGCCCTATGGCGTCACCGTTGAGATTGAGCAATTTAAGTATGATGACCGCGGTATTCTGCACATTCATGCTCTGATTCTGGTGGAGCGGGATGGGCAGAAGAAGATCGTCATCGGTGATGGTGGTAGCCGGATTAAAGTGATTGGCCGTGATGCGCGCCTGGATATGGAGCGTATGTTTGAGGCTAAAGTAATGTTGAACCTCTGGGTGAAAGTGAAGCGCGGTTGGTCCGATGACGAACGTGCGCTGCACAGCCTAGGCTACACTGACCTGGCTTGAGCCACCTATGGCCCAGCTGTGGAGCCAACCAGCTTACCTTTTGCATGCCCGCCCTTACCGGGAGACCAGTTTGCTGTTGACGCTGCTGACTCCCGATGAGGGTAAACTGGGCCTGGTCGCCAAGGGCGCACGCCGCCCTCAGAGTCGCCAGCGCTCGCTGCTGCAACCCTTCCTTCCCCTACAAATCAATTACAGTGGCCGTGCCAGCCTGCGCAATCTGCAGAGCGTGGAAGCCAATGGCTTGCCTGCCCATTTGCAAGGGCGGGTATTGATCAGTGGGCTGTATTTGAATGAGTTGCTGGTGCGTTTATTAGCCGAAGGCGAACCCCAGCCGCGACTCTTTGTCACTTACGCCTGGGCTTTGCAGCATCTTGCTGAAGAGGGGGCGCTGGAAGCGGTGTTGCGGCGCTTTGAGAAGGAGCTGTTGGCGGAGCTAGGGTTTGCCCTGAACCTAAGTCATTGTGTGGAAGGGCAGCCATTGCAAGCGCAGAGCTGGTATCAGTTTGATCCACAGCAAGGCTTGCAGCGTTTAGCCAGCGGGGCGCACAATCCTCAATATCACTATCCTGGCTGGGTGCTCTTGGCTCTGGCGGAGGATGACTATCAACAACCCCAGGTACGGCGGCTTGGCAAAATATTATTACGCCAAGCACTGCAACCGCATCTGGGGGAAAAACCACTGCATAGCCGTTTATTATTTCAGCGGCCAGGGCAGTTCAGCTGAATCGGCTTGTGCATGGCACAGCGAGAGAACACAAGGATTCACCATGATCGAACCCAATCGTATTCTGCTGGGGGTCAATATTGACCACGTTGCCACTCTGCGTCAGGCCCGGGGCACCCGGTATCCTGATCCCGTTTATGCGGCCATGCTGGCAGAAGAGGCGGGGGCGGATGGCATTACCGTGCATTTGCGTGAAGATCGGCGCCATATTCAGGAGCGCGATGTGCGTTTGCTGAGCGAAACGCTGCAGACCCGTATGAATTTGGAAATGGCGGTGACTGAGTGGATGCTCAGCTTTGCTGAGCAGATTAAACCGGCCCATATCTGCCTGGTACCGGAGCGTCGTGAGGAGCTGACTACCGAAGGGGGGTTGGATGTAGCGGGGCAGGAGGCCAAGATCAAAGCGGCCTGTCAGCGCTTGGCCAGTCAGGGCATGGAGGTGTCGTTGTTTATTGACCCCGAGCAAGCTCAGATCGATGCCGCCAAACGCTGCGGTGCGCCTGTGATCGAACTCCATACCGGTGCCTACGCCGATGCCCAGAGCAACGAAGAGCAACAGCAAGAGTACAAGCGCATTGCCCAGGCTGCCCGTTATGCGCACAGTCAGGGGCTGGTGGTGAATGCCGGACATGGTCTGCACTATCACAATGTGGAGCCGATTGCGGCGATTGTGGAGCTAAATGAGCTCAATATTGGTCATGCGATCGTAGCTCAGTCGGTCTTTGTTGGCTTTAAAGAAGCCGTAGCGGAAATGAAGCGTCTGATGCTGCAGGCGCGTCAGCAAGGATGATTATTGGCATTGGCACCGATTTGGTGGAGATAGCCCGGATCGAGGCGGTGCTGACACGTACCGCTAATCGTTTTGCCCGCAAGATTCTGGCAGATGCCGAATGGGCGTTGTTTGAACAGAGTAGTCAGCCAGCGGCCTGGTTGGCTAAGCGCTGGGCGGCAAAAGAGGCCTGTGCCAAGGCTCTGGGAACCGGGGTGGCACAGGGAATCTCTTTAACTCACATGCAGGTGTTTAATGATGAGCTAGGGGCGCCCTATTTGCAGTTGGTCGATAGAGCGATGGAGATTGCCCAAAGTAAGGGCATCAACCAGTGGCACCTCAGCCTGGCAGATGAACAGGCCTATGCCTTGGCATTTGTGGTGATGAGCCGGAACCCCAGTGTCCAGGCGCAGTCTTAAGCTGAAAGTAAGACAAGGTTTACGCGATGCATTTTCCTACCATTGAAGACTATGTTGGCCATACCCCGCTGGTGCGTTTGCAGCGTCTACCAGGACAAACCAGCAATACCATCCTGTGCAAACTGGAGGGTAATAACCCTGCGGGTTCGGTGAAAGATCGCCCGGCCCTGTCGATGATCCAGGAAGCTGAGCGTCGCGGTGACATTAAGCCGGGCGACACCCTGATTGAAGCCACCTCAGGCAATACTGGCATCGCCTTGGCGATGGCGGCGGCGATTAAAGGCTACCGCATGGTGCTGATTATGCCGGATAACATGAGTCAGGAGCGTCGGGATGCGATGACCGCCTACGGGGCAGAAATTATTTCTGTGACTAAGGCTGAAGGGATGGAAGGGGCGCGTGACCTGGCCGAGCGAATGCAGGCAGAGGGGCAAGGCAAGGTGCTTAATCAGTTTGCCAACTTCGATAACCCTCTGGCGCACTATCGTGGCACAGGCCCGGAAATCTGGCAGCAGACGGAAGGGAAAGTTACCCACTTTGTCAGCTCGATGGGCACCACCGGTACCATTATGGGGGTGTCACGCTACTTAAAAGAACAGAATCCTGGGATTCAGATTGTTGGCCTTCAGCCTGAAGAGGGCTCCAGTATTCCGGGCATTCGTCGTTGGCCTGCCGCTTATCTGCCAAGCATCTTCGAGGCTGAGCGGGTGGATCAGGTGCTGGATATACAGCAAAGCGAAGCCGAACAGACCATGCGCAGACTGGCCAAAGAAGAGGGGATTTTCTGTGGCGTGTCTTCCGGTGGTGCGGTGGCTGGGGCGTTACGGCTGTCGGCACAGCTCGAGAATGCACTGATTGTCTGCATTATCTGTGATCGCGGTGATCGTTATCTGTCGACGGGGGTATTCCGTGGTTAAGCGGGAGCCTCTCCTCTCCTATTGTGTTGTAGCTAGGCAGGGGGAGTCGTTGTCATGGCTTTGAAACTGAAAGGGATTAAAGTGCCCCGGCGCAAAAGTGCTACGCCTGGGCGTCCTGCTGCACAGGCGACTCCGGCAACGGAGCCCTCGTCCCCCATCAGCAAAGGGATATTGTTGGAGTTGGACATCCAGGGCTTTAGCCATGAAGGGCGGGGAGTGGCCCGTTATCAAGGGAAAACCTGTTTTGTCGAAGGGGCGCTGCCGGATGAGCGTGTACAGGCACGGGTAACCGAGGTAAAAGGACGTTTTATTGAGGCGCAAACCCTGAGGGTTGAGCAGGCCTCTCCCCAGCGGATTGAGCCTGAGTGCCGTTATGCCAGCCGCTGTGGTGGTTGCAGTCTTTGGCATCTGCAAGCCGATGCTCAGTTGCAACTGAAACAACAGGTATTGGCCGAACAGTTACAGCGCTTGGGTCAGGTGCAGCCGCATAGTTGGCTACCTCCCCTACAGGGGCCGAGTCAGGGCTACCGCCGTCGTGCTCATCTGGCACTGCGCTGGCTGAGTAAAGAGGGTCGACTGCAGCTCGGTTTTCGTGCTGTCCGGCAGCAGGAGGTGGTGGAAGTCAGTGAATGCCTGGTGCTGCAGCCTGAACTCAATGCGCTCTTGCCTGGTTTGCAACAGTTATTGGCGCAGCATCCGCAGCCTGAGCAACTGGGTCATGTGGAGCTGGCTGCTGGGGATGAGGATAAGGCTGTTTTGGTGCGTATTCTCGCGCCTTTACCCAAAGTAGTGCTGCAGCAGTGGTTAGCCTGGGCAGCAGAACAGCATTGTCAGTTATGGTTGGAGGAGGGCAAGGGGGGCCAAACCCGGCTTTATTGCCCCTCGTCAGCCAATCAGGACGAGCATTTGTATTATACTATGCCCGCTTTTGCGCTGAGGCTGGGGTATACCCCGGCGGATTTTACCCAGGTGAATGCCAGTGTTAATCAACAAATGGTCAAGTTGGCACTGGAGTTGCTGGATGTTCAGCCGCATGAGCGGGTGCTGGATTTGTTTTGTGGGCTGGGTAATTTCAGCTTGCCATTGGCGCGTCAGGCTAAGCAGGTAGTGGCGGTGGAAGCCAGCGAGGCAATGGTTGCCCGCGGGCGCATGAATGCCAGCCTGAACCAGCTAAGCAACCTGGACTTTGTCGCGGCAGATTTAATGCAGCCCTTTAGTCAGCAGGCCTGGGCCAGCCAGGGCTTTGATAAGGTGCTGGTTGATCCTCCTAGAGCGGGGGCACAAGTAGCGATGGGGTATCTGGCGCAGTTGTCGCCCAGTCGCATTCTTTACGTGTCCTGCAACCCGGCGACTCTGGCGCGGGATGCCGCGGAACTGGTTCGCCATGGCTATCGTTTTAGCCAGGCAGGGGCCATGGATATGTTCCCGCAAACGGCGCATATTGAAGCGATAGCGCTGTTCGAGAAAGCGGACTGAAAATACGTTTGATGGCTGAGAGTGAGCATCTTCGGGGGAAGACCAGCCATCCATGCCCCGTCACAGGCAGTGATGGGTGTCACCAATAATTACAAAACCCTGCACGGGTAGACAGGGAGTGCATTAACCATGGTCAAAGTACGCGAAGACCACTATGTGCTTGAAGATGGCAGCGTTGATCTCAACGTTTGGCTATCCAAGCTTGGCGAACACATACCGCTGACCGACTCGGAACAGCTGATTAGTGCTTGCCGTATGGTAGAGGCAGTGGTGCCGCGTTCCGAATCCGGTGAGGATGATGAGTGGGAAAACAGTCCCATGAACTGTCTGCACACCGGCCTGGAAATGGCGCTGATCCTGGCGGAGCTCAACCTCGATTTTGAATCCCTGGTTGCCGCTGTACTCTATCGTGCCGTGCGCCAGCAAAAGCTGACCCTGGCCCAGGTGGAAGGCCAGTTTGGCAAGCAGGTCGCCAAGCTGATTGATGGGGTGTTGCAGATGGCTGCCATCACCCCACTGATACGGCCAAGCAAAGCGCCTATCCTGGGGCAAAATGAAAACCAGCTCGATAACGTTCGTAAGATGCTGGTTTCCATCATTGATGATGTCCGAGTTGCCCTGATTAAACTGGCCGAGCGGACCTGTGCGATTCGTGTGGTCAAGCACGCTAATCGTAAAAAGCGCTATCTGGTTTCCCGTGAAGTGTTTGATATCTATGCTCCCCTGGCCCACCGTCTGGGGATCGGTCATATCAAGTGGGAACTGGAAGACCTGTCCTTCCGTTATTTGCAGCCCAATGCCTATAAGCACATTGCGCAGTTGCTTGATGAAAAGCGTCTGGATCGTCAGCGTTATATCCAGAATGTGCTGTCGGTATTAAAAGAGAAACTGTCGGACGCCGGTATCGAAGGCGAGCTGATGGGGCGTGCCAAGCATATCTATTCGATCTGGCGCAAAATGCAGCGCAAGAACATTCCTTTCTCCCAGGTGTATGACATCCGCGCCGTGCGCATTCTGGTGCCGGAAGTCCGGGATTGTTACGCCGCCCTGGGGATTGTCCATGCGCTGTGGCGCCATGTGCCAAATGAGTTTGATGACTATATCGCCTCCCCCAAAGAGAACGGTTACCGTTCGCTGCATACGGCGGTGATCGGGCCGGAAGGTAAGGTGCTTGAGGTACAGATTCGTACCCAGAACATGCACGAAGAAGCCGAGCTGGGGGTTTGTGCGCACTGGCGCTACAAAGGCACCGATGTCAAAAACAAGTCCAACAGTTACGAAGACAAGATCGCCTGGCTGCGTCAGGTATTGGAGTGGCAGGAGGAAATGGGCGATGCCACTGGACTGGTGGATCAGCTGCGCAACTCCATCACCCAGGATCGTATCTACGTCTTTACCCCTGAAGGGCATGTAGTGGACTTACCCAATGGCTCCACTCCATTGGACTTCGCCTATCGGGTGCATACCGAGATTGGTAACAGTTGCCGGGGAGCTAAAGTCGGTGGCCGCATTGTGCCCTTGACCTACAAGCTTAAAACCGGTGATCAGGTGGAAATTCTGCGCCAGAAAGGCGGTACGCCGAGCCGGGATTGGCTCAACCAAAACTTTGGTTACCTCTACACTTCCCGTGCGCGGGCGAAGGTTCAGGCTTGGTTTAAGCTGCAAGACCGGGATGACAATGTTGCCGAGGGGCGGCAGTTATTGGAGCGTGAACTCAAGCGCTTGGCACTGGAACAGGTCAATTACGAACAGATTGCCCAGGCGCTCAATCTGCGTGCCGCGGAAGATATGTTTGCCGGTTTGGGGGCGGGGGATCTACGCCTGTCACAGATCATCCATGAGGTGCAAAAACAGTTGGAGCCCAGCGGGGCTGCCAGCCAGTTTGAGCTGCCGGTGATTAAGGAGCGACGCAGCAAAATCCGTCAGGATGATGCGGAGGTCTTTATTCTCGGCGTGGGGAATCTGATGACCCATATGGCTACCTGTTGCAAACCGGTGCCAGGAGACCCCATTGTCGGCTATATCACCTTAAACCGTGGTGTTTCTATTCACCGTCAGGATTGCCAGAATTTACTGGCACTGCAGGAAAAAGAACCACGGCGGATGGTGCAGGTCAGCTGGGGTGAAGAGCCTGAGCAGACCTATCCAGTGGATATTGTGGTGGAGGCCTTTGACCGTTCAGGGCTATTAAAGGACATCACCGCTACGCTCTCTAACGAGAAGGTCAATATCCTCAGTTTCCATACCCAGACCGACAAGGTGTTTTGCACCGCACGGGTTGCCATGACCCTGGAGATTAGCCGCTTGGAACAACTGGGACGGTTAATGGACAAGATTGCCCAGTTATCCAATGTGATCGATGTACATCGCCAGCGTAGCCTGGCCGCACCGAGTAAGAAATGAGTCAGCCTTACCAACTAGCCGATCTGCTTTTTTTAATGCAACGCCTGCGCACCCCGGAGACGGGGTGCCCATGGGATTTAAAGCAAAATTTTGCCAGCATTCTGCCGCACACCCTGGAAGAAGCCTATGAGGTGGCCGATGCCATTGAGCGCGAAGACTTTGCCCAGTTAAAGGATGAGTTGGGGGATTTGCTGTTTCAGGTCATTTTCTATGCCCAGTTAGGTAAAGAGCAGCAGTACTTCGACCTGGCAGACATTATCGACAATTTGGTAGCAAAACTGATTCGTCGTCATCCCCATGTTTTCCCAACCGCCGATCTGTATGCCAAGGCTGATACGCCACCATTAACGGAAGAGCAAATTAAAGCCCGTTGGGAGGCAATTAAAGCCGAAGAACGCGCGGGTAAAGACCATGCCTCCGTGTTGGATGATGTGCCCTCAGCTCTGCCGGCGCTCCAGCGAGCCAACAAACTGCAAAAGCGGGCGGCATCGGTCGGCTTTGATTGGTTTGAGTGGTTGCCGGTGCGCGCCAAACTGGTGGAAGAGCTGGATGAAATCGAGCAGGCGGTACACCAGGGAGAGCAGGATGCTATTGAGGATGAAGTCGGAGACTTACTGTTTTGTTGCGTTAACCTAGCTCGACATCTTAAGGTAGATCCCGAAGCGGCGTTGCGACGTGCAAACGCCAAGTTTGAGCGACGTTTCCGTCGTGTTGAGCAGCTGGCAGGGCCTGATTCCATGCAACAAATGGACTTGCCCGGCCTGGATGCGCTTTGGGACCAGGCAAAGCGCGAAGGGTTATAAACCCGCTACTCTCCCGCCGCATGAACCAGCCGAGTATGGTCACAGCCTGTGACTGGACAGAAGTCTATCAACGCATCGCGGGTGGCTTGCTTTCGGCTGTATCCCTAAATCCAAGGAGTTGTGAAGATGGCGGATATTCATGCCCCCCTGCGGGATAACGTGCGTTTACTTGGTGAGTGCCTGGGACACACCATTGAACAAGATGGGGGTCAGCAGGTACTGGAAATTATTGAGCAGATTCGTCGCCTGGCGAAAGAAGGCCGCAGTGGTGACAGTGCCAGCCGTGAGCAGTTGGAAAACTTGCTGACGGGTTTGAGCGATGATCTATTAGTGCCGGTTACCCGTGCTTTTAACCAATTTCTTAATCTGGCTAATATTGCCGAAGAAGTGCATCGGGTGCGCCGACGCAAACAGGATGCCAGCTTAATGCTGGATGATGACACCCTGAGCCAACAAATGGCACGTATTCAGGCCGCTGGCGTGAGCCAAGAAACCCTAGTGCAACAGCTACTGGATATGCAAATTGAGCTGGTATTGACCGCTCACCCCACCGAGGCCGTGCGCCGCACCCTGATCCAAAAATACGATGGTATCGCTGAGTGTCTGCGGGCGTTGGATTTGGCCAAAGGCGCGGAGGAAGAACAAGGCTTGCATCAGCGCTTACAAGAGCTGATCGCTCAGGCCTGGTATACCAATGAAATCCGCACCAAGCGCCCGACCCCAGTGGATGAAGCCAAATGGGGCTTTGCGGTGATTGAAAACTCGCTATGGAATGCCGTCCCACGTTTTTTACGCCAGTTGGATGCGGCTTTGCAGCAGAGTACTGGACAGGTCCTGCCTTTAACCGCTGCCCCGATTCGTTTTTGTTCCTGGATGGGGGGCGACCGTGACGGCAACCCCTTCGTCACCGCCAAGGTGACTCGGGAAGTCTTATTATTGGCACGCTGGCAGGCCGCAGATCTGTTCCTTAATGATGTGGAGCGCCTGCGCGCAGAACTGTCGATGCATGAATGTAGCGATGAGCTGCGTGCGTTGGTTGGAGCGGAGCAGTTAGAGCCGTATCGGGTTTACCTGAAACAACTTGCTCGGCGTCTACAGGCCACTCTGGATTGGGCTGAGGCGGCATTAGAGGGCGAACATATTGATAGTGAGCAGGTACTAACTGACAATCAGCAGTTGCTGGAGCCCCTGCAGCTCTGTGACCGCAGCCTACGTGCCTGTGGCATGGAGGTGATTGCCGAAGGCCTACTGCGTGATGTCATCCACCGAGCCTCCTGCTTCGGTATTTACCTGTTGCGCCTGGATATTCGTCAGAACTCAGAACGTCATACCGAGGTAATGGATGCGCTGACCGAATATTATGAGTTGGGCCGTTATTCAGAGTGGCCGGAACAGCAAAAACAAACCTACCTGCTGCAAGAGTTGCAGAGTAAGCGTCCCTTGCTACCGCGTGACTGGCAACCCAGTGCAGATGTGGAGGAAGTGATTGCCACCTGTCGTTGCATTGCACAAACGGCACCTGACTCGCTGGCTTGTTATGTTATCTCCATGGCCAGTACTCCCTCAGATGTACTCAGCGTTATCCTGCTATTGAAGGAAGCTGGGGTACGTTGGAATATGCCAGTGGCGCCCTTGTTTGAAACCTTGGATGACCTGGATGCTGCCCAGGATTGCCTGCGTCAGCTGTTCCAGATTCCTTGGTATCGCGACTATATCGCCAATAAACAAGCGGTGATGATCGGTTACTCCGACTCCGCCAAGGATGCCGGCCACTTAGCCGCTACCTGGGGCCAGTTTAAGGCGCAGGAGGCATTAACGGCGCTCTGTAAAGAGCAAGGTGTGCACCTGACCCTGTTCCACGGCCGAGGGGGTACTGTAGGGCGCGGTGGTGGCCCAAGCCATATCGCCATCCTGTCGCAGCCGCCAGGTTCAGTAAATGGCAGCATCCGGGTCACCGAACAGGGCGAGATGATTCGCTTTAAGTTTGGTATCCCGCAAATCGCGGTGCGGAACCTTGAGCTCTATGCCGGCGCGGTGCTGGAGGCAACCTTGGCCCCCTTACCTGCACCCAAGCCACAATGGCGTGAACTGATGGATGAGATGGCGGCACTTGCCTGCCGTGAATACCGTGACATGGTGCGGGATAATCCGCAGTTTGTACCTTACTTCCGAGCGGCGACACCGGAGCAGGAACTGGCGAAATTGCCATTAGGGAGCCGTCCGGCAAAACGTAAAGTGGATGGTGGGGTAGAAAGCTTACGGGCGATTCCGTGGATTTTTGCCTGGACGCAAATGCGTCTGATGTTGCCCACCTGGCTCGGTACCGACCAGGCATTGGCCCGGATTGAGGCGACAGAGCGTTTACCCGCTTTACGGGAAATGATTGAAAACTGGCATTTCTTCAACACCTACATGGACATGTTGGAGATGGTGCTGGCGAAAACCGACCAGGAAACCAGTGCCTGGTATGATCAGCGTCTGGTCGGGGCAGATCTACAGCCGTTGGGAGCCTCTTTACGTGCGCGCTTACAGGGATTAATTGATCTGTTTAAGCGCATACGCCAGCAGGATGAACTGCTGGTGAATAATCCGGTCATTCGTCACTCCATTAGTGTACGCAACCCCTATATTGATCCATTGCACCTGCTTCAGGCTGAGTTGCTGCGACGGGAGCGTCTACAGGGAAGTGAAGGGGTGGCTGCACAGATTGATCAGGCGTTGATGGTGACTATGGCGGGCATTTCAGCCGGGATGCGCAATACCGGTTAAACGATGATGCGGACAGGTGAGCATCGCGAGTCATCCTGACGTTGACAGGTGATGCTGGGGTAGGTGTTAACACCTGCTTTAGTCGAGGCGTACGACCTCTAACCTGATGAAAAGCGCAAGGTCGTATTGCACAAATGGGCCTGACCCGTTAAGGTCAGGCCCATTCCGTTGTGTTGATTGTCGACACTTCTGCGTCCTAGCGCCCCAGAAGCGGTTGCTAACTCTTTGTTTTTATTAGATGAAGGTCAGGAAGGCGCGGACGCCACCTAAAGCCCGGTCATGATGGTGCTTTAGGAAATACAAAAGAATTTTAAATAAATTGGGAGAAACTCCATGCGTGTAATCCTGTTGGGGGCCCCCGGGGCCGGCAAAGGTACCCAGGCACGTTACATTACCGAGCACTTCGGCATTCCGCAGATTTCTACCGGCGATATGCTGCGTGCAGCAGTTAAAGCGGGTACCCCTCTGGGTCTGCAAGTGAAAGAAGTCATGGCTAGTGGTGGTTTGGTATCTGATGACTTGATCATTGCCCTGGTGAAAGAGCGCATAGCTCAGAGCGATTGTGCCAATGGTTTCTTGTTTGACGGCTTCCCCCGTACTATTCCTCAGGCCGAAGCGCTGAAACAGGCTGGTGTGAAAATTGACCATATCGTAGAAATTGACGTAGACGATGAAGAAATCGTTAAGCGTATGAGTGGTCGTCGTATTCACGAAGCCTCTGGCCGCACTTACCACGTTGTTTTTAATCCTCCCAAGCAAGAGGGAGTCGATGATCTGACCGGTGAAGCTCTGATTCAACGTGAAGATGACAAAGAAGAAACCGTGCGTAAGCGTCTGCAGGTTTATCATGATCAGACCGCGCCACTGGTAGGTTATTACCAAGATTGGGCGGCAGCCGATGCGACGGCAGCTCCGCAATATAACTACATTGCAGGTGTCGGCTCAGTAGAAGATATCCGCGATCAGGTACTGGCTAAGCTGGCAGGCTAAGCGTACTGATTGGTAATGACAAAGGGCCCAAGTGGCCCTTTGTTGTTTGTAGCGCTCCAGCAAGTTGGCGCTATTGGTTGGTTAATAAATGTCCAGTTTTGTTGTGGTTGGCCGATAGCCGCCTTGAGGCAATCTTTATCAGGGGCAGGGCCATGCAAATTCAACAGGCGCTGATGAGCCTGGGCAGCCAGAGTAGGCAGCACAAGCTGGAGCATCAGTTACAAGCTAACAGTCAGAGTAATCTGGCTAATCTTAATTCCATTCTTCTTTCGGAGCAGGCACAGCAGCGTTGGCGTGCCGAGCAACAGGCCAGCTTAACCGGCGCCAGTCAGGTTAATTCTGGGGCGCAGCAAAGTACCCAAGCCTTTGAGCACTTTACCGCAGAGGTGATGGCGGGTTTTAGCCGTGAGTCAGTACAGGTACGGGCGGATGCCAGCGCATTGCGTGAGGACCAGGGCGGAGGTCCAGGTCAACTCAGTGTGTATGAGTATGCCTATTACCATGAGCAGGAAAGCTTTAGCTTTGCTGCCAGTGGCAATATCAGCACGGCGGACGGGCGTGAGATCAGCTTTGATTTCCAACTCAGTATGAGTCGCAGCTTTACCTTTGAGTCGGTCAGTGCCAGGCAAGAGCGTGTACGTTTGCAGGATCCACTGATGATCAGTCTGGGCAATGTGCCGCCGAGTTTGGGGGCAATGCGCTTTTCGTTTGATTTGGATGGTGATGGCAGCAAAGAACAGCTAGCAGTGCCAGGAGCGGGCATGGGGCTACTGGTGCTGGATCGTAATGAAGATGGCCAAATCAATGACGGTTCTGAACTCTTTGGGGTGAAGTCCGGTAATGGTTTTGCTGACTTGCAGGCGTTGGATGAGGATGGCAACGGATGGTTGGATGAAAATGATCCGTTGTTCGCCAAGCTACAAATCTGGCAACCCGATGGAGAGGGAAAAGGTAGCTTACAGAGTCTGAAGGACGCTGGAGTCGGGGCCATTTATCTGGGTAGTGTAGCGACACCCTTTAGCTTTCGTGGGGAAGATGGGCTCTTAGGTAAGTTACAGCGGGCAGGGGTCTATTTGCGTGAGGATGGTAGCAGTGGCGGGCTCTATCAAATTGATCTGGCCATTGCCCAGCACCGTCAAGACAAAGCTCGGGGTGGGAAAGGGCTGGGGCCCGATCTGGATAAACTACTGGAGCGCCTGGATGCGCTACGTGAGCGTTTTGAGCAGGAGCGTGAGCAGGCCGGTGGTGTGAGTGCACCCAGCCAGGAGAGTAAAGAGGAACAGGAAGATCCTCTGGCACAGCTGACTGCAGAGCTGAAGCGTCTGCGTGAATCCCTGCAGGAGCAGCAAAAGCTTGAACAGGAACAACAGGCCAAGCGTTTGCAGCAACGGCCTGCCACAGCGGCGGATCATTATCAGAAACAGCAACTGCAGGCACGCAGCCAATCCATCTATCTCAATATGCAGCTCAACATCAGTGCCGGTGTGCGAATGAGTAGCACAGGTTTGGATACCGAGGCCTAGTGCAGGGGCAAGTGCTGACGCTGTGCAGGGCTTGGGGTAGAATGCCGGCTCACTCTGATGGAAGTGGTTATGAGCGCTATTCTTGCCCTGGATGCTTCGACTGAAGCCTGTTCTGTGGCCCTGCTGGTGGAGGGTCAGGTCTATGAAGATTTTCGCCTGGTGCCGCGTCAGCATGCGCAATTGCTGTTACCGATGGTGGAGCAGTTGCTGCAACAGGCCAAGCTTAAGCTGACGGATCTGGATGCACTGGCCTATGGCTGTGGGCCTGGAGCCTTTACTGGGATTCGTATTGCTGCAGGGGTAGCCCAGGGCTTGGCGCTGGGGGTGGATAAACCCCTATTGGCAATCTCAACCTTGGAAGCATTAGCGCTGGCAGCTAAACGTCAGCGTCAGGCACAGCAGGTGCTGGTGGCCATCGACGCACGCATGGATGAAGTCTACTGGCAGTTGTTTGATTGCCGGGCAGCGTTACCCAGCGCCTTAAATGAGGCCCAGGTAACGCCGCCGGAGCAGGTCACCGGACCCAGCGAGGCTTTCGGCTGGGGCAGTGGCTGGGCTTATCGTCAGCGCTTTGCCAAAGAGCTGGCGGAGCTCAAGGCGGAGCAGGATGTCTATCCCCAGGCACAGGATATTGCGGTGCTGGCAGAAGCATACTGGCAGCAAGGAGTGCGCACCTTGCCGGAGCAGGCGCTACCGGTTTACATCAGGGATCAAGTGGCGCATCAATCCAATAAGGGTTGAGGTGCTGTGCCTATTTGCTGAGCACATCTTAAGGACATTTCTGTCATGCTCTCCTGGCTGCAAATTATCTCCCTGGCGGTGATCCAGGGTTTGACCGAGTTTTTGCCCATTTCCAGCTCTGCCCACCTGATATTGCCCTCCCAGCTATTGGGTTGGCCGGATCAGGGACTGGCCTTTGATGTGGCCGTCCATGTGGGCACGCTAAGTGCGATCGTTTGGTACTTCCGCCGGGAAATCATTGAGTTGGCTCAGGCCTGGTTACGCAGCTGTACGGGACAGCAAAGCCAGCAGGGTTGGCTAGCCTGGGGGGTGGCCTTGGGCACGGTACCGGCGGTGATTGCAGGGTTGTTGTTGGATGATTTAATTGAACAACACCTGCGTTCTATCCTAGTGATTGCCGCGACCACTATTTTCTTTGGCTTGTTGCTGCAGTGGGGAGATATGCGCAGCAGTCGCAGCCGTACCTTGACGCAACTGGGTTTAAAAGATGCCCTGTTGATCGGGTTGGCGCAGGCGATAGCGTTGATTCCCGGCACTTCCCGTTCCGGTATCACCATGACAGCCGCACAGTTTCTTGGTTTTGAACGTCAGGCTGCGGCGCGTTTTTCTTTCCTGCTCTCGATCCCCTTGATCAGTGCGGCAGGGGCCTATAAGGCTTTGGAATTATTGCAATCTACCACCTCCGTATACTGGTCGGAGTTGTTGGCGGGAATTATCCTGTCCGCTTTGAGCGCGTATATCTGTATTCGCTTATTCCTGGGGTGGCTTGACCGAATCGGCATGCTGCCCTTTGTGATTTATCGCCTAGTACTAGGTGTTGTTCTGTTGGTTATCGCCTTCGGAACCTAAGCAAGGACGCTCATCCCTCCGGGCTCCTTGTCATGGAGGAGCCCTATGTCTTTGTTCCGCCCCGCTGCCGCTCTGATGGCGCGCCTTAGCTATCCGCAAAAGTTTGGTTTAATTGCCTTGCTGTTTCTTGCGCCCCTGATGATGACCCTGATGGCTTATTTGGGGCTGATTAATAGCTCGATTAGCCGCAGCCAGCAGGAGCAGCTAGGTATGTTGTGGCTGCAGGAGCTGGCACCGATTACGGTGCTGACGGGTCAGCACCGTGGCCTCAATAATGCCTTAATGCATGGTAACGAAGCTGTGCGGGCTCAGGTGGAAGACAAGCGCAAGCAACTCAGCAGTCAGTTGAATACCCTACAGGGGCAACAGCATAGCCTCCCTACCGCGATTGCCACCGAGGTGCAGGCTCTGAATCAGTCCTGGCAGAATCTGCAGGCAAAACTTAGCCAAGAGAGTCCGGCGCAAATATTTGAACGTCATAATCGTTTGGCGGCGCAGATACGTGCCCTTAACGGTCGCCTGATTCGTTACTACGGCTTGGCGCAGGACCCGGATGCCGGGATGACATTTTTGATCAGTCAGACCGGAGTCACGCTACCGACCTTGGTGGACTTATTAGGACAACTGCGTGGCAAGGCCTCGGGGGTGGCTGCGGCGGGTAGTTTTACCCCGGAATCACAACTCTATATCAGTGGCCTGATGATTCGGATTGAGGATTTATTGCCGCAGTTACGCCAGTTGGAAGAGCTGCCGCAGCAAAGCTTTGCCGGACAGGCTGAGTTAGGGGCGCGCCTGATGCAGGCGAATCAGGCGGCGATGACTTACGTGGCGCAAATCGATCAGCAACTGCTGCAGGCCAGCAGCATCAGTGTGGCTTCTACGGCGGTATTTGATGAGGGCACCCGTACCATCACCGCGATTATGGAAGCCTATCAGCAGGCTTTACCCCTGTTGGCTCAGCAACTCGAACAGCGTCTTAGTGCGCAGCAGTGGCAGCGTGGTCTGGCGGTGACGATGACCCTGCTGGGGGTGTTGATTGCGGTGTATCTGTTTGGTGGTTTTTACCGCAATACCACCCGTACCCTGGCGAGCTTTGTCAGTAGTGCCCGGCGCTTGGCTGCGGGGGACTTGAGCCACACCATGGAGGTAACAACGCGGGATGAGATGCGACGTCTAGGAGAAGGGCTCAATGAAGTGACCCTGGGGATGCGCAAGTTGGTGCAGGAAGTGCGGGCCTCGGCAGAGGTGGTGCATCAGGCTGCGGCGGAGTTAGGCACCGGGGCGGCTTCTACCTTGCAAGGGGTGCAGGCGCAAAAGCAGGATACCGAGAGCCTGGCCGCAGCGATGGAAGAAATGTCCGCCAGTGCCCGGGATGTGGTGAATCATACCGCGGTGGCGGCGGAAACCGCATTAGAGGCCAATGGTCTCAGCCGTCAGGGTCATCAGGTAGCCAGTAAGACGGTCGTGGCGGTAGAAGGTCTGAGTCAGGAGGTGAGTCGCAGCGCGGAAACCATCCAGGCATTGGCCCAGGCGGTGGAAAATATCGGTAAAGTCTCTTCTGTCATTCGTGAAATTGCCGAACAGACTAACCTGCTGGCGCTAAATGCGGCAATTGAAGCGGCCCGTGCCGGTGAGCAGGGGCGTGGCTTTGCTGTGGTAGCGGACGAAGTGCGTAATCTGGCACAACGCACTCAGCAGTCTACTGCGGAAATTCAGCAGACCATCAGCCATCTGCAGCAGGGCACTGAACAGGCGGTGGAGGTCATGCAGCTTAGCCGTAGCAGTGCGGAGCGTAGCGCGGCGGATATTCAGCAAACCGGCACAACCCTGGCCAGCATTAACGAGCGGGTTGAGCGGATGAATGCCATGAATGAGCAAATCGACCAGGCGGCTAAACAGCAAGCCTCGGTGGCGGATGATCTGAGTGGCAATATCAGCAGTATATCCGCCAATGCCGAGCAGACGGCGGTAGTGGCCAGGCAAACCGCTGCCCTGGCTAAAGACCTGCAAGAGCGTGCCTCTGGCTTGAATGAGCTGATGCTGCGTTTCAAGCTGTAAGACCTTGGCTATTATCATAGGGTGCTAATCTCAGTACACTGAGCGCCCTAGTGTGAGGAATGGCCATGCGGGTTAACGGATATCAGAATCAGGATTGGCGGGTAGGGCAAAGCCAAGGGCCTAATCGGCAGCAGGGGTATCGCCCGCAGGCGGAACAGACCCCGGCAACCCAGCCCGTTCAGGAGAGTGTGCAAACCCGCCGCGTGGCGGATGATCCTGAGCAGCGCCAAGCCTTTGCCCGATTATTTGCCATCGCCCCTGAGCTCTCCCGGCGCAGCTGGGAAGCCCTTAGTAGTTATGTCACCACCTCAGGCTTTAAAGCCATGACCCCGACCAATTCTGTTGAGTTGGTTGGGGTAGATACCTATGCCTAAGAACATGCCTGCAGACACAATCATGCCGTATTCCCCCGTAAACAGTCTCCAGCCAGATTGGAGCTTTCCGGCAGCGGTGCTGCCCTACTCTGCCGAGTGGGTTGAACAGGCCGAAGCCTTGGCGGCCCAACTGCAATTGCCCTGTTTGCCAGTGCAGACGCCGGATCAGCTGGAGGCCAGTCAGCAGGTATTGTGGGTACACCCGCAAGGATTGGCGATTCAGCAGGGAGGGCGCAAGGCACCGGGTCCGGTGCGAGTCGATTTTGTCGAGGGGGCATTGGCCCATCGCCGGTTGTATGGTGGTGGAGCGGGGCAGCAAATCGCGAAAGCCATTGGCGTCAAGGGGCAGCGTTGTCCCCAGGTGCTGGATGCGACTGCGGGCCTTGGCCGTGATGCCTTTGTCTTGGCGGCTCTCGGCTGTCAGGTACAGATGCTGGAGCGTCATCCTGTGGTGTTGGCCTTATTACAGGATGGTCTGCAGCGTGCTCAGCAAGACCCGGAGGTGGCACCTATTACGGCACGTATGCAGCTCCTGCAAGCCCATGCATACGACTATATGCACACACAGGCCCAGCAAGGTGCGCCCGCACCCCAGGTGATTTACCTTGATCCGATGTTCCCGCATACGGAGAAGAGCGCTGAGGTGAAGAAAGATATGAAGGCGTTCCGGACCTTGGTAGGAGCTGATCGGGATGCGGATGCGTTGTTGGCAGTCGCGCTAGCCTGGCAGCCCTGTCGGGTGGTCGTCAAACGGCCACGTAAGGCCCCTTGCCTGGCGGGACAGCCGCCAAGCCTCAGTCTGGAAGGTAAGTCAGGGCGCTTTGATGTATACGCCCTGCGTAGCCTGGATAGTGCGGAGTTGCCTTAGCGCATCAGTAATGAGGGGGAGGGGTTTCCTCCTCGGCTCCGCGCACTGGGGCAGCCATCAGTTTCATCTGTTGTTGGACTAACTGCAGGCCGCGTTGAATCAGCTCCAACTGGCGTTGTTGCTGCGCCATCTCATCGCTGAGTTGTTGCAGACTGTCATCGATAAAAGCCACCCGGGTTTCCAGGTCAGTTAAGCGCTCGTCTAACATGGTCAATACCCATAGGAAAGTTGCGTCTAGAGCCCGAGATTGTATAGTAAGGGCGCGCCGCAGGGCTATTTGATTACCGGTTACAGGGTAACCCCTTAGTAAGTATGCAGAAGACAGGACTCATTGGCCGCACACTTTGCTCAATGCCCCTGCCACTGTTCTCCCTGGTTGCTTAACTAACCAGGGTCCCGGGCGGCGATCCAGGTATGATTCATCCTTTTATTGGTAAGTAAGAGAGACGCAATGACTCCAAAAAACATTTTATTCAGCTTGGTTATTGGTGCCCTGGCTACCCTGCCACTGCCCTTGTTGTTAGAGCAGGTGCTCACTGATGTTAGTATTCCTTTTGTACCCGTATGGTTAATTGGTTTGGTCCTGGCCAGTATTGCCAGTGTACTGACTCAGGTAATCAACCAAGGGCCAACCTTTGAAGAAGATAACGAAAACGATACCCGTGAACCCGGTCAGGTGAAGTGGTTTAACGTCAACAAAGGTTTTGGCTTTATTACCCGGGAAAATGGCGAGGATGTGTTTGTGCACTTCCGTGCTATTCGTGGCAAAGGTCACCGCACCCTGGTGCAGGGGCAGAAAGTTCGCTTTCATGTCGTGGAAAGCGATAAAGGCTTACAGGCGGAAGATGTATCTGTGCTGCGTTAACAGCCTGCTAGTCAAAGCCCAGTAAGCAAAGAAACGGCCCCAGTGGCCGTTTTTTTATCAAGCCTTCTCCAGGGGTGGACAGAATGAAGGGGTTTATCCACGTTAGGCAGGTTGGCTAAAAACTGCGCTTTGTTTTTAACTTATTGTTTTTAATGATTTTTTTTGATTTATCCCAGAGCTTGTCCACAGCTCTGTGCCTAGCATTATGAGGATAAGCTTGTTTGGCAGGACAAAGGGTGCATCTAGTTGATCAGCTTCATCAAGGGGTTATCTGCAATCTATGCACAGGACTATCCAAGTTTTCTGGGGATAACTCCTTTATTCACTGAAAGATGAAATAGGGTTTGACAAAGTCTAATAAGATCAATAATATGCGCCCCACATTGACGCGGGGTGGAGCAGCTTGGTAGCTCGTCGGGCTCATAACCCGAAGGTCGTCGGTTCAAATCCGGCCCCCGCAACCCGGTTCTTAAAAGCGCTCGCCGTAAGGTGGGCGTTTTTTATTTGAGTCGAAGAAAGCGCGTGAGCCTAGAACTTGATAGTAGAGGAAGGTCGATGATCTCAGCACGGTACCGCAAGCGTTCTAAAGTGCCGGGGGCGTTTGCCATGGCTGTGATATGGACTGAGGGATGCAAGTTGAGCAAATCCTTCCCACCAAGCCCAAGATGGCTATAGAACCTAGTACACGCTTGGTATTTAATGGCGCCTCCTAAGCGTTGGTGGGATAAGTCCGGTGGCAGTTATTGAGTTAACCCAGGTCAGGCTGGAGCGAGATAAACGCCTGGTGTTGGATGACATCAGTTTGCAGTTAAATGAGCAGCGTATTGGACTGATTGGTTACAACGGCTCGGGTAAGAGTTCCCTGCTGCGGCTGTTGAATGGTCTGTTGCTGCCGAGCAGTGGTCAGGTGCGGGTACAGGGGCTGGATCCCGCTGAGGGGCCCGCCAAGATGGCTGCCCAAGTCGGTTTTATCTTTCAGAATCCGGATCATCAACTGCTCTTTCCTACGGTAGGGGAGGAGTTGCGTTTTGGTTTGCTTAACCTAGGCATGAGTAAGGCGGAGGGACAGCAGCGGGTTGAGCAGTTGCTGGCTGAGCATCAACGTTTGTCATGGCTGGAGCGACCGGTGCATTCGTTATCGGATGGTCAAAAGCAGTGGCTATGCATTATGGCGGTATTGCTGATGGAACCGAAGCTGTTGGTTTTGGATGAGCCTTTCTCTGCCTTGGATTTACCCAGTCGTTACTACTTATTGGATTGGTTGTTGGGGCTGCCTCAGCAGTTATTAATGGTTAGTCATGAGTTAGAAACCTTGGCGCAGTTCGAGCGTATCATTTGGCTGGATCAGGGGCGTATTCGTGCTGATGGCCCCCCTGCCGAGGTGCTACCAGAATATAGCCGGGTGGCGAAGCAACTGGCTAGTCAAGGGCTGGGGCATGCTTAGTCTATATTTGCCGGGCCCTTCCTGGTTGCACAGTGTGGCGGCCGGCTGGAAGCTGGCGGCCTTGTTGGGGCTCAGCATCTTGCTGTATCAATGGCCAATATTGCCTTTATTACTTGGACTGCAGCTGCTGACACTCTGGGCTTATTGCAGACTGGGTAGTCCTGGCCGTTTGCAACTGCGGCGTGTGTTGCAGATGCTTGCTCCTTTATTTGGGCTGATATTCTTGCTCCAGGGCTGGTTGTTGGATTGGAACAGTGCACTGATCTTGCTGCTGCGTATGTTGGTGCTGGTTTTGCTGGCCAATCTGATTAGCTTAACGACCACTTTGGAGGCGATGTTGGCGGCGTTGACGCCACTGTTTGCCCCCTTGGCCTGGATGGGATGGCAGCCTGCCCGCTTTGCTTTTGCAATCAGCCTGTTTATTCGCTTTGTGCCGGTGTTATTGGCGGTGCTGCAACACTTGCATGCGGCTTGGCAGGCACGCGGCGGGGGATATCAATTATGGCGTTTGGCTATTCCTTTAACGATTCAAACTCTGCGCATGAGCGATCAGGTAGCTGAAGCCTTAGCTGCCAGAGGTGGCATTCCCACTCAAGGGTTTAAGTAAAAGCACTTGTCTGTTGCCAGTAAAATGGCTGAAATAGCCGGCTTTGTTGCATCTGCTGCAGTAACTCAGGGAGAGAAAACTGCCGTTGAGGATGATAGACGAGCTTAACTAACCAGGTTCATTGACTGATTGAGCGCTGCTGAGGAGAGAGAAATGCAGGATAAAGCTTTGGTGCAAGTGGCTCTGTATGCCGCGTTAGTGGCGGCGTTGGGGCTGATTCCACCGATTCCTTTTGTGACGGGGATTCCCATTACCGCGCAAACTCTGGGAGTCATGCTGGCGGGTATTATGCTGGGGCCCTGGCGTGGTGGCTTAGCGATGGCGTTATTTATTTTTGTGGTGGCCTTGGGCGCGCCCCTATTGTCAGGTGGTCGCGGAGGGTTAGGGGTGTTTGTTGGCCCGACGGCGGGATTTGCGCTGGGCTTTCCGTTGGCCGCTTGGGCAACGGGATATGCCGCCTTGGCACTGCAGCGTTTGCCGGTATTTCCCCAAGCACTGCTGGCCTCTGTGCTGGGCGGGATTCTGGTGCTTTATCTGTGTGGGATTACCGGCTTTAAACTGGTCACAGGACGTGAGTGGTGGGACGCTACTAAGGTGATGGCGGTGTTTATCCCTGGTGATCTTTTGAAGGCGCTATTGACCGCAGCAGTCGCGCAAGCAGTGGTGCGCGGGTTACCGGGCGCGGTGGCAACACGAGGTTAGTCGCTAACGAGGAAGTAGGGCGGCTTGCGTTTAGTTTGGCATAGATAGCAACAGAAAAGGGCGCCGCGGCGCCCTTTCGTTTACAGTCAGCCGGTTGGCTGTGAACTGCCGTTTGGCTTATTCCGCCAGGCCGACATAGACGTTCTGGACGTCGTCATCGTTATCAATCTTTTCCAGGAAGGCAATTACTTCGGCCAAGGCGGTTTCGTCATCAATCTTTACTGGATTCTTGGCCTTATAGCCAAGCTTGGCGCTTTGTACTTCATAGCCAAATTCAGGCAGGGCAGAAGCAACCGCCATCATGTCAGTGGGATCGGTGAGGAAGAGTACTTCGTTACCTTCGCCGATTTCCAGGTCTTGCGCCCCTGCTTCAATCGCGGCCTCTTCGGCGTTGTCTGTACCCTGGGTGGCGATGGCCTCGATCATACCCAGGTAGTCAAAGCTCCAGGCTACGGAGCCGGAAGAGCCTAGTTGTCCTGCACGGAAGGCAACGCGGATATTAGAGGCAGTACGGTTTTTGTTATCGGTCAGGCATTCAACAATAACGGGTACCTGGTGAGGGGCAAAGCCTTCATAAGTCACCAGCTCGTAGTTGCTACCGTCATCCAGCAGACCTGCGCCTTTTTTAATGGCGCGTTCCAGAGTGTCCTTGGGCATAGAAGCCTTTTTGGCCTGCTCTATTGCCATGCGCAGGCGAGCATTGGTGTCCGGGTCGGCACCACCACGAGCGGCTACGGTGATTTCACGTACCAGCTTGGTGAAGACTTTACTCCTGGCGCTGGCCGCTTCGCTTTTGCCTTTGGCTTTCCATTGAGCACCCATGTGGACTCTCTCTTTGCTAACTAGTGTAAGGATTGGGAGGCGGCACAAGGCCGCGAAGGGCACCCAGTATAAAGGAGGCAGGGGCATTTCCCAATTCTGTGGCGGTTTTTTCGCGTCTTAGTCTGAGCTGCTGGTGGTGTCGGGCTCATCGAACGGCAATTCGGTAGAGGAGGTGGGGCGCATGTCGAAGCTATTGAGTGTCATGGCGACCAGGGCGTAGTAACCATAGATACCAATTAACTCCACCAGGGCCGTTTCGCCAAAGCAGTTGACTGCCTGTAGGTAGAGCTCAGGGGCAATACGCTTGTGTTGATAGAGGCTTTGGCCAATTTGGTAAATCAGCGCGCTCTCGTCATCCGCAAATAGCGGCGTCTGTCCTAGGCGTAAGGCTTCGACAACCTCAGGGGGGACCCCTTCACGCAGAGCAATGGGGGCGTGAATCAGCCATTCAGCCTGGGATTGCCACCAGGCGGCGGTCACCAGGATGGCCAGCTCAGACAGGCGTAGCGGTAACTGACTATGGTAGCGACAAAAGGCGCCGAGCTGTTGCGCGGGGCCAGCTAAACCAGGGCTATGAATCCAAGCCAGGAAGGGGCCATCCAAGTTGCCCCGGCTGGCCAGAATCGAGTCGAGAATGGCCTGTTGTTCATCACTAAGTTGCTCGCGAGAAATTTTGCTGAGTCGTGATTGCATCATCGATCCTTAATTAGCGTGCTAACACTTGCTGGCAGGCTTGGCCTAACTTGTCGACCAGCTCATCCAACTGGCTATCGGTAAGAATAAAGGGGGGAGCCAGCAGGATGTGGTCACCCTGGCGACCATCCAGAGTGCCTCCCATTGGGTAGCACATCAGCCCAGCTTGCATGGCGGCTTGTTTGATTTTGGCATGCACTTTCAGGTTGGGGTCAAAGGCAGCTTTGCTGTCTCGATCTGCAACCAGCTCCAGGCCCCAGAACAGACCACGACCGCGAATATTGCCAATATGAGGGTGTTGGTCAAACTGAGCTTGCAGTCGTTCATGCAGACCGTGGCCAAGGCGCTGCACCTGAGTCAGTAGCTCATCCTTCTCAATCGTTTTCATCACTGCCAAGGCTGCCGCGCAGGCGGTGGCGTGACCAATATAGGTATGACCATGCTGGAAGAAGCCGGAGCCATTGCGCAGGGTATTGACGATTTCACCACTGACCAAAGTCGCCCCTATGGGTTGGTAGCCTGCTCCTAAGCCTTTGGCAATACAGAGTAAGTCTGGGCTGATGCCTTCATATTCGGCGGCAAACAGGTAGCCGGTACGGCCCATACCGCACATCACTTCATCAAGCAGCAAGAGGATGCCATAGCGATCACAGAGGGCACGAATCCCTTTGAAATAGCCGGGTACCGCCGTCACGGCACCTAGGGTGGCACCCACCACCGGCTCGGCAACAAAGGCCATCACATTGTCGCTACCTAGACGCAGAATCTCCTGTTCCAACTCTGCCACTAGGCGTTGGCCGTAGGCTTCGGCACTTTCTCCCTCTTGTTGACCACGATAGGCATAGCAGGGACTGACGTGGCTGACTTCCATCAACAGCGGCTCAAAAGGCTGGCGACGCCAAGCGTTACCACCGGTAGCCAGGGCACCGAGAGTGTTACCGTGATAGCTCTGGCGACGGGCAATGATATGGCGGCGCTGGGGCTGTCCTTTTTCTAAGTAATACTGACGGGCTAGCTTGAGGGCGGCTTCCACCGCTTCGGAGCCGCCGGAAACAAAATACACCGACTCTAACCCAGCGGGTGCACGCTCAATCAGCCAATCAGCCAGTTGCTCCATGGGTTCGCTGGTAAAAAAAGAACTATGGGCATAGGCCAGTTTGCTCACCTGCTGCTGGATCGCTTTAATCACTGCGGGATGGCTATGGCCCAGGCAGGATACCGCTGCGCCGCCACAGGCATCCAGGTAGCTTTTTCCTTCGCTATCAATTAGATAGGCACCATCTCCTTTGACGGCGGTGGGATAGGATTGGCGCAGATTGCGATGGAAAACGTGGCTCATAGCAGGGCTCCACAGGTGGTTAAAAATTAATCTGAATGCATTGTAGATTTGATTGTTTTGTTTGTGCAAATATTTTTGCGTTGATGTTTGAATGCATTTTTACTTTGCGCATTGGGGTATGCTTATTAACCTGCAAAGCAGCCTGGATAAGATCGATGGGTCGGAGCAGGCATCAGGACGCAAGGGGGAGAAATGGCAATACAGCAAGGGGCACCTCAGACCCTAGTGGCCTTACAGCAATGGTTACAACAGCAGGGAGGTGAGTTGGGAGCGCGAACCCGGCGGGTGTTAACCCTCATGCTGGAAAGTCCACAGCGAGTAGCGGTATCCACCATCAGCCAGTTAGCTGAGGAATTAGCGGTCAATGCGTCAACTTTGACACGGCTGGCCAAACGCTTGGGTTACCAGGGGTTTAATGACTTGCAGGCGGTGTTTCGTCGTGAACTAACGGAGGGGCGTCACTTTTACAGTGATCAGGCGAATTTGCTCAATCGCGGCAGTGAGGATGAGCGCCTGCACACCTTTACCCGGTTAGCTCGGCAGGAGAGTGCCAACCTAAGTGCGCTTGCTGAGCAGCTGGATGCCACGGCCCTGCATTATTGTGCGGAGCGGTTAGCCACTGCTGCGCAGGTACGTTGCCATGGGGTGCGGCAAATGGCGTCGGTTGCGTCCTTCGTAGCCTATGCACTGGGCTTGCTGCGACAGGGCGTTGCTTTGTTGGATGGGGCACAGCAAGGAGTTGGGCAGGGATTGGCCCAGTTACAGGCAGGCGATGTATTGTTAGTGGTGAGTTGTTTTCCTTACTCGCGTAGTGTGATTCGCACTGCAGAGGTTGCCGTTGCGCAGGGGATTGAGGTCATTGCATTTACTGATTCTGCCAGTTCACCCTTGGCATCCTTAGCGAGTCATTATTTTATTGTGCCGATGCAGAGTCTGTTTTATAGCAATAGCATGGCAGCCTTGATGTTGTTGGCACAGGGGTTACTGGCTGAGACCGCACAGGTATTAGGGCCGCAAGGCGTGGCTAATCTGCGCCAGCGTGAAGCTTTGATTGAACAGTTGCAGACGGTGTTGTAACAGTGTCGGGAGTCGTTTTTAACTAAGGCATGCTTGCTTGCCACTCTTAAAATGCGCAAACAGAGTCAGGCTGAAATTTAGGTAGGCACTATTCTGAATATATTTATTGGATACTTTATACAAAAGGTGATGTATGCAGGTGGGCAAAGGACAGCTAGTGCAGCAGTGGCCAGTGTTGGTAGCGCTCTTTGTAGTGCTGATTTGGGGCTTAAACGTGGTGATGATGAAGGTGGCAGTGACAGGGTTGTCCCCCGTGCTTTTCACCGCATTACGTTTTGCCTTGGTGGCGGCACTGTTATGGCCGTTTTGGCGGGTAGAGGCCTGGATTCGTTGGCCGGTTATCCGGGTGGCACTTACCATGGGGGTAGGGCACTTTTTATTGCTCAGCTTGGGAGTGCAGTATGTTGATAGTGCCTTAGCGGGAATTTTGCTGCTGTTAGGTGGGCCGCTTTCCATGTTATTGGCTTACTTGTTTCTGCAGGAGCGCTTAAGTCGCCGGCAATTGACTGCTTTGCTACTCGCGATGCTAGGCGTGATAGGGCCGACGCTGTTATTGGCAACGGCGGATATACAAATTGGTGCCTTATTGATTTTGCTCTGTGAGTTGATGTGGGCTTGGGGAAATCTACAGGTGCGGCGTTTAGCCAAGGTGCCGGTGTATACCCTCAATTTTTGGACGGCAGCTGTAACCGCCCCCTTATGCGGGCTTTGGCTAAGCTTGAGCGACTTTGACTGGCAAACAGTGGACTGGAATATGGCGAGCCTGGGGGCGGTGGCCTATGTCGCCCTTGCCTCTTCGATTTTGGCTTATGGCCTTTGGTATCAGCTGATTAACCTACATGGGGTGCAACGCTTTGCCAGCCTGACCCTGGTACGGCCTCTGATCACCGCGCTGGCGGGTTATTTAATCTTGCAGGAAAGCCTGCACCCCTGGCAGTGGGTTGGTGGAGGGTTGACGTTGCTGGCGATCTATCGTTTTTACCGTGGCTAGTGTCGGTAGGCCATCAGGCTGGCAGTGGGAGGTCAAATAGCAGCGCAGTGGCCTCCTGACTCAGGGCTTGCAGGCTGGTGGCATGATCAACCCGAATAATCGCCCCATCACCTGGCTGCAACTGATGCTCGCCAAGTTGTAATTGCCCCTTAACCTGCTGGATAAAATACAGCCGCTCCGGACTAAACGTCAGTATTTGTTGTGTCTGCTTGGCATCGAGCCGCAGTTGATAGAGCAGGGCATCCTGATGGATGGTTAAACTCTGCTGACGGCCATCCCCACTGACTAACAGTTGCAGGCCTGCTTGCTCGGGTAAACGCTGTTCGGCATAGCGGGGAGGGATGCCTTTGCTCTGGGGGCGAATCCAGATTTGTAAAAAGTGCAGGGGCGCCTGGCGATCAGGATTGTATTCACTGTGCTGGATACCGCTGCCGGCACTCATCACTTGAATTTCACCTGCCTGCAGTTGACGACGATTGCCTAGGGTATCGCGGTGCTCAATGCGACCTTCCAAGAGATAGCTGATGATCTCCATGTCCTGGTGGGCATGGGTGGCAAAGCCCTGCCCTGGTGCCACCCGATCTTCATTGATGACCCGTAGCACGGAGACGCCCATGCGTTGCGGGTCATAGTAATGGCCAAAGGAAAAGCTGTGATGGGAGTCCAACCAGCCTAGATTGACGTGCCCCCGGCTGGCGGCGGGGATGAGTTCGATATGGGTAGACATAAGCACCTCCTGACAATAGTGCTTAGCCTACCCATCTTGCTTAAACATAAAAATTGATAAAATTAGTCAGTGTCGGTCAAGTTTATTGAAGTTGCTCTCAAGGTTGGGGGCGTACCCGTAATAGCTTGCCGCTGTCGGTGCCGATATAGAGCCAACCCTGGGGGCTGATCTCCAGAGAGCGCAAACGCTCCCCTAAATTTTCCAATAAACGCTCTTCGCCGCTAGGCTTGCCGGCCTGATCCAGGCTGATGCGATTGAGATGGGTCATGGCTAGTGCTCCTGCCAGCAAACTGCCATGCCAATGGGGAAAAGCCGTGCCTTGATATAGACGCAAACTGCTGGGGGCGATCGAAGGGGTGTACACCTTGAGTGGGTCAGTGAAGCCGGGGGCCGAGGTGCCGGAGCCGACCTGAATAGGGCCCCAGTACTCTTTACCAAAGGATACTTCAGGCCAGCCATAGTTATGTCCTGCTTGAATCAGGTTGAGCTCATCGCCCCCCCGAGGGCCATGCTCGATGGCCCATAGGCGCTGATAGACAGGGTCATAGCTAAGCCCTTGTGGATTGCGGTGGCCAATACTCCAGAGTGCAGCTTCAGCCTCTGGTGTTTGGCTAAAGGGGTTATCAGGAGGAATGCTGCCATCTAGCCTGAGGCGCAGAATGCTACCCGCATGTTGGCTAAGATCTTGCGCCCAGGGGCGCTCACCACGATCCCCCACGGAAAAATACACGTAACCTGACTCATCGAACGCAATACGACTGCCAAAATGCTGGCCGTTGTTACTATGGCTGTTGCTGACGAGTAGATCTTGCCAATCCTGCAGCTGTTTACCAGCCAGCTTGGCTCGTGCCAGCGTGGTGGCCGCCCCCTGGGGCAGGGGTTTGGCATAGGTAAAATAGAGCCAGGCAGAACTGGCAAAGTCAGGTGCAGGAGCAATATCCAGCAGGCCACCCTGGCCTTGGTGCCAGACCTCGGCGAGGCCGCTGATATTTTCAACACTGAGGTTGCTCAAATTAATACGCTGTAGTCGACCTTCGCGGCTACTGACCAGGAGTTGCTCAGGATCAATCAAGGCTAGGCCCCAAGGGGTGCCGAGGTTATCAAGGAGTTGTTCCACCACAAAGTCTTGGCCACCAGAGTTGCCTTGGCTGATTACTTTTCCATGGGCGAGGGGGCGGTCTGGCGGTGTCTCAGCAGCAAGAGGAGACGAAATAACCAGGCTGAGGGCTAGACTCGTAACGACTAATGCTGCTCCTAACACTGGGCGTAATCCTGACATGACTCACTCCTTTCCTGGTCGATGCGCTTTGCTAGCTAACTTAGCTTATTTAGGCAGAAAAGCGAAAATAGTCTTGACGTGGGAGGGATGGGTGCGTACTATGCGCAACCTCAATGACGCGGGGTGGAGCAGCTTGGTAGCTCGTCGGGCTCATAACCCGAAGGTCGTCGGTTCAAATCCGGCCCCCGCAACCAGATTCTAAAAAGCGCTCACCATAAGGTGGGCGTTTTTTATTTGAGTCGAAGAAAGCGCTCGGGCTCAGCGCTTTATAAACGCAGGCGAAGGTCGTTGGCTCCAGTCCGGCCCCCGCAACCAGATTTAGAAAATGCCAGATTGTTAACGCGGTCTGGCATTTTTTCTTTTTGGTCGGAAGAAAACACGTCGGGCTCAGCGCTTTATAAACGCAGGCGAAGGTCGTCGGTTCCAGTCCGGCCCTGCAACCAGATTTAGAAAATGCCAGATTGCTAACGCGGTCTGGCATTTTTGCTTTTGGGCCGGAAGAAAACACGTCGGGCTCAGCGCTTTATAAACGCAGGCGAAGGTCGTCGGTTCCAGTCCGGCCCTGCAACCAGATTTAGAAAATGCCAGATTGCTAACGCGGTCTGGCATTTTTGCTTTTGGGCCGAAAGAAAACACGTCGGGCTCAGCACTTTATAAAAGTAGGCGAAGCCAGTCGTATGAAGTGTGCTTCCGTAAGTTGGCTGCAAGTTCGATGTGTGTGCGGACTCATTGCAGTTTGGTTGGTCTGACTTCTCCAAGTGACTTGTAGAGGGGGATTGGTTACAAAACCTCCAATCACGCCGTATTAGCACACTCTTATGTGGAATTTTGTATCAATAGCAGAATTACTAATGCTCAGTGGCAGGTTTTGCCTTAAGCTATTTCCATGATCCTGCCTAAGGTGAGCCTTTAAGCCACCGTCTGATTGAAAGATGAACCGCTCGTCCCCATGTGACGTATAGAGATGAATATCTTCCAAGGCTAGCCATTTAGGCATCATCTAAACGTATTGTGAGTAATCGAAGTCGATACAAAGGATCTTCCATGAAGATTAAAGCCAGCTGGTATGCCATTGAGGCGTATTTGTATACCCTGCCGGTTGAAGAGTTAGAGCTGATTTACCATAAACTGATGGCAAAGGTGAAAGCTAAACAACGGCAAAAGATGGCCGCAGTTGCAGCAAAAACACCTTTAACCCCCCAGCAGAATGATTTGCTTAAAGTTGCTTCAACCATGAGTTTGGATATTAGTAGCCTGTTGCAGGAAGCTCAGGCGTACGCAAATAAGCGTCAAGGGGCTTAAAGTACCCTGATGTAATGATTGGAGTCGTTGCATAGCGTAAAGCAGATTCAGAATATCCCTCAATCTGGATAGGCTCTGTTTTGGCTGTTGCTGTTGCGCAGATGGTCCAGTTTTTTAGATTATTTTTTGGGGCTATGCTTTTTAAAGTACAGCCTACTTTAGGTTGATCATTTATTTTAATGAGGCGAGATTTTAGACTGCCTGGTTTATCTAGGGCTGAGAATGCTGCTTGCTTAATGATTTCCTACGCAAAATAACGGATTGTTTTATTATTTTTCAGTTGTTCTAACTGTACTCTAGGGCAGTCGTATGGTTAGTTTGGCGGCTGCTTTAAGCAGCCTCCGCCCATTCCTCTTTATTACTACTGCTAAGGTGTTTGGCCTGAGTAGGGGCGGTGCGCATATTAAGCACGGTCAAGGCGGCGATAAATAGCACAATTCCCAACAGAGCGAAGGCTTCGTTAAACGTCAGGAGGTTGGCTTGCAGCTGCACCTCTTGAGTGATCAGGCTATAGGCCTGATCAGCCGAGCCGCCTTGGGTCATAAGCCAAGTTTGTGCTTGTTGGACATAGTCGAGTAGTGGTTGGCTGCCTGCAATCAGGGTGCTTTTTACTTCCGCTAAATAGTAACGGCCTCGCATTTCCAACAAAGTTGCCAGTAGCGCAATGCCTACCGCCCCGCCAAGGTTGCGCATCACATTGAGCAGTGTTGAGGCAGAGGGAACATCCTCTGGGCGCAGGTTTTGTGTGGCGAGCAGCGACAGTGGCACCATCATAAAAGGTTGCGCTAATGCACGTACCAGCAAGGCAGGGATGAGTAATGCTCCATCATAAAGGGGAGATAGCGAGGTATTCATCCACATACTCAAGGCAATACCGGCAAACCCCAGCGCGACAAGATAGCGAGGGTCAACTTTTTTAACCAAACGGGGAATAAGTGGAAATAAGGGTAATTGCGGTAGGCCAACCCACATTAATACCAAGCCAATTTGCAGGGCGTTGTAATCATGAATTTGGGCTAAATAGAGAGGAACCAGGTAAATCGAACCAAATAGCCCTGCACCCAATGCAAAGTAGGCTAATGAGGCTTTGCAAAATTCAGCATTGGCAAACAGACGCAAGTTGACCAATGGCTGAGGGTGACGTAATTGTCTGCGCACAAACAGAATCAAGCTGATCATGGCGAGGCCACTTAACCAGCGAATAAAGTCAGCCGCAAACCAATCCTCTCGTGCTCCCTCCTCCAACACGATCTCCAGAGCGCCCAAGCCAAGTGCCATAGTGAGCATGCCATAGATATCAATGTTTTGTAGTTGGGTATCGTCCCGTGCTTGTTTGTCCAAACCCTTGGCTAACAGCCACATAACTGCCAAACCCGGCAATAAATTAAGGTAGAAGATGAAGTGCCAACTGAAGGTTTCGGTTAGCCATCCCCCTAAGCTGGGGCCAATTGAAGGCGCGAAGGTAGCAGTGAGGCCAAATAATGCCATACCGACCGGGTGCTGCTCTTTCGGTAATAGAGTGATGATCAAGGTAAAAGCCATGGGGATTAAAGCGCCGCCACTAAAGCCTTGCAGAGCACGAAAAACAATCATCGACTCTAAATTCCAGGCAAAGGAGCAGGCGAGTGAGGCCAGAATAAAGCCGGTAGTATTCCAGAGTAGATAGCGTCGCGGTGATAGCCAGCGGGCAAAGAAGCCGGTTAAGGGAATGGCGATCATTTCTGCGACCAGGTAGGCAGTGGCAATCCAGGAGGACTCGCTTAGCGTTGCCCCAAGAGAGCCTTGAATCTCTTTCAGGGAGGAGTTGGTAATCTGAATGTCCAGGATGGCCATAAAGGCTCCTAGCAGAGCCCCCTGAATAGCTAGCCACTGTCGCGCTATTTTCATGGTTGATTCAGTTTTACGGTAGCGGTGACTGACATTCCTGCACGCAATTGCGCCAGAGCCGGGTGTGGCACCAGGTTGATGCGGATCGGCAGCCGTTGTACCACCTTGGTGAAGTTACCCGTTGCATTTTGTGGTGGCAGCAGCGCAAATTCGGAGCCCGTGGCGCCTGCCAGGCTGCTGATGTAACCCTGCAGTGGCTGGCCTACTAACGCATCGACTCTGACTTCAACCGTTTGCCCCTCCTGCATACGACTGATCTGAGTTTCTTTGAAGTTTGCCTCAACCCAAAGAGGCGTTGTTACCAAACTGAGTAAACGCGTTGTAGGGCTGACATTTTGTCCAAGCTGTACCTGACGACTGCTTACCCAGCCACTGCGAGGCGCGCGGATCTGGCTGTAGCTCAGCTGTAACTGAGCCTGTTGCAGGAGCGCATCGGCTACACTGACTTGAGCTTGCAAGCGTGGCCGCTCGGCTTCTAACACTTGTAATTGGGCTTGTTCGACTGCCAGTTGGGCATTGGCCTCAGCGACATGGGCAAGTGCGCCTCGGTGGCTGAGTTCGGCAGCATCTTGATCATCACGGGAGGCAAACTTTTGTCCGGCCAATTTGGCTAAACGTTGGAGTTGTTGTTCGCTGCGAGCCAGTTCGCTTTGGCTGGCATTGAGTTTGGCTGCGGCAGCATCAATCTGGCGTTGTTGTGCGCGCAAGCGCTGATCAAGGTGGATTAAAGCAGCCCGTTGAGTCTGCAAATGTGCCTGGGCTTGTGCCAGGGCAACCTGGTGGTCTTGATCATCTAGTTGGATCAGCAGGGTACCGGCTTCAACCCACTGGTTGTCTGTCACGGCAAGTTGTTTGACTTGACCGCTAATACGGCTGCTAATGGCGATAATGTCTGCCCGCAGATAGGCATTATCGGTGCTCTGCTGATCTTGTTGTTGATACCACCAATAGCCTGCTGCTAAGCCTAAGGCTGTGATGAACAGCAAAATGCCCCACTTCTTCATAGACCCTCCTACACTGGCGGGCCATGCTACTGCTGTTTCTTTATTTTGATTAGTCTTATGATAAAAGACGTACTGTTCCTATTGGGTAACAAAGTGGCAGCGGTAGTGGGTATAGCTGCTGTCAACACACCTAATAAGCTTGGACAGTGCCCATATCGCATAAGCAATACCGCCTAACATTAGCGCCAAGGTGAAAAGCATGCCTGATTTGAATGACATTCTGGTATTTACCAAGGTGGTGGAGATGCAAAGCTTCACTGCGGCGGCAGAACGCTTAGGACTGACCAAGGCAACAGTGAGTCGTAAGTTAGCGGATTTAGAGGAGCGCTTGGGGGCAAGACTGCTGAATCGTACCACTCGTCAGCTTAGTCTGACGGAGGTAGGGGAGGTGTTCTATGAGCGTTGTTCACGCATCATGGCGGATATTGACGATGCCCAAGCTTTAGTGACCACCCGATCCGAGCAAGTGAAGGGAAAGTTAAAGGTTGTGATGCCCATTGAGTTTGGCCAACTCTTGATGGGGCGATTTCTTGGTCATTTCATCCAAAAGTTTCCAGAGGTGGAGCTGGATGTGGAATTGACTAATCGGCGCCTGGATATGGTGCAGGAAGGGATAGATGTGTCGATCCAGCTTGGCATGGGGCAGGACTCCAACCTGATTGCTAGACGTTTAGGCAGCAGTCGTAAGGTGCTGGTGGCGGCACCGGCATATCTACAGCGCTGTCAGGTGCCAGATCGGCCGGAACAATTAGCCGAGCATGAAATCATCATGATGAAGGTTTTCGGTGAAACCTTGAGCCATTGGCACTTTAGTCGAGGGGGGCAACGGGTCAGCATCCAACCACGGGGGCGTTTGCAGTGTAATAACATCACCTTTGCCAGGGAGGCATTAGTGTCGGGCTTAGGCATTGGGCACCTGCCTCTGTTTATGGCGTTGCCTTACTTAAATGAAGGCCGGTTGGTGCGGGTGCTGGAGGATTGGCAAATGGACAGTGCGGAGCTCTATGCGCTCTACCAAAGTCGCCAATATATGCCGAAGTTGCTGAAAACCTTTCTGGATGAAGTCAGCCTGTTAATGCAACGTGTGGATGAACTGGATACCGGCTGCATGATTGAGCCTGAGCACATGATAGATCGGTTGATGGCGCAGCATCTGCAGGAGGACATTTCGGGGGAGGAACAATCGGCCAAGTTGTACACTCCCTCTTAACCCCAGGGCTAAGAGGGAGGTCGCAGAGCGAGATTAACCGACCAAGTTGGCCAGTTTAAGATCAGGATTGCTCTCTGCTTGGTAATCCACTCCTGCTAAACCAAAGCCAAATAGGCGCAGGAACTCCGCCTGATAGCCCTGGTAGTCGGTCAGACTATCGATGCTATCGGTATCTACCTGCTGCCACAGGGCTTCCACCTTGGCCTGGATGCTGTCATCCAGTTCATATCCATCGACACGGTAGCGGCCTTGCTCATCCAGAGTAGGAGTGCTGCTGTAAATGTTATCGCGGAACAGACGGTTGATCTGTTCGATACAGCCTTCGTGAGTGCCTTCCTCTTTCATAACCTTGTACAGCAAGGAAATGTACAACGGCATGATAGGAATCGCAGAGCTTGCCTGGGTGACCAGGGCCTTCAGTGAGGTGACGCGAGCCTGGCCATTCAGCCCTGCCAGTTGGCTGCTGATGGCGTTGGCAGCACGATCCAGGTCTTCTTTAGCGCGGCCAATGGTGGCTTTGCCATAGATAGGCCAAGTCAGCTGCTTACCGATATAGGTATAGGCAACGGTTTGGCAGCCCTCTGCCAGCACATCCGCTTCCTGCAGTGCTTGTAGCCACAGTTCCCAATCCTCACCGCCCATCACTTTGACGGTGTTAGCGATTTCTTCGTCAGAAGCGGGTTCAACAGAAACCTGGTCAATGGTACGGCTGCTGGTGTTGAGGTTTTTGACGGTGTAAGCCTGGCCAATCGGCTTCAGTACGGAGGAATAAACCTCACCGCTTTTGGGATCTTTACGGCGGGGTGAAGCCAGGGAGTACACCACCAGGTCAATCTTGCCCATTTCCGCTTTGATGACTTGCAGTGCTTGCTGCTTCACTTCATCGGAGAAGGCATCGCCATTGATGTGTTTGTTCCATAGCCCTGCTGCATTAGCCGCCTGCTCAAAGGCGACGGTGTTATACCAGCCTGCGGTACCGGGCTTGTTTGGGCTGCCTTCTTTTTCGAAGAAAAT
Source organism: Balneatrix alpica DSM 16621 (assembly GCF_000619885.1). Classification (GTDB taxonomy): domain Bacteria; phylum Pseudomonadota; class Gammaproteobacteria; order Pseudomonadales; family Balneatricaceae; genus Balneatrix; species Balneatrix alpica. Next base: position 487,524 of record NZ_KK211040.1, on the reverse strand, counting down.
CCCCAAAGTTTTGGCGCCGGCGCCAAAGGTGGCGGTAATACGTGAGGCCAAGCCATAACCGGTGGATGAGCCAATCACCAGGACGTTTTTAGGGCCATTGGCAATGCTGCCCTTGGCTTTGACAAAATCGATTTGCTCCTGCACGTGGGCAGCGCAGCCCTCGGGGTGAGCGGTGGTGCAAATAAAGCCACGGATTTTAGGTTGAATGACCATTCATGCTTCCTTCTTCTAACCTGGGAGGCTGGCGCGCTGATCACCCGTTTTGCCCGCAGCAAAGTCGGGGAGGGGCCAGTCAGTACCAATGGGCGGGGATTGTACCCCAGTGCAGTCTAAACGCCTAACCAGGGCAAAAACGACCATGCCCCCAGAGGCAAGCCTGTGGGGGCATGGGTGGCTAGCAGAGGTTAGGCTGCAGCGTTAGTCGATTCGAAAATCTTGTCGGCGTTGGCTTCGATAAAGCCCTGATAAACCACGCCTTGAGCATCGGCATGACGCTTGGCAAATTCGTAGAAGCAGGTGGGGATCTGCTGCACGCTGCCATCGGCAAACTGGAATTCCTGACGATCCGCCAGGGTGGAGCCTTGTTCCAGCAAGCTGGCGGGGCTGCCTTTGACTTCTCCGCCTACGGTGTTCACCGCATAGCCTGCTTCCTTCACCCGATTTAATACGTCACGGATGCAGTCGGTGCTGCTCAGGTGGTTCACACTCACGGTGAAGTGGTTAACACGCACGCCAATAGCTAGCAACCAGGCACCGTATTCGCTTTCTGCCATTACTTGGCGGTACTCGTCATAGCTGGGCATGTCCCAGTGACGGCCAGACCAGAACACGCTTTGATCCAGCGGTTTGGCTTCAATCTGGGCCATGTATTTGGCCAGAATCTGTTGTACCGGCTCAGACAGTTGCTCGGTCAGCAGCTCAGAAACGAAAATCTTGGGCACATCGGGGTTAGCGTGAATATAGCTGTGGGCCCGCAGTTTTTTGGCTTTGAAATCGTAGCTGTCTTGACGCTCATAACCCATGGCCAGAATCAGCGGTTCCAGGTTGTCCAGCTGCAGGGGAGTGTTAGCGAAGGTGCGGAAGGCAACATGGTCGTTGATGACGGTACTATCGGTGGCTTCAAACAGCTTCTTGATCTGCTCGGCCTGGGGGGTGATCTGGATATAGTCTTGCCACAGTTGCGTGAAAAAAGTATCTACGTGCATATCCGGCTCCATCAAAGCATCAGGTACAGGCGGTTATCCGCCTTGATGGAGTCAGTGTCTAAAATTGATGTGGCTCAAGCAAACAATAATTTTTGGGGTCAAGGGTCAGATAAACTTGTTCTGGCGGCGCGGGGATGTTCCTTTAACCAGCCCCGCATCCAATTGACCAAGGCTTGGGCAGGGCGGGACTGTTCCGCCCCTTCACGCTGCACCAGCCAGTAGCCGGGCATCAGCGCAGGGTTAAGGCGACTGATGGGCTGGTCGCCAAGGGGGGCCACTAATTTGCCATCAGCACAGGCCTGGCGTGCCTCCGCCACTGAGATCAGAGCCACACCGAGGCCGCGAATCGCTGCCTCGACCAGGCCAGCATGGCTATCAAGCGGTAAAACCTGACGCTCCACCAGGGCATCCACGCCGAGGGTGGCGAGCAGTTGTTGCCAGAGTTCGATGGAGAGTTCAGTGCAGAGCAGACGCTGTTGGGCTAAATGGGCGGGTTCACTCAGCGGCTTGCCTTGTTGCAACAGGCTGGGGGCACAGACCAGCAGCTTATCGTCGGTCAGTAGCAGTTGCTTGCGGGTAAAGGTCCATTGCCCAAAGCCCCATTGAATGGCCAGGTCGAGGCGCTGGCGCTCAAAATCCGGGAAGCGTACCGAGGTGCTGACTAGGACATCCCATTCTGGATGAGCAGCCTCAAACTCGGGTAAACGGGGGAGCAGGCAGTGCACTGCAAACCAGGGGGAGGCGCTGATGCGTAACTGCAAACGCTGTTGACGCTGTTGCACATCACTAATGCCCCGTTCCAATAGCGCCAGTCCGCGCTGTACATAGTCGAGCAACTGTTCTCCGGCGGCGGTCAGGCTAATCGCTGCCGGATGACGCTCAAACAGACTGAGCTGCAGTTGCTCTTCCAGGGTTTTGATTTGCAGGCTGACTGCCTGAGGGGTGACGCAGAGCTCATCCGCCGCCTGCTTAAAGCTGCCATGGCGAGCGACCACGGCAAAGATATAGAGACTGCGTAGGGGTAATGTGCGTGCGCTCACGGGTCATTGGCTCCTGCTCGACTAGCAGGCATGATAGTGAGCGTTCAGCTTAACAACAAGTAAGGGGCCATGAGGTTGCAGCGTTACCGTTATCGCTTCTATGTGGGGCTCAGCTATGACGACTTTATGCTGATTTATCGTGGTCAGGCGCGGGCGGTGGTGGTGCAGACGGAGTCAGGTCTTAGCCTGCGTATTCCCGCCGAGCGCTTCCGTCCTTTTGTCAGCCACAGTGGTATTCAGGGTTGGTTTGAATTAGAGGCGGATGAACAGCACCGCTTTGTGGCGATGCGGGCCTTATGACTAACAACCGTCATCCCAGGCTGCTAGTATTAACTAGGTTGGAGCGGGCTCCAGCGCTTTAGTGTCATCGAAAGGGCAGGGCGCCACCAGCGTGCTGGTCACACATCAGTGACGATTTCTCACCTATAAACATAGGCTTGCGGTCTTTCATGAAATTTCGTTTTCCTGTCGTCATCATCGACGAAGACTTTCGCTCCGAGAATATCTCCGGTTCCGGCATTCGTGACCTGGCTGAGGCCATCGGTCAGGAAGGCATGGAAGTGATAGGTTTCACCAGTTACGGTGATTTGACCTCCTTTGCCCAGCAGGCCAGTCGGGCATCCTGTTTTATCCTCTCGATTGACGATGAGGAGTTTGGTGACGGCAGTGCGGATCAGGTGGATGAAGCCCTGCAGCCGGTGCGCAACTTTATTGCGGAAGTGCGGCGGCGCAATACCGATATCCCGATTTTCCTCTACGGCGAAACCCGCACCACCCGTCATATTCCCAATGATGTATTGCGTGAACTCCACGGTTTTATCCATATGTTTGAGGATACGCCGGAGTTTGTCGCCCGCCACATTATCCGTGAAGCCAGCAAGTATCTGTCCTCCCTGGCACCGCCGTTCTTTAATGCGCTGATGGACTATGCCAGCGACTCTTCCTATTCCTGGCACTGCCCTGGCCACTCCGGTGGGGTAGCCTTTTTGAAGAGCCCGGTGGGACGGATGTTCCACCAGTTTTTTGGCGAGAACATGCTGCGTGCCGATGTCTGTAATGCGGTGGATGAGTTAGGCCAGTTGTTGGATCACACCGGCCCAGTAGCGGCCAGTGAGCGCAATGCCGCCCGTATTTTTGGCTGTGATCATCTGTTTTTTGTGACCAACGGCACCTCAACCTCCAACAAGGTGGTGTGGCACTCCACCGTGGCACCTGGCGACATCGTGGTGGTGGATCGCAACTGCCATAAGTCGATCCTGCATTCGATCATTATGACGGGGGCGATCCCGGTGTTCCTGATGCCGACTCGCAACCATTACGGCATTATCGGGCCGATTCCCAAGTCGGAGTTTGATCCTGAGACGATCCGCAAGAAGATTGAGGCCAATCCCTTTGCCAAGAAGGCGGCCAATAAGAAGCCTCGCATTCTGACCATTACCCAGAGTACCTATGACGGGGTGCTCTATAACGTGGAAGAGATCAAGTCGATGCTGGGTGACACCATCGACACCCTGCACTTTGATGAAGCCTGGTTGCCCCATGCGGCCTTCCATCCCTTCTACCATAAGATGCATGCGATTGGCTCTGATCGTCCCCGTTCAGAAGGGCCGCTGGTATTTGCCACCCAGTCTACCCACAAGTTGTTGGCTGGCCTGTCGCAGGCGTCCCAGATTCTGGTGCAGGACTCCAACACCCGTAAGCTGGATACCCATCGCTTTAATGAATCCTACCTGATGCACTCCTCCACCAGCCCGCAGTACGCCATCATCGCCTCCTGTGATGTGGCCGCGGCGATGATGGAGCCTCCTGGCGGCACGGCGTTAGTGGAAGAGTCGATTATGGAAGCCATCGATTTCCGCCGGGCGATGCGCAAAGTGGATGCGGAGTTTGGTGATGACTGGTGGTTCCAAGTCTGGGGACCGGAGCAACTGGTGGAAGAAGGTATTGGTGATCGGGAGGACTGGGTCATCCATGCCGAAGACAAGTGGCATGGTTTTGGCGCAATTGAGTCCGGCTTCAATATGCTTGACCCGATTAAAGCGACCATCATCAACCCTGGCCTGGATATGGATGGTAACTTCGATGCGATGGGGATTCCTGCCGCCATCGTCTCCAAGTACCTGGCGGAGCACGGCATTATCATCGAGAAAACCGGGCTGTATTCCTTCTTCATTATGTTCACCATCGGCATCACCAAAGGCCGTTGGAACTCAATGGTGACGGAGCTGCAGCAGTTTAAGGATGACTATGATCAGAACCAGCCCCTTTGGCGGGTGATGCCGGAGTTTGTTGGCCGTTATCCTCAGTATGAACGGGTTGGCCTGCGTGACCTCTGCGATGCGATTCACAGTGTGTACCGTGAGTATGATGTGGCTAAGGTCACCACTGAGATGTACCTGTCCAACATCAAACCAGCGATGACCCCGGCGGACGCCTGGGCCAAGATGGCTCACCGCCAGGTCGAGCGTGTCTCCATTGATGAGTTGGAAGGGCGGATTACCGCGATGCTGGTGACGCCTTATCCCCCCGGTATCCCGTTGTTGATTCCTGGCGAGTGTTATAACAAAACCATCGTGCGCTACCTGCAGTTTGTGCGTGACTTCAACACCCGCTTCCCCGGTTTTGAAACCGATGTGCATGGCTTGGTGCGGGAGACCATCAATGGCGAGGATGCTTACTTCGTCGATGTGGTAAAAGAGTAATCTCGTCTGCCGATTCAGGGCCCCTCGCGGGCCCTGAGTTTTTTCAGAAAGCTAATTTTGATCAAGTCCCCGCACGGGATAATCCGTTACTTATGGAACCCTGTCTTGCACCTGGCTTTGACGTTATTGCCCAGGTGATAAGTTTGAGGAACCTGTAAAAAGTATGAGGATTGCCCCATGCTGCAAGCCGATCTTTCCCTTGGCCAGATTGCTGCGGAAGTGCCTGGCGCTACTCGGTTATTCCGTCAATACCAACTCGATTTTTGTTGCGCTGGTCAGCAAAGCCTGGCCGAGGCGGCTGCTCGTGCCAAGCTGGAGCTGGCGCCCTTGCTCAATGCGTTGCAGCAGTTGCAGGCAGAGCCTGGTAAGCGCAACTGGAGCGAGGCCAGTGCGGCGGAACTGATCGAACATCTGCTGACACGTTACCACCAGCGTCACCGGGAACAGTTGGATGAGCTAAGCGCCCTGGCCGGTAAGGTCGAGCGGGTGCACTTCGATCATCCGGCCTGCCCAGTGGGGTTGTATGAACATCTGCAGGATATGGAAGAGGAGTTGGAGACACATATGCAAAAGGAAGAGCAAATCCTCTTCCCGATGATCCAACAAGGGATGCTGGCCATGGCGGGAGGGCCGATTGCGGTCATGCGCTTTGAACATGATCACCATGGTGAGGCGTTACGGAGCTTGAAGCGCCTTGCCCATGACTTTCAGCTGCCAGAAGGTGCCTGCCATTCCTGGCGCGCACTTTATCTGGGGGTGGAGGAGCTATACAACGACTTACTGGAACATATCCATCTGGAGAACAACATTCTCTTTATCGGTGCCAATCGCGGCACTTCATAGTGGTTATTCGTTCCCTCAAGGTGCTGCCTGCCATGGCAGACCTTGAGAAGCCGGGTCAGGTTAGCGCACCTGCCACAGGCGAAATAGCCACATGCCAGCCAGCATGGCGGTTGCAAAAATCAAGGCTTCAGCCATGCCAGTGCCCAGCATAACCAGGGCCGGGCCCGGACAAATACCGGCAATGCCCCAGCCTGCGCCAAAAATCACACTGCCAGCTACCAGACGTCGGTCGAGCTTGTTGCCAGTAGGTAGATGGATCGGTGTATCGCAGTAACTGGTGTGGCGCTGCTTTGCATGGCGGAAGCCGAAAAAACTCACACCAATGGCTCCCGCCATCACCAAACCAAGGGAAGGGTCCCAGAGTCCGGCCAGATCAAGAAACCCCAGTACCTTAGCGGGGTCCGTCATGCCGGAAATAATCAGCCCCAGACCAAAAATCAGCCCACTGAGAAAGGCGCTTAACTTATACATTTCAACCTCCGAGCAGGTGACGAAGAATAAATACCGTGGCAAAGCCAGCCCCCATGAAGCTTAGGGTGGCCAGCAACGAGCGTGGCGACAGCCGTGATAAACCGCATACCCCATGGCCGCTGGTACAGCCTGAACCCAAACGTGAGCCAAAACCGACCAATAAGCCGGCCAGAATCAGCCAGGGCCAGGACACCTGCATCTCCACCTCTGGCAAGGTGGCGCCCAGACTGTACAGACTTGGCGCCAGCAGCAGGCCGGCAATAAAGAGTAGGCGATAATCCAGCTCACCCTTCTTGGCCTCCAGCAAACCGCCGAGCAGGCCGCTGATGCCAGCGATACGGCCATTAAGCAGAATAAAAAGCGTTGAGGCTAAACCGATTAGCACCCCGCCAAGCAGTGCGCTCCAGGGGGTAAAGTTGATCCAGTCGATACTCATGGTGTTCACCTAGGTTGTTGCGGTTGTGACACAAAAGTGCTGATGCAGTGTTTGCAGTACTGCCAGGGCAGGCCCCTGACGAATACGGTAATGAATGCAGGTGCCCTGGCGGCGGGTGCTGACCAGCTGCTGTTCACGCAGTACCCGTAATTGTTGTGACAGGTTGGGCTGGGCAATGCCAAGACAGTTTTCCAGCTGCTGCACCTTGCGCTCCCCCTGACTAAGCTCACATAGAATGCGTAGCCGTTCGGGGTTGGCTAACGCTTTTAATAAACGGGCAGCGGCTTCCGGGCCGGCTAGGCTTGAGGATGACAGCATAATGAGCCCCTTAGTTAAAAGCACGATTAAGCAGGTTTTAAATTAGCTGTTATTAATATATTGACTGCTTAAGTAATGGTCAATATATTAGCTGAAACTTAATTAGATTGTTCAGGAGGTCCTATGCCTGCCCAGATCCACCCCTTCTTCGACCCCGCTACCTGGACTTACACCTATGTGGTTTCTGCCGGGCCGGGTAGTCAGGCAGCCATTATTGACTCCGTACTGAACTATGATGCCAAGTCAGGCCGCACCCGCACGGAGAGTGCAGATGAGGTGATCGCCTATGTGCAGCAGCAACAGCTGCAGGTGCAATGGATTCTGGAAACCCACGCCCATGCTGATCATCTGTCTGCCGCCGCCTATCTCCAACAAAAACTCGGGGGGACGATTGCCATTGGTGCGCGCATTACCCAGGTGCAGGGGGTGTTCAAACAGGTGTTTAACCTGGAGCCTGAGTTTCAATTAGATGGCTCGCAGTTTGGTTATCTCTTTGCAGACCATGAAGTGTTTATGATCGGCGAGCTGCAAGCCCGTGCTATCCCGGTGCCGGGGCATACACCGGCGGATATGGCCTACCAGATTGGCAATGGCGTGTTTGTTGGCGATACCCTCTTTATGCCGGATGTCGGCACGGCCCGTTGTGACTTTCCGGGAGGGGATGCGGCCACCCTCTATCGCTCCATCCAAAGCCTATTAAACTTGCCGGAGCAAACGGAACTCTATATGTGCCACGACTACCCGCCAGAGGGGCGTGAGCCGCAGTGGAAAAGCACGGTGGCGGAGCAAAAGCGCTTCAATGTGCATGTGCATGCAGGGGTGGATGAAGCTAGTTTTGTCGCTATGCGCCAAGCTCGGGATGCCACCCTGGAGATGCCGATGCTGATTTTGCCATCTATCCAGATCAATATTCGTGCAGGGCAGTTACCACCGCTGGAAGACGATGGCCATGCCTACCTTAAAATTCCGTTGAATAAGCTGTAACTGATGAAGCCTACCTCCTCTCAGCAGGGCCGCCGTTGGTCCCTCCGTCCGGCCTGGAGCCGGGGTTATAACCTGGAGCTAGCCAGCCAGGATGCCCTGGCGGCCTTGATTGTCACCCTGTTGCTGATTCCGCAATCCTTGGCCTATGCCCTGTTAGCGGGCCTGCCGCTTGAGGTGGGGCTGTATGCCAGTGTGTTGCCGCTGATTGCCTATGCCCTGTTCGGCAGCAGCCGCACCCTGTCGGTGGGGCCGGTGGCGGTATTGTCGCTGATGACGGCGGCAGCGGTGTCGCCCCTGGCCGCCGCGGGCAGTACTGCCTATGTGCTGGGGGCCGTGTTATTGGCACTGCTATCGGGAGCTTTCTTGCTGTTGATGGGTATCCTGCGCTTGGGCTTTTTAGCCAACTTTCTTAGCCACCCGGTGATTTCTGCTTTTATCAGTGCCTCGGCGTTGCTGATTGCCGCCAGCCAACTGCAACACCTGCTGCAATGGCCGCTGGCGGGACACACTTTGCTGGAAATGTTGATGGGGCTGGATTGGGCCAATTTGTCCTGGCATGGGCCGACGTTAGCGGTATCGGCATTGAGTTTGCTGCTGTTACTCGGTGCTCGCCATGGCTTCACCCCACTGCTGTTAACGTTAGGCATGCCCGCTAAGGTAGCGGCATTGCTAAGCAAAACCGGGCCGGTGTGGGCGGTGTTGCTGACCACCGCACTGAGCTGGTGGTTGGACTTAGCCAGCATGGGGGTGGCAGTTGTGGGGACGGTGCCCCAGGGCTTGCCGAGCTGGCAGTGGCCCAGTTGGGACTGGCAGTGGCTGCAGCAGTTATGGATGCCTGCGCTGTTGTTGGCGCTGGTGGGGTTTGTCGAGTCCGTTTCGGTGGCACAAACCCTGGGGGCGCGTCGACGTCAGCGGATCGATCCGAATAAAGAGCTGGTGGGCTTGGGCATGGCCAATCTGGGCTCGGCCTTTACCGGCGGTTTGCCTGTAACGGGAGGTTTTTCCCGCTCGGTGGTGAACTTTGATGCCGGTGCGCAAACCCCCGCGGCCGGCATCTTTGCGGCCGGCGGCATCGCCCTGGTGATGCTGTGGTTTACTCCGGCATTGGCCTATTTACCGAAGGCGACGCTGGCGGCGACCATTTTAGTGGCCATTCTGGCACTGGTGGATGGACAAGCCATCAAGCGCACCTGGCGTTATAGCCGTCAGGATGGGGCAGCAATGCTGGTGACCCTATTGTTGACCCTGGTGGCGGGGGTGGAGATGGGTATTCTCGCCGGCGTGGCGTTGTCGTTATTGCTGTATATCCATCGTACCAGCACTCCTCATAGCGCTTTGGTGGGACGTCTGCCGGGCACCGAGCACTTTCGTAATGTGCAGCGCTATCAGGTCGAGACCGACCCCCGTATTGCAACATTGCGGGTGGATGAAAGCCTCTATTTTGCCAACGCCCGTTTTCTTGAGGATAGGGTCGACGCCCTGCTGAGTGAGCAGCCGGCATTACGTCATCTGATCCTGATGTGCCCGGCGGTGAACTGGATTGATGCCTCCGCACTGGAGAGTTTGGAGGCGATCAATCAACGCCTGCAGGAGGCCGGGGTACAGTTGCACCTCTCTGAGGTCAAGGGGCCGGTGATGGATCAGTTCAAACGCAGTCACTTCTTACAGGTGCTGAGTGGGCAGGTCTATATCAGCCAGTTTGAGGCCTGGCAGCAGCTACGCCAGCAATTGCCAGTCAGCCAGGAAGCCTTTGATCCACAGCTTTAATGTTTATCCGCAGCGAAGAAAAGTTCGCGCCCTCAGGTTGCCTTGACTATTACTGAAGGAGACAACGAGGGAGGGCGCAGGATGAACAGGTGGCGGCTTAAGGCATGGCCCGTATTAGCAGGATTGCTCAGTGGCGTTTTAAGCGGTTGCGCCTGGCAACAGAGTACGGATGAAGTGCTCTATATCGATGATGGGGACGTGGCCTACCTGGATTGGCAGACAGCGTTGGCGCAGGATGCGGAAATCCGCTCTTTTCCGCAGTGGGCGGCATTAAGTAAAAGCGTTTATCTGGACGCGCCGGATGCCAGTTCAGAGGCAAAAAAGGCTGAGCACACCGACAGTCTGGAGCGCTTTTGCAGCGATGAGGATGCCTACGATTACCGCCCCGCCGGTTGGCAGGAAATCACCCATGAGCTGCAAGAATTGCAGCGTCGGCGGCACATTCATCAACAGGATTTAAAGCTAGGAATTCGGCTGTACCTGACCCCGTTAGAAGGCGCGCGGCAGCGTTTGATCCTAGTATTTCGCGGGACAAACTTTGACGAGAAAGAGGATTGGCGTGCCAATCTGCGTTGGGTGGCCCGTTTCTTCTCCTTCCAGTTAGATCAATACGATGAAGTGCGCATTCTGGTACCGAAGATAGTGGCAGAGGCGCGCCAGCGTTACCCTCAGATTGATGATGCTGTGGCGCTAGGGCACTCGCTGGGGGGCGGTTTAGCCCATTTGGCAGGCTATGCTTCCCACTATGTCACCCAGGTTTACGCGTTTGACTCCTCGCCGGTCACCGGCTTTTACGACATTGACGGTGGCGAGCGGCGTTATAACGCCCAAGGCATGAAGATTTATCGTATCTATGAGCACGGCGAGGTGTTGGTGTACCTGCGTTTGTTAATGAAGGGCCTTTATCCTATATCCCAAGACCACCCCGACATCGTGCAGGTGCGCTTCAATTTTGCCGGCAGAAGTGGCAATGGCCAGTCGGCCAATGTGATTAAACAGCACAGCATGTTTGATTTAACCTGCGCGTTGCAGCAGGCTGTCAGTCAGCACAGCGTCCAGTAAGTGGCAGCATTGACAGCGCTTATCCAGACTGCCAAGGTGCGCTCATGGAGGCTCGGCAACCAGTTGACCTTCAGTTGACTTAACGAGGTAACCATTATGACCACCCTGCGTATTGATCTGGTTTCCGATGTGGTTTGTCCTTGGTGTTATCTGGGGGCACGGCGCCTGATGCAGGCATTGGAGCATACTCGGGTCAACTATGAGCTGCATTGGCAGCCCTTTCAGCTCAATCCTGACATGGACGATGCTGGGCAGGATTTGCAAGAACATCTGAGCGCAAAGTATGGCAGCACTGTGCGCCAGAGCGCGGAGATTCGTGGTCGTTTAACCGGGCTGGGGGAGGCGGTGGGCGCGGCCTTTAACTTTTATCCGCAGATGCGTATTTACAATACCCGTCAGGCCCATGAGTTGCTGGCCTGGGCGGCGGAGCAGGGCGGCCAGACAGAGTTGGCAATGGCACTCTTTGCCGCCTATTTCGAGCAGGAAAAAGCCCTCAATGAACCCCAGGTGCTACTGGATGCCGCGGCTCAGGCAGGGCTGGATGTGACAGAGGCGGCACAGGTACTGGCCAGTGGCCGCTATCAGGCTAAGGTGGAAGAGCAAAGCCAGTTTTGGCCACAGCAAGGGATCAATGGTGTGCCTGCCTTTATCTTCCAGAATAAGTATCTGGTGAGCGGGGCGCAGGAAGTGGATTCTCTAATTCAGGTATTGGAGCAGTTACGCGAGGAAATTGCCTAACCGATCCTCACCCTTTCATCGTCACATTAGAGTGTTTTCAGTAACGCAAAGCGCTCACAGACCACCGGCATGGATGGGCTGGGTGAGCGCCCGATCAGTGCGCATTCCCGGCTGAAAAAGCTCCAGTGGGCCTCGCGCCAATAGGCGAGGCTGCCATCTCCTTCCCCCTCTGCGGCGGCAAAGTCAGCACTGACCTCTGCAAAGGGACAGACTTCGACCGCTAGTGTTTGCAATAGCAGCGCCGGTTGGTTGAGGGCATCGACTACCAGCACTATATCGCCCTGCTGGGGCAAGGGTGAGGCCTCGGCCTGATGTGTCCACAACAGACTGGCTCCTGCCCGTTTACCGCCACGACGGATCAGGTCTAATAACTCTGCGCACATGGCAGGGCTGTCACCAAAACCATCGATGCGGTTGGGGCGTGGAGTTAGCGCAGGATATTGAGTTAATAAGTCGGTCAGGTCGGGTAAAGGCGGCAGTGACATGGCGATTCCGCAGTGTTTAGGCGGCCAGCAGTGGCCAGCCACCTATGGAATAAAGATTACAGCCCCAACTTGCTAATGACATAGTCGGTGTCTTTGTCACCGCGACCTGAGACATTAATCAGAATGCTTTGCTCCGGACTGAGCTGAGGTGCAGTGCGCATCGCCCAGGCCACTGCATGGGAGCTTTCCAGTGCCGGGATAATGCCTTCCACCTGGGAGAGGGTCATAAAGGCAGTCAGACACTCTTCATCCGTGGCGGTTTCGTACTGCACCCGACCCAGTTCCTTCAGGTAGCTGTGTTGGGGGCCCACGCCTGGGTAGTCGAGGCCGGAGGCGATGGAGTGCACCGCCATCGGTTGGCCGGTATCATCTGCCAGTACGTAGCATTTCATGCCGTGAATTTCTCCTGGTTTGCCCAAGGTCAGGGTGGCAGAGTGCTTGTCGGTATCCAACCCCATCCCAGCCGGCTCTACGCCGACGATCTTGACGCTTTGATCGGCCAAAAAGGCAGTAAAGAGGCCAATGGCATTGGAGCCACCGCCGACGCAGGCGGTGATGTAATCCGGTAGCTTGCCGGTTTTGGCCTGGAACTGTTCACGGGCTTCCTGGCCAATAATGCTTTGGAAGTCTCGTACCATTTTGGGGAAGGGGTGGGGGCCGACCACAGAACCGATGGCATAGAGGTAGTTCACCGGGTCTTTCAGGTACTCGACAAAGGCGCTATCGACGGCATCTTTAAGGGTGGCGGTGCCCTGGGTAACAGGAACCAGTTTGCAGCCCAGAATCTTCATCTTGGAAACATTGGGGTGCTCTTTTTCGATATCGACCTGGCCCATGTGAATTTCACAGGGAATGCCGACCAGCGCACAGGCGGTCGCCAGGGCAACACCGTGTTGGCCGGCGCCGGTTTCGGCAATCACCTTGGTTTTGCCCATGTATTTAGCCAGCAGCGCCTCGCCTAAGCAGTGGTTAATCTTGTGGGCGCCGGTGTGATTGAGATCTTCCCGCTTCAGATAAATTTGAGCGCCGCCCAGTTTGGCGCTTAAGCGCTTGGCATGGTAAAGCGGGCTGGGGCGACCGACGTAATCGTTAAACAGGGTGGCTAACTCCTGCTGGAATGCGGGCTGTTGGCGAATCTCCTCATAGGCCAGATCAATCTCATCCATGATGGCCTTCAGCTCCGGCGGAATCAGTTGGCCCCCAAACTCTCCAAAGTAACCCTTGGCATCGGGCATGGGGGCAAAATCGAATTTACTCATAGCTTCCGCTCTCCTGCAGATCGGTTAATCCATCCATCAGAGTAGTGCGCTCTGCGGCGGCTGCAATACGACCAAGGTGTTTGCTTGATCTGCATCCTGGTGAGTTGAATTGAGCCAAGATGATGTCGCAATTAGCCAGCCTTGCCAGTGATGCTGGCAGCAGCCAGGGCAGAGCGTGACTGGGTTGCGGTGGGGGGAAGGCGGGCAAAAGTTCGCTGAGATTTTATTTCTGGTCGTTTTTCCCGGTAAAAAGATGTCGTTTTTACGCCTTGCTGGGGCGTTTGCGAACATCTTGCTCGGTAGGGGGCTAGCTATGATGCAGTCATCAAGCCCTTCGTGGCTTCTGGTTCCGGGTGAGGAAAAACCATGTTTAATAAGAATGACCGCCTGCAAGACTTTGATCCCCTGTTACATGCTGCCATGCACGATGAAGAAGTGCGCCAGGAGCAGCATCTGGAGCTGATTGCCTCTGAGAACTACACCAGCCCAAGGGTGATGCAGGCGCAGGGTTCCGTCCTCACCAACAAGTATGCCGAAGGCTATCCCGCCAAGCGTTATTACGGCGGTTGCGAGTTCGTCGATGAAGTCGAGCGTCTGGCCATTGTGCGTGCTTGCGAACTGTTCGGTGCAGACTATGCCAACGTCCAGCCTCACTCCGGTTCCCAGGCCAATGCCGCCGTGTATATGGCGCTGCTGCAGCCCGGCGACACCGTGCTGGGGATGAGCCTGGCCCACGGTGGCCACCTGACCCACGGTGCCAAGGTGAGTTTCTCCGGCAAGATTTACAACGCGGTGCAATACGGCCTGAACAGCGAAACCGGCGAAATCGACTACGAAGAAGTGGCCCGTCTGGCGCAAGAGCATCGTCCCAAGATGATTCTGGCCGGTTTCTCCGCTTACTCCCGTATTGTCGATTGGCAGCGCTTCCGTGACATCGCTGACAGCGTCGGTGCCTATCTGTTTGTCGACATGGCCCACGTGGCCGGTTTGGTGGCGGCCGGGCTGTACCCCAACCCTGTACCGATTGCCGATGTGGTCACTACTACTACCCACAAGACCCTGCGCGGCCCGCGCGGTGGCCTGATTCTGGCGCGCCGTAACGAAGAGCTGGAGAAGAAGCTCAATTCTGCTGTCTTCCCCGGTGGTCAGGGCGGCCCGTTGATGCACGTGATTGCCGCCAAGGCCGTGGCCTTTAAGGAGGCAATGGAGCCTGAGTTCAAAACCTACCAGCAGCGTGTGGTGGATAACGCCCAGGCGATGGCCAGCGTCTTTATTGAGCGCGGCTATGAGGTGGTGTCCGGTGGTACCGATAACCACCTGTTCCTGCTCAGCCTGATCAAGCAGGGTATTACCGGTAAGGATGCCGATGCCGCCCTGGGCCGTGCCCATATCACCGTCAACAAGAATGCGGTGCCGAATGATCCCCAGAGCCCCTTTGTGACCTCGGGTCTGCGTATCGGTACCCCTGCGATTACTACCCGTGGCCTGGGGGTGGCGGAATGCCAGACGTTGGCCGGTTGGATTTGTGACATCCTCGCTGATCTGGGCAATGCCGAGGTTGAGGCGCGGGTGCGTCGTCAAGTGGCCAGTCTCTGTGCGGACTTCCCCGTTTATCGTTGATTTGTGTTGGCCCAACTGGTGAGGGTTGGGCCTCCCTCAGTTTGCAGGAGTGCCGAAATCATGCAGCGTTATTCCGGCTTTGGGCTGGTCAAACATGCCCTCAATTATCACGAAAACTGGCAGCGGGTCTGGCGCAATCCGACCCCGAAAAAAGAATACGACGTCATTATCGTCGGTGGGGGTGGCCACGGTCTGGCCACTGCCTACTACCTGGCCAAAGAGCACGGCATCACCAATGTGGCGGTGGTGGAGAAAGGTTATCTCGGTGGCGGTAATACCGCGCGTAACACCACCATCGTGCGTTCCAACTACCTGTGGGATGAGGCCGCGCATCTGTACGAGCATGCGCTGAAACTGTGGGAAGGGCTGTCGCAGGAGCTGAACTACAACCTGATGTTCTCCCAGCGTGGGGTACTGAACCTCGGCCATACCCTGCAGGATATGCGCGATATCGAGCGTCGTGTCAGTGCCAACCGCTTAAATGGCATCGACTCTGAAGTCTTGACCACCGCGGATGTACAAAAGCTGGTACCGCTGCTGGATTGCTCCAAGCGTGCCCGTTACCCGGTGATGGGGGGCTCCTGGCAGCCCCGTGGCGGTGTTGCCCGTCACGATGCGGTGGCCTGGGGCTTTGCCCGTGCTGCCGATGCGTTGGGGGTGGATCTGATTCAACAGACCGAAGTCATTGGCATCCGCAAGGAAAAGGGTGCGGTAATCGGGGTGGAAACCACCCGTGGCTTTATCGCCAGTAAAACCGTGGGCTGTGTGGTAGCGGGTAACTCCGGGGTGTTGGCGAAAATGGCTGGCCTGCGCTTGCCGGTCGAGTCTCATCCTCTGCAGGCGCTGGTGTCTGAGCCGATCAAACCGGTACTGGATACGGTGGTGATGTCCAACCACGTGCACGGTTATATCAGCCAGTCCGATAAGGGCGACCTGGTTATCGGTGCCGGTATTGATGGTTATAACGGCTATGGCCAGCGTGGCTCCTATCCCACCATTGAACACACCCTGGCGGCGATTGTGGAAATGTTCCCCACCTTTAGCCGGGTGCGGATGAACCGTCAGTGGGGCGGTATCGTCGATACCTGTCCGGATGCCTGTCCGATTATTTCGGCAACACCGGTTAAGGGCCTGTTCTTTAACTGTGGTTGGGGCACCGGTGGCTTTAAAGCGACTCCAGGGTCCGGTCATGTCTTTGCCGCCACCCTGGCCCAGGGCTATGCCCATCCGCTGGCTAAACCCTTCAGCATTGACCGCTTCTATAGCGGTGCTTTGATCGACGAACACGGCGCTGCCGGCGTAGCACACTGAGGCAGGAGGAATCACCATGTTGCATATTTACTGCCCCCATTGTGGCGAACACCGCGAGCAGGAAGAGTTTCACCCCGCTGGCGAGGCGCATATCAAGCGTCCGTTAGACCCCAGCGCCTGCACCGATGAAGAGTGGGGAGACTATCTGTTCTTCCGTAAAAATCCCCGTGGCCTGCACCATGAGTTGTGGGTTCATGCGGTGGGTTGCCGTAAGTTCTTTAACGTCACCCGTCATACGGTCACCTATGAAATTCTGGAAACCTACAAAGTGGGTGAACAGCCGAAGTTTACAGACGCAGTAACAGGAGCCGCATCATGAGCCAGCAGCGTCTCTCCAGCGGTGGTCGCATCGACCGTAGCCGTCCGCTCAGCTTTACCTTTAATGGCAAACAGTATCAGGGCTATGCCGGGGATACCCTGGCCTCAGCGCTGCTGGCCAACGGTGTGGATGTGCTGGGGCGTAGCTTTAAGTACAGCCGTCCGCGTGGCATCGTGGCGGCCGGGGCGGAAGAGCCCAATGCCATCCTGCAACTGGGTGCCACCGAGGTCACTCAGGTGCCCAACGTCCGGGCGACTCAGCAAGAGCTGTTTAATGGTCTGGCTTGTGCCAGCACCAATGGCTGGCCTAATGTCGACTTCGACCTGATGGGGGTAGTGGGCAAAATCGGCGGCAGCTTTATGCCCCCTGGCTTCTACTACAAAACCTTTATGTATCCGGAGTCGCTCTGGCCGACTTACGAGAAGTACATCCGTAAGGCCGCTGGCCTTGGCCGTGCCCCCCGTGAAAAAGACCCCGATACCTATGACCGCATGCATCATCATTGTGATGTGATGGTCGTGGGTGCCGGCCCTGCCGGTCTGGCGGCGGCGTTAAGTGCTGCCCGTACCGGTGCGCGGGTCATCATTGCCGATGAACAGAGCGAGTTTGGCGGCTGCCTGCTGCATACCCGTGAGTTGATCGATGGCAAGCCCGCGGTTGAGTGGGTGGCTGCGGCGGTGAAAGAACTGGCTGGCTATCCTGAGGTGCTGATGCTGCCCCGTTCCACCGTGAACGGTTATCACGATCACAACTTCCTCACCATTCACGAGCGCCGTACCGATCATCTGGGTGAGCGTGCGCCTGCCAATATGAGCCGCCAGCGTCTGCACAAGGTGCGGGCGGAGCAGGTGGTATTGGCGACCGGTGCCCATGAGCGCCCCCTGGTGTTTGCCAATAACGATCTGCCTGGGGTGATGGTGGCTGATGCGGTATCAATCTACATCAACCGTTACGGTGTGCGCCCTGGTAAGCGTTTGGTGCTGATGACCAGCAACGACTATGCCTACCAAACCGCTATTGACTGGCTGGATGCCGGTGGTGAAGTGGTGGCAGTGGTGGATAGCCGCCGTGATCCTAAAGGGGAGCGGGTCGCCCAGGCCAAAGCCAAGGGTATTAAAGTGATTGCCGGCTCCGGCGTGATTGAAGCCCAGGGTAAGCAGCGTGTCACCGGTGTGCTGGTGGCCACGCTGGATGCCAAGGGTGAAAAGGCCCTTGGCAGTTCCCAGACGCTAAGTTGCGATACCGTTGCCAGCTCCGGTGGCTGGAGCCCGGTGGTGCACCTGTCTTGCCATACCGGTAGCCGTCCTGAATGGCGTGACGACATTATTGGTTTTGTGCCGGGTAAAACCGTGCAGAAGCAGCTGTGCGCAGGCGCAGTACAGGGCACCTATGCGCTGGCTAATGTGCTGGCGGAAGGTTTCCAGGCGGGCAGTGCGGCTGTGGAACAGGCGGGTTTCAGCAGCAAGCCTGCTACCGTACCCCAGGTTAAAGTGTGGCAGGAGGAGGCGCCGATGGCGTTGTTCCTGGTGCCGCACCTCAAGCCTACCTCCCGTGCTCCCAAGCAGTTTGTTGATTTGCAAAATGATGTCACCGCTGCCGGTATTGAGTTGGCGACCCGTGAAGGCTTCGAGTCGATCGAGCACGTCAAGCGCTATACCGCCATGGGCTTTGGTACGGATCAGGGCAAGCTGGGCAATATCAACGGCATGGCGATTGCTGCTCACTCCATGGGCAAAACCATTCCCGAGGTGGGCACCACGGTGTTCCGTCCCAACTATACCCCGATCACTTTCGGAGCCATTGTTGGCCGTGATTGCGGTGAGTTCTTCGATCCTAAGCGTTACTCACCCATGCATGCCTGGCATATCAAGGCCGGTGCTGAGTTTGAGGACGTGGGACTGTGGAAACGTCCCTGGTATTTCCCCAAAAATGGCGAAGACATGCACCAGGCGGTGCAGCGTGAGTCCAAGGCGGTACGTGATTCAGTCGGCATTCTGGATGCTTCGACCCTGGGTAAAATTGACATCCAGGGCCCCGATGCACGTGAGTTCCTCAACCGGGTGTACACCAATGCCTGGATGAAGCTGGAAGTCGGTAAGTGCCGTTACGGCATCATGTGCAAAGAAGATGGCATGGTGTTCGATGACGGGGTGACCTCCTGTCTCGGAGAAAATCATTTCCTGATGACCACCACCACCGGCGGCGCCGCTCGGGTGCTGGAGTGGCTGGAACTGTGGCACCAGACCGAGTGGCCTGAGCTGGAGGTGTACTTCACTTCAGTAACGGATCATTGGTCTACCCTGACGATCTCCGGCCCCAATAGCCGTAAGTTGCTGGCTGAGCTGACCGACGATATCGATCTGGATAAAGACGCCTTCAAGTTTATGGACTGGCGTGCAGGCACGGTGGCGGGGGTACCGGCACGGGTGTTCCGCATCAGCTTCACCGGTGAGCTGAGCTATGAGATTAACGTGCAGGCGAACTACGGCCTTCACGTATGGGAAAAGCTGTTTGAACACGGCGCCAAGTACAATCTGACCCCTTACGGCACTGAAACCATGCACGTGCTGCGGGCGGAGAAAGGCTTCATTATCGTGGGCCAGGACACCGATGGTTCGGTTACTCCGGAAGACTTGGCGATGGGCTGGGTGATTGCGAAAAACAAACCCTTTAGCTACATCGGTGAGCGCGGTATGCAACGGCAAGACTGCAAACGCACGGATCGTAAGCAGCTGGTAGGTTTAAAACCGAAAGACCCGCGCCGGGTGTTGCCGGAAGGGGCGCAGATTGTGCTGGACCCCAACCACCCGATCCCGATGCCGATGGTGGGCCACGTCACCTCCAGTTATTTCAGTCCCAATCTTGGCCATAGCTTTGCCATGGCATTGATTAAGGGCGGCCAACAGCGCATGGGGGAGACGGTGTATTTGCCCTTGGCGACGGGGGAAGTCCTCAGTGCCGAAATCTGCAGCTATATCTTCTTCGACCCTAAAGGAGAGCGCCAACATGTCTAAGGTAGCCGTATTTCAACAGGTAGCGGGTGCGTCGGTGCGTGCCGAGTCCCCCTTGCATCACCTGAACCTGGAGCAGATGGCGCGCCAGAATGGTCAGGGCGGCGTGGTGCTGAAGGAGAAAAAACTGCTGGGGCACCTGGTATTACGTGGCTCTCTGGCTAATGAACTCTTTGCCAAAGGGGTAGAGCGGGTGTTGGGGTTGGCGTTGCCAGCCACCCCCCTGCAGTATCAGCGCCAGGGCGATGTACAGGTGCACTGGCTAGCGCCAGATGAGTGGCTGATTATTGTTCCAGGCGGACGTGAATATGAACTGGAGCTGGCCCTGCGCGAAGCGATGGGGGGGCATTACTCCATCGTCAACACCAGTGGCGGGCAAACGGTGCTGGAGCTGTCCGGCCCGGACGCACGCAAGGTGTTGCAGAAGTCCACTTGCTATGACGTACACCCCCGCAATTTGCCGGTGGGTAAAACGGTCACTACGACACTGGCGAAAACCCAGATGCAGTTGACCCGTACGGCTGAGGATGTGTACGAGCTGGTGATTCGCCGCAGCTTTGCCGACTATGCCTTCCTGTGGTTGCAGGATGCCAGTGCCGAATACGGACTGACGATCAAGGCTTAAAAGATTAGGTTGTTTTCGCCCGATGGCAGAGTGGACTCCTGGCTCTGCCATCCTCCCCTGACAGGAGCACTCCTTCGCTGCTGACTTTGCTCAGTGTCGATGCGTCACCTTATGGCCCTGCCATGGCTCCTCACCGCTGTCGAAAGCTTGCCATGCAGGGTCTCTTTTTTCGGCGACTGGCGCTGGATAGGTCGCGATCAAGCCTTGCTGGCAATCACATAGAGTTTCTTCACCTTTTCCAGGGTTTCCCATACACCGCAAAAACCACCGGGAATCACAAAGGCATCGCCGGCCTGGAACTCCTTGTATTGGCCCTGCTGATCATGCAGACGAAAACGCCCTTCAACGATGTAGCAAAATTCGTCTTCATTCTCGTCGTAATAGACCTCCCAGGCGCCGGGCTCACATTCCCAAACACCAGAGTGGAAGCGCTCTTGGCTATCGCTGTAGTGATTCCAGGTGGTGCGCTGGGGGTTACCCTTGACCAAACGTTCTGGCTTGGGAAAGTCGATACTGGCAGGGGTAGAGGCATCAGCAAAGGAGACAAGGTCAGCAATGGTTTTAGGCATGGATAGGTTTCCTGGCGCACTATGAAGAGCATTTCATCCTACCCTAGTCGACTGCTGTACTTCATCCCCTCGGCTGATGAGCAACGCTATACCTAGATTGGCCAATGAAGCGGTTGGCTCGTTGCAGGGAGGTGCGAAGGTAGGAGGTGGCTAATCTGCCAAGCTGCGTAGAAAGGCTTCTACCGCATCGGCACTGTAGTGTTCAGCTAAGAGTGCACGTTGTTGCGCGGGGCTTAGCTGACGTAGGCGCTGGTAGTTACGTGACAGGGTAGCCAAGCCGTTTTGCAGGTGTTGTTGCAATAAGGCTGATGCCTGTTGCTGCTGACCGCTGAGCAGGGCGTCGATAATGGCGACATGTTCTTCCAGCGAGCGGCGCGGGTTACCCATGACTTTCATCGCTTTGATTTCCGGAATGCGTCGCAACTGGTTTTGCTGTTTGATGGCCTGACTGGCGAAAGGATTAGCCAAGCCGCGGATCAGGGTCTCATGAAAGTGGGCGTTGGCGTTAAACAACTGCGCAGGGTTGAGGTGTTCTGCTTGTTGCAGGAGGTGTAATTGCTCCTGGCGGAGTTGCTGCAGG
Organism: Balneatrix alpica DSM 16621; assembly: GCF_000619885.1. GTDB lineage: Bacteria > Pseudomonadota > Gammaproteobacteria > Pseudomonadales > Balneatricaceae > Balneatrix > Balneatrix alpica. The sequence continues at coordinate 466,179 of NZ_KK211040.1, read as the reverse complement.
GTATCGGCAGGGAGTTGCCATTCGCTGCAGGCGAGGGCGTGGGGTTCCAGCAGCAAGCGGAAACGATAGCTGGCTACCTGGCTGTCGTAGCTGCCAATGTCGGCGCAGATGCTCCATTTATAGCCCAGCTCGCGCTGTAAAATTCCTTCACTGGCTAAGCGATTCAGCACACCGCGTAGCGTCACTTTATCGCTCTGATAGTGGCGGGCCAGCTCGGCCTCACTAAAGGGAGAGGGGAGCTTGCTTAAGAATAAGTCCCCGGTGATCTCCTGATACAGAGCTTCATCCGGGCTTAAGGGAGCTGGAGTAAGTAGATTGGGTAGTTGTGCGGCATCACAGGTAAGGCGATAGCCACGGTAGGGCTCGGTTTCCAGCCACTGTTGGCTTTCCAGCCATTTGAGGGCGGCTCGAACCGGGGAGCGGGATACTTTAAACTGAGCCGCTAAGCGAGATTCGGAAATCCGGGTGCCTGCACCAGCCTGTTGCTGCTGCAGTAACTGAATAATTTGACTGGCCAGGTGGCGTTGTAAGTCAGTGGTCTCGGTTGATTCCAAAGGGAAGGTTTTCATGCCTATCACGCAATTAGTTGCCAACGATGTCCGCTACCAGGAAGGTGCAGTGCCCTTTACCGCTTTGCAGCGGGATCCACGTTTTAGTTACTGCCTTTATGTACCACCGGGATTGCCCCGGGGTCGCCCAGCCAGGGTGCTGATAGCTGTGCATGGTACGGAAAGGCGCGCAGAAAGCTATAGGGAAGCCTTTATCGATTTGGCCCAACGCTGGCAGTTGATCGTCTTGGCTCCGTTGTTTCCCTGCGGTATTGCGGGACGTTATGACCATTCCTCCTACAAATTTATTCGCTACGAGGGCATCGAGTACGATCAAATCCTGTGGCAGATGTTGGCGCAGGTGGCGGAGGATTACCCCATTCTGCAGGATCAGTTGCTGATGTTTGGGTTTTCCGGCGGTGGTCATTTTGCCCATCGAATGCTGTGGTTGCACCCGCAGCGTTTTGCTGCTGTTGCGATTGGTGCGCCAGGAGTGATTACGCTGCCAGAACCGACACTGAGCTGGTGGCGCGGCGTGGCAGACATGCACAGCCTGTTTGCCCGACAGTGGCAACCCGAACAGGTCGCGCGGGTACGTATACTGTTGATTGCGGGTGCTGATGACTTCGAAACGGATGAAATCGCTATTACCCCAGACTCTCCGCTGTGGCGTGAGGATCTGCAGCAGCTCGGTTCCACGCGGGTAGCGCGCCTGCAAGAGTTGGCGGCGAGCCTGCAACGCCAGTCTATTCCCTTTGAACTTCAGTGGTTGCCAGGGGTAGGGCATGATGCCAGGCCGTTGGCGCCAGCTGTTAATCACTTTTTTCACCAATATCTGCAGAGCTGTCAGGTGTCTGACTCTGACTAAGCGGACTGCCAACTGTTCTGCCAGCTACTAAGTTGACCTGCTTGCCAGCTAAGAGCGTTGTGCACTTGGCTGCTTGTCTAACCCCTTGCACAGATACGCTCCCTTGATGCTGTTAAATAAATAAGTTTCATTTAATAAGATAAATGTTATTGCGAACGAATTGCATTAACAGTAGTATTTTGCGTTATCAAAATACACTTTGCTAGGGAGTCTGTCATGACCTTGTCGCGCAATCTGTTTGCACTGAGTGGAGTGGCTTTGGCCATCAGCGCTACTCAGGTGCAGGCGCAAAGCCCTGTGAGCGAACAGGAAAAACTGATCATCACTGCTAACCGCCAGTTGCAACAGATTGCTGAGATTCCCGGTAGTGTGCATGTGATTGAACAGGAGGAAATTGCACGCCAGGCCGCTGCTGGTAAGGACTTGCGTGCACTTTTGGCGCAGAAACTACCTAGCCTGGGGGTGAGTTCTGAAACCCGCACTAATGCAGGTCAGCTGATGCGTGGCCGCTCAGTGCAGGTGATGATTGACGGGGTTTCACTGAACTCCAGCCGTAATATCAGCCGTCAGCTGGAATCTATCGATCTGGATAATATTGAGCGGATCGAGTCGATCTCAGGGGCGACCTCCATTTACGGTGCCTCCGCCAGCGGCGGCATTATCAATATCATCACCAAAAAAGGCGGTGGAGCAGAGCCTAGCATTGAACTGCATGGTGGTTTTAGCAGTAGTCTGCAAGGGGGAGATGATCTCAGTAAGCAACTGGGGGCAGCCATCAGTGGCAGTCAGGGACGGTTGGATTACCGATTGTCGCTGGAGTTAGAGCAAAGTGGCCAGTTCTATAGTGCCAACGGCCAGCGTGTCCTACCCGATATTACCCAAATTTCTTCCGACTACAGTGATCAGCATGACTTGATGCTGCAAACCGGTTTTGAGCTGGATGAAAACCAGCGTCTTGGCTTGACCTTACAACACTTTAGTAATGAACAGGACTCTGACCGTGCGGCTTATTTAGGCACTAATCTGGCCAATCTGCGCGGTACTGTGCCTACTGAACCTGTGGCCGGGTTGGCGCTGCAAAACCAGCCGAAAACAGACCGCAATCTGGTCAATTTTACCTATACCCATGAGGATCTGGCGGATCAGCGCCTGGACGTGCAGGTATCCCATCGGAGTGAAACTATCCGCTTTTTCCCCTTCCCGGTGATTTCCTCCTATATGGCTTATACCGCTTCGGAACAGGCAACAGATGTCACCAGCCTCAAGGCCACTCTGCAAAAGGATTTGCCCAGCTTGGATGCCGATTTGGTATACGGTCTGGATATGGAGCAGGAGAGCTTCAGTGCTAAGGCGCGCCACTTTAATGTGGCGAATGCCTTTGCCAGTGGTGGTCTGGTGTTTAAGGAAACCGGTGAGGTGGGGCGCTATCCGGATGTGGATACCGACAGTGCAGCCATTTTTGCCCAGTTAAACTGGCACGCCAGTGAGCGTGTCGCCCTAAAAGGCGGCCTGCGTTATCAACATATTTGGCAGCAGGTTGGCGATTTTGTTGGCTATGACCAGCAAAATCAGATTCATCTTGGTTCACTTGCCCGGGCTGATGCGGTACCTGGTGGTAAAACAGACTATGGCGCACTCCTGGGCAACATTGGAGTGGTGTACCAGCTGACTCCTGAGCAGGAGCTTTATGCCAACCTATCGCAAGGTTTTGAATTGCCCGATGCCTCTAAATACTACGGCCAGGGTCTGTATTCCGGCGGGACCTTGCTGAAAGGGGTATCCGTGAGTGATAGCCGTTTGGATGCGATTACCACTAATTCGCTGGAGCTGGGGTGGCGTTTGGCCAAAGGGGATTTCGACGGCCAGGCGGCGCTTTACTACAGCGAGTCTGACAAGACGGTTGATATCAACAAATCCACCTTCCTGATTAACCTGCTGGATCAGAAAAAGCGTATTTATGGCTTAGAACTAAGCGGGCGCTATCAATTTACCCCCAATTGGTCAGCCGGGGGCAGCTATCACCACTCTGTGGGTGAGACAGAAACCGCGGGGGGCTGGAAAGCCCTAGGTAAACTGGAGGCTCAGCCGGATAAACTCGTCACCTGGGTGGGCTACGAGCAGGGAGATCTGTATTTACAGTTGCAGAGCCAGACTCTGTTTGACTATGACGAAGGCTTTAAAGATGGCCAGTCCAGCCGTGCTTATGAGGGATATACCCTGGTGGATCTGCTCGGTACCTACCAGCTAGGCAAGGGTACCCTCGGCTTTGGGGTCAGTAACCTGCTTAATGAAGACTATGTCACTCTGTGGAGCCAGCAGGCCCAGGATCTGTATGGCAGCTTGGCTTCTCCGACCGCTTTTACCTTCCGAGGTCGTGGGCGTAGCTACGCACTCAACTACTCGGTCAAATTCTAAGTTCGTTTCGATTAAGGAGAGCCCGCTTTTAGCGGGCTTTAGCACTTATGCAACAGGGTTTTGAAGTGGAGGGGGTGGACTACCATCCTCAGGGAGTCGCGGTGTTGAGCGAGCTGACACTGCCTCTGCACAAGGGAAAGATTACCGCATTACTGGGGCCTAATGGTTCAGGTAAAAGTAGCTTGCTACGTCTATTAGCGGGCTTGGCGCAGCCGAGTCAGGGAGAGTTGCGTCTAGAGGGGGTAAGTTTGGCACACTGGCGCCCGGCCCAGTTGGCGAAAAGATTAGCGATGCTACCTCAGGCAAATATTCCGCCCCTGGGGTTACGGGTTGAGGAGTTGATTGCTTTTGGGCGCTATCCGCATCAGGGATGGTTTCGTCGCCTGAGTCGAGAAGACGAGTTGGCAATTGAAGAAGCCATGGCCCGCACAGAATTGACCGCGCTTAGGCAGCAACCGCTGGAGCAACTCTCGGGGGGAGAAATGCAGCGTTGCTGGTTGGCGATGGTTCTGGCGCAGGCCAGTGATTATCTACTGCTCGATGAGCCTACCTCGTGGCTTGATATGCATCACCAGCTGGGATTGCTGCGTATTGTACGTGAACTGAATCAAGACAAAGGCTGCACCATTATTTGGGTGCTACACGAATTGGATCAGGCTCGCCATTTCAGTGATGAGGTAGTGCTGCTGGATCGTGGCCGCCTGGTTGCCAGTGGAGCGCCCCAGCAGGTGTTAAGTCCTGATGTGATCGCCAAGGTATTTGGGGTGCGGATGAAGCAACTGCAGCAACACTTGGTGGCGGATTATGGTTAAGCCTTTCTTGATGTTGTGTCTGTGTTGTTGGCAGCTCAGTCTGGAGGCCGCACCTTATCAGGCACAGGGAGAGTGGGGTAAGGTCGCCTTTACCCAGCCTCCCCAACGTATTGCGGCACTCAACTGGACAATGGCGGAAATGCTGTTGTCATTGGGAGTCGAGCCTATCGGCGTGACCACCATTGAAGGCTATCGCAAGTGGCAAACGGATCACCCACCGATGCCAGCTACTGTGGCGGAGTTAGGGCGACGGGAAGAGCCCAATCTACAGCGTCTGGCCGAGTTACAGCCTGAGCTGATTCTGGGTTATGACTTCCGCCATGCCCGTCTGTTTGAACAGTTGAATGAAATTGCTCCCACCCTGCTGTTTCAACAATATGCCAAGGCGGATCAACCCCATTACAGCTATTACCGGCAGATGCACAGTATGTACCGGCGTTTGGCACAGGTGTTGGGAAAAACTGATCTGGCTGAGCAGCAGTTACAGACTCTGGAACAACAGCTGCAACAAACCCGCGACCGTTTAACCGCTGCAGGGTGGCGAGGGAAACCAGTGGTATTTGGCAAGTTTGTGGGGATGGGATACGGCTTGCGGGTGTTTGCTCCCCAGTCATTGGCAGCCAGCTTATTGCAGCAGCTAGGGTTGGACTATGCCTGGCAGCAAGCTCTACCGGGTAAGGATTTTACTCATCTGCAATTGCAGCATTTACCCCGCCTGGGGGAAGTTACCTTGATTTTAGAGCGTACAGAAGAAGGGGAGGGTATGCGCATGCGCTCCTCTCCGGTGTGGCAGCAGCTTCCTTTTGTACGGGCAGGACAGGTGTTAGAAATTGAACCCCTGTGGAGCTTTGGTGGGCCAGTTTCTGCGCAACGGATGCTTACTGCGCTGGAGCAAACGCTATTGGGCAAGGAGTCAGGCCATGAATAGCAAAATGATGGTTCATTCTTCGTCAAGTCCAGCGTATGGACTCTGGTTAGCCCTGCTGTTGCTGTTGGGCGGACTGAGTCTGGTGCCCTATTTTGAATGGCCGCTCTTGCTGGCGCATGGGGCGGTCAGTGATGCGACCTGGGCAGTGTTGACTCATATCCGTTTGCCCTCCGCACTTTTGGCACTATTGGTAGGAGCCAATTTGGCCATGGCGGGGCGGTTGTTGCAAACCAGTCTGAATAACCCCTTCGCTTCTCCCAGTACCCTCGGGGTAGGTAGTGGCGCACTGCTGGGAGCGGTGTTGACCTCCGTATTGGTGCCAGATTCCCACTATTTGGTGTTGTGGTTGGGCGCCTTTGTTGGGGGGCTGTTGAGTGGTTTGCTGGTATATGCCTTGGCCCGTGTACTTGGAGGTACAGACCTGCATCTGGTTTTGATCGGTATGGCGCTTAGTTTAGGGCTGGGGGCGGTGAGTGCAGGTTTATTGATCTTCTATGAAAATCGCCTTGATGGTCTTTTTCTCTGGGGGGGCGGTCAGATTACCCAGGCAGACTGGAGTCTGGTGACACAGCTTTTGCCCTGGTTGGTGTTATTGCCGTTGCTACCTTTATTGCTGTTGAAGGGATTGGAGAGCTTTCGCTTGGGCGAATCCCAGGCACGCAGTCTGGGTATTGCTACTGAACGCTGGCGTTGGTTGGCGCTTTTTATTGCGATCCTGCAAGCCTCATTGGTGATTAGTGCTGTAGGCATTATTGGTTTTGTTGGGTTGTTGGTGCCCCATGCGGTTAACTTGATGCGTCTGCGTCCCGGTTATCCGCAATGGCTCATGACATTGGCGTTGGGTGCGCTCTTGGTACTGCTGGCAGAAAACACCAGCCATTGGCTCAATGATGGTCAATACACTCTGCCAGCAGGGGTGATTACGGTGTTGTTGGGATCACCTTATTTGGTCTGGTTGTTATTAACCCCACGTTTACGTCGTCATACCGCGATGGAGCCTCGTCGTTTCGCCTTACCACAATTAGGCCAGCTCAGTGCTGCCACGTTGTTATGGGGTACCCTCCTGTTCGTTGCCGTTAGTGCATGGGGATTGGCCTGGGGGGCGGATGCTTCGGTGCTGCGCCGTTTGGTGATGGCGGCATTGGTTGGTTGGGGGCTGGGGCTGGCAGGTGCATCACTGCAAACCTTATTTCGCAACCCGATGGCGAGTCCGGATGTGTCCGGTTTGAGCGCTTGTGGGGTCTTAGCGATTGCATTGGTGCTGCTGTTTTGGCCGGCGTTGCCCAGACAATGGATGATATTACTGGCTTTGGCAGGCTCGCTGGCAGCATTAGCGGTATTAACACTGGGGTTACGTTTGCGTATGTCGGCGGCCCATTTGGCATTATTGGGGATCACCTTATCTGCCTTTGCCTCAACAGCTACGACTCTTTGTTTAACCTTTGGCAGTGAAACCGCAGCCTCCACCATGGTGTGGTTAGCGGGTACGACCTATGGTGCGGATTTTTATGCGTTGTCGACGCTGGCGCTGATTGTATTGCCGGCCAGTGGCTTGATGCTATTGCTTGCCCGTCCACTGGATGCCTTGCAACTAGGCGAACTGATGCCGCGCCTATTGGGGTTGCCTGTGCGCCCCTTGCAGGCTGGGGTACTCCTACTGACCGGATTGATCACCGCAGCGGCAGTCGCTGTGGCGGGGGCCATTGGTTTTATCGGCTTGTTATCACCCCATATCGCACGTGTGTTAGGGGCACGACAGCATCGCTTGTTACTGCCAGTCAGTGGCTTATTGGGAGCCGGATTAATGCTATGGGCAGATGCCTTAGGACGCCTACTACTGTTTCCCTTTGAGATTCCCGTGGGGTTGGTGGTGTCGGTATTAGGTAGTCTCTATTTTCTGTTGTTATTGCTGTTGGGTTATCGAGGAAAGAAATCAGCATGAATGCACTGCAATGCTTACTCAGTCGCCGCTCTTATCATGCTCATCAATTATGTGCTCCTGCGCCTGCCGGTGCGCAATTGGAGCGTATTCTCAGTACAGCGATGACGGCTGCCGACCATGGCAGTCTTCGTCCCTGGCGCTTTATTCTGATTGAAGGTCAGGCCATCGCGAAGCTGGTGCAGCTACTCACGCTGATTTGGCAGCGTAATCATCCGGAGGCGAGTGCGGAGCAAATCGCCGCTGGTTTAGCATTTATTGCGCAGGCGCCGCAGATTATTGCGGTAGCCGCTAAGGTGAAGCCGGAGCATCCGGTGCCGGCGATTGAGCAAATTTTGGCCGCTGGGGCGGCTTGCCAAAATGTCTTGAATGCCCTGCATGCTGAGGGCTTTGGTGCCATCTGGTATAGCGGTGAGACCTGCTATAGCGATGAGTTCAAGAAGTTGATGGGATTGGCTGTTGAGGATGCACTACTGGGCTATCTGTTTACGGGTACGCCGATACAGGTTGGTGAGCGTAAGCGAGCGTCTGTTGTCCCCCATTGCTTCAGCTGGCAGGGGGCAGGGAATTTGCAGCCGTTGCAGTTTTGCTAAGAGAGGCTTGGTGCTCACGCACCAGAGCGCGGTGCCAGCGGAAGGCTTCGTGAATATTGTCAACCAGAGCTTCATCCTGCCAGGGTTTGGTGATGATTTTAAAGATGCTGCTTTGATTAACCCCCTCAATGACGACTTGCAGATCCGCAAAGCCGGTCAGTAACAGGCGAATACTTTGTGGGTGCAGTGTTTTGATTTCAGTCAGGAAATCAATGCCGTTTTTGCCGGGCATGCGTAAGTCCACCAACACGACGCCAATATCATGCAATGCCATCAAGTCTAGCCCTTGCTCGGCACTATTGGCGGTGTAGACCCGATAGCCCTCCATTCGTAAGAGGCGGCGGATAGAGGCACAAATGCCAGGGTCGTCATCGACAATTAATAAATTTTGATGGGAAACCGTGGCTTCGTTAGGACGGCTGCGTTGCGCATATTGTTGCGCGAAGGCTAACAGTTCGTCAGTGGGGACTGCTTGGCAAATTAAGTGTCCCTGAATGGCATCGCATCCTTCTTTGTGTAAATAGGCCTGCTGCACCGGTGTTTCGACCCCCTTGGCAACGCACTTCATGCCAAAGTGGTGGGCCACATCCAGAATGCCCCGTACTACCACGGCAGAATCATGGTTATGGGTAATGTCTTCAATAAAGCTTTTATGGATTTTGAGGCCGCTCCAGGGCAGTTGGCGTAGGTATGCCAGGGAGGAAAAACCGCTGCCAAAATCATCTAGGATTAGCGCAATACCGAGTTGGTGTAGCTGTTTTAGATTGTCGAGTAATTGCTGGTGTTGGCTGGCAAGCGCTGATTCGGCTAACTCAAATTGTAGTTGCCCTTTGCTGATCTGGTACTTGCCCAGAGTGCGGGCAACAAAGTCCGGAAAGTCCTGACACTCCAATTGTTCAATGGAGAGGTTAATTGACAGGCGAGTTTGGCCAAGGGGGCCTTGCTGCCAGCTTTGCTGATCTTCGCACATGCGGGTGAGTACCCAGCGTTCAATATCGATCAGTAAGCCGGAATGAGGCAGCCAGGGTAAAAAATGTTGTGGCAAAAGAACGCCCTGTTCCGGGTGGCGCCAACGTAACAATGCCTCCAGTGCGGTAATGTTGCCACTACGCAGGCTGACCTGGGGCTGGTAGTAGAGTTCAAACTCCCCTTGGGTAAAGGCCTGATGCAGGCGGTTATGCATGGCAAAACGCTGTTGCAGGCGAACATTTAGCTCCGGCTGGAAAAACTTATAACCACTGCGTCCTTCTGCTTTTACGGCATACATGGCCGTATCTGCGGCTCGCAGCAGGGTATCCACATCCTCACCATCCCCTGGAAAAAGGCTAATACCAATGCTGCAACCAATGTGGGCCTGGTGATGACCCAGCTCAAAAGGTGGTTGCAGGGATTTGACTACTTCGTCGGCAATGAGTGCGGTGCTGTGTTCACCCTTGAGGCCAAACAGGCAAATAACAAACTCATCGCCACCCAGGCGGGCAACCGTGTCGCTGGCGCGAATGGTTTGGCGGAAGCGTTCGGCGACCTGTTTGAGTAACGCATCGCCAACATGATGGCCGAGGCTGTCGTTTACATCTTTGAAATGATCTAAATCGATAAAAAGGAGGGCAATTTGTTCATCATTACGTTGAGCCTGGGGCAGTGACTGACTCAATAGATCTTCCAACAGAAGACGATTCGGTAAGCCGGTGAGAGAGTCGTGGCGGGCCAAGTGCCGAATCATCGCTTCGTTCTGGTGTCGCTCAATGGCAATACCCGCATAGTGTGCCGCCAGATCCATCAGCCGTAGCTCGTTTTCATTGGGACTGCGGGGGTGGTCGTGGTACAGGGCAAAGGATCCCAACACCTGTTCGTTGCCGCATATGATGGGGGTCGACCAACTGGCTCCCAGGCCATAAATTCCAATCAGGTCTTGTGCCATTTCCCACAAGGGATCGCTGTGCATATCCTCGACAATAATGGTTTTACGGTGGTGCATGGCACTGCCACAGGAGCCTTGGCTGGGACCAATGTGGAGCCCCACCAGCGCTTGGCTAAAACCCGTCGGCAGTTGACGGCTCAGGCTGGTAATCACTTGGCGTTGCTGTTTATCCAACAGCAGTATCGAACCCTTTAACCCTTCGCATTGTTCCTCTATTAGCGTGATGAGGTTGGTGAGGACTTCGTTGAGGGGAAGGTTACGGGCAATTTGTTCCAATAAGCGACTTTGTGCCGCACGGAATTCCGCCTCTTGCTGAATTTCCTGTAAGTGCTGACGGAGCTGCTGTTGGCTAAGGCGCAGGCTAAGGTGGGTTTGAATCCGCGCGAGCACTTCGGCTAGTTGGAAAGGTTTGCTGACAAAATCGACCCCGCCGGCCTCAAATCCCTGCACTATATCCTCAACGGCATTTAATGCCGTCATAAAAATCACGGGAATATCCGCAGTCTCGGTGTGTTGCTTGAGTTGGCGGCAGGCGGTAAAGCCATCCATGCCGGGCATTAGCACATCTAGCAGTATCAGTGCCGGCTGAGCATAACGAGCCCGTTCTAGTGCTTCTTCGCCATCCTGGGCAACCAGTACCTCAAGATCGTGCTTAGCCAAACTGGCTACCAGCACCTCCAGATTAGCTGGGGTGTTGTCGACGATCAGTATGCGAGGTTTGGGCATATCGCTCATAGGGCGTGACGCATCCTACCTGAAAGCCGCACCGATAAGGCCAGCTTTCGCTTAGTTTAGCTAATTTCGCGCTCCACACCTTGAGAGCATTGTTCAGGTGAGGCTTTTTCACTTGATAGGGAGCTACTGTTAGTTTGGCAAGGGGAGAGCAAGGCGTGGCTATAAATAGGTGGAAAGTGGCGGTAAAGGAGCAGCGCTGCTGACTTTTTAACCTCAACGATCGTGACTATAAAGACACTATCAGTCAAAAGCATGGCGTGATGGTTTGCTCAGTTGCCACTGTGTTGATGCCATAGTCTTGATGATAGGAGGGGGCGATGCGCTGGTTAATAGCGATATACCTGGGCTTGTACAGTGCGATGAGTGTTGCTGCGCTGGAAGGCAAAAAAGTGCTCTATCTTGATTCCTACCATCCGGGTTACGAGTGGAGTGATGGCATATTACGTGGGGTTAAATCAGTACTGAGCGATACCGGCGTGTTGCTTGAGGTTCACTATATGGACACCAAGCGTAATCAGGAGCTTTCATTTATTGAAAATGCCGGACGTGAAGCCAAGCAAAAAATTGATGAATTTAAACCCGACGTTCTAATCGCCGCAGATGACAATGCTTCTGAATTCCTGGTGATGCCGTATTACCGCAACGCTGATTTGCCAGTTATTTTCTGTGGAGTGAATTGGGATGAGAAAAAATACGGCTATCCCTATAGCAATACGACGGGAATGGTTGAGGTTGATCCTATTGAACCGATGTTGGAATACTTTGCCTATTTCACCAAAGGTGACCGTTTTGCTTATGTTTCTGGTGATACCTTGACGGATCATGTTATTTATCGAGAGATTAATGAGCGTTACTTTGCAGGTAAGCTGCAGTTTTATGTAGTGAAGGACTTCTCCGAGTATCGTCAGTTAATTAAGCGTATCCAGCATGAATTGGATGGCTTGATTTTAAATAATAATGTAGGGATTGCTGAGTGGGATCATCAGCAAGCGGTGGCTTTTTCGGAGACTGAGATCGTCATCCCCACGAGTACTACGGCACCCTGGATGGCGGAATATACCCTGTTTGCGGTGGCTAAGTTCCCGGATGAGCAGGGGGCCTGGGCAGCGAGGGCAGCCTTGGACGTGTTGGAAGGAAAAAGGGTAGACCAGATACCCTTAACCACAAATCGTTTCTCAATCTTAACTGCCAATATGCGTATTGCTAAACAGCTTGGAGTGACTTTCTCATTAGATGATTTACAGCGTGCCCGTTTAATTAAGTAGTAGGGGAAGCCTTTGCGCCTGCATGTTAAAACGAATTTATTTTTGCTGGCTATTTTGTTGCCATTGTCGCTGATTATTTTGGTGTTAGGGGTTTATACCCTGAATAAGGTGGTGAAAGAGCTAAGCAGTGAACTACTTTCCCAGCAGGTAGAGGAGATTCATGAGGAAGTAGAGGATGCCTATTATACGTTGCAGCGAGCAGGGGTGGTGACTTCTCCCCAATATATTCGCCAAGCACAGACTGCACTATTTAAGCGTTTCCGTGAGCGCCGCCGTTTTTTTGAAAGTGAAGAGGTATTGATATTGAGCCTGGCGGGGGAGGTATTGATGCACCCCAGCCGAGATTATCGTTCTCTGATGCCAGAAGAAAAAATGCGCAAATTGCGAGGAGAGCCAGGCAGCCAGTCGATATTTCATTATCAGGGACAGGAGGGTAGCCATTATGTGATGGCGCGTGCGTTGTTTCCGGCTTGGGAGTGGTTGCTGCTGGTGCGGGTAAGTGAGGATGAAATCTACGCCAAGCGTAACCAGTATGTCCTGCAAATGACGTTGTTTAGCCTGGCGTTTTTGTTGTTAACGTTATTTATTGCCAGGCGCTTGGCTGGCAAGTTAGTCAAGGCAACGAATAAAGCCCTGCACTGTATCAATCAAGCGGCGGAGGGCAAGTTGTCTGCCCGTATTCAAGGTGTGCGTGGCCAGGACGAAATGGCGAATTTGGCTCAGGGTATTAATGCCATGTTGGCAAGAAGGGAGGTGGTGGAAAGTCAACTGGTGCAGGCCAACGTGCAAATACAGCAGGTTAATCGTGAACTGCAGCAGGCACTGACCCAGGCACAGCAGATGTCGTTACTGGCTGAGCAAGCCAGTGGGGCCAAAAGTCGCTTCCTGGCGATGATGAGTCATGAACTCCGCACCCCTTTGAACGCCATACTGGGATATGCCCAGGTGTTACAGCAGCACCCGCAGGCAGCTCCAGTCACCGAAGGTTTGGCCTCCATCCAGGACAATAGTGAATACCTGCTGGCCTTGATTAATAACCTACTGGATCTGGCCAAGATAGAAGCCGGTAAATTGGAGTTAACTCCCCAGCGTTTTGCCGTGGCTGAATGGTTAGCCTCAATCGAGCGACAGGTTACGATCAAGGCGCATCTCAAAGGGCTGGCATTAGAGTGTGATTATCAACATCTGCCGGCTTGGGTAGAGGCTGATCCGGTCAAATTGAAGCAGATACTACTCAACCTGCTGAGCAATGCGGTGAAGTTTACCGAGCAAGGGCAGGTGTGCTTGCAGGCGCACTGGTTGCAGTCAGATACCTTGATGCTGGCGGTAGAGGACACTGGTTGCGGTATTGAGGAAGCCGCGCTGGAGCGAATTTTCAATCCCTTTGAGCAGCAAGGTGAACAGTTGCATAAGCACATGGGCACTGGACTCGGCTTGGCAATTAGCCAGCAGTTGGTCAGGTTGATGGGGAGTGAGTTGAAGGTAGAAAGTACGCCAGGGCAGGGGAGCCGTTTTTATTTTCAATTGCAGTTGATGGCCGGTGGGGAGCTGGCACCACAGCAACCCTCCCTTAGCAGCCAACGCGTTTGGCCTACTTTGCCTGCAGCGTTGTACCGACAACTACAAGAGAGTGTACGCCTGGGCAATATGCAGCAAGTTACTCAGTTAAGTCAGCAGATTGCGAACCTAACCGATGGTGCTGTGTTAGCCCAGCAACTTGCGACTTTGGCACAGCAATATCGTAGTCGCGAGCTGTCGGTGTTGATTGAACAGTTAGCTGTTCAATCAGGGCAGGCAAAGGGTGAGCAGCAGGAGGGTGAGCAATGAGCGTTAAGTACGGGTGGCTGTGTGGCTTAGCAATGGCGTTGGTCTGGCTGGTTCAGCCAGTGCAGGCCGCACCAGCACGCATTCTCTATGTTGATTCTTACCATCCTGGTTATGCCTGGAGTGATGGTATTTTGGCGGGATTGCGCCAGCAACTGGCCGGGGCAGATGTAGAGTTAGTGGTGCACTACATGGATACCAAACGCAACCGCTCTCAGCCGGAAATGATCAGTGCTGGGCAGATTGCTCAAGAAGCTGCCCAGGCGATCAAACCGGATCTGATTATCGCCTGTGATGATAATGCGGCGCAGTATTTCATCCGCCCCTATTATGCCGACGGCCCCATCCCCGTATTGTTTTGTGGCCTTAATTGGGATGCCAGCCAGTATGGTTTTCCCACTCCTTATGTGACCGGCATGGTTGAAGTTGAGTTGTTGGATTCGCTACTACGTTTATTGCAAGAGGAGGCCAAGGGTAGCCGCATTGGCTTTTTATCAGTGGACTCCTCGACGGATAGGAAAAAGCTGCATTGGATGGTGGAGCAAATGGGCATCCAGTTTACTCAGGTGGCACTGGTGAACGAGTACCAGGAGCTGAAGCAAGCTTACCAGCAGATGCAGCAGCAGGTTGATGTGTTGTTTTTCTCGAATCAGGAAGGAATTCGGGGCTGGGATGGACAAGACTTTAAGCACTGGGTTGCGACCACGACTAAGGTGCCGGTCGGTACCGTTAATGAGTGGTTAAAGGAGTATTGTTTGCTTTCACTGGTCAAGGTGCCTGAAGAGCAGGGGCAGTGGGTGGGGCAGACCAGTTTGCGTGTGTTAGCGGGTCACCCCATCAGCAGCATTGCGCCGGTGACGAATAAGCTAGGCAACCTGTGGCTCAACATGGCGTTAGCTGAGCAGTTGGGTATTGTGTTTAAGCCCGCTTTGCTAGCCTGGGGGCAAGTGGTGCCTATGGCTGATACCCCTTAAGGGTTGTATCACGCCATGCTACACAATATAAAACAGTGAAGTCAGGGGACTCACAACAGGAGTGGAGCATGCCATGCAAGAGCGTCGTAAAGGGCCGGATATCTGGCTGAAAATGATGCTTATTCTTAACCTGCTGGCCTGGGTGTTGTTTATCGCCAGTTTATCGGTGCTGCATATGACCCAGCCTGAGCAGGCGAGCATCTTGACTCGCTTCTACCAGATCGAACTACGTAGCGAGTGGCTAGCCTGGGTCATGTGGATCTTGCCGCTTTCTGCTGCTATCGGATTCTGTACCTTTGCCGCCATCTTAATTAATGCCAAACGCAAGCGTCGCCGAGATGATCAGTGGCACCTCAGTACCTGGGGGTTGCTTGCCACCGCACTTGGCATGGCCTTCTATGTGAGTGGGCTGTAGCAGGGGGGGAGCTAACTCCACCACCACAGCAGTAGCGCATATCCACTGGTGAGGGAGGAAACTAACAGTGCCTTACCTGGCCAGGATAAGCCTTTCAAACCAGGCAGCCAGTAGGCTACATAAGCCAAGGCCACCAGCATGGTTACCACATGCAGACTAATCACCAGGGGATACATTGTTGTTCTTCGTATTGGCGTGGGGAAACCAATAATACTTTAGGGGTAGAAAATAACCAGTTTGACGTCTAAATATTGAGTTATCTTTGCGCTGCTCTGAGAGGTTTGCGATGTCCCTTTCTTGGTTTGGTATCCGCGAAAAGCTGTTGGTAGCGTTTTTGGGAGTGGTGTTAATCATCCTTCTGGTGGCCAGTGGCTTGTTCTATCAAAAGGCGTATCAACTGCTAGAAACCTCCATCAAAGAGCAGTTATCGATGCTGCATCAGAATATGTCAGAACGTTTGGGGGCTCGCTTGGAGGCCGCTGAAACGGTCGTAGGACAAATCGCCAGCCGGACACAACTACGACAATTATTAGCGACGCAGGATCGCCAGAGCGAAGCTACGTTACAGCGTTTACGGGTGATTTTGGCCGATGCTAAGCAAGCAAGCAGTTGGATACAGGGGGTAGCACTGTACGATGTGAATGGGCAGTGGGTGACCGGTGACCGCCAAAGTTTGTTTAAGCCTGCGCTAACTCTAGAGGCTGACTCGCGCCGTGGACAATGGTTGTGGAGCCAGCAGCTGGACGATTACATGCTCTATTTTCGTCCGCTCTACCAACAGGAGCAGCTTATTGGTTATGTTGGCAGCGCTTTTGATACTGACCTGATCACCGACAGCTTGAGGGGAATTGCCAGTCGCGGAGGAGTGGAAGTCATCATCGTGCAGGAGGGCGATCCTAACCAAACGCAATTTTTAGCCTCCTCTAACGATCTGATTAGCGAGACCCCCTCCCTTAAATTTAATCCTTTTCAACTCAAAACTGCTGGACAGCTGATGGTGGTGGATGGCAATGACTATCGTGAAGTCCCTGTATTGGGGATGGTGGGGCGATTGGCTCATTACCCCCTGGGCTTGATAGTCAAAGCGGATAAGGCCGTGACCTTTCAGCCCCTGACAGAACTCACGCAAACCCTTGCTTTGCTATTTCTCGGTGCGCTGTGTTTAGCCCTTTTGATTACCTTTTTACTCTCGACCACTTTAACCAAGCCTATTGTCGATATGACCCAGGTTGCCACCCTGATTGCTTCGGGGGATATGGAGCGGCGCATTGCTATGTCCAGTCGGGATGAGCTGGGCACACTTGCTGCGGCGATGAATCGAATGGCGGATAACCTGGTGACGGCTCAGCGCCAATTGCAACGACGGGTGAATGTGCAAGAGCAGCAAATGCAGGAGATGGGGCAGAAATTGCTACATGCCAACGAAGAGCTGCTGCGTTTATCCCGTCGGGATGGGCTGACTCAGCTGCATAACCGCATCAGTTTTGATACTCAACTGGCACAGGAGTGGAATAGGGCTAAGCGTGAGCAGACCCCGGTTGCGCTGATTATGATGGATGTCGATTACTTTAAGCGTTACAACGATGCGCTGGGCCATCCCGCGGGTGATGAAGTGCTCAAGCATATTGCCACGTTGTTATCGTGCCAGGCACAACGCTCTGGTGAGGTGGCGGCAAGGGTGGGGGGAGAAGAGTTTGCCTTGCTCTTACCTGGGGTCGATCTGGCCAGGGCAAGGGTGACGGCAGAGCGCGTCCGTGCTCAGTTGGCGGAACTTGGGTTACCGCATCCAGACTCACCCGCTAACAGCCACGTCACCCTGTCTATCGGCATTAGTGCCAGGGTGCCCGATATGGAATCCACCTCCGATACCTTGCTTAAGGAAGCGGATAACGCCCTTTATGAGGCCAAGGCCCAGGGGCGTAATCGTATTTTTGCGCTCCTTGAGTAACCCCTGCCTGACTTTACCCATAAAGATTCTTACCTTGAAGGTCATCGGCTAATGAGTCGATGGCTTGCTATTTTTTTGTTTAAAAACAGATAGTTAGATGCTGATGTTGATGTACTCCCAAGGGGGTAGAACATCAACTGCCCGCACCAAGGGGCCAGAGGCTGGTTGATTTGCGTCAATATTCGCAAGCCCCGTCTTCCTTACCTTGCTCTCAGACGCATGGCAGTTCCCCATGCAGCTGACGGGCGGGATCTTCCCTCCCACACCAACCCTTCGCAGATAAGGGTGCCTTGATTAGCTGGGAACTTCCGTCCCGGGATGTGAGGTTTCAGGAGAGAAGACGATGAGTCACTTACTCGACCGATTGAAGTACTTCAAAAGACGCCAAAACGAAGAAAGTTTTGCCGATGGCCATGGTACCAAGACTGACGAGAGTCGCGCTTGGGAAGATTCCTATCGCCAGCGTTGGCAGCACGATAAGATCGTCCGTTCTACCCACGGGGTCAACTGCACCGGCTCCTGCAGCTGGAAAATCTATGTCAAAAATGGTCTGGTGACCTGGGAAACCCAGCAAACCGATTATCCCCGTACCCGTCCTGACCTGCCTAACCATGAACCCCGTGGTTGTCAGCGTGGGGCCAGCTACTCCTGGTACATCTACAGTGCCAACCGCCTCAAGTACCCGCTGATGCGTAAGCGCCTGATGCAGATCTGGCGTGCGGTACGACAAAACCACAAGGACCCGGTCGAGGCCTGGACCAGCATTGTTGAGAACCCGATCAAAGCGAAAGAATACAAGTCCGCCCGCGGTATGGGCGGTTTTGTCCGTTCCTCCTGGGATGAAGTGAACGAGCTGATTGCCGCTGCTAACGTCTACACCATCAAAAAGTATGGCCCTGACCGGGTGATTGGCTTCTCGCCGATTCCGGCGATGTCGATGGTGTCCTACGCAGCCGGGTCACGTTACCTGTCGATGATCGGTGGCGTGTGCATGAGCTTCTACGATTGGTACTGCGACTTGCCTCCTGCCTCACCGATGATTTGGGGCGAGCAGACCGATGTGCCTGAATCCGCTGATTGGTACAACTCCAACTACATCATCGCCTGGGGTTCCAACGTGCCCCAGACCCGTACCCCCGATGCCCACTTCTTCACCGAAGTCCGTTACAAGGGCACCAAGACCGTGGGGATTACCCCGGACTATGCCGAAGTCTCCAAGCTGTGCGATATCTGGATGCACCCCAAGCAGGGTACTGATGCCGCCCTGGCAATGGCGATGGGCCATGTGATTCTGAAAGAGTTCCATGTCGATAAACCCAGCGCCTACTTCGTTGATTACTGCCGTAAATACACCGACATGCCCAACCTGGTGCTGTTGGAAGCGCGTGACAACGGCAGCTATGCCGCCGGTCGTTTTGCCCGTGCCTCCGACTTCGCCAACAACCTCGGCCATGACAACAACCCCGAGTGGAAAACCCTGGCCTTTGATGAAAAGTCCGATTCCATGGTGGTACCGAACGGCGCCATTGGTTTCCGTTGGGGTGAGCAGGGTAAGTGGAACATCGAAGAGCGTGAAGGCAGCAAAGGTGAAGAGACCCATCTGCGCCTGAGCTTGCTCGATGCCCATGATGAAGTGGTCAAAGTCGGCTTCCCCTATTTTGGCGGGGTGGAGAACGAGCACTTCCCCAATAACCCCTTCAACGATGTGATTCACCACAACCTGCCGGCGAAAAAGGTCAAACTGGCTGACGGTAAAGATGGCTTGCTGGTCACCGTCTATGACCTGGTACTGGCCCAGTACGGTATTGACCGTGGCCTGGGTGGTGACTTTGTCGCTACCAGCTTTGATGACAACGCCCCCTACACTCCAGCCTGGCAGGAGCCGATTACCGGGGTTAAGCGCGATCTGGTGATTCAGGTAGCCCGTGAGTTTGCTGACAACGCCGACAAGACTAAAGGGCGTTCGATGATCATCGTCGGTGCGGCGATGAACCACTGGTACCACATGGACATGAACTACCGTGGTCTGATCCAGATGCTGGTGATGTGTGGCTGTATCGGCCAGACCGGCGGTGGTTGGGCTCACTACGTTGGTCAGGAAAAACTGCGTCCCCAGTGTGGCTGGTTGCCGCTGGCCTTCGGTTTGGATTGGCAGCGTCCACCCCGTCATATGAACTCCACCAGCTTCTTCTACAACCACTCCAGCCAGTGGCGCTATGAAAAACTGGGTGTGGACGAAATCCTCTCGCCGATGGCGGACAAGTCCAAATACAGCGGTTCCTTGATCGACTTTAACGTGCGCTCCGAGCGGATGGGCTGGTTGCCTTCTGCGCCTCAGCTCAACATGAATCCGTTGGCCCTCTGTGTGGCGGCGGAAAAAGCCGGCATGGACCCGAAAGACTACGCCGTGCAACAACTGAAGGCTGGCCAGCTGGCCTTTGCCGCGGAAGATCCGGATAACCCCGCCAACTTCCCGCGCAACATGTTTATCTGGCGCTCCAACCTGCTCGGCTCCTCCGGTAAGGGCCACGAGTACATGCTCAAGTATCTGCTTGGCACCAAGCATGGTGTGCAGGGTAAAGACCTGGGTGTGGAAGGCGGCGCCAAGCCTGAAGAAGTGGTCTGGCATGACGATGCCCCCGAGGGCAAGTTGGACCTGCTGGTGACCCTGGACTTCCGCATGTCCACCACCTGCCTGTATTCCGACATCGTGTTGCCCACTGCCACCTGGTATGAAAAGGACGACCTGAACACCTCCGACATGCACCCCTTTATTCATCCGCTGTCGGCGGCAACCGACCCCGCTTGGGAAGCGCGTTCTGACTGGGATATCTACAAGGGCATTGCCAAGGCTTTCTCCCAGGTGTGCCAAGGCCACCTCGGTAAAGAGAAAGACCTGGTGACCCTGCCGCTGTTGCACGATACCCCGGCAGAGCTGGCGCAGCCGCTGGAAGTACAGGACTGGAAAAAAGGCGAGTGTGAGCTGATTCCGGGTAAAACCGCTCCGGCAATGCTGGTGGTGGAGCGGGATTATCCTGCAACCTATGAGCGTTTCACCTCCGTCGGTCCCTTGCTGGAAAAACTCGGCAACGGTGGTAAGGGCATCACCTGGAATACCCAGAAGGAAGTCGACTTCCTGCGTGAGCTTAACTACACCAAGGCCGAAGGCCCTGCGGCCGGTCAGCCGAAGATTGAAACTGCCATTGATGCTGCCGAGGTGATTCTCTCCCTGGCACCAGAAACCAATGGTCAGGTAGCAGTCAAGGCGTGGGAAGCCCTGGGTAAGGCAACTGGGCGTGACCACACCCACCTGGCCAAGCCGAAGGAAGAAGAGAAAATCCGCTTCCGCGATGTGCAGGCGCAGCCACGTAAGATCATTTCCTCACCGACCTGGTCAGGTCTCGAAGATGAGCATGTGTCTTACAACGCCGGTTACACCAACGTCCATGAGTTTATTCCCTGGCGTACCCTGACAGGCCGTCAGCAGTTCTATCAGGATCACCCCTGGATGCGAGACTTCGGTGAGGCGCTGCTGTCCTACCGTCCGCCGATTAACACCAAGACCATCGCGCCGATGAAGGATCAGCGTACCAACGGTAATCCTGAGATCGCGCTGAACTGGATCACTCCGCACCAGAAGTGGGGTATCCACTCCACCTATACCGACAACCTGCTGATGCAGACTCTGTCCCGTGGTGGCCCGATCATCTGGTTGTCGGAAATCGATGCCAAGAAGATCGGTGTGGAAGATAACGACTGGGTGGAAATCTTCAACGTCAACGGTGCCATTGCTGCCCGTGCGGTGGTGAGTCAGCGGGTGAACGAGGGCATGACCCTGATGTATCACGCTCAGGAGCGCATCATCAACGTGCCCGGCTCTGAAATCACCGGCACCCGTGGTGGTATCCACAACTCCGTGACCCGGGTATGCCCGAAACCGACCCATATGATCGGTGGCTATGCCCAGCAGTCTTACGGCTTTAACTACTACGGCACCGTGGGCTCTAACCGTGATGAGTTCGTCGTGGTACGCAAGATGAAGAGCATCAACTGGCTTGATGGCGAAGGCAACGATTACGTTCAGGAGGCCGCCAAATGAAAATCCGTTCCCAAGTAGGCATGGTGCTGAATCTGGACAAGTGTATCGGCTGCCATACCTGTTCCGTGACCTGTAAGAACGTCTGGACTACCCGTGAAGGGATGGAGTACGCCTGGTTTAACAACGTCGAGACCAAGCCTGGTATCGGCTACCCGAAAGAGTGGGAAAACCAGGACAAATGGAAGGGCGGCTGGATTCGCAAGGCTGATGGCAGCATCGAACCGCGTATCGGTGGCAAGTGGCGGGTGCTGGCGAATATTTTCGCCAACCCTGATCTACCGGAAATCGATGACTACTACGAGCCCTTTGATTTCGACTACCAGCACCTGCACAACGCTCCGGAAGGCAAGCACCAGCCGGTCGCTCGTCCGCGCTCACTGATCTCCGGTGAGCGGATGAAGAAGATCGAGTGGGGCCCCAACTGGGAAGAAATTCTTGGTACCGAGTTTGCCAAGCGCTCCAAGGACAAGAACTTCGACAATGTACAGAAGGACATTTACGGCCAGTTCGAAAATACCTTCATGATGTACTTGCCGCGTCTGTGCGAGCACTGCCTGAACCCCGCCTGTGCGGCATCCTGCCCCAGCGGTGCGATCTACAAGCGGGAAGAGGACGGTATCGTCCTGATCGATCAGGACAAGTGCCGTGGCTGGCGGATGTGTATCAGTGGCTGCCCTTACAAGAAGATTTACTACAACTGGAAAACCGGTAAATCCGAGAAGTGCATCTTCTGTTATCCCCGTATCGAATCCGGTATGCCCACCGTCTGTTCCGAGACCTGTGTAGGCCGTATCCGTTACCTGGGCGTGTTGCTGTATGACGCCGACAAGATTGCCGAAGTGGCCTCCGCAGGCTCCGAGCAGGACCTGTATGAGAAGCAACTGGAAATCTTCCTGGATCCCTTTGATCCCAAGGTGATTGCCCAGGCACGTAAAGACGGCGTACCCGACTCGGTGATCGACGCTGCCCAGCGCTCGCCGGTGTACAAGCTGGCGATGGACTGGAAACTGGCCCTGCCACTGCACCCGGAATATCGCACCCTGCCCATGGTGTGGTACGTGCCACCTCTGAGCCCGATCCAGTCAGCAGCGGATGCAGGAAAAGTGCAACTGAACGGCATTATCCCGGATGTGGATTCCCTGCGGATTCCGGTCAAGTACCTGGCTAACCTGCTCACCGCCGGTGATGAAAAGCCGGTACTGCGTGCTCTGAAGCGGATGCTGGCGATGCGTGCCTTCAAGCGCTACGAGCAGGTCGAGGGAGTGAAAAACACCGAGGTGCTGGACGCCGTTGGTCTGACTGAGGCGCAGGTACAGGAAATGTACCGTTACCTGGCGATTGCCAACTACGAGGATCGCTATGTGATCCCCACCAGTCACCGTGAGCTGGCCAAAGAGGCCTTCCCTGAGCGTGGCGGCTGTGGCTTCAGCTTTGGCAATGGTTGTGGTGGTGGCGAGAGCCATACCAACCTGTTCGCTCACCGTAAACAAACCGTCACCATGGTGCAGAAGCTCGGCATGGTGAAGGAAGTGAATCCCAAGGAGCTGAACGATGCTTAGTCTGAAAGCCCTGTCCTGTCTGCTGGACTACCCCGACGCTGGCCTGGTGGCCAGCCGTCGTGAGCTGATTGACTGCTTCCGTCAGGATTCTGTCCTGACGGAGGACAGCAAAGCCGCCTTGATTGAGCTGGTGGATCAAATCTGTGCACAGGATTTGCTTGATGCGCAGGAGGATTACACCAATCTGTTCGATCGGGGCCGCTCCTGCTCCCTGTTGCTGTTTGAACACGTGCACGGCGAAAGCCGTGACCGTGGCCAGGCGATGGTTGACCTGATGAATATCTATCAGGAGCAGGGGTTCTATATCGATGCCAAGGAACTGCCGGATTATTTACCGCTGTTTCTGGAGTACTTGTCTAGCCGCTCCATTGCTGAAGTGCGCCAGTGGTTGGGGGATGTCAGCCACATCCTGGCGCTGCTCGGTGAACGCTTAAAGCAACGCGACAGCCACTATGCTGCCGTTACCGAGGCATTGCTGGAGCTGGCACAGGTGCAGGTCAATCAACCTGAACTGGCGCAAACCGTTAGTCAGGAAGAGCGGGATGATACCCCCGAAGCACTGGATAAGATCTGGGAAGAAGAGATGATCCGCTTTGGTCAGGGCAGCGCCCAGGACTGCGGTAGCAATTCAGCCATTCGTCAGCGTCGTGCTGAAGTGGAGGGGGTGATGCCGGTGAAGATCCTGGATGCCGCTGCATCTTCCAACCTGGGGCAAGTCGGCTCATAAGAGCCTGGGAGTGATGATGATGTCTTACCTGAACGAACTACTCTTTGGGCTCTACCCCTACGTGGCCGGAGCTGTGTTTCTGATCGGTAGCTGGGTGCGTTATGACCGCGAGCAGTTTACCTGGCGGGCAGGTTCCAGCCAGATGCTGCGCAGTGCCGGCATGCGCCGTGCCAGTAACCTGTTCCATGTGGGCATTCTGATGATTTTCTTCGGCCATTTGGTGGGGTTGCTGACTCCCCATGCGGTCTATGAAGTCTTTCTAACCAGTGCGGCTAAACAAAAACTGGCGATTACCTTCGGTGGTATTGCCGGGGTGATGTGCTGGATCGGTGCCTTTAGCCTGTTCAAGCGCCGCCTGACTGATCCGCGGGTACGTAATACCGGTAGCCGCAATGATCTATTGGTGATTGCGTTGTTGCTGGCTCAGGTCACCCTGGGGCTGCTGACCATTCTGCCTTCACTCGGCCACATGGACGGTAGCGTGATGCTGCAACTGGCGGCCTGGGCTCAGGCGATTGTGACCTTCCAGGGCGGCGCGGCGGCTCATATCGCCGATGTGAATGTGCTCTACAAGATTCACATTCTGCTTGGCTTGACCCTGTTTTTGATCTTCCCCTTCACCCGTTTGGTCCACGTCTGGAGTGTGCCGGTGAAGTACTTGGCTCGCTCTTATCAGATCGTTCGGGCACGGGGTTAAAACAGAATCAGACATGGTTGGGGTGGTGGGCGCTGTGATAGCTAGCGGCCACCATAGAGGGCCCCAGCCATCTCTGACCTCTTCAAGAATCCAGGCTTTGTTAAAGCATCTTGTCAGTAGGCAGGGTGCTTTGCCAAGGTGAAGAAACAGGATGCAGACTCAGGAGCCCGATTATGCAACCTATTGAAGCGATCAATATTTCCCAGCAACTGGATGCGGTGGCGATGCCCGCGGTAAAAGTGAATGGTGTGGAACTGGACAGCGAGGCCATCGCTGCCGAGATGCAATACCATCCCGCCGATACCCTTGAGCAGGCTTGGCAACAAGCGGCCCAGGCGCTGGTGGTGCGTCAGTTACTGGTGGACGAAGCCCATAAGCTTGGTTTGGCCATCAGCCCGTTAGAGGGCGAAAGCGATGAGGAAGCGGCGATTCGCTCCCTATTAGCTGAGCAGGTGCAGCGCCCTGAAGCCAGCGAGGAAGACTGCAAACAGTATTTCGCCAGTAATCCTGAGCGTTTTAAAACCCCGGTTATTCTAGCCGCCAGTCATATCCTGCTCGCCGCACATCCGGATGATGCCCAGGCCAGAGTCCGTGCCCAGGCCGAGGCGGAGGCGTTAATTGCCCAGTTGCAACAGCAGCCGGATAGCTTTGCCCGCCTAGCCAAGCAGCATTCTGCCTGTCCTTCCAAAGAGATGGATGGCAGCCTGGGCCAGCTCAGTAAAGGCCAGACTGTACCAGAGTTTGAGCGCCCCCTGTTTAGTCTGCCACTGGGTTTGGCGGCACGGCCGATTGAAAGCCGCTATGGCTTCCATGTGGTGCGTATCGATTACCGTGAAGAGGGCCAATCCCTGCCTTACGAGCAGGTACAGGACAAGATTCGTCAGTACTTAAATGAGCGGGTATTCCGTACGGCGATTGGCCAGTACATTCGTGTACTCGCCGGACAGGCGGAGATTGAAGGCATTGATTTTGAGGCGGCGGACTCTATGCTGATCCAGTAACTACTTACTGGGGCCTGTCATGCTAAGCAACTTATTACGCAACAATGAAGCCTGGGCGCAACGGATGGAACAGGAGCGCCCGGGCTTTTTTAAGGTCTTATCTGCGCAACAAACGCCGGATTACCTGTGGATCGGTTGCTCGGACTCACGGGTGCCCGCCAATGAAATTGTTGGCCTGTTACCGGGGGAAATTTTTGTCCACCGTAATATTGCCAACCAGGTGATTCACACCGATCTGAATTGTTTGTCAGTGCTGTATTACGCGGTGGAATACCTCAAGGTTAAGCACATTATTGTCTGTGGGCACTATGGTTGTGGCGGAGTAAAGGCTGCGATGGAAAATGGTGACTATGGTTTTATCGACAACTGGCTGCGTCATATCAAGGACACCTATCAGCTAAATGTAGAGGAGCTACAGCAGCTGGATGAGCCAGCCCGCTTTGACCGCCTCTGTGAGCTGAACGTGATCCGCCAGGTACAGCATGTAAGCCAGACCAAGGTGGTGCAGCGTGCCTGGCAGCAAGGGCGGGAGCTGGCCATCCATGGCTGGACCTATGCGATTGAAGATGGCCGCATCCGTGATCTGCATGTGGATATCAACAGCCAGGAGCAAATCGCCGCCATCTATCAGTTACCCCCACTGGCCAAATGAAGCCTCGTACCGTCTTGGCGATGCAGCAATTGATTGCACAGGTGCGCCAGGCGGTACCCTTTGCCACCCCGGTATCCGTACTCTGTACCGGGGTCTGTCATGGCTGCTCGAAAAAACTGCTGGATTTTCTCGATCTGGAGTTACTGGAATGGGAGCAGCGCTTAGCCCAGGGAGAGACTCCAACCCTGGGTGACCTGCAAAAGCTGGCGAAAACCAGCCAAAAAGTGTATCGGGTGCTGGCCAAAAATGGCCTGGTGCCAGCGCTCACCAGCCTTTGACTTGTGCTCTTTCGTCATGGCCGCTATAGGCAGCTAAACCTTTGAATTCAAGGTGTTGACGTGTCTTCATCTTTATCGATTCTGGGCTCCATTGTGGAGTTGACCGAGCAGCGAGATCTGGATTCGCTGGACTACAGCTTAGCGGCCAGTTTGGCGGAAATGTTGCCAATTCAAGCGCTGCGCTTATATAAGCTCAATGCTCATGAGCAGTGGCAGGAGGCCGAACTGGCGGTCAATTTACGCATTGATACCAGCCAAGAGGGCACTGCGGTGCAGTGGCTAGAGCAGGCTTATGGCGTGAGCCCACCTGGTCGTACCAGGGTGAGCTGGCATGAACAACGTAATGTCTACACTGAGGATAGTGGCCATCATTTCAGTTGGTGTCCCATTCTGCTGAATGCCAAGGTGATGGGAGCCTTAGAGCTAGAGTCGAACAATAGCCTGGTTGACCATGATGAACTGATCTATGGGATGACGCGGATCTACAGCAACTACCTGTTTTTGCTGAATGAGAGCTACAAAGACAAGCTGACCGGACTCTATAACCGCCGCGCCTTTGAGCAGAGAGTCAGCCAATTAAGCCAACAGTCACAGCCGGAAGGGAGGCTGTCGATTTGGCTGGCTATCGTCGATATTGACCACTTTAAGCAGGTGAATGATAGCTATGGTCACCTCTACGGCGATGAGATTCTGATTAGTTTGGCCAATGCTTTACGGCAGGGTTTTCGTGAGCAGGACCGCATCTACCGTTTTGGCGGGGAGGAGTTTGTGATCCTGTTTGATGCTCCCTCTGAGGAGCGTGCGCATCAACGGCTGAATACCGTACGTTTAAAGGTGGCGGAACGGGTAAAAGCCAAGCTGAAGCCCATCACCATTAGCGTGGGTTATATGCGGCTGGACAAGCAGCTGTACCCCACGCTGATTCTGGAAAAGGCCGATAAAGCCCTGTACTACGCCAAAGAGCAAGGGCGCAATCAGGTCGTCAGTTATGCTGAGTTAGTGCGTACCGCTCAACTCAGTGATGAGGGACCGGAGATGCAGGTTGAACTGTTTTAACCTCTGACGGCCTACCTTTCCCGGCAAAAGACACCTTAAACGCTGGCGTACCAGGAGTAAGCTGCTTATGTTTACAGCAGTGGGAACAAGGAGCCTGGCATGAGTAAACTCAAGCATGAATCTGAATTAGCCAAAGAAGCCGTACGGGTCGGTATGCTGTATGCGCAGAAGCGTGCGGTAGCGGAGTTTGAGGCTACCGATTCGTCGAATGCCAAAATAGAGTATGTTTACCGGTTGCTGGTGCATGACAAGCTGATTCAGCCCCTGGCCAAGGGGCAGGAGAGCTTGCCCAATATGAAGCATAAACTGGCGTTATGGATGTCACGGCAATTGCCGCAAGGACATCCGCTTAATCAGTAAGGATGGATGATGAGCATGAAGATAAAGCAAGGTGTAGGGGCGGTTGCGCTGTTGCTGGTGTCATTAGGCTTGCTTGGCTGTGCGGGGCAGGGTAAACCCAGCCGGGCCTCCTGTGCTGCCCAAGTGGATGCCGCCTGGCAGGAGTTGGATTTAGCCAAGGCTGAAGGCTTCGCCGGCACGGTAAGCTACACCAAGGCAGCGGGACTGTTGTCGGTGGCGAAAACCATGCAAACCGTGGAAAACTTCGGCGGCTGCTATGAGCAGGCGAAAAAGGCCCGCTTTTATATTGGCGAGTCCCGTAAGGGACGTTAATCAAGAGCCGCAAGGGGCGTTAATCAAGAGCCGCAAGGGGCGTTAATCAAGAGCCGCAAGGGGCGTTAATCAAGAGCCGCAAGGGACGTTAATCAAGAGCCGCAAGGGACGTTAATAAAAGGGTTAAATAGCCGGCTGTAACAGTGTTGAGCATGGCGTACTTCACCCGCCATAAGGTACTGCGCTAGGTGCGAGTACCTAGCTGCTCTAACTGGACTTCATTTTTACGCTGACGCCCGTTACTTCTCGCGGGCGTGTTTTCCAGTGCCGCTTGATAGGCTAAGCGCCCCCAGTAGAGAGCTTCATCACTGTCTTCATAGATTGTTGCGGGGGCCTGGAAGTAACCCATTTTGATTGGCCGTCGCCCCAGGGTATAGACAAAGGGTTGCAACCCCTCGGCTTCAAATAAGCCTCGGCTGGCGGGGCTGGTTTTCAAATACAGGTTTTCATCGGCAATCAGGGCAAACATCAGCCCCTGATGGAAGACGCCATAGCCGCCAAACATCGGGCGAATCTGAATCGGGCCAAGGCTTTGAAAAACTTCATGTAGGTAGTCATTAAACGCGCTCACTATTACCTCCATGCAGGTTCGGGCAGGGCCCTTGTTATTGTTGGCAAGCTGCTTGTGGAAATGAATTTCCAGCAGAGGTTAGAGCATTCTAGAAGAGACTGATCAATTTTCCAGCATTGAGAGACAAGGAAAGCGTCGATAGCCACAGGGGTGACTATCGACTGGCATAAGCTGGGTTAAGCGGCAACCATGCCGTGCGGATCAATCACATACTTGGTGGCGGCACCGCCATCAAATTCGGCGTAGCCATTAGGGGCCTGATCCAGGCTGATCACCTGGACGTTGACGGCCTTAGCGATCTGTACCTTGTCAAACAGGATGGATTGCATCAGCTGGCGATGGTACTTCATCACAGGGCACTGGCCAGTATGGAAGGAGTGGGACTTGGCCCAACCCAAACCAAAACGCATGCTCAGGGCACCGACCTTGGCGGCTTCATCGATGGCACCGGGATCCTCGGTGACGTACAGACCGGGAATACCAATCTGGCCGCCGGCACGGGTCAACTGCATGGCGGAGTTGAGCACGGTAGCGGGCTTTTCTTCATGGTGATGGCAGCCACAGGCGTGGGCTTCAAAGCCAACGCAGTCAACGAAGGCATCCACTTCGGGCACGCCCAGAATGGCTTCAACCTTATCGGCGATATCGCCTTCCTGTTTCAAGTCGATCGTTTCACAGCCAAAGCTGCGGGCCTGGGCCAGGCGATCATCAATCATGTCACCGACGATCACACAGGCAGCCCCTAGCAGCTGAGCGGATACGGCAGCGGCCAAGCCGACTGGGCCAGCGCCGGCGATGTAAACGGTGGAACCAGGGCCCACCCCAGCGGTAACACAACCATGGAAGCCAGTGGGGAAGATGTCAGATAGCAGGGTCAGGTCACGGATTTTCTCCATCGCCTGATCCTTATCGGGGAATTTCAGCAGGTTAAAATCGGCGTAGGGCACCATCACATATTCGGCCTGCCCACCTACCCAGCCACCCATATCAACATAGCCATAAGCGGCACCGGGGCGGGCGGGGTTAACGTTCAAACAGATACCGGTTTTGCCTTCTTTACAGTTGCGGCAACGGCCACAGGCGATGTTAAAGGGCACGGAGACCAGATCGCCGGGCTTAACAAACTCAACATCACGACCGCACTCGACCACCAGTCCGGTAATCTCATGGCCTAACACTAGGCCAGCGGGGGCAGTGGTACGGCCACGCACCATGTGCTGGTCACTGCCGCAGATATTGGTGGAAACCACTTTGAGGATGACCCCGTGGTCGCACTTGCGCCCACCCAGTGCCAGTTCCGGGTAGGGGATATTCTGTACTTCAACTTTGCCAGGGCCTTGATAGACGACGCCGCGGTTGCCGTGGTTGGAACACATAGGCTTCTCCTTTGATCGGCTTGATCAGCTGTTGTTGTTTTTATCTGGGGTGACCAGAAAGGGCCGGAACCTGCTGCCCTTCTTGCTGATTTGGGCAGCGAAGAGCGGGGTAGAGCAGCAGGCCCCAAGGCATCCTAGGTGTTCAAAACGCCAGCAACATGTCTGAACGAGGCATGTACATATCCAGCTAAGACATAAGTTACGGCAGGGTTCGGTTCTGACTAGTTTGAGGTCGTAGCCTGACATGAGGTTTGGCGGCGCTGTTTTGATAATGCTTCCATCACTTTACGGAGGTAGCCCAGTATGGCCATCAGCGTCTTTGATCTGTTCAAAATCGGCATCGGGCCATCCAGTTCACACACAGTGGGGCCGATGCGTGCCGCCGCCGAATTTGCTGAGCGTTTAGCCAGCTTGGGGGTTGAGCAGGTGAGTCGGGTGGAGGTGCGCCTCTATGGTTCCCTGAGCGCCACTGGCATTGGTCATGGTACGGATACCGCTACCCTGATGGGATTAATGGGGGAGTGGCCTGATCAAATTGATCCGGATTGCATCGCCCCACGGGTCGTCGCCATCAAGGCGGAGGGCAAACTGGCTTTGCTCAATCGGCACAGTATCGCCTTTAACTGGCAGCAGGATCTGCTGTTGCTGGAGGAGAGTCTGCCCTATCACCCTAATGCCATGCGCTTAACCGCCTGGGCAGGTGAGGAACTGCTTTATCAAAATACCTACTATTCCATCGGTGGTGGCTTCGTGGTGGATGAGGCCCAGGCTCAGTTGGGGGCCAATGCGGTGGAAGAGGTCGCGTTGCCCTATGAATTCAATAGTGGCAAACAGTTGCTGGCGTTGTGCCGTCAACATGGGTTACGGGTTTCTGAGCTGATGATGGCCAATGAGTTGGTTTGGCGCTCAGAGGCAGAAATCCGTCAGGGACTGCTTGGGATCTGGCAGGCAATGCAAGCCTGTGTCGAGCGGGGCTGGTCGCAGCAAGGGGTGTTGCCTGGTGGCTTGAATGTGAAACGGCGGGCGGCACGTCTGCATGCTTCCCTGACCCAGGCCAGCCATGCCAATGTGATTAGCTCGACCTTGAATGCGATGGATTGGGTCAATCTGTATGCCTTGGCAGTTAATGAAGAGAATGCCGCCGGTGGCCGCATGGTGACAGCCCCGACTAATGGGGCGGCGGGCATTATTCCGGCGGTGCTGCATTACTACATGGATTTTAAGCCCGAGGCCCGGGAAGAAGATGTGGTGGACTTCCTGCTAGCCGCCGCAGCGGTTGGCATTCTGTGTAAAAAGAATGCTTCTATCTCCGGTGCTGAAGTAGGTTGCCAAGGGGAAGTGGGTTCGGCCTGTGCGATGGCCGCAGCGGGTCTAACCGAGGTCATGGGCGGCACTCCGGAACAGGTAGAAAATGCCGCCGAGATTGGTCTTGAGCATAACCTTGGGTTAACCTGCGATCCGGTGGGTGGCTTAGTCCAGGTGCCCTGCATTGAGCGCAATGCGATAGCGGCGATGAAGGCGATCAATGCCACTCAACTGGCTCTGCGTGGTGACGGTGAGCACTTTATCTCGCTGGATAAAGCGATCAAAACCATGATGGAAACCGGCAAAGACATGCAAGACAAATACAAAGAAACCTCGCGCGGTGGCCTGGCCGTCAATGCCATCGAGTGCTGAAGGTGCGGGGCAGTGCACTGCCCCTTCAACTGAGCGGAGTAGGACTATGCAGCCCAAACAGGCCCCCTGGATTTTACGTGCCCACTGCTACAGCAAGTTAGGCACGGTGGATGCGGTCACCGGCTTTTTAAAGAGCAGCGGCAATTACATTACCGAGTTGCACTCTTTTGATGATCGTTTAGCCAGTCGCTTTTTCATTCGGGCAGAGTTTCGCCCGGAGCAGGGGTTCGATGAGGCCGCCTTTCGCGCCGGTTTCGCTGAACGGGCCGCCACCTTTGAGATGGAGTGGGACCTGACCCCGCCGGGGCATAAAACCAAGGTGGTGATTTTGGTCTCTAAGTATGACCACTGTCTGAATGACCTGCTGTATCGCTACCGTACCGGCCAGCTCAATATTGAAATACCGGCGATCATTTCTAATCATCCTGATCTGCAGGCTTTAGCAGACTGGCATGGTATTCCTTACTATCACTTCCCGATTACGGCGGAGACTAAGCTGCAACAGGAAGAGCAAATCTGGCAGGTTATTCAGCAATCCGAGGCGGAGCTGGTGGTGTTAGCACGCTACATGCAGGTGCTATCGCCGGTGATGTGTCAGCGCCTGGATGGCTGGGCCATCAATATCCACCATTCGTTACTGCCCGGCTTTAAAGGGGCACGGCCTTATCATCAAGCCTATGAAAAAGGGGTGAAACTGGTGGGGGCTACCGCGCATTACGTCAATAATGCCCTGGATGAGGGGCCGATCATCACCCAAAGCGTACAGGCGGTAGACCATGCCCATTATCCCGAGGACTTGGTTGCCAAAGGTCAGGACACTGAATGCCTGACGTTAGCGAAGGCGGTGGCTTTTCATATTGAACGGCGGGTATTTTTGCATGGTAATCGCACGGTGGTGTTCCCGCGCTAAGGTGCCGCTTCCTGTGATGCTTTGTGCGCCCGGCTTGTAGTCGGGCGTTTTGCTTTTACAGGGCGCTGGGTAGGGAGTCTAAAGTAGCGAATCTAAGGTAGCCAATACCCGCGTTAACCAGGGGTGGCCTGCACTTAACAACCAATAGAGTCCTGCCAGATTGGCTGCCACCGTTAACCAATAAACCGCTATAAACTTGCCCTTGTTAGTCTTATGCCGAAAGCGGTTCTGTGCCCAGAAAGCGCCGGGCCAGCCCCCTGCCAGTGCCAGCAGATGTAACTGACTTTCCGGTGTGCGCCAGCGGTTACCTCGGGCGGCAGATTTATCAAGACCATAGAAGATAACGCTGAGCAGACTGATGCCAGCGTAAAAATAAAGCAGTTCCAGCGGCAGCCGGCCTAACAGCGCCATCGCTGCCAAGCCTAGGCAAAACATCAGGGTAAAGAACGAGCCCAGGCGGCGAGAGGGTCGGCGTGCTTGCTCAGGTCTGGAGCGATCATTGAGCAGGCTAATCTGCTGAGCCTGGTAGCGACCACCCTGCTGTTGGTGGAGAGAGTAGCTGATCAGGTCGCCATTGATGGGGCGGCGAGAGGGCGAGGTGAAGGCTTTGATATGGACCAAGGCTTTTGCACCGCCGCCATTAGGTTCGACGAAGCCAAAGCCCTTGGCATCATTCCAATCGGTCAGCTTGCCTTGATAACGCATAGTTTGTCCTGGTCAGGGGCAGAGGGGGAGTGCGATTTTGCCGTCATCAGCGCGCCTAGCTTGGCAGATTGCTCGGCATCAGGGCAGAGGAAGAGCAGAGAAAAAAAGCCCCGGGGCTTACCTGAGGGGGTAGGATCCGGGGCGGCAACGATGCAGGGAATGGATTCAAGGGGGCCTGAGCGGGGAGGAGCCCTCCTACCCCGGCCCAGGCAAATCAGCCGTAAGCTTAGGCTGCTCTGAGGCGTGACCAGCACGGCCCAGGGCAGGGTGAGCTATTAGCCGAACTGGTTCATGGTGTTGTCTTTGCCGGATGCTTTCAGCGCGGCATCACCAGAGAAGTACTCTTTGTGGTCGTCACCCATATCGGAGCCGGCCATGTTTTGGTGTCTGACGCAGGCGATACCCTGACGGATTTCCTTACGCTGTACACCCGCGACGTAACCCAGCATACCGGCTTCACCGAAGTACTCTTTGGCCAGGTTGTCGGTAGACAGGGCCGCGGTGTGGTAAGTCGGCAGGGTGATCAGGTGGTGGAAGATGCCTGCTTCACGGGCCGCATCACGCTGGAAGCTCTGGATACGACGATCCGCTTCGACAGACAGTTCGCTATCGTCGTACTCAGCGCTCATCAGGTTAGCGCGGTCGTAAGCAGACAGATCCTTACCTTCTGCACTCCAGGCATCAAACACCTGCTGACGGAAGTTCAGCGTCCAGTTGAAAGAGGGGCTGTTGTTGTAAACCAGCTTGGCGTTGGGTACCACTTCACGGATGCGGTCTACCATGCCCTTGATCTGGCCAACGTGAGGCTTCTCGGTCTCGATCCACAGCAGGTCAGCGCCGTTCTGCAGGGAGGTGATGCAGTCCAGTACCACACGGTCTTCACCGGAGCCACGCTTGAACTGGAACAGTCCAGAAGGCAGGCGCTTGGGCTTGAGCAGTTTACCGTTGGCTTTTACTACCACGTCACCGTTATTGATGTCGTCGGCGCTCTGCACGTAATCCCCATCCAGGAAGGAGTTGTACAGGTCGCCCAGGTCGCCTGGCTCGTTAGTGACGGCGATCTGCTTGGTCAGGCCGGCGCCCAGGGAGTCGGTACGGGCAACAATCACGCCGTCTTCTACCCCCAGCTCCAGGAAGGCGTAACGTACAGCACGGATCTTAGCCAGGAAATCAGCATGGGGAACGGTGACTTTACCGTCCTGGTGGCCGCACTGCTTCTCATCGGAAACCTGGTTTTCGATCTGGATGGCGCAGGCGCCTGCTTCAATCATCTTCTTGGCCAGCAGGTAGGTGGCCTCTTCGTTACCGAAGCCCGCATCAATGTCAGCAATGATGGGTACCACGTGGGTTTCGAAGTTATCAATCTTGCTCTGTACTGCAGCTTCACGGGCACTGTCACCGGCTTCGCGAGCGGCATCCAGTTCACGGAACAGACCACCCAGTTCACGGGCATCTGCCTGACGCAGGAAGGTGTACAGCTCTTCGATCAGCGCGGGAACAGAGGTTTTCTCGTGCATAGACTGGTCAGGCAGCGGCCCAAACTGAGAGCGCAGGGCGGCAATCATCCAGCCAGACAGGTACAGGTAGCGCTTGTTGGTGGTGCCAAAATGTTTCTTGATCGCGATCAGCTTCTGCTGACCGATAAAGCCATGCCAGCAGCCCAGAGATTGGGTGTACTTGGAGGAGTCGGCATCGTACTCGGCCATATCCTGACGCATGATCTTGGCGGTGTAACGGGCAATGTCCAGACCGGTTTTGAAGCGGTTCTGAATCCGCATGCGAGCAGCATATTCCGGATTGATCGCTTCCCAGCTGCTGCCGTTGGCGGCA
The DNA here is from genome assembly GCF_000619885.1 of Balneatrix alpica DSM 16621. Lineage (GTDB taxonomy): Bacteria > Pseudomonadota > Gammaproteobacteria > Pseudomonadales > Balneatricaceae > Balneatrix > Balneatrix alpica. The sequence continues at coordinate 431,184 of NZ_KK211040.1, read as the reverse complement.
CGTACAGTAGCAATGTTATCGATCTCGTTTTTGTAAGCTGACATGGCTGTTCCTCACAGTGTTCGCTATTTGGTTCAGGGTTCCACCTTATTTCTGCCTTAGGCTGATTGGCCTGGGTGGAGCCCTTGTCCTGTTGCCGGGATGATCGGCTTCGGGTTGCATTCATCATGGAGTGTCGACAGCTTGAGTGTCAAAACGATTTTGTGCGTAGCAGCAAAGCTTGTATTAGAACTACAAGGCTAACCTGCTATGAAATGTAGTTTTACTACACCATAAGATGATTGCTGCATTGCAGCGATAATAGGTAAATAAAGGGGTGTGTGAATATTTGCAGAGTTTTTTCGACTTTTGTCGAGCGCCTAAAAATGATTTTTTACACAAACTATTTGGAATATTAAATCATTTTTTATATTCCAAAATTATCTAAATTGGTTTGACTACAAGAAAAGTGTTGTCGACAACTTTTGCGACTTTCGCAGTAAGGGCTTAGACCGAAAGATTGGGGGAGGAGGTCTAAAGAGTAGGGATAGCTTGCCTACGCTGGTCAGGCAAAGGCCCGGGACGCGGAGCAAACCACTCAAGCCTGGAGGAAAAGGGTTAGCCAAAAGCGACAGTTTGCCCAACCGCAGCGGATAACTGGGTGTAAGAGAGGGAAGTAGTCATATGGCTGACGTTTTTAGCATGGTGGAATAAGGATTTTTTATGTTGAACGTTCAGTTAACTTAATGCTGTTTGTGTCAAAAATGTGACGGTGGTACAGGGTGAAGGGCGAATGACCCCAGGTTGGTTAAGCCTCGGGTATCACTCTTCTTCTGCGGGGTGGAAGAGCGCGTAACAATAATAAATTAGAGGAAGAAACCAATGCGCAAACAATGGAAAACCCTGGCCCTTGCCGGAGCAGGCATGCTGCTGATGAGTCAGATGAGCATCGCGGCCACCCAGGTAAAGAATGTCATCCTGATGATTGGTGATGGCATGGGCCCGCAGCAGGTGGGTCTGTTGGAAAGTTATGCTCAGCTTGCCCCTCAGCAGCAGATTTACCAGGATCGCCAGTCCTTTATGGCGAAGCTGGCCGCACAGGGAAAAATGGGCTCATCAATGACCTATCCCGATAATGCCCTGGTGGTGGACTCCGCCTGTTCTGCTACCCAACTGGCTTTAGGCAGAATGGCCCCTTCTGAAGTGATAGGTTTGGATGCGGAGGGTAACCCTCAGGAAACCGTGCTGGAGAAAGCCAAGCGTTTGGGTAAGGCCACAGGCTTGGTGTCGGATACCCGCCTGACCCATGCCACCCCCGCCTCCTTTGCCGCCCATCAACCGCACCGATCGCTGGAAAATGAAATTGCCGTCGATATGCTCAATACCGGGGTCGATGTGATGCTGTCCGGGGGCATTCGACACTTTATTCCCAAGTCTACCAATGACAAGGGCGAGGTGTATCAGCAGTTAGAGGCCTTGACCCAGGGCAGTGTGAAGCTGAAATCCAAGCGTAAGGATGAGCGTAACCTGATCACCGAAGCGCAGCAGCAGGGCTATCAACTGGCCTTTAACCGCAATCAGCTTGCCGCCACGGGCGATGGCAAGGTGCTAGGACTGTTTGCCTATTCCGGCATGATGGACGGTATTCGTTACACTAAAGCCAAAGAGGACGCCGCCCGTACCGAGCCCACCTTAAAAGAAATGACCGAGAAGGCTTTGAGCCTGCTGGAAAAAGATGAAGACGGCTTTTTCCTGATGGTGGAAGGCGGACAAATTGACTGGGCCGGGCATAACAACGATGCGGGCACCATGCTGCATGAGATGCTGAAGTTTGACGAAGCGATAGGGGCGGTGCATGCCTGGGCACAAGGCCGCGAGGATACCCTGATCATTGTCACGGCTGACCATGAAACCGGCTCCTTTGGCTTTAGCTACTCTGCTGCTGATATTCCTGCTCCCTCCAAGTTGCCTGGCAGTGGTTTTGCCAATCAGGACTTTGCCCCGGCATTTAACTTTGGTGGCTTGGCCATTCTCGATCGTCTCTATGCTCAGTCGTTAAGCTTCCAGGACATGATGGATAGCTTCCGTGCCTTGGAGCAGAGCGAGCAGACCCCGGCTAAACTGGCAGAGATCATCAATGCTGCTAGCGAGTTCAAAGTAACGGAAGAACAGGCTGCCAAAGTATTGGTGATGACGCCTAACCCCTACCGTCATGAAGGGCATGGCTACCTGGATGTGGAAGAGATTCCCAAGGTTGATGACTTCCAGGCCTTCTACGTTTATCCGGACGAAATCCATCTTGACCTGATTGGTCGGCAGATGGCGGAGCAGCAGAACGTGGTATGGGGCACCGGCACCCATACCCATACACCGGTGCAGGTGGTGGCCTGGGGACCGGCTGACTTGACCGAGCCTCTGTCCGCTATGGTACATCACCGGGATGTGGGGGCCTTGATGATGCAGGCCCTGGGAGACTAAGCTGCCACAGCCAAGCAGGATCGCGCAGGGCCACTTTGTTGGCCCTGCTGTTTTAGCAATGAGGACAGCCATGGCCACCCGTTTTACCAGCCTCTTTACCCGGGGCAAAAAGATCGAGCGTAAGATCGATGACTTCTTCGACAAAATCATCCTAAGTGGCTTGATTTACCAGCAGGCTTTGCAGATTTACCTGGAGTCTGGCCCTGATCACCCTAGCTATGCGGAAAAAATGCAGCAGGTGGAGAAACTGGAAAGCAAAGGGGATCAGCTGCGCCGCGATGTGGAAACCGAGCTGTATGTGAAAACCCTGATTCCAGACCTGCGGGGGGATGTGCTTAACCTGTTGGAAGATATGGATGGCCTGAGTAACCTGTTTCAATCTGCACTGTTTCGCTTACACAGCGAGCGTCCGACTTTTCCGGCTAACTGCCATGAGGATTTGCATACCCTGGTGCAGGTGGTATGCCGTTGTGCTGAAGAGGTGGTGCAGGCTGCCAGGGCTTATTTCCGCCAAATCAGTAAGGTGCGTGAACGCTGTTTAGAAGTGCAGCGGCTCGAAACCGAAGCAGACAAACTGAGCACGCGGCTGTTAACTGCGGTCTTTGATTCAGAGCGGGATCTGGCGGAAAAAATCCAGCTGCGCTACTTCATCGAGCGCATCGATGCGATTGCCAACAATGCTGAAGATATCAGCGACCGCCTGAGCATCTATGCGATTAAACGGCGGATTTAATCCGGCTTCAGTATCACCTTTTGCTGATGCTCAGTATGTTTGGCTATCAGTAGAAATGCCTTAGCCTGCCTGTTATGCCTCTTCCTGAGGCTGGTCTTTATTGCTGATGGTAAATAAAGGCTATCTGCGACCTGCTGGCTAAGGAACACCTTATGAAAAAAGTACTCTCTGCTCTCCCCCTGGCCTTATTAGCCCAGGCTGTCTGGGCGACTGAGACGGTGGACTTGATTCTCCATAACGCCCGTATTTACCAAGGTGAGGCTGAGCCTGCCCAGGCGCTGGTGATAGGCGCAGGTCGCATTCTCTATGTGGGCAGTGACAGCCAGGCCCGTCAGTGGCAGCAGACACAAACCGAGTTGTGGGATATGCAGGGAGCCTTGGTGCTGCCCGGCTTTATTGATGCCCATAATCATGTGTTTGAAGCCAGGGCCCAGCTTGAGCCTTACTGCCAATTAGATGAGCAAGCTAACCTGAGTCAGCAGCGTGCGGCCTTGCAGGCTTGCCAGGGTGACTACCCGCATGGCACTTGGCTGCAAGGTGGCGGGCATAACCTGGAAGCGCTGCTGGAGGATGACTCCGGCTTGACTCCCCGCGCCCTGCTGGATGAGTTTTTCCCCCATAACCCTGTGGTGTTGATGGAGCGCACTTCGCACTCGGTGTTGGCAAACTCACAGGCTCTGGCGCTTGCGGGTTTTACGGATGACAGCGCCGATCCTCAGGGTGGGCGTTTATTACGGGATGAACAGGGCCGCTTGAATGGCTTGCTCTTTGATGCTGCCGGTGACCACCTGCTGGAGCTGGCGTGGAATGCGGTAGCCGATCGGCCAGCCTTTAACCTGGCCAGCCTCCAGGCAGGATTGGCCGAACTGAGCCAGTATGGCATCACCACCCTGGGGGACGGGCGTTTGTACTGGCGCCGTGGTTGGTTGGAAACCTGGCAGCAACTCGAACAGCAAGGGCGCCTGCCTGTGAGAGCCCTGGTGCGTCCCTGGATTTATCCGGATGTGCCAATGGCGCAACAGCTGCCTTTTCTACATCAGGCCTATCAAGCCGACCCTGAGCGGTTATTACAGGTCAGTCAGGTCAAAATGTATGCCGATGGCATCCTGATCAATAACAGCGCCCGCACCCTGGCTCCTTATCAGTTTGAGTGGTTCCCAGGGACGCCCTATGGTTTTAACTACCTGGATGAGGCGAGTATGCGCCAGTGGTTGGCTGCATTGGCCCCGCTTGGCTATGGCGCCATGATTCATGTCATTGGCGATGCGGGGGCATGGCAGGCGCTTAATGCCCTGGCATCTTTGCCGGCTGAGCAGCGCCAGGCTTGCTTTCTGACCCATGTGGAAATGCTGGCGGAAGAGGATATACCGCGCTTGGCGGCACTGGGGGTCAGCGCCGACTTTCAGGTGGGTGAGGAGTTTGCCGCAGACCCTCAGCAAGGCTGGGCGGCGGATTATGTAGGGCAAGCAGGATTGGACAGAATGTTACCCATCGCCCAAGTGGCCGCCAGCGGTGCCAATCTGGTGTTAAGCAGTGATTGGGATGTCAATGAACTCAATCCACTGCTGACTCTGAGCCATGCGCTGCGCCTGGGAGAGCGCGGTTTGCAGAGTCCTCACCAGGCGATTGCGGCCTATACCCTCAATGCGGCCAAAGCCTTGGGGCTTGAGCAGATAACCGGTAGCTTGGCGGTGGGTAAGTCGGCCGATTTGGTGGTATTGGATCGGGATATTACCCAGCTGAACCCTCAATATTGGCCACAGGCCCAGGTCGAACTGACCCTGTTACAGGGACGGGTGCAGTATCAGCGCTAGGGCAGTTCAGTAGCGGATGGAGACGGCATCAAGATTGAAAGTGATGATGTTGGCTCAGGCTCTGTAGCAGGGTGGCTCCCCAAGGCTGCAGTGCTAAGCCGGGCCGCCAGAGTAGTTCGACCCGTCGCAGAATCGGCCTGGGCTCAACCTGGCTGGTCAGGCAACGTAGCCGTCCTTGCGCCAGTTCGGTGGTGATGCAGGGCAGGGGAACAAAGCCATATCCCATCCCTTGTTCCAGGCACTGCAACAAACCGGACAGGCTGCCAAAAGCCAACCACTGGGGACTATAGAGGCCAGCAATGCTCTCATCCTCATGCTGACTGAGGATAAGCTCTGGATAGAGGCTGAGGCGCTCGCAGCTGATGGGTTCGTCACCCAGTGCCAGGGGATGTTGAGCGGCGACAGCCAGGACTTCCGCAAAACTGCCCAGACGCTGATAGCCGTATTCCGGGTAGTGTAAAGAGCTTTCTTCACATAGCAGGATGGCGTCCAACTGACCCTGGGTGAGTTGCTGCAGGAGGCTGTCCCGCTCCCCCTGACGACTGATCAGTTTGAGATGCGGAAGCTGTTTGGCGGCATGGGCCCAGGCCGGCGCCAAGCAGGGCCAGGGAACAAAATGCTCCACCCCTACGCGCAGGCTGGTGGGTTGGCCGCGGCTGAGGGCGAGGGCAGCGTCCGTCAGTTGCTGACTTTGGTCGACTAATAGCTGTGCCCGCTCCAGCAATTGTTGTCCCGCCTCGCTGAGCTGACTGTGATTGCCACTGCGGTTAAATAAGGCGAGGCCGAGATCGGCCTCCAGGTGGCTAATCCACTGACTCACCTGGGATTGATGCTTGCCCAGACGCCTGGCCGCTGCACTGATGGAGCCTAACTCCACCGCCAGGACAAAGGCTTGCAGGTGATGTAATTCCATCCGCTTACAGCGGTGCTAAATCCGGGTTTAATACCCGCGCTTTGGCCTCGGCGGAGGCCAGTAATTCGGCGGAGTAGTGATTGGCAACCAGGGCTTGGGCATCGCTGACCAGTTCGGCATGCTCAATGATAAAGGCTTGCCAGCTGTCATACTGACCCTGTTGCTGGCGTTGGTGAATCATCTTGGCCAGTGCATAGGTCAGGGTGGCGTGGAATTTATCGGCAGCCCCCAGGTGGGTGGCGTAACGCTGGATATCCTGGGCCAAACGTGCGGCCTGTTGAGTGAAGTCCCCCTGTTGCAGATAAAGCCAAGCCAGACGTACATGGCTTAAGTGATTAAATACCTCACCGGGCAGGCTTAGGTCAGTGAAGGCCTGCACAAACTGCTCATCGGTATAAATCATGGCTTGCTCCAATGGGGTTGCTTAAAGGCCTGGGCGAGGTAATCAACACACTGACGCACCTTGGGGGAAAGGTGGCGGCTCTTGGGATAGACCGCCCACACCCCGGCATCCTGATGCTGGTAATCCTCTAACAGGGCAACCAGCTCACCCTTGGCCAAAAAGGGGTCGACATAATAATCCGGTAATTGGGCGATGCCGAGGCCTTTTAATACGGCATCGAGAATGGCCGGGCCTGAGTTAGCCCGCCAGTTACCCTGTACCCGCAGGGCCCGACGGTGGCCATCAATCAGAAAGTGCCAGCTGTCGTTGGAACCAACCAGGCAGTTATGTTGCTGCAATTCGGCCAGGGTATGGGGACGGGGGTAACGGGCCAAGTAGGCCGGTGAGGCACAGACATATTCGCGCCGATCCGCCAGACGACGGGCGATCAGGGTGGAGTCTTCCAGCACGCCCAGGCGAATGGCCAGATCAAAGCCTTCGCTAACCAAGTCGACATTACGGTTGCTAAAGTGCATGTCCACATTGAGCTTGGGGTGGCGGGCGACAAAGTCATTTATCAGCGGGGCAATGTAGCGCTCACCAAAGATGGTGCTGCAACTTATCCGCAGTAAGCCCTTGGGCTCTGCCTGAAAGTGGGCGACTTCCAGCTCCGCCTCATTAAAACCATCGATCAGGTGCTTACAGTGCTCGTAATACAGCCGACCAACATCGGTCAGATTCAGTTGGCGGGTGGTGCGATAGAGCAGCTGGGTGCCGAGTTGCGCTTCCAGATTGCTCACCAGGCGACTGATATGGGAGCTGGACACCTTGAGCTTGCGTGCTGCGGCGGAAAAGCCATCCAGGCGCACGACCTCAACAAAGGCTTCGATACTTTCCCAACGATTCATGGTGGCTCCCGCGACATTATTGCTGAGTGGCAAAGGTCCTTATCTGGCTTTTTTCTGGCCGGTGACGACATGCCTGCCTAGACTGCCGGGCACAAGATAAGTCTAGGGCCTCCTCCGCTGCAAGGGGGAAATATGCCGCTTGCTTGAACCGCAAGAGGGTAAGCGCCCAATGACGACCGCAAGCGAGAGGAGTGACATGATGAAATCCCGTGCAGCAGTAGCCTGGGCCGCCGGCCAGCCATTAACCATTGAAGAAGTGGATGTGCAGGGGCCTAAAGCCGGAGAAGTCTTGGTGCGGATGGTGGCCACCGGGGTATGCCATACCGATGCCTTTACCCTGTCTGGGGATGACCCTGAAGGGATCTTCCCGGCTATTTTGGGCCATGAGGGCGGTGGGGTAGTGGAGGAAGTCGGGCCAGGGGTGACCTCTTTGAAACCCGGTGATCATGTGATTCCGCTGTACACCGCCGAATGCCGTCAGTGTAAGTTCTGCCTATCAGGCAAAACCAATCTGTGTCAGGCAGTGCGGGCGACTCAGGGCAAGGGCCTGATGCCGGACAGTACCACCCGCTTTTCGTTAAATGGCAAACCCATTTACCACTACATGGGCACTTCCACCTTCTCCGAATACACGGTAGTGCCTGAGATCTCCCTGGCCAAAATCAGCCAGGAGGCACCGCTGGATAAGGTGTGCCTGCTCGGTTGTGGCGTGACCACCGGCATTGGTGCGGTGCTCAATACCGCCAAGGTGGAGCCCGGCGCCAGTGTGGCGGTATTTGGTCTCGGTGGTATCGGCCTGTCGGTGGTGCAGGGGGCGGTGCTGGCCAAAGCGGGACGGATTATCGTGGTGGATATCAATGAAGATAAATTCGAGATGGCGCGGATGTTGGGCGCCACCGATTTCATTAATCCGAAAAACTACGATGCACCGATTCAGCAGGTGATTGTTGATCTTACCGATGGTGGGGTGGACTACTCCTTTGAATGTATCGGCAATGTCAATGTGATGCGGTCGGCCTTGGAGTGCTGCCATAAGGGGTGGGGGGAGTCGATCATCATTGGTGTGGCCGGTGCCGGACAGGAAATTTCCACCCGTCCCTTCCAGCTTGTTACTGGCAGGGTGTGGAAGGGTTCCGCTTTCGGTGGGGTGAAGGGGCGTACTGAGCTACCCGGTTATGTTGAGCGCTATATGCGTGGTGAGATCAAACTGGATGAGTTTGTCACCCACACCATGGGGCTGGAAGAGATCAACCGTGCTTTTGACCTGATGCATGAGGGCAAGAGCATTCGTTCGGTGATTCTGTTTTAACGGAGGCTGCCATGTCGGAGCAATTGCAACTACTGCAGTCCTTTAAGGTGCAGGGGGGCTGGTTAAAGCGCTATCGCCATTTTTCACCCAGCCTGAATTGCGAGATGGTGTTTGCCATCTATCTACCGCCTCAGGCGGAGACTGAGACTCTGCCGGTACTCTATTGGTTATCAGGGTTAACCTGCACCGATGAGAACTTTATGCAGAAGGCCGGGGCGCAGCGTATTGCGGCGGAGCTGGGGGTGGTGTTGGTGTGTCCGGATACCAGCCCGCGTGGCACCGATTTGCCCGGTGAGCATGACAGCTATGATTTTGGCTCGGGGGCGGGGTTTTACCTCAATGCCACCCAGGCTCCCTGGGGCCGCCACTACCATATGTATGACTATGTGGTTACCGAGTTGCCGGCATTGGTGGAACGGCACTTCCCAGTAACGGACAAGCGTGCCATCAGTGGCCACTCCATGGGGGGGCATGGGGCGTTAGTCTGCGCCCTGCGTAATCCCGGTCGTTATGCTTCGGTGTCGGCCTTCGCGCCTATCTGTCAGCCCAGTCAGTGTGACTGGGGGCGCAAAGCCTTTAGCGGCTACCTGGGAGAGGATGAGCAAAGCTGGGCAGCCTATGATGCCTGTGCCCTGGTACGGCAAGGGGCCTCAAAGCAGCCGCTGCTGGTGGATCAGGGGGAGGCAGATGAGTTCCTGGCGTCGCAATTGCGCCCGCAAGCCTTGCGCCAGGCCTGTGAGGAGGCGGATCACTCCCTGTTATTACGCCTGCATCCTGGCTATGACCACAGCTACTATTTCATCAGCAGTTTTATCGCTGACCACCTGCGCTATCACGCCTATCACCTGGGGCGGCTTGACGAGGCGCCTAGTCTCTGAGCCCATTGATGCCACACAGCAATAAATATTTGTTGTGTGGCGTCAGCTTGCCTCTTCCTATTTTGTCGCGCTCAGCTACATTGAATCTATTAGCGCCACCGATTTGACCTTGATCAAGACGGGGTAGCTGACTCCGCCTTCGGCGGTACCAGTATAAAAAGATACACAATAACAAGAGCCGCCCAGCCCACTGGGCCAACAACGATGCCCTTACCTACTTTCGTTGTTGGGGAGACCGTGACATGACAGATACAAAGCCCAAAGGGGGCGCAACCCAGACTCTGGGGTTCCTCCTGCTCGACCATTTCACCATGATGTCGTTGGCCTCGGCCATCGAACCCTTACGAATGGCGAATCAACTGTCGGGCAAAGAACTTTATCGTTGGCATACCCTCAGCCCGGATGGCGGCTGTATTCGCGCCAGTGATGGTTTGCAGATTACTCCTGATGCTTCCTTCGCCACAGCGATGCAGCATGATGTAGTGATCATCTGTGGTGGCGTGAATATCTTACGCAGCTACACCAAACAACACCTGCAATGGCTGCAGAGCCAGGCCCGTAAAGGGGTAACTCTGGGGGCGATCTGTACCGGTAGCTATGTGCTGGCGGCAGCAGGTTTGCTGGATAACCACGAGTGCAGCATTCATTGGGAGAACATTTCCAGCATGCAGGAAGCCTTTCCCAAGGTGAATGTTACCAATCGCCTGTTCTCCGTTGACCGTGAACGGATGACCTGCACCGGCGGTATTGCTCCGCTGGATATGATGCTTAACTTGATTCAGCGTCAACATGGCCATGCGCTGGCGGCGGGCATCTCGGAAATGTTTATGTATGAACGGGTGCGCAGTGCCACCGATCAACAACGTATTCCGCTGCGCCATATGCTTGGCACCACACAGCCGAAGCTGGTGGAGATCGTGGCTCTGATGGAGGCCAACCTAGAGGAACCGATTGGCCTTGATGAGCTGGCTAACTACGTGCAGGTATCGCGTCGCCAACTGGAGCGGCTATTCCAGAAGTACCTGCATTGTTCACCCTCACGTTACTACCTGCAGCTGCGTCTGAATCGCGCCCGCCAATTGCTGAAGCAAACCTCGCTGTCGATTATCGAAGTGGCCTCAGCCTGTGGTTTCGTCTCGACACCGCATTTTAGTAAGTGCTATCGCGAGTTCTTTGGCGTACCGCCACGGGATGCACGCTATGGCTTGGTGCCCCGTCATGGTGAAGGCTTGGGGGGGCCGGTGCTGGGCGATTATGCGCCGGTGGGGGCGTTGTCTTCCAATGCCATGGTGGCGCTGGCGGATGCCCAGGCGGAGCCAACCTTTGGCTCGGTGCGGGTGCAGTAGTTCGTAATTTGTGGTGGATAATGTTGTTCATACCCAACAGGCCCGAGTGGCCTGTTGGTGTTTTGAGGACAAGGCAGCATCTGGGATTAGGACGTGCCGGACAAATAACGGGGCAGGATGGCGAGAATCTCGTCGATTGCGGGTTCGATCAGGGTGGGTGCGCTGTGATGGGGGGTGATCCATACCCGTGGATGCCGCCACAGGGGATCGGCTTCCGCTAAGGGCTCTTGGGTAAACACATCCAATAAGGCCCCACGCAGCTGGCCGCTATCCAGTAAGCCGATAAGTGCCTGTTGCTCAAGCACCGCCCCGCGGGAGGCGCTGATCAGCGCTGCACCTCGCGGCAGTTGTTGTAAACGTTGGCGGCTCAACAGACCCTCGGTTTGCGCAGTATGGGGCAGCATATTGACCAGGATATCCTGCTGACTGAGAAAATATTCCAACTGCTCCAGCCCATGCAGACAGTGCACCCCCGCCAGTTGCCGAGGAGAGCGGGACCAACCACTAACCTGATAACCCTGTTTGGCTAAATACTCGGCCACCGCTGTGCCTAGATGACCAAGGCCAAGCAACCCGACCCGGGTGTGTTGGCTGTACTGGTAAGGAAGCTCTGTTAGCCAGCGGTTTTGCTGCTGTGCCCGGGCAAAGCGGTCAAACTGACGTTGAAAGTGCAACACGCCATAGTGCACGTATTCACACATCGCGCGCGCCATCCCGGCATCCTGTAGGCGTAAGAGGGGCACCCCTGGTGGTAAGAGTAGATCTTGCTGCAGGTTATGGATGCCGGCCCCCAGGCCGATCACCAGCTTGAGTTGCTTGGCGGCGCGCCAATCCCATTGGCTGGGACGCCAGATCAACAGGGCCTCCAGCGTTTGGATGGGCACCTGCTGGGCATTGACTAATGACCATGAGGGGCAGCGGGCTTGCCATGCCTGTTGCCAGTCCCCTAGATAAAACGTCTGACTATGAAAGCCAATCTGCATACCGCCTCACTCTTTCGAAAAGCGTTGGGCTAAGAACGCCTGAGCTAGACCAACGCTTGGGACAGATTAGTGCTTTTTCCAAGCCCATACTGCTATGTCATGTTAAGCAAGGGCCAACGCTCTTAACGAGCAACCGTTACTTGGCAAAGATCAGGGCATCGTCCTCAAAGTATTTGAACTCCAGCACGTTTGCGGAAGGATCACGAATAAAGAAGGTGCCCTGTTCGCCGACTTGGCCGGCAAAGCGGATTTTGGGCGCTAACAGGAAGGTCTGCTGACATTCCTGCAGGTGGTTGACCAGGGCCAGCCAGCTGTCTTTGCTCAGAATAACGCCAAAATGCGGCACATGAATCTGGTCACCATCGACCGGGTTGGTACCCGCGCTGCCTGCCCGCTCGGGTAGCAGGTGCGCGGTAATCTGATGGCCATAGAGATCAAAATCGATCCAGCGTTCTGCCGTTCGGCCAATTTTGCAACCAAGGCAGTCGACATAGAAGCGTTCAGTGCTGGTTAAGTCGGCTACCGGGAAAGCAAGGTGAAAAGGACGCATGGGGTTAGCTCCACGGGTTGAGTTATTTGCAATTTTTGTCCAGCATAGAGCGGTTTTAAAGCGATTTTTAGGTAAGGTTGTTGAGTAAGACTCAATATTTCGCTGGAGGGGGCGGAGTGCTCCCGCCTGGCATGATTGGCCTCTGGCCAGGATTGGAGAGCCGATGTATCCGCTACCCCCATTAAATGCTTTGCGTACCTTTGAGTGTGCGGCGCGTCATCTGAACTTTACCAAGGCCGCGGAAGAGCTCTGTGTGACGCCGGGTGCGGTGAGTCGAGCCATTAATGGTTTGGAGGAGGCCCTGCAGGTGCCGCTGTTTTCCCAGCAGCGCAGACGATTACAGCTCACGGCGGCAGGGCAGGCCTATCTGCATCATGTGCGCCAGGCATTACAGCGTTTGGCCTTGGGCACGCAGGAGCTGCATCAGCACCGGGGGGAGGGTGGCTTGCTGACGCTGGGGGTGCTGCCCACCCTGGCCAGTCATTGGCTGATTCCACAGTTGCCGGATTTTTATCAGCGCTTTCCCCAGGTGTCGGTGGAGTTGACCAGTGTGCCTTCCGATTTCTCCCAGGGTTTTACCCAACTGGACCTGGAACAGCAGGGGTTGGATATGGCGATCTACATTGGTCAGGGCAACTGGCCGGGGTTGACCGCTGAGGCACTTTTTAATGAACACCTCTGTGTGGTGGCGGCACCGGGCAAGGAGGCCTGGCTGGCGGCATTAGCCGCAGGGCAAATGGATGCTTTGCCACCGCTGTTGCTCCATACCACCCGCCCCCATGTCTGGCATACCTGGTTTAGTCAGCGCGGCCTGGCGCTGCAGACGCCACTCTGGCGTGGTCGATTCGAGCATTACTTTATGGTGATTGAAGCAGCGTGCCAGGGGCTGGGGGTAGCACTGGTACCGCGGGTACTGGTGCAGCAGGCGCTGGCCAGTGGCCGTTTACTCAGTGAAGAGAGCTTGGGGCTGCCCCAGCCCCAAGGGTATTACCTGCTTTATCATGCTGCACGCCGTGATGAACCTAAGCTGGCACTGTTTCGCCACTGGCTGCAGGAGCGGCTCGCCCAGGGCGAATAAGCGCGGCGCGGGCCTGCGCGACCTGCGCACGGCTGTGGCAGCCTAGTGCATGGTCATTAATCAATCCCATCGCCTGCATAAAGGCATAAACCGTGGTGGGGCCAACAAATTGCCAGCCACGGCGTTTGAGCGCCTTGGCCAATTGCTCCGCTGCGGTGGAGGTGCTGCGGCTCTGGGGCGTGGCCTCATCCTCTGCCGGTTCAAAGGACCAGATAAAGGCCGCCAGGGAACCATATTCGGCCACCACCTCTTCGGCCCGGCGGGCATTGTTGATGACCGCCTTGATTTTACCCTGGTGCTGCACGAAAGGATCCTGTGCCAGCCAGGCTTCTACCTCCGCTCTATCCTGGCTTTGTAGCAGCAGGGCACCGCCCTTGGGCTCAACCAGGCTGCCAGCCAGCAGGCACAAACCCTGGTCGAAACCCTGCTGTAGCCACGCCTGGTGGCCTGACAGGTGGTCTTTGGCGGCGGCCGCCTGAGCGGCAAACTTGAGGGTGACGATAAACATTAGTGTTCTCCTTCAGCGCTTGGCTCAGCCGCTTGGCTGAGTTGATCGAGCCAGGCCATCAGCAGCTGCACTTCTTGCTCGATAAAGCCTTGATCATCGAAGGCATTGGCCAGGGTGGCGATTCCTTGGCTACGGGCAAGTAGATGCAAAGCCAGGCTGTCGGCCCGTTGTGGATACCCCAGTTGGCGGAACTGCTGGCTGAGCCAATCTTTAAACAGGGTAAAAAGCTGTGCCGCTTGGGCTTTGTTGAGGTGTTGGAGTTTGGCTAATTCGCTGGTCAGGGTGCCGACCGGACAGCCAAATTGGCGAATCGGCAGTTGGTTATTCAGCAGGATGCGGATAAAGCAGGCGATCCGTTGTTTAGGGCCATGGCCTTCGTCTTGCCAGTGTTCGAGCAGCTGCTGGGTGTGCTGCAGACGGTGTTCGATCACGGCGGTGAGAATGTCGTCTTTGCTTTTGAAGTGGTAGTAAAAATTGCCACGGGAGATTTGCACCTCCTGGGCGATCTGGCTGAAGGAGGTATTGGCATAACCCTGCTGGTAAAACAGCCGATCAGCGGCATTCACAATCTGGGCGCGGGTGTTGTCCATCGCTTGGCTCCTACAGGCTTGATAGCAAAATTAGGATGTCTGTCCTAATGGTGCGGCTAAGTGTAGGATGCCTGTCCTAATTAGGCAAAAAATTCTTGCAGCAGCGAGAGTTGAACCCAGCAGAGGCAGTTACCAGCGGGCTGTCAGCCAAGCTTATCTGCCTGCTGCCAGCCCGCTTTGGCTGGGTTGAGCCTTAGTGACTGGTACCCTCTTTGTAGTGGGTTTTGTTATAGACATTATATTTGCCGGAGGGCTTTACCATTGGCAGGCGCTTTACTTCTTGCAGGGTGTTGGCGTCGTAGACCACCAGAGCACCGTCCATTTCCCAGATGGAGAGCAGGGCATAGCGCCCATCTTTGCTGAACTCCACATGGGCAGCGGTCTGGCCGGGAGCAGGACGCAATGTTTTGACGATTTCCAGGCTCTGTTTGTCGATCACATGCACGGCATCCTTATGTTCACCAAAGAAGACATCCACCCAGGCGTAGCGGCTGTTTTCATGGGAGCGCATAAAAAAGCCGGGGCCATCGGTCTTAATCTGCTTGATCTCCTGCCAGCTTTGCATGTCGATAATACTGACACTGGCCTGCTGCAGATTAGGGGTGGCCAGCACTTTGCGCCCCTGGTAGTCCCAGCTGGTGCCGGAGGCGAGATGGGGGAGGCCTTTCAGGTTGAGGCGGGCCAGCTCCTGGCCGGAGTCGAGATCCAGAACCAAAGTACCGGGGTGCTGAGACTGGCCGGGCAGTGGGCGACTGGAGCCAATCAATAGGCGATAGTCCTGATCAAACAGAAAGTCATCCAGGTAATCGTTAACGGCCAGTCGACGAATGGCCAGGGGGTGCAGCGTGGCTTGCTGTCCCTGCAGTTGGCTGACGCCATGCATAGGTCCCAGATAGGTCAGGGGGTTGGGAGCGGCGTAGTTAAGCTCCCAGACTTCCGCCACATCCTTGAGGGCCACCATGAAACTCTGTCGGTTAGGGGCGGTATAGACCGCACTGACCCGGCTGCTTTGGCCGCGGGCATCCTGCACCTGTTCATACTGAATGGGTTTGAGGGTGGCGGCATCCAGTAACACCAGCGAGTGCGGCAGGTAGTTACCCACCAACACATAACGACCATCGGCAGAGACAGCGAGATTGCGGGTGTTAATGCCAGCGCGAACTTCCGCCACGGTTTTGAGGTTGTAGATGTCGAACTTGCTGATCCAACCATCCCGCGAGGCAAAGTAAACATAGCGCCCGTCGGGGGAGTATTTGGGGCCACCATGGAGGGCAAAGCGGCTCTTGAAACGATGGATAGGTTCAAAGCGATCCCCATCCAACAGGGTGACATGGTGGTCACCCAGCTCGACCACGATAAACAGATTTTGCAGATCGGCCTGAAACAGGGGTTCATCCCCCAAACTACCCGGTGGATAGGGTTGCAGATGGCTGGCGAGGATGTCCTGCAGCCCCCATTTGGGAGGCTGAGGCGGAGGGGTGAGAATCCACTCAGCCAGTGCCTGGATTTGCTCATCGTTGAGGAGTGCGGCAAAGCCGGGCATTTGACTGGCGGGACGTCCCTGGCGAATGACGGCTTCGATCTGTTTGACTTTGATGCGGCCGAGGTTTTCCGGTAACAGTGCCGGGCCCATCGCCCCCAGGCGCTCAGGGTTATGGCAACTGGCGCAGTGCTGCTGATACAGGGCCTGGGTTTCCTGACTGGCTTGTGCGGATAGGCTCAGCGCTAAGCCGAGCAAAACGGCTAAGAGGGTTTTCATCAGCGGGCTTCCTGCAGGTTAAGTGGGGTGAGTGCAGGCAGCCCCAGTTCGGCATCCTGCAGGTAGCAGCCGGGATCCTCCGCCCAGGGATTGCCATACAGTTGTGCTGCCCGCACTCGAGTGTTGCCGTTGCAGATAGCTTGATGTTGGCACTGCTGGCAGCGACCCTGTAAAGGGCGTGGCCGCTGGCGCAGACCCAGGAGTAACGGGTCTTGGCTATGGCGCCAAATCTGTGAGAAGGGGTGTTCGCGCACATTGCCCAGATGGTGGTTCCACCAGAAGGTATCCGGATGCACATTGCCGAGGTTATCAATATTGGCCACATCCTGGCCGGAGGCATTGCCGCCCCAGGCGCAGAGAAAATCGAGTAGGTGTTCAGCCTGGGCGGGGTAGTGTTGCTGTGCCCAGAGATAGAGCAGCACGCCATCGGCATCGTTGTTGCCGGTGACAATCTGGCGTGCGCGGCCCTGCTGCTGATCCTCGACCGCTAAGGCAAAGAGGCGCTCCATCACCTCTCGGGTAGTACGGTGATAAGCATCCGCCCCGCGGTTTTTATTGCCACGGCCTGCATAGTTCAGGTGTGACAGGTAGAACTTGTCGATCTGGTAGCGCTCGCACAGCATCAGTAAGTGATCCAGGGCGGCGGCATTATGCTGGGTCAGGGTAAAGCGCAAGCCCACCTTGATCCCCGCCTGCTGGCACAGCTCCACGCCCCGTAAAGAAGCGGCATAGGCCCCCGGTTGACGGCGAAAGGCATCGTGACTGTTTTCATCACCATCAATGCTGATGCCAACATAGTCAAAGCCGACGCTGGCAATCCGTTGGCTCATGGGTGCATCAATCAGGGTGCCGTTACTGGAGAGGGCGGTATAGAGCCCGAGCTGTTTGGCATAGCTGGCCAGCTCGAAAATATCGCCACGCAGTAGAGGCTCGCCTCCAGACAGGATGACCGCCGGTACCCCCATTCGCTGCAAATCCAGCAGTACGGCCTTGGCCTCTTCAGTGCTGAGTTCGCCTTTAAAGTCAGTGTCATTGGAAAGGGAGTAGCAGTGCTGGCATAGCAGATTGCAGCGACGAATCAGATTCCAGATCACCACCGGGCCCGCCGTAGAGCCTGGGCGGCGTTGGCTACCGGGCTGGAGCAATTCCTGAATAAAGTAGCTTAGGCGAAACATCAGGCGCTCCTGTCCAGGCTGAGTAGGCCTGTGCTGGGGCGCAGGCGCATACCGGTTTTTTTCAGGATACGGGTGGAGTAAAGCAGCTCATGCCCCTGGCAGTAACCCCCGAGCAGGGTGGCAATCTGCTCCGCCAGTTGCTCGACTTCGGCATAGCTGTGGCCATGCAGCATGGCAAAGAGGTTGTAGGGCCAGAGTGGCAGGTGGCGTGGACGCAGATAACAGTGGCTGACAAAACCGAGATGGCCAAGCTGCTCACCCAGGATCAGGGCCTGATCATCATCCACATCCCAGACACTCATGGCATTGGCTTGATAACCCAAGCGGTAATGGTTGGGCACCAGACCGATGCGGCGCAAAATGCCCTGGGCTTTTAGCTGGCTGAGTCGTTGCAGTACCTGGGCTTCATCCATCCCCAGGCGCTCAGCAAGATCGGCATAGGGCGTGGGGGTGAGGGGCAGGCCTGCCTGGGTGAGTTCAATCAGCAGACGATCAAGCTTATCCATGGCGCGCTCCCTGAGTAGAGACGGGCTGGGCCGGAGACAGGAGTTCGGCTTTGGCTTCCAGGTAGAGGCCGACGTAAAACTCTTCCTGTTTGGGGAAGGGGTACACCCTTAATCCGGTGGCCTGTTCAATCAGGGCCAGGGTGGCCTGGGTATGGGCCGGACTTTCGCAGGCGGTGACAAACCACATATTGAGACGATGGGCGCGGGCATAGTTGTGGGCGACTTCCGCGCAGGCATTGACCTGTGCGCTGACTTCCTCAAAGCGCTCCTCGGGGACTTGCAGTGCGCAGAGGGTGAACTCGCCACCCATGGCAGCAATGTCATAGAGCGGGCCAAAACGGCTGAGGATGCCATCGTCGAGCAGACGGCGAATGCGGGCGATGACCTCGGCTTCAGCAATACCCAGGAGCTGCCCTACTTCGGCATAGGGGCGGTGGCAGAGGGGGAAACCCTGCTGGTAGTTGTTGATTAATCTGAGGTCGATCTCATCCAGGGTTGCCATTCTCAGACTCCTTGTTGAGGGTAAGCGGGGGAGCGTTCATCCAGGTAGCGCCCCCCTTGCTGTTTAAAGCAGCGGGTGCTGAATAACACCGCATGGGGGTAATCCAACTTGAGCAGATTAAGCAGGTAAGCAAGGCGGTTGAGTACCTGACTCCGACTCTGGCCATGCAGCATGGTGAAGAGGTTGTAAGGCCACTCGGGCAACTGACGCGGACGCTGATAACACAGGCTGATCTCGGCGCACTGGGCCAGACGGGTAGCCACTTCTTCAACCTGTTGATCGGCAATATCCCATACCACCATGGCGTTTGCCCGGTAGCCCAGCGGACGGTGCTTGATGATCAGCCCGCTACGCCGTATCCAGCCCTGTTGCTGGAGGCAGGCAAGCTCCTGCTCCAGTTCCGTTGACGTGGCACGCCAGCGTTGCAGCCAGGCGGCATAGGGGGAGGGAGTCAGGGGGAGGCCCTGCTGCAGTAGGTGGAGCAAATCGTGCTGGCGTGGCGTTAATTCACTCATAACGGAAACCCCAGGTTTAGGTGATAACCGCGGATCATCGGCAGGTTCAGCATGGGCAGCTGGGTTTGTTGGCGAATCTGCTCCAGGCTTTGCTGCAGTTCCTGCTGGCTGACGGCGGTCAGCACGAACCAGAGGTTATAGCGATGTTCTCGGGCATAGTTGTGGTTGACCCCGGCTACGGAGGATACCAGGGCGGCAATCGCATCCAGACGTTCTGGCGGTACTTGCAGCGCGACCAGGGTACTGGCGCCGAGTTTGCGTGACTCCAGCACGGCGCCGACCCGGCTTAGGGCGCCCAGGGCATCCAGCTGCCGCAGTTCTGCCAATACTTCTGCTTCACTGCAGCCCAGCTCTGCCGCCATTTGCGCGTAGGGGTGGGCGCTACAGGGCAATTGCTGTTGGTAGCGGGCCAGCAACTGCTGCTGACGTGGGCTAAGGGGAGGGGAGTAAGACATAGCTCCCCCTACAGGCCAATTTGATGGGCGCGGGCACTCATAAAAATGCCGCTAGGGGAGGGGAAGTCGAAGCTGGCCAGCAGCTGGTAATCCGCACTGCGATAGACCTGTACCTGATTCGCATCCCGCACAGACAACCACAGCTGCTCACCACGTGGGCTGAATTCCATGTGTAACACGCCAGGCCCAGGTTGCAGCTGTTGCACGACCTGCAGGGTGTCTGCATCAATGACTTGAATCTGGTGATTGTCAGGATGGGCAAAGTTGACCCAAATGTGGCGGCTATCCGGGCTGGCCATCACGAAGACCGGCTGCCCTGCGACGGCAATACGGGCATATTGCTGCCAGCTTTGGCTATCAACCACTAACACCGCGTGTTCGCCAACGGCAGGGACGAAGGCGAGGTTACCGGCAACGGCCCAGCCCTCCAGATGGGGCATCTTATAAACAGGTAGTTTTTGCTGACCCCGACCATAGTGGGGAAGCACTTTGCGGCTGCCGCGCTCCGGATGCCAGAGATCAACAAGGGCTAAGCCATCCTCACCAAACAGGCCCGCCAGGTAATAGCGGCCATCCGGGAAAATCAGCGCGTCATAGGGTTGTTGACCGACTTGGGGAAAGCGCTGGATGTGCACTTGCCCCTGACTGAAGTCAGCAATGCGGATCTCATCACTATCAAACAGGCTATAAACGAAGCGTTGGCCAGGGGCATCCACCAACCCCACGACCTTAGAGGGGCGCCCCTGGTCATCCAGCGCAGGCAAGTCGGCCACCAGCTCCAGGGTGTCGCTGGCAAAAACCTTGACCCCACCTGGTTGATAGTTGGATACCGCAATCAGACGACCATCCTGGGAAATAGCGCCGCCAATGGAGTTACCGCTTTGCATCAGGCGCTTACTGAGGCGTTGCTCGGCCAGGTTGACTTTGGATAATCCGCCATCGCGGCCAAAAATATAAACGAAACGCTGATCACGGGAGAAGACCGCCGAGGCATGGGACAAATCCCCCAGGCCTTGCACCCTGCCGATGACTTGCAAGCGAGTGGTATTCACGAGCAGCAGTTCACCGCTGGCCCGGCCAATCACGACAGCTAAGTCGCCACTGCTGTGCCAGGAGGGGCGAGTTTGGCAGCCGCTTAAGCCTAACAGACCGCCGGTGTAGAGCAGGCCTAGTCCCAGTAAGCTGGCTTGACGCAGAAAATGACGACGGGGCTGATCCATAAAACGTCCTTATCAGGCTAGGGGGCGGAGGGGCCGTGTAACAGACGCGAGGCGAGCCACTCGATGTCCGCCGGGCTAAGCAGCGGACCCCAGGGGGGCATGGCGGTACCCGGTATGCCATCACGAATAATGCGGACCAGGGCCTCAGGGTCTTTGACTCTTAATTGATCAGGTAATAGAGCGGGGCCTAAACCTCCGCGCAGGGTCATGCCATGACAGGAGCCACAGTCCTGCAGGAGTAGGTGCTCCAAGGCTTGTTGACGGGCCAGGGGCAGGGAGTCCGCCAGACTGTGTAGACTCTGTCCGGTCAGTAATAGCCCAAGAATCAAGGGCTTAAGCATAGAACCAGTAACTCTTGGCGAGATGACAAGGGCCATGACATCATAGTCTCCTGATCCGAGGTGTTTCCCATGCTAATGGCCTGAGCGGGCCAGGCGTTGACCCTCGACAAGTTTGCTTGGAATGCCCTGGGGTAACCTGGGCCTGGATTGACTTCCATCACGAGAATGGCAGCAACCACCAGCTTGAAAGGATGAGAGAGACACCATGGCGACTCTGCCCCTGTTTTTTGTAGGAGAGAAGTGTCAGGCGCTGGTAATAGGTGGCGGCCCCCAGGCCGAAGCCAAACTCCGGCCTCTGCTAGAAACCGGCTTTCGGCTAAAGGTGCTCTGCCCTGACTTGAGCCCGGCTACGGCACAACTCTTGGCGGACTACCCTGGAGTCGAGATCGAACAGCGCCACTGGCGCGAGAAGGATCTTGATGGCATTGAGCTGCTGGTGGTGGCGGATGTCACGGATACGGAAGCCGAGCAGCTAGCAGCCTTGGCCCATGCACGCCATTTACCGGTCAATGTGGTGGATCGTCCGGCGCTCTGTACCCTGATGTTTCCGGCGCGGATTCAGCGTGGCCCAGTACAGCTGGCGGTGGGCACCGGAGGGAAGGCAACACTGTTGGCGACGCTGTTGCGGGAGGAGCTGGAACAATGGCTGCCCCTGCGTTTGGGCTGGTTGGCGGAGGCCCTGGGCGATTGCAAAGCGGAGTGGCAAGCCCTGTTACCCAGTGGCGCCCCCCGGCGGGAATGGTTACGGCAGTTGTGGAATGAGGCTCGCCTGGGTCTGCCGGCCACGGCCGAGGAGGTTAAAGACTGGCTGCGCCAGCGCTACCCCAGTAGCCAACAACGTCAGGGAATGGTGGTGCTAGTGGGCGCAGGCCCAGGGGATCCGGAGTTACTGACCCTGAAGGCATTGCGAGCACTGCAGCAGGCAGATGTGATCGTCTATGACCGGCTTGTCTCAGCAGAAGTGATGGCCTTGGCCCGAGCCGATGCACAGCGGGTATATGTCGGCAAAGAGCAGGGATTACACAGCTTGCCTCAGGAGCAAATCAATCAATTGCTGGTGCGAGAGGCTAAGCAAGGACGATTGGTGGTGCGGCTGAAAGGGGGGGATCCCTTTATTTTTGGTCGTGGTGGCGAAGAGATGGAGGAGTTACTGGCGGAGGGGGTCAATTGCTCCATTATCCCCGGTATTACCTCGGCCTCTGGCTGTGCCACCTATGCTGGCATTCCCCTTACCCATCGTGATTATGCCCAGAGTGTGACCCTGGTGACTGGGCACTTGCAAGAAGGGGAGTTGGTGTTGGCCTGGGAAGCGCTGGCCAGACCGCAGCAAACCCTGGTGTTCTACATGGGGCTGACGGCGTTACCAACGATAGCCAGCCAGCTGATGGCCCACGGTTTGCCAGCGGATACACCGGTTGCTTTGGTACAGAAGGGTACCTGGGCGGAGCAGCGAGTATTACTGACTAACCTGGCGAAGGCGGAAGAAGAGTCGAGTGCCCAGGGCTTTAAATCCCCCACGCTGATTATCGTGGGCCAGGTGGTACGCTGTTCACCGCAGTGGCTAGGCTGATCGGGGAACCATCACAGGATCGCCATTAGCTGCGGTCAAAGTCGACATGGCGCAGGGGGAAGTGTCCCTGGCGTCGGTCGGCAAAGTAAAATCGCAAGGCATTGCGGATGGTCGGAAAGGCTAGTTCATTCCAGGGAATTTGTTCTTCACGGAACAGTTCCACCTCCAGGCTCTCTGGTCCGGCGCTGTATTCCGGAGCGCTTAGGTTAGCGAGATAGAGGATTTGCACCTGGTTAATATGAGGAATGCTGGTGAGGGTATAGATTTCCCCTACCTCAACCTTGGCATGGGCCTCTTCCCAGGTTTCTCGTGCAGCGGCCTCGCGCAGGGTTTCGCCATTTTCCATAAAACCGGCGGGCAGAGTCCAATAGCCTAACCGGGGGTGGATGGCACGTTTACAGAGCAGCACCTGATCCTGCCAAACCGGCAAAGTGCCAGCAATAATGCGTGGGTTTTGATAATGGATCGCCCCACAGGCTTCACATAGATAGCGTGGACGATCATCTCCATGGGGAATTTGGAATACCAACGGGTGGGCACACTGGCTGCAGAAATTCATGCCATCTCCTTGACGCTTGGCTTGATTCTACTGGTGCCTGCTCTTTTGGCAAAGACATCTTCTGGTAAACTGAGCCACGAGTACCCATCTTCAGCAATATCAGGTTAATGAATGTTGTCGCCTGGGAGGATGGCTTGCTCTGAAGAGGCAAAGTGCATGCTGCAGTTGATTGAATACCGTATTCGTGAATTCCAACCCCGCCAGATGGGGGCCGGCAAACCTCAGGCTGGGGTGCTGATTGCGCTGACGGAACACCGAACCGATCCTCACATGATTCTGACCAAGCGTGCCCAAGGGTTATCAACTCATGGCGGTGAAATTGCCTTTCCTGGCGGTAAGCGCGATCCAGAAGATAGCAGTATTGAGGCAACGGCACTGCGTGAGGCGGAGGAGGAAATCGGTTTAGCGCCCAGTCAGGTGAGGGTGTTAGGGCGTAGTGGTCAGGTGATTTCCCGCTGGGGCTTACAGGTGACGCCTGTCGTAGGGATTATTCCGGATAATCTGCATTTTCGGATTAACAAAGGTGAGCTGGAGTCAGTCTTTCGGGTGCCGCTGAGCTTTTTCTTGGAGGATAGGCGCAGTCGTACCGATATTATTAATTTACGCGGGCTCGAGGCGCATATTCCCTGTTGGCATTATGAGGGCTATGAAATCTGGGGCTTAACTGCCTACATGATCGCCGAATTTCTGACTATTAGCATGCAGGCAGATTTTGCTTTGCATCCGCCGAAGTAAAGTTTTTATGGTGTTAAGCGGAGGCTTCCGCGTCCGCGTTGCTTTTGGGGGTGTCTAGCACCCCTAAGCTTTTAATCTTCTCTTCTAAGATGCTGGCTGAAAAGGGTTTAACGATGTACTCATTTACGCCTGCCTTGATAGCTTCCGTGACCAAGTCCTTGGTAGCCAAACCCGTAAGCATAATAAATTTGGTTTTTTTCAGGTCTTTGTCTTTGCGAATGGCTTTGAGCAATTCCAGACCTGAGAGTTTGGGCATATCCCAATCACAGATGACCAAATCAACAGGGTTATTTTGCAGATATTTTAGGGCCTGATCGCCATCTTCAGCCTCAGCGACATGATCAAACCCCAGGTTTTTTAGTACCGAGCGCTCTATGACCCGGATGGAGGGAGTATCATCCACTACGAGAACGCGTTTGCCAGCCATGGTTATCCCTATGCTATTAGCGGAAAATGGTGTCCTCAGTGAGCCTTGTCAGGGTACTGAGGAGCGTATTTTGCTCAACATCGTGTCGCCTATTCAGCTTAGATTCAGCTGGGCCGTGGAGTCTAGCGTCTTTGCCTAAAGTTACAGAAAGCTTGGTGAGATGGCGTCACAACCTTAGTTGCTCTATGGGGGCGCCAATCCTGGGTGACAATATGGGATTGGGGTTGTGGTTGCATGTGTTATTACATAACATTTTAGGTCGAGTGGAGACTGTCTATGAAGATGAACCTCGGGCTGATCGGTGCCCTGTTGACTGGCCTGTTGGGCCAGCAAGTGCAGGCGCATCCTCATGTGTTTATCGATTATCAAGTGAAGTGGGGCGTCGCCTCTGAACAGTTGCGTGAGGTTGAGGTGGACTGGGTGCTGGATCCTTTTACCAGCACCAATGTTATTAGTCAGTTCGACTTAAATGCTGATGGCATGATCGACTCAAGCGAGCAGGCTGAGGTCGAAACCTTTATCAAAGAAGTCTTCGCAGAAGGGCAATATTTCTTACAGCTGTATCAGGGAGATAAGCCCGTAGCGTTGGCTAACCTGGCCTTGGCAGGACTCAAGCCCAGCATGGAGGGGGTCAGCTTTACCTTACTGATTGAGCCTGCCGAGGCGATAGCGCTTGATCAGTTACGTTTAGCTTTCTGGGATCCGGAAAACTATTTCGATTTTGCTCCTGCTCCTGAGCGCGCCTGGACATGGCGTGGCGAGGCAGGCAATTGCCAAGTTAAACAAATTGCGCCGATGGATGCGCTGGATAAAAGCTGGGAGCTGGCCAATTGGATGCAGGTGGCCTGTGGCAAAGCCAGTTGAGCCAGATCAGATGAGGGTAGGGTGAAAGTGAAAGGCGTTGCACTGTTGGTGGGAATGCTGGCGATGCCGGCGTGGGCATCCGATGTGGCTGGCACAACGGGGTTAGCCTGGTGGGATAGTTGGATGCTGTGGTTGCAGCAAACCCAAGCGCAATATCACCGTGAATTAGTGGGCGCGGCACGTCAGTTGGCACGGGGTGGAGAGGGCAGCCTGTTATGGGGACTGGCCTTTATGTACGGCGTTTTTCATGCTGCCGGACCTGGTCATGGTAAAGCGGTGATTGCCAGTTATTTGCTAGCAGAGCCGAGTCGGCTGCGGCAAGGTGTCAGCCTGGCCTTTATTTCGGCCTTGGCTCAGGCACTCACGGCCATTCTGTTGGTGGGCCTGGTTGCCGGCCTGCTAAAAGGAGCGGCGAAGGTCACGCAGTATACTCAGTTGCTGGAGCAGGCCAGCTATCTGGCTATTGCGGTGATGGGCTTGTGGTTGGGCTGGCGGGTATGGCGGGGACATCAGTGTCAACATGACCACTCAGGTTTAGCTCATCATCATGGTGAAGGCGCTGCCCATACGCACTCTGAGGTCGCTGAGGCTCAACCGCGCTTTGCTCTTTTAGCGGACGGAGGTCATGCTCATAGCTGTGCCCATACTCCACATGTCCATGGCCCAGGCTGTCATCACCACAGCCACCTTTCCCCTCCTGTGGTGCAACCCGCACCAGCGCAGCAAGGTTGGAGTGCCCAGCACAGTGGGATGATTGCCAGCATTGGCTTGCGTCCTTGCAGTGGCGCTATTCTGCTGTTGGTGTTTGCCCTGGCTCAGGGAATTTTTTGGCAAGGGGTCGTCGGCGTAGTGATTATGGCGTTCGGCACTGCTTTGACCGTTGCGTCTTTAGCCATTTTGACCGTGGTAGCGCGGGATTTTAGCCATTGGCTAGCGGCGCGCCAGGGGGGGCAGGTATCACTGTGGTGGGGGCGTGTGCTCGGTACGTTGGCCGCTGCTACGTTAGTGTTTCTTGCCTTGAGTCTGTTTATCAGCAGCCTCAGTGCACCGGCATTGCTGCGCTAAGGATGGGTCAGGCTGGTGGCCCGGCACCGGGTCCCAGCCATGGTGGCGGCTAAAAGGATGGCAACGGGCTAAACGTTTAACCGCTAACCAGCTTCCGCGAAGCGCACCATGTTGCTCCAGTGCTTCTAAAGCGTAGGCTGAGCAGCTGGGAGTAAAGCGGCAGTTGCTGCCCAGTAAAGGACTAATAAACCATTGGTAGCCCCGGATTAATCCGCGCAGGAGCGCTTTTATCATCATCTCACCCTAGGTTGGTGGGCTAGTCACGAGTATGTTACTCGTCATTCACACGTCTCGTTGCCACGGGACTTGCCCTAAATTGTCCCGTTAATAGCAGGTGAAGGCTAGTGCAGTTCCACGCCAAAATTCCCGTTCATATTATCAGTGGTGTGTTAGGTGCCGGTAAAACCTCTGCTTTGCGCCAGGTGTTAAGCCAACGTCCTGCACAGGAGCGCTGGGCCGTTTTGATTAACGAGTTTGGTGAGTTAGGGTTGGATGCTGCTTTATTGGATGAAGATGATGCAGCGGTGGCAGAGTTGGCGGGAGGCTGCATGTGCTGCGCCCTTGGGCCAGCATTGAGTGTGACCCTGACCCGCCTGATCCGTCAGTATCGTCCCCAGCGAATATTGATTGAACCCAGTGGGCTTGGCCACTTATCCGGCTTGTTGGAGGCGCTACATAAAGCGCCCTTGGCGAATTACCTAGAGGTCTACCCTCCGATTTGGCTGGTGACGCCGGCACAGTTGTTAAGCCCTCGCTGGCAACAGCATCCCCTGTGGCAATCTATGCTTGAGTTAAGCGGTTGGGTGATGCTGAATGCCACTGACTTGGCCACGGAGTTCCATTGGCTTGCCTGGCGCAAATTACAGCAGGAATGCTTTCCTCCCAAGCTAGGTTGGGCCAGCGGTGAGCAAGGGCAGTTCCCGTTGCAGTGGTTGCACCCTAGCCAAGAGGATTTACAGGGCTGGCGTTGGACACCGTTGATCGGCGCAGAGCAGTCGTTGGAGCAAGATGCTGTTGAACTGCCGATGGCCGTCAGCGAAGAAGGGGTCTACCAGCGCCAACACCCCTGGGGAGTCAGCCTGGGATGGTTGTGGCCGGCATCAACCTGCTTTGATTGGGCACCGTTGCTCGCTTGGTTGCAGGAGCAACCGGTATTACGAATTAAAGCAGTGGTGCATAGCAATCAAGGTTGGCGCAGTTACAACCGGGGGGAGTCTGGTTGTACAATAGCCAACAGCGCTTATCGGCGTGACTCTCGTATCGAAATAATTCATTCCGCGCCCTTGGATGCCGCTTTGCTATCGGCTCAACTTGAGGCGTTTAAAACAGGCTAATGACGTGACAGTGGCACACTTTTGGTATTTTGGTTACGGCTCCTTGGTCAATGGCGATACCCGCCCGCGTGATACCCTGGCCTCTCCCTATCGTTTGCAAGGTTGGAAGCGGCAGTGGCGTCACCGTATCATGCTGGCGCAAGGTGGACACTGTGCTTTGACCGTAGCCCCCTGTGCGACAACCAGCATTACCGGCGTGCTCGTGCAGTCTCCATTGGTTCATTTATCTGCCCTGGATGAGCGAGAGTTAGGCTATAACCGTATTGAGCTGCCCTGTGCGAGCAGTAATCTTGGTGAGCCGGCGTATATTTACCAATCACAGACGGATTATTTTGACTGGGCGGATGAGCGCCACCCTATTCTGCAAAGTTATGTAGATGTGGTGGTGTGTGGCTATTTGAATACCTTTGGTAAAGAAGCGGCGATCGACTTTATCCGTACCACTGAAGGTTGGCATTGTCCGGTACTTAATGACCGCGCTGCACCACGCTATCCGCGTGCTATTCAGTTTAAGCCTGGGCAGCAGGCGCAAGTCGATCAACTGTTGCAAGAGTATGCGGGTTATGACCCAGCCCGTCCGCCCCAGTAAAGGGGCAGTCAGGCGAGTAGGTTTTATTTGGCCGTACGCTTCAATGTGGCTTTTAAGGCAGCAAAGCGCTGCTGTTTCTCATCCGCTGTCTTTGGTGCTGGAGCCAGCTCATCTCCCTGCCAATTCAATTTAGGTTCGTGCTGGCGCGGTGTGTCAGTACTGGGGGTCTGCTTGGGCGCGAGAGCAGCGATCTGTTGTTGCTCTTGCTCGGTCCACTCCACTTCATAGAGCGCACTACTGAGTAATGCCAGGACAGCTTGAGCTTGTTCCAGTTCATCAGGAATTAGTTGTTGGCTGAGGAGTTTTTTCTCAACGGCCATGGCGGCTTTGGCGACTTTGACCGGGTCAGGACGAGGGCCAAGGGAATCTAGCCAACTTTGCGCATCTTCGGGGGTCAGTGCCATTTGTCTGAATACTCATCGGCAAAGGGTGGGGCGGGCATCATAGCAAAGCCCGCTGACCTGCCCAAGCCACCCGAGTAGTTAACGATTAGGGCCAGGGAAGGACTCCAATACATCCCGCAGATTTTGTAACTGGATGGGCTTACTAATAAAGCCGTTCATCCCCGCACGCTGACAATCCTGTTGGTGCTGATTTAGGGTATGAGCGGTGAGCGCGTATACCGGTGTGCGCAGATTGAGATCCCCTAATAAGCCAGAGCGTAGGCGTTCGGTGATTTGGATGCCATCGTAATAAGGCATCTCAATGTCCATGAGCACCAAGTCATAGGGAGTGCGCTTGAGAGCTTGAATCGCTTCTTCGCCATCGCCGGCGGTATCGGCCTGCTGGCCTAGCAGCTCTAGCATTTTGAGCGCTACCTTGCGATTGACCAGGTTATCCTCCGCCAACAAGATGCGCAGAGGCCGATCCAATTTGGCTTTGCCGGTTGTGGTGATGCTTTCCTGGGGCGCATCACAAGGCGGGTAGGGAATCCAGAAACTGAAAGTAGTCCCCTGCCCCAGCTCGCTTTCAACGCTAATCTCACCTCCCATTAAGTTCACCAAGCGCTTACAGATCGTGAGGCCTAAACCTGATCCACCATACTGACGAGTGGTGGACTGGTCGGCTTGGGTAAAGGCTTCAAAAATATGCTCCAATTTGTCCGGAGCAATGCCAATGCCGGTGTCGATAACGGAAAAGCGTAAACGATCCTCAAGTTCCGGCGTGCGCTCCAGTTGCACTAGCACTTGAATACTGCCCTGATTGGTGAATTTCACTGCATTACCAAGCAGGTTTACCAGAATTTGTTGCAAACGGGTGGGATCGCCGAGTATCCAGTTGCTGATGCTGGCTGCACGATTCCAGCTAAGTTCAAGGGGTTTGTCATTTACCAGCGGCGACAGTCCACGCACTAATCGATCTAGCAGGGCATCCAGTGCTAGCGGCTGGGAATCCAGAGTGAGTTTGCCAGCTTCAATACGGGAAAGGTCCAACACATCGTTGATTAAGTGGAGTAAGTGTCGTGATGCATCTTGAATGGTGCGTAGGTTCTCACTGAGCTCGGTATCTGCAGGCAGAGAGGCAAGGCTGAGCTCGGTCATGCCGAGAATAGCGTTCATCGGCGTACGAATTTCATGGCTCATGGTGGCGAGGAATTCGCTCTTGGCTTTATCCGCTGACTCTGCTTCTTGTTTGGCGTTGATCAGTTCGCGTTCGGTTTGGCGACGTTGGCCGATTTCCGACTTCAGGCGGCGGTTCCAGTACAGCATGGTCATAATCAGGAGCACTGTGGCGATGACTAGAATGCTGAGCCAGCGCCAAAACTCTTCCCAGCTGATACCAGAGTTATTGGTAATCCACTCTTGCCGGATGGCGTTGTGGTCATACTCCGTCAAAGAGGTGAGGTAGTAGTTAATCAGTGCGTTGAGTTGTGGTGTGGCTGAGGATGTGGCAAAGGCGAGACGTAGTGGTGTGGTGACGTTCAGTTCCAGGATACGCAAACGGGCATTGCCACTGGTGTTCTTGGCATACAGTGCCTCAGCCTCATTCAGTAACAGGTTGTCGACTTCCCCTTGCTCTAGGGCATTGATGGCATTGCCAAGGATGCTGAAAGGCACCAGGGTTTTATCGTATCCGAGGGCACCGTATAGGTGGCGAATAATTGGGCGGTTGCTGATATAGCCAATGCTTGAGTTGGGGTCATCCGGTAACAGCTTACCGTTATTGAGAAATACCCAGGAGTAGGGCAACGGCTGTGAGGCTAGAATCATCGAGTTATTGAGGGAGGAGGTGGGGATACCCGGTACGACATCCACCTCATTGCGCTCTAAAGCCTGGATTGCTTCATCCCAGCTTTGATAGGGAAGGTAGGTCAACTCCAAGCGATAGGCTTCACTCAAGCTATTGAGATAAGCAGGTAAGATGCCTTTAGGGTTATGCAAACTGCCAGTCATCAGGGGGGGCCAGTTTAGTGCAGCGATACGCAGGCTATTATGCCGTCCCAGCCAGTCTTGTTCCTCAAGTGTGAGGGAAGCGGGGGCCTGATGGCGGTTGTACATTTGCAGATCGCTGTTGGTGACCCAGCGCTGCTCAATGGCCAAGCGCTCTTGCGCAGAAATCTGTTTGAAGCCTTCGTTGATGCGTTTGAGTAGGTCAGTGTTGCCTTTTTTGACAGCGGCATAGAGTTGCCGGGCAAAGAGCGGCTGGCGCTGGCGTTCAACTTTATTTAGCAGACCCTGGGTGAGAAGTTTGTGTTGAATGATGGCGGTTTCGCCAACAAAGGCATCAACTTCTTGGCGCAGCAGCGCATCAATCAAAGCCTCCATGCTGGTATAGGACAGCTGGCGAATTTGCGGGTGGTATTCACTGAGGTATTCGGAGGCATAGCTATTGAGCATAACGCCTACGTAGCGATTATTGAGGGCGGTGGGAGGGCTGACTTTACCCGGTAAAAACCACAGGCTTGCTTCAACCTCATAAAAAGGGCTGCTGAAGTCCAGCCACTCTTGTCTTCCCGCAGTGATGTAGATGGCGGCATGAACATCGACCTCACCTGCCCGCATGGTTTCCAGCGTTTTGGGCCAGGGTTTGGGTTGGATCTTGATAGGGATACCGGTTTTTTCTGACCAAAGAGCCCATAGATCATTGATCAGCCCGCTCGAGTCTCCGTAGCTGTCTACCATGGTTAAGGGGGCATAGGAGTCTACAGTGGTGAGTACCAACGGGTGATTGGCCTGATGCTCTGCCCAGCTGATCAAAGGCAGCAACCACAATAGTAGTGAGAGCCAGCGTTTACCCAAGAGTGATTCCTTTTATTGACTTTCACCTAGCGGTGCAGGGGCATTGCAGGTGCTGAAGTATCCATAAACTGAGCCTGTCCAAGTTTAGCAGGACAAAGCGTACAACAAACGTTAGTGGCTGAATGGCGATAATTTAATAGCGCCAACAATGCGCAAAAACAGGTAATTTTTTGTCGCACAAGGCATCTATACAGCCCAACGCAGTAAATGCCAACCGCTCAGGTTGATGGGGTTATAGCTTAAAAGGCGTTGGCGCGGGCTTAGAAACGTGAAATGTTACCAGACGTATCAGCTTTGCTGCCAAGGTAGCTGTGTTTGCCAGGCTTGGGCCAAAAAGTCGATAAAACTGGTGATTTTTTGCGGTACAAAGCGCCGATGTAAGTAGACAGCGTAGATGCCTACTGGTGGCACGCGATAGTCTTGCAGAATTTCCACTAGCCGGCCTTCTTGTAGATAGCTGGCAACCAAGAAATCAGGTTTAAAAATAATCCCTTGTCCCATTGCCGCTGCCTCGCAAAGTGCCCGACCATTATTGCAGCTGAATTGCCAGGGCAGGCGTTGGCGTTGGATGCCTTGCGCAGTTTGAAACAGCCAAACGTCGGGTTCGGGTTTATAGCTGTAATTGAGGCAGCGATGCTGTTGCAGCTGCTCTGGGTGGGTAGGGGTACCTGCCTGCTTTAAGTACTCCGGCGAGGCAAAGTAGCCTAGCTCACAAGCGGCCAGCTTGCGTGCAACCAGGCTGGAGTCTTTCAGGTGGCTGATGCGCAGGGCGATATCAAAGCCTTCCTCAATCAGGTTGACCTGCTGGTCGCCTAGGTGCAGATCAATGCGGACATCCGGAAATTGTTGCTGATAGGTAATTACCAGCGGCACCAAATAGAGGTAACCGAAGTCCATCGGCGCGCTGATTTTGAGTGTCCCTTGCGGGCGGCGGCCATAATCGGTGACCGAGTGTTCGAGCAGGTCCAGTTGCTCCAATAATTGTTGGCATTGATCGTAATAATGCTGCCCCGCCTCGGTGGGAGTGACTTTGCGTGTGGTGCGGTTGAGCAAGCGGGTGCCCAAATGCTGCTCTAGATTGCTGATATGTTTACTGACCTGGGCGGAGGAGAGCTTGAGCTCCCGTGCTGCCTGGGCAAAGCTGGCGTACTCAAGCACACGACAAAATACCTGCATGGCGAGCAGCTTATTCATGGAAGCCTCCTTGATTATTTCCAAAAAGGAAAGATTACCTCCGCTTTTTGCTAGCTTAATCTTGCTCTGAGAAAAAATATACTGGGCATTGAACTGATAATGATTCTCGCTGTCTGAGCCTGACCTGTCCGCAGTCGGCGTAGGCAGGGATGAACCTACCAATAGATCCAAGGAGCTTGTTATGCGTAATCTGACCAAGGGTATTGTGTTTTCGGCCATCGCTTCTTTTGGCAGCCTGGCTTATGCCGCTGACTACAGTATTGATGCTGGCCACTCGACTGTGCAGTTCGTGATTGGTCACCTGGGGGTAAGCCAGACCATTGGGCGTTTTAACACTTTCAGTGGTGACTTTAGCTTTGACAATGACAACCCCAGCGCTGCCAGCGTGACCCTGATGGTAGACACTGCCAGTATCGATACCAACCATGAAAAGCGTGATGAACACTTGGCCAGCCCTGACTTTCTGGAT
Organism: Balneatrix alpica DSM 16621; assembly: GCF_000619885.1. Classification (GTDB taxonomy): domain Bacteria; phylum Pseudomonadota; class Gammaproteobacteria; order Pseudomonadales; family Balneatricaceae; genus Balneatrix; species Balneatrix alpica. Next base: position 398,217 of record NZ_KK211040.1, on the reverse strand, counting down.
GTGAAACAGTTCCCGGAAATGACCTTTAAGAGCACTGCTTATGAAGGTACAGCGGAAGCAGGTAAGTTGACTGGTGAGCTGACCCTGCATGGTGTGACTAAGAGTGTTACCTTCGACGTACAGAAAATCGGTGAGGGTAATGATCCCTGGGGTGGCTACCGCGCAGGCTTTAATGCTCAAACGACACTGAACCGTTCTGAGTTTGGGATCACCAACTTTATTCCGGGTGTGAGTGATGAGACTCAGGTCAATATCTTCATCGAAGGTATCCGTAAGTAAGGTGTGACCATGTACGGCGAATCCCCTTCAATGCTGGACATGGTGCTGCCAGTAGCGTTTTGGCCGCTACTGGTAGCGATTCCTCTGTGGTTATTGGCCCGCCTTTGGCAGCCGCGCCTTTTCCCCTTTGCGGTGGCACTGGCTATGGCCGTTGCAGTCGCGGGTTTGCATGGTGCTTGGCAGCCTTGGCCTCGACAGGCATTGGATTGGTTGTTTTGGGCCAGTATCCTGCCAGCACTAGCTTGGCTGCTACGGCCAGGCGCACCAGCCCAGGTTCTAGCTTGGCTGGTGGCGCTGGTGGCGGTGGGCTGGCCACTGTGGCAGCGCCATCCCAGCATGTTGGTAGGATTGGCGATAGCGACCGTTTTCGTGCTGCTGGTGCAGAGTGCATGGCGTTATTTGGCAACTCAGCCTGGGCATGAAATGGGATTATTGGGTGCCCAGGTGTTATTGGTGTTAACCAATGTGCTCGGCGGCTCGGTACTGGCGGGTCAATTAAGCGGTGCTTTATTGGCTGTCAGCGGCGTGCTCTGGTTGCTGCCGTTAGCCTGGCGTGAGGCCCCCCATTTGGCGGAGCCTGTGAGTCGTATCAGTTTAACCCTGCTGATGTTGTTGGCGGCCTATACCTATTGGTATGTGGATGTGCCCTGGTTGCAGGTGCTGGTGGCGTTGGTGTTGCCGTTACTGGGTGCATGGCTGTTGCGTAAGCATTGGTTAGCCGCAGGCCTCAGTTGGCTTGCATCGCTGTGCTTAATGCTGTGGTGGCTATGGCCCGAAGGGCCTATGTATTAACCTGATGCGGCAGTCCGTACTTAGCACACAGGCCTCTGATGAGGCCTGTGTGCTTTGTCGTTAGTGCAGTTTCAAGCGAGGGCGAATCACCCGGTGGATACGATCCACCAGGGCGATCAGCAGGGTCGCCAGGGGGCCATGTAAGGCGAGCTGATGTAGGCGGTACAGTGAAATATAGAACAGGCGGGCTAAGTGACCTTCGACAAAAAGACTGCCTGAAGTGAGGTTGCCCATCAGATTGCCGACGGTCGAGAAGCGGCTGAGGGAAACCAGGGAGCCATGATCCTTATAGACGAAGTCTTTCAGAGGCTCACCTTTGAGTAGTGCCTGCAGGTTTTTCGCCAGCAATGAGGCCATCTGGTGAGCTGCCTGGGCGCGGGGTGGAACAAACTTACCCTCACCCGCCGCACAGGCGGCACAGTCGCCCAGGGCAAAAATGCGCTCATCGGCACTGGTCTGCAAACTGCCGTTGACGACTAGTTGATTAAGGCGATTGGTTTCCAGGCCATCCAGATCTTTCAGGAAAGCAGGGGCTTTAATCCCAGCGGCCCACAACATAATGTCGGCTTCGATTAGCTCCCCCTCAGCGGTAACCAGGCCTTCGGTTTTGGCTTCGGTAACGCGGGTGGCGGGACGTACCTTGACCCCCAACTTCGCCAGCTCGCGATGGGCTGCTGCTGCAATGCGTTCGGGCAGGGCGGGCAAAATACGTGGGCCCGCTTCAATCAAGTGCACCTGTAGTTGCTGTTTATCCAACCCGGCAAAACCAAACTGCCCCAGCCACTGGGCGGCATTATAAAGTTCGGCGGAAAGTTCGACGCCGGTCGCACCTGCGCCGACGATGGCGATGCTAAGCGGACGGCGGTGTTCGCGCTCCAGCGAGAAGCGCATGCAGTGGCGCAAGAGGTGTTGACGAAAACGCTCGGCCTGATCGCGACTGTCGAGAAAATGACAGTGCTGGGCCACCCCAGGGGTGCCGAAATCATTACTCTGGCTGCCAAGTGCCAGAACCAGATAATCGTAATGCAGTTGTCGGGCGGGGACCTGCTCGCGGCCTTTTTCATCGAAGATCGGGGCTAGGGTCAGCTGGCGTTCACTGCGATTGAGGCCCTGCATGCTGCCAAGTTGGAACTCAAAGTAATGTTTATGGGCGTGGCCGCGGTAGCTGACTTCATCAATGCCTGAGTCCATCGAGCCGGTGGCCACTTCGTGTAACAGGGGTTTCCAGATATGGGTAGGGTTGCGATCGACCAGGGTAATGCGGGCTTTGCCCTTCTTACCCAGTTTGTGACCCAAACGCGTGACCAGCTCAAGGCCTCCCGCGCCGCCTCCGACAACCAGGATATGGGGGATAGTCATCCTTTTTACTCCAGAGAAACATTTACCGGTGCTGTCGCAGGGCAGCACGAGTAAAGGCTTCGCGGTGTTTAATGTAGTCTTTTTACATTCATTTTTCTATTTTGAATCATTTTTGGCTTGATAATTTTGTTTTATTTACTAAAAATAGCCCTTGTTCGCGATGTGATGCTTTCTCACCTGGCAGACTTGATAAGAGTGAGTCTGGTTTGAAAGTGCAAAAGCCCCAACTGGCAGCTGGTCCCTGCTGGTTGGGGCTTTTGATTTTAGGCCAGGGTATGGACTTTGCCTTCTATACTTGCGACCTATTTTTCCTGTGCTGGCTGCCGTAGCGGAGTGGCTTCCCGCGGTTGGGGAGGCGCACTCAGTAAGCTGGCCATAATAATTGCCAGGGTTGCCAACAGGCAGCCGGGAATAATTTCGTAAAGTTCAAAAATTCCCCCTTCAAGTGGTGTCCAAAGCACAACGGTGAGGCCCCCCACCAGTATTCCGGCCAGGGCACCATTGCGGTTCATGCGGCGCCAGTACAGTGACATCACAATCGCAGGGCCGAAGGCGGCACCAAAGCCCGCCCAGGCATAGGACACCATATCCAATACGCTGGACTCGGGATCAAGCGCAATCACCGCAGCGATGATGGCTAAACCCATCACGGCCACACGCCCGACTTTAATTTGCTGACGTGACCAGGAGGGGCGCTTGAGTACGGCTTTGTAAAAATCCTCGGCCAGGGCGGAGGAGCTGACCAGTAACTGAGAATCGGCGGTCGACATAATGGCGGCCAGCACCGCCGCTAATAGTAAGCCTGCCACTATCGGGTGAAACATGATGTTCACCAGCACAATAAAGACCCGCTCGGAGTCCGCCAGGCTGCCGCCTAAATAGGTAATGGCGACCCAGCCACAGAGTAATGCAGAGCTGAGGGTAAGAAAGGTCCAACCTACGGCGATACGACGGGCAAAGGGGATATGGCGCTCATCGCTGATGGCTTTAAAGCGCGCCAAGATATGAGGTTGGCCAAAGTAGCCTAGTCCCCACCCCAGTAGCGAGGCGATGGCAATCCAGCCCAGGGGTTCGCCTTGGTGATTGGTCCAGATATTCAATAACTCGGGGTTGAGGGTGTCGATCGCTTTGTGGGTCAGCTTCCAGCCACCAAAATCTCCCATCGCCACCAGCGGCACAATAATCAGCGCCAATGCCATCATCAGGCTTTGCACCACATCGGTCCAGGAGACGGCTAAAAAGCCACCAAACAGGGTGTAGGAGATAATCGCCAGGCAGCTTAATAGCACCGCCCAGTGGTATTCCATGGAGAAGACTTCTTCCAGCAATTTGCCGCTAGCGACCAGGCCTGAGCTGGTATAGAACAAGAAAAACAACAGGATAAAGCAGGCGGAGGTCAGGCGAAGCAAGCGGCTACTGTCACGAAAGCGGTTTTCAAAATAGGCCGGAATGGTCAGGGCGTCGTCCGCCAAGGTGGAGAAAACCCGTAAGCGTTTAGCAACAAATAGCCAATTAAGCCAACTGCCAAGCAGTAATCCCAGCGCCAACCAGACAGCCTCATAACCGGCGGCCAGGGCATATCCAGGTAAACCCAACAGTAGCCATCCACTCATATCTGAGGCACCTGCAGAAAGGGCGGTGGGAATCGGCCCCAGGCGCCGGCCTCCAAGCAGGTAGTCGGACATGCTTTGAGTACGGCGATAAGCAAAGTAACCAATCGCCAGCATGGTTAACAGATAGAGGATAAAGGTGAAGGCAATCAGAATTTGTGGATCAGACATGGTGCGTTCACATTGGTATGAGCCCTGATTATAGAAGAGAGCTTGTACGGAAGGCGAAAACTAAGGCATCTGGCAGTGACAAAAAAGCCCCCAACCCAGGCAGGAAGGGGGCGAACGCCCAAGTTAACTTGGGCTTGCGCTGCTGGAGAGGGAGCATTTTCCCCTCCAGCTTTACCAGCCAGGCTGGTAAAGAGGGTTAGCCGTTACCCAGGGCCAGCAGGGAAGCATTGCCCCCCACGGCGGTGGTGTTAATGGTACGGGTACGCTCTCCGGCGAAACGCAGCAGATAGTGGGGGCCGCCAGCTTTGGGGCCGGTACCGGACAGGCCTTGGCCACCAAAGGGTTGTACCCCTACTACAGCACCGATTTGGTTACGGTTGATGTAGACGTTACCGACATTGACGTTGGCATCAATGTAGCGGGCGTGTTCCTCGTTACGGCTGTGGATGCCAAGGGTCAGGCCAAAGCCAGTGCCGTTGATTTCAGCCAGCACTTGGTCCAGCTGCTCGGCACGATAGCGAATCACATGCAGGATGGGGCCAAAGTTTTCCTTGCTGAGTTGATTGATGGAGTCAATCTCAAAGGCGGTGGGGGCAACGAAGTGGCCATTCAGCTCGCTGGGCAGTTGAGCCTCGGCAATCAGGCGACCCTGCTGTTTCATCTGCGCGATATGGGCGAGTAGCTGTTCTTTGGCGTCAGCGTCAATCACAGGGCCGACATCGGTGTGGCGCTCCAGCGGATTACCCATGCGCAGTTCGGCCATTGCCCCTTTGAGCAGATCAATAATGCGCTCGGCGATTTCTTCCTGCACATAGAGCACCCGCAGGGCGGAGCAGCGCTGGCCCGCACTGGTGAAGGCAGAGCCAATCACATCCTTGACCACTTGTTCAGGCAGGGCGGTGGAGTCAACCAGCATGGCGTTTTGTCCGCCGGTTTCAGCGATCAAAGGCGCAATGGCGGCTTTCTGGCGATTGGCCAGGGTGCGGTTGATCAGCCAGGCGGTATCGGTGGAGCCGGTAAAGGCGACGCCGGCAACGCGACTGTCTTGTGTCAGGGTGCCGCCGACACTGGCACCGTCGCCCGGCAGCAGGGCGATGACATCAGCTGGCAGGCCTGCTTCCAGCATCAGTTCAATCGCACGGGTGGCGACCAAACCGGTTTGCTCGGCAGGCTTGGCGGCTACGGTATTACCCGCGACCAGGGCGGCTGCCACCTGACCGATGAAAATCGCCAGGGGGAAGTTCCAGGGGCTGATGCAGACAAATACCCCACGGCCACAAAGGTAGAGCTCGTTGGATTCGCCGGTTGGGCCTGGCAGGGTCAGGGGAGCAAAGTGCTCACGGGCTTGATTGGCGTAGTAACGGCAGAAGTCCACCGCTTCCCGCACTTCATCAATACCATCCTGCAGGCTCTTGCCCGCTTCACGACCGCACAGGGCGATCAGTTCACCGCGATGCTGCTCCAGCAGGTCAGCGGTTTTTTCCAAAATGACGGCACGGCTTTCCACCGGGGTGGCATTCCAGCGGGGATAGGCAGCAACCAGTCCATCCAGGGCTTCTTTGGCCTGAGCGGCATCGGCGCAGAATAGAGTGCCTACCTGTTCATTCAGATTGTAGGGGGCGAATACCGGCTGGCCGTTACCTTGGTTGCGCTTTTGTCCATTAATAATGGGGGCGCCCTGCCACTGCTGTTGGTTAAAGGCTTTGACTTCAGCCTCGAAGGGGCCGAATTCGCTCTGAATATTCATATTGATACCCTTGGAGTTGCGACGGCTGGGGCCGAACAGCTGAGGTGGTAAAGGAATACGTTCATTGGCCAGGCTGGGACGTTGGCTGAGGGTGAGGCAGGGATGCTCCACCAGGCTACTAACCGGCACCTTGGGGTCAACCAGTTTATGCACGAAGGAGGAGTTGGCTCCGTTCTCCAGCAGGCGGCGCACCAGGTAAGGCAGCAGGTCTTTATGGGCGCCTACGGGGGCGTAAATCCGTACCCGAGGCTGATGACGTTCCAGTACGGTGTCATAGAGCGCATCGCCCATGCCGTGCAGGCGCTGGAATTCAAAGCGGCGCTTACCCACCATGCTAAGAATGCAAGTAACGGTATGGGCGTTATGGGTGGCAAACTGCGGATAAATCGCCCCTTCGGTGTGCTCACTTAGCAGGTAACGGGCACAGGCCAGATAGGAGGTGTCGGTGGCTTCCTTGCGGGTGTAGACCGGATAGGAGCTAAGGCCCGCCTGTTGTGACCACTTCACTTCGCTGTCCCAATAGGCCCCTTTAACCAGACGAATGGGAATTTCATCGCCCTGTTCTTTGGCCAGGCGAGTTAGCCAGATCAGTACCGGCAGTGCCCGCTTGGAGTAAGCCTGCACCACTAAACCAAAATTGCCCCAGCCTTGGCAGCTGGGATGGCGGTAGAGTTGCTCGAACAGCTCCAGGGAGAGTTCCAGACGATCGGCTTCTTCTGCATCAATGGTGATGCCTACATTGAGGCGACGGGCTTGCTGAATCAGCCCCAGTACCGTCTCGAACATCTCACTCAGTACCCGCGCTTTTTTGGCGACTTCATAGCGGGGATGCAGAGCGGATAATTTGATGGAAATGGTGGGGCGAGGGGTTTTGTCATCGCCATAACTGGCACGGCCCAAGGCATCGATGGCCTGGCGATAGTCGGCGGCATATTTTTGCGCATCGTCCTGGGTCAGGGCTGCTTCACCGAGCATGTCATAGGAGTAGGTATAGCCCCGATCACGTTGCTTGCGGCTGTTTTTCAGGGCTTCCTCAATGGTGCGGCCCAGAACGAACTGGTGCCCCATGATCTTCATCGCCTGATTCATCGCTTGGCGAATGACAGGCTCGCCACAGCGTTTGACCAGACGATTGAGTACAGAGGCCGGGCGGCCGTCCTGGGGGTGATCCAGGTTGACCATTTTTCCAGTAATAATCAGGCCCCAGGTAGCGGCGTTGACCAGGGTGGAGTCACTTTTACCCAGATGGTTTTCCCACTTGGCGCCGTTGAGCTTGTCACGGATCAGCGCATCGGCGGTTTCCGGATCAGGGATGCGCAGCAACGCTTCCGCCAGGCACATCAACATGATGCCTTCCTGGGTATCCAGGCTGTATTGCTGCAGCAGAGCATCGATGGTATCCACCGCATTGTCACGCTGGCGTACCTGCTCAACCAGTTCGCTGGCTTGGCGCGTCAATTGGGCCAGCTCGGCGCTATCGGGGCTGGCGAGCTTGAGCAGTTCCGGTAGGTAGGTGTTTTCATCAAGGGCGTAATGCTGGCTGATCAATTGCATCAGCTCAGGTAACGACTGGTTTAGGGGCGCACCAGTCAGGACATCATCAGCAGTAAGCATGGGCACCTCGCCTCAGGGGAGTTTCCCCTCAGATTCTTGTCAGAATGACTCTGGCGCTGACCAGAGTAGATGAGAATCAATGTAGGCTGTGGATAACGCCAGGTCTTGCAAAATGCTATGGAGTTTTATCAAAAAACTCTGATTGAGGTGGTTTAGGGATGTTTACGCCAATAACCGGGAGTGTGTCCGGTGTGCTGGCGCAGTGCCTGAGTAAAGGCGCTTTGATTGCAGAAGCCACACTGATCGGCTACCTCCGCCAGGCTGAGCTGACTGTGTTGCAGCAGGTGCAATGCCTGCTCGACCCGGGCCCGGTTGAGATACTGGTGCGGCGTCAGACCGGTGGCTTCTTTAAACAGGGCATGGAAATGGCTGGGACTGATGCAGAGACTGCCGGCCAGTTCACTGATGCTCAGGCGGCGGTGCAGGTTGCCCTTAATCAGTTGATCAATGCGGGCCATATCCAGCTTCAGTTGTTTCGTCTGCAGTGGTGGTTGCTCCAGGCGTTGGTACAACGAGCGCAATAGCAGGCCACTTAAGCAATGCTGGAAGGCTTGGTCTTGCTGGTGTAGCTGTAGCTCGTGGTGGGCAAAGCCCAGGAGTTGCTGGATTTCCTGATCAATCGGCAGATAGCGCGGCAGGTTAAACAGGCGGGCAATCAAGGCCTCGTCCTGGGGGTTATGGGCATCAATGTCGAGAATCAGCACATGATTATCGCGACTGCCCTGGTAGCCATGGCTACGATTACCCGGCACGATGCAGGCACTATGGCGATTGACCAGACCGCCCTGACCAGCAATGTCGAACTCGGCCTGACCGTGCAAACCGAGAATCAGCTGGTGGTAATCGTGATCATGGCTGTGCTGTTGAGTGGGAAGCTCCAGCACCCGGGCTTGCACCATCGCAGAGACCTGCCTTTATCCGGTGAGAACAGTGAATACGGCGCCGACTGGCAGACGTTTTCAGGCTGGGATGGTAATGAGTTTAGTTTGCCTGCTCAAGGGGGCAACCTGCGGGGCGGGAACCTTTTACGGTTTTGCCGCCCTAAGCAACAAATCAATGAGGAAGTTATCGCCCATGAAAAAGGGGAAAGGCGTGCTGTTATTACTGCTGTTGGCGGCAGTGGTGGCATTTTGGTGGTGGGATCTGGGCCAGTGGCTCAATCTGGCGTCAATTAAAGCGGGGCAGCAGGCCTGGCAGCAACAGGTGCAGGCCGCGCCTGTTCTGATGTCATTGGCTTTTGTGGCGATCTATGTGGCGGTTACGGCGCTCTCCTTGCCGGGAGCTGCTTTGTTGACCCTGTTAGCGGGAGGATTGTTTGGCCTATGGTGGGGCACGCTGCTGGTGTCGATTGCCAGTACCCTGGGGGCGACCCTGGCTTTTCTGGCTGCCCGCTATCTGTTGCGGGATACCCTGACCCGACGTTTTCAGCGCCAAATGCAGGCGATTGATAGCGGTATCCAGCGCGAGGGGGCTTGGTATTTATTCGGCCTGCGGATGGTGCCGCTGTTCCCGTTTTTTATGATTAACCTGCTGATGGGGGTGACCTCGATGCGGGTGTGGACCTATATGTGGGTCAGTCAATTGGGGATGTTGGCCGGCACCCTGGTGTATGTGAATGCCGGTACTCAGCTGGCACAGTTGGACTCCTTGCGTGGCATTCTCTCCCCTAATTTGTTGGGCGCTTTTGTGTTGCTTGGGGTGTTTCCGCTGCTGGCTAAAGCCTTGATGGCACGCTTACAACGCAAACGCCTATATCAGGGGTTTAGCCAGCCTGAACAGTTTGATTACAACCTGGTGGCGATTGGTGCAGGCTCGGCTGGTTTGGTGACGACTTATATTGGTGCCGCGGTGCAGGCAAAGGTAGCGCTGGTAGAAAAGCATCGGATGGGGGGAGATTGCCTCAATACGGGCTGCGTCCCCTCCAAAGCCTTGATTCGTTCCGCCAGGTTTGTCGCCGAATGCCAACGCGCGCGGGAGTTGGGGATGCAAAGTGCCGAGGCGCAGTTTGACTTTGCCGAAGTGATGGAGCGGGTGCAGCAGGTCATCAAAGAGGTGGAGCCCCATGACTCGGTGGAGCGTTACTCCTCCCTGGGGGTGGAGTGTATTCAGGGCGAAGCCCGTATCACTTCCCCCTGGACGGTGGAGGTGAATGGTCGCACCCTGCGCACCCGCAATATCGTGATTGCGACGGGAGCCCGCCCTTTTGTCCCAGAGATCACTGGGATTGAGCAGGTGCAGCCCCTCACTTCAGACACCGTCTGGAATCTGCGCGAGTTACCCAAGCGTTTACTGGTGCTCGGTGGGGGGCCGATCGGTTGCGAATTGGCCCAGTGTTTTGCCCGCTTGGGTAGTCAGGTGATCCAGGTGGAGCGTAATAGCCGCTTGCAGCATCGTGAGGATGAGGAGGTTTCTGCCCTGGTGGAGCAGCGTTTCCGTGAGGAAGGTATCGAACTGCACTTACAGGCAGAAGTCGTGGCTTTCCGTGTACAGGAGGGAGAAAAACAAGCGCTGCTGCAAAGTCAGGGTCAACAACAGTGGCTGGGTTTTGATCAGGTACTGGTCGTCCTGGGGCGGCGGGCCAACGTGAAGGGGTTCGGTTTAGAGGAATTGGGTATTGAGGCAGGCCCCCGTGGTACGTTGGAGGTGGATGAGTATTTGCGCACCCGCCTGCCCAATATTCTGGCTTGTGGCGATGTGGTGGGGCCTTATCAATTTACCCATGCCGCCTCCCATCAGGCCTGGTATGCCAGCGTCAATGCGCTCTTTGCTGGGATTAAGGCATTTAAAGTGGACTATCGGGTAATACCCCATGCCACCTTTACCGAGCCGGAAGTCGCACGGGTGGGACTAAATGAGCAAGAGGCGAAGGCCCAGGGTATTGCCTATGAGGTGAGTCAGTTTGATATTGCCGAGCTGGACCGGGCCATTGCCGACAGTGCCCGGCACGGCTTTATCAAAGTGCTAACGGTGCCTGGCAAAGACAAAATTTTAGGGGTGACCCTGGTGGGGGAGCATGCCGGTGACTTGATTGCCGAGTTTGTACTGGCGATGCGCTATAACCTGGGATTGAACAAAATCCTGGGCACTATTCATATTTATCCCACCCTGGCTGAAAGCAATAAGTATGTTGCCGGAGTATGGAAACGTGCCCATGCCCCCGCCAGGATACTGGCCTGGTTAGCACGCTTCCATCGCTGGCGGCGAGGGGCGTAACGCCCTGCTGCTGATATTTGTATTAGACACGTAAATAAGGATTAAGCATGGATAAACCGACACAGCTGTTGGGCGCCTTGTTGTTTGCAGGAGCCAGCTTGACGGCCAACGCGGCTAACTGGACTGAAATTGAGCAACAGGCCAAGGGACAGACGCTTTACTTCAATGCCTGGGGTGGTTCGGAGCGTATCAATGACTATATCCAGTGGGCGGCAGCAGAAGTAAAGGCGCGTTATGACATCCAGCTGGAGCACGTCAAAATCAGTGATGCCGCGGAAGTGGTGAGCCGCATCCTGGCGGAAAAAACCGCCGGGCGCGAGCAGCAGGGCAGTGTGGACCTGCTGTGGGTCAATGGGGAAAACTTTAAAGCCTTGAAGGAGCAGGGACTCTTATTTGGTCCCTTTGCTGAGGGATTACCCAATTATCGCTATGTTAATCCGGCCACCACTGCCTATGATTTTGCCATCCCGGTGGAGGGGATGGAGGCAGCCTGGGGGATGGCGCAATTGGTCTTTATTGCCGATAGCGCCAAGGTGAGCGACTTCCCCCGTTCGATGCCGGCTCTGCTGGACTTCGCCCAGCAACACCCTGGGCGGGTGAGCTATCCGCAGCCGCCGAGTTTCCACGGTTCAACCTTTCTCAAGCAGGCCTTGACGGAGTTGACCCCCGATCCCAGCGTTTTGTTGCAGCCTGTTGAGCAAAGTGACTTTGCCAGGGTGACGGCACCCTTGTGGCAATATCTGGATCAATTGCACCCTGTTCTCTGGCGTGAGGGCAAAAGCTTCCCCGCCAGTGCCGAGGCCATGCGTCAGTTGCTGGATGACGGTGAGCTGCTGATTAGCCTGAGCTTTAACCCCAATGAAGCCAGTGCGGCGATTATCGCTGGCCAGCTGGCCCCCACGGTGAAAACCTATATTCACCAAGGTGGCACCATTGGCAATACCCACTATCTGGCAATTCCCTTTAACTCCAGTAATAAAGCCGCCGCCCAGGTATTGGTGAACTTCCTGCAAAGCCCGGAGGCTCAGGCGCGCAAGGCAGACCCAGCCGTATGGGGAGATCCTAGTGTCTTGGCGCTGGAGCGCTTATCGGCTGAAGATCAGGCACGCTGGCAAGCCATTGACTTGGGGCCAGCGGCACTGGATGCGGCGGATTTGGGCCGCACCTTGGCAGAACCCCATGCCAGCTGGATGCCTGCGTTAGAGCAAGCTTGGCAGGAGCGCTACGGTCGTTAAGGTGAGAGCAGGCCTTTACATCAACCTCAGTGCGCTGCTGCTACTGGGGGGGCCAGTGTTGCTGGGATTGCTGGCGACCCTGTTGCCCGCCTGGGGCTACTTTCCGGTATTGGGATTTAACCAGTGGAGCTGGCAGCCCTGGCAGCAACTCTGGCACTGGCCTGGATTAGCCAGAGGGCTGGGCTTGAGCCTATTTACCGGCCTGACGGCAACCGCCTTGAGTCTGCTGCTGGTCTGGTGGTTTTTGCTGGCCTTACTTGAGCACCCCTGGGGACAACGACTGCAACGCGGTTTGGCGCCTTTATTGGCTATTCCCCATGCTGCCCTGGCCTTAGGTCTGGTGTTCTTATTCAGCCCCAGTGGTTGGCTTGTGCGTTGGGTCTCCCCCTGGGCCAGTGGCTGGCACAGTCCTCCACTCGGCTTTGGCGTGCAAGACCCCTGGGGATGGGGGTTGATTCTGGGGTTAGTGCTGAAGGAGTTTCCCTACCTGTTATTGGTGACCCTGGCCGCACTGCCCAATCTGCCTTGGCGGCAAAGCCTCAGGCTGGGGCAGAGCCTGGGCTATCCGCCCTGGCAAAGTTGGTTGTTGTTACTCTGGCCTGCTTTGTACCGGCAGTTGCGGCTACCGCTGCTGGCGGTCTTGGTGTACGCCTTGGCCAATGTGGATATGGCGTTGTTACTGGGACCGACTACCCCGCCGACCCTGGCCGTACAGCTATGGCGCTGGATGCTGGATGCGGACCTGAGCTGGCGCTTACCGGCCAGTGCGGGGGCGGTACTCTTGCTCGGGCTGCTGTTATTGGCGGTGCTGGGCTGGTGGCTGATGGAGCGGTTGTTGGCTTGGTTAGGTTTGCAGGGATTGCGCAGGGGCTGGCGTGCGCCGGTTTGGCCACGCACAGCCAGCGTTGGGCGTTGGTTATTAGTGGGGCTCTTGGCGTTAGTGCTGCTGGCCCTGTTGGGATTACTCATTAGTAGCCTGAGTTGGCGCTGGCCATTCCCCCTGGCGTGGCCGCAGAGCTGGACACTGACTACCTGGCAGCGTCAGTTGCCGCGGTTGTGGCTGCTCAGTCAGGAGACATTGCTGCTGGCACTGAGTGTCAGCGCTGTCGCCTTAACCATAGTGGTGCTGTGGCTGGAAGGGTTAGGGCGGCGTGGCCCTTCTGCCTGGCTATCCTTGGCGCTTTATCTGCCATTGTTGATCCCCCAGTTGAGTTTTTTGTTTGGCTTGCAGGTGCTGCTAGTCAGTCTGGGGGGGCAAGGACAGTGGTGGGCAGTGTTCTGGGGCCATTTGTTGTTTGTGCTGCCTTATGTCTATCTCAGTTTGGCGGGGGCCTATCAGGCCTTCGATCAGCGTTACTGGCAGCAGGGACGTCTACTCGGTTTAACCCCCTGGGGCTGCTGGTGGCGGGTGAAGGCGCCGCTGCTGTTGCGGCCATTGTTAGCGGCCCTGGCTATTGGGGTGGCGGTCAGTGTGGCGCAGTACCTCAGCACGCTGTTTCTCGGGGGCGGGAGGGTGGCGACCTTGACGACGGAGGCTATCAGCCTTGGCAGTGGTGCTGATCGTCGGGTGCTTGGGGTCTATGCCTGGGGTCAGTTGTGCTGGCCAGTACTGATTTATGCATTGGCTTTGTTATTGCCTAGATGGCGCTATCGGCATTTTGCCCAGATGCGCCTGTAACCGAGGTCACAGTGTTAGTTATCGATAAGGTGCAGTTGAGTTTGCAGGGAAGGCCCCTGTTTGCCCCCCTCAGTTTGACCATCGCCAGTGGCGAGGTCGGGGTGCTGATGGGCCCCAGTGGCTGCGGTAAGTCGAGCCTGCTGGGGTTGCTGGCAGGCACTCTGGAGCCGGTATTCGCGGTGCAAGGGCAGGTCTGGCTTGGTCAGCAGCCTCTGTTAGGTTTGCCGCCTTACCAGCGCCGTGTTGGGCTGTTGTTCCAGGATGCCTTGTTATTCCCCCATTTATCGGTGGCGGACAATCTGGCATTGGCGTTGCCTCGCCACTATCGCGGTCAACAGCGTCAGCATCGTATCGAACAGGCCCTGGTCAAGGCGGAACTGGCCGGCATGGGAGGGCGCGATCCCGCCACCCTGTCCGGCGGACAGCGGGCGCGGGTCAGTTTGTTACGTACGCTGTTGGCGGAGCCGCGCCTGCTCCTGCTGGATGAGCCCTTTAGTAAGCTGGATGTGCAGCTGCGCACCCAGGTGCGCGATTGGGTATTTGCCCATGCGCTGGCAGCGGCCATTCCCACCCTGCTGGTGACCCATGATCCCCAGGATTGCCCTGCCAATGCGCAGGTGCTGCAGCTGAGCCGCGCGGAGGTAAGTCATGCTGGATAAGTACACTACCCGCTGGGTCAAGCCGCCCTTGCTTTATAGTGCCCGACTGTTAGAGCGATGCGGCATCAAGGCAGACCAGCTGACCCTGCTAGGCTTTGCGCTGGGACTGGCAGCCATGTTGGCGGTGGCGTTACAGGCATACTCGTGGGCCTTGCTGTTATTACTGGCCAACCGCATTTTGGATGGTTTGGATGGTGCCTTGGCGCGTTTGAGTCAACCAACGGATGCCGGCGGCTTTCTCGATATTACCCTCGATTTTATCTTCTATTCCGGCCTGGTTTGGGCCTTTGCCTTGGCCAATCCTGCTGAGCATGGGTTAGCGGCCGCGACCCTGATCTTCTCTTTTATTGGTACCGGAGGCAGTTTTTTAGCCTTTGCGGCCTTGGCTGAGCGGCGCCAGATCAAGCATCCGGATTTTGGCCATAAATCACTGTATTACATTGGCGGCTTGGCGGAAGGCACTGAGACCATCCTGGTCTTTATCGCCTTTTGTCTGTGGCCGCAGCATTTTGTTGCGCTGGCCTATGGTTTTGCCCTGATTTGCGCCCTGACCACGGTGACACGGATTTGGGCCGGCTATCGCACTTTAAAAGTCAGCGATCAAACTGAGTGATAACCAGGAGCGCCGCGATGAAAGCACAGGTCGGCTACATAGGCGGAATGGTGTTGATGCTGACTGGCAGTGTCGGTGCACAGGCGGAAGTGTTGGACTTTGCTGATCTGAGCCTGTGGCAGACGCAGCGCTTTAGTGGCCAGACAGCGTATCAGACTCGGCAGCAGGCAGAGGGTTGGGTGCTGGAGGCCCAAGCGAATGCCAGTGCCTCTGGTTTGCTCCGGCCGATTAACTTAGCGAGCGAAACTCAGCCGCGCCTGCGTTGGCGTTGGAAGGTTGATAATTTGCCAATAAAGGGGGCGGAGCTGAGTAAAGCGGGGGATGACTTTCCGGCCCGGGTGTATGTGGTGGCGGAGGGCCTTTTCCCTTGGCAAACCCTGGCGTTGAATTATGTTTGGGCATCGGAGCAGCCGCAGTACAGCCATTGGCTGAGTCCCTATACTAAGCAGGCGTGCTTAATCGCGCTGGAGTCAGGTCAGGCGAATTTGCAGCAGTGGCAGCAATATGAGCGTGATCTGGTGGCGGACTTTCAGCGCTGCTTCGCTAAGGTGCCGAAACGTTTTAGTCATATTGCGGTGATGACGGATACCGATAATGGCGGTGGTCAGGCACGAGCTTGGTATGGGCCAATAGAGCTGTTTCTGATGATACCTTAACGAAACTTGCTCGTATGATGCAGGCCATTGTTGCTGCTAGAGCGCTATTACGATTCAGGCTCTTGATCTTCAGAAGTAAGAGCGGCAATGGTGGTTGAGGAGAGTCGAGAAAAACCCCCTTTTTGGCGCCAGTCCCTGGTTTTTTGCCTAAGTTACAGCCAGGGAGTCTTGCACCAAAGGCGAGTTGCGTTAATGATGCGCGGTCAGTTGTCTCAGGATAAGAGGACACCATTATGCCTATGTCAGCGGCCGCTATTCTGGCCTTGATTGCGGTGGTAGGTTTGGCCTGCCAGTGGGTCGCCTGGCGGGTTAAGCTGCCGGCGATTTTGTTTTTGTTATTGTCCGGTATTGCTTTAGGCCCCCTGTTAGGGTGGGTGGCGCCTGATGCGCTCTTTGGTGAGTTGCTGTTCCCGTTAGTGTCGCTATCGGTTGCGATCATTCTATTTGAAGGCAGTTTAACCCTGCATCTGGACCAGATTCGTGATGTAGGTAAGGTGGTGCGCCGTCTGGTGAGTATTGGGGCGGCGGTAACCTGGCTGATTATCGCCGTGGCCACCCACTGGTTGCTGGGCTTGAGTTGGGCGATGTCCTGGTTATTTGGTGCGCTTGTTGTCGTGACGGGGCCCACCGTGATTGTACCCATGCTGCGTACCGTGCGGGCCAATAGCCGGATCGGTAATGTGTTGCGCTGGGAAGGTATCATTATCGATCCCATCGGCGCGCTGCTGGCGGTATTGGTATATGAGTGGATTATCTCGCAAAGCCTAGAAGGCGGAGCGATCAGTCACACGGCCATTCTCTTTGCTGAAATTGTACTGGTCGGGGTGGTCAGTGGTGCGGTAGCGGGCTATGCCATTGGTGAGGCGCTGCGCCGTCACTGGCTACCTGAGTATCTGCAGAACTTAGCCACCCTGGCGTTGGTGTTAGCCACCTTTACCTTTGCCAACTACCTAGCCCACGAGTCCGGCCTGCTGGCGGTGACGGTGATGGGAATGTGGTTGGCCAATATGAAGGGGGTGCACATTGAAGAGATTCTGTCCTTCAAAGAGAACCTGACCGTTTTGCTGATCTCTGGTTTGTTCGTGTTGTTGGCGGCACGTTTGGACCTGTCCCAATTATGGGCGTTAGGGGTGCCTGCACTGGTATTGCTGGCGGTGATCCACTTTGTTGCTCGTCCGATCGCGGTGTGGATTTCCAGCTACGGCAGTGACTTAAAGTGGCAGGAAAAGGCTTTGATTTCCTGGATTGGGCCACGAGGGATTGTAGCGGCAGCGGTATCGGCTCTGTTTGCCCTGCGCCTTGAGCAAAGTGGCTATGCCGATGCACAGATTCTGACCGCCCTGACCTTTGCCGTGATTATCGGCACGGTGATGTTTCAAAGTGCCACGGCTCGACCTTTGGCCCAGTGGCTTGGTGTGGCGGATCCTGAGCCGCGGGGCTTTATTATCATCGGTGCCAATCAGGTGGCGCGTGAACTCGCCAAGGTGTTGGAGCAAAACCACCTACCTGTGCTGTTGGTGGATCCCAGTTGGGAGAACATCCGTGAAGCGCGGATGATGGGGCTGCGTACCTTCCACGGTAATCCATTGTCACGGCACGCTGATATGTATCTGGATTTGGTCGGTTATGGCCGGGTGTTGGCCATGTCGCCCCAGCGTGAGCTGAACGTGCTGGCCAGTCTGCGTTACCGTCCTGAGTTTGGTAAGCAGAATATCTTTGCCGTGCAGACCAGTAAGGATGCCCAGGGGTCGGTGCGTCAGCTGATCTCGGAGGAGTACCAGGGCTTATACCTGGGGGAGGAGGGGCTGACCTACGGTAAGTTCGCTAATCTACTCCGCCAGGGTGCTCGCCTGCGCACGACCAAGCTGACAGAAGACTTTAATTTTGAAGCCTGGAAGGCTCAGCATCAAAAAGGTCGCTGTCCGCTGTTTGCCTTGACGCCAAAAGGGCACGTACAGGTGTTTACCCTGGAGAATGGCTTACAGCCGAAGGCTGGCTGGCAGATTATTTCTTTCGATATGGAAATTGAGAAAGAGAAAGAAAAGGCGCAGGAAAAAGCGCAGGAGAAGGCCGAAAAAACGGAAAAGCCTGCTGATGTTTTGCCTGAGCCTAAGCCCCTGTAACCCGGGGGCGTAGCGGGGGAGGAGAGGGCGTAGTCGTCCTCCTCCCTGAATAGTCCTACTTTTTTCCTGCTAAGGATGATGCTGCTTCTTTAGAGATTCCCGACCATGACAGTACCTGGGCAATGCCCAAGCCGGTGCTCCATGTGACCTTAACTCAGTAGGAATCTCTGAAGATGGCAGATAACAACAACAAAGCGTTTAACCCCACTCTCCCTTTGTTAACCGCCTTGGCTGCGGCCATGCTGGCTGGGCCTGTCGCCGCGGTTGAGTTTCATGGCTATGCCCGTTCGGGTATTGGTGCCACCAGTGGCGGTGGTGATCAGGCCTGCTTTAAAGCGAAAAATGCCGGGGCCAGTTACCGTTTGGGTAATGAGTGTGAGACCTATGCCGAGGTGGCCTTGTCCCAGGATCTCTACAACGAGATGGACAAAACCTTCCGTGTTAACACCATGATTGCTTACAAGTCCCGCCAGGAGAACGATTGGGAAGCCGCCAAGGATGCCAAGCATCCCTATGAGAATGGCGTGGCTTCTATTCGCCAATTCAATATCGAAGCGAAAAATGTGATCGACTCCATGCCTGGGGCGACCCTGTGGGCGGGTAAGCGCTACTACAAGCGCCACGATGTACATATCAACGATTACTACTACTGGGACGTGTCTGGCCCCGGTGCAGGTATTGAAGATATCAGCCTGGGTGAGGGCAAGCTGTCCCTGGCCTGGGTGCGCAACACCGATGGTGACTGGGTTTACAGTGGTGCCGGCACAGGTACCAACGTGGCGAATGACACCTTCGATATTCGCTATGGCGATCTTAAAGTGGGCGAGCATGGCTCCCTCGAGTTTGGCCTGGACTATGGCAAGGCCAACCTGAGCAAGACACAAAAAGCAGACCCCGGTTACAAGGATCAGGAAGGGGTGTTGCTGACTGTTGAGCATACCCAGGGCAATTGGTTTGGCGGCTATAACAAGTTAGCGCTGCAATACGCCACTGATGGCATGATTGGCACGGGTCATAATGGTAGTGCCGCCGCCAATGGCTCCATGGTGCGTCTGGTGGAGCAAGGGGTGGTCAACCTCAGTGACAAAGTCGAGATGATGTATGTCGGTATCTATGAGGATAAAGACCTCGATGCAGGCAATGGCCAAACCTGGTACTCCGTTGGCGTGCGTCCGGTGTACAAGTGGTCTGACAATATGAGTACCGCGCTGGAGCTGGGTTATGACCGGGTGAAGCCGCAGGGTGCGGGTGATACCTATGACCTGACCAAGTTGACCCTGGCCCAACAGTGGTCGGCGGGTAGCAGCTTCTGGGCACGTCCGGTGATCCGAGCCTTTGCCACCTATGCCAATTGGGATGGTGCAAAGTACAACGCCGCCAGCGAGTCAGTACTCAATGGTAAAGACTCTGGCCTGACCTTTGGTGTGCAAATGGAAGCTTGGTGGTAAGGATGCTTGTCGGCCTCCCGTCGCGGGAGGCCATCTGAGTAGTGATTGACCTCGTTTTATTTTCCCATTACCCCCGCCTCAACTCGGGGGTTTTTTTAGCAGCCTGTGGCAAGACTGATCACCCAGCCTGGTCTTGCCACAGGGTGTTTGCCGGGAGGCGCTATGTTTAAACTCTTTTCCCTGGCTATGTTAGCCATCACCTTAACGGGTTGTGTCGGCGTGGCGAATCAAGCGGTTGCCCCTGCCTCAGCTGCACAACCGGCCCCAGCGGCTGCTTGCTGCACTGAGTTATCGTCTTTGCCATATCATGCCCTGGAAATTAACCGCAGTTTGGATTGGTCATTAGATAGCCAGGCGCCACGGTTTAACTTCGCCGAGGGCAGCAGCTATGTGGCGGCCTTTAAGTTGCCTGAGCGCAGTCATAGTTTTGTGGTGAAGTTACATTCTCTGGCGGGTAAGACGGTATTGTCACCGACGGTGATGTTGCTTGATGCCAACTTTCAGCAAACCCGCTTGTTGACCGAGCAGGACTTTATTTATGTGCCGGCCCAGGGCTTTAAGGGGGATAGCCTGGATACCCAGTTCCGTATCGATCGTAGCCTTGGACCGGATCCCCGCAATGAGAGTTATATGCTGATCTATACCACCCCAGCGCAGTTGCAGGGGGCGACGACACTGGTGCATCCCGCCAAGGCGTTTGCCAAGGCCCACGGGGTGGAGCCGCCGAATATTGCCGACCCCATTGCGCCCCATGCTGCCACAGGCTTGTTGCAAATCAGCTTGCAGGAGGAACGCGGGGGTGGCAGTGCCATCCGTGATTACTTACCGGCTTGGATTGCCCCCAAGACGGAGTCTTTAGCCCAGGGGCAGTATCAGCCAGGGCGCCAGCCAGCCCAGCCAATGGGGCAGGCTCTTACGCCTACCCCTGCTGCGTTAGCCCAGACCGAAGCCTATTTTGAACAGGCGGTTGGCCAGGCGTTAGCCGCAGGCAATATGGAGTTGGCTTTACAATTGGTGGAGGAAGCGCAGCGGGTGGGAGCGAAGCGGGCGCGTCAGTATTTCCTGCAGCGGGTGGCGGTGCAGCCCCAGTAGGGCTGCAACCGGCCTGCGGCTTAATCCCGCTGCAATAGCGCCAACTTGTCTGGCTGGCCATTGTAGTGGTCAGCTTCAGGCAAGGACGCTTTCATTTCACGAATATTGGGCCAACGTTCCGCCAGTTCAGCATTGAGGGCGACAAAGTGCTGTTGCTCTGCAGGTAGGTCGTCTTCAGCGAAGATGGCCTCGGCTGGGCACTCGGGTTCACAGAGACCACAGTCAATACATTCATCCGGGTGAATCACCAGGAAATTGGGCCCTTCATAGAAGCAGTCCACCGGGCAGACATCGACACAGTCGGTGTATTTGCACTGAATACAGTTTTCCGTCACGACATAGGTCATTTTTCCCCCTCCTATTTTGCCGCTGAGGCCAGTGCCTGTAACTCATATAGCTTAGCCAGCGCTTGGCGAGGCGTCAGGTTATCGGGATCAAGCTGCTGTAGCGCTTCAATAGCGGGGTGAGGCAGTACGGCAAACATATCCCCCTGCCAGGGTTGACTGGTGGCAGTGGTGGAGGCCGCGGCTGTCGTGCTGCTGGCGGACGATGGCGGTGTAGCTTGGCTAAGGCTGCTGTGTTGCTCCAGCTGCGCCAGCTTGTGGCGTGCTTCCGCAATGACTTTGGTGGGCACACCGGCCAGCTTGGCCACCTGAATACCGTAACTCTGACTGGCAGGGCCTTCCTGTACCTCATGCAGGAAGATGATGTTGTCCTGATGCTCGGTGGCACTGAGGTGCACATTGGCTACGTGGTTGAACTGCTCAGGCAGGGCGGTCAGTTCAAAGTAGTGGGTAGCAAACAGGGTATAGGCGCCTTGCTCGGCTAACCAGCTGGCGGCGGCCCAGGCCAGGGATAAACCATCAAAAGTGCTGGTGCCCCGGCCTACTTCATCCATTAATACCAGGCTTTGCCGGCTGGCGTTATGCAGAATATTGGCGGTTTCGGTCATCTCCACCATGAAGGTGGAGCGTCCACCCGCCAGGTCATCGGAGGATCCCATGCGGGTAAAAATACGATCGACCAAGCCAATTCTGGCCTCACGGGCGGGGACAAAGCTGCCAATATGGGCGAGCAGCACAATCAGTGCCGTTTGCCGCATGTAGGTGGACTTACCCCCCATGTTGGGCCCGGTAATAATCAGCATGCGACGGTCCGTGTCTAAACGCAGACTGTTTTCGACAAAGGGATGGGCGCTGACCTGCTCCACCACCGGATGGCGTCCGCCTGCAATATAGAGCTCGTCACTGTCGTTGAGCTCAGGGCAGTGGTAGTTCAGGCTGTCGGCACGCTCGGCCAGGTTGGTCAGGGCGTCCAGCTCCGCCAGTGCCATGGCGGAGTCCTGCAGGGGGCCAAGGTGTTCGGCCAGAATGTCGAGCAGGGCCTCATAGAGCTCTTTCTCCCGTGCTAAGGCTTTACTGCGGGCACTCAGGGCTTTGTCTTCAAACTCTTTCAGTTCAGGGGTGATGTAACGCTCGGCATTTTTCAGGGTTTGCCGGCGGATATAGTCAGCGGGGACTTGGCTGGCCTGGGCACGGCCGAGCTCAATGTAATAGCCATGGACGCGGTTGTAACCCACTTTGAGGGTGCTGATGCCGGTACGCTCACGTTCCCGTAACTCCAGTTGCACCAGGTAATCACCGGCATGTTCACTTAGCCCGCGCAGCTCATCCAACTCGGTATCGTAGCCCTCGGCAATCACGCCGCCGTCACGGATAACCACCGGTGGATTGGTGCAGATAGCGCGCTGGAGCAGTTGCTGCAGCGTAGGAAAGCTGGCAATGGCACTAGCTAGCTGCTGTAACAGTGGTGAGTCCAGCTCGCTTAGGCTTTGTTGCAACAGCGGGAGCTGGGCCAGGGATAGGCCGAGCTTTTCCAGATCTCGTGGACGGGCAGAGCGTAAGGCGACCCGGGCGAGGATGCGCTCTACATCGCCAATAGGCTCAAGCAGTTGTTGAATATGGCTGGTACTGCAGGTGTCGAGCAGCAGCTGGATACTCTGCTGGCGTTGGCGCAGACGGCTCAGATCACGCAGGGGACGTTGCAGCCAACGGCGTAACAAGCGGCTGCCCATGGGGGTCATACACTGATCAATCACGCTGGCCAGGGTATGCTCGTGACCGCCGTTGAGGTTGCGCTCCAGCTCCAGGTTGCGCCGCGTGGCGGCATCTAAAATCACCGCTTCACTACGGTTTTCTACCTGCAGGCCACGAATATGGGGCAGTGCAGTACGCTGGGTATCCTTGGCGTATTGCAACAGGCAGCCTGCCGCACAAAGAGCCAGGCTTAAGTGGGCGCAGCCAAAACCTTCCAGGCTACGGGTGCCGAACTGGCTGTTAAGCAGGCGGGTAGCGGTATCTAATTCGAAATGCCAGGGGGGCAGGCGGCGTAAGCCCTGGCGTTTGAGTAACCAGTCGGGCCAGCTATGCTCATCGCCGATCAATACCTCGGCCGGTTGCAGGCGCTCCAGCTCACTTTGCAGGGCTTCTTCCGTATTCACTTCCAACAGGCTAAAGCGGCCACTGCTGATATCCAGCAGGGCGAGGCCAAACTGCTGTTGCTGACGATTGAGGGCAACCACCAGATTATCGCGGCGATCCTCCAGGAAGGCTTCATCACTGAGGGTGCCAGGGGTGACAATACGCGCCACCTGGCGTTCGACCGGACCCTTGCTGGTGGCGGGATCGCCCACCTGCTCACAGATCACCACCGACTCGCCCATGCGTACCAGGCGGGCGACATAGCCCTCCGCAGCGTGATAGGGAATACCCGCCATGGGAATAGGCTCCCCGGCGGATTGGCCACGCGCGGTCAGAGTGATATCAAGCAAGCGGGCGGCGCGTTTAGCGTCATCGTAGAACAACTCATAAAAATCCCCCATGCGATAAAACAGCAGTTCGCGGGGGTGCTGGGCCTTAATGCGTAAATACTGTTGCATCATCGGCGTATGCTGGGCCAGAGATTGTGCTTGCACGGCGGTGGCGGCGTCCTGTTGTCTCACGTTGATAACCAGGGTTAGGCTGTTGGATTCGAAAGCGGATTGTACTGGGTTAAGCCGTTGGTGAAAAAGGCCAGTAGAAGGAGAAGTCATTATGTCAGCGCGACACACCCTATTAACACAACTGGCGCAGCAGCTGAGTGCCAGGCGGTGGCGCCTGGCCACGGCGGAGTCTTGTACCGGTGGTGGCATCGGTGCGGCAGTGACGGCACTGGCAGGCAGTTCGGCCTGGTTTGAGGGCGGGGTGATCAGCTATTCCAATCACCTTAAACAGCAGTTATTGGGGGTGCCTGCTGCTTTGCTGGAACAGGTGGGAGCGGTGAGCCAGCCTGTGGTGGAGGCGATGGCATATGGTGTGCTGGAACGTCTGGGGGTAGAGGTTGCCGTGGCGGTGAGTGGTATCGCGGGGCCGGATGGGGGCAGTGCGGAGAAACCAGTGGGAACTGTCTGGTTAGCCTGGGCTGGCCCCTGGGGCGTACAGAGTGAAGTGTTTTGCTTCCGTGGTGATCGACAGCAGGTGCGTGAGCAGGCGATTGATCAGGCATTGCAGCAGTTACTGCAATTAGTGCAACAGGATCTGCGCTTGTGACTTGCGCTTTCAAAAAAGTATGAAATAATACTGGTCAGTTATACAGTTATTTGCACAGGTGAAGGCAATGGATGACAACAGACAGCGAGCATTGACCGCGGCGTTAAGTCAGATTGAGCGCCAGTTTGGTAAAGGCGCCATCATGCGCATGGGCGATCAGCCCCGTGAGGCTATTCCGGCAGTCTCTACCGGTTCTTTAGGGTTGGATGTGGCCTTGGGGATTGGCGGCCTGCCCTATGGTCGTATCGTTGAAATCTATGGCCCTGAAAGCTCCGGTAAAACCACCCTGACTCTGTCGGTGGTGGCGCAGGCGCAGCGGCAGGGTAAAACCTGTGCATTTATTGATGCTGAACATGCACTGGACCCTATCTATGCAGAAAAGCTCGGGGTGAATGTGGATGATCTGCTGGTGTCGCAGCCGGATACCGGTGAGCAGGCGCTGGAAATTGCCGACATGCTGGTTCGTTCCAATGCGGTCGACGTCATCATTATCGACTCCGTTGCAGCGCTGGTTCCCAAGGCGGAAATTGAAGGCGAAATGGGGGATACCCACGTCGGCTTGCAGGCCCGTTTGATGTCACAGGCACTGCGGAAAATTACCGGTAATATCAAAAATGCCAACTGCCTGGTGGTGTTCATCAACCAGATCCGGATGAAGATTGGGGTGATGTTCGGTAACCCGGAGACCACCACTGGTGGTAATGCCCTGAAGTTCTATGCTTCTGTGCGTCTGGATATTCGTCGTACTGGTTCCATCAAACAGGGTGACGAGGTGGTGGGTAATGAAACCCGAGTGAAGGTGGTGAAGAACAAAGTGTCTCCGCCCTTCCGTCAGGCTGACTTCCAGATTCTGTACGGTAAAGGAATTTACCGGATGGGTGAGGTGGTAGACCTGGGTGTGCAGCTGGGCTTGATCGATAAATCCGGTGCCTGGTATGCCTACAAAGGAGACAAAATCGGCCAGGGTAAGGCGAATGCCTGTAAATACCTGGAAGATAATCCTGAACTGGCGCAGGAGCTGGAAGCTCAGATTCGTGTGCAGTTGCTGAATGTGCCCGCTAAAGAGGGAGACATGGAAGCAACTACGGAACCTGACTTCGCTTAAGCGAACGTTCAAAAAGGCAGCCCAGGCTGCCTTTTTAGCTTATGGGGATGGGTATGAACGAGCATGGCAACCAGCAAAGCGAACAGGAGCTGTACCGCTATCTGCTAGAGCATGGCGTCAGCTTGCTGGGGCGACGCGATTACGGCGAAACTGAACTGGCGCGGCGGCTGGCACAAGCACTGCTCAAACGTCTGCGTCCTTCTCGTTCCGCCAAATCACGGTCTGCCTCTCAGCGGGAGCCGTGGTCAGAGGCATCAGCGCTGCAGGAGGAGCAAGACTCACTGTTATACGCCGAGCAGGTGCCGCCAGAGTTATCCGAGCAAAGTCAACAACAGCTGATTGCCCAGGTTGTGGCGCGCTTGCAGGAGCTTGGCTATCTGGATGACCAACGTGCAGCTCGGGCTAATGTGCGCCAGGCGGTGGCGCGTGGGCAGGGGCCCTTGCGTATCAAGGCTGCATTACAGCAAAAAGCGCTGCCGTTAGAGGAGTTGCAAGGGGAGGAAGCACCGGCAGATTGGTTAGCCCAGGCCCGTGCTGTGCGTGAGCGCCGCTTTGGTAAAGCCTTGCCTACGGAGGCGAAAGAAAAGGCTAAGCAGCTGCGTTTCCTGCTCTATCGTGGTTTTAATATGCAGCAGGCATTGAGCGCCTTGCAGCAGTCGGAATGGGATGAGTGGGACGATTAATCCGGCTTCAGCCCCTTGTCTAGCAGTCCTTAGGGCGATATGCCTCGGGGGCTGGTACAGGATTGACTCTAAGGGGGGCTCCAATGGATTGATAAGAGATGGTTGGGCAGATTGCTGGCGTTGTCAGCCGAGTGAAAGGTGCACAAATCTTATCATCACCCCTAAGCCTGGGACGTAAGCGGAGCCAATAAGCGCAGTTGCATGATCGCAGCATAGGCGCTCTTCTGGGCAAAACGCCGCTCAATAGCCGACAAAAGTCGAAAGCGCCAGCAAAATTACCTTCTAGTGTTTTATTCCCGCCCGGCAACGATATACTAGCCCGTTATTGCATGTTTTCCGGTGTGTTCTCCCTGCCTCGGCAGTAGTGGAGCCTGAGGCATCGGAGCAGAGTAAATCGCCGTTTTCCAATTTAGGCAGGAATATGAAGAGCGCAGAAATACGCCAGGCTTTCCTCGACTATTTCAAAAGCCAAGGGCATGAAGTGGTCGCCAGCAGTCCTTTGATTCCCGGCAATGATCCCACTCTGCTGTTTACCAACGCAGGGATGGTGCAGTTTAAGGATGTGTTCCTGGGTACGGATCCACGTTCCTATCGCCGTGCAACGACATCTCAACGCTGCGTGCGTGCCGGCGGCAAGCATAACGACCTGGAAAACGTAGGTTACACCGCCCGTCACCATACGTTCTTCGAAATGCTGGGTAACTTTAGCTTTGGTGACTACTTCAAGCAGGATGCGATTCGTTTTGCTTGGGAATTTTTGACCTCTGCCCAGTGGATGAATATCCCCAAAGAAAAACTATGGGTCACGGTCTATGCCAGTGACGATGAAGCCTACGCCATTTGGCGTGACGAGGTAGGGGTGCCGGCGGATCGTATTATCCGTATAGGTGACAATAAAGGCGCACCCTATGCCTCTGACAACTTCTGGGCGATGGGGGATACCGGTCCTTGCGGTCCCTGCACCGAAATCTTCTATGACCATGGCGAGGATGTATTTGGTGGCCCGCCCGGTAGCCCTGATGAAGACGGTGATCGTTATATCGAAATCTGGAATGTGGTGTTCATGCAGTACAACCGCACTGCCGATGGCCAGATGCATCCGCTGCCACGTCCCTCCGTTGATACCGGTATGGGCTTGGAGCGTATTTCTGCGGTGATGCAGGGTGTGCATTCTAACTATGAGATCGACCTGTTCCAGAACCTGCTGCGTGCGGTGGCGGAGGTAACGGCTGCCGAAGATCCCAGCAATCATTCCCTGAAGGTGATTGCAGATCACATTCGTTCCTGTGCGTTTTTGATTACCGACGGTGTGCTGCCCTCCAATGAAGGACGCGGTTATGTGCTGCGTCGCATCATGCGTCGTGCCATTCGTCATGGGCACCGTTTGGGCGCCACAAGCAGTTTCTTCCATAAGCTGGTAGCACCGCTGGTGGCGGAAATGGGTGAGGCTTACCCTGAGTTAGCCAAGGCGCAGGCGCAGGTTGAGCGTGTGATCCTCAAAGAAGAGGAGCAGTTCGCCAAAACCCTCGATCAAGGTATGCGCATTTTGGAGCAGGCCATTGCCGAGCTGCAGAGCAAGGTGATTGCCGGTGATACGGTGTTCAAACTGTACGACACCTACGGTTTCCCGGTTGATCTTACGGCGGATATTGCGCGTGAGCGTGGCCTGGAGTTGGATATGCCAGGCTTTGAGCAGGCGATGGAGGCCCAGCGCGAGCGTGCCCGTGCTGCCAGTCAGTTTGGTGTGGATTACAGCCAAACTCTGCAAGTTGAAGGCCAGACCGAGTTTTGTGGCTATGAGCATCTGCAGGATGCTGGCAAAGTCATGGCGTTATTGTGCGATGGGAACAAAGTTGAGCAACTGTCGGCGGGCATGGAAGCGGTTGTCGTACTGGATAAAACCGCGTTTTATGCCGAGTCAGGTGGTCAGGTTGGCGACAGTGGTGTGCTCAGCTGGGCTGGTGGCCGCTTTGCTGTCCGTGATACCACCAAAGAGGGCAAGGTGTTCTTACACCATGGCCGGATGCTAGAGGGCGAACTGCAGCTTGACCAGGTGGTGCAGACAGAAGTGGATCAGGCTCGTCGCCAAGCTATTGTGTTGAATCACTCTGCAACACACCTGATGCACGAAGCCTTGCGCCGGATTTTGGGCGAGCATGTGCAGCAGAAAGGTTCTTTAGTGGCTCCTGATCGTCTGCGTTTTGACTTCAGTCACTTTGAAGCGGTTAGCGCGGAGCAGTTGCAGCAAGTTGAAGCCATGGTGAACGAGCAAATCCGTGCCAACCAGGATGTGCAAGTGCAATTAATGCAGCTGGAAGAAGCAAAAGCTGCTGGGGCGATGGCACTCTTCGGTGAAAAGTATGAAGACGAAGTGCGGGTGATTCGCATGGGTGAAGGCTCTGGCGCTTTCTCTACCGAGCTGTGTGGTGGGACTCATGTCCGTCGCACGGGGGATATTGGTCTGTTCAGAATCATTTCCGAGTCTGGGGTGGCAGCGGGTGTTCGTCGTATTGAGGCGGTGACCGGTAGCGAAGCGCTACGTTATGTCGATCAAAGCGAGCAGGCCTTACGTCAGTTGGCCTCCGCGTTGAAGGCAAACCGTGAATCCGTACTGAGCAAAGCAGAAGCCTTGCTTGAGCGTAACCGCTTGCTGGAGCGTGAGCTGGAACAGCTCAAGCTGAAGCTGGCCAGCTCTGCTGGTAATGATCTGGCAGCTCAGGCCGCTGAGATCAATGGTGTTAAGGTACTGGTAACCAAGGTGGAAGGGGTAGAGCCCAAGGCCCTGCGTGATCTGCTGGATCAGTTAAAGAATAAGCTTGGCAGTGCCGTGGTACTGCTGGCGACCGAATCGGATGGCAAAGTAAGCCTGGTAGCTGGGGTTACTAAAGAGGTGACAGCCAAAGTGAAGGCTGGTGATCTGGTTCGTGAAGTGGCTGAGCGTTTGGGCGGTAAGGGCGGTGGCCGCCCTGACATGGCCCAAGGTGGTGGCACCGATGTGGCTGCACTGCCGGCGGCGCTGGCCCAGGCCCAGGATTGGCTGCAAGCCCACCTCTGATAACAATCTGTGAAGACAGGGCCAGCTTGCTGGCCCTTGCTGCGAGAGGAATAACAGAAAAAATGGCATTGTACGTGCAAAAGTACGGTGGCACCTCTGTGGGCTCGGTTGAGCGCATTGAGGCCGTTGCCGAGAAGGTGAAGAAGTTTCGCGAAGCCGGGCATGACATTGTGGTCGTGGTGTCCGCGATGTCGGGTGAAACGAACCGTCTGATTGAGCTGGCGAAAGCGATTCAGCCACAACCGAGCGCCCGTGAATTGGATGTGATTATGTCCACCGGCGAGCAGGTGACCATTGGCTTGTTAGCCATGGCACTGCAAAAGCGTGGTGTGCCGGCGAAATCCTACACTGGCGCTCAGGTCGCCATTCGTACCGATAGTGCTTACGGTAAGGCGCGCATCCAGCATATTGATGATCAGAAGATGCGGGCTGACCTGGATGCAGGTTATGTCATTGTGGTGGCAGGCTTCCAAGGGGTGGATGATAGCGGCAGCATTACGACGCTTGGGCGTGGTGGCTCCGATACTACCGGCGTGGCCCTGGCGGCAGCGCTGAAGGCGGATGAGTGTCAGATCTACACCGATGTGGATGGGGTATACACCACCGATCCGCGTGTGGTGGATAGTGCCCGTCGTCTTGATCGTATTACCTTCGAAGAAATGCTGGAGATGGCGAGCCTAGGCTCCAAGGTGTTGCAGATCCGTTCTGTGGAATTCGCCGGCAAATACAATGTTCCCCTGCGTGTGCTGTCCAGCTTTGTCGATGGCCCTGGCACCCTGATTACCTTAGAGGATGAAGAGACTGTGGAAAAGCCCATTATTTCTGGTATCGCTTTTAACCGTGACGAGGCCAAGCTGACCATTCTGGGCGTGCCTGATGTACCTGGCGTGGCGTACAAGATTTTAGGCCCTGTCAGTGATGCCAATATTGAAGTGGATATGATCGTGCAGAACGTCGCGGCGGATCAGACCACCGATTTTACTTTCACGGTACACCGTAATGACTTTGAAAAAGCCCAGGCGATTTTGCAGCGTACCTGCAATGAGCTGGGAGCTCGTGAAGTGAATGGCAATAACAAGATTGCTAAGCTGTCAATCGTTGGTGTGGGAATGCGCTCCCACGCCGGTGTGGCAAGCAAGATGTTTGCTGCCCTGGCTAAGGAAAGCATTAACATCCAGATGATTTCTACCTCCGAGATCAAGGTGTCGGTTGTCATCGCTGAAAAGTACTTGGAATTGGCGGTGCGTGCGCTGCATTCTGCCTTTGAGTTGGATAAAGCTGACACTGTCGCAGAGTAAGCTTTTTGTATAGGTGCAGTCTCTGGCTGCACCTGCTCTGTTCACTTCTTATTGCACATTCGCATCTCGCGTGCGCCTGGTTACAGTGCGTAACCACAGCCACACAAAAATGTGGATTTTTCCCCTTCACAGGCATTAAGACGCCTGCAACAATGCGAAGCCCGCTAGCAGGCTTGAAGTTGCCAGGATCGGCAGCTAAGTCTACTGGAAGCGGGAGCTGGAGCTGTGCCGCTAGGCAATGAGGAAACCAAGGATTTAAGGAGAACGGAGATGCTGATTCTTACCCGTCGTGTAGGTGAAACCCTAATGGTCGGTGATGACGTCACTGTGACCGTATTAGGTGTAAAAGGTAATCAGGTACGTATTGGCGTCAATGCGCCTAAAGACGTGTCAGTGCACCGCGAAGAAATCTATCAGCGCATTCAAAAAGAGAAGCAGGAACAACATCCTAATCAGGATTAAAATTTTCCTTTTCTTTTTGAAATCAATGCGCTAATATCCGCCGCGTTGTTTGGAGAGTTGGCCGAGAGGCTGAAGGCGCACCCCTGCTAAGGGTGTATAGGGGAAACTCTATCGAGGGTTCGAATCCCTCACTCTCCGCCATTAGCGCCCGTAGCTCAGCTGGATAGAGTACCTGGCTACGAACCAGGCGGTCAGAGGTTCGAATCCTCTCG